>NZ_CP081864.1:1235607-2471215 GCF_019797845.1 Symbiopectobacterium purcellii | reverse complement strand
TGTTTGCGACCGCGCTGACGATTATCAACCGCTCAGAGCCGTTGCCGCTGGACGCCAATCAAACCAACACCGAAGAAGCGCGCTTGAAATACCGCTATCTCGATTTGCGCCGCCCTGAAATGGCGACGCGGTTAAAAACGCGTGCGCGTATTACCAGCTTTGTGCGTCGTTTTATGGACGGCCACGATTTTCTGGATATTGAAACGCCGATGCTGACCAAAGCGACACCGGAAGGGGCGCGCGATTACCTGGTGCCAAGCCGGGTGCATAAGGGCAAATTCTATGCGCTGCCGCAATCGCCGCAGTTGTTCAAGCAATTGCTGATGATGTCGGGCTTCGACCGTTACTACCAGATTGTTAAATGCTTCCGTGATGAAGACCTGCGTGCGGATCGCCAGCCGGAATTTACCCAGATTGACGTCGAAACCTCCTTCATGACGGCACCGCAGGTGCGTGAAGTGATGGAAAAGCTGGTGCGTGAACTGTGGCAAGAGATTTTGAGCGTCGATTTGGGTGATTTCCCGATCATGACGTTTGCTGAAGCCATGCGCCGTTTTGGCTCCGACAAACCTGACCTGCGTAACCCGCTGGAACTGGTGGATGTCGCCGATCTGCTCAAAACGATCGATTTTAAAGTGTTCTCCGGCCCGGCGAACGATGCCAAAGGCCGTGTAGCGGTGATTCGCGTACCGGGCGGTGCACAACTGAGCCGCAAACAGATTGATGAATACGGTAAGTTTATCGAGATCTACGGTGCCAAGGGACTCGCTTACATTAAAGTGAACGAGAAGGAGAAAGGGCTCGAAGGGATTTCCAGTCCGGTGGCTAAATTCCTGAATGAGACACTGCTGGCAGCGTTGTTAGAACGCGCTGCGGCTGAAGACGGCGACATTCTGTTCTTCGGCGCGGACAGCGCGAAAGTGGTAACGGATGCATTGGGTGCGCTGCGCCTTAAACTGGGACGCGATCTCGGCCTGACCGATTTGGCAAGCTGGAAACCGCTGTGGGTCATCGATTTCCCGATGTTTGAAGACGATGGCGAAGGTGGGCTGGCCGCAATGCACCATCCGTTTACTTCACCGCGTGATATGACGCCTGAAGCACTGGAAAGTAACCCGGTTTCCGCCATCGCTAACGCGTACGATATGGTACTGAACGGCTATGAAGTCGGCGGTGGTTCCGTGCGTATTCACAGCAGCGTAATGCAACAGACGGTGTTCCGTATTCTGGGCATTAACGAGCAGGAACAACGCGAAAAATTTGGCTTCTTGCTGGATGCACTGAAATACGGTACACCGCCGCATGCTGGCCTGGCGTTTGGTCTGGATCGTCTGGTGATGTTGTTGACCGGTACGGAAAACATTCGTGACGTGATCGCCTTCCCGAAAACTACCGCAGCAGCCTGCCTGATGACGGAAGCGCCAAGTTACGCCAATCCGGCATCGTTAGCAGAGCTGTCTATTGCTGTGGTGGCGAAAGCGAAACCTGCGCAGGATGCGGAGTAACCGCCGATGGCTTATAAGCGTCCCGTTTCGGCCCTGATCGTTATCTATGCGCAGGACACCGGGCGGGTGCTGATGCTTCAGCGTCGCGACGATCCCGATTTTTGGCAGTCGGTTACTGGCAGCCTTGAGGAGGGAGAAACTGCGGCGCTTACCGCACAGCGCGAAGTGAAAGAAGAGGTTAACATCGATATCGCCGCTGAGGGGTTATCACTGTTTGACTGTCAGCGCTGTGTCGAGTTTGAGCTTTTTGCTCATTTGAGACGTCGCTATGCCCCTGACATCACGCACAATACAGAACACTGGTTCTGTCTGGCGTTGCCACGTGAACGCGCGGTGGTTCTCACCGAGCATCTTGCCTACCGTTGGTTAGCGGTGCCCGAGGCGGCACAACTCACCAAATCGTGGAGCAACCGGCAGGCGATTGAAGAATTTGTTATTTATCCGGCCTGAAGAGGCTTTTTTCGGAGATTTTTATGGCAGGTCATAGTAAGTGGGCCAACACAAAACATCGTAAAGCGGCGCAGGATGCAAAACGCGGCAAGATCTTTACCAAAATTATCCGCGAACTGGTGACGGCCGCGCGTTTGGGCGGCGGCGATCCGGGCTCCAACCCGCGTCTACGTGCGGCTATTGATAAAGCACTCTCCAACAACATGACGCGCGATACCCTGAACCGTGCTATTGCGCGTGGTGTTGGTGGTGATGAAGATAACAACATGGAAACCATCATTTATGAAGGTTATGGTCCTGGCGGCACGGCGGTGATGGTGGAATGTCTGAGTGACAACCGTAACCGTACCGTATCCGAAGTGCGCCATGCATTCACTAAATGCGGTGGTAATCTGGGCACCGATGGTTCTGTTGCCTACCTGTTCACCAAAAAAGGCGTTATCTCTTATGCGCCGGGCTTGGATGAGGATCAGGTGATGGATGCGGCGCTGGAAGCCGGTGCTGATGACGTGATGACCTATGACGACGGTGCGATTGACGTCTTTACACCGTGGGAAACCTTCGGTCAGGTGAAAGATGCGTTGGATGCTGCCGGTTTGAAAGCCGAATCCGCAGAAGTGTCCATGATCCCATCGACCAATGCCGACATGGATGTAGACACTGCACCAAAACTGATGCGTCTGATCGATATGCTGGAAGACTGTGATGATGTGCAGGAAGTGTATCATAACGGTGAAATTTCAGACGAGGTAGCGGCGACACTGTAATGGTGTTTTCGCGGCTTGCGGTTAACGTGTCTACAGGGGGCGATGCGCTATGACGCTAATTCTAGGCATCGACCCCGGTTCTCGCATTACCGGCTATGGCATTATCCGCCAGCAAGGGCGTCAGCTCAGCTATGTAGGCAGCGGCTGTATTCGTACTGGGGTGGACGATCTCCCCACACGATTGAAACTGATTTATGCCGGGGTAAGCGAGATAATCACCCAGTTTCAGCCCGACTGTCTGGCAATAGAACAAGTTTTTATGGCCAAAAATGCGGATTCAGCTCTGAAGTTGGGGCAGGCGCGCGGTGTGGCGATTGTGGCAGGTGTCAATCACGGGTTACCGATTTTTGAATACGCAGCCCGACAAGTAAAACAAACGGTGGTTGGCACCGGTGCGGCAGAAAAAAGTCAGGTGCAACACATGGTGCGTACCTTGCTCAAGCTGTCGGCGAATCCGCAGGCGGATGCGGCCGACGCGCTCGCCATTGCCATTACGCACTGTCATCTGAGTCAGAATCTGACACGCATCGGCCCCGACAGGCTGAATTTAGCACGCGGGCGACTGCGTTGAACATCAGGCTGGATATTCATCCAGCCTTTTTTATGCTATAAGCTAGCGAAAAGGTTTTAACGTAACGAAAAGGAAGGTCAACGTGATTGGTCGTCTCAGAGGCATCATTCTGGAAAAACAACCGCCGCAGGTGCTGATCGAAGTCAACGGGGTTGGCTATGAAGTCCATATGCCGATGACCTGCTTTTATGAACTGCCTGATTTGAACCAGGAAGCGGTCATTTTCACCCAGTTTGTGGTGCGGGAAGATGCACAGTTACTGTTTGGTTTTAACAACAAGCAAGAACGCGCGTTATTTCGTGAGTTGATCAAAACCAACGGCGTTGGGCCGAAACTGGCGCTGGCTATTCTCTCAGGGATGTCTGCGCAGCAGTTTGTCAGCGCCGTTGAGCGCGAAGAGATCGCTACGTTGATCAAATTGCCGGGGGTCGGTAAGAAAACGGCAGAACGGTTGGTGGTAGAAATGAAGGATCGCTTTAAAGGGATGAGCGGAGACCTGTTTAATCCCGCCACCCTCGATGTCCCTCTTAGCAGTTCAGCACCCACCGCTGCGCCCGAAGACGATCCGGAAAGTGAAGCGGCCTCAGCGCTGGTGGCTTTGGGATATAAACCGCAGGAAGCCAGCCGGATGGTATCCAAAATTGCCCGACCCGGTGCCGATTGTGAAACACTGATCCGCGAAGCGCTGCGCGCGGCACTGTAAGGGGATTGCCATGATTGAAGCCGACCACCTGATCTCTGCGCAAGAAATACCTGAAGAAGAGATCATTGACCGTGCGATCCGTCCACGCATGCTGGAGGAATATGTCGGGCAACCCGTGGTGCGCGAACAGATGGAAATCTTTATTGAGGCCGCGCGCAAACGAGGGGATGCACTGGATCATCTACTGATTTTTGGCCCGCCCGGTTTAGGGAAAACCACGCTTGCCAATATCGTTGCCAATGAGATGAACGTGAACCTGCGTACCACGTCAGGTCCGGTGTTGGAGAAGGCCGGCGATTTGGCCGCATTGTTAACCAACCTCGAACCGCATGACGTGCTGTTTATCGATGAGATCCACCGTTTGTCGCCTGTGGTGGAGGAAGTACTCTATCCTGCGATGGAAGATTACCAACTGGATATCATGATCGGTGAAGGGCCTGCCGCGCGTTCTATCAAACTTGACCTTCCCCCGTTTACCCTGATTGGCGCGACGACCCGTGCGGGTTCTTTGACCTCGCCACTGCGCGATCGTTTTGGCATCGTGCAGCGACTCGAATTCTACAAGGTCGAAGATTTACAGCATATTGTCGGTCGCAGTGCAGCTTGCCTTGGGTTGGAACTTACCGATGAGGGCGCCTTGGAAGTGGCTCGACGTTCTCGTGGCACGCCGCGTATTGCCAACCGTTTGTTGCGCCGAGTCCGAGATTACTCGGAAGTAAAATCGAGTGGCGCCATCGATGCCGAAACGGCGAGGCTGGCGCTTGACATGCTGGCGGTTGACACGGAAGGCTTTGATTACATGGATCGCAAGTTGTTGCTGGCCATCATCGATAAATTTACCGGTGGACCGGTCGGTCTGGATAACCTGGCGGCGGCCATCGGTGAAGAGCGGGAAACGATTGAGGATGTGCTGGAGCCTTACCTGATTCAGCAGGGCTTTATTCAGCGCACGCCGCGCGGACGTATTGCCACCGCGCACGCGTATCGCCATTTCGGTATAGACAGAACCTGACCCGCTTTCAGGCGGGTTGTTTGCGAATCAGACTCAGCATAAACAAAAACGAGGCACTGAGTACTACGGAAGGGCCCGCAGGGGTGTTGTACAAGGCGGAGAAAATCAGGCCGCCAGTCACGGCGAGCATCCCAAGCACCACGGCTAAACCCGCCATCTGCTCCGGCGTGCGCGCAAAACGGCGCGCGGTGGCGGCAGGAATGATCAGCAATGAGGTGATGATCAGTGCACCGACAAACTTCATTGCCAGCCCGATGGTCAATGCGGTTACCAGCATCAGGAGCAAACGGGTGCGCTGTACATTGACGCCGTCCACGTGTGCCAACTCCTGGCTGATGGTCATGGACAGCAATGAACGCCATTGCCAGCACATGATGGCGATCACCACCAGCACGCCCGGCCCAATCAACCATAAATCCTGCGTCGTAACCGACAGCAAATCACCAAACAGGTAGGCCATCAAATCAACGCGAATGTTGTTCATCAGGCTAACCACCACCAGTCCTAACGACAGCGCGCTATGCGCCATGATGCCAAGCAGTGTGTCAATGGCAAGATAGGGGCGACGTTCAAGCCACACCAAGCCCAGCGCCAACAGCAGTGTGACCAGAATAACGGCGTAATAGACGTTGATGTCCAACAGAAAACCGATGGCAACACCCAGCAGAGAGGCATGGGCCAGGGTATCACCGAAGTACGACATGCGTCGCCAGACCACGAACGAACCGAGCGGACCCGCCGCGCACGCGAGAAACATACCGGCCAGCCAACCGGGGAGCAAAATGTCAATCATGCGTCGTTGCCGCCCTGTCGTTTTAAAGTAATGCGTCCGTTTAAATCGTGACGATGATTATGGTGATGGCGATACACCGCCAGTTGTTCTGCGCCACGGGGACCGAACATGGCGATAAATTGAGGATGCAGAGAGACCACCTCTGGTGCACCCGAACAGCACACATGCTGATTCAGGCACAGCACTTCATCAGTCTTGGCCATCACAAGGTGCAAGTCGTGCGAGACCATCAACACGCCGCAATCAAACTCCTGCCGCAGTTGGTTGATAAGGTCGTACAGCGCCAGCTGTCCGTTGACATCCACCCCCTGCGTGGGCTCATCCAACACCAGCAATTGAGGCTGATTGAGCAGCGCGCGTGCCAGCAGCACCCGCTGTGTTTCGCCACCCGAGAGTTTTTGCATGGGTTGATCCAACAAATGGGCGGCTTGCACCCGCTTGAGCGCGGGCAGGATATCCTGTTGCTTGACGATGGGACGTAACCGCATAAAGCGACCCACGGTTAAGGGCAGGGTAGCATCCAGGTGCAGTTTTTGCGGCACGTAGCCAATACGTAAATTCGGTTGTTTGTGCAGGGTGCCTGCCGTGGGCGACAGCAGTCCGAGCACCACGCGTACCAGCGTGGATTTTCCTGCGCCATTGGGCCCAAGCAGCGTGAGAATGCGGCCCGATTGCAGGTTCAGCGAGATGTCGCTAAGCACGTTACGTTCACCAAAGGCGACGGATATGCGATCGAGCGAAACGAGTGTAGACATAAAATTCAGTTTGCAGAGTGTCTGTGACGTTATAATATTACAAAATTAACGGTAAATGAATGAGAAAACACACATGTCAGCCAACTTCACACCGAAAAAATCGCCAAATGAACAAAAATTGAAAGCCCTGCTTGTTGCGGGTGCACTATGCTTTGCGGGTATCACTGTCGACAGTGCTCAGGCGGCGGTCGTCAGTTCTGTTCGTCCTCTCGGGTTTATCGCGGCCGCCATCGCTGATGGGGTAACGTCCACGGAGGTGCTATTGCCGGATGGCGCATCGCCGCACGATTATGCCCTGCGCCCGAGCGATGTCCAGCGTTTACAGTCAGCAGAGCTGATTGTATGGGTTGGACCGGAAATGGAAGCGTTTTTAACTAAACCGCTGGCATCCCATGCCACATCACCACAGATTTCATTGGCAAGTTTGCCTGCCATTAAGAACGCGCTGATAAAAGAAAATGGGCATCATGATGATGATGAGCATGCTGAAGCAGCTGAACACGAACATCATGAGGCCGCTGGTCATGATGACGCCGATCACCAGCATGAGCATGAACACGCGCATGAAAGTGCTGATGCGCACCACGATCACGGTGCAGATGAGATAGCCGACGCACCACCATGGCGAGTACAATATGCACATTTGGCTGTCACCAGAGATGGCAAAACAGACAGCAATCGCAATTCATGCAAAATTATTGGAACTAATGCCACAAAAGAAAGACAAACTAGACGCGAATCTGCTTAATTTTACAGATCAACTCGCGCAGACAGAAGAAAAAGTTGTTAATATGCTGGCACCTGTCAAGGGGAAGGGCTACTTCGTGTTTCACGATGCCTATGGTTATTTTGAAAAGCGTTTCGGGTTAAGCCCGCTAGGCTATTTCACTATCAACCCAGCCATTCAACCCGGTGCACAGCGTTTACACCAGATACGAACACAACTGGTTGAGCAGAAGGCCGTATGTGTCTTTGCTGAGCCACAATTCAGGCCAGCGGTTATCAACGCTGTTGCCAAAGGAACGGATGTACGCATTGGCGTACTGGATCCATTGGGAAGCAACATTGCGCTAAGTAAGGACAGTTATGCCGCATTTTTATTACAGCTGTCCGATCAGTATAGCCGCTGCCTGGAGAAGAGATCATGAGGATGCCGATAAGTGCAGCAGATAGTCCGAACTATCGCTATAGCGTATAACAACTTGCCGCGACCCCATCGCATAATGCTGGGGTCGTTGAGTGTCATCACCCTGGCCGTCGCCGTTTGGCGGCCCGTTGTCTATCCCCCCGCTGATGATACGCCTGTTACTGTCAAAGAAGCCCCGATTAGCACTGCTCCTACGCCAAATCAAACTGTTATGTCACCGCAGACGATCGCGCCTGAGGCCAGTGAGCCAATGGATAGCGAAAGCATCGAGCAACCGACGCCGCCGGTTGCGATCCCGGCGGATGAGCTGGGTACCACCGGCAGTGATGACAGCAGCGTGCATGAGTATGTGGTTTCGACAGGCGATACGCTGAGCAGTATTTTAACCCAGTACGGCATTGATATGGTTGATGTGACGCTGCTGGCAGATAAACACGACGACTTACGAAATCTCAAAATCGGGCAGCAGCTCTCCTGGGCGGTCAACGATGATGGTGAGTTGCAAAGCCTGACATGGCAGATGTCGCGCCGCGAAACCCGAATCTATGAACGCGGCGATAACGGTTTTAAAGAACGCGTCGAGATGCAGAAGGGGGAGTGGCACAACCGCGTTATCAATGGTCGCCTGAGTGGCAGTTTTGTGCAGAGTGCCAAAGCGGCGGGTCTGACGGACAGTGAAGTGAGTGCGGTGATCAAGGCGCTGCAATGGCAGCTCGATTTCCGAAAATTGCGCAAAGACGATAATTTCTCGGTATTGCTGTCTCGCGAAATTCTCGATGGACGCAGTGAACAGAGCGAATTGATCGGTGTTCGTCTTAACACCGGTGATAAAGATTACTTTGCTATCCGCGCAGCGGACGGCAAGTTCTACGATCGGGAAGGCTCCGGGTTAACCCGTGGCTTCATGCGTTTCCCTACCATGAAACAATTCCGTGTCTCTTCGAATTTTAATCCGCGTCGCCTCAATCCCGTCACCGGTCGAGTGACACCACACCGCGGTGTGGATTTCTCCATGCCAGTCGGGACCCCCGTGCTTTCGGTCGGGGACGGTGAAGTGGTGGCCGCATCGCGTGGGCCGGATACGGGTAATTTCGTTGAGATTCGCCACGGGCGCCAATATACCACGCGCTATATGCACTTAAATCGCCTGCTGGTGAAACCCGGGCAGAAAGTGAAACGCGGCGATCGTATTGCGCTCTCCGGCAATACCGGGCGCTCTACCGGTCCGCATCTGCACTATGAGTTCTGGATCAATCAACAAGCCGTAAACCCATTGACGGCAAAACTACCGCGTTCGGAAGGGTTGGCTGGTCAGGATCGTCGCGAGTATCTGGCACAGGTCAGAGAAGTGACACCGCAGCTCAAGTTTGATTAATATCCGGTACAGTTCATCTTCAGCCGACAGCTTGCTGTCGGCTGTTTTATTTATACCGGTCATGCGTTTATCGGGAAGATGATTGCAAAACCTGAGCGGACAATTATCATTACCCTATGTTGTATATGAAGAGTTAAGGCATGAATACAGAGAAAAAAAATAGCGCCGAGTTTATCCCCGAGTTCAAACGCGAGTTTTATCTACCGCGTTATTGGGGGGGCTGGCTGGCCGCAGGAGCCATGGCGGCAACTACCTACGTACCTGCCCGCTGGCGCGACCCGGTGTTGGGCCAGTTGGGCAAACTGGTAGGACGGTTTGCCAAAGGCGCAAGAAGACGCGCCAGAATCAATCTGCTCTATTGTTTTCCTGAACTGTCGGAATCAAAGCGGGAAGCGATTATTGACAGGATGTTTGCTACCGCACCTCAGGCGATGGTGATGATGGCTGAGGTGGCGGTTCGCGGTCCGGCACATGTGCAGAAAAAACTGCGCTGGCACGGCTGGGAAACCGTCGAAGCGCTTCAGCAGCAACAACGCAATATCATCTTTTTGGTACCTCACGGGTGGGGCGTCGATATTCCTGCCATGCTGATCTCTGCCAAAGGCCAAAAAATTGCGGCAATGATGCACAATCAAAAAAATCCGCTGGTGGATTATCTGTGGAACAGCGCACGCCTTTGCACTAATGGTCGCGTTCATGCCCGAAATGATGGTATCAAGCCCTTTGTGAGCTCAATCCGCAATGGTTATTGGGGCTATTATCTGCCCGATCAGGATCATGGCCCTGAGCACAGTGAATTTGTTGATTTTTTTGCCACTTATAAAGCAACCTTACCTGCCATCGGTCGTTTGATGAAAGTCTGTAAAGCCTCCGTTGTGCCGTTGTTCCCGGTGTATAACGCCGCAGAAGGGGTACTGGATGTGGTGATCCGTCCACCGATGGATGATTTACTTGAGGCGGATGACACCCAGATTGCGCGACGGATGAATGAAGAAGTCGAGCAACTGGTCAGCCCAAATCCAGAGCAGTACACCTGGATTTTGAAGCTATTGAAAACCCGCAAACCCGGTGAAACAGAGCCCTACTGCCGGGACGATCTGTTTCGCGACTAAGCCGTTCCCTTGCTAACGCGGCGGTAGCAGGCGCCAGCCTGTTACCGCGTATTTTGCATGACCCTCAGTTATCCCTCTTGGTTGTCGCCGCTAAATTACATGTTTTTTTTAATTATAATAAAAATATTTTAACATGCCCCTCAAGTGTATCAATAACATGCCGATAACCTTAACGCATTGAGCGTTACACAACTATGGACAATCACGGCCCGCAGGTAGACTTGCGCGGTTTCCACGCAAGGAAGCATGGATTTGGTTCACTCCGATGAACCCCTAATCATTACCTTCCCAGGGCAGATATTATGAATTTTATCCGCGATACCAAAATAAGAACCATGCTGGTGCTTATCCTGATCCTGTTTTCCTTGCTGTGGGGCGGCGTTTCGGCGTTCGCACTCTACTCGCTTAGCCAACTTAACGATGAAATTGATCTCACCAACGTACAGCAAATTAATGGCGACATTATCAACGGCGCCAGCGGTCAATATTACCGTGCGAAAAGTGCATTGGATCGCGCCGCTGAAGCGAAAACCAGTAACAATTCAACATTACTCGCTACTGAATTACGCACGGCAGAGGAAGAGTTGGGCCGTTTAAAACAAGGGCTGGACACGTTTAAGGTGACCGATCACGCCAATATCAACAACGTGACGGTAGATGAAATCTATAACAGCTCCTATCGGCTGTATAGTCAGGCCATGGTCCCGATGTTTGAGGCATTGAAAGGTGACAGAGCAGATACCTTTCAACAGCTCTCCAGTGGCGCTTACCGCGAGCTACGCCGTGATTTCACCACGGCTATCGACAAATACAACGCGGTTATCGCCGATTTAAAAGAGCAGGCACAGAAGCGCATTAGCGGTTGGGTCGAATGGTGCAAACGTATCCTGATTGCAGCGCTGACCGTGGGTGCGGTCATTGTGGTGCTGACCGATCGCTATCTGGCAGCATTCGTGGTTCGTCCGTTGGAGCGCATTCAGCAGCACTTGCAAGTATTGGCAGACGGCATTTTGCATACGCCTTTGGAGCAGATGGGGAAAAACTGTGTCGGCAAGTTGGCTCCTTTCGTTCAGCAAATGCAAAATAACTGGGTGAAGACCGTATCGGATATTCGCGGTAGCGCCGAAGAAATTTACCGTAGTGCCGGGGAAATTGCGTCGGGCAACACCGATCTTTCATCACGCACTGAAGAGCAGGCCTCAGCGTTGGAACAAACCGCTGCCAGTATGGAGCAGTTGAGCGCAGTGGTGAAACAAAATGCGGATAACGCCAATCAGGCCAGCCTGGTTGCCAAGAACGCTTCGCAGACTGCAAATGAAGGTGGCGATATCGTCAACGGCGTCATCAAGACCATGAGTACGATCAGCGGCAGCTCGCAAAAAATTGCCGATATCATTTCTGTGATTAACGGCATTGCATTCCAGACCAATATCCTGGCGCTGAATGCGGCTGTTGAAGCCGCACGCGCAGGTGAACAGGGGCGTGGTTTTGCCGTGGTGGCAGGAGAGGTGCGTAATCTGGCGCAGCGCAGTGCTCAGGCGGCAAAAGAGATCGAAACGCTGATCGATGAATCCGTCAATAACGTCAAGATTGGTTCGGATCAGGTCGCTCTGGCAGGCAGTTCCATGGAGAATATCGTCAAAGCGGTGACCAGTGTAACGGATATCATGGGCGAGATTGCTTCTGCGTCGAGCGAACAGAGCAAGGGGATCAGCCAGGTCGGTCAGGCGGTGGTGGAAATGGATAGCGTGACGCAGCAGAATGCGGCGTTGGTTGAACAATCGGCTTCTGCTTCTGCCTCGCTGGAAGAGCAGGCGCGTTATCTCAATCAGATTGTTTCTATCTTCCAACTGGCGACGGTGGGATCAGCGCCAAAAGCCGTGGCGGTACGTAAACCAGTCGTCAGCCCGGTGCCGGTATTAACTGCGCAAAAGCCAGCCTCCAAAGCGGAAGGCAATTGGGAAACGTTTTAAGCCCACGTTAATAAACAATAAAAAAAAGCCCCTGGTTCACCAGGGGCTTTTTACATCCAACGGAAAACGTTTATTCGACGCGCAGGATGCGGCAGGTGTTGGTGGTGCCGACCGTACTCATGACGTCGCCTTGAGTGACGATAACCAGATCCCCAGACACCAGGAAACCTTTGTCACGCAGACGAATAACCGCATCGTTGGCCGCGGCAACGCCATCGGTGTAACTGTCGAAATGCACCGGTGTAACACCACGGTAGAGCGCCGTGAGATTCAAGGTGTGTTCATGGCGAGACATGGCGAAAATGGGCAAACCGGAGCTGATACGAGACATCATCAGCGCGGTGCGGCCTGACTCGGTCATGGCAATAATGGCGGTAATGCCTTTCAGATGGTTTGCGGCATACATCGTGGACATAGCAATCGATTCTTCAATGTTATCGAATTGCACATCCAAACGGTGTTTGGAGACGTTGATGCTCGGGATTTTTTCGGCACCAAGACAAACGCTGGCCATTGCAGCGACGGTTTCCGCCGGATACTGACCGGCAGCGGTTTCTGCTGACAGCATCACGGCATCGGTGCCGTCCAATACAGCGTTGGCGACATCCATGACTTCGGCGCGGGTCGGCATCGGGTTAGTGACCATGGATTCCATCATCTGAGTCGCGGTGATCACCGCACGGTTCAACTGACGCGCACGACGGATCAGTTTCTTCTGAATACCCACCAGCTCCGGATCACCAATTTCTCCCCCCAGATCGCCACGCGCCACCATCACCACGTCGGAGGCCAGAATGATGTCATCCATGGCTTCGTCTGTCGCGACGGCTTCTGCACGTTCTACTTTGGACACGATCTTTGCCTGACTGCCAGCATCGCGTGCCAGCCGGCGCGCGTAATTGAGGTCTTCGCCGCAGCGCGGGAAAGACACGGCCAGATAATCGACGCTAATTTTGGCCACTGTGATGATATCGGCCTTATCTTTCTCCGTTAAGGCTTCGGCAGACAGACCGCCACCGAGCTTGTTAATCCCTTTATTATTGGACAGGGGGCCGCCAACGGTCACTTCGGTAAACACCTTCATGCCATCCACGCGCAATACTTTTAACTGTACGCGACCATCGTCAAGCAACAAGATGTCACCCGGTACCACATCGGCTGGCAAGCCTTTGTAGTCGATGCCCACTTTTTCTTTATCGCCTTCGCCTTTGCCCAGGTTGGCGTCAAGGAGGAATTTGTCGCCAACGTTCAGGAAAACTTTGCCTTCCTTGAAGGTTGAAACGCGAATTTTTGGCCCCTGGAGGTCGCCCAGAATTGCCACATGGCGGCCCAATTTTGCTGCGATTTCCCGCACTTTGTCCGCACGCAACTGATGGTCTTCAGGCGTACCATGCGAAAAATTCAGGCGGACTACGTTAGCGCCTGCGGCAATAACCTTTTCCAGATTATTGTCTCGGTCGGTAGCTGGGCCCCAGCGTAGTGACGATTTTGGTTCTTCTGAGCCGTCTGGACATGTATAACTCCGTTGACTTGTGAAGCAATAGTGAAGTGAGTAGTGCCGAACCGCGCTTTCGCATCAGGTAGAGCGTAAACGCAGCCCGCCTCCGTGGTTAAGTTCGGGTGGCTATACCGGGCAATGGTTATGTATAGCAACCATTATTCCTTAAGGATAGCCAACCCTTCCCCTTGTTATGGTTATCGTGTTGGGTAAATCGTTAAATACAAACGCATTGTGCTAATAAAAACAATATGTTAATAAAAACACCTGTTTATATAAACACAAAATTATAAAACAAATGCTTAGTGCTCGTTACCGTAGGAACCCCCAAAACGGTCGCTTTTGTCAAAGCGCGACTCCCGTAAGGCTTCTTTGACGCGTTTGAGGTTATCCCTGAATTTTGCACCACGCCGCAGCGTAAAGCCGGTCGCCAATACGTCAATCAGTGTTAACTGCGCGATACGGGATACCATGGGCATATACACATCCGTGTCCTCCGGCACATCCACGCGCAGCGTCAACGACGCTTCATGGGCGAGGGGACTGGCGTCTGAGGTGATGGCGATAACCGTTGCATCGTTTTCCCGCGCCAACTGGGCCATTTCAACCAGACTTTTGGTCCTGCCGGTATGGGAGATCAGCACCACAACATCCCCATCGCTGGAGTTCATGCAGCTCATACGCTGCATAACAATGTCATCAAAGTAGACGACAGGAATATTAAAGCGGAAGAATTTATTCATCGCATCGTGCGCGACGGCGGCAGAAGCGCCAAAGCCGAAAAATGAAATTTTCTTGGCTTGCGTCAGCAGATCGACGGCGCGGTTGACCGCGGTGATGTCCAGATTTGATTTGGCGTGCTCCAGCCCAGCCATCGTGGATTCAAAAATTTTGCTGGTATAGGAATCGACGCTGTCATCTTCATCGACGTTACGGTTAACATACGGCGTGCCATTGGCAATGCTTTGCGCCAGATGCAGTTTAAAATCGGGAAAGCCTTTGGTTTCCAAACGACGGCAGAATCGGTTGACGGTGGGCTCACTGACCTCCGCCATGCCAGCCAGTGTGGCAATACTGGAGTGGATGGCGGTGTGTGGTGCCGCCAAAATAACCTCTGCCACTTTTCGTTCTGACTTGCTGAGGAGCTCAAGGTGGCTCAGAATTTTGTCCAGCATGTTCATATAATGAGACCATGTGCGGTTTTATCGATTTCAACCAGAGGGAAACCGATGCAGAATTCATGGGAATATACTACGCCCCATGTCGGGTTGGCAGGGAAAACTGCGTAAGGCTGCGCATTTTTTTTCTGAGAACATGACGTGTGTCTAACTTTCAAAAAAGTAACCGGCTGTCAGAAAAGACAGAAAATTTCTCTTTTGGAGGAACGCCTAAACCGTTTCAGTCATTCATACAGTGGATTTTTTTCATCATTACGTGATGCGCATTATGAAACTTAATGACATTTATTGACGGGTTTACGGGTCCTAGTCAAAAAGAGTACATTATTGCTGTAATAAAATTACAGCATCCTGCAACGAGGAGATGAACATGGCGGTAACTTCAACAGCCCAGGCGTGTGATCTGGTTATTTTCGGTGCGAAAGGCGATTTGGCGCGCCGAAAATTGCTGCCGTCTCTGTATCAATTGGAAAAAGCCGGTCACATTCATCCGGACACGCGCATCATTGGCGTGGGACGTGCAGAGTGGGATAAGGAAAAATACGTTAGCGTAGTCCGTGAAGCATTGGACACCTTCATGAAGGAGTCTATCGATGACGGACTGTGGCAAACGCTGAGTGGTCGGCTGGATTTTTGCAATCTCGATGTACAGGATACTGCCGGTTTCAAACGTCTGGGCAAAATGCTCGATCAAAAGAACCGTACCACCATCAACTATTTTGCCATGCCGCCCAGCACCTTCGGCGCAATCTGTCGCGGGTTGGGTGAAGCGGGGCTTAACAAGTCGCCGTCGCGCGTGGTGATGGAAAAACCGCTGGGTTCGGATCTGGCGTCTTCTCGCGAGATCAACAATCAGGTCGCCGAATATTTCGACGAGTGCCAGGTATACCGCATCGACCATTATCTGGGTAAAGAGACGGTGCTCAACTTGCTGGCACTGCGTTTTGCCAACTCGTTGTTCTCTGCCAACTGGGATCACCGCACCATCGATCATGTGCAGATCACCGTCGCGGAAGAGGTCGGTATTGAAGGGCGTTGGGGCTATTTCGACCAGGCTGGGCAGATGCGCGACATGATTCAGAACCATCTGTTGCAGATTCTGACCATGATTGCCATGTCTCCGCCGTCGGATCTGAGCACCGATCGCATTCGTGACGAAAAAGTGAAGGTACTGCGTTCACTGCGTCGCATCGATCGTTCCAACGTGCATGAAACCACGGTGCGCGGCCAATATACTGGCGGCTTTGTTCAGGGCCATAAAGTGCCGGGCTATCTGGAAGAAGAGGGCGCCAACAAAAAGAGCAACACGGAGACCTTTGTTGCCATCCGCGTGGATATTGATGACTGGCGTTGGGCGGGCGTGCCGTTCTATCTGCGCACCGGCAAGCGTTTGCCAACCAAGTGCTCGGAAGTGGTGGTGTATTTCAAAAATCCGGCGTTGAACCTGTTCCACGATTCTTACCAGCAACTGCCGCAGAATAAATTGATCATTCGCTTGCAGCCCGACGAAGGCGTTGAAATTCAAATTTTGAACAAAATTCCCGGGTTGGAGCATAAACACCGTCTGCAAACCGTGAAGCTGGACTTGAGCTTCTCGGAAACCTTTAATCAGCAGCATTTGGCTGATGCCTACGAACGTCTGTTGTTGGAAACCATGCGCGGTATCCAAGCGCTGTTCGTGCGTCGTGATGAGACGGAAGAGGCCTGGAAATGGGTGGACTCCATCATGGACGCTTGGGCGATGGACAACGATGCGCCGAAGCCGTATCAGGCTGGTACCTGGGGGCCGGTGGCCTCTGTCGCCATGATCACCCGGGATGGCCGTTCCTGGAACGAAGTGGAATAAGTGATTGGTTTCTGCCGTGCGTGGCGACGTGCGGCAGTGACCGGTAATCAATAGAATTTTTGTTTGTAATGTTTGGCTAAAACTCGGTGCGGTCGGACGTCTGCTTTGGGCAGATCCCTGTGGCAGGGGCGCGCTATATGACTAATGATGCCTCCGGGCATGACAGGAGATGATGACGAATGAAAAACTGGAAAACGAGCGCAGAGCAAATTTTGACCACAGGTCCTGTGGTTCCAGTGATTGTAGTGAACAAACTGGAGCACGCGGTGCCGATGGCGAAAGCCCTGGTAGCGGGTGGCGTTCGCGTTCTGGAAGTCACGTTGCGTACCGACTGCGCAGTAGACGCGATCCGTGCCATTGCCAAAGAAGTACCTGACGCGATTGTCGGTGCTGGCACAGTAACCAATCCGCAGCAGTTGGCGGAAGTGATTGCTGCTGGCGCACAGTTCGCCATCAGCCCCGGCTTGACAGAGCCGTTGCTGAAAGCTGCTGTAGAAGGCCCGATTGCGTTGATTCCGGGTATCAGCACCGTTTCTGAACTGATGCTGGGTATGGACTACGGTTTGCGTGAGTTCAAATTCTTCCCGGCGGAAGCGAACGGCGGCGTAAAAGCGCTGCAAGCGATTGCAGGTCCGTTCTCCCAGATCCGTTTCTGCCCGACTGGCGGTATCTCACTGAAAAACTACCGCGATTACCTGGCACTGAAAAGCGTGCTGTGCGTGGGCGGTTCCTGGCTGGTGCCGAACGATGCGCTGGAAAGCGGTGACTACGCGCGCATTACCGAACTGGCGCGTGAAGCAGTTGCAGGCGCTACAGCCTAAAGTGCGGTTACGACAAAAAAGCCACGCATTGCGTGGCTTTTTTTTTGGGGGGGATGGAGGCGGTTATCCGGTCACTTTTACAGCACTGGCGACGGAGACAGCCAATCCTACTGCATCATCGATATTATCCGCCACGGCCAGCGCCACGCCCATTCGGCGCTTACCTTCGATACTCGGTTTGGCGAACAGGCGAACTTGCGTACCGGGGCGCAGCGCATGTTCTAATCCGCTGTAGCTGACATTATCACTCACCAACTCAGGCAAAATAACGGCAGAGGCGGCAGGGCCATATTGGCGTACCGCACCGACAGGCAAACCTAAAAAAGCGCGTACGTGTAGGGCAAACTCAGAAAGGTCTTGCGAGATCAACGTGACCATGCCGGTATCATGTGGGCGCGGTGACACTTCGCTGAAGATGACCTCATCGCCGCAGACAAACAGCTCTACGCCAAACAGACCATATCCCCCCAGCGCACTGACCACATCGCGGGCGATCTGTTGCGCGCGCGCCAAAGCCAGTTCGCTCATCTGCTGCGGTTGCCATGATTCGCGATAGTCGCCGTCCTCCTGACGGTGGCCGATGGGTGCGCAGAAGTGGATACCGTCGCTGGCGCTGACCGTTAATAACGTGATTTCGAAATCAAAGTTGACCAGGCCTTCCACGATGACCTTACCGCCGCCCGCACGTCCACCTTCTTGTGCGTATTTCCATGCCTGATCCCGTTGTTCTTCCCGACGGATCAAACTCTGCCCTTTTCCTGATGAACTCATCACCGGTTTAACGATACAGGGGTAACCAATTTCGGCAACGGCCTGTTGAAAAGCATCTTCGCTGGCGGCAAAACGGTAAGAAGAGGTGGGCAAATTCAGGTTTTCCGCTGCCAGACGGCGAATGCCTTCGCGGTTCATGGTCAGACGCGTGGCTTTGGCACAGGGCACCACATGGTGGCCTTCCTGCTCTAACGTCTCCAGCATGTCGGTGGCAATGGCTTCAATTTCCGGCACAATGTAATCGGGGCGCTCAAGTTCGATAACGGCACGCAACGCTGCACCATCCAGCATGTTAATGACGTGGCTGCGGTGAGCGATATGCATGGCGGGAGCATTGGCATAGCGATCGACACCGATCACTTCAACGCCCAGCCGCTGGCATTCTATCGCCACTTCTTTACCCAGTTCTCCGCAACCTAATAACATGACGCGCGTAGCGCTGTTCCAACCGTTAACATTCTGCTTTCCCGCTCTGTATTGACATGGCGCGCAGTATAAAGGAAAACGTTTGCGTACGCATCAGCGACGAGAATATCGAAGGCAACAAGCCCTACCTACAAACAGCACCGCTTGGCTTTCTCAGAGAATCGTGCCACGATTTTCTTTCCAGAAAACAGGATGGCACGCAATGAAAGCACCTCAGGCAGAAAAACGTCCGCACTCCCTCACGATGCACGGTGATACCCGCCTTGATCATTACTACTGGCTACGCGACGATACGCGGGAAGATCCGGCCGTGTTGTCGTATCTGCAAGCAGAAAACGCGTATTGCGCTTCACATATGCAACCCAGCGATGCGGTGAAAGAAACGCTGTATCAGGAGATGGTGGCGAGGATCCCGGCGCAGGATGCCTCAGTGCCCTATGTTAAACGTGGCTATCGCTATCAGACGCGCTACGAATCGGGGAAAGAGTACGCGCGCTATGTGCGGCAGCCTGCCTCAGAAACAGAACAGTGGCAACTGCTGCTGGATGAGAATGAACGTGCCGCAGACAGTGAGTTCTATAATATGGGAGCGCTATCCGTTAGTCCGGATAACCGACTGTTGGCGCTGGCTGAGGATAAAATTTCCCGCCGTCAGTATGACATCCGGTTTCGCAACCTGGAGAGCGGGGAGTGGTTACCGGATGTCATTGAGCACGTCTCGGCAAACATGCAGTGGAATGCCGATGCCACCGCAATCTACTACGTGCGCAAGCATCCGCAGACGCTGCTTCCCTATCAGGTGTTCTTGCACCGTCTCGGTGATGATGTCAGCCAGGATCGGTTGGTCTATGAAGAGCAAGACGATACCTATTATGTCAGTCTGGGGGAAACCACCTCTGAAGCGTATATCGTTATCTTTCTGAGCAGTACCACTAGCACAGAAGTTCGCTTGCTGGATGCGCACGACAGTGACGCCGTGCCTCAAGTGTGTATTTCGCGCCGCAAAGATCATGAGTATGGCGTGGACCACTATCAGGGGGCGTTTTATCTGCGCTCGAACCGGGAGGGCAAAAACTTCGGCCTGTATCGCACTACCGACTGGGATGAGTCCGCATTTGAAACGCTCATCGCGCCGCACAGCAGTCGCGTGCTGGAAAGCTTTGAGCTGTTCCGCGATTGGCTGGTGCTGGAAGAACGTGAGAAAGGCTTAACCTCGCTGCGGCAGGTGCATTGGCAGACCGGTACCGAAAAAAACATCAGCTTTAACGATCCCAGTTACGTTACCTGGCTCGCTTACAATCCGACGCCTGAGACGTCACTGCTGCGTTTTGGTTATTCATCCATGACCACGCCGACCTCGCTGTACGAGATTAATCTGGACAGCGGCGAACAGTGCCTGCTCAAACAGGCGGAGGTCAAACACTTCTCCGCGTCGGACTATTGCAGCGAACGCCTGTGGATCACCGTGCGCGATGGCGTTGAGGTGCCGGTGTCGCTGGTGTACCGCCGTGACTGCTATCAGCCCGGCAATAATCCGTTACTGGTGTACGGCTACGGTGCCTACGGTAGTAGTATGGAACCGGATTTTAGCGTGAGTCGCCTTAGCCTGCTCGATCGAGGGTTTGTATTTGCGTTAACGCACATCCGCGGCGGCGGGGAATTGGGGCAGCAATGGTATGACGACGGGCGCTTGCTCAATAAGATGCACTCCTTTACTGATTTTATTGATATCTCCCGCGCATTGGTGGCGAAGGGTTATGGTAATGAAAAGCAGCTTTATGCCATGGGCGGCAGCGCCGGAGGTTTGTTGATGGGTGCGGTCGTTAATCTGGCCCCTGAACTGTTTAAAGGTGTGGTAGCGCAGGTGCCGTTTGTCGATGTGCTGACCACCATGCTTGATGAGTCAATTCCATTGACCACCGGCGAATATGACGAGTGGGGGAATCCTGGTGTGCCGCGTTATTATGACTACATCAAAAACTACAGCCCTTATGACAATGTCAGCGCGCAAGCCTACCCGCATCTGTTGATTACTACCGGACTACATGACTCGCAGGTTCAGTATTGGGAACCCGCCAAATGGGTGGCCAAATTGCGTGAGCTGAAAACTGATGACAACCTGTTACTGCTGTTGACAGATATGGACGCCGGGCACGGGGGAAAATCGGGGCGATTCAAACAATACGAAGACATTGCGCTGGAGTACGCATTTTTACTGATGGTCGAAGAGAAGTAAAAATAAGGGGTTAGCGACTGAAGTAATCCCGCTGAGTGCGGGATTACCCGTTCAGCGCACTAAGGCATCAACTCACCGTATCGGTTTGCTGAGCGCGTTTGGACCGTTTATCCGCCCGTTTTTCTGCTGCGGTTTTCAACGGTTTTTTCTTGCTGTTTTTTTTGCTGTCCATGCCTTTACTCATTTGATTTGCCTCTCTCGGTAAAAGGTGGTTTGCCTTACCATTAACCGCCTGTTGGGCATAACATGCAAGCGAAAAAAGTGCTTTGGACAGCAGATTTCAGGCTATTTTGCCTTGGGTTCGTAGGGGAGGCGAGAGAACTGCAACGAGCGTTGGCGGTAGAATGCGATGCGTTCACGAAAATAGTCACGCAGATGCTCGGGCTGCTCCCTCTCAACCACTTCAGGAATGACCGGCATGTTGTAGCGTTCCTTGAACGCCACGCCAGAGGCTGCGAGATCAACATTCACTTTATCCATCTCTTGCGCAGCAAGGTTAGCCAGATTATACGCCATTGTTCTTATCCTCAGGGCCGCCGGTGAGCGCGCATCATAGCATTTTTTTCCTGGCGGACATACGCGGGTATTGCTTCATAACCTGATGCTAAAAAAGAATGATTATTCTTTAGGTTATTAAATCGATGAGGCGGTTTTTATAAATATCCAGCAGTACGTTAAAATTAAATAAAAACCATTCTCAAATAAATGGCGTTAATAATCATTTCATGAAATTGAAAATCGTTATCATTTAATGTATTTTATTGATTTATTGCGATTTATTTTTTATGTTAATTATTTTGATAATAAAATGTTTTTTATTTTTTAACAGCAAGGCATAATGGAACAAATTGACTCACCTGCCAATCAGAGGGAATAAAAGATGCTTAAAAAAGAGATGATTCAACAATTAAACGATCAGCTAAACTTGGAATTCTATTCTGCTAATTTGTACCTGCAAATGAGCGCATGGTGTGGTGATAAAGGGTTTGAAGGCGCGTCAGCATTCCTGAAAACACATTCTCAAGAAGAGATGGAGCATATGCAACGGCTCTTCAATTATCTGGATGACACCGGCAGCATGCCCGTACTGGGGGCTATCGCCGCGCCACCGGTCGATTTCGCATCCCTGGCTGACGTGTTTGAGCAAACCTATGAGCATGAGCAATTAATTACACGGAAAATCAATGAACTGACTCATGCAGCAATGACACAGCAGGATTATTCAACATTCAACTTCCTGCAATGGTATGTGGCTGAACAACATGAAGAAGAGAAATTGTTTAAGTCCATTCTCGACAAGTTGGCATTGGTGAGTCCCGCGCAAGGGGGGCTGTTCTTTATCGATCAAGACCTGAAGAAAATGACGACTGCAACGACGCAACAGTAATGCTTTATTACATCCCCTTCAGGTCAAGCCTGAAGGGGATGTGTATTAACACACGCCGAAATCGCCTTCCTCGCGGTAAAACGAGACGCTATCAACGCTTATTTCTACTTCTTTCTCAATAGGATCGTCAATTCTCGCACAGTAAAGCCTATCGTCCTCTACGCTAAGAACCCGCATGCGTGGCCCACCCGTTTTACTTTGAACGATATCCCCAGGATTAAACATCGCAGCCACCTCTTGCCTGACTCATACTACACATGACGTTTACTCTTCGCGCCCCAGGCACCGGCAAGAGTACTGATTACGGCACCGATCAGCAGTGCGAAAAAGAACCATAACGCCGCTTTTGCCGCTGCTTTTGACATCTGATCAGCTTGTTCAACCGCCTGCTTTTTCCAGTCCTCATAACGCTGCTGAGCCTGCTGTATATTTTGCTGTGCTTCGCTGAGGCGCTCGCTCACTTCTTTCACCATGCGATCGCGAGTACTGATAATGTTTTCGACCGCCCGGTCTGCTTCAACGGGAGTCAGGTCGGTGTTTTGCGCTAACGCCCGCTTGATATCATCGCGGTTAATGCCGGCCGCAATCGTCTTACTCCGTTGCGCAAGTTTCTCGGTTAATTGGGCTGCAACCTGTTCACTCGATTCTGTACCCACTGCCATGCGGCGCGCAGCCAGCATGATATCCTGTTTAGCACCTTGCAATTGCCGTTTGAGATAATCAGGTTGTAATGTGGGAATGCCCGATTTCACGAGCGCATTTTCTACTTCACTCTGCAAGCCATCACTTGAAAGGTGCGTATCAAGCATGATCTCCTCAAACCAATTTTGCCCTGCATCCCCCACACGAGAAAGTCCGTTGCCCAGAGCTTCACCACCGCTGGAAATCATCGAGCCTGTGGCTGATGCGATTGAGCCAAGCGCACTTCCCGCTGTTTTTATTGAGGAACTCACCAGCATGGCACCCAACACAGAAGCGACCAGTAACGCGCTAGCCCAATTTAAGAAGCCGTGAATCATGCCATCGTAACCCGCCAATCGGCCAGCGATAAACGATCCCGCGAATAAACTAATAACAATGGAGAACACGGTCCATAGGCCGACAGCCATTCCCACGCCATTTACCGGATCGTCTGACTTCGGCTCGACCATTGCGAAACCTAGGCTGCTGCCCAGGGTAGATAATAATATAGACACGGCCATCACCGTCACTATACCTGCAATGATACTGCCCCATGATATTGTTTTAATATCTTTCGCTTCATATGCAACGCTCATGTTTTCTCCAGCTTATTGATGACGTTTTATGGATAAATATCAACGAGTATAGGTGAGGAGCAATGAAGGCTAATGGTTAGGATTGAAATATGAAACTTGAACATAAAAAGATAATTAGTTGTTATTTGGATTAATAGATAGCTATGTATGGCTAGTGTTGGTATTACCCCAATTTATTCATTAATTGTTATTTTATTTTCAGTATCATTTAGCTATCTTGTCTGGTAAGAAAAGAGCAGTGATGTTAGGGGCTGTTGACAATTAACACAGCCAGACGAATGCAGCAGCGAGCGCAACGAATGATGCGAAGCGTTTTGAGAGTTTGTCGAAGCGTGTAGCTACGCGTCGAAATTGCTTGATACGGCAAAAGAAACGTTCGATCAAATTGCGTGAAGCGTAAAGATGTTTGTCCAGTGGGCGTTGCTCACGGCGATTCTCTTTGCTGGGGATGACAGCCTGAATGCCTACCGACTCCAGATATTGTAGAATCACATTCGTATCGTAGGCTTTGTCTGCAGCCAAGCTTGAAGGTTTCAATTCACCAAGTAAAGGCAATGCTTCTCTGGTGTCGCTCTTTTGACCACCAGTCAAACTAAAACGGGCAAGCATGCCCAGCCCATCAACCAGAGCGTGAATCTTGGTTGTCAATCCCCCGCGAGAACGACCAATCGACTGGTCACCGTTTTTTTGGGAGCGCCCGCTGCATGCTGATGAACCCGTACGATAGTGCTGTCGATGAAGATTTCCTCGAAATCGGCATCGCCCGCAAGTTCAGCAAAAACGGAATGCCATATTTCTGCCCGTGACCATCTGGCAAAGCGTTTGTACACACAGTTCCAGAGTCCGAAATCGGGTGGTAAATCTCTCCATGGGCTTCCAGTTCGGGCGATCCATAAAACCGCTTCGACAAAAAGCCGATTATCTGCTGCTGTTCGTCCCGGATCCGAATCCTTTCCCGGCAAAAACGGGCTAATCCGTTCGTATTGGTCATCACTGAGCATCAATCTTGGCATTCTGCTTTTCCAAAAAAGACAGAATGTAAACAGATTCTTTTACAAAAAAACAGGTTCTTGGCGATGATTGTCAACAGGCCTAGCTAAATGATAAATAAAAACCTGCGTTGGCGAATGAAATGGAATGGGAAGTGCACAACCACTTGGTCAAAGCTAAAGCCAATCGGCATCAAAAGATCGGTGATAGCCTGGTTAAACATGGGGCGAAGGCGGTAGTGCCCTGAGCGTAAACTGACGCGCTACGTTAAGCCCAGGTCGCCCAGATTACGATTGTAAGACTGAACCCGCACCCGTAAGCTTTTCTATTTTTCCTTAATAATTAACCCATTAGATTCTAAAACCTACTTCTTCAAAGAGTAAAACATCCCTTTAATAATGGTTTAGGTTAGCTGATGTACTATTTCAATAGGCTGTATCTTGTATATATACAGTAACCAAGGCTAAAACCTACTGAAAGGAATGGATATGAAAGTTTCGATGATCGTTGCCACTATGGCTCTGGCTGGTTTTAGTTTTACTGCAAATGCGTCGACGCCGGATAATATAGCGGTATACGCTACAGCACAATCTAACGGCTCAATCTCTGTTGGAAGCAAAATGGCTTACACCAAAAGTTTCGAGGTGGCAGTGGTTAAGCTATCTGGTGATGACGTCAATTTGTCTACGCTGTGTTTAAAGGCGTACTCTCCTGATAATAAAGCGTTCAGGCTTGATACAGTGGATGAGGCATTGACCACCGGTATCTTGAAAGAGGGCAAGCCTGTCAAAGGCATTGCCATGTTTGCCTCTGAAAATGCTGCTGTGCTCGATGCCGCTGTTGTGAAAATAACTGACGATTGTAAATAACCTGGGAAGGTGGTTGTGTAATAATCGCACTTAACTACCCCCCATCTTGTTATTACAAGTGGGGGGAGCTAATATTTACGTTTTAATATTAGGGCCATTATAGTATTCACTTGCTTGCAAATTGATTATTTTTGATTTTTCTTTTGCAGATAACTTGTTATTCTTTAAGTCAATTTCCATTCTATCACTCAAATTGGATATTTTTCCTGAAATTGCTGCGATATTATTGTTGTTTAATTTTAAATGAGTAATGGTTTGTGGTAAGTTATCGGGGAAGATTTCTATTTTATTAAAACTAAAATCTGTAATGCGAATGTCTTTTGGCAATTTGTCAGGAATGCAAGTCAAGTTATTACTGCTTGATTGAAGGTTGTCAAGGGCGTGGGGTAACTTGTCAGGGAGTTTGTTTAATTTGTTATGATGAACCATCAGAAAATCGATGGAGTCTGGTAACTTGTCGGGCAGAGTGGTTAGTTTGTTATGGCTTACGTCAAAAATCTCAAGGGAGTCGGGTAACTCATTGGTAAGAAACGTTAATTCGTTATGGCTTATGTCTAAAACTTTAATTGAATCGGGTAATTTTCTGGGCAAAGCAGTTAATTTGTTATGACTAACATTTAAAGATCTGATGGAATTCGGCAAGTCATCGGGTAATTCAGTTACTATATTATTGCTTATGTCTAAAAATTCTATAAAATTAGGCGAATGGCTTGGTATTGTGTCTAGTCTGTTACTTTTTAATTTTAAACCCATAAGAGAGTCTGGTAGATTCCTGATTGTACCCTCCAACTGGTTGTTTTCAACGTCGATAATTAGAATGGATGAAGGTAAATTTTCAGGTAATCTTTTTAGACGATTATGTGATAGGAATACCTTAGATAAACTTTCAGGTAAGTTTTTAGGGAGAGTGATTAATTTGTTATTTTTGGCATCTATAACTTGAAGATTTTCTGGTAAGCATTCAGTCAGTGTATGAAGTTGGTTTCTACTAATATCCAAAGTCTTAACCTGTTTGGGAAAAATGCCAGGTAATGTGCTTAAGTTCAACATGCTCAAATCAAGGGAATCAGTTTTCCTTTCCAGAGCATCTCGCATTCTTCCCACTGCAACGTCGCGTTGTTCACCCATACCCTGTGAAGAGTTTTTTTCCCATTCAGACCAAATCTTATAATATTCCCATGCGCTTTGCTCTGATGTTGTAGCCTGCGAAGAAATAGCTATCGCTGGCGTTGTATTCATCAACGATTTTGAGTTTATAACACCCTCATTTTTAATAGTAAGCATGTTAACTATCCGATTAATTAGTTTGTACAATGCTCTCTTAAAGAAAGGGAGTAGGGATATCAAATAATAGGAATTACGGTGAAATGTGTAAAGATGCCAGAGTGTGAGGGACCTAAATTGAAGATGATAGATAATACTATTTACTGAAACCTCTTTTCTCATGCAGGAGATTATTGTCGTTAGGCGTTATGACAAGCGTGTTCTGGCTAAAGATCGCTATGTGAATTTACTCTGAATACAGAATTTAGGGCGGATTTCGAATATTTGCAGCGGGGAGTCAATAAAATACTATACAATCAAATAATTAAAAAATTGAATACGATTACTTTAGGCGGGTAAATATGACTAATGGATTGATTCTAAATCATAAATCTTACGCTAAAAACACGCAGCAATACCCTCGTTAGCATTGTTTTAAAATCATATTGATGCGCATTTTTCGGCAGCTGAGGTGCTGATTTAGGGCGTTGAGCTCAGTGCATTGTCCACTCTTTTTCCCGGCTGGCGAGACACTTGTCAGTCATTTTCATCGACTTGTGGCCCAGCAATTTGGGGGTGAATTCGTTTCCATACCCTTTTTTATGAAGCCTCCCCGATAGGATGCGGGTCTTATGAACGGTTGGCGCTCTCCCGGCCTTGCTGCTACCCGCCCCAGAAGATACTCTCCTTGACTGGCAATCCCCAAAGACTCCGAAGCTCTCATGCTTGAGCTGTTTCACTGGGTGAATCAAATCCTTCTGACCACTAGGGAGGCTATGTCCCAAAACTCGGTGTTAGTCCGATAATTGCCGTCATTTGGTGTATTTACTATTAATGCAGCGGTAAACCATAACAGCAAGTGAAATTCAGGTATCATAATCGTGATATTACCAAAACTATTTTAGAAACTATGAAAGCATTCATTCAACCATTTTTATAATGGGGGGGAGCTATGTATGTATATGTATATGGGATTCACACTGGCAGATACGTCAATTTTGGTTAATGAAAAGCATCAGTGAAACTATATCTTTCTAAAAAAGTAGCAGCATGCGTCTCTGTGGTAAAATCGTGTGTTTAGTTGATTCATGCTGATGGTTGGTGAATGTGATATGACGAGATTATTGCACCAACCTCTAGATGTTTAAACTAAGGAAGTCGAGAAATTTCTAGCGCCCAGCATGAATACATGAATGATACAGTGCCCTTATGGGCACTGCTGTATTACTTGTAAAAGGAAAGTAATGTATCAAGAGATATTTCAAGTTCTCTGTCTGCTAATGCATCGCTTCGTTCGCCATAGAATTTTTCAATTAATGGTTTTTTGTCATTGATTGTACCATGATGCAATATTTTATGACATACAGGACATAATGATATGATGTTTTCTACGACATCCAATGAATATTCAAAATTATATTGCTCTGATAATGGAATGAAATGATGGGCTTCAACATAATTTTGATTGCTAATTTTTGATTTAAAATATTTGTGGTTAGAGTCATATTCACAAAAGAATTTTGCTTTCTTAATGGCGGATGACGCCACTTTGATATCTCTTGGATAAACATTTACACTTCCAGCGATTCTATATTTTGCCTTTTTATTCTCCTGGTTTTCATCTTGTTTGCAATCATCAGCCAAAGAAGCCAAGCCTAATGCATATAAGTCAAATAGTTCTTCTGAAGATGACAATAATGATTTTGAAAATAACCTAAATAAATTGTCATAGCTTGACAATAAGACATTTAGATTAGCTCTAAACTCTTGCAACGATGGTAGCGCTCCTTTCTTGTAGCGAAAACTTTGTATGGCAGCCTTTTCATAGCCAGTACCAGGAAATTTACGAGCCTTAAGATCAATTTCTCCATAAATTGCTTTTTTATCATATGTCAAATAGGGAGAAACATTTTTTGATATTAAACTAAGAAATTGTAGTGCCTTTTTTGGCCCGCCACATACCTTCGCTGCGTCTATTGCTCCTTGATTTAGTGATAGATAACATTCCTGCATATCATAAGAAAATAATAATGCTATATAATATCCAGACTGAGGTGTGTTTGTTATCATTTTATTCAGGACGCAAACCCAAGGTATGTCTGTGACAATAGCTTGCCCTATAGAAGGCTTAAATATAAATTCTTCTAAACGGCCGCTAAGGTTATTTTTAAACTCATCAGGGATTAGCTGGAATATCGCGTTGGAGCTTTTGTATTTATTGTTGAAATGTTTTATGTCTATCTTATGGTTATTTACTTTTGCCAATTCGAGATAATCATCAAAAACATCACTTAAAAACTTCATAGCATCCCTCTGTTTTTTATGGCGTGTTTTAAAAATGCTCGCATGTATAGTCATTCATATGTTGACTAATTTGCCATGAATAATCATAAAAATCAATAAAATAACAGAAGTTAGAAACATAATTTTTCTTTAGGGAGTTATGTCACGAAGAGAGCTGGCTGTCGTATGGAAAATAATTAATGCAAATTTTGATAGTAATGCTTATCCAGGGTATACCCAAATTGTCTGCAATGCAGGAGCAAGTAGTTTGATATTCTTCCCTCAAACCGGGTGGAGGGAATGAAAACTAAGTTCGGATTGCTTTTGGGTTTTTCGCTGCTTCACTCAAGTGTATCTGTAAGCGCACCCGTTTTAGTTCCATGCACTTTTGAAATTTCCGAGGGTCAATCATAAGCCGGTACTCTTCCTGCCTCAGGTTATTCAGGGACTCATGGCGCTCGCAACGAAATAGAGGGATAAGCTGATGGTGGCCCGATGGCTATCCCGCGCGACACCTTCCTATCAGTGCGCGCACAGATGCTAGAACGTGAGGAGGTTAAACCGGAGGTGATGCTAAGTAATTTTTATTGTAATACTGTAGCAATCTAAACTAGGAGCGATCGGACAAGAAATAATAAAAACCACATATACACCGGATACAAAATTTATGGCCAATTTAGGGTGAAATGGAGTAAAGTTATATAAAATCAATGCATTAAAAAAAGACCGAATACGATTCCTGTATTCGGTCTAGGGAAATGGCTCTTGGGAGAGAGCCTTGCGCTAAAAGTTGGCATTTGTGCAAGCTGAATCAGCCTTGCCCTTTAAAGCGTAGCCAACTTCTCACTGATTACCAGTGTTGCAGCGGAGTTCGTTTCATAACTGGAACAGCTTTCACACCTCAAGGTAACGCGCCATTATCCATGCATTAACATGTGGCTGAAATGTAGTCAGTTTTTTAAATCACCCTGCGGCACAAAGCTGTTCACCGCGTTCGATAAACGGCTGTAAATCTTTCTTCTTGCCCGGTTCAGTGGGGTCGTCCAGCCAGATCACATCGATCGGTTGCCCGCTAACCTGACCGTTTTTCATTTGCGCCTGTGCGGCCGCGTTAAGTGGGTACTGCATCAGCGTCCCAGTGTTCAACGCAAAAACAGCCTTACCCGGGCGGCAAATTAACTGGACTTCTTCACGAGTAAACGCCCAACGTTCGCCATATTGTTGGCGGCTTAACGTCACCAACTGGGCGGCGGCAATGGCATCAGCACCAAGCGTGGCAAGGGTTAGCGCTAAAATGATCTTTTTCATCGTGGTATCTCTGTGCTGAGCTGATAACCTGGCAAAATTACCTATCGTTAATCAGCGAGTTACATAAATGAATCTGAACGCGATCATAAGGGCTGCGCGCAGTGAAGTCGAGTCATGGATACCATCGATGTGGTTCTCATCGTTGATATTCTGATTGAATCCCTGATAAAAACCTGCGCATGCTAAGCAATATCACCTAATCACAAAGGACGTTGTCATGGCTGATTCTCCCGCACTCTCCATCGGTTTTCTCCTTTTTCCCGGCGTAACCCAATTAGATTTGACCTGGCCTTACGAGGTATTCGTGCGGGCGCCGGGTGCACAGGTGCACTTGATTTGGAAAGATCTTGCGCCGGTTAACGCCGATCGGGGTCTGGCTATTTTGCCTACGGTTACCCTCGCTGAGTGCCCTGCGCTAGACGTTATCTGTGTGCCGGGTGGGCCCGGACAGATTGATCTGATGGACGATGATGAGGTCTTGGACTTCCTGCGTCAAAAAGCGAAGGAAGTTAAACTGGTTACTTCGGTCTGCACGGGATCGCTGGTATTAGGGGCCGCGGGCTTACTGCAAGGCTATAAGGCAACCACCCACTGGGGGTCGCTCGATCAATTGGCGTTGCTGGGGGCTCAACCGGTTGAGGAGCGCGTTGTGCACGATGGAAACCGCATTAGTGGTGCAGGCGTGACCTCAGGGATCGATTTCGCACTGACCGTGGTAGCAGGACTGTACGGTGATGCGGTTGCACAGGAGATTCAGTTACAATTGGAGTACGACCCCGCGCCGCCGTTCAACGCAGGTTCGCCGCGATCGGCTGCGCCGGAACTGCTTCAGGCCGTGCGTCTCAAGCAAGCCTCGTTTGTTGAAAAGCGCAGGCAGGCGACGCAACGTGCTGCGGCAAAATTATAGATCTTTCACATCAGGGCGGCAAAGCGCCCTGATGTTCACCCCATCAACTACCCGCGCCCACCGTGTCCGCCATAGCCAGGGCCGCCTCCACCGCCACCTGGACCCATTGGCCCTTGCATTGGGCCACCGCCGCCATGTCCGCCACCGGGACCCGGCCATATGCATCCGCTTAAGGATGTGGTGATGACAATCGCCATTAATACGCAGAGCATTTTTTTCATGATTCACCTCTCAGTAGACGGGGGGATTTTGCGTGGCGGTCATATAAAGCGGAATAGGGATAAGGCGGATTTTCGATTTTTTAACGCTTGGTAAATATCTGGATACGTCTCACCAGACATCAGAGCATTCTACGCGAAGAGGGGCGATGCCATCATTACCGTTCGCGGTTATTGGCACTGGTAGATGGTGTACTCGTTTTTTTTCGGATCGATAATGCAGAATCGGTTACCGGAGAGACGCTTTGCCAGATAGCCCTCTTTGGTGACAGCGGAAGGCACATAGCGTGAGCTGTCGGCCGAGTGTAACAGACCGCTTTCAATGCGTTGTTTGGGCATCAGCACGCTAAACGCCACGGTGTTATCGACAATCATGGCTGATGTCTTGCCAACCGGATGACCCGGCAGCGTTTTCACTTCACCCAGACAGTTCATGCCTTGTGGCGAGGAGCAACCCGCTATAAGCAACAGCAGGAGATATAAGGGTATTACAGCGCGGTAGTTCATGGCGATCCTTGAATGATCACGGCGTACTCTTCCTATTATAGCGCAGTCAGGTACGGGGCTGAGGGCGCGAATCGTGCTGCTAACAATAGACCAGGGTTTTGATCTTGATTAACGCAATAGTGCGTCAGGCGCGATGAGGCATTTAATCCCTGCGCTTTCAGCGGTAGGATAATGAGGCAAACACAATAATCATCTTTACCCGTCATACTTCACATTGCAGATGCGTTGGTTGCGTTCGCTCACCCGAATCACTTACTTGTGTAAGCTCATCGGGATTCACGCACTTGCCGCCTGCCTGCAACTCGAATTATTTAGGGTATATAACTCCCTCTTTTTCATGATATTAGAAAATCTGATATCTGGAGGCGGAAGGGAAACAATCAAGGAAATTGTCCTATGTTAATCTCCGAGCGTCAGCTTCGAGACGTTACTCATCTTTTATTGCAAAAGGCAGGCTCACAGGCTGATGAGGCGCGCTGTGTTTCCGATCATCTGGTGAATGCCAATCTCAAAGGTCATGATAGTCACGGCGTCGGAATGTTGCCGCACTATGTGGCATTTATCGCCAAAGGGATCATGCATCCTAATACGCCGGTGCGTTTGTTGCGTGACGGGGGAGCGGTATTGCAGTTCATCGGCGATCGTGGTTTTGGTCAGCGCACCGGCAAAGAAGCGATGGAGCAGGCGATTGCCAGAGCAAAAACCACCGGCGTGTGCCTGATGACACTGGCCTCCGCATGCCACCTTGGACGGATTGGCACCTACGGTGAAATGGCGGCCGAGGCGGGGATGGTGGCGATTCATTTTGTCAACGTGAACGATTTGGATCCGATTGTGGCACCCTGGTGCGGCCGTGAGGCGCGTTTTGGCACCAACCCCATCTGCATTGCGTTTCCTAAAAGTGAACATAATCCACCGTTTGTGCTCGATTTTGCCACCAGCATCGTGGCGTTGGGCAAAACGCGTGTGGCCTATTTGGCGGGCAAGACGTTTGATGAAGAGGTGATGCTCGATAGTCAGGGCGTTTCTACCAACGATCCCAAAGTGATGTGGGAAGATGAAAAACAGGGCGCGCTGAAACCCATTGCACGCCATAAAGGCGGCGGCTTGGTGCTGGCGGCAGAGATGCTGGCAGGGCTGCTTTCCGGCGGCGGTACAATCCAGCCGGATAATGAGCGTAAAGGGGCGATCATGAATAATATGACCACGATCGTTATCGACCCGGCGGCAATGGTATCGATGGACTGGCTGCAAAAAGAGTATGACGCCATGCTGGACTATGTGCGGACCTGTCCGGCGGCGGATGCTGAACATCCGGTGCTGATTGCTGGTGAGCCAGAACGTATTGCCTGTGCACAACGTCAGGCTAACGGGATAACGCTGTCCGATCAGGAGTGGGCTAATATCGTTGCTGCGGGCGTGTCTTTAGGGATGACAGAACAGGAGTTTGCTGTCGTCTGATGCCTGCATTATGGCGCGTATGCCTGATGTGCATACGCGTCAAAACTCGGCGCGTTCATGGGCCGGGATCCAATAGCCGTCGATAAAATCCTCTATCGGAAAACATCCCGCCCGTCGTAAACGTTGCTCATCCATCGCACTCAGGCACTGCGCTTCGTTGAGATAAGCATCAATGACCAGATTTTCGCAGCCGTGGCCGAGATAACAGATAAAGACAACCAGTGCGTACATAGGCGTTTACCCTCCCAGTCAGTAGCAGTAGCTCTAGCGAGAGTGTAGATGAAAATGAGGCACTGGGCGTTAAACTACCCCTGTTTACCGTGCTGCGGACAGGCACCATCACGCACCAGTTCGCGCGGAAGATTGTTTTTTATACGGCTGCCGATGCGTTTGGTTAATCCGATCGGTGTGTGCTGATAGGTAAGCACCATCTCATCGCCGGTAGGGAGTTCGTCGGGATAACTGTCGCGCCCCTGATACCATTCACAAACCAGCGCGTCGCTAAGTGCGTAAGCGTGCGGTGCCTGTGCATCTGCCAGCGCGACGATGGCTTCGTGCTGCCAGCGAAAACCTTTGGCATAGCGTTCCGCCAGTTTGATACCAATGCGCGAGAAGCGTATCTTGCCAAACAGCGCACTGAGTGCGGTGGGAAACAGCCAGATTTCATTGTCACGCTGCCAGAGTTGCTGCTGCTCTGGATCCCAGACCAGGCCTGCCTGATTGGCAGAAAGCGTCACCGCGTCTTTATCTTTACCTGCTACTAGCGTGAAGGGAAACTTACCCACGTTAAAACGCGGTGTGGGTAATGGGGGGATGGTCGCGGTTTTGCGCAACCGCGCGACAAAGAAACCTTCACTGTCGTAAATTTGCGGGAACACGTGGAGATATCCCTTCTCAGTCAGCGCATCTTCTGCGCCGGGGAAGAGGTCACCTAACGCTTCAATCGCACAGGCCTGCGGGAAGGTATCGAGCAGTTGCTGACACACCTGCTGGTTTTCCTGGGCGTTGAGCGTACAGGTTGAGTAAATGAGTACACCGCCAGGTTTTAACGCATGAAACGCGCTGACGATCAGCGCTTTCTGGGTTTGTGCCAACTCCGCCGTACTTTCCGGGGACCAGTGGCGCATGGCATCCGGGTCTTTGCGTACCACGCCTTCGCCGGAACACGGCGCATCAAGCAGAATGGCGTCGAACGTCTCAGGCAGGGCCGCGCCGAACACGCGGCCATCAAAATGCGTTAGCGCGCTGTTGTCTACGCCGCAGCGGCTGATGTTGGCATGCAGCACCTTGACCCGGCTGGCCGAATATTCGTTAGCGACGATCCCGCCGTTATTGCCGAGACGTGCGGCAATTTGTGTGGTTTTCGATCCCGGTGCTGCGGCCACGTCCAGCACCAATGGCGATGGGGTTGCCTCACGCGATAATAACGCGCTTTCCTGCGCGTAAAACAATGCGCTGACCGGCAGCATTGAGCTGGATTCCTGCAAATAAAACAGCCCACTTAAATGGGCAACCGTGTTGCCCAATCGCAGTTGTGTTTCATCCGGGCTGACCACCCAAAATCCTTCTTTACACCAGGGGATTGACGCCAATTGCCAGCCCCAATCCGCCGCCAGTGACAAAAAGTCATCCACGCTAATCTTCAACGTGTTGACGCGCAGACTGCGCCTTAATGGACGCTGGCAGGCAGCAATGAATTCATCAAGGGACAGATGCGCGGGCATGATGTCTTGAATCGCCTCAAGAAACGCGGAGGGCAAAGAAGGAGAGAGGGGTTTCACCACGGTGGTAATATCTCGTTACAATATCAGAAAAGTGCGGGTAATATTCTGATAGTGTAACACGGCACGTGGCTGCCGTCGCTCATCACGCGACGGCAGGATCAACGCTGGTTATTCAGGAATGGCAGTGCGCCATTCGCGCCACTCTTTGGGTTCTTGTCCCAATAATAGGAAATGCTTACCGGGGGTGGCAATCGGCGCTAAGGGAATGGCGGGCGGGGTGGCAAAAGCGATACCGCCGCGAATAAATTGCTGGAAGGTACCGGTTTTCAGTAAGCCGCCACCCAAGCCAAACTCCAGGTTATAGCCCGATGCCAGCCAGAATACCGAGTTGCTGCGCACCAGATGCTGGTGTCGCTTGCTGATACGCAATGCCACCGTCACCCGGTCGGACAGCGGTCCCAGAGAAAGGCCAGTAACCGTTCCCACTTCAACGCCGCGAAATAGCACTGGTGTTCCCACTTGCAGCGCACCGGCTTCCGGCGCATCAACCACGATATTCAGCCCATCTTGATAACGGGAATCGGAAATGGTCGCCTGTTGCAGTTCGAATTGGCGCTGTTGCGCGCCGTTGCCTGGCTCGACGTTAATGTAGGGTTGGAGCAAGGTTTCCAGATGATCGACGCCAGCTGCTGAAATTTGTGGCGTCACCACTGAAAAGCGCGTGCCGGCGCGAGCAAAGGCGTTAACGTACTCAGGGTAGAGCACTGCTTGCGCCAAGACATCGTTGCGCTGTTCCGCCAGCTTAAGGGAGTCCAACCGACCAATCTCAATACCAAGGTAGCGAATCGGCATGCCGGCGGAGAGTGAACTGGCGTCATAAGTCCGCAATTCAATGCGGCTACCGATCGCACGTGCAGCGGTTTCAGTGTTATACAGCAGCCGTTTTCCGCCTTTGGTTTCGGGAGCGCCTTCGAGATTATCGAAACTTATGGCGCCTTTGATTGCCCGGTTTAGGGGCGCGGCCTGAACCGTCAGTCCGGAGGTGCTCAGCTGCACGCGGGCACCGCCCTCGGCCCAGAACACGCTGCGTTCAGTCAGCAGTTTGCGATACTCCGGATGCAGGTAAACCTGGACGTCGAAGGTTTCTGCACCGGGACGAATACGCATGATTTCGCCGACCTGAAACTTGCGGTATAACACAACCGAGCCTTCCTGGATGTCCGGTAGGCTCTCGGTGACCAGCGTTAAGGTTGGGCTGGGCGTGCTGCCTTTGATGCCTTCTTGCGCATTATCCCGATCGCTAAACAGGGTATAGCGAGCCTGCGGCTCACCTTGTGTCCCGGGTAACACCATCACACCGCCGCTGAGCCACTCTTGCGGACTGGCTCCGATCATTTGCACGCCCTCCAACCCCAGTTTGACGTTTAGCCTGCTGTTGACGATAAAGGTGCTATCTTTGTGCAGCAGAGCACGATATTCGGGTTCGATGCTAGCATCGAAGGTGACGCCTTTTTCGGTCAGCGTGCGCTGAATGATCTGCCCGATCTGTACGCCATGCAGCAACACGGGTTGGCCAACATCAATGCCATAGCTCTGTGCGGCAGACAACTGAACGGTCAGTGTATCGGGGCGTAAGGCCTGCGTGCCATCAATCAGTGGAAATATCTGGCGCGGCTCTCCGTCGCCGGGAATCAGCGTTAGCGTTGGACCGGTTAACAGGCGAGAGAGGTTAAGATCGTTCAAGGTCAGACGTGGTTTGGTGAGCTCAATACGTGTGCCTTCACGCATCAGCGGTACAACAGAGGGGTCGATAATCAACTGTCCGGTGACATTACCGTTGCCAGGGTCCAGCACCAGTTTTTGTACACTGCCCACTTCCAAACCCTGATACAGCAGCGGTGTTTGTCCGGCTTTCAGCATATTGGCGGAGGGAAGCGTTAAGGTAATCGCCACACCGCGCTGGCTTTGCGCCAGATTAGGGTAGAGTCGGTATGCTTGTTCTGCGCTGGCGTTATCGCTCCCCTCCGGTGAGTCAAATGCGACAGCGCCATTGACCAGCGCCGCCAGGCTTTGCATTTCTACTTTGGCGCCGCCCGGGCTGATATCCGCCTTGATGCCGGACACATTCCAAAAGCGGCTCTCTTTCTTGATTAAATGCGTGAAGCGGCGCTCAATCAGAACATCAACTGTCACGCCTTTATTATCTGGCGTTACGGTGTAATCGTACACTTTTCCGACGGGGATCTTGCGGTAATACACCAGCGAGCCCGCGTTGAGTGACCCTAAGTCATCGGCATGCAGATGCACCAGCAACTCCCCGCTGTTAGCCCGGTATTTCGGTTGAGTATCCAGCGCAGAAAAGTGTGCCTGTGGCTCGCCGGGGCCGGGCATCATACCGATATAGTTACCGCCAACCAGGGCGTCAAGGCCGGAAACGCCAGCTAATGAGGCTTTGGGGGTTACCAGCCAGAATTGTGTCCCGCTGCGTAACGCTTCTTTCATGTCACTTTTAATGCTGGCTTCAACCTGAATGGTACGCAGGTCTTCACTCAGCGAAATGTTTTGTACCGTCCCGATTTCGACACCTTGATAACGCACCGGGGTTCTGCCAGCCACGATGCCGTCAGCAGAGATAAAATCAATGGTGACCGTGGTGCCGCGCTCTTGCTGGTTGGTGTAGAGCAACCAGCCGGCAATCAGCAGTGCAATAAAGGGCAGTAGCCAGAACGGCGATATACGACGCCTATGCTTAATCGCGGTTCGTGTTGATTCGGGTGTTGTTGAATCGTGTTCCATGGGTATCCCACATTAATCGGCTATCCAGCCATTCCGCAGCGAGAATGGTCAAAATAACGGCCGCACCAAAATAGAAGGCCGCCGGGCCTAAGGTAAAAGCCAACAGTTGGTCGCGATTTACCAGCGACATCATCAAGGCGATGACGAACAGATCCAGCATCGACCAGCGGCCAATCCAGATCATGGCGCGTAACAGGCGCATGCGCGTCATGATAGCGCGTTGCGTGTGCAGATGTATGCTCAACAGCAGGGTGCTCAGCACGATAACCTTGGTGAAGGGCACCAGTATACTGGCGATAAAAACCACCGCCGCGACAGGCACATTGCCGTTTGCCAGCGAGAGAATGCCTGACAGGATAGTGTCCTCTTTGCGTGCACCATTGACGTAGAGAATCGAGATGGGCAGCAGGTTGGCGGGCACCAGAAATACGATGGCGCTGATCAAGGCCGCCCACGATTTTTGCAGGCTGTGGCGCCGACGTGCTCGTAGTGGGGTATTGCAGCGTGGGCAACGCCCTCGAGTGTCCGGTGCGCTAGTGAAATGGCAGGCCAGACACAGGCGATAACGCTCCGGGTTGATCACCGGATGCAGCCGTGGGTAGAAACGCAGCCAGAGTTGATCTGGATTGAGGTGAATCAAGGTTAACAGACTCAGCAGAGTCAAAGTGAGATAGGCCACCAAGCCATGGCCTATCTCAATATCGGAAAACTCGCGGATCTTGATGGCTGCAACGGCCAGTCCGACCAGATAAATATCGAGCATCATCCAGGCTTTCAATTTTTCCAGCAACAGCAGAATCGGCCGCAGATTCATACCCATGCGCGGGGCAAAAAAGAGATAAAGCAGGGAAATCATCAGCGTAATCGGTACGCCTACGGTACAGAACGCCACCATACTGGCGGTGACCGGGTGTCCTTGCCTGGTCATCTGCCAGATGCCTTCAAACAGGCTGGCATTGATCGCAACACCCAGCAGTCGGATATCGAGCAGGGGGGCTGTATAGGCGAAAGGCATTAACAACAACATCGCCTTGGCCATCGCGGCCAGTCGTGTCATTGACCAATCGCGCCCGGAACCGACGCGGGTGGAACATTGCGGGCAGGTGGCATACTCCCCTTTGCGCATTGCCGGAAGCAGAAATAGCATGTCGCAGCCATGACAACGGTGATAGCGCCCATAGGCAACGCCAGAGCGTGCCTGGGTGACGGGCGGACGCGGAGCGCTGTGCGTGGCAGAACCCACTATGCTGTATATTTTCATTACGCCGGATTGCGCTGTGAAGGTCGTCAGCATCATAGCCTACTTCCGGGGTGCACGGTAATTGAATGTGTATACCCGTGATACTTCAAGCTGCAGATGCGTTGGCGGCGCTCGTTATTCGGCCCATCCCTGGGCCTCACCTTTTACGAGGCCGCCGCTAGTGGCGTTCAAATCTGCTCCGGGCAGATTTGTCAACTGAATCAATTACTTGAGTAAGCTCATCGGGATTCATTCGCTTGCCGCCTTGCTGCAACTCGAATTATTGAGGGTATAGGGTCGGTTTTAGGAAAATCAGAAGTCTGGCTGGGGGAATGAAATGTGTGCAATACGCTGACGAAGCGAATGTTGTTGTGGCATGCTGTGCAGTATGTCTCAATTCATCCTGTCACGTTTATGTGAATAAAAACGCAAAAGCGTATATTCTTCTTCTCTTGTGGGAGACGTTGCCGATGTTGTCAGGCAGGGTGATTGAAATTATGGGATGATGCCACTGAGCTAACGATTCGCGTTGCGTCAATCGGTTAGGGATGGAGTGATCCGGTATTTGGAAAAACTGAATTATTATTTATGAACAAACCATCATTTTATAGGGATCTTGTCAGCGATCTTACCGCACTGATTACGGGTGAACGCCGCTTTATCACTATTTTGGCCAATAGCAGTGCGCTTTTGTTTGAGCGTCTGGAAGGGGTCAATTGGGCGGGTTTTTATCTTCTGGATGATGACACGCTGTTTCTTGGGCCATTTCAAGGTCGGGTTGCCTGTGTGCGCATTCCTGCGGGCAAAGGCGTTTGTGGGCGCGCGATTGCGGAGAACCGCATTCAACGTGTCGATGATGTGCATGCCTTTCCTGGTCACATCGCCTGCGATGCCGCCAGTAATGCCGAGATCGTGTTGCCGCTTTCTGTCAACGGCCAACTGATTGGCGTGCTGGATATTGATAGCACGTCCTATGCGCGTTTTGACGCGGATGACGAAGAAGGTCTTAAAGCGCTGGTCGCCGTGCTCTGCGCACAATTGCAACAGAGCGATGTGCTGATTTTTATCAATTCTCTCACGCAGAGAGAAGGATAACGTAGCAATTGCTGATGGCGTCATTATAATGTCGCCTGTTCATGCCTGCGCTGGTTGGCAAACCCGTTGTAATCAGGAAATTTCATGGAAAATCAACCTAAGTTGAACAGTAGTAAAGATGTCATTGCCTTTTTGGCAGAACGGTTTCCGCTTTGTTTCACCACTGAAGGTGACACGCGGCCTTTGAAAATCGGTATTTTTCAGGATCTTGTCACGCGTGTGTCGGAGACTGACAGTGTGAGTAAAACGCAATTGCGTTCTGCGTTGCGCCTCTATACCTCCAGTTGGCGTTACCTGTACGGCATCAAGCTGGGTGCGCAACGCGTGGATCTGGATGGCAATCCGTGCGGTGAATTGGAACAGCAGCATGTCGATCACGCTCGCAAGCAGTTGGAAGAAGCGAAAGCGCGCGTTCAGGCGCAGCGAGCTGAACAGCAAGCGAAACGTCGTGCCGCAGGTGAGACCACCGATCAACCTGCGCATCAGCGTAAACCCGCCCCGCGCCGCGAGCGCCCAGCAGCTGACAGTGCTCCGCGTCAACCTCGTACCACTGCGCCGCGTGCTTCCGCACCTCGTCAGCCCAAAGCGGCTACCGAGCGTGCGCCGCAACCGCAGCGCGTTAACGTGACGGATATTACCGCCTTGAAAATTGGTCAAGAGATCAAAGTCAGAGCGGGTAAAGACGCCATGGATGCTACGGTGCTTGAGATTGCCAAAGGTGAAGTTCGGGTTCAACTGGCTTCCGGTCTGGCGATGATTGTGCGCGCAGAACACTTGCAGTTCTGATACGGAGGGCCAACCAGGGCATGAACACATTAATCCGAATGACGGTGCTTGCTGCCGCATTGCTCGCAGGCGTGAGCGTGGCCAAAGAAGCACCTGTCTCGCGCAGTGAAGCGATTGCGCGCAGTGAGATGATCACGCGTGCAGATCAGATTCCCCAACTGCACCAGGAACTTCAGCATGCCACCGAGAGCGATCGCATCACACTGCGTTTTTTACGCTCGCACTACCGGCAGATAGCGCTCGATGAACAATTTTCCGAGAAAATTTTCAACCGCTATCTCAATATGCTGGACTACAGTCATAACGTGCTGTTGGCTTCCGATATCGCCGAATTTGCCAACCAAAAAGGGCAGTTAGGCGAAGATCTGAAAGGCGGCAAACTGGACGTGCCCTATGCGCTCTACAATCTGGCGCAAAAACGCCGTTTCGAGCGCTTGCAATATGCCCTCTCCGTATTAGAAAAACCCATTGATCTCGCGGGAACAGACACCATCGAGCTGGATCGCAGCAAATCGCCGTGGCCGCAAAATGTCGGTGAGCTGAACCGCCTGTGGGATGCCAAAGTAAAATTTGACTGGCTGACGTTAAAACTCACCGGTAAAGACGACAAAGAGATCAAGGAAACGCTCACCAAGCGTTACCAGTTTGCTATCCGTCGTCTGGCGCAGAGCAACAGTGAAGACGTTTTTCAGCTGGTGATGAATGCGTTTGCGCGAGAAATGGATCCTCATACCAGTTATTTATCACCGCGTAATACCGAGCAGTTTAATACCGACATGAGCCTTTCTCTGGAAGGTATCGGTGCGGTGTTGCAGATGGATGATGATTACACGGTTATCAATTCCATGGTGGCGGGTGGCCCGGCGGCAAAAAGTAAAAGCATCACCGTTGGCGATCGCATTGTCGGCGTCGGGCAAAACGGCAAACCGATGGTGGAAGTGATTGGCTGGCGACTTGATGACGTGGTGGCTTTGATTAAAGGCCCCAAAGGCAGCAAGGTGCGGCTTGAAATCTTGCCCGGTGGCAAAGGCACTAAAACCAAAACCGTCACCTTGACCCGTGAGCGTATTCGTCTGGAAGATCGCGCGGTGAAAATGTCGGTTAAAACCGTGGGCAAAGAGACCATCGGGGTACTGGATATTCCCAGTTTTTACGTTGGCTTGACGGATGACGTCAAAGTGCAATTGCTAAAGCTGGAAAAACAGAATGTGAGCAGTATTGTCATCGATCTGCGTGGCAACGGCGGCGGTGCGCTGACCGAAGCGGTAGGACTTTCCGGTCTGTTTATTCCCAGTGGTCCGGTGGTGCAAATCCGTGACAACAACGGCAAGGTGCGCGAAGACAGCGATACTGATGGCGTGGTCTACTACAAAGGCCCACTGGTCGTACTGGTTGATCGTTTCAGTGCGTCGGCATCGGAAATTTTCGCCGCCGCCATGCAAGACTACGGTCGCGCATTGATTGTGGGTGAACCGACCTTCGGTAAAGGCACAGTGCAACAGTATCGCTCATTGAACCGTATTTACGATCAGATGCTGCATCCGGCGTGGCCGGGATTGGGGTCGGTCTCCTACACCATTCAGAAGTTTTACCGTATTGATGGCGGCAGCACGCAGTTGCGCGGTGTCACGCCGGATATCCTGATGCCAACAGGCACAGAAGCGGTTGAAACCGGTGAGAAATTTGAAGACAACGCCTTGGTCTGGGACAGTATCAATGCGGCACGCTACGGCAAACTGGGTGATCTGAAACCCTTCATCGATGCATTGAAGGCGCAGCACCAGTCGCGTGTTGCCAAAGATCCTGAGTTCCAATATATCATTCAGGATGTTGCCCGTTACAATGCCAATAAAGAGAGACGTAATATCGTTTCCCTTAATTATGCTCAGCGTGAAAAAGAGAATAACGACGATGAAGCGCTACGCCTGAATCGTCTTAACGAACGCTTCAAACGCGAAGGCAAAAAGCCGCTGAAATCTCTGGATGATTTACCCAAGGATTATCAGGCTCCGGATGCCTATCTGGAAGAGACGGTGCATATTGCCAGCGATCTGTCGCACAACGTGAAATAATCTTACTTCATGCAATAAAGCCCCCAGTCAGCCTAGCGGTTGACTGGGGGCTTTATTTTTAGTGTTTTCTGATGCTTTTATTCACCGCGGAAAGCGGGAATGAGCGATATTTAATTTTTGTTTGATGTGTATCAAGTAGACTTATACCTGTGCATTTATCATTGATAATCGTTATTAATTTTGTTCTTTTTCTGAGCATTTACAGCAATTATACCGCGTGAATTCACTCATGGGTTCTGCGGTTTCTCTTTAAGAGCCCAACTATGACGCCAGGTCTACACACTCTTCTTGATATTCCCCTCAATGTCAGCGCCGTGGTTGCGCGAATTCGTCTCAGTGGTGAGTACCACCAGCGTTTACTGGAGTTAGGTATTCGCGTTGGGGGTGAAATTCGGGTTATTCAGCGTGAAGTAAATCAGCCGTTAATGCTGGCTGCGGGCGATGGCCGTATCGCGATTAATTGGGATATGGGCAAGCAGGTTTGGGTGGCAGCGCAGGTTACCCAAGGTTGATGCCATCAGGCAGCAACAGGGTGGCATTAATTCAACCAGGAGGGGCATTCATGACAGAGGCCGTATTTCCCGTAGGCAGTTCTTGGCGTGTACAAGGTTACCAAAAAGGATCGGCGGATTACCGCAAGCGCTTACTGGCGTTAGGGGTGACACCGGGCGTGATCTTCACCGTCACTCGGGTTGCGCCGTTGGGCGATCCTATCGAATTACGTTTGCGTGGTGCCGCTATCAGCGTGCGCAAGAGTGAAGCACAAATATTGATCCTGGAGCCGTGCTGATTTTCAGGGTCTGGATTTGCCAGGTATGTGGATTGTAAGGCATGCCTGCCTGATAAAAGCTCGTTCGAGTAAGGAACCGTTATGGTCACACATCCCGTCATTGGTCCCCAATTGTGGCAAAACCACCCTGTTCAACCTGCTGAAAGGGGGAAAACAAACGGTGGGGAATTGGCCCGGTGTCACCGTCGAAAAAAAGGTCGGTCAGTTCCTCTACAAAGGCCAACGCTTCACACTGGTCGATCTTCCCGGCGTCTATTCGCTCAATCCGGCCTCGGAAAGTGCGGAGGATGAACGCGTCGCGCGTGATTATATCCTCTCCGGCGAAGCACATTTGGTGCTGAATATTCTTGATGCGGCCAATCTCGAGCGCAACCTGTATCTGACGGCGCAGTTGCTGGACATGAATGTGCCAATGATCGTTGCGGTGAACATGATGGACATCGCCTCTTCGCGCAAGCTGGAGATCGATATTGCTGCTCTGCAAAACCGACTAGGTTGCCCCGTTATCCCTATTACTGCCAGCCAAAACAAAGGGATGGATGTGTTGCGCCAGGTGTGCCTGTCCACGCTGGCGGACATTCGTTCACCCAACGTTGAAGTGCCTTACGACGCGCCACTGAAAAATGCTGCGGTGCAAATGGCGTTGCGTTTAACGGATATTCCAAGCGTAACCCATCCGTATTGGTTGGCACTGCAATTGCTGGAAGGGGACTCTACAGTTCGTACTCGCTTACCGGCGCCGCTGTTGGCAGAGATGGATGCACAGGTTGCCACGCTCACAGAAACCTATGACGATGAACTGGATATCTTCCTTGCCGATGGACGTTATCAGTTTGTATCTTCCATCGCCAATCAGGTGGTGATTCGCCGCAGCAATGTCTCTGCGACGCTCACTGATAAAATTGACCGTGTGGTGCTGCATCGCTTTTTCGGTATTCCAATCTTCCTGCTGGTGATGTACCTGATGTTTATCTTCACTATTAAGGTGGGGAGTGCATTTATCGATTTTTTCGATCAGTTTGTCGGCGCGCTGCTGGTGGATGGGTTAGGGACGCTGTTGCGTGCTATCAACACACCAGAGTGGCTGGCGACGCTGGTGGCAGACGGTATTGGTGGGGGTATCCAAACGGTTTCCACTTTTATTCCGGTTATTGGCTGCCTTTATCTGTTCCTCTCCTATCTCGAAGACTCCGGGTACATGGCGCGAGCTGCGTTTGTTATGGATCGCTTCATGCGCAGCATTGGGCTGCCGGGCAAAGCGTTCGTGCCTTTGATTGTTGGCTTCGGTTGCAACGTGCCCGCTGTCATGGCCACGCGTACCATGGAGAAGCATAGCGATCGCATCGTCACGGTAATGATGGCACCCTTTATGTCGTGCGGGGCGCGCTTACCTGTCTATGTGTTGTTTGCGACGGCATTGTTTACTAGCGGCGGGCAGAATCTGGTATTCGGACTCTATCTGGTGGGTATTTTTGCTGCTATCGCCACCGGCTTTATGCTGAAAAATACCGCGCTACAAGGCGATGCCTCAGCGTTTGTCATGGAGATCCCACCGTACCATTTGCCGGGGCTACGCAGCGTGCTGATCCGTACCTGGGATCGGCTCAAGGGGTTTATTCTGCGTGCAGGTAAGCTGATTGTCGTGGTTGTCACCGTGCTCAGTTTTTTCAATTCTATGGGCACCGACGGTTCGTTTGGCAATCAGGACAGTGATAAATCTGTACTTTCCTCCATCGGGCAGAAAATTGTTCCAGTGTTCGCGCCAATGGGGATAAAAGCGGAAAACTGGCCTGCCGCTGTCGGTGTTTTCACCGGCATTTTTGCCAAAGAAGCGGTAGTGGACACACTGGATTCACTGTATGGCGCGATGGCTGACAGCCAGTCGGGTGAGCAGGAACAGGACTTACCGTTTAATCTGGGTGACAGCGTTGTTGCTGCACTGGCAACCATTCCGGAGAATCTTGCCAAACTCGGTGGTGAACTTCTCGATCCGCTGGGTATCAACGTTGGGGATTTGAGCGATACCGCCGCCGTAGCAGAACAGAATGAATTTTCCGTCTCATCGCTGGATATCATTGTGCACCTGTTCGATGGGCGCTTAGGCGCGGTGGCCTACTTACTGATGGTCTTGCTGTATGTGCCTTGCGTCGCGGCATTATCCGCAATCTGGCGCGAAGTGGGTACGGCATGGGCGCTGTTCTGCTTCGTGTGGACGATAGAGCTGGGCTATGGTGCTGCGGTGCTGGTGTATCAGGTAGGGCGGTTTGCTAACCATCCCCTTTATTCTGCCTCGGCTATCGCGGCGGTGCTGGCCGTCTGGGCAATTACCGTCTTTTTCCTGCGCCGTAATGGCAATTTAAGGCAGCAATCTGCGGTGGTACGAGCAGCGTAAAACCCTGGTCGTGCGAGTCAGGAGGATGAGATGACACTGATTGAATTGCGTGATTTTGTGAAGCAAAGGCAACGGGTTTCGCTGCAAGAGATCAGCCAACGCTTCCACGTCGAAACCGGTGTGGTTGAAGGCATGATAGCCCTCTGGGTTCAGAAGGGAAAAATCAGCAGCCACGAAAACGCCAGTGGCGGTTGTAGCGGCTGTTGTTCCTGTGAGAAAGGACTGCGGCTTTACTACGAATGGGTCGGGTGATGATTCATCACAACAGGCTAGCCGCATAAGCGCGGCTAGCCTTTGCGTATTAACGGCCGGCTTTCAACTGTTGAAAATAGTTTTCATACAGCGTGCTGGCGCTGCCAACGTCGTTTTGCCATTCCCCTTTCTGAATTGTCGCTTCATCCGGATAGATCGTCTTATCATTTGCCACCTCGGCGGGCAGTAATTTTTTCGCTGCCAGATTGGGCGTCGGGTAACCGATGTTTTCGGCAACCTTTGCCGCTACATCCGGACGCAACAAGAAGTCGATGAGCTTCATGGCACCCTCTTTGTTCTTGGCGTTGGCAGGGATCGCCAAACTGTCCATCCAGAAGATGCCACCCTCTTTCGGCCAGATAACGTCGAGCGGCGTGCCCGATTGGCGGGCTACGTAAGCAGAGCCGTTCCAGACCATACCCAGATTGACTTCGCCTTCGATAAACGGGTTACCGGGGTTATCGGAGTTAAAGGTGAGCACGTTTGGCATCAGCGTCTTTAACTCGCTATAGGCGGCTTCGATCTCTTTCGGATCGGTGGTATTGGCTGAGTAGCCCAGTTTACGTAACGCAATCTGGAACACTTCACGGGCATCGTCGGTCAGCAACAGGCTGCCCTTATACTTCGCATCCCAAAAATCACTCCAGCCGGTTACCGTTGCCGGGTCGATGGCTTCCCGGTTGATGCCAATAGCGGTAGCACCCCAGATGTAGGGAATGGAGTATTCGTTGTTCGGGTCGAAGGATTTGTGCAGCAGGTTAGGGTCGAGATTGTGGAAATTGCTCAGTTTGCTGGTATCAATCTTTTGCAGCATCCCTTCTTTGCTCATCTTGGACACGAAATAGGTCGACGGCACCACCAAATCATAAGCGCCATCCTGATAAGTCTTCAGTTTGGCATACATGCTTTCGTTGGATTCGTAGGTGGAGTAAATCACCTTGATGCCGGTTTCTTTGGTGAACTGTTCCAGCAAGCCGGGTGGCACGTACTCTGTCCAGTTGTAGAAATAGAGCGTCTTGTTGTCCTTGGCATTGGCGGCATTCAGGCTGAGTGCCACGGCGCACGCGGCCAGCAGGTAGGGCAATTTTTTCACAATAAACCTCCTTAACGTCCCAACGGTTGGAATGATGATCTTTTGGTGCGATCCCGCAGTATTAACTGACTGCAAAGCACCAGCACTAACGATAACAGCAGCAAAATGGTGGCCAGCGCGTTGACCTCTGGCGAGACACCCACTTTGACCATGGAGTAGATTTTCAGCGGCAAAATTTCATAAGAAGGGCCCGTGACAAAGGATGAGACCACCACATCGTCCATCGACAGGGTGAAACTCAGCAACCAGCCAGCGGCAACGGCAGGCATCGCGAGAGGCAAAATAATCTTACGCAATATGATGATTTCACTGGCACCCAAATCTCGAGCGGCTTCCAGCATTCGGATATCAAACCCTTTCAAGCGCGAATACACTGTGACAACCACAAACGGCAGACAGAATGTAATGTGCGAAAACAGCAGTGACCAGAACCCGAGCGAAATGCCGAGCAGCATAAACAGTACCAGCAGCGAAATGGCCATGACAATATCTGGCGACATCATCACGACAAACAGCATACCGCTGACAAAGGGCTTACCGCGAAAATGATAGCGATAAAGTGCCACCGCGGTGAGCGAACCGATCGCTGTGGCAAAGGTTGCGGAAAACACGGCCATGGTCAGAGAATGGCTGGCAGCCTGGAGCAGGCTGTCGTTGTTTAACAGCAGGCGATACCACTCAAGGGTAAATCCCTGCCAGTTAATGCCAAAACGGGCCTGATTGAAAGAATTCACAATCAGGATCAGGATCGGAATATACAGGTAGGCGTAGATTAGGCTCATAAAGCCGCCGCGCAATAAACGTCCCATCATTCCAGGTCCACCTTTTTATTCAATAAGCGGGCTGCGCGATAGTACACAAACAGCATCAGGCCCATCACCAGCGTCAGACAAATGCTGGTGGCCGCGCCAAAGGGCCAATCGCGAATATTCAGGAACTGGCTCTTTATCACATTACCAATCAGCAGGTTTTTTGCACCTCCCATCAGGTCAGCCACGAAGAACAGCCCCATCGCGGGCAGCAGTACCAGCAGGCAGCCTGCAATGATGCCGGGCATGGTCAGCGGGATCACAATGCGGATGAACGACTGCCACTTGTTGGCCCCCAGATCCCGTGCCGCTTCCAGGTAGGCGTTATCGAGTTTTTCAATGCTGGAGTAGAGCGGCAACACCATGAACGGCAGCAGAATATAGACCAGACCCAGCACCACTGCCTGAGAGGTATACATAATGCGCAGCGGATCGTCGATAATCCCTGCCCATAACAGAAACTCGTTCAGATAGCCTCGCGTGCTCAGGAAGATTTTCAACCCGTAGATACGAATCAACGAGTTGGTCCAGAAGGGGACAATCAGCAGAAACAGCAGCAGTGGGCGTATCTTTTCTGGCAGTCGTGCCAGAATGAAAGCAAAGGGGTAGCCAATCAGCAGGCAGCATAACGTTGCGGTGACCGCCATATTTAGCGAATGCAGCAGCACCGAGGCGTACAGGGGATCGCTCAGCCGCGTATAGTTTTCCAGCGTGAACACCATGGTGATCAAGTTGGCATCATCGCGCGTTAAAAAGCTGGTGCCAATGATCATCAGGTTAGGGATAAACACAAACAGCATCAGCCAGGCAACGATGACAGTAATGATGATGTTTTGAAAACGTTTACGCGGTGGCTTCATCGTGCAGCACAACCTCCCAGCTCTCTACCCAGGTGATAGCTACCTTTTGGTTGAGTGAGTGATCGACATCCGGGTCATCTTCATTGAAGAACTCGCTGACCATCACCATTTTTCCGTTTTCCAGCTCAATGCTGGAGTCCAGCGTCATGCCCTTGTAGTTGCGTTCACGCACATAACCGATCATGCCTTCAGCGGCGCTGTCATCATTGATTTCCACTACGCGCAAATCTTCAGGGCGCAGCAGAACTTTTAATGACTGCCCAGTACTCACAGGAAAGTTTACGGTGATAGGGCAGGCGCGGCCTTCAACCATTGCCTGTACACGATTCCCCTGTTCAGAGGCGATCACGGTGGCATCGAAAATGTTGATTTCACCAATAAAACTGGCAACAAACAAATTGCACGGCTCTTCGTAGATTTCTCGCGGTGTACCGTCTTGTTCGATTTTACCGTCGCGCATCACCACAATGCGATCTGACATGGTGAGCGCTTCTTCCTGGTCGTGCGTAACAAAGATGAAGGTAATACCCAGTTTACGTTGCAGGGCTTTCAGCTCGTTTTGCATCTGCTTACGTAATTTGTAATCCAGTGCGGAAAGCGATTCATCCAGCAATAATACCTTGGGCTTGTTCACCACAGCGCGGGCAATGGCGACACGCTGTTGCTGCCCACCGGACAATTGGTGTGGGCGACGCGTGGCAAACTCGTCCAACTGAACCATTTTCAAGGCGTCCATGACGCGAGGTGCTATCTCGGCAGACGGTGTTTTCTGCATTTTTAGCCCGAAGGCGACATTGTCAAACACGCTTAGGTGGGGAAATAGCGCATAGCTCTGGAAGACCGTGTTGACGTAGCGCTGTTCGGCGGGCTGATGGGTAATATCCTGCTGCTCAAGTAAAATGGCGCCGTTATCGACATTTTCCAATCCGGCAATCAAACGCAGTACCGTGGTTTTTCCACAGCCGGAAGGGCCAAGAATGGTCAAGAACTCATCGTGATTAATGGTGAGATCGAAATGGGAGATGATGTCTTTGCCATCAAATCCTTTACGTACATCGCGCAGTTCTACAACCGGCACGGATGCGGAAGAAAGGTTTTCATTCATGGTGGTCTGGCTCAGTTTCCATCGTTGGTGCATGCATAGTGTGTGAAGCACTGCATGACCAGGGTTATCACCTTTGCGTGTATAGCATTGTTAGGGGGGGCATTCTACGGGAAACCCCAGTGTACGCCAACTTATACGCGCACGCTTGCGACGAAGAAAGCTCGTTAATCATGTGATTAGCGATTGTGAGGTAACGCATGTGCGTTGAGATAAAGGTTTGTAATTATTATGTACTGCCAATGTTAAGAAAATGAGGCGATGGGGCGAACAAAATAGCTGCATAACATCATTGCTGCATGTATCCAGTGATTTATCTGCCGGCAAAAGACGGTTTTAATGCATTCGTTGGCTATGATGGTAAAAACTGACCTGACGCAATATTTGCCGGTAACGCCATCCGCATAATACCCATCAGGGCTCAGGGGGCTGGAATATGGAAAAATTACTCGATCGTTTTTTGAATTATGTGACCTTTGATACGCAGTCTAAACCGGGCGTAAGGCATGTGCCGAGCACGGATGGCCAGCTCAAGTTGGCGCGTGCCTTGCAGCAGGAACTGATCACGCTTGGGTTCGACCAGGTTACCCTGAGCGAACATGGTTGCGTCATGGCGACGCTGGCCTCTAATGTGGCATGGCAAGTGCCTACCATCGGTTTTATTTCTCATATGGATACGTCGCCGGATTACAGTGGGAAAAACGTTAACCCTCAGATTCTGGAAGATTACCGCGGTGGCGATATTGCACTCGGTATCGGGGATGAAATCTTGTCGCCAGTGATGTTCCCGGTGCTGCACCAATTGCTGGGTAACACCCTCATCACGACGGACGGTAAAACGCTGCTGGGTGCCGACGATAAAGCCGGTATTGCGGAAATCATTACGGCGATAGTGCGATTAAAACACCAGCAAACGCCACACGGTACGGTGCGTATCGCGTTCACGCCGGATGAAGAAATTGGTAAAGGCGCGCAATTCTTTGATGTTGCTGCCTTTGGCGCGCAGTGGGCTTATACCGTCGATGGCGGTGGTGTGGGCGAGCTTGAGTTTGAAAACTTCAATGCGGCATCCGTTGGCATCAAAATTGTGGGTAATAACGTTCACCCCGGTAGTGCCAAAGGGGTAATGGTTAATGCGTTAGCGCTGGCTGCACGTTTTCACCAGGAAGTGCCTGCGCAGGAAGTGCCGGAGCAGACCGATGGTTATCAAGGTTTCTATCATCTGCACAGCATGAAAGGGACGGTAGAACGTGCCGAAATGCACTATATTGTGCGTGATTTCGAAAAGCACGGTTTTGAACTGCGCAAAAAGGCGCTGTTTGATATTGCTGAAAAAGTGGGGCTTGGTCTGCCACCAGACTGCTATATTGAGGTGACCATTACCGACACCTATTACAATATGCGTGAACAGGTTGAACAGCATCCGCACGTGATCAGTTTGGCGCAGCAAGCCATGCGCGATTGCGACATTGAACCTTGTCTCAAGCCTATTCGCGGTGGCACGGATGGTGCGCATCTTTCCTTCCAGGGGTTACCTTGCCCGAATCTGTTTACCGGTGGCTATAACTTCCATGGCAAACATGAATTCATCACGCTGGAAGGCATGGAAAAGGCAGTGTCGGTGATTATACGTATTGCTGAATTGACGGCGTTGCGCGCAAAAGCGTTATAACGGCATTAAATAAACAATGTTGCCTTGATGCTGGGAAGAACGCCCAGCATCATGTTTAGCTATCACAACTCGCTTTATCACATCGCGTTTGCGCATTCTTGATGGTTCGTTTTCAATTGCACGGAACCATTCGCATAAGAAAATGAAGTGAGAAGGCTTGCTACGATACGATCACCATCGTTGTTTCTTTCTTTAATGAAAGACAGATCCATTGGGGTCTCTTTAGTGCAGTCATAAAGTTTGGGTAAGATCGTGAGCCGCAAAGCAGCAGCAAGCAATTGAGTTTTATTGAACATTGATGTTTTACTATCGTCTGCACTCTGATAAGCATCAGAATAAAAACCCAGGATAATTAAAAAGAGTTTTTTCGCCTTAGGCTCCATTGTGTCGATTCGTTTATAGAGAATTTCGGCGGCTTCATTTGGTTTTTTCATCATTTGTAGGAGTATTTTTTCAGTAATTGGATTAACATTTGAAAAACTCTGCTTTAGAACATAGACCAGAGTATCTCTATGTGTTTTATCAATGTCGAGAGAGCGCTTATCAAGTTCAATTAATGCAGTGTCATTTTCAATTTTGCTGCCTGATATTCTGAATAGGCCATCACATTCAGTATTCCTTCTTTGATCACTGTCTTTTGTGTACGAGAGCTTCAATTTCTCGACTATGTTGCTAATTGTTTCTTCCAGGTATTTTTGTTTTTGCGTATAGCTTGTTTTTTTTATGGAGTTGTCTTTCTGATTTATCGTACTGTCATCATGAGCAGTTTGTCTCGACAACTGGCGATAGAGAAAAGATGTATTTTGCTGTAATACGTTAGATTGCGCAGGATGACAGTTTTCATTTAGCGGTATTGAATACTCAGTGCTGCTGGGTTGAGCGGGTTTAGGCGCGTCATTTCGCAGCGTATTTTCTAAAGAATCCACATCTACAAGAATGTAGGAAAGTAATGATTCCGTTGCAGCATCCATTTTGCCTGAATCAGGTTTTCCTTCAGGAGTAAAGCTAATTTCATCCTCAGTTAACAGGTCACGCTCAATAGCTAATTGTATTTTGCAGAATTGTGAAAAAGTTTCAGTGTCGATCGTTTTGCAATACGTCTCGCCCTGTGGTGTTGCAACAATGAGTGTCGTCATGGATTTTTCTTTCGTGTTTTTATCATTGCTTTCGAAAATGATACTGTTGTTTAAATACTCAAATTCAATACAGTGTGGAATATAATAGGAATTATTTCTATTGTGCTTTTTTTGAATTTCATGTAAGAGATTAGACGTAAAATCCGTGGTGAATTTTTTATAATCATCATCTTTGCCTTTTTTTAAGAATCCGAAAGTGATGATGTCTATAATTTTTTCCAAGAAGCTGTTTAGGCAAGACGGCGTTGGGGCTACATTCCCGGTCACATGGTTTTGAATATACTGGGCTACATTGTTAGTGTCAGATGTGATATGCATTGAATTATTCATAACACTCCCTTCGGTTATAAATAAAGCTAATTAGGTTGTTTTATTATAAGACTGTGATAATGATGATAAATACACTGTTCACCTTGTATTGCGGTAGGTGTGTTACAGTGTTAAGGATGACTTGTTTTTATAGATGTATATTCGTTGGATGTTGATACAGGAATAATAAACTCGATATTGATGGGGGAAATGCGGTTTATATCGATACCGACCATTAAAAATGATCGGTATCATGTGAGGATGACAGTATTATTTAATCCATAAAATACCAATAGCCGCTGTTAATGAAAACGGTCAGTTTGGCCAGGAAAGAAGGATCTTCCAGTGCATCTCCCAACACGCCACCTTCCAACGTCAACTGCTCTGACAGGGCGAGCGCAGCGCTATGGTGTGGGGTGTCAAGGCACTCTCCATTGACAAAGCACTGTTCTGCCACACAGAGCACGCGTAATCCGTTTAACCGGCGTAAAGCAGACCCCTGCTGAAGTAATTCGTAAACTTCACCGGGTTGATACGGCGGTTCCGGCGGCGCGATATCCAGCTCGTGGCGTGATTGCGTAATAAATTCACCAAACCAGCGCTGGAAGTGTTCTGGCTGCTGCACCAGGTCCAGCATCATTTTTTGCAGTGCATCCAGTTCCTGGGGCAATACCGTGGCCGGGTGTTCACGTTCAGGGATATCAGGATCGCTATAACGATAGCTCCCCAACTCCCGAGCCAGCACATAATCGGCAAAACCGCTGACCAGTTCGCGCCCGTTTGGTGACCGAAAGCCGACCGAGTAATTGAGCGCATTTTCCAATGAATAACCTTCATGGGGAAAGCCGGGCGGAATATAGAGAATATCCCCCGGAGACATCAGCTCATCAATAATCGGCTCGAACGGATCCACCTGGAGAAGATCCGGGTGAGGGCAGTGCTGCTTCAGGGGGATCTTTTCTCCGACGCGCCAGCGGCGCTGTCCGGTCCCTTGAATGATGAAGACATCATACTGGTCGATATGCGGCCCTACGCCGCCGCCCGGCACCGAGAATGAGATCATCAAGTCATCGGTGCGCCAGTCGGGGATATAACGAAACGGGCGCATCAATGCCGCTGAGGCGTCATGCCAATGGTCAACGGCCTGCACCAGCAAGGACCAGTTGTGTTCACCCAAGTGGTCAAAGCTGTCGAAAGGACCGTGGCTGACTTGCCACTGGCCTGCATCATGGCTGACTAAACGACTGTCAACTTCGTTTTCCATTGCCAGCCCGGCAAGTTCATCGGGCGATATGGGATCGATGAAATCGGTAAAACCCTGTTTGATCACCACAGGGCGTTTTTGCCAGTAATTCGCCATGAAAGATGGCCAATCGAGATTCAGTTGATAATCCATACCATGTGTTCCAACAAAGGGGGGCGGTAAGAGTATAACCATTTCAACGTCGGAGTTGCAGCACAGAGCCGCTATACGGTGACAACTCGCCGAGGTTAGTCTGGATGCGGATGCTGGCGGCCAAAAATGGTTTCAACGCGGGCACCACCAAGAACACTGTCGGTGATGATAATTTCCCCTTCATATTGCTCGATAATATCCAGCGCGACAGAGAGCCCAATGCCCTGGCCGGGGCGCAGCGTATCCGCCCGTTGACCACGTTGGAAAATCATTTCACGTTGGCTGCGCAGTATGCCAGGGCCATCATCATCGATCAGCAGATGCAGGCGATGGTCCGAATACTGTGCGCTCACTTCAACAAACTCCAGACTGTATTTGCAGGCGTTATCGAGCACGTTACCCAGCACTTCCATAAAGTCGTTTTTCTCGCCGACAAAGGTCAATTCCGGAGAAATATCCAATGTGATGACGACGCCTTTACGCTGATACACTTTGTTTAACGCGGAACACAGGCCATCCAGCAGTGCAGGAACGGAGTGCACCTCACGCAGCAACAGATTGTGCTCATAACGCATACTCGCGCGATGCAGATAGTAACCTATTTGCTGTGAGATGCGGCTGATTTGCGCCAGCATCACCGGTTCTGCCTGCTCGATATGCACTTCTTTATCCGTACGTAACGCACGTAATGTGGTTTGTAGCACGGCAAGAGGCGTTTTCAGGCTATGCGTTAGATCCGTTAGCGCCGTACGGTATTTTTGATAACGCTTACGTTCGTTATTGAGAAGAATGTTGAGGTTGCGCACCAGACTATAGAGTTCACGCGGTGGATTCTCATCAAGCTGTTCTCGGGTGCCATTTTCTAAATCGGCAACCTGTTCTGCCAGCGTCTTAATCGGGTGCAAGCTCCAGTGGGCGGCGAGCCAGAGTAAAGGCAGTACTAGCAGTAAATTGGCGATAAAAACATAGCTAAACCATTCCCACACCATATCTGCCTGTTGCAGTTCCTGGGGAATTTTATCAATCACGACGATGGTTAGGGCGGGCAGACTTTCTGTAGCCGGATAGGTATTGACCGCGATGGAGTGGGTGAACGGTGTTTCTTCCACTTTGCTGCTAAAGCGGGTTAGCTTGCTGAGGACTTGTGCATCACCTTTGAGTACCGCACTGCTGGTTTGGGTGTTGGTATCCAGTTCGTGATAATCGGTTTTTGTCAGGCACTCGGGTTTGATCAGCGCTTCCAGTTCCGGTACTTCGCGTTCGCGCCAGAGCATTTTGCCGTCCTGATCGTAAATCAGCACCAGCGTGGGATAGCTGATATCCATGTCGGAGGGCATGGTGACGCTAAGTTGATGATCCTTCCACTGCGCCAGCCGATAAAACAGGTTGCTTTCGCCGCGCAGTAAACGGAATGACGTTTTATCGAAACTGACGCTGTAGCCAATGATAGCGACGGCCCCGTAAGACAGCGACAGGGCCAGCACTATAGCGACAGCAGCAAGCAGAAAACGAACATGTAAGGAGAATGGCAGTCTTTTTACACGCATAGCTATGAAGAGGCGACCAAATCAAAACGATAGCCTTGGCCTCGTACGGTAGTGATGACGTCGGCATCATACACCAATTGCAATTTTTTACGCAGACGTCCCATCAACACATCAATAGTGTGGCTTTCACGCAATTCTGCATCAGGGTAAAGTTGCAGCATGAGTGACTCCTTGCTGACCACCTTACCGTTGTTACGAATCAGCGTCTCTATAATCGTGTATTCAAATGCCGTGAGTTTAATCGGTGTACCCGCCACCATTAATTCACGACGCGACAGATCAATTTCGAACGGTGGTAAACTGATTAACTGGGAAGCCAGACCGCTGTTGCGTCGCATCAGCGCCTGCATTCGGGCAACGACTTCCTCAAGATGAAAGGGCTTCGTTACATAATCATCAGCACCGGCTTCAAGCACCGCCACTTTATCCTGCCAGCTTTCTCGCGCCGTTAGCACCAAAATGGGCAGCTTCACTTGCTGATTGCGCCAACGGCGAATCAGCGTCATACCATCTTCAACAGGCAATCCCAAGTCCAGAATAGCGATATCAGGGGCATGTTCATGCAAGAAATAATCCGCTTCTTTAGCATCGGCAGCCGCATCAACCTGATGGCCCATTTCTTTCATCTGAACGGTGAGGTGATGGCGCAGCAACACATTATCTTCAACAACCAGTACGCGCATGACTTTATCCTTCATTGAACTAGACGATCCGGGCTATGCCTCCTAATTCTAACAAAAAAAGCAGAATTGAGCATCGGCGGTGGCGATGTGAATTATCCACAATCGCAGTAAACTAAATGTAAACAAACGTCGAGGGAATGGAGAAAAAGCCTAACGCGAACCAATAATCACTCGTAAAAGGGACACGAGGGGCAGTTACCCCCCGTGCTTACGCGTTACTTTAACGTGTCTACCAGCGTCACTGCGTGACCAATATAGCTCGCAGGCGTCATTGCCTTGAGGCGTGTTTTTTCTTCCTCTGGCAGTGCGAGGCTGTCGATAAAGGCCTGAATGCCTGTACCGTCAATGCGTTTTCCACGCGTCAGTTCTTTCAGCTTCTCGTAAGGCTTCTCAATGCCATAACGGCGCATGACCGTTTGGATAGGTTCTGCCAGCACTTCCCAATTGCTGTCCAGTTCATCCAGCAGACGATCGCGGTTCACTTCCAGTTTGCTAATGCCCTTCAGTGTAGCTTGATAAGCGATTAGCGCATAACCGATGCCTACACCCAGATTACGAAGTACGGTGGAATCGGTTAAATCACGCTGCCAGCGTGACACGGGTAACTTGGTCGCCAAATGGCCCAGCACAGCATTGGCCAACCCCAGATTACCTTCGGAATTTTCGAAGTCGATCGGGTTTACCTTGTGCGGCATTGTGGAAGAACCAATTTCACCCGCGATGGTTTTCTGCTTGAAGTGATTCAGTGCAATATAGCCCCAGATATCCCGATCGAAATCGATCAGAATGGTATTGAAGCGGGCTACGCAATCAAACAGTTCCGCGATGTAGTCGTGCGGTTCGATCTGTGTGGTGTAGGGATTCCACTGGATACCCAGCGAGGTAACAAAGCTTTCGCTGAATGCGTGCCAGTCCAGTGTTGGATAAGCGGCCAAATGCGCGTTGTAGTTACCGACTGCGCCATTGATTTTGCCAAGAATTTCGACCTGTTGCAGTTGGCGATATTGGCGCTCCATGCGGTAAACCACGTTAGCGAACTCTTTGCCGATAGTCGACGGCGTTGCAGGCTGACCGTGGGTACGGCAGAGCAGGGGAATGTCGCGATACTGCTGCGCCAACGTTTTAAGGGCATCAATGATTTGACGCCAGAACGGCAAAATCACCTCACGACGTGCGCAATCCAGCATCAAGGCATGAGACAGGTTGTTAATATCTTCTGACGTACAGGCGAAATGGATAAATTCATTGACGGCGTGCAGGCTAGGCACTGCCGCGACTTTTTCCTTGAGAAAATACTCCACGGCTTTCACGTCATGATTGGTCGTACGTTCGATGGTTTTGATTCGCGCGGCGTCAGTTTCATTGAATTCTGCGACAATTTTATCAAGGAAAGCGTTTGCGTCGGCGTCAAATGCAGGAACTTCCTTGATTTCTGCACAGGCTGCCAATTTTTGCAGCCAGCGGACTTCAACCTGCACACGAAATTTCAGCAAACCAAATTCACTGAAAATAGCGCGTAACGTGCTGACTTTATCACCGTAGCGACCATCAATCGGGGACACGGCGGTCAGTGAGGATAATTCCATCGCAAGCAACTCCTGGGGTGTATTTATCAAAGTATAGGTTTAACAACACATAAATTAAAAACGATAACATCAGCAACGTTTAGGTGTTGTGATGATGCATGGGCGGCAACAACGCTGTTTCTTTACATCGCAATCGGCCGCCTATGGATTAACAGCGGGCCAGCATCTGCTTGGCTTCTTTTACCAAGCGTGCGCGAGAAAACATCAGTTGCAAACGCCCACCGCCGACCTGTTGCCACAGCACGGCTGCTCGGATACCCGCCAACAACGCGGCGCGCACTTTGGCCTGCACCTGCGCGTTTTTCAGCACTTCCGGAGACCCGGTGACCTGAATTCGCGGGCCCAGTGCGCTGATGACGTCAACATAAATTCCTGCCAGGGCACTGATAATCGTCTCTGACATCAACTCAAAATGCTCGAGTTGTCGTGAAAGTTGGCTAATACGGTTACCCAACTCATCAAGCGCTGCACTATTGCCGCTTAACTTGCGCTCAAGGGCAATCAAACTAAAGGCATAGCGGGATAATTCTGCACCTACGCCTTTGACGCTGCTGTTTAAGATGCCCAGCAAGGTTTCCAATCCAACCTTTACGTTGCGCTCATCGCCACCAAATACTGCTACGGTAGAGCCGGGATTCATATCCAACAGGCTGTTGAGCGAGGTTTGCAGTACGTCATTATCACAGTGGCCATGGTGCGCCAACTGTTGAACCAGATGGGCAGATTGGCAAACGCCAGCCAGTGCCAGCGTGATGTCCTGATAATTTTTAGCCACAGGTTACTCCTGTACTCGTTCTTCGATAATGCCGCCGCCAAGGCAAACCTCTCCCTGATAAAACACTGCGGATTGACCCGGCGTGACGGCTGCAACCGGCGCATCAAAACGAACGCTGATGCGTTCGCTGTCCAGTGGGGTCACCGTACAGGGAATGTCTTCCTGACGATATCGCGTTTTCACGACGCAGCGGAAAGGTTCAAGACGCGGTTGGCGATCGACCCAATGCAACTGTTGTGCGATGAGTCCCTGCGACATCAAGCGTGGGTGGTCGTGTCCTTGCGCAACATACAGAATATTATTCGTGACATCTTTATCAACCACATACCAGGGATCTTCGCTGCCCTCTTTAACACCGCCGATGCCTAACCCTTTTCGCTGTCCCAGCGTGTGGTACATCAAGCCCTGATGCTGCCCCATGGGTTTGCCATCATCAACGGACAGTATAGGTCCCGGTTGTGCAGGCAAGTAGCGCGCCAGAAAATCTCGGAATTTGCGTTCACCGATAAAACAGATACCGGTGGAATCTTTCTTCTGCGCGGTTGCCAGACCAAGGCGTTCTGCGATACGGCGCACCTCAGGTTTTTCTAACTCTCCCACTGGGAACAGGCTTTGCGAGATTTGCTGGTGGCTAAGCGTGTAAAGGAAATAACTCTGATCTTTGTTGCCGTCTTTGCCGCGCAATAACCGTGTGGCGCAGCCGCTGTCATGGCGTCGAACATAGTGACCAGTCGCGATATAGTCGGCCCCTAAGTCTTCAGCAGCAAACTCCAAAAACGCTTTGAATTTTATCTCTTTGTTACACAGAATATCGGGGTTGGGCGTGCGACCGGCACGGTATTCCGCCAGAAAATGTTCAAACACATTATCCCAATATTCCGCAGCAAAATTGACGGTGTGTAGCACAATGCCCAATTTGTCGCATACGGCTTGCGCATCGGCCAGATCGGTAGCGGCAGAGCAATACTCGGTGTCATCGTCTTCCTCCCAGTTCTTCATGAACAGGCCTTCAACCTGATAACCCTGTTGCTGTAACAGGTAGGCGGAAACGGAAGAATCGACACCGCCGGACATCCCGACAATGATTTTTTTCTGGCTGTTATCTGACATGGGCGTCTCACGAACTGAAGTGCTGACGCGCGGCTCATAGGACTTCAACGCGTCAGCATGAAAAACAAGCGGGATATTTTATCATGATGTTGTCAGGGCTGCATGGCTAATCCTGCGCATTGGGTATTTCAAAAGGCCAGTTAAAGGCTCCCAACAGGCTGAGCGGGTAGCGTTCCGACGTCTGATAGCAGCGAATACTTTCTGCCACCAGCGGCGATCGCAACTGCGTGGAATGCAGGATCTCCTCAGCGGTGAGCCAGTGACAGCAACTGATATCGCTGTCATGTGGGGTGGTTGGATGTCTTGCTGGGAGATCAATGGTAAAGCAAAAACGCAGAAACGGCGTGTGGTCGGGGGCAATCCACTGGTGAAGACGCAGAAAAAACTGCGGCGCGGCGCTGATGCCGGTTTCTTCCCACAGTTCGCGTCGGGCTGCCTGAATCAGTGTTTCGTTAGCCTCAAGATGTCCCGCGGGCTGGTTCCAGGTTGCCTTACCGCGAATCTCTTCCTCAACGATTAAAAAATGGTTTTCTGCCTGTACCACACAGGCCACGGTAACATGCGGTTTAAACATCGAGAATCTCTCTCCAGGTGCCAGGCGGTAAATGTTCCAGTGTCTGATTGGCCATACCGTAACGTATCAGGCGTAGGGTTGGATAGCCTATGTGCGCTGTCATGCGACGAACCTGACGGTTTCGCCCTTCATGCAGCGTGATTTTTAGCCAACTTTCTGTAACCGTTTTTCTTTCGCGAATCGGCGGCACGCGTGCCCATAGCCACTCAGGGGGAGCAACAATTTCTGCGCCTGCGGGCAATGTCATGCCATCTTTCAATAGCAAGCCGCGACGAAATTGCTGCAAATCTGTCTCTGTCGGAGTGCCTTCTACCTGAACATAATAGATTTTCGCGGTTTTTTTCCCCGGTTGAGTGAGTCGGGCTTGCAGTTTTCCGTCATTAGTGAGAATCATTAGACCCTCGCTATCACGATCCAACCGCCCAGCAGCATAAATGTCAGGAAAAGGGATATAGTCTTTCAGGGTGGTGCGGCCTGCTTCATCGGTAAACTGCGGAAGCACGTCAAAAGGTTTGTTGAACAGAACGATGCGGCGCGGCGCAGTGGAAACCGCGCGTTTACGTGAAGTTTGCGAGCTGAATCGCTTAAGGTTTTGATTTTTAAGCGAGAATTTATTCATCATCTTTATAGCCGAGAGTTACAAAGGCATTATACTCGAAATGGTTTGCGATTGGCGCGGGCAAAATATTCAAGTAGTATTGACGCGCATCTTACAAATCATTAACAAAATTGCGCTCGAAGGAGAGGTTAATGGAAAGCAAAGTAGTTGTACCAACAGACGGACAAAAAATCACTGTTGATGCCCAAGGTAAGCTGAACGTTCCTAATAATCCGATCATCCCCTTTATCGAAGGCGACGGTATCGGCGTGGATGTGACTCCTGCGATGATCAATGTTGTTAATGCCGCAGTGAAAAAAGCTTATGACGGCAAACGCGCTATCTCATGGATGGAAATCTACACCGGTGAAAAATCCACCCAAGTGTATGGCAACGATGTCTGGTTGCCGGAAGAGACACTGGATTTGATTCGCGACTACCGTGTCGCCATCAAAGGTCCCTTGACGACGCCGGTCGGCGGCGGTATCCGTTCTTTGAACGTTGCTCTGCGTCAACAACTGGATCTTTATATCTGCCTGCGTCCGGTTCGTTATTACGAAGGTACACCAAGCCCGGTTAAACAGCCTGAGCTGACTGATATGGTGATCTTCCGTGAAAACTCCGAAGACATTTATGCGGGTATCGAGTGGAAAGCCGGTACCGCAGAAGCTGACAAGGTGATCAAATTCCTGCGTGACGAGATGGGTGTAAGTAAAATCCGCTTCCCGCAACAGTGTGGCATTGGCATCAAGCCGTGCTCGGAAGAGGGTACCAAGCGTCTGGTTCGTGCCGCCATTGAGTACGCTATCGTCAACGATCGCGAATCTGTGACGTTAGTCCACAAGGGCAACATCATGAAATTCACCGAGGGCGCGTTTAAAGACTGGGGCTACCAGTTGGCGCGTGACGAATTCGGCGGTGAGCTGATCGACGGTGGACCGTGGGTTAACATCAAGAACCCGAACAGCGGCAAAGACATTATCATCAAGGATGTGATTGCCGATGCGTTCCTGCAACAGATTCTGCTGCGGCCTGCGGAGTACGACGTTATCGCTTGTATGAACCTGAACGGTGACTACATTTCCGATGCGCTGGCGGCTCAGGTAGGCGGTATTGGTATCGCACCCGGTGCCAACATTGGCGATGAATGCGCGCTTTTCGAAGCGACTCACGGTACTGCACCGAAATATGCCGGTCAGGATAAAGTGAACCCCGGTTCAGTCATTCTTTCCGCCGAAATGATGCTGCGCCACATGCACTGGTTCGAAGCGGCCGACCTGATTGTTAAGGGTATGGAAGGCGCGATCAAGAACAAGACTGTGACCTACGATTTCGAACGTCAGCTGGAAGGCGCTAAGCTGCGGAAATGTAGCGAGTTTGCGCAAGACATCATCGATAACATGTGATCCACTATTAAGCGTGGGTTAACAATAGGGGCCAATTTCGGCCCCTTAGTTTTTGGCTCAAAATCCTTTCTCCAAAACTCTTCTCCAAAACTGTACAAAATCTAGGCTGTTTTTGTGCTAATGACTACCCAATCCTTACCTCTGTCATCGTTATATTTGTCGGTCATTTCTTTCGACCTATGGCCCAGTAATTTCTGAGTATCAATCCCCTGATCACGGTAAAGCCGTTCTGAGAGGGAGCGTTGTTCGTGAAAGGTTGGCTCGGTTCCGGCATCCCATTTCAAACCGCTTTTGTCGCGCGCTTTTTTAAACGCTGACGTTAGTGTCTTTGTTGAGACTTGCCCCCCTCGGGGAGCTTGGGAGGTCGCATGCCTAAAATGGACAAGATATTTACTCACCACAGCATCACGGCATTTCGCTATGACTTCACGTAAAGATATATCCAGCGCTTCACAGCGAATAGATAACGGAATCGCCAGGCGGGAACCCGTTTTCTCTTGCTCAATATGCAGCATGTCATCCCAAATATCGGTGAATTTCATATTGCAGATATCGCCTAGCCGTTGACCAGTCACGATCGCTAATAGCATTCCACACTGTAAGTAAGGGCGTTGCTTTTTACTCACATCAAAAATAACTTTCCATTCCTCAAGAGATAGCCTTTGGCGTGTAATCTTGTTTCTTGGTTGCCTGGTTGCCTGGTTGCCTGGTTGCCTGGTTGCCTGGTTGCCTGGTTGCCTGGTTGCCTGGTGGCAAGGGCAGGGTTTTGCCCAGGGGGAACATGACCGGAATGTTGAGCCTCTTTGAAGACATCGATCAGCACCATCCTGACAACTTGAGCCATGCGGCTGTGTCCATCTTCTTTTACTGAATCGATAATTTCTGCAATATCCACGGCAGTAATATCCTTGATATATTGCATTCCACAATGCTCACGAAAAAGACGCAGCGGTTTATTTTTCTGTTTGAGAGAGTTGGGTTTCAACTCTCCGTGTTCGAGACGGTCTTGTTGTACCTGAAGGTATTTATCAATCCATTCCGTGACTGTGATTCCGGTACGAGTATTTTTCATCCTCGCAATACGTTCGTTGACGCTCAAAATTTGGCGAGTCCGTTGCTCGGCTATTATTGTATTTGCTTCCGTGGCTACTTGTTTTGCTTCTGCTTCATCGGTCCCCAAACCGTGAAACTTTCCAGTCAGTGGGTGTTTATATTGCCAGTAAATTTTTCCAGTTCTTTTGTCTAATCTGCAATAGAGATTAGGAATGCTAATTCTATGTCCGCGCGGTCTAGCAGCCATCTGAAATGATCCGTTGTAATCTTGGGTTAGCGTTGGTGGGTATACGTGGTTCAGCTAAAATCCCTACAAAGCGTGCCTCGCGATCTACCATCCACAACCGCCCGACCTTAATTGCTGGTGGTGCGATCATCCTCCCTTTGGCATATTTCTTGAGTACACGCTCACTAGGGGCCATTTCGCCGAATTCCGCTTGTGCCCATTCAATTAAAGAGATCATGCGTGACATAGTTCCTCCACACCGATTAATTACCACCTGACTGCACTCAGGCGTTTTAACGAAACCTGCCGTAGTAATCACCGATATTCCAGAGCAGTATTTTCATGTCGGGGTCGGCTTTACCGGCTAATGCATGCGGCTGAAACCACATGCCTACTTTCTTTCTGTGCGGAAGATTCCGCACAAACTGAGTACGCATCTACTCCCCCTTGCGCAGCGGAACCAGCGGAATATAAACATCGGCATCAGTAGCCGCATCTGGCTGCTGCTCTAATGTGAGGCACACGCCAGTAAAGCGGTTCATGTAGCGGACTGGCGTTGCTGAACAGTTGCCAGGTGCGGCCTGATAAATTCGCCACAAAGTCTGTGTGACACGATGCGTGAATTTCTCTCCATCCCATTCAAGGCACGGCTCTTCCTCACCGGCGTTGATTTCGTCGAATTCCTGCCAGTTCCAGAATTCGTTGCACAGGGAAATAAAGTGCTCGCGCGAGCCATTGGTTTTCTGAGTGTTGCCAGACTGGAGCATGGCGGCGCGGCAGGCGTTCCAGCCAATGACTTTTCCAGCCTCCATATAGTCTTGGATATCCGTCTGGTCACATAGAGAACCAACCATCTCATCCGGCACCGTGTAAGGCTGGCTTGCAGGTTCCTTCTTGGCTTCTTCGCGCAGAAACGTGAGCATTTCATCAGCAAAATCGCGCTTGAAATCGCCGTCTGTAGCGTCGGGCAGAGCATCAATTGCAGAAAGAATCATTGTCGCAACGTCAAGCGTGTCCGATGCCGGTTTATCGATGAAACCCGCATCCCATGCAGCTAAAAGGCGGTTTGCGGTAAAGATTATGCCTTCTGCACGATGATCCATTAGATGGCTTGCGGCTGGTGGAACGGGATCGAGATAAACAGGTATTTTATAGTCGCCAGTTGGCTCGGGATATACGCATGTAAATCTCGTCCTTCCATCAAGCATTCGCACAACTGCCTTTCTGCTAGCGTAGCCAAGATTATTTTGCCCCCGCAGCTCTGCCAGTTGTGCTTCTAACTCGGCAACGCGCTCTTTCATGTCGATAAGCTGGTGGGTGCGAGGATCAATCTCGCAACGCTGCTCAAGCTCGACCACGCGTGCTTCTGCTACGAGAAGGCGCGATACCAATTCCTCAGCTTCATGCGCTGGAATCATTACGTTGTGAGCATCGCCGTAGGTTTTTCGCCATGACGCTATTGTATTCAAGCGTTCATTCGTCAAAGCATTCATGTTATTTAGTCCTTATTCGCAGAGCCCATATCGTGATGAGCAAACTTCTGTATCAAGACTGGCTTTAACTAGGTCATAAACCTTGCCCCCCCGGCCTGTTTTGGCCCACTCGACAACCTCATCGACATTCGGTGAACCCATGCCACCGCGAGTACCGTAGAACCCTGACCAGTCAATGTTTTGCACTTCCACATTGAGTCCGTAAAGGCGAGGTGCGTCACCCAGCATGCGTCTTACTGTCACTGTTTCGCCACGCCGATCTGTTATCTCACGGAAGCCGATTATTGAGTTTACCCATGCCTGACTCACCGTTCCGGTACTCATCCAGTGCACCCAACGAGATGCAAGGCGCACCTTGCGCTCCCATTCCTTGTGTCGCTCTTGGTATTCAGGCCAGCGAGCGGCGGTTTCTGAAATTTCCTCTTTGTTGCAAAGCACGCAGTTCATGCAACCGACGCGAGAAGCCCCCTGCAAATACAGTGGATTTGGGTTGATGCCAAAATATTTGTGAAGAGCAAAAACATCCGCCGCTGTCCATTGGTGAATATTGGTGAATAGGGAGGAAGTTGTAGAGAAAACCAGGGTCGCGATTGTCCTTATCAAACCGCTTGTAAGCGGCTCTTTTTGTCGATTCCTGCGCCCTTACACCCGACCACTGAACGACTACTTCACCGTCGTCAATAAGCGGCTTTATCACCGCATCAAAGACGATTTGGATTTTCAGTTCGTCAGTGCAAAATCGGTTACGCAGTTGTGGAAACTGACCGTGTAATAGAGCGGCATCGAGAAAACTATTGCCCGATGGATGAAGAACCGATAGCGCAGCATCTAACGCGGTTTCAAACTCGATGCCCCATCGCTCTGCCGTCTTAAGCCATGCCTGACCAAACTTTGTATCTGAACGTGCAAGGGATGGCATCACAACACCGCGATATGCTCCGAGCCGAATGGACTGTTTGGTTTTCCAGCCAGCGGTGACCCTTTCCCGTCGTTTTGCAAATTCCTCCTCGGTGTAAATTCGTTTAACGACCTCGACCGGGTTGCTACCAATTTGCAGGTGTATGTCTTTAGCGAACTGAATAGTTAATTCATGCTCATTGTCGGTGTCCGCCATGACTGATCGGACGCGACCGCCAAACAGGTGATTAGCAATCGTTGCTGTTGTTGTACTGTCTTTCCCCGCAGAGAAATTAACCAGAATCACATGGTCATCAGGAATGCGAAATTCATTCAGATAGCGCGAATAGGCAATTTCGATCTCTTTGACCATTTGTGATATGTCTGTCGGAATAATGATGGCGACTTCACTCACACCCCACCTCCGCGCAGTTTGTTGGCGTACTCATGCATTTGCTCATACTCATAAGCGCCGATATCCCCTTCGTTAAAAAGGTGCTCGGCCGCATCCTCAACCGCCTTTGCCCCGATTTCAGCAATTGCGGCGTCGGTTGTTTTTGTTTCAAATGCACCACGCTGGATTACGCAAAGTAATGCTTTTCTAGCATCTTCTGGCTTATTTCCTTCGCCGTAAGAAAATGCTCTATTTGCTGCTGCTCTAAACTCATTTCGCTGCGCGATAATTTGCGCATTCTCAGCAACCAGCCCATCCCGCTGCTTTTCCAGTTCTGCGATGCGCTTTTCTAATTCGACATAATCACTTGCTCGCACCATGTCGATAACAAATCCGTCTTTTGGCTCTGCGTCGTGGATAAAGCTTGAATCCATACCATAGAATTTAGCCATAATAATTCTCCCTTCTTAATCTTTTCTCATAATCGGAGCGGCACTCAGCATCACAGAATGAGCCGGTATTTATTGTCTCATCGCAATTTCTGCATTTACCTGTGAATGGAACCGGAGGAGGGCGGTTAGCCAATGCGTGCTGAATGGTTAATTCGACGAGTTCATTTGCTTGGTCAATTATCTCTGGCATTTTCTTTTTCCTTCATCATAAGGAAGGCTATCATTGCGGCGCGAAGTGGGTTTTTGTCGTATGCCGTTGCATAAGTAGTCATAAACCCATCAGACGAGCACATGGCCTCACATTTCCACAATTCATCGGCGCAATATGGATTAATCATGATTCTGTTTTCAGTAATAATGGCCCATGCGTCTGATGGGTTATTGCATGGTTCGAAGGGAGCCTCATCGAAATCAGATCCTGAATATGCTGGAATATCGCTATTGACAAGCTCGTAAGGATCGCCATCACCATTGAAAAGAAAGCGATTGGGGAATTGCTTAGCAACTTCTTTGTTAATCTCGGAATCACATCAGCTTGATGTAATCCATTATCCACCTCCAACTTCAATCCAAACTTCTTACAGAAGAATGCACGATTAGCCCAGTATTCTCTGTTCTTGTCAGATGCATATTCATAAGCAGCAAGCCACATTGTTCCGGCTTGTGTGAATTTATATGCGCGTTCGAGTTCGGCAGCGTTATTGGCTGCTTGTTGATATGCTGTGTTCATGGGGTTAGTCCTGATTGCTACATGCGATTTAATATCGTTCGCTTAACTTCAATTATCAGCGACAGGAATTGCTCTCTTCTTTCCCTGAGAGCATTTATTTCATCCATGCAGTCATCACGATTAAGGCGGCAAATAATTAACTGGTTACCTTCTGGAAAGTCCGCGCAATAACTAACGAAATCCACCCAATCACGCTCAGAGCAATCAAGGTGCCCGACTAATTGCCAGCGATATGAAGGATCGAAATTACCGCGCTGCAATGTGGCGTAGTGGGTGGGGGCGATAACAGATTTAATTTCTATAACGCCATCACTGCCTACCAATCCGTCAGGGCTGTCACCGTATGTTTCGTGGTCAAAGAAACCGCCGTTATCCACGCCGATGAAGCTCATATCTTCATACAGCATTCTGGCTATCGGTTCCTGCTCGTGACCGCGCTCCATGTGCTCATTAGAGAAGCTGAATTCTGACTTGCATCCTTTAATTTGCTCCAGCGCTATCTGTAGCGCATAACGCTTTGCCGGGTCGCCAAACGCTTTCCCAGCGTTAGCCATTATTAACCCAAAATTGGACGCCGTGGCCTTTCCTACGCGCAGCGCTTCCCATTCCTCGGTGTTCTGCTGGATGTCATGCCAAATCATGCAGCCGCCTCCCCGCATTCAGCTATAAGTTGCTGTCTGTGCTCTTCTGACATATCCATGCGCTCAAGCACCTTGCGCAAGTCACCATCGCGCTTATAGGCTGCCTTGGCGTTATTCCATGCCTGAATAGATGCAGGAGTCAAAACTGGCTTGGTGACGCGTGTAGGGCTTATCCGTAGCCCCTCAACTGAGCTATTTCCGAAACGTACCTTTGTATCGACATATACCGTCACTCGCGTTCCTGCCCAGTCTTCAATGTACGGGGAACCAGTAAGCGCTTTCATCGTCTTGCTGTTCGTCGCATTGAGAATCATCGGCTTCAATTTCTCGCCAGGGCGCAATTCCTTCTCCGCGAAATATGCTGTGTTAAAGACATCCTTTGTCTTCTTTGTCTTGTCTGTTTCGAGCGTTACTTTCGCTATCGTCAAAACTGTTGGTTCAACAATGTCGGCACTGCTGAGATAAGGCGAATCGAACGCCTTTCTGTAGTGCGTCTTGGCCTGCTCGTTCATGCTGCATCCTCCCCGTTTTTCATTCGTAGCCAAATTTCCGTGGCGTATTCGTATTTAGCCAACTGCTGCACAAATCCATCCGTGAATACTTCAAGTGCTATTTGCTGGTCTGCAAAATCAGAAACCATGTCAACGACGCAGCTATCAACACCTGCCATATTCTTCATGGCTTCGAATATGTGTGATTGCTTGATGCGTTTGTCGATATACGAATAACCTTCGTTAACAACATCCAAATCTGCATCAGATAATTTAGAGACAATATCCTGAATCTCTTTTATGCCTGCGTCGTTGATTATCATGGTTGGCCTCGCTGATTAACCGTTGCAATAAGCTGCTCGAATAACCGTTGCAGCCAGCTTTTTGGCGTAAATGATGCACTGCTGAGAGTATTTTTCTTCTGGTGCTGGATTGTTTTAATTGCGTCGAAACCTGAGCTACCCATAGGGATAGCCACGACATTGGTATATGCCATTGGGTAACTCCTGATTGATTAGTATGTGATTTTGGTGTGGTCTTGCGAACGTTTTTGATTAAAATCAAACAACTAAATGTTATCCATTCGTCTGTGTTTGTTTTTTTTATCTATCTTGATATTGTTATCCCTCCCCATAAATTAAAAGGAAATAAAAATGAATTTCTATCCAGATCCGCCAGAAAATGATTTGAAATCAGTTCAAGAAATTCTCGCTGAGGAAAATGAAAACAACCAACATAATGTTGGAATTGAAGATATTTGGATGGATTTCCCTGGTACGTATTATGCTGCTAAGAACGATGTGGGTAAAGTAGTAGCAGCGGCAGCCGTAGCCAGTCATGATGAACTGTATAAATTATATGTAATACCAGAAGCTAGGAAAAATGGTATAGCTGAGGATTTCGTTCTTCACCTAATAGGTCAAATAGCAGAACCTGATGGAGATGGATTGTTTGTGGAAATGACTAATAAATCATTGCCTTTCTGGGACAGAACCATAAAGAAACATGAATTACGTTTTAAAATATATGAGGGACAACCAAAAATTGAATTGTGGTTAAAGTGATTTATATTATTTTAAAGATGGCGGATTTTAGCCATCTTAATCTAATTACTTAATGGTTTTGGTTTTATTAAATTCAATTGTTAAACTTTATTTAAATGAGATTCCTATTGTTGGTGTGGCTATTCTTGTTTCTCGCCGCAAATGGGGCAGTAGGACATTTTCAGGTTTGTTTCGAGGCGGGTTAAATTCTTCGCTGGCGTACCGTCTTTTTTCTTTGCGCGATACGCTAATTTATATTTCATCATCACAATCAGTGTTCCGGTACTAAAAGAAAGACAAGTGTTTTCCCATCCAGTATCAAATCCTTCGTGAACCTCGGAGCCTTCTGGAATATTCTCCATCAGGCGGTGCTTTAACTTGTCGCCAATCAATTTAAGACATTCACACATAATCACCTCGCACTAATATTTTCAGATTTACGATATCCCGCCTTAAACAAACTCACTTGCGGCAAACAACAGTTGTCCATGTCGTCATAAACCGGTGTGTCACGGGCTATGAGAGCCTTGTCTACGCGGTTCATTGCTTTCCTGCTGAGCGAAAGAGTAGGGCGTAATGCCTACTTACCTTTCGTTGAACTGATGCCAACCAGCAGGGGATTAGCTGCTTTCCACTCTGCCTGCTTAGCTGCGCGAGATTCGCGGCGGCGTTCTTGTGCGTTCATACATCCTCCCGTCAGTTAGCTTTGGTGGTGTGGTACGGTGACCATTGTTTCGGCTCGACTTCACTCGTTTGCCGCTGGTGCTACGCTCGCCTATGGCTGTGCGCTGGTCGCTTCCAGGTGCTTATGCACCACACCCCAAAGCTTTCTGCTTTGAATGTTTGCGCTTCTTCAGCGCCAAATGTTAAGTGGGCTGCTTTCCGTGCCCGGTTACTGCCTCAGCTTCCTGCTGTGAGATAAATTTAAGACTTCTTAAATGATGGTGTAAGTTTTATTTTGAAGAAAACTTAAAATATTTTCTAAGCTATTAAGATGACTTGAAATTTAGTCAATAAAAAAACCCAGCTATGGGCTGGGCTTGTGTGGTATGGGGTTATCGCTTTCGCCTGTACCTTCGATGCTCGATCATGGTACCGATGATTCTGATGGGGGTCTCATCTGATCTGACCGTTGGGTAGTCGTCATTGAGCGGAGTTAACTCAAACACGTCCTTGCCGTTTATAACGCCGCGAGGTCTGTATTTTTTGAATATGGCCTCTTCTTGTCCGTTCTTCGCAACAACAAAATCACCAGGTATTGGAATGACATCAGGGTCAATGATTACCGTGTCTCCCTCGGAGAAGTCAGGCAGCATTGATTTTCCCTTGATCACCAGAGCAAAAGCAGATGCCGATAATTCTAAATTGGTCTGCAAAAAGTCAATGCCTCCATCAACGGATCGGATGGTACATTCAGCAGTCCATGCTCCGGCTTGTACATAGCTTATGATTGGCACAAGGCGAGAATCAACAGCCGCAAGCTCTACGTTAGATACGGAATCCTCTCCGTACAATATAAATTCAGGAGAGCACTGAAGCTCTCTAGACAGCGATATAAGGCTATCTCCATTTGGGCTGGTCTTATTGTCTTCCCACTGAGAAATAGCGCTACCAGACAATCCTATGCGGCTGCCTAACGATGCTTGTGTTAGTCGCAGATCTTTGCGGCGTCTGCGTATGCGTTGACCGATGCTTTCACTCTTTATCATTAAGTAATCTTAAAACCATTTGACTTAAGTTTCCTGCTGATTGATAATTTAAGAACTCTTAATAAAAAAGGAATGTGGACATGCGCAAGCAAGACGTCATTGCCCACTTCGGGAGTGGCAGAGCGGTTGCAAAAGCCTTGGGCATTAGCGATTCGGCTGTTTCCCAGTGTAAAGACTTAATCCCTGAAAAAGATGCATATCGCATTCAGGTGCTGACCGAAGAAAAATTGCAATACCGGCCGGAAATCTATCGTCTAGCCGCATAGCCTAACCGCTCTTAAACATCACGCTCTGAAGAAGAGCATATCCAAAACAAACACGAAACAACGTGGCCTAGCTGCGGCTTTGTCACGTCTAACAACACGGAAAATATTACTGAATGGACAACGCAAAAACACGCAAATCTGCTCTGCAAATTGAGAGCACTTTACTGAACAAAATTGCTGTGAAAGGGGTAAGCGCTATTGCTGAGGCAGTGGGCGTAAATCCATCACAAATTACACGGTGGGAAGAAACGCTGATACCGCGCATGAGCATGCTTCTGGCGGTATTGGAGTGGGGAGTTAACGACGACGAGCTGGCGCATTTGGCTAAGCAGGTTGCGCTGTTGCTCATAAAGAAAAAATCCACCGTTGGCGCGGTGGATTCGGAACAACTAACAATCGATTTCTAGGACAAATTATGAAGGAAAGACCAATTATTTTCAACGGCGACATGGTTCGGGCGATTTTGTCTGGGCAGAAAACGCAGACGAGGCAGGCTGTCGCCAATGTCCGCCCAGACAACTGCCTGACTTTACGCAAGCCGACAAAAACCAAAAGTGGGGGGCATACGCATGTTCTGGACGCACCTCAACATTGCCTTTGCCCGTTTGGCAAAGTTGGCGATCGATTGTGGGTGCGCGAAGCATGCCGGGCGAAAGAACTTGAATCAGGTCTGGATGTTGTCTGCTATCCAGCAGATCAAGCAGAGACGCCCATTAAAGCCCATCCGCTTGATGCTGGCCTATGGATTGACTTGTACCGCTATCGTGGTGGGAAAGGGAAGTTAGTTCCATCAATCCACATGCCTCGCTGGGCCAGTCGTATCACGCTGGAAATCACTGGTGTGCGCGTTGAGCGGTTGAACGATATCAGCCAAGAAGATGCTCAGGCCGAAGGAATGGAGTTGACCGGCTGGCGACCAACTTACGCAGATCCTGATAGTGGCGGTGAAGTTTGTACGCCTTACGACAATTTTGCAGAGTTGTGGCAATCCATCTACGGCGCTGAAAGCTGGGACGCCAACCCATGGGTATGGGTAATCGAATTTAAGCGCATGGAGGCCACCGCATGAACACTGCTGAGGTAATCAAATCCCCCGGTCCTGAGCCGGGACAATTCAGGAGCAACCGGATGGAGAACCAGAAAAGCGGTTTCATCCCGTTGTACCGGAGTATCAGGAAGAAATCATGGGCTAAAGACGTGTTCCTGAGAACGCTGTGGGAAAACATCTTGATGGATGCAGCCAGAAAGCCATACACAGCGAATTTCAAAGGCCATGTATGGCAACTCCAACCCGGTCAACTGGTGGTGACAGCGGCTGATTTAGGGCTGCAATTGTGTGACAGAAAAGGCAAGCCAATAAGCCGGGACGCAGTAGAGCGGATGCTATCTGTTTTTGTGCGAGAGGGAATGATTTCTATCGACGGTGAGAAGCAAAAAGGCAGGGTGATCACCATCCTGAATTATGCCGAATATGCCGGAAAAATAGACAATTTACCCGCACATGATGCCGCACATACAACCGCACATGATGATGCCAGTATTGGCGCGGCTTTAAAGTCGGCACCCGCACATGAAGCCGCACATACTCCCGCACAACATGAACAAGAAGGTAATAACAACAATATAAATAATAAACCCCCTTTATCCCCCTTGGAGGGGAAAAAAGCGAAGAGGGCAACGCAATTCCCCGATGACTTTTCTCCCACAGTAAAACACCAAGACATGGCAGCCAAGCTGGGTGTAAATCTGCAAGACGAGTTCGAATCATTTTCCGATTACCACCGCTCGAAAGGGTCAACCTTCAAAGACTGGGGGTTGGCGTTCAATACGTGGCTAAGGAACGCGGTCAAGTTTGGCAAGCCATCGACAAAAGCTCGCAGCGTTGCCAGACCTAGCCGACCAATGAACCACATACCGGAGGGCTTCACAGGATGAGCGATTTAATTCGACGCCTACAGGCCGCCATGCCAGCAGGTATCAAACCAAAGTTCACGACTCCGGAAGAGTGGCAAGCGTGGCAACTGGAGCAGGGCCGGAAGGATTCGGAGCGCATCGCTGAACTGAACCGCGTTAACCGTCTGCAAAAAATCCTTGGTCGCTCTGGCATTCAGGAGCTTCACCGCGCCTGTTCATTCCAGAACTACAACGCAGAGTTACCGGGGCAGCGTAACGCACTGGACAAGGCCAAGCGGTACGCCAGCGAGTTCGGTAGCCGGTTCGGTGGGTTCATATTCAGCGGCGGCTGTGGCACTGGCAAGAACCATCTGGCGGCGGCAATTGGTAATCACCTGCTATCGAAAAACAAGTCGGTGCTGGTTGTTACGGTGCCTGACCTGATGATGCGCTTTCGTGAGACGTATCAGGACGGCGCGAAAGTGTCAGAGGCTGACCTGATGAACGACCTGTGCAACGTTGACCTGCTGATTCTGGACGATATCGGTGTGCAGCGCGGCAACCAGAACGAGGAAATAGTCTTGTTCCAGATTGTCGATCGCCGCCTGTCTGCAAAGAAGCCTGTAGGCATGTTGACCAATCTCGACGTGGAAAAACTCACTGCGCTACTGACCGAGCGGATAATGGACAGGATGCGAATGGACGGCGGCATGTGGATTAACTTTGACTGGCCCAGCTATCGGAAAAATGTCAGGTCAGGGCCAACCAATCTGGAGGAGTAGATGAGAGTAAAACTGAATTATGAAGATGGCACGTCGGAAGTAATCGATGGCGTTAGTCCTCCCGGAGTAATAGACCACGGCGAAGGGGATGCGCATTTTTTCATGGATGGAAATCTCTTCACGGCTTATCAGGTCACTGGGTTAGAAAGTCACGAGGTGATTACCGAGGAAGCCACAGCATGACTAACGAAATCCCAGGATGCCGAGCAGACGGCACATGCAAAGAGTGTAATCACTATAAACAAACAGGAATAGGCGGCGCGAGTTTGTGCGCGAGAAAAGTTAAAGGGGTGAATAGTGGATCTATTCAAAATTGGCGATCCGGTTTATTACGATAGGTTCCCTGGAACTGAGCCGCCATTAGAGTGCGTTGTTATCGGATATGAAGAATATTTCGAACATGTATACATATGGGTGAAAGGTGATTCTGAATTTCCCTATCGATGCCCAATGAGAAAATTAACACCAAGAGATTTGGAGGTGAAGAGTGAAAGTGAAAACAAGTGAGTTGACGGAAAAGGCGCTGGATTGGGCTGTGGCTAAAGCCATAGGCCAAAAGGTTGATGACGATGGCGATAATGGGTTCCTATGGTTGCGAGAGGGCGCAGAGTGGGAGCTATGGAACCCATCATATGACTGGGAGCAGTGTGGACCACTGATTGAGAAATTTCACGTAGATGTAAATTACTTTAAAGATGGTGATTGCGTGGCGCAGCCATATGGATCACCAAAGTATATGGATCATATTGACCCAAAAATCGCCATATGCCGCGCTGTAGTAGCCTCAGTGCTAGGTGATGAAATCGAATTACCGGAGGGCTTGCAATGAGTGAGTGGGCGGAATATCTAAATACTGGCCTTGCTCTTCTTGGGTGGCTTTACATCATGGTCAAGGCTGGCGAATGGTTAACTTCCACTGTTTTAAAAAAATGGTGTAATCGTCGCAAAGAAAGCCGCAAACAGAAAGCCGTTAACGAGCTATACGACGCATTTCAACTTGACCAGATAAAAGACGGGCAGACACTGAAAGTGACCACGAAAGGAAGCCTTACAATCATGATGGTTAGGAGCGAAAGGCCATGATTTACCTGTGTTTATCTGAACTAATAGGCTCGCTAATAATCGCGGGCCTTATTTTTTCCCGGAGGATGTGATGATTATTCCAGAGAACGAAAATTGCTACGGGTTAGTAGTCGAAGATTTAGGCGACATGCTGACTATCGGTGATGACGGACTGGCTATTGATACAGAACAGGCGCAGCAACTAATTGTCGTGCTGCAACGTTGGGTTGATAACGAAGATATCGAGGATTAGTCATGAGCACAGAACAGATGCGCATTGAGTTTGAAGAGTGGGCAAACAATAACGGTTGGTCAGTCAGGCGCGGAACGGATTTATGTTATGTATATGAAAGAGTTGATCTGATGTGGTCTGCTTGGCTGGCCAGCCGCGCGGCGCTGGTGGTGGAGTTGCCAGAGGGTGATTTGGTCTATTCGACAGCAACAGACACCTACGGGGAAGATGGTTGCGTGATGCTACCCGTAGATACTGCCATCCATGCTATTCGCGCAGCCGGCATAACAGTGAAGGAGGGGGGATGCTCTCAGGATTATTCCATTTCATCAAAGAAATCTCATGCAGGCATTGCTATGTCGAAGTGTGGGATGGAGTCGTGGCTGATCGGTTCGGCGGTGAGATTGGCTACTGGCGCAAGGTATGCACAAAGTGCGGGAGAGTTGAACAATGAAAAACCGATACAGAGTAATACGCGGCGTTGATGGGTTTTACCTCTCACAGATAAAGCGTTGGTGGTTTCCTTTCCGCTGGTCAAGCTTGTCGTTTGGCGTTGAAAGTCTCTGCAAGGATAGAGGGCAGATAGATCGCTACAAAAACCCGAGGGTATGTTACGAGGAGTGATTATTGAAACAGGTCTATCACCTAATAGAGCAAGCCCGTAAACAGAACGCCATCAGCTTTATCCAGCAACTTCCCACCGATTCAGATAAGCCACTAGTCGTCACCGTCGAAGAAAGAAAGCGCACGCTTGAGCAGAATTCGAGGCTTTGGGCCACTCTGCGCGACATCAGCGAGCAGGTCGTTTGGTATGGGCGAAAGATGGAGTCTGAGAGTTGGAAACACATCTTCACTGCCGCATTAAAGCGACAGGAAACGGTGCCGGGAATTGATGGCGGCTTTGTAGTGCTTGGTCAATCAACATCAAAAATGCGAGTCAGTGAGATGCGAGACCTTATCGAGCTAATGAACGCGTTTGGCGCGGAGCATGGCGTTAGGTGGAGCGAAGAATCACGGCTGGCTATCGAATGGGCTACACGATTCGGAGACAAAAAGTGAAAGAAGAGCAACTAAATCACATCCGCGTACGGCTGAAAGCAATGCTCGCCAATGACTACCCATTACTCCGCAAAGACATGATGGATGAGTTTGGCGTTAGCGCTCGTGTGATATGGAAAGTCACAACCCAAATGAAGAATTTTGGTGAAGTTTATTGCACTGCAGGCAAGGGATTTTTCCCTGACGAGCGAGCTTATCAGGAATGGCTTGAGCATCAGCGGGAAGAGAAAGAGGTCAGGGAGCAATACGGTCTACGATTCGTCAAAAACTCAATCGGGAACCGGATATTCGACTTAGCGCGAAAATCACCGGTGTATCACTTCGATAATTTACTGCGCGGGGTGCGCCATGGGACAACGTGTTAGCCCGACATATTTAGTCTGTGAACGCCTCAAGATACAGCCCACCAAACGAAGCAGAAATAAGCCCAAGCCAATCCCAACCGAAAGCGAAGTCCAGACATTCGATTATGCCTACGGACTCCAAAAGGCTATGTGGGACAGAACCAGAAGCAGGAGAGCCAGATGAGCAAATACGACCGACGCGTAAAAGACATCACAATCGACGTATACGACGTCCTGAAGGCATTTAACGTCACTTGCCCTGCGTTACAGCACTTAATCAAGAAGGCGCTGTGTGCTGGCCTGAGAGGGCATAAAGACCGCGAGCAGGATTTGGACGAAGTGTTGCAATCAGCACAGCGAGCAATCCAGCTTCATCGAGAGGATATCGACAATGCAAACGGACTATGAGCAGTACGAGCGGGAAAGTGTTGGCCGCGCTGGTTACTGTCCATGCGGCCGGCAGATGAAACCAGATGAAGCGCATGTGTGTGATGAATGCGCCAGGCTGCTTTTAGAGGGCGAAGTAACTGAGAGAGTGAGGATAGAGAATGGCGAATCTTAGGAAAGAAGCCAGAGGGCGCGAGTGTCAGGTTAGGATTCCGGGTATCTGTAACGGCAATGCTGAAACCGTAGTGCTGGCGCATTACCGAATGTCTGGCATATGCGGCACAGGGATGAAGCCTGATGACCTTTTCGGCGCGTGGACATGCTCATCATGCCATGACGAGATAGACCGCCGTACACGCCTCACGGACGCAGATAGCGCACATCTGGCACACCTTGAAGGTGCGATCAGGACACAGGCCGTTTTACTGGCAGAGGGGAAGATAAAACGATGACTGAATATCACCTCAAATTGCCGTGGCCGCCAAGCCTAAACACTTACTGGCGACACGCACGACACAGGCACTACATCAGCGAGAAAGGCAAAGAGTACCGACAAAGCATCATCCAGATAATCCAGCAGCAAAACCTCGACATCAACACTCCCGCAAGACTGAAAATTTCCATCATCGCCAACGTTCCAGACAAACGACACCGTGACCTCGACAACCTGCAAAAAGCGGTTTTCGATTCGCTCACGCACGCCGGTTTCATGCTGGACGACGAACAGATAGATGACTTCAGGGTAAGGCGCGGCGAACGAGTGAAGGGCGGCGGTCTGGATATCGTCATCACTGAGTTGGAGGGCGCATGAAGTTATCGAAAAAACAGCGTGAAGAATTGCGCATGAAGTTCGGCGGCAGGTGCGCTTATTGCGGTTGTGAGCTTCCCGAAAAGGGATGGCATGCGGATCACGTCGAGGCTGTACACCGAAAGCTGGAGATTGACGAAGAGGCAAGAGCAAAAGGCCGCTGGAAGCTAAAACAGACCGGCGAATCTTTCAGGCCAGAAAACGACACGTTGGAAAACCTATTCCCAGCCTGTGCACCTTGCAACCTGTTTAAGTCTGTATTCGACATTGAGGAGTTCAGGCGGCAGATAGCCTTTCAGACGGGTAGGGCATTGAAGTCGTTCGTCAATTTCCGCACGGCTGAGCGCTTTGGGCAAATACAGATAACACCGTCACCCATCGTGTTCTGGTTCGAAAAGTACCAGCGGGAGGATGCCGCATGAAGCTGATCTCTTACACCCTGAACCTCTTCACGCCCATCACCCCCACAGTCCAGCCAACGCATTACCAGAGCTGGGATGCAACGCCTCGGAGGAAGAAATGCCAATCGCAGAACTGAATCTAACGAAGCCTCAGCACGACTGGGTCAACGGATGGTTAGAGTTGTGGGGTGCCTGGGTTTACTCGGGCAGATTGGAAAAGAGACAAAGCAGTGTGATCGCTCAGTTCATGGAGAGAGTAGAGCCAAGCAGGGTAATGAGTAGGCCCATGTGCAACGATGATGACGGGATGTTGATTTCTCAGGTCGTGGATTCCGTCATGGTCATTGACACAAGGGCGCTCGGCATTCTGCTTAGTTACTACGCTCACGGTTCATCTAAGCGAGCAATTGCATCGTACTATCACAAGACCGCAAGGCCACGCAAAATCGATAAGGGTAGGTTGGGGGAGGGATGGCGCAAGCCATCAGAGGAAACGTGCAGGAAGGAGGTTGCGCAAATCCTAAATGCCAGCTTGTTCATCTTGTACGAACCTCTGCAAAATGCTTTCAAAAGTCGCAAACGTGTAGAGAAAATCAAACATGTTGCTTGAAGGTGCTTGACACGGTTTACCCATTTACCCATACTTATACCTAAGCTGCCGTTAGTGACTCTTAAGTTGCTGCGGCGCTATTTGTGGTGAGAATCCACTCAGATGTACCGTTAAGCGAGCGGATAAATCGTTAGCTGGTTCTCCCAGCCAAACCGCCTGAAAGGGGCGGTGCCAATTCAAGTCCTGGCCTTCCCGCTGGGTTTTTTTTCGTATCAGGTTCACCGCGTGAACAACTTATAGCTGAGTCGGTCATTTGTGTTGGGCCAATCATCAAGTTATTGTGTGTATTGCTGGTATTAAGTTCGCCATGGTTATAAATTGGGCTGCGTAAACGCTTGGTTTTAGTAGCTCAGCCCGATGGAGTGCTTTGATGATCGATAAAGTAAAAGTATGTGATGGGAACATCTTGACGTTACCAGATGAATTTAAGAGAAAGCTATTTGGCATGCTCGATCGTCCTGATGTTTCTGCGATAAGGCTTGGGCGAACTGGTAAAGGAATTCAGCCGAACTACCAACTCGTTCACCATGATGGCTCCGTAACAACAATCGATGGTTCTAACCATTTGAAGTACACAGGAAAGGATCAATTTATTGAATCGAACCTGCATGAGGCTTTAACCCGCAATGATATTACGAGAATGATACTCAGCGGAAAATAATTAGCCTTTAAGTAACCTTTCCAAGCCCTGACCATTGCTGGGGCTTTTCACATCGAGGCGCACTCAGGGGCCAGCGATATAAAATCCAGGGAACGTCTGAGCACCCAATCACGGATAGTGTGCGGGTGAATGCTATTCAAGCCACTGCTAACGCGGTGGCTTTTCTATTTGGCGGATTCATCAGGTGATGGCGTGTGTTTTGGGGCTCACGTTCGTAGGTTCAATTCCTTCATTCGCCACCAAATTTCAGGCTGCGCTATTGCGTGGCCTTTTTTATTTTCTGCACACAGCGAGGCTCCCGTGAAGATACCTGAAATTATTAAAACGGGGTTCGTTAGCTCATCCCCGTGGTTATTGGCATTAGTTTTCCTGTCATACGCAGGCGCTGAAATTAACTCCCGCATTAACTCTGCTGCATACGCATATCCCCGGGCTGTTGTCTCTTACGGTCTGGCTAACGCCAAGACTGATGATGAGGTGATCGCAACGGTGGAAACATGGAAGCGTGATGCATGGGGCGCTCAGATTGGGGCGTTGCGAGTGCTCTGCGAAAACGACCGGGATTACGTGAATAGCCTCGGTGGTTCTGATGTGGGTGCGCGGGTATGCAGGATTACAAAATGAGCGAAAGCAATGTCGGCTTTTGGGCTGACCTACTCAACGGGCTAAAAAGCTCGTGGCCGCAAATTTTCGGCGCTGGTCTGGCTGCCATCATCTGCTACGGACGCCTGATTTATGACGGCACTGACCGTAAGAATCGTTGGATTGAAGGTGTGCTTTGCGGGGCCCTATCGCTAGCCATCTCCAGTGCTCTCGATGTTGTTGGCCTGCCGATTACCATGTCACCTTTTATCGGTGGGATGGTTGGATTTATCGGCGTTGAAAAGCTGCGAAATATCGCTATAAACGCAATCAGTCGTCGTGTAGGTGGTGAAGATGAACATCAGCCCTAAAGGTATCGACCTGATAAAGAGCTTTGAGGGCTTGCAGTTGAAAGCCTACCGCGATTCTGTTGGCGTGCTAACCATCGGTTACGGTTGGACACAACCAGTGGACGGCAAGCCGCTTCGTGATGGAATGGTAATCGATAAACCCACTGCTGAGCGCCTGCTGAAAACTGGCGTGGTTAAGTACGAGGATGCAGTAAACAAGCTGGTGAAAGTGAAAATTACCCAAGGTCAGTTTGATGCATTGGTCAGTTTCGCCTATAACCTCGGCACCCGATCGCTTTCGACATCAACGCTTCTGCAAAAACTGAATGCCGGTGATTCTGCTGGCGCTGCCGATGAGTTCCCGAAATGGAACAAGGCTGGCGGCAAAATCCTTCCTGGGCTGGTTCGTCGTCGGGAGGCGGAACGGACTCTGTTCTTGTCATGAGGCCGTATCTCTACGCTGCTCTTGTTGCCCTGCTTGGCCTGCTGTCATTCGGCGTCTACTACTACCACGACGCATACAGCGATGCATCCAAAGATTTGAAGCTAGCTAACGCCACAATAAGCGACATGCAAACCCGTCAACGCGATGTTGCTGCTCTTGATGCCAAATACACTGGAGAACTCGCAGATGCTAAAAGCAAGCTGGCTGATTTGCAGCGCTGTGTTGCTGCTGGCAAGTGCGGGTTGCGCGTCAACGTCGTCAAGCAAGCCACCGCCACCCCCGGCGTGGATGATGCAGCCAGCGCCCGACTTACTGACACCGCTACAAGGGATTATTTCACTCTCCGAGAGCGAATCGAAACCATCACAAAGCAACTGACCGGATTGCAGCAATACGTCCGTGAGCAGTGCTTGAGGTGAGAATATGGCAGATGTCCGTGCATTCCCAATATCAAATGAAGAACGCATGAAGCGCCTGATCATCTCCATGTTCAAGGCTGGTGATTACACCACCCCAAGATTCAACTTCCATTACCACTTTGCTATCGGTACTGGCGTAGTCGTGCTGTACAGTGTTGAGATTGCTTCAATAATGAATGAGTAACCCCGTGAGGATGGTGATTCAATCTTGGCAGCCGGAAAGACGGAAGTAGCTGCGCAACTCTGTGAAGAAGTGGCAAGGCTGCGAATAAACCAACATTAACTAAAGGTGAAACGATGAATTTCGGACAAGCACTGGAAGCTGTTAAGAGCGGCGCAAAGATTTACCGTGAGGGCTGGAATGGCAAAGGTCAGTTCGTTATCAAAGCTGGCGGCTACACGGTAAGCGAGGCTCGCCCCGGCTCTGATTATGCTAAAGCTGGCATTACTGGTGAGTTCACCATTCAGCCGCATCTCGACCTGAAAAACGCGCAAGGTCACATGCAGCCGGGCTGGGTGCCGTCACAAGGCGATCTGTTCGCCGAGGACTGGTTAGCAACACCAGTTTGATTTATAAAATTCTGCAAATGCTGCCTTTCTGGTGGCATTGGCAGAGTTTTATATAGATATCCCACCATGCCGGTATCCCGATTTACGGGGCCGGTATTTTTATTTGTAGAGGAATATTCTAAATGACCGAATTAGTAAGCGGCAGTGTGGTCGGCTCAAGCATCAACCTTTCACCCTCTCTCACCCCGCAACAATCAACTCGCCTCGAATTACTGCGCCTTGTCATGAACGACACGGCAGCAGCACAAGCGGCGATTGAATTTGTCGGCGATGACCTGTTGAAGCTGGAACTGTTTAAAGACCAATACAAACTGGCAACGACTGAGCGTGAGGTTGTGGCTCGCACATTCAAGGCGATTCAGGATGCTAAAGAGGCTCTGGCGCCATTTAGCTAGGGGGGGCTGCATGGCGATTTACAAGGGTAGGGTAACAGCCATACCTGGCGATACTGGCCCGGCTAATTCTCTTTCTGTCGGAACCGTCATCACATTACCGGCTGGTAGTAGTGCAGCGGCAGCCATCACCGGAACGCCACCATCACAAATACTTAACTTGGGCATCCCTCAAGGTGGGAAAGGTGATGATGCAGCGCCGACTACGATATCGGTCGGAACCATATCAACCTTACCCGCTGGTTCATCTGCCACCGCTTCAATATCTGGCACAGCACTGAATTACACGCTTAACCTTGGAATTCCTGCTGGGGCACCAGGAACAGGAACGGCTGGTCCAGCTAACGCGCTGACTATCGGCACGGTGAGCACGCTTCCTGCTGGTAGTTCTGCAGCGGCGACGATAACCGGTACATCGCCTAACCAAACACTAAATATCAGCATTCCGGTTGGTAACACTGGAGTAGGTTTATCGCCAGGCGCTCCCGCTTCGATATCTACCACGTTCGGAACTGCCACGCGACCTACTGACACCACGAAGCCATACAAAATATCAGTGATGATTGATGCGGTTTACTCCGTGACTATTGCTGGCACTGTGGCTGACACATGCGAATTGTGGATAGGGCCAAATGCAACCGTTGGTGGTACTGGCTGGGTTAAGGCTGAATCATGGCGAGGTTCGCTGACTGGCATCCTCACTCTTGTTGGTGCCGGTGTTGGAATGCGTAGCCCGATGTCTGCCTTGGTTCCTGCTGGATGGTATTTCTCTGCTCGTCGCATATCTGGAACCACTGCAACAATCACCGAGGCGTATGTAACGCTGCTGACTTAACGGAGGCTGACGTGAGCACACAAAATCAAACTGTCGGTACTGATTGGATTCAGATATCAGACGGCACAAAAATAGTAACTCTCCAGATGCTCAACGATGGTTGGGCATTTTTATTTGACTCACCCACTAAGCCTGCTGCTAACGCAATGGGCCACATGGTTGAAGACTTCATGACAATCACACCACCTACCGTTGCATGGGTTAGAGCAATCGGTGGAACTGGCGGAACATCTGTCGATATCGCAGTAAGTTGAGGTATGTATGGCGGCACCAAAAGGCAATCGATTCTGGGAGGCCCGTAGTAGTCATGGGCGTAATCCCAAGTTTGAATCGCCCGAGGCGCTGTGGGAAGCCTGCTGCGAGTATTTTTCATGGGTGGAAGCTAATCCGTTATGGGAAATGAAAGCGTTCGCATATCAGGGTGTAGTAACTCAAGAGCCTATCGCCAAGATGCGAGCGATGACGATTATTGGGCTATGCATTTTCCTTGATATCGACCGTTCAACATGGTTGGCATACAAAGCAAAGGAAGATTTTTCCATCATCACCACGCGAGCGGAAGAAATCATCTACGACCAGAAATTCTCCGGCGCTGCTGCTGACCTACTTAACGCAAACATCATTGCCCGTGACCTGGGCCTCAAAGAACAGTCGCAGGTTGAAGACGTGACACCTGATAAGGGAGATCGCGGCAAGCGGCTTTCTCGAATTCAGGAGCTTTTACGTGGCAAACGCAGCGACGATTGATATCGATGAGCTAACGGAAGACGAGCAGATAGAATTGCTCGAATTACTGGAAGAAGAAGAGAACTACCGCAAAACCCATCTGCTTTACGAATTCACCCCTTACAGCAAGCAACGAGAGTTTATCGACGCAGGGCATGATTACCCTGAGCGTTGCTTTATGGCAGGCAACCAGTTGGGGAAATCCTATACCGGGGGCGCAGAGGTCGCATTTCATCTCACCGGGCGCTATCCCGGCACGAAAGGTTATCCAGATGATGGACTGTATGGCGAAGAATGGAAGGGTAAGCGCTTCTATGAGCCGGTTGTATTCTGGGTAGGTGGCGAGACTAACGAAACAGTAACGAAGACTACACAGCGCATTCTGTGCGGCCGTATCGAAGAGAACGACGAACCCGGCTACGGTTCAATCCCGAAAGAGGACATCATTAGCTGGAAGAAATCGCCATTCTTCCCGAACCTTGTCGATCACCTGCTTGTTAGGCATCACACGGCTGACGGCATTGAAGATGGCATGTCTGTCTATCTGCTACTTCAAGCCATACTCGCAAGGCCGCGCCCGTTGGCAGGGTGACACGATACACGGTGTGTGGTTTGACGAAGAGCCTCCATATCCCATCTACAGCGAAGGGCTGACGCGTACAAATAAATATGGTCAGTTCTCCATCCTGACGTTTACGCCCCTCATGGGTATGTCTCAGGTTGTAGAAAAGTTCATCAAGAACCCCAGCAAGGCTCAGAAGATGGTCAACATGACTATCTATGATGCCGACCACTACAGCGATGAGCAGAAAGAGCAGATCGTCGCCTCTTACCCAGAACATGAGCGTGAAGCCCGTGCGCGTGGCATCCCGACAATGGGGAGTGGGCGCATCTTCCAGATACCGGAAGAGACAATTAAGTGCCAGCCATTCGAATGCCCGGATCACTTCTACGTAATCGACGCTATGGACTTCGGCTGGGATCACCCACAGGCTCAGGTTCAAATGTGGTGGGATAAAGACGCCGACACAATCTATCTCGCTCGCGTGTGGAAGGACAAAGAGAAAACAGCGGTTCAGGCATGGGGCGCTGTCAAGTCATGGGCCAGCAAGATACCCACGGCGTGGCCTCACGATGGTAATCAGCACGAGAAGGGTGGCGGTGAACAGCTTAAAGCGCAATATGCCGATGCTGGTTTCATGATGCTTCCTGAACACGCTACATGGCCTGATGGCGGAAACGCCGTTGAGCCTGGAATAACCGAACTCCGCGACATTATGCTTGATGGCAGATTCAAAGTGTTCAACACCTGTGAACCATTCTTTGAAGAGTTCCGCCTCTATCACCGCGATGAAAATGGAAAGATAGTCAAAATCAACGATGACGTGCTGTCTGCCATTCGCTATGGCTACATGATGCGTCGCTTTGCCAAGCTGATGCGTGACATCAAGAAGCCGAAAGAAAAGAAAATCCCCGCACCGATTAAACCAGTTTCCCGAGGAAGATAATGGCTGATAACGAAAACAGGCTGGAGAGCATTCTGTGTCGATTTGACGCAGACTGGACAGCCGGAGACGAAGCCAGAACCGAGGCAAAGAACGACTTGTTTTTCAGTCGGGTCAGCCAATGGGATGACTGGCTAACGCAGTACACAACCCTACAGTATCGCGGACAGTTCGACGTTGTGCGCCCGGTGGTTCGTAAGTTGGTTGCTGAGATGCGACAGAATCCAATTGACGTGCTTTATCGCCCCAAAGATGGCGTTAGTCCTGATGCGGCGGAAACGCTGATGGGGATGTACCGTACTGACACACAAAACAACTCGTCAAAGATATCTGTAAACGTAGCAGTTAGAGAGAGTGTCGAGTGTGGCGTAGGTCACTGGCGGCGGGTCACTAAGTACGAAGACCAGAATCCGACGAGCAACAATCAAATCATTCTGCGTGAACCTATCCACTCCTCTTGCTCCTGCGTCATATGGGACAGCAACAGCAAGCAGATGGACAAGTCGGACGCGAAGCATTGCACGTTGATCCACTCGATGAGTAAGGGCGGCTGGGAAGCATTTGCGGAAGAGCATGGACTAGATAGCAAAGAACTCCCGTCATTCCAAAGCCCGAACGAATGGGTGTTCCCGTGGCTGACGCAAGACACGATTCATGTGGCTGAGTTCTACGAAGTAGTGCGCAAGAAAGAGACAGCATTCATCTATCAAGACCCAATTACTGGCGAACCTGTTGCGTATTACAAGCGAGATATCAAGAAAGTTATCGATGATCTTGCCGACAGGGGAATGGTTAAGGTTGCGGAGCGCCAAATTGAAAAATGTCGCGTGTATAAATCCATCGTCCCATATTTTGGTGAGTGGGGATTTGTTGAGAGCAAGGAAGTGTACGAGGGTGTTGTTAGGCTGACAAAAGACGGTCAGCGCCTGCGCAACATGATCATGTCATTCAACGCCGACATTGTTGCACGTACGCCGAAGAAAAAGCCTTTCTTCTTTCCGGAGCAGATCGCAGGTTACGAGCACATGTATAGCGGGACGGATGACTATCCGTATTACCTCATCAACCGAACAGACGAAAACAGTGGGGATTTACCGCTTCAGCCAATTGCGTATTACGAAAACCCGGAAGTGCCACAAGCCAATGCCTACATGCTTGAAGCTGCAACCAATGCGGTCAAAGAGGTTTCTGCTACAGGTGTAGATGCAGAGGCGGTAAACGCTAATCAGGTCGCTTTCGAGACGGTTAATCAGCTAAACACCCGCTCAGACCTTGAGAGCTTTGTGTTTATTGACAACCTCGCAACGGCAATGCGACGTGATGGTGAAATCTACGCGTCAATGGCTAATGACATTTACGACATTCCGCGCAAAGTTCGGATCACCTTGGAGGACGGCACTGAAAAAGAAGTCATGCTCATGGAAGAGGTTATCGACTACGCCACTGGTGAAAAGACTGTGCTGAATGATATCCGTGGACGGTTTGAGACATATACGGATGTCGGCCCGTCATTCCAGAGCATGAAGCAGCAGAACCGCTCAGAGATTCAGGAGTTGCTCACGAAAGTTCCTCCTGGCACCCCTGAGTGGCAAATGCTCCTGCTTCAATACTTCACGCTGCTAGACGGCAAAGGCGTAGAGATGATGCGCGAGTATGCCAACAAGCAACTTGTGATTATGGGGCTGAAGAAACCTGAGACACCGGAAGAAATTCAGATGGTGCAGCAGGCACAACAGCAACCACAAGAACCATCGCCAGAGCAGACGCAGGCGCAAGGAGTTCTCCTGCAAGGTCAGGCTGAATTGCTCAAGGCGCAGAACCAGCAGATGCAAATCCAAGTCGATGCGGCGAAGGTCGAAGGACAGAACCAGCTTAACGCTGCCAAGGTTGCCGAAATATTCAACAACATGGATCTGGATAAGCAAGCCGCATTCCGTGAGTTCCTATCACTCATGGGTAAATTCCAACAACAGAACAGCGATGACGCCAGAGAAAACGCTGAGCTACTTCTCAAAGGCACTGGACAGCAGCATCAACAGCGGCTGGACATTGCCAACATCCTGCAATCGCAGAGACAAAATTCACCTTCCGGCAGCGTAGCCGAGTCACCTCAATAAGAGAGAGTTAATCATGTCCGATACCACCGAAATTCAGGCAACTGAAGGCCAACCCCTGCACGTCGATAACGCGGCGGCAACCGCAGTCGATACAGCGTCAAATGCCAACGACGCACAGTCGCAGGATGCAGGCTTTGAGATTGTCCTGAAAGACGATGAGAGCAAGCCTAAACAAGACCCAGCAACCAACGCACAATTTGCACAGCGTCGCCTTGAGCGCAAACGTCAACGTGAGTTTGAGCAACATACTGATGCTGTAAAGCGCGGTGAATTGCCGGAGAACCTACGGGTTAACCCTGAATTGCCAGCCCAGCCCAACGCAAGCGACTTTTTCACCGAGGAGGCGCTAGCCAAGTACAACTATGACCAAAACCAAGCCCTTGCAGCCTATCAACAGGCTAATAGCGAGTGGCAGTTGAAGGCCATGGATGCACGCAGCAATGCGGTAGCGGAGCAGGGCAAAAGGGTTCAGGAGTACACCCAGCAGTCAGCGCATTACGTCGAAGCAGCCCGTAAACACTATGACGCGGCGGAAAAACTCAACATCCCTGACTATCAGGAGAAAGAAGACGCATTCATGCAAATTGTCCCGCCGCAGGTCGGTGCGGACATCATGCGCCTCTTCCCAGAGAAATCCGCCGCGCTCATGTACCACCTGGGAGCCAACCCAGAGAAAACCCGCCAGTTGCTGGCGATGGACGGACAGCTTGCGCTGATTGAATTGGCCCGACTATCAGACCGTTTAACTCTCAAGCCTCGCGGGACTCAGGTTTCATCCGCGCCTCCGGCTGACCAATCCATTACAGGTGATGTGACGGCGGCTAACACCGATGCCATTCGCAAGCAAATGGAAACGGCGGCAAGTAAAGGCGACACGGCAGCCTATCGCGCCCTCAAGGCAAAACTTAATAAAGGATCACGATAATGGCTTTGAATGAAGGTCAAGTAATCACTTACATGGTCGATGAAATTATTGAGACCGTGGAAAATCTCACGCCGATGGCACAGCGCGTCGGTAAATATCAACCAATGAAAGAAGACATGCAGCGGTCACAAAACACCGTATGGATGCCTCTGGAGCAAGAAGCTCCCACCATGCAGGGCTGGGATTTGACCGGTCAGGCCACTGGCATTCTGGAACTGTCCGTTAAGTGCAATATGGGCTTTCCTGATAACGACTTTTTCACCCTCCGAGCCGATGATGTTCGTGACGAGCGCTCATTGCGCCGCCGCATTCAGGCATCTGGTAAGAAGCTGGCTAACAACGTTGAAACCGCTATTGCCAAACAGGCGGCAGAGATGGGTTCTCTCGTTGTTACCAGTGCAAGCCCTATCGGCTCATCCACTACCGGGTGGAATTTCATTTCAGAGGCGGAAGAGCTGATCTTCTCCCGTGAATTGAACCGTAGTTCTGGCCTGTCCTTCTTCTTCAACGGTAAGGATTATCGCGGAGCCGGACAGGATTTGACCGGAAAGGACTTTTTCGGGCGCATCCCTGAGGACGCATATAAAACCGGCACCATTCAGAAGCAGGTTGCTGGCTTCAATGATGTTCTCCGCTCTCCGAAAATGCCACGCCTGACGGCATCAACTGCAACCTGCATCACCGTTAGCGGTGCACAGAAATTCCAGCCACAGGCATGGATTGCTGACACTGACGGCAACCGCGAAAACGTTGATAACCGCGTCGCTACTGTTGTGTTGTCCTCAACAACTGGCTTCAAGCGCGGTGACAAAATCAGCTTTACCGGCGTTAAGTTCCTTTCTCAGATGGCTAAAAACGTGCTGACGCATGATGCCACCTTCTCGATCACCCGCGTAATCGACGCAACTCATGTGGAAATTACGCCAAAACCAATCGCCCTGGATGATGCCGCGCTGACGAAGGAGCAATTGGCCTACGCCAACGTCAACACATCGTTAGCCAATACGATGGTTGTGAATATCCTGAACACCACCACGGCAGAGACCAACGTGTTCTGGGCTGATGATTCCATTCGCTTGGTTTCGCAGCCGATCCCAATCAATCACGAGTTGTTCTCTGGCATGAAAACCCAGAGTTTCAGCATCGATAGCGTTGGTCTGAATGGTGTTGTCGCCTATCAGGGTGACATCAACACGTTTGCTGGTAAATGCCGTATCGCACTGTGGTATGCGCCTACCGTTGTTCGCCCGGAAGCGATTGGCGTTGGATTGGCAAGCCAAGCGTAACCACTCTCACTCTAGGGCCTTTGGGCCCTTTCTTTTTAGGAGCATCACATGTCAAACATGGTATTTCGCCACGGCGAGAGCAAGAAGTGGAAGGGTGTTGGTTACGACTATGAGATTGTCAGCGATGATGAGTTGCAAGAATTTATCGATGCCGGATGGTTTGCGCATCCTGATGAGTTGTTGAAATCATCTGCTGAGCCTGAGCCTGAGCCTGAGCCTGAGCCTGAGCCTGAGCCTGAGCCTGAGCCTGTTCAACGCAAGAAGCCGGGGCCAAAGCCTAAGGCGGTGAGTGATGCTGATAGCGACTAAAGGTGATTTGGTCAGGGCTGCATTGCGCAAGCTGGCGATCGCCTCCAATGCCACTCTGACCGATGTTGAACCGCAGTCAATGCAAGATGCGGTAGACGACCTCGAAACAATGATGGCTGAGTGGTATCAGGCCGGCAAAGGAATCATCACCGGCTATGAGTTCGCCGACATGGACAACCTGCCAGCGGAAGGTGACGACCACGGGTTGCGCTCAAGCGCTGTCAGTGCCGTGTATCACAACCTGGCCTGCCGGATCGCACCTGATTACTCGCTCGAGGCCACCGCGAAAATCATTGCCACTGCAAAATACGGCAAGGAATTGCTCTATAAGCAGACGGCGATCGAGAGAGCGAAGTGGGCTCCATATCCAAACAGAATGCCAATCGGAAGCGGTAACAGCTTTGCCACGCAGAATGGTTGGAATTTTTTCCCTGGAGTAGAACAGGATGCCGATACAACAACTACCACTGATTAAGGGAACCGGCAAAAATTTCCGCGATGCTGACTATGTTGACCTGCTTCCGGTCAATATGCTTGCTACGCCTAAGCAAGTGCTGAACAGTAACGGATATTTGCGCTCATTCCCCGGCATAGACAAGCGTTCAGATGTTGCTGGTGTATCGCGCGGGACGATGTTCAACACTGCTCAGAATGCCGTGTATCGCGTTTGCGGAGGTAGTCTGTATCGAGGCGCGTCGGTGGTTGGTTCGGTGTCTGGCTCTGGTCGTGTGAGCATGGCGGCTAGTCGCACCTCTCAGGCTGTCGGTGTCGGCGGTCAGCTTGTGCTGTATCGCTACGATGGCACCGTGAAGACGATGGCAAACTGGCCCGTATCGAGCACGTATACGCAATATGAGCTTGGCTTTGTGCGTGACGTAACCCGGCTGCGTGGGCGTTATGCGTGGTCGAAAGATGGCACAGATTCGTGGTTTATTTCTGACCTTGAAGATGAGTCACATCCTGACCGAAATAGCGCAGAGTATCGCGCAGAGTCACAGCCTGACGGTATTGTCGGCATGGGGACGTGGCATGACTCCATTGTCACGTTCGGTACGTCCACGATTGAGTATTTTTCCCTGACCGGTGCTACTACTGCCGGTGCTGCGCTGTACGTTGCACAACCGTCGCTCATGGTGCAGAAGGGCATTGCCGGGACGTACTGCAAAACGCCTTACGGTGACTCGTTCGCATTCATCAGCCATCAATCTACCGGCGCGCCTTCCGTTTATGCTATTAGCTCTGGTCAGGCATCACCAATCGCCACAGCATCAGTGGAAAAGGTTCTACGCGGATACACAGCGGCGGAGCTAGCTACCGGCGTGATGGGGTCAATCCGCTTTGACGCTCACGAACTGCTAATCATCCATCTACCGCGCCATGTGTTGGTATTCGACTCGGCAGCCAGCCAGAACGGGCCACAATGGGCCATCCTGAAAACTGGTCTGTTTGATGATGTGTACCGTGGTATTGATTTGGTGTTCGAAGATAACACCATCACTTGTGGAGATAAGCTGGAAGCGGTGACCGGTCAGTTTAACTTTGCGTCATCTGCTCAGTACGAAAAGCAGCAAGAGCACCTGTTATTCACGCCGTTGTTCAAGGCGGATAACAGCCGCGTTTTCGATTTCGAACTGGAGTGCAGCACCGGTGTTGCTCAAATTGCTGATCGCCTGTTTCTTTCTGCAACAACGGACGGAATCAACTACGGGCGCGAGCAGATGATTGAGCAGAACGCTCCATTCGTCTACGACAAGCGCATCTTGTGGCGCCGCGTGGGTAGAATCCGAAAAAACATTTGCTTCAAGGTGCGAGTAATCACGAAAGCCCCTGTAACCCTATCAGGATGTCAAATCAGGGTGGAATAAATGGCAGATCCGTCACTCAATGTGCCTGTAATCGTGCAGGCGCAGAGTATCAACTCAACGCTACTCCCGCCGATATTCTCCCAGCCTTACATGCTCTACGTCATCCAGCAGGCTACGGATGCGAGGAACGTTGCTGGTAAAGCGAATCAGGCTGGCTCCGGTGCTTATGATGCTCAAGTTAAGAACGACGAGCAGGACGTGATACTGGCTGACCACGAAGTGAGATTGGATGCTGCCGAGGCGACGTTAGCAAATCACGAAACGCGCATTACGGCGGCAGAGGCGACGCTTGCTAACCATGAGACAAGGATTAGCGCAGCAGAGACTACAATCGCGCTTCACACAACGCAGATTGCAGCAAACACCGCGCAGATAGCCAATCACGAAACCAGAATTACCACGCTTGAGACGAATTTTGCAGCATATCAGGCGTATATGAACCGGCAGAAATCGGAGGTGATTTACTCTGGCATATCTCTGACCATTCCGACCACATCAACCAACCTGCTTACATTGCTTGGGACGCTAACTCCGACCAGCGGAAAGCTATTGCCATTCTTTGACGTGGCAGCCGGGCGACTGAAAGCACTGAACAAGTTCAAGAACCTTAGTTTCAAGATAAACCTGCGCGGCACTTACACATCTTCATCTGGCAACCGCTCGATGCAGATAACCTTTGGCACCGCAGTACCTGACACGATTGTCGTTAGCCGTGACGCTGCAACGAGTATTGATGATGTGTTCATAAACACCTTTTTCGCTGTCGATGAGGGTGACGACATCGTATCGCCTGGCATCACGATGATGATTAAGGCCAATGGCAGCACGTTCACAGCTACGCAGATAAAAATAATCGCCACTCAATAGGAATCCCATGCTCACACAAATTGATGCTCTCACCGGGCAGGGATTAATGCGCCTGTGGGGTGTAAGTGATTGGATTGATCCGGGCGCTGAATATGCATTGTGGGGTGAGTGCTGCGTGTTCGCCCTGGTTCCTCAGGATGGATTCCTAGACATCCACATGGCTATGGATAAATCGCGCTGGCGTGAGTGCCGGGATGCTGGTGCTGCAATTCTTGCTGTCGTCGGTCACTGGAAGCTCCGCGCAATCATCCTTACCGACAGGCCGCGAGTGTGCAACTACGCCGCACGAATGGGATTCGGTGAGCGAACAACAGAAACGTTAAAGACTATCGACGGGCGCGAAAGCGCCTTTTTTATTATGTGGCGCGAGCCGGGAGAATATCATGGGCGGGATTGTTAGTGGCATTGGTGGTGCAGTCAGCAGTGTTCTCGGCGGCATTGGTGCAAACAAGGCGGCAAAACAGCAAGTAAAGGCCCAAGACCGCGCCATCGCAGCATCTCAGCAGGGATACAACAGTGCTGTAGAATGGATGTCACCCTATGAAGAGGCTGGGGCATCTGCACTTACCGGCCTGCAAGGGTTGGCGGGTAAGCCTATCGACCGCAATGCGCTTCTTACTCAATATTTCAAAAGCCCTGAGTACTCAATGATGGCTAATCAGGCTCGTTATCAGGGCCTAAATGCAGCCGAGGCAACTGGCGGACTTGGTTCAACGGCCACAGGAAACATGCTGTCATCCATCGCTCCGACACTTGGTCAAAACTATCTTGCTGACATGACCGATCAGCAACAAACGATGTACAACCAGCTTATGGGACTTTCTAACATGGGTGCTCAGTCTGCTAACGCGTTGGGTAACTTTGCCGTGGGTCAGGGAAATACCATGGCGAGTCTGCAACAGCAGATGGGGCAGATTAAAGCCGGTAAAGCGGCGTTGCCGTGGCAGGTAGCCGCCAGCGCAAATAGCAGCATCAACAATGGCGCGGCCAGTGACATAAACAGCTTTGGCGGCATGTTCGGCGGAATGATGGGAGGGCTGTTCTAATGGCTACTCAATTTGGCGGCTTGCAGGGGCTAGGCGCTCCAGTTAACTACTACGGAATGATTCCAGATTTTCGTGCAGAAGCATTGCAAGAAACGCAAAACCGGCTCGGTCAGCAGCAGGTTATCGGCGAACAAATGAAAAACGTCGAGATGCAGCGGCAATTAAGAGAGCAGAATGAATTGCGCCAGGCACTTCCCGGCGCAATGAATGACCCCGCTAAGTTGCAGGCGCTCGCTATCAAATACCCATCTCAGCTTAAAAACATTCAAGCTCAGCTTGGGTTTAAGAATGCGCAGGATGTTGACGCGACAGAGAAGGCGGTTAACGCCTTACAGCAGGCGTCATCGCTTGGGCCCGAGGCGGTGGCGAATGCTCTCGTTCGTCACGCTGGAGTCATCCAGCAGAAAGGAGCGACGCCGCAGCAACTGATGCAGATGTGGGCTCAGTCGCCTGAACAGTTCAATAACTTCATTGGCACCGTAAAACTCGGCACGCTTGGCGCGAAAGACCAGTTTGAGGTAAGGGATAAGCAGCAAGGGCGAGTTATCGATCAGGCTAGACTTGCGGAGACTGAGCGCAGTAACCGGGCTGGTGAGGCGGCGCAATGGGCGAACATCGGTATTGCACAGCAAAACGTTAATGTGCGCAAACTGGAACTGCAAGACAAGGCGCTTGATCGCCAGATCGCAAGAGAAACAAATCAGGTGCAGCTTGGCGTTTTGCAGGATAAGCGGGCGACAACGCAGCGAGAGCTTGAGCAAGCAAAGACGGACAAAGCTGATGCATACAATACAAGCATGGATACGATGTCACGCACTATTGATACGGCAAATAAGGTGCTAAACAGCCCCGGATTTACCGGGTATTTCGGCGTTAACCTAATGCCGGGTACGAACAGATGGATCCCCGGGACGGATGCCGCAGATACCAGCGCTTTAGTAGACACCCTCAAGTCTCAAGGATTCATGTCTGGTATTCAGCAGATGCGAGGAATGGGTGCATTGAGTAACGCTGAGGGGCAGAAGGTTATGGACGCCATTGGCAACCTCTCTGCAAGCCAATCTGAAAAATCAGCTCGCGCATCGATAAAGGCAATCATCGATACAACGCAAATGGCGCAGAAACGGCTACAGCAGAAGTATGGCAAGGATATTCCGGCGCAAAGCGCGCAACAGCAATCAGGCCAGCCTCAATCGCAGGCGGGATTTTCTTCACTATGGGGTGACTAATGGCAAAGGCTTGGAAGGATGTAATAGCTTCCCCTCAGTATCAATCCCTATCCCCTCAGCAGCAGACAGAAGCCCAAGCACAATACTTTGACGAAGTGGTGGCGCCACGCGCTGGTGATAATTGGGCAGGTGCGAGAGATCAATTTTATTCTACCTATCCTTCTGCTCTTGAAGTTCAGCGAGCACAAGAACAGCAAGCGCAACCAGCATCACCATCACCATCAATATCGGATAACGCTGAGCAGGCGGCTAGGGGGTTGGTGAACATACCATTCGACATCCTTCAAGGCGGCGCAAACCTGATTAATGCTGGTACTAGCGCGGTCGGTCTTGGCAATGTTCTCGACCCAGTCTATCGGCCCGTAGATAGGCCAACTGACCCATGGGCGCAGGCAGGCGAAGCAATCGGGACGTACCTTGTTCCCGGCGCGGGTGCAGTTCGTGGAGCAATGATTGGTTCTGTAGCAAACGCAGGTAATCAGCCGGGTGATTTTGCTGAGAACGCCACAGAGGAAATGGCGATCAACACCGCTCTGATGGGCGCACCTGCATTGTATCGCGGTGCTCGCCAACTTATCAGGGGGGGTGAGGCTGCTAACCCATCAGCAGGAGCAATAAACACCGCTAATGACGTTTCTCAATTGGCCCGATCTGCTTCTGGTCGTGAAGCTATTGCGAATCAGGCTTCCATTGTTAGTGATGACGTGGCTAAAGCCGCCGAGACAGCAGGTGTAGATGTTAGTACCTTAACTCCCGGCATGAGGTCAGGAAGTCGCGGCGTAGCACATGCGGAAGGTGCGCTCGCATCAACGCCGGGAGTAACACAGGACGCTCATTTTTTGGCCTTTAACGAGATAGCATCAAAATTAAACCGAAACTTGGACGAATTCGGCGCCGCCGCTGGTAATGCCTCTGAAAAAAGCGCCGCAATAAAAAGCCGCGTAATTTCAAATCTTGATGAAATGAAATCCGCTGAGCGTGCGGCATGGGATGAGGTTAGATCAACAATGCCACAGCAAAGGATGAGGCTTAGCAATGCTAATGCTGTCGTGCAGGGTGAGAAGTCAGCAGGAGTCCCGCTTACCCCTGAGATGAAACAGCTTGAGGCAGCAAATAACCGTTCAGGAGTTACTTTTGACGGGATGAAAGCGTGGCGTGCGAAATTTGCTGATGCCGAACAGAAGTACATCAGAACTGGAGAGGCAAACGCGGCAAGACGAGCAGGAGAAATGAGATCAGCCATTACTGATGATATGCGCGTTATGGCTGAAAGCGGTGGTTTCTTAGAAAGCTGGTCTGCCGCCAATGATTTATCAAAGGCGCGATTTGCAGCGCAATCCAGCGCTGAATCAATTTTCGGTCGTGATTTGGCTACTGACGCCCTTATTACGAATGGAGTAAAAGCGCTTCAATCATCTTCTGCAAAAGGACTCAATGGTCAAGGCGGATTTCATTCGATGATCTCTGCGTTGCCAGAATCTGAGAGGGTTGTCGCTGTGGCCTCAATTCTCCAAGACGCTCTATCTCATGGCGTTAGAGGTGGCAAGGCTGATGTTGCCGGTATTCAGCATGTAGCAACAATCCTTACGCCACAAAATTCAGCGGCAATTGGACGGTATTCTAAGGAGTTGGGACGCATTTCTAATGCATATGGAACCCTGGCACGCGCAGCCATCAAGCCACAGCAGTACATTGAAAGAACAGGAAGAACGTCAGACGTCCTTGACACGCTAAATTCTGGATTACCGAAAATCACAGAAACCGTACTTAACGCGATTGGTAATTCAACTTCTGGTGCGGTAGTTGGTGGGGTCGGTGGCGGCGTTGTTGGGGCTGCCGCTGGTGCTGTTGCCGGTGCCGCGATAAAGGGTACTGTTGCCAAGTTATCCAGTACTAGAAGCGGGAGATACGCCATCGAGAAAGCCATACAGGAAGCGACACGAGCGGTTAGATCTGGCGCATCCGAGCAATCACTTGCAGCAGCAGAACGGCGTTTTCTTTCTAACAAAATCGCCGTGAAAGCCATCAGGGATGCGGTGGGAAGTGAAGAGTTTAACCGCTTATCAAGGGCGGGCATCGTCGCTACGATAAGCGGGATTAACGGTAATTACGAGTAGCATGTAGCCAAGGATGGCTAATTAACCACGTTCCAAGGCCCATCGTTATACTGCCTACTGTCACACGTTACACTGCGTATCTTTTTTTCATCATAAGATGCTGAGGCGTATTCGCACACAGAACCAGCCCGATGATAAAAGTTTATATAACCATTTGATGAATCGGTAGAATACACAGAATAAGAGCCGTTGACCTTGATTATGGCATGCTTATCAGTGTCTCCTATAAACCATAACTCAAGGTTTGACCTAGCTTCAAAATCAGACCTCTCATATACCCATGGCTTATGAGTGGAGGCAAATGGTAAAGCTTTTTTTAGTAGCTCATTTTATTTTTTATTTTTTTGATAAAAATCATTGCCATAGTACAACCCAATGAATATGGGAAATAACAAAAACAGACACAAAAGAATTAAAAATGTCTTTTTTATTACTTTTTTAAGATCTCGATAAATTTCAGCAGATGTAGACTCATTCATCCCAACCTCCTTTTTAGTCAGGATAGCATGCATGCAGGGGAGATCATGAAGGTAAATCACCTTTCGTGATAGAACCGTGATTGCGCGATGATATCATGTCAAGTAGACTTGATAATGAACCATGCGTTCAAAGGAGGATATCATGCGAGCCAGTAATAATATTGACGGAAGAATTAACTTCTATGCTAGTTGCGTAGAGGTGGCTGAGCGCGCTCGCCCTTTACCCGTATTGAGAGCGATTGATGACATGGAAAATTACTTGTCAGAAGTGATAAGCGGTTTCACAGCATGCATTGAGTACGGGGAATGGGTCATAGATGAGATCGCATCCATTCCAGAAGTGATAAGCGAAGATTCTTTGCCTCGCATAGAGAACGGGCAGGAACAACTGCGAGAGTTGTACGAGTATTTCACCCAAACAGATTTGGATGCTTCCGCTTGGTGCGATAAAAACGATCATCTTCGTAAAGATCTGGCAAAAGCCAAGGAAGTCACAAAAGGACTTTTTGATCAGCAAGAGGCTTTGAAATGGGCCATCCTGGAGCATAACGTCGATGCTGGGCCAAAAGGTGAGCCATTGGTCGTCAATAATGTTGATGATTTACGTAAAGCGTTATCTTTCTTATGAGGGTGTCAATAAGGTCAATAGACCTTGGTCGGTATTCTTCATTCAAAAACAGTTATAAAAAATTAACCGACGATATCAAGGATTCGCTGCGCTTATCCCTTGAAAGCCTGATCATTGACCCGCAACCTAAGCGATTACGGCTAGAAAAGTTGCAAGGAAACAATAAACCTCCCATTTATACCATCCATATCACAGCAAATCACAGCCACAAGCTTAGCTTTGAGCTAAACGGGGATGTGGCTGTATTGCGCAGGGTTGGAACCCACAAAGAGATAGACCGTAAACCATAACCCCATCTCCGGGGCTATTTCTTATCCCCATACATAGCTTTAAGTGTCTCAAAAACAATTTTCTTGAACTCTTCCGCTTGCATACTTGCTAGTCGCTCAGCCTCGTCACGATAGCCTAGTATTGGCGACGGTTGAGCGAGGGATTCCGCCATCGTAGCGACAATCTCAGTGTTGATAGAACGCCTATTCATCTTGGCTTTCTGCTTTATTTTTGCATGTAATTCTGGCGGCAATCGCAAGTGGAACTGTATTTCATCCCTAACCATAAAATGATACCTCACCTAAAAGGGTGGATCGGCATCATATTGGCACCTGTATGTATTCACAATAGTACCATTTAGGCTCGTTATTAATTTATCAAAAACCAATTACCGCAGACCTGCTCTGTGGGGACTACTCACGCCCGGAGAAAATAATGGCGGATATCACACCCAATGTTGTCGTAAGCCAACCTAGTCAACTCTTCACGCTCGCACGTTCTTTCAAGGCCAACGCCAACGGTAAAATCTACATCGGCCAGATTGACACCGATCCGACCATCCCAAGCAATCAGATTCAGGTGTACTTGGAAAATGAGGACGGCAGCCACGTTCCTGTAGCCCAACCCATCGTTATCAACGCTGGCGGCTATCCGGTATACAACGGGCAGATTGCCAAGTTTGTGACCGTGCAAGGCCACTCGATGGCGATTTACGACGCCTACAACGTGCAGCAATTCTATTTCCCGAACGTGCTGAAGTATGACCCGGATCAGTTGAGCACTGCGCTGGCTCAGGAGGATGGGGCGGGTCAGGTAGGAACAAGCTCCGGTGTTAACCTACAAGAGTACATCAATGCTCTTTATTTTGATGTCATCGCTTTTTCTGAGAGTGAGCTATCTGCGCTTTTTGCTGTGCATAACAATATTCTGCTGAGAGTCAGCGCTATAACTGGACCAATAACCATCCCACCTTATAAAAAGTTAACGATAGTCCCTCTTGTTGGGCAGCACATCGTTACTGTAAAGGGGACAGGGACAAAGATACTTGTAAGCCGCGGCGCAGAGTTGTACGCGCCTAATCTAACCTGTACCAATGAAATAATGGACGTTGTTTCCGTGGTCGGGTCAAGCAGACCATCATTCATTCTTGCTGTTAGTGAGCGCCCCAAAATAAAGGTAAACATACAAAGTGAGTACAAATTAGGGCGCGGAATTGTGATGGATGCCTCAACGGATGCCGCCACAAATGCATCTGGGATTATTTCCGACGTTGATATTGATACGGTAATTCGTGGCATGGGTACGGCTTATGAAGAAATAATGACCAGAAATGGAACGGAAACGGATCCGACTTATATAAACAATAACCACATCAGGATTGTTGTTTGGCAGTGCAGGCGTGGGCTAATACAGCAGAACTATAATCACGGTGTTGATGAGAAAATAGAAGCTTCCGGAAATACCTACGACATTGATTATCAGACCGACGCTAACTCTGTTGATGTAATACAGATTTACGGAGCGCGAAACATAGTGAAGGGAAATGTATGGGATTTTGCTTACCCTGGCCTTCACTCGCAATCGATCCTCATCAAGGGCTTTAGCAATGATGTCGGATCGCGGAATTTTCCCGCTATCAACAGTGGATTTGTTTCAGTCGATAGCGCAATAACATCCCGCAATAACTACATAGGGTCAACATACGGTACTGATAGACAGGATATTTCACAGTTTTCACTCTTGTGGAGACCATATCACCTGTCTCATCCTGATGACACGCCAATTACAATGACATCGAACATATTCATGTTCCAAAATGAAAGGGTAATTAGCGCTGGAACGCTCGTTGATGTCGCTACAAAGAGGGTATATTTCCGCAGCACAGATAGGCTGCCACTGACGCTTCTTGGTGATGTCTTTATTAGAAATCACTCGGCGACAGCCGCCAATGTGCGCATTGGATTTGGTATATCAAACGCGTCTGGCAACCAGGCTTTAAGCGAAACATTCACAATCCCAGCCACTGGGCTGATCCGTGTTCCATTGCACGCGTTACTCACGTCAAACCGGCTGTATGCAACATCCGGCACTACGACATGGTACGGATTCCCATCGCTTACAGCGGGATTTATTAACTTCAACCTCTGCATCACAACAGATAACCCAGTTACTGTAGCGGGTTGCAACCTGCAACTGAGCAAGTTTGACTACTAATAAAAAACTTTCCCTGTGGGGCGCAGTGTGTTTTCAGCATCACTTGTCTATAACTATCAATGGATTAATATTTTTGACATTGAAGAAAATGCTTCCATATGCTCTAATGCGCTCACTTGGATCTAGCGCCTGGAGTTAAGGTGATATATTACTCGATTTTTTTAGCAGCAGTGTCCTTGATGCTTCTTTTGTCGGTGTATTACAAGGAAGCATCAGGATTTTTTTTCCGCTGGGCTGTATTTGTAACCATGGTTTTTTCTGGATTCAGATACGATGCTGGTAATGACTTTTTTACCTATCAAGACATGATCAAGGGCACTTTCCCATATGACAAGCTTGAGCCTATATCTAAAGCGTTAATTGAAATATCGTCATATTTTGGTGAGTCTTGGGTTTTTTTCTTAATAACATCTATTATTTATATTTATTCAGTGTATTATTTCTGCAAGGAATTATCAGACAGGCCACAGTTCTCATTTTTTCTGTTCTGCGTGCTACCTCTATCATTTTTAACATCATTTGGATACGTCAGGCAATTCTTGGCTATAGGATTTTTCTGTATTGCACTAGTTCATTTCCTTTATGGAAGAAAATTAAAATTTTGGTTGTTCTTTGTTCTGTCGCTTATGTGTCATTACTCGGCTATTTTCTTTCTTCCGATATTCCTGCTATATGGATTTTTATCAAAAAGGGTATATCCATTAGTGGTTTATTTGATTTTTATTGGCGTTGCTTTCGCATCATCTGGTTATGTTTTGTTGGCGTCTAAGTATGTTGGGGTGTACGGAGCTTATATCGATGGAGAAAGATTTATTGATTCCGGCAGGAAGATTGGATATGTTGTTATTGCGTTGTTTTTCTATTTTTACATATTCTCTTTAAAAGAAAGAAAAAAACTAAATGTATTTCTCCTAAATGTGTATTTCGTTTTTTCATGCGCTTACGCTCTGCTAATGCCATTTGGTGAATACATTGTGAGAATAATTTATTTCCTATTCCCATCTGCTTATATACTTTTTTCAAGCACCTTGGTGAGTAACGTAAAACTAAGACTTGTACAATCTATCGGGGTGATATGTTTTGGTATTGCTCTTTACTTTGCCACGCTTTACTTTGCCACAACCAATGGCGTGCGTGATTTTCTAACAAATTACTCTATCTCACTTTTTGTGTAGCGCGTGGCTCTCAGGAATTTGGTTGTCAGCTCAGCGCTGATCTGTCAACGCAAGCGCGCCCACTCTCGACGCTGGCGCGACTTAAGGTGCGGTGCGAATGCCAAGGATGGCTTATCACGGTAGATACACCGAATACTGAATTTATGGCCGATCTCGGACAGAACGCAATATCCGCAGATTTTAGCCTATAAAATGAAGTGAATCCCGTTAGGGTTTTACCATCATTTTACCATTGTTTTACCATCGACAAATTCCAGACGAAAAAAAACCAACCTTAACAGGTTGGTTTTCTTGGGATTATTTGGTCGGCACGAGAGGATTTGAACCTCCGACCCCTGACACCCCATGACAGTGCGCAGCATAAAAAAGCGTTCTCCAAAATGGAAAATATCTTTCGTAAAAACAGTGGGTTAGAAGGGAAAAATTTTGCACGTTATTCGATGTAAAACATAAAATATTTTCATATAAATCAATCTGATACAAAAATCATTTTTATCTACTGCTGCGCCACATGCACTGGTTCGAAGCGGCCGACCTGATTGTTAAGGGTATGGAAGGCGCAATCAAGAACAAGACCGTGACCTACGATTTCGAACGTCAGCTGGAAGGCGCTAAGCTGCGGAAATGTAGCGAGTTTGCTCAGGACATCATTGATAATATGTAATCCGCTGTTAAGCGTGGATTAACAATGGGGGCCAGCTCTGGCCCCTTATTTTTTGCGCCAAAAACCTTTCCCCAAAACTTTTCCCCAAAACTGTTTATGAATTAAACTATTTTGTTGCTGATAATCACCCGGTCCTTACCGCGGTCATCGTTATATTTGTCTGTCATTTCTTTTGACCTATGGCCCTGTAATTTCTGAGTATCGATCCCTTGCTCGCGGTAGAGCCTTTCTGAAAGAGAGCGCTGTTCGTGGAAGGTTGGTTCAGTTCCTGGATCCCATTTCAACCCGCTTTTGTCTCGTGCTTTTTTGAACGCAGAAGTCAGTGTTTTGGTTGAGACTTGTCCCCCTCGGGGGGCCTGAGACGTAGCATGTCTAAAATGCACCAGGTATTTGCTGATCACTGCATCCCGGCATTTGGCCACGACATTTCGTAAGGATATATCGAGAGCATCACAGCGAATGGATAGGGGGATTGCCAGGCGAGAGCCGGTTTTTTCCTGTTCCACATTCAGCATGTCATCCCAGATATCGGCGAATTTCATATTGCAGATATCCCCAAGGCGTTGACCTGTGACGATTGCCGATAGCATTCCGCACTGCAAGTTGGGGCGCTGCTTCATGCTGGTATCAAAAATGACTTTCCATTCGTCTAGAGATAGCCGTTGCCGTGTGATCTTATTTCTCGGCTGCCTGGTGGCCAGTGCCGGATTCTGACCAGGAGGAACATGGCCAGAGTGTTGAGCCTCTTTGAATACATCGATCAGGACCATTCTAACGACCTGGGCCATGCGGCTATGGCCATCATTTTTTACTGAGTCGATTATTTCCGCGATATCTACAGCAGTAATATCGTTGAGGTATTGCATGCCACAATGTTCGCGGAAGGGACGTAGCGGTTTGTTTTTTCTGTTTGAGCGAATTGGGCTTTAATTCACCGTGCTCGAGGCGTTCTTGCTGCACCTCGATATATTTATCGATCCGTTCCGTCACAGTGATGCCGGCGCGGATATTTTTCATCCGGGCAATGCGTTCGTTGACGCTCAGTATTTGGCGTGTCCGTTGTTCTGCAATTATCGTGTTGGCTTCGGGGGCGACCTGTTTCGCTTCGACCTCATCAGTGCCTAAACTATGAAACCTCCCTGTCAGTGGATGCTTATACTGCCAATAAACATTCCCCGTCTGCTTATCCAATTTGCAATACAGATTAGGGATATCGATTTTGTATGATCGCGGTCTAGCGGCCATCAGTGATGATCCGTTTTAATTTTGGGTTAGCATTGGTGGGTAATTGCGGCTCGGCTAAAATCCCAACGAACCGAGCCTCACGGTCTACCATCCATAGCCGACCAACCCTAACTGCTGGTGGTGCGATCATTTTCCCTTTGGCATATTTCTTGAGGAGCCGCTCACTGGGGGTCATTTGACCGAACTCTGCCTGTGCCCATTCAGTTAAAGAGATCATGCGTGACATAGTTCCTCCACACAGATTAACCAGAGCCTGGCTGCATTTTGGCGTGCTTCTGTGATTTAGTAGTTATGTGCCTTGATGTACACATTGTTATTGGCGGGTGTTTCTTCCAGAATCACCCAGCCACGTCCATACCAGTCGATATAGTCACGTATCTCGCCTGGCCCGATCTCTTTGCTTGAGAGCTTCCTTTGTAAGCACACCTGTTTTAGTTCCACGCACTTTTTGAGAGTTCCGGTTTTTCAGCCATCAGCCGGTATTCTTCCGGCGTCAGGTTATTCAGGGATTCATGGGGACGCTCGCTGTTGTATTCATTCAGCCAGCGTGCCGTAATTTCCCGTGCTTCATTCAGTGTTCTGAACAGGTAAAAATCCAGTATTTCTGTCCGGTACGTCCTGTTAAAACGTTCGATAAACGCATTCTGCGTCGGCTTACCCGGCTTGATAAATTCCAGTGCCACACCATGTTCTTCAGCCCACTGCGCAAGTGTCAGTGAGACCAGTTCCGGGCCGTTGTCCATCCTCAGTTTCAGCGGATACCCCCGGTTCGCCACTATCCTGTCCAGCACTCTGACCACCCGCTGCGCCGGGATATTCAGATCAATTTCTATTGCGAGGGCTTCGCGGTTAAAGTCATCCACCACATTGAAAGTCCGGAAACGCCTGCCGCAGACCAGCGCATCATGCATAAAGTCTATCGACCAGCTCTGGTTAAGTGCCTCAGGTGTCACCAGTGGCGCCGGGTTACGTACCGGCCTTGCGGCGAAAATTCAGTTTCAGCAGGCAATAAATCCGGTGAACGCGTTTATGGTTCCAGGTGTTACCCTGCCTGCGCAGCAACTGGAACAACTTCTTAAAACCGTATCGCGGGTAGCGCTCTGCCAGCTCAGTCAGCAACTGGATCACCGGTTCATCGCGCCGGGTATCTGGCTGGTAAAAATACACCGTCCTGCTCAGCGATAATGTCCTGCAGGCCTGGCGGATGCTCATGGCAAATTGTGCCGTCAGATAGCTGACGAGCTCCCGCTTTATCGCTGGTTTTAAAGCTTTTTTTCGATAACGTCTTTCAGTGCCCGGCATTCAAGGCTGAGATCAGCAAACATCTGTTTTAATCGCCGATTTTCATCCTCCAGGTCTTTCATCTTCTTGATATCAGACGTTTCCATACCGCCAAACTTCGCTTTCCAGTTGTAATAGCTGGCTTCAGAAATACCGGCTTCACGACAGACATCCTTAACGGTACGTCCGGCTTCGACGGACTTCAGAACGGCAATGATCTGGTGTTCGGTGAATCGGGCTTTACGCATGGCGATCTCCTCAGAGGACATAATCAGTATGTCGGAAGATCTCTAAAAGTGAATGGTTCGGTTTACCGGGATACTTACACCACTGCTGCGCGTGAAATGGCTGAACAGGCAACTTTCAACCGCCTGAGTAAATCGATGCCAGAAGCGGCTGCCCACAAACTGGCGAAAGAAACTGCTGATCGTGCGGCAGCGGTCGCAGGTAAAACGGCCTTTGTGGGCACCATGGCAAGCACGGCGCAAGGCCAGGGCGGCATCGATATGCACGACGAGATTAACGCGCTGTCGTTCAATGAACTGATGAACAGTTCGTCATTCCAGAAAGCCTTTACCGCTATTGATACCGATCCGAACAATTCCAATCTAGACGATATGCAAAAAACTGACAATGGCACGCAGCCAGGTAGCAGAGCAGGTCGCCGCGTCTCAGCAATGAGCGTGTCGCTAAGTGAGCGCCTGGCATGTAATAGGGTGGGCTGTTGCCGGTGCTGCGGCTGTCGGGCTGGGATCATGGGGCGCCCACAAATTTATAACTAAGTAATTATTAATTCGGTACTTCTGCATTTCAAACACATAGCCTATTATTTTGTAGGCCCCTAGGCCATTTTTGCCATATGGCATAACAGTTTGAATTCTGTCTGGATGTTGCGAGGAATGTAAGCCTACTTAGTTTTATTCTGTACCTAGATTCTTTATCAGGGGCTGATTGATAATGAAGTTAATATTTTTACTTATTGATGTAGTTGGAAAAACTCTCAATGTGAATTTTCCAAATACCGCTCTATATCTCTCGATAAGCGCTGTTGCTGTTCCAAATCATGAGGCCAAAACTTATTATTTAGAAAATTATTATCAGTATTAAGGATGTTACCATCGCGCTTCATCTCTATTCGTGAAAGAACGTAACACCGCTCTTGATCAATGCCCACACCCCGTTTGTTTATCTCTTCGGTTATGCGAAGCACTGTGTGTCCGTTACTATTGTATGTGCCTAGTGTTTTACACAGATCGTCATTGCTGTATGCAGATATCTGCTGGCTGGATAGGCTTGTGGCAGCGCACCCGGATAAAACCAGTGCCATTGCTAAGGCTGATTTCATTAGCGCTCCTTGTGGCAAGAGCCTTGGGCAAATGCAACGAATTGGATTGATGTGACTGATATGTCCATGGTGAGTTAATCTACCAGTGTCTTGTTCATAGCACCAAATGGTATCTGGATGTCTGTTTTCAAAACAGAAACAAAGGGTAAACCAATTATTTTTAGTCAATAACGTTTCATGAGTTATGAATCGCTATGGGTTTGTTAGACACCTCAGAGTCATTTAAATTGACTTAAAAAAGAGGTGCCAATGAGCGGTAAACGTTACCCCGACGAGTTTAAAATTGAAGCGAAACAGGTTGTTGATCGTAGTCATTCTGTTTCAAGCGCGGCAACACGCCTTGAAATCACCACTCACAGTCTTTATCCGTGACAACAGTCGTGATTATCCGGTTCGTTTGCTCTGCCGTGTTTTGGATGTTCATCCGAGTAGTTTCTATGCCTGGCTTCAGCAGCCCCATTCACGGTGATAGATACCACACAGACCATAAGCTGACCGGGCTGATTAAGCCGTTTTGGCTTGAATCTTGATGTGTATATGGCTATCGCAAAATCCACCTGGATTTGTGCGCTACGGGTGAAAAATGTGGGGCGAACCGAGTCTGGCGCCTGATGCATGGTGCTGGAATAAAGGCTCAAGTCGGTTATCGCAGGCCAAGATCGTACAAAGGTGAAGCAAGCATTGTGACACCCAACAAGCTCCAGAGACAATTTAACCCGATGGCACCGGATGAGCGCTGGGTGACAGATATAACGTATATCAGGGCGCATGAAGGCTGGTTATAACTTGTGGTGGTGGTCGACCTGTTTTCCCGTAAAATCATTGGCTGGTCGATGCAGGCCAGAATGACGAAGGATATCGTGCTGAATGCACTATAATGCCGTTGCCGAACGTCTTTTCCAGTTTCTCAAACGTGAGCGAATAAACAAAAAGATCTACGGAACACGGCAGGAGGCCCGAAGCGATATTTTTGATTACATCGAAATGTTTTATAACAGCAGACGCCGTCATGGTTCGAGCAATCAGGTGTCACCGAATGAATATGAACAGCAGTATTACCAACGACTCGACCGTGTCTAGATTACCCGCAGCGATTCAAAGGTTGAAGTGGCGATAGCTATCTGCGATTTTCTCCGACGCCACCACTCGGTGAAATGGGACTGTATTGATCTGTCGCAGACTCGATAAGGTTTGCGTCAATTGGCAAAGTACAAGGAAGCATTTCTGCAATGTTTGAACGGATTTTTTCACCTTGATGCAACAATACGTCCCTCATAAGTAACATTCTGGCTTTGTGTCTTGTGATATTTAGACATCCATTGTGGACCCTTTCAGTTGCTGGTGCTAGGATGTTCCCTAAGTGACTACTTAGGGATAACAACATGAAAAAAATATTTTTTTTTGCTATTGGTAATTTGTTTTTTGAATGGTTGTGTTACACAACAACCCCTAAAAAAAGTAACACAATCAGGAAAGCCTGAAGGGATTTATAAAAATAAAACAAAAGAGTCAGTAAAAGATGTTTTGATTGGATACTGTAATCAAAATGGAATGATGGTCTATGATTCTAATGACTCGTCTGTGACTTGTGGTAAAGAGAGAACGGATGCTGCGGGTATTCTTGTTCAGGCAATGATAGGTAACGCTCATTCAACAACACCAGTGCAGAAAATTCTTTTTACAATAGGTAAGCAAGATAAAGACGTGAGAGTTTGGGCAGATATGTGGATTGAGACCCAAATGGCAACGGGGCAGATTAACAAAGCCCAGCTCACAAATAATAATGCAAAAAATGCTATGCAAGACACGCTCGATAAATTAAATCCGTAGTGTTTTTTTAAAGAGCTTAGCTTCTACGTTGTGCTTTTTTATTTCAGAGCTAAAAATGGTTTAACTGTAAGGGTAGTTAATTCGTTCATTGTCTTTCCAATAGGTCAGATGGTAGCGCTTACAGATCGAGATGAAAGCAATGTAGAGTAAACTGAAAAAACAGCAAGAGGTTCGGCTGAAAAGGTTGGATATCCGTATAAAAAAAGGTTTTTGAAGCCAAAAGTTTGGTTGGCAAGAAAAATAAAGCGTTGCATAGGCAACGCTTATTATAAAGCATGTGTTTATCTTTAACGTTAGTTAGATTTATAGATTTTGTATAGGAGTGTTGTCGAAACGTTTGATTAACTCGATAATGACGCGACTATCGCATTTTGGGGCATATTTTTTTATCACATGAAAACTGGCGTCAGCAAAATGACCACATTCTAGACGGATATTCTTACAGTCATTGAAAAATTTTGCTTCAACAATTTTTTTAGTGAGATTCCACGCTGTCTCATAGGTCGGTGAGTTAATCGCAGGGCGTTCGCCGAAAACGATTTCTGTACAATGCAAAGCAAACTCAACGGCGATACCCTCTTCAAACCAGTTAGAACCTTTGGCAAAAGGTGGAGCAGGGCGCGGATCCAAGAGATGGATAGTTTCATGAGCTAATTCATATACAGTTGCATACCAAGAAGTTGATGCAATGGTGCTTAAGCTAGCATACCCACCATCCAAATCAACCGTATTAGAAACATGTGGACCTTCTGCTGGATCAGCGTTAAATTCTGGTGCCAATAATTTCTTCTTTGAATTTCTAGGGCCAAAAATACTCTGTGCGTACTTGTCAAGTTGACGCTGAAGGTTCCAAAGTTCATGCTGTGAATCTTTTGGTAAGGTTCCTGGTATTTTAAAGTTTTTTAATGTAATTATATATAACTCCTTTGCTTTTTTTAATTATGAAAAGTTTTTAACCTTGGTGATGTTTCGAAATTTTTTATATATACATTGTTCATTTTTCATATATACATAAACACAATGTCTTTTATGAAAACCAAGACCGCAGCAATACGTTGGGGAAGACATGGAGTGAATTAACTAGGCCTGTTAAATAACGCTGACTTTTAAAAATGTAAGTGTGTCTAATGACAGTATTAATCATAAAAACCCTTGGTTTATTTCGATGTTGTTTAGTTATTGTATTTTTTGAATGCCCATGTAAAACATTACCTGGATTGTTGTTTTGATTTTTATCTTTGATTGATGATGTTCCAGCGATTACCATCTGAAATATACATATTCAGCCCTCCCTTATCAATTTTTTTAGCGGTGCCATTTATTTGAAAATATGAACTATTAGTCGCATTGTGATTCACAAATATTGATTTCCACTTAAAGGTTATAGGGGATGGGAAATAAACATTAGGTGCCCAAGCCCCATCCTTGGAGTGAATAACAACCAGATTGGCTTTGCTTAATTCGTTAGAGATGGACTTGGCAGTTAAATCGTTGTTATTAACAATCGCTACTGTTGGTGCATCAGGAGAAGCAATAGCGCCAAGATCGCTTACGTTATTAATGCAAGCCTGGTCATTGCATGCTGCTTGAACGACATAAGGATCATTACAGTTGCCATAGGTAGTCGTACTCTGTCGTGCTGTCGTTGTATCATCTCCTATTGGATTTAAAAACGTTGAGCTCTGGGTTCCCATCACATAACAGGAAGAAAGTTGATCATCCCCTTGTGAATATTCTTCAACAAAACCTGAAGATGAGTATAGCTTACCAAATGTTTCTGGAACTTCGATAACACCAACAGTTATCGCTGTACCATCCATCATATCTGTGATAACCCCTGTAACTAGACTCCCTTTTTTTGAAACATCTAATTTGTATTGATGCCCAGTTTTCCATGGCACGATTATCTGGCATTGTACTCCTGAACCTTCATGGTTGAAGTAACCACAATTACCGGTTTTCCACCCTTTTGCATTCCAAATGGAGTCATTAAAAGCATGAGTTCCTTTGCCTCTATTTTGTAAGCCAATATACCCTGAATCTCCTCGCTTAAAATAAAACTGATTCGCCCAGTAGTAATTGGAATTTCTCCCTCCATCGGTGCTTATCTTCTGGAAGAAAGATAATTTATTAAATTCTGAATTTGTGGGCCATGTATGTTCAACTGCAACAATCCCTCCGGCGAGAACAGCATAACTGGACTGACTGATCAAAAAAAGAATGGGCGCTAATGACATTTTTCTAATGCTATACTGCATGTGGTTTACTCCTTAATTAACGTTGGTTTATTGCGGGGTTTAATTTATAAAAAACAATGATTTTAATACTTTCATTTTTCGGCTTTGTTAATTAAATCATATCATTGTGAATTATGATTGATGGGCTATTCATTCATATATAACTACAAGGGTTTCTGTGTGTTTTATATAATAACAAAACATTCAATGAATGAACCATTTCCTGTTAAATAAGAATTATCCGTAGTGATTACAACAATGCTAGAGGTATACAACTTTTAAACTAAAGGATTAACCAAATGACCATTGTCAGAGAATAACTTATCAAGATGAATACGTTGCGCTTTATGAGCATTGATGTTCTGAATATGCGGCGTGAGAAATGCATTATTTCAAAAGATCAGATCGTTAAAGTGTTTGATACTACACAGTAACGTATGTTCGCGCTGTAAAGGAACGGGAAAAATATGCTAGCCCACAATAGTTCTACACCGAATGTGATGGATGTTGGGCACACCAAATACGGTTGCAAACCGTCCAGCAGTATTTTCTGGGTTTTCAGTATGGGATTGATGTTACAGCGATTCATGTGTTCAATGAAAGATCGCATTGATGTTATCCCGGTGGATTATTGCGCTGAAGCCATCATTATGCTCCTTAACAGCGACCTGCCTAATGGAGAGATTGTTCATATATCCGCGGGGGAAGAACATTGTGTGCAGTTCAAAGAAATTGATAATGCAATCGCTGATGCTATGCAGCGGCAGCCAGTTGGCGATAAATACGCTAAGGTCAGTTATGATGTATTGTTAACAATGCGTCGAGACTTGAAGAAAATCTTTGGTCCCTGTAATGAACGGATTATGCTCAAAGCCATGTATCTATATGGCCAATTTGCCGAGTTAAATGTCCGCTTTGATAATCATAAATTATTAAGTTTAGGTATGCCAAAACCACCAAGGTTTACTGATTACATTGGCTTGTGTGTGAATAGCACTCGTCATTTATCTATACCGCAACAGATGATGGTTGATTTTAAATAAAAGAGAATAACGACCAGTCATGCAAGACATAAAAATACAGCGTTAATCAGCGCTACCAACATCCGTGCTATCCAAATCAGCCCAGCGGTCATCGCTGGGCTGATTTGGGTTTAAAAGCAGGGAACGCTGTTGTGGAGCAACGATAAGGACTTGCCCACAACGATAGCCACAACAATCATGATCATTGTGATTTTACTCATTGTACTTCTCCTTATTTCCTTGGCAGAGTCATTTATATACAGTGACTTTTCGCCTTGAGGCCGTGTTTTAAAACGCCGATGAACCCAAAGATACTGCTCAGGTGCACGCAATATTTCGCGCTCGATGACCTTGTTGATGTAGGTTGCTGCCGCAGACTCATCGTCTTTCGGGTAATCGACCAATTCTGGCTCGATAATTAGCGTATAGCCCGTAAGATCTGGTTTTCTGATCAGCGTGATGGTCAACATAGGCGCACCGGACAGACGGGAAAGGACGTAAGTTCCGTTGGTTGTTGCCACATCGCTGACGGCGAAGAAGGGCGCAAAGGTGCTGCCTTTCGGGCCGTAATCCTGATCGGGAGCAAACCAGACGGCTTCTCCCTGGCGCAAAGCGGCGACCATGGCCTTTAGATTTCGGCGATCGATCATCGCTTTGTTGGAGCGCATTCTGCCTTTAGTCTGCACCCACTCTAACAGGCGATTATTGTGTGGGCGATACATCGCCATCATCGGCTGGCACTGGCCCATGGCACGACCACCCAACTCCAACGACATAAAATGCACACCAACCACCATTACACCGCGTTTGTTCTCTTGAGCACGTTGGAGGTTTTGCAAACCCTGGACGTCAAATAATTTACGAATGCGCTCGTTGGGCCAAAACCAGGCAATCCCGGTTTCAACCAGTGCCATCCCCAGCGACGCGAAATTTCCGGCAATAAGCCTTTCTTGCTCTTGGTCGTTTAACGTAGGGAAGCAAAGTTTAAGATTCCTGCGCGCGATGGTTTCTCTTCGTTTAAGAAATGGCCGAGACAACCGACCAAAGAGGGCACCCAGACGAATCAGAACCGGGTAGGGCAGTTGGACCAAAAGGAAAAGTACCGTAACACCAAACCAGGTTAGCCAGTAGCGGGAGTGAAAAAAGGCAGGACAAAAACGAACGCTCGAACTCATGATTTTCCTATACGCACTACATAAAAAAAGGGGGATGTATCGCATAAAGAAACAGACTTTCTGTAAGCGGCACACTGGGACGAAAACCCTGATACCTGGGGGGATGTCCTCACTCCAGCAAGCTGCCTGACCTGAAGGATTCAGGAAACGGCGCACTCCTCATTCATACTCGCTCTATGATAGAGGTAAAGTATTCTGCTTATCCAGCGATTTCATTCATCAATTTGCCAATTTGCATGTTCTTTACGAATCTCTTCGATGGCGTTCTGATTTTATTGATGTTGTGCCCTACAAGGTCAGGTAGCGTAATCGGGCGATGGTGGGCAGTCGTGTGGCACAACGCGCTATAAAATTTGATCTCCATAGCTTTTTCACAAAATATCGTTGCTTCTAAAATGAAACAATGTTTCTTTTTTTTGGGGCGTGTGGTATTTTATGACTCTAGGACTGGATATGATTACGTTGTTCTAACGCAGTAGCCTCACAGTAAGCGCCGCGCTTCTGGTTGATCGGTATCAGATGACGGAAGTATGAAGGGGCGATTACAGAGATGCGATGATGTGAATCATATCGCTCTTAATCTCTTCGCTAAATCGATATGGGAATGGTTAAATGAGTAATTATCAGCAGCAGTTTTCTCTTGAAGGTAAAGTGGCTCTGGTCACAGGGGCCTCTTACGGTATTGGTTTTGCCATTGCCAGTGCATTGGGCGAAGCTGGGGCGACAATCGTTTTTAACGATATCAAACAAGATGCGATCGAAAAAGGCCTGGCTGCTTACAAAGACGCTGGTCTGAAAGCGCACGGTTATGTCTTTGACGTAACTGATGAAGCGGCGGTAAACGCAACGGTTAAGAAAATCGAAGAAGAAGTCTGTGTGATTGATATTCTGGTCAACAATGCCGGTATCATTCAACGCACTCCGATGCTTGAAATGGAAGTGTCTGATTTCCGTAAAGTGATTGATGTTGACTTGAACGCGCCTTTCATTGTTTCCAAGGCTGTTTTACCGTCGATGATCAAAAAAGGTCACGGCAAAATCATCAACATCTGTTCTATGATGAGCGAATTGGGTCGCGAAACTGTCGCTGGATATGCTGCGGCAAAAGGCGGCCTGAAAATGCTGACCAAAAATATCTGTTCTGAATTTGGTGAAGCCAACATTCAATGTAACGGCATTGGCCCTGGCTACATCGCTACCCCGCAAACTGCACCGCTGCGTGAAATTCAGGCTGATGGCTCTCGTCATCCGTTTGACCAGTTCATCATCGCAAAAACGCCAGCTGCTCGCTGGGGCACGACCGACGATCTGAAGGGGCCTGCTGTATTCCTGGCGTCCAACGCGTCTGATTTCGTGAATGGCCACATTCTGTACGTTGACGGCGGCATCCTGGCTTACATCGGTAAGCAGCCGTAATTGTTCGTTCACCAGGCTTTTGCTTGGTGAGCAACAGCGTTAACCAACAAACGGGAGCTAAGCTCCCGTTTGCCATTTTGTTACCCAGCCTGCCTGTCACTTAAAAAACGCCTATGGCCCGATTAGGCCAGTCGGCGGCATAAAAATTTTCCTTTTATCACCCCATCGAAAAAACGGCCTTTCGAAACCACTGCTTCGGAAATGTATTTTTTATAAATTCTTTCCGGAACATCTTGGTATTGATAAATCTCACCGTTATGAAAGGCGATTTCTAATATGCGTTTATCGGGATCGTAACCGATCGCGCGAATCCTGGAGGATGTGACTGAATGCCGCAACACCACGTATGTCCTCTATACCTGTCAGCAAAGACAAACTATACGGCATTTAGGAACGTGGCATCCAGCGTTACCTGCATATCACGTGATAGGAAAATTGACTGCTCACTTTGTGATCTGCTGCAATGTTTTTCTGTCTTGCTTACAACGTGTTTTGCACAGGGTGTTGTATATTTTTAATACAGCATGGTGCTGACCACAAGGGAGGATCTGTTGTTATGATTAATTTTGAAAAGATGATTCTCGAATACAGTGACAAGTATGCAGATTTTGCTGCATCGACAGTCGCCTTTATGGAAAGCCAGAAGCGCGAAATATGCGCAGATACAATCGCTCAGAAAATCCCACCGGAAAAAAGAGCCTATTTTGAAGCTCGGTTGAAGCATTACCGCAGTATCTATAAAGCGCAAACGCTGGTTGAGTGATGTGAGGATTGCAGCGGCACTCTGCTTTCCTTGATGCCTTACATCGCTCTCTTTACCAAGGAATCACCATTCATGGATGAAGCAGTTCGTGGTTTGTCAGCAAGTATCCCCCTCGCAATATAGGCATTATCATCCCCATCGGTATGTGATCGCTATCACCGTTGAATTGGGCGTTTAATAGTAGTTAATCGCAATGAGGGTCAGTAACGTTATCGCTCACTGAGCGGAGGAGTTATTTTATGAGTGTTAAAATTTTTTTTTGCAGCAAACAGCCAGAATATCATGCTAATAATCATCTGAATAGTACTGCAAAAACGGAGAGGCCGGTAATCTCCGATAACAGAAAGCTATGGGCGAATCACCTAAAATCAGCAGGGCAAATCAATGATAAGCCGACATTTCCCATCGCAGCGGGTAAGAAAAAAACGTTTATAGGCGCACTGGTACGGTTTATTAAATGTATGCTGCCAGCAACGTGTTCGAATGTTGAACGTCACCGTGACGTCGTGACATCCTCCCGTACAACAGAAACGCTGGATGCTTTAGAACGGCATTTTATCAGCGCTGCCACTAGCGCAATGTTGGCATTGGGGCGTGATCCTTCGTCATTGCTGGATCAAGCTCAGCAGAAACTGCACGTGGAAAACAGAGCCCTCACCAAGCAGGATTTACAGAGAGCGAAAACCATAAAGCCACTATTGATAGACGGGTTGACGAGAGAGTTTATCAATCTAGGATTTCCGAAAAAAGAAGCAAAAGCACAAGCCAAACAAGCTTTTGCGGCGGGTTTGCGCGAGGTGCTAAATACCCAGAAATGGGAAACTATCGATACGCGTTTTCAACATAACAATGTGGACTATCAGTGTACACTCACGCCTGCGGGGCAGATGAAGCAGGGGGAGAATTGTATTTTTCATACACGCTACAATGATGGGGGGATCGCTTCTTCTTCCTCGCAAGAAACCGCCCATTCTACGAATTTATGGCTATCAGAATTCAGTGCCCTCGGTGAAAAGGGAACGCCACAAAAACTGTTTACTGGGATCCGTCACGGCATCTTGTCTCCTTACGGTTTGGCGAAAAATTCAGATGCGCGCTTCTTCGGTGCTCAAACGCGCGCTATGGAAGTGGTTACTGCCGCGCTGTTCGCTCGCCCTGAATTGTTGCGCGATGCTGAGCAAGGAAAAACGGTGGCGCTGAATCTGGCATCAACATCATTGGTTACTGGCGGGGTCGGGGCTGAAAAAGAAATGATGGATGACCAGATGCAGGCATGGGCGCAACTGAGCCAGCAGCAACCGTTGCAGGTTCCGTTAAGGGATGCACAGGGCCATATTTATCACGCCTCGGTTGATCTCAACGTTGCGGCATTCAACTTCGGTGTTAACGAGTTTGCACTCATCGGACATATGGGGTGGAAACAGGCTGATGGTTACAACCAAGCGGGGTTAAAAACGCTGCTCGGCGATGATTTAAGCGTAGCTGCGCCACCAAAAGGATGGGTGGGTGACTATTTGTCTCAACATCCGACGGCAGAGAACGCACAAAAAGTCAGAACGCTAAGCCAGCAGTTAAAAGCCATTTGGGCCGACAAAACGCACCATAGCGATGGCGGTGAACCCTATAAAGCGGCTTTGCGCGTTGCCCTGCTCGCCAATGAAATTGGAGTAATGCCCTGCTGGAACTGCAAGAGCGGTAAAGACAGAACCGGTATGCTGGATGCGGAAATTAAACGTGAAACAGTGAGAATGCATCAGCATGATACGGGTGTGATGAAGCAAGCCCTAAATGTCAGCATACCGGGAAGTGCGCTAAACGGCGCGGAACAACAACTTTTACAGACCATTTTGCTGCACGGTGGTAATAAGGAAGTGCAACAGTATAACACCGGCGCGCCTGGGAATAAGGTGGCTAAATCGTTGCCAAAATTTCTGTCATTGTCCACAAGTCAAAGAATCGGCGACGAGCATGCCTTTAATAATACGCGAGGATTATCTGAGTTCGTTTAGCAATGCTGAAATGTTGCGTTAATATGGTTAAAATGCGGCAAATAAGAAGTAATAATATTGCCATTTATAAGGTGTTTTGTGTGAAATATTAATGGGTTCGGCAGACTGTAAAAACGTGAATAAATCTTGATCTAAATCACAATCGACGAACCCGCTTTTTGGTGTTATGAAAATCCCGTCGTCTGGGAAATGGCTCCATTAATATAAACTGATTCGAGCAAGGTATAACGTTACGTTATGCTGCGGAGGAAATATGTCGGTTATTCGCACATGCCTTAACCTGTTTGGTGGTGATACGGTAATTGTACGGTGTTCTAATACGTTTGATATTCATATGAGTGATTCTACACCGGAATTACATGCCATACCGGAGGTGGTGCAAAGCAACAGTATTAGCATTAGTGCTGAAGATGAGGTTTATTTCACCGTGCCTTATACTGGTGAGTGGAACTTAACCATTAATGCAAAAAATGATACGCCAGAGCATTCTATTAGTTATTTTCCCGCATAATAACGACGTTACTCAGGGATGAGATAAATAAAATAGCGAATATCTTCTTTCTATGGCGCAATATATCGGCTAACGCTGATAGTGACGTAGCGCCTAAGAATAGGCTAAGCGCATTTTTAATGTCAGCGTTTCTGTTTGGTGTTGATTGTTACATTACGGTGCTGGTTTTACCCCAACGCAGCTATCTCATTCTGCCTACCTTCACATCCGCATAGAGTCGCAAACGCATCTTCTCGATGCTGACAATAGCCTTGTCCCCTATACCAAGGTAAGACAATACCTTGAGCCACTGGTAGTGCTGTGATGCTAATCACGCCTCATGGTTATCACTGTTGCCAAGGGCATGCGATGTTTCTTAATTTTAAAGCCTCCTGCAACGAAGCAAACAAAACGCAGCCATACTCTTCACACTCGAACAGATTTTTACGCATTTCTGCTACGCTTGAAGACAAGGTTTTGACAACAAAAGTGTAGTGATGGGTTAGATAACCAGTGAGTAGAGTGTGGCTTGAATACTGGGCGGTACAGAATTACCCGTACCCGTGCGCATTGAACGTGCGCCATTCATCTGTCTCTGTTACTCAGGCACGGCGTCATTATCTTAACGTTATGAACATCAGTAGCGTAGAGGACATTGTATGAGCCAGGCACCAAGACTAAAAGATGAGGCAAAACGCTTGGCTGCCTTGAGCGAATATGGCATCGACCAGGAGCTGTGCGATCCTGGTTTGAATAATTTGCTCAATTTGGCGGCAAATGTATTTAATGTCCCCATCGTACTGGTGTCCCTGATTGAAGAACAGCGTCAGCTATTGGCTGCTGGCTTAGGTATCTCGGTTTGCGAAACGTCCCGTGAAGCCTCTTTCTGCGCGCATGCCATTTTGCGGCGCAAGATCATGGTTATTCCTGATGCCAGGCTCGATGCGCGCTTTAAAGACAATCCCATGGTCATCGGAACACCTCATATCCGTTTCTATGCGGGGATACCGTTACGCACGCTATCAGGTTATGCTATTGGGACATTGTGCATCATTGACCTTAAACCCCGGCGTACGCTGAGCGCCCGAGACGAACATAACATGCAGGATTTAGCCGCACTGGTAATGGACAGACTGGAAATGCGGCGACTTGAATTGGCGCGAAACGCCAGTCAGGTTCGCTTTGAGAATATTGCCAACACCTCACCAGACTCAATTATCTGTTTGAATTATAAGGGAATTATCACATTTTGGAATGCGTCAGCGGAGAAAATGCTCGAATATTCCCGGGCGCAAATTACTGGCAATAACATCGATACGATTGTTCCCAAGGCTTTTATCGAAAAATTCAACGCCGTGGTGAGTGATAAGGAAGCCCTCATCAAAGGTGTCACCGTCGAACTGAACGTTCAAAGCCGCAGTGGTGCTCTGATTCCGGTAGAGCTCTCTGTTTCCATGTGGGCAGATGACTTTACCGTGAGCTACGGTGCTATTCTGCGTGATATCACCGAGCGGCGACGCAACGAAGAGCGCTTGTTTTTGTTGGCGCACATGGACCCGCTGACAGGGTTGGCAAACCGAACGCTATTGACCTCCAGTCTTGAACAGGCACTGAAAGATGAACCGGCCATTTGTGTCATGATGGTCGATCTGGACGGATTCAAAGATGTGAACGACAGCCTTGGGCACGCTCGGGGTGATGAAATACTGGTCAGCGTCGCGAAAAAGATACAATCTAGCGTCCGCGCAGGGGATCTGGTGGCGCGGATGGGGGGCGACGAATTTGCGGTGTTGCTGCCCGGCGTAAGTGATTTCAAACTCGCCGCCGAGACGGCGGAGCGCATTATCCAGGAAATTTCGCAGGCGATGATCGTGGAAGAACACCAGATCAACATCAGCGCCAGCGTGGGCATAGTGCTTTATCCTATGCATGGCATTACGGCACAGGATTTGCTGACCAGCGCCGATTTGGCACTCTATCAGGCAAAAGCGGAGGGGCGCAATTGCCACCGTTTCTTCACGCGCGAAATGCGTGAGACCTTTCAAGCCAAGCATGCATTTCAATTGGAGTTTATTCGCGCCTACGAACAGAGTGAGTTTGAGGTTTTTTATCAACCTCAAGTCAACCTGATCACCAATGAGATTATCGGTGCCGAGGCATTATTACGCTGGCGGCATCCACAAAAAGGGTTGCTGGGACCCGGTGCATTTTTGGCGGCACTGGAACGTGGCCCATGGGCTGAACGTATCGGCGATTGGGTGGTTGAAACTGCCTGTCGTCAAGCGGCAGAGTGGTGTGGTGCAGGGGCCAAAAATTTCCGTATCAGTATTAACTTGTTCAGCGCCCAGTTTCGTTCTGGCACCCTGGCGCAAAAGATAGAGCAGGTGCTGGCGCGCACCGGGCTTGATGCGGGTTCGCTGGAGTTGGAAATTACAGAAAACATCATCTTGCTAACGTGCATCACCGTGTGCGATTGCTTTATGGCGATGGCCTGCACATCCGCAGATTGGAGCCGGGCACGGAAATTGTTTTTTATATTCCTCGCGTGGCCGACTCTGCGCGTATGGTGCCGGAAAATAATGTGATGGCCACGCTGGTCGCAGGAGATAAGCGGTGAAAGCCATTATTGTTGAAGATGAGTTCCTGGCACAGGAAGAACTCAATTATATGATTCGCCAGCACAGCGACATTGAGATCGTGGCGACGTTTGACGATGGCATGGATGTGCTGAAATACCTGCAACAAAACGATGTTGATGCCATTTTTCTTGATATCAACATTCCATCCCTCAATGGGGTCTTTCTCGCGCAAAATATCAGCAAGTTTGCACAAAAGCCGTACATCATCTTTATCACCGCGTATAAGGAACATGCGGTTGAAGCCTTTGAAGTGGATGCGTTTGACTATATTCTCAAACCGTATCATGAGGCGCGTATCGTCACCATGTTGCAAAAGCTGGAAAATGCCTGGCAGCTACGGCAATCCGTTCCGACGCCGGAAAACATCAGCGCCGCTAATGCGCCTCGCATTGGGCAACATACCATCAACTTGATGAAAGATGAGCGTATTATTGTCACCGATATCAATCAAATCTATTACGCAGCGGCACAGGAAAAAGTGACGTTGGTCTATACCCGGCGTGAAACCTTCATCATGCCAATGAACATTACAGAGTTTTGCAGCCGGTTACCGGAAGAGGTGTTCTTTCGCTGCCACCGTTCTTACTGCGTCAACCTGACGAAAATTCGCGAAATCGTTCCCTGGTTCAACAATACCTACATCCTGCGGTTGCACGAGTTGGAATTTGAGGTGCCCGTGAGTCGCAGTAAGGTAAAAACCTTCCGTGCATTGATGCGCCTGTAACGGCATTTCATTCCGCTCTGACGGCATCTCATTCCTGATTCGATCTTTTCACGTCACGCCGCTTGTAGACTGGCCGCAACACGTAAGCGGGTGGTCTAAGGTGCAGGTGCCATTGTCCATTTTGCTTACCTTCTTTGATGTTCCTTCAGGGAACCGTTTTACTAAGAGGTCGGCCTATGAATGCCAAACCAACACGTCGCGGCCAGATCGTACTCGGTACGATCATCGCGCAAATGGGGCTGGGGACTATTTATACCTGGAGCCTGTTTAACCAACCGCTGGTCGATATTTTCGGATGGTCGCTCAGCGCTGTGGCAACGACATTCTCCATCACCAGTTTCAGCCTGGCGTTTGCGACACTGTTTGCGGGCAAATTGCAGGAGCGCATTGGCATTCGGCGTTTAACGCTATGCGCTGGTATCGTGCTGGGCCTGGGATTAATGGCCAGTTCAGGAGTGACCTCCTTAATGGGGATGTACTTGCTGATGGGCGTTGTGGTTGGTTTTGCCGATGGCACGGCGTATATCACTACGCTGTCCAACCTGATCAAATGGTTCCCTGAACGCAAAGGGTTGATTGCCGGTATTTCCGTGGGGGCATTCGGTACCGGAAGCCTGGTATTTAAATACATCAACAGCTTTTTGATCTCAGAAGTGGGCGCATCCCATGCCTTTTTCTATTGGGGGCTGATGGCGATGGTTATGATCGGACTGGGTAGTACCTTGCTGAAAGAGCCGCCAACGCATGCCGCCAATGGAAAAACCGCAATTACGTACGGTACGCGGGATTTTACCCTCGGCGAAATGCTGGGGACCAAAGAGGCCTATCTGCTGTTCGTGATTTTCTTTACGGCGTGCATGAGTGGCTTGTACCTGATTGGCGTGGTAAAAGATATCGGCGTGGAAATGGCGGGAATGGACAGACAAATGGCGGCAAATGCCGTGTCAGCCATCGCTATTTTCAACACGGTAGGGCGTATTGTGCTGGGAGCCATGTCGGATAAAGTCGGTCGCCTGCGCGTTGTTAGCGGGACGCTTCTGGTGACTGCACTGGCAGTGACGGTTATGGCCTTCTTGCCATTGTCACCCGTGCTGTTTTTCATCTGTGTCAGCGCCATTGCCTTCTGTTTTGGCGGCAATATCACCGTGTTCCCGGCCATTGTCGGCGACTTCTTCGGTCTGAAACATCACAGTAAAAACTATGGCGTGATTTATCAGGGATTTGGTATCGGTGCGCTGTCCGGTTCTTTCATTGCGGCACGGCTGGGCGGTTTTCATGCTACCTTTATCGCGATCGCGATACTGTCAGCTCTGTCACTACTGATTGCGCTCTGGATAAAACCGCCGAAGCATACCCGCTCGCAACCTGATATGCCTGCGACAGTGGCGCATGCCCGCGGATAATACGCTGTACTAACGACATAAATCCCTTATTATGCAGAGCCCCTGGGTTTTTACCCGGGGGCTTTTTTATGGCGCGGTTTCACGGGTATGATTCCGGCGTGATGACAGGCTGAACGGTTGTACGGCGTGTCGCGACGGGGCAGGTTATTACAAAATGTAAAGTTATGTCGTTTTAGCGATAGGAAGATTAAGAATGCTTGAAAACGGCGTGATAACCCATACCATCGTGTTGTGAACGATGTTAATCCCTTTAAAGAGGAAATCAGACTGTTATGATGCGTATTGCGCTTTTCCTGATCACCAACCTGGCGGTGATGTTGGTCTTCGGGCTGGTTCTCAGCCTGACGGGAATTCGGTCCAGCAGTGTCCAGGGGCTTATGATCATGGCTGGCCTGTTTGGCTTTGGTGGTGCGTTCGTTTCGCTGCTGATGTCCAAATGGATGGCTCTACGCTCGGTGGGCGGTGAAGTGATCGAACAACCGCGTAATGAAACGGAGCGTTGGTTGCTTGACACCGTGCTGGTACAATCGCAGCAGGCTGGCATTGCGATGCCACAGGTTGCTATTTATCACGCACCTGATATCAACGCCTTCGCGACGGGTGCACGCCGTGATGCGTCGCTGGTGGCCGTCAGCACCGGTTTGCTGCAAAACATGAGCCGTGATGAAGCTGAGGCGGTTATTGCCCACGAAATCAGTCACGTGGCGAACGGTGATATGGTGACCATGACGCTGATTCAAGGCATAGTGAACACCTTTGTTATCTTCATCTCGCGCCTGATTGCACAGGTGGCATCCGGTTTCCTTTCAGGCAACCGCGACGAAGGTGAAAGCAGCAACGGTAACCCGCTGGTCTATTTTGCCGTGGCAACGGTACTGGAGCTGGTGTTTGGTATTCTTGCTAGCATCATTACCATGTGGTTCTCGCGCTACCGTGAGTTCCATGCGGATGCCGGGTCGGCGAAGTTAGTGGGCCGCGAGAAGATGATCGCCGCGTTGCAGCGTCTGAAAACCAGCTACGAACCGCAGGAAGAAGGTAGCATGATGGCGTTTTGTATCAACGGCAAATCAAAATCTTTCAGCGAGTTATTTATGTCACACCCGCCGTTGGATAAGCGCATCGAGGCGCTGCGTAGCGGTGCTTATCTGAAATAAAACTTCCGCAAAAACAAACCATTCCACAACAGGGAGCCCATTGCGGGCTCCCTGTCTGCTATAACGTGTTATCCTCTATATCTCTGTCTTGATAGCATGAATTCCTTTTTTGCCGGGAAAACAGGGGATGAAAATCAGGAGAATGTTTCATAAAATAAAACCGTGATCACTGAAAAATGAAACATTGTTTCTATAATGCTGGTATTACAGATCTATCGCATCAGGGTGGCTGTGAGTCGCAAGACTTGTGTCCTCTGCTGGTGATAGCCGTATTCTTTTCGATATGTTCTAAGGATTTACGATGGCCAAAGGCAAAAAGATTCCCCTCTCGTTTCATACCTATCAAGACGCAGCAACTGGCACCGAAGTGGTGCGTTTAACGCCTCCCGATGTTATTTGCCATCGAAACTATTTCTACCAGAAGTGCTTCTCCAATGACGGAAGCAAACTGTTGTTCGGCGGCGCATTTGATGGCCCCTGGAACTACTACCTGCTGGATCTGAACACCCAGGAAGCGACACAACTGACGGAAGGTAAAGGCGACAACACCTTTTGTGGTTTCATGTCTCCTGAAGATGATGCGCTGTACTATGTGAAGAACACCCGCAACCTGATGCGTGTCGATCTGAACACGTTGGAAGAAACCACGATTTATCAAGTACCGGATGAGTGGGTAGGTTACGGCACCTGGGTTGCCAACTCCGATTGCACCAAGATGGTGGGGATCGAGATCAAGAAAGAAGACTGGCAGCCACTGACCGACTGGAAGAAATTTCAAGAGTTCTATTTCACCAATCCGTGCTGTCGCCTGATCCGTATCGATCTGAAAACCGGCGAAGCGCAGACCATTCTGCAAGAAAAACGCTGGTTGGGTCACCCGATCTATCGTCCTGGCGACGACAACACCGTCGCGTTCTGCCATGAAGGTCCACATGACCTGGTTGATGCCCGTATGTGGTTCATCAATGAAGACGGCAGCAACATGCGTAAAGTCAAAGAGCATGCGGAAGGTGAAAGCTGCACGCACGAATTCTGGGTGCCGGATGGCTCTGCCATGATCTATGTGTCTTATCTGAAAGATGACACCAACCGTTATATCCGCAGCATCAACCCGGTTACGCTGGAAGATACGCAACTGCGCGTTATGCCGCCATGCTCTCACCTGATGAGTAACTATGACGGCACGCTCCTGGTTGGTGACGGCTCTGATGCGCCGGTTGATGTACAAGATGACGGCGGTTACAAAATCGAAAACGATCCGTTCCTGTATGTGTTTAACCTGCAAACCGGCAAAGAGCACCGTGTTGCGCAGCACAACACCTCATGGAAAGTGTTGGAAGGCGATCGTCAGGTAACGCACCCGCATCCGTCCTTTACGCCGGACAATAAACGCATCCTGTTTACCTCGGATGTGGATGGCAAACCAGCCCTTTATCTTGCCGCCGTACCTGATTCAGTTTGGAAGTAAACCCAGAACCCCATCCCGGCAACGGAATGGGGTTTTTTCTATTCGTCGCTGTGTTCTCGGTGACGAATAGAATAAGCCCTGAATATTTCACGTTGCAGTAAGATCGTTAGCAAGCGAGTGGCGTCCGATAAACTTATAAAGATAAGTGATTCGGGCAAGCGAGCGTCGCTAACGCCACCGTAGTGTGAAGTGTAACGGGTATAATAACTTTAATAATAAGCAAGTCCCTTGATTATCGTTATTGTTCCATTGCCATAATCAGTGTGTTCCCTTTATACTAAAACCATCGTTCTATTTTTTTTAAAACAAAAAAAACTGAGTAGGGTACCCAAAAAAATGGCTATTGCAGATTTAGATAAACAGCCCGATTCCGTGTCGTCCGTTTTGAAAGTTTTTGGTATTTTGCAGGCATTAGGTGAGGAAAGAGAGATCGGTATTACGGAACTCTCCCAGCGCGTCATGATGTCTAAAAGTACAGTCTACCGTTTTTTGCAGACGATGAAGTCCTTGGGATATGTCGCGCAGGAAGGCGAATCCGAGAAGTATTCGTTAACGCTTAAATTGTTCGAACTGGGCGCCAAGGCGTTGCAAAACGTAGATTTGATTCGTAGTGCTGATATTCAGATGCGCGAATTGTCTGCGCTGACGAAAGAAACCATCCACCTCGGTGCGTTGGATGAAGATGGTATCGTTTATATTCACAAGATCGATTCCATGTACAACCTGCGCATGTATTCTCGCATTGGTCGTCGCAACCCGCTGCACAGTACTGCCATTGGTAAAGTGTTGCTGGCATGGCGCGATCGTGACGAAGTGGTTGAAATCCTGAGTAAAGTGGAATTTACCCGCAGTACGCCGCATACGGTGGGTAGCGCGGAGGAGTTGTTACCTCTGCTGGATACCGTACGTGTGCAAGGGTATGGGGAAGATAAGGAAGAGCAGGAAGAAGGCTTGCGCTGTATCGCTGTGCCTGTCTTTGACCGTTTCGGCGTGGTGATTGCCGGATTGAGTATTTCATTCCCTACCATTCGCTTTGCAGAAGAGAGCATGCACGAATATGTTGCCATGTTGCATCACGCAGCAAAAAACATCTCCGAGCAGATGGGCTATCACGACTATCCGTTCTGAATCGTCTTTCGCTGAACAAACGATTGCTTCTCAAAAAGCCTGCCTGTCGGTGGGTTTTTTAACATCTGGGGATGGGAATAATGACTGAGCATGTGAACCTCTATGGACAACCTGTCGGCGAAGCGCTTCCTTTATGGTCGGCGCGGTCGTTTCCAGCGCGTATCACGCTCACCGGACATTATTGTCGGGTTGAACCATTGTGCGTGGCACGGCACGTCGATGCGCTTTATGCGGCATACGCCGCCGCACCGGATGGTCGCGATTGGACCTATATGTTTGTCGGCCCGTTTCGCGACAAGGAGGCATATCGTGCTTATCTGACCGCGACAGAACAGCAGCAAGATAGCCAGTGCTATGTGGTTATCGACACACGCACGGATAATGCGGTAGGCACGTTTTCATTGATGCGCGTTGATGTGAACAACGGCGTTATCGAAGTCGGTTCTGTTGCTTTTTCCCCTGCCTTAAAACGTACGCCACTTGCGACAGAAGCGCATTTTTTGCTGATGGGCTATGTTTTCGAACAACTGCACTATCGTCGCTATGAGTGGAAGTGCGATAGCCTGAATGCACCGTCGCGCCGTGCTGCTCTGCGTTTGGGGTTTACCTTTGAAGGCATTTTCCGTCAGGCTGTTGTTTATAAAGGACGTGCGCGTGACACAGCCTGGTTCTCCTTGTTGGATAATGAGTGGCCACAGTGCAAGCGGGATTTTCTCGATTGGCTGGCACAAGATAACTTCGATACTGAAGGAAAACAGGTCGAATCGCTGGCCGCTATCAGAGGGTCTCGTCTGAAAGGCAGTTCATGAGCAGGATGTAATAGGCGTGGGCGGCTACGAAGTGATAGTATGACCCGGATATGCTTGGGTTGAGAGTATGAGTTGGGGTTGTTGTGAATATTTTACAGATTGTTTTTATCATGTTGATGGTGCTGTTTGCTGCGCTGGTCTGGTTTTTTGTCAATCGCGCCAGTGTTCGTGCTAATGAAAAGATCCGCCTGCTGCAAGAAATTTTGGAACAGCAACGTATTCAAACCGCGTTGCTTCAATCGTTAGTGCCTGTCACCGCGGATAATACACCGCCTGAGCCTGAAACCCTGTTGCACCCGTCGGCCGCACCTGCGCCAGAATTTGATGCGTTCAACGTAATTCCCGAACGCTAAGGCAAATTGCAACGGTTCCACGCTCGTCTGCATTGCTTATACATAGCGCATGTACCAACGTGATGCCGTGCGTACAATAATCAAAAACCGCAAATGGAAAAGTGAATACAACATGGCAGTAGAGAGTGAACTGGTGTTAAAACGGGGATTGAAGAATCGCCATATTCAATTAATCGCCTTGGGCGGTGCGATAGGCACGGGGCTGTTTTTAGGGATCTCGCAGACCATTCAGATGGCGGGGCCTTCCGTGCTGTTGGGATACGGTGTCGCGGGCATTATTGCTTTCCTGATCATGCGCCAGTTGGGCGAAATGGTGGTTGAAGAGCCGGTTGCAGGGTCGTTTAGCCATTTTGCCTATAAGTATTGGGGCAACTTCGCCGGTTTCCTCGCCGGCTGGAACTACTGGGCAATGTTTATCCTGGTGGGTATGGCTGAACTCACCGCCGTCGGGATCTACATTCAGTATTGGTGGCCTGATGTGCCCACATGGGTATCGGCAGCAGTATTTTTTGTACTGATCAATGCCATCAACTTGGTGAACGTGAAAGTGTATGGTGAAACCGAATTCTGGTTTGCCATCATCAAATTCCTAGTGATCCTTGGCATGATTGGCTTTGGGGCCTGGTTGCTGCTAAGCGGGCAGGGCGGAGAGCAGGCTACGGTACGAAATCTGTGGCAGCATGGTGGCTTTTTCCCGCACGGCGTCAATAGCCTGGTGATGGCGATGGCGGTTATCATGTTCTCTTTCGGTGGATTGGAACTGGTCGGGATCACTGCTGCTGAAGCCGCCGATCCTAAGCGCTCCATCCCGCAAGCGACGAATCAGGTCGTCTACCGCATTCTGATCTTTTATATTGGTTCGCTCGGTATCTTACTGTCGCTCTACCCGTGGCAGAACGTCGTCAGCGGCGGCAGCCCATTTGTGATGATTTTCCATGCGCTGGACAGTAACGCTATCGCCAATGTGCTGAATCTGGTGGTGTTGACCGCTGCGTTATCGGTATACAACAGTGGGGTATACTGCAACAGCCGCATGCTATTCGGCCTCGCGACGCAGGGGAATGCGCCGCGCTGGTTGTCGCGCGTGAATAGTCGCGGTGTACCGGTGCGGTCCATTGCGCTTTCTGCGCTGGCGACCTCGATTGGTGTACTGATTAACTATGTGATGCCAGGTAAGGCCTTTGAGCTTCTGATGGCGCTGGTAGTCTCAACGCTGGTGATTAACTGGATCATGATTTGCGTGGCGCATCTGCGCTTCCGCCATGCGATGGACCAGCGCGGCGTAGTGACCCATTTCAAGGCAATTTTCTATCCTTATGGTAACTACCTGTGCTTACTTTTCCTGGCAGCCATTCTGGTCATTATGTTAATGACGCCAGGCATCCGGATTTCTGTGTTGTTAATCCCGGTTTGGGTGGGCGTTATCTGGTTGGGTTTTTACTGGTCTCAACGTCGTAAAGCGGCAGAAATGCTGGCACATGGTGTGAAAGAATAGCTGGATTACGCGGGATTTCGCCTCATTGCCGGTGTCATCATATCGACACCGGCAATGAAATGCAGTGAAGGATTATTCGACTTTCGCTACGTCGGTCTTGCCTGCTTTTGCATTGGCAACGGCCGCATTCGCCAGCACGATGAAATCTTCGCTGGAGTGCGTGGCACCGGTCACGCCGTCGACGCCTTCAGGGTTTTGCTTCTCGACCAACCCTTGAGCCAGTTTGACCGTATACTCGGTCGGATTGGTGCCGCTCGCTGCTTTCATCTTCTTATTATATTCCACATCCGTGGTTTTCAGATGACCATCTTTTTGGCTGTTGTAGTCAAATTTTACGGCAGCAATCTTCCCATCTTTGTAGGTCACTTCTACAAACGGTTTCCACCCTTTATCATCGAAATTAACGGTTTCAGCGCGGTATGTCCCGTCTTTGATGGCGCCATCGGCAGCGTGAACACCCACAGCGAAAAGGCTTGCCACAACAATGGGTATGAACTTCATTTTCATGGTTTCATCCTCGGTATTCTTATCAGTGTATTTGTGCGTAAATGTATAAAGGAATCTGTCTGTTGGGGCCAATTTCAGGCACCAATAGTGGATGAAGAGTACCGCTGACTTTAGTTAAATAAAGTGTTCTGCTTAACAAAATGAGGTCATGGCCCTGATAATTGTAGGGCAATTTGTGACCGGTAAGACAAACACGTCTCGATGCGTGGGAAACATATGGCTTTTTGGTGTGCCATCGGACGTTGTAAGTGGCTGGTTCATCCCTGCTAATGGTGGTAGCATGAAGTTTGTCACCAATCCCACGCTTCGTGGGATTTTGATTTTGTGCCAGGTGTACCAATTTAACGACGGTTGGTTAGATGGTTACACAATGTTTTGAAAACTAAATGAATTCATTTTCGTATGTGATCTTTCGTGTGGGTCACCACTGCGAATAAGGGAACTAGAATGCCTGTTATTACGCTTCCTGATGGAAGTCAGCGTCAATACGATCGTGCCGTTTCTCCTTTTGATGTTGCACTGGATATTGGTCCGGGTTTGGCGAAAGCCTGTATCGCGGGCCGCGTTAACGGTGAACTGGTCGATGCCAGAGATCTGATCGATTCTGATGCACAATTGGCGATTATTACCGCCAAGGATCAAGAGGGGCTGGAGATCCTGCGTCACTCTTGTGCGCATCTGTTGGGACACGCCATCAAGCAACTGTGGCCGGATACCAAAATGGCGATCGGTCCGGTCATCGATAATGGTTTTTACTATGACGTTGATTTAGATCTTACGCTGACGCAGGAAGATATCGATCTGCTTGAAAAGCGCATGCACGAACTGGCCGACAAAGATTACGACGTCATCAAGAAAAAGGTCAGTTGGCAGGAAGCGCGTGATGTTTTCGCCGCGCGTGGCGAGACCTATAAGGTCGCCATTCTGGATGAGAACATCAGCCACGACGATCGTCCTGGTCTGTATCATCATGAAGAATACATCGACATGTGTCGTGGTCCGCATGTACCCAATATGCGTTTCTGCCATCATTTCAAATTGCAGAAAACCTCGGGTGCCTATTGGCGTGGCGACAGCAAAAACAAAATGTTGCAGCGTATCTACGGTACGGCCTGGGCGGACAAAAAACAGTTGGGCGCTTATTTGCAGCGTCTGGAAGAAGCCTCCAAGCGCGATCACCGCAAAATCGGCAAGCAGCTCGACCTGTATCATATGCAGGAAGAAGCGCCAGGCATGGTGTTCTGGCACAACGATGGCTGGACGGTATTCCGCGAACTGGAAGCGTTTGTGCGCATGAAGCTCAAAGAGTACCAGTATCAGGAAGTGAAAGGGCCCTTTATGATGGACCGTGTGCTGTGGGAAAAAACCGGGCACTGGGAAAACTACAAAGAAGCCATGTTCACCACCTCATCAGAGAACCGTGAATATTGCATTAAGCCGATGAACTGCCCGGGGCATGTGCAAATTTTCAATCAGGGCTTGAAATCTTATCGCGATTTGCCGCTGCGTATGGCTGAATTCGGCAGTTGCCACCGCAACGAACCGTCAGGCTCCCTGCACGGGTTGATGCGTGTGCGCGGGTTTACTCAGGATGATGCCCATATCTTCTGTACCGAAGAGCAGGTTCGTGCGGAAGTGAATAGCTGTATCAAGATGGTGTACGACATGTACAGCACCTTCGGCTTTGAAAAAATCGTCGTTAAGCTTTCCACGCGCCCTGAAAAGCGCATCGGCAGCGATGAGATGTGGGATCGCGCTGAGCACGATTTGGCCGCTGCGCTGACAGAGAACGGGATTCCTTTTGATTATCAGCCGGGTGAAGGGGCGTTCTATGGTCCGAAAATTGAATTTACTTTGCACGATTGTTTGGATCGCGCTTGGCAATGTGGTACGGTGCAGCTCGACTTTTCACTGCCAGGCCGTTTAAACGCCTCTTATGTGGGCGAAAGCAACGAGCGCCAGGTGCCGGTGATGATTCACCGCGCCATATTGGGTTCCATGGAGCGCTTCATCGGTATTCTTACCGAGGAGTTCGCCGGATTCTTCCCAACCTGGTTGGCACCGGTGCAAGCTGTGGTGATGAATATCACCGATGGACAGTCCGAATATGTCAGTGAATTGACACGAAAACTGCAAGATGCAGGTATTCGTGTAAAAGCGGACTTGAGAAATGAGAAAATAGGCTTTAAAATCCGCGAGCACACTTTACGACGTGTTCCCTATATTCTTGTTTGCGGTGATAAAGAGGTGGAAGCGGGCAAAGTGGCCGTTCGCACCCGTCGCGGCAAAGATTTGGGAAGCATCGACGTTAACGAAGTGATCAAGCAGCTGCAACAAGAAATTCGCAGCCGTAGTCTTCATCAGTTGGAGGAATAAGGTATAAAAGGTGGAAAACGAGTTCAACCGGCGCGTCCTAATCGCATCAATAGAGAAATTCGCGCGCAAGAGGTACGTCTAACAGGCGTCGATGGCGAGCAGATTGGCATTGTCAGTCTGAATGAAGCGTTAGAGAAAGCCGAGGAAGCAGGTGTTGATTTAGTTGAAATCAGTCCTAACGCCGAGCCGCCGGTTTGCCGAATCATGGATTACGGCAAGTTCCTCTACGAGAAGAGTAAGGCCACCAAGGAACAGAAGAAGAAACAAAAAGTTATCCAGGTTAAGGAAATTAAATTCCGTCCTGGTACCGATGATGGCGACTATCAGGTCAAACTACGCAACCTGATTCGCTTTCTGGAAGACGGTGACAAGGCCAAAATCACCCTGCGTTTTCGCGGACGTGAAATGGCGCACCAACAGATTGGTATCGAAGTGCTTAACCGCGTTCGTGACGATCTGAGTGAACTGGCAGTGGTCGAATCCTTCCCTACGAAGATCGAAGGCCGCCAGATGATCATGGTGCTCGCACCGAAGAAGAAACAGTAAGGCATTCAAGTAATAGAACCCGTGCGGTGTTCGCACCGCGCGGGTTTTGTTCGCCTTAGCTGATTCGTTATATCAACAATGCGAAGTGGAAATTAACATGCCAAAAATCAAAACAGTACGTGGCGCCGCTAAACGCTTTAAAAAGACCGCCAAAGGTGGTTTTAAGCGTAAGCATGCTAACCTGCGTCATATTCTGACCAAAAAAGCGACTAAACGTAAACGTCATCTGCGTCCGAAAGGTATGGTCTCCAAAGGAGATCTGGGCCTTGTGATCGCATGTCTGCCGTACGCATAAGTAACCTTTTTGAATCAAGAATAAGACTTTAGGAGAGAGCATATGGCTCGCGTAAAACGTGGTGTGGTTGCTCGTGCACGTCACAAGAAAATTCTGAAACAAGCGAAAGGTTACTACGGTGCCCGTTCGCGCGTTTATCGTGTTGCCTTCCAGGCAGTAATCAAAGCTGGTCAGTACGCTTACCGCGACCGTCGTCAACGTAAACGTCAATTCCGCCAGCTGTGGATTGCACGTATCAATGCAGCAGCTCGCCAAAATGGCTTGTCTTACAGCAAATTCATCAATGGCCTGAAAAAAGCCTCTGTTGAAATCGACCGTAAGATCCTGGCTGATATCGCCGTATTCGACAAAGTGGCATTCACTGCACTGGTTGAAAAAGCGAAAGCAGCCCTGGCGTAAGCCAGTGGAAAGAGGGAGCTTTGCTCCCTCTTTTCGTTTAAGGAGCGGCCAATGTGTCCTTTATGTCACATTGAACGATATCCATAACGGTTGTGATTGACTTTTTATCTGCGCCGATTTCCAATAAGATCGCGCTGTTGGTAGTAACATTTTTACTGTAAACGTGTCCGCCGAGAGGTTCTTGGCGATAAACATCGACACTGGTGACGCGCAAGCGTATTGACATTAAGGTAACGCAAGTATGACTACTGCTATTTTCCGTTTCTTTTTTTACTTTAGCACCTGATCTCAGGAGGCTTTGCGCGTAAGAAAAGAAACGAAAAATAGCGCTTGAAGCCTCCCGCCGGGAGGCTTTTTTGTTTGCGTTTGGTTCTAATCATGATAACTGGCCATACAGGCAGAAGAAGAGGAATGCAATGCCACATCTCGCAGAGCTGGTAGCGAATGCCAGAACAGCCATAGACGCGGCTCAGGATATTGCGACGCTGGATAATGTGCGTGTCGAATACCTGGGCAAAAAAGGGCATTTAACCCTGCAAATGACAACGCTACGCGATTTGCCCGCAGACGAACGCCCTGCGGCAGGTGCGGTCATCAACCAGGCGAAGCAGGATGTGCAAGACGCGCTGAACGTCCGCAAACAAACACTGGAGTCGGCGGTGCTGAACGCCCGTCTGGCCGAAGAAACCCTCGATGTTTCCCTGCCGGGCCGCACCATGGAAAACGGCGGTTTGCATCCGGTCACGCGCACCATCGATCGTATCGAAACTTTCTTTGGTGAATTGGGTTTCTCGGTAGCCACCGGGCCGGAAATCGAAGATGCTTATTATAACTTTGATGCGTTGAATATCCCGGGGCACCATCCCGCGCGTGCCGACCATGACACCTTTTGGTTTGATGCGACGCGTTTACTGCGTACCCAAACCTCTGGGGTGCAAATTCGTACCATGGAAAAACAGCAGCCACCGATCCGCATTATCGCGCCAGGCCGCGTCTATCGTAACGATTACGACCAAACGCATACGCCGATGTTCCATCAAATGGAAGGGCTGATTGTGGATAAAAACATCAGCTTTACCAACCTGAAAGGCACGCTGCATGATTTCCTGCGTAACTTCTTCGAAGAGGATTTGCAGGTACGTTTCCGCCCGTCCTATTTCCCGTTTACTGAACCGTCCGCAGAAGTGGATGTGATGGGTAAAAACGGGAAATGGCTTGAAGTGCTGGGCTGCGGCATGGTGCACCCTAATGTATTGCGTAACGTGGGTATCGATCCGGAAATGTACTCCGGTTTCGCGTTTGGTATGGGGATGGAGCGTCTGACCATGTTGCGCTATGGCGTAACCGATTTGCGCGCATTCTTCGAAAACGATCTTCGCTTCCTCAAACAGTTTAAGTAAGGCGGGTACAGTATTATGAAATTCAGTGAACATTGGCTGCGCGAGTGGGTTAACCCGGCGATCAGCAGTGACGAACTGTCAGAACAGATTACCATGGCCGGCCTGGAAGTGGATGGCGTTGAGGCAGTTGCAGGGGCGTTTCATGGTGTGGTGGTAGGCGAAGTCGTTGAATGCGGTCAGCATCCTAATGCCGATAAGCTGCGCGTCACCAAAATTAACGTGGGCGGTGAACGTCTGCTGGATATCGTGTGTGGTGCTCCAAACTGCCGTCAAGGGCTGCGCGTGGCTGTTGCAACTATTGGTGCCGTGCTGCCGGGCGATTTCAAAATCAAGGCCGCCAAGCTGCGTGGTGAACCCTCGGAAGGGATGCTGTGCTCGTTCTCCGAACTGGGCATTTCTGAAGACCATAGCGGCATTATCGAATTGCCGCACGATGCGCCGATCGGTACTGACATCCGCGCTTACCTGGGGTTGGATGATAATGCCATCGAAATCAGCGTGACGCCTAACCGCGCCGACTGCTTGAGTATCATTGGCGTGGCCCGTGATGTTGCAGTGCTGAATCAACTGCCGTTGACGGCACCGGACATTACGCCGGTCGCCGCAACGGTGTCCGATACCTTTCCGATCCGTGTAGAAGCGTCCGACGCTTGCCCTCGCTATTTGGGACGCGTGGTGAAGGGCATTGATGTGAAGGCGGCAACGCCGCTGTGGATGCGCGAGAAGCTGCGTCGTTGCGGTATCCGCTCCATCGATGCCGTGGTGGATGTGACCAACTACGTGCTGCTGGAGTTGGGGCAGCCGATGCACGCTTTCGACCGAGATCGTCTGGATGGCGGTATCGTGGTGCGTTTGGCGCAGGAAGGCGAAACCCTGACGCTGCTGGATGGTAATGAAGCAACCTTGAATGCTGATACCCTGGTGATTGCCGATCACAGCAAAGCACTGGCAATGGGCGGTATTTTCGGCGGTGAACACTCTGGCGTTAACGGTGAAACCCGTAACGTGCTGCTTGAATGTGCCTATTTCCATCCGCTGGCGATCACCGGCCGAGCCCGCCGTCACGGTTTGCATACCGATGCCTCGCACCGTTATGAGCGCGGTGTCGATCCTGCGTTGCAGTACAAAGCGATGGAGCGTGCGACCCAACTGCTGCTAAGTATTTGCGGCGGTGATGCCGGGCCGGTGATTGATGTGACCTCTGAAACACATTTGCCCACCCGTGCTACGATTACGCTGCGCAGAGAAAAACTGGACCGGTTGATCGGGCATGTGGTTCCCGATGAACAGGTAAGCGATATCTTGACTCGCCTGGGTTGCAGCGTGGCACGCACGGATGCAGGCTGGACCGCCGTAGCACCGAGCTGGCGTTTTGACATGGAGATTGAAGAGGATTTGGTGGAAGAGGTTGCCCGTGTTTACGGCTACAACAATATTCCCAATATTCCAACCCATGCACCGCTGACCATGACATCGCACCGTGAATCGGCGCTTTCGCTTAAGCGCGTGAAAACGCTGCTGGTTGACCGCGGCTATCAGGAAGCGATTACTTACAGCTTTGTCGATCCTAAAGTGCAATCGCTGATTCACCCAGGTGAAGAAGCATTGATTCTGCCAAGCCCGATTTCCATTGAAATGTCAGCAATGCGCCTGTCACTGTGGAGCGGCTTGCTCGGTGCGGTGGTATATAACCAAAACCGCCAGCAGAGTCGCCTGCGCCTCTTTGAAAGCGGTTTAAGATTCGTTCCTGATAGTCAGGATAAACTCGGTATTCGTCAGGATCTTATGTTAGCTGGCGTGATTACTGGGAATCGCTATGATGAACATTGGGATCTGGCGCGTCAGACGGTTGACTTCTATGATCTCAAAGGCGATTTGGAAGCGCTGCTGTCACTGACAGGTAAACTTTCGGAAATTGAGTTCAAAGCAGAATCACACCCGGCGTTGCATCCGGGCCAGAGTGCAGCAATTTATCTGGTAGGGGAACCGGTTGGTTTCATTGGTGTAATCCATCCAGAGCTGGAACGTAAACTGGATCTGAATGGTCGCACTGTGGTGTTCGAATTGAGCTGGAACAAGGTCGCAGACCGCGTGGTTCCTGATGCGAGCGAAATTTCTCGCTACCCGTCGAACCGTCGTGACATCGCGGTTGTGGTAGCAGAAAACGTTTCGGCAGGCGAAGTTTTGTCAGAATGTAAGAAAGTTGGCGCAAATCAGTTAGTTGGCGTAAACTTGTTTGACGTGTACCGAGGCAAGGGCGTGGAAGAAGGGTATAAGAGCCTGGCGATCAGTCTGGTATTGCAAGATACCTCTCGTACACTGGCAGAAGAGGATATTGCCGCTACCGTATCACAATGCGTAGAGGCACTAAAACAGCGATTCCAAGCATCCTTGAGGGATTGAACCTATGGCGCTTACTAAAGCTGAAATGTCAGAATACCTGTTTGAAAAGCTTGGGCTGAGTAAACGGGATGCCAAAGAACTCGTCGAACTTTTTTTTGAAGAAGTTCGTCGCGCTCTGGAAAATGGTGAGCAGGTAAAGTTATCGGGGTTTGGTAATTTCTATCTGCGCGACAAGAACCAACGGCCGGGACGTAACCCTAAAACGGGTGAAGATATTCCGATTACGGCGCGCCGGGTGGTCACCTTCCGTCCAGGGCAAAAGCTCAAAAGCAGAGTCGAGAACGCCTCTCCCAAAGAGTAGTTCTTACATGCAATTCACAAAAAGGCCGCGTCAGCGGCCTTTTTTTATGCCGTGATGGGGGCTGGCGATCTGCGGTTGTCGTACCCGCGTCGCGGTTTCCTGCCGTGGCGTATGTGCCGGTACGGGGCGATGATCATCTATTAAATGACGTATCGCCAGAATAGGGTGGTGCAATAACATGCGTGGTCCCGACCAACGCATAATGGCGCGAATCTGTTCGCGTCTGGCGGGTTGATAGCAGTGAATCGGACAATGCTTGCAGGCTTGCTTTTCTTCGCCAAACTGACAGCGCTCAAGGCGATTGGTGGCATAGGCAGAAAGTTGTTGATAGCGTTCGCCGTCCCCCTCGTCTGCGGGATGGTGCTTTTCATACAGATCTATCATCAGCAGAATGGTGTGTAGTTCTCGCAGACGATATTTTCCCATCGGTTGTCGTGCCACAGTTGGTCTCTCATCCCGCCATCTTTATTCATGTATTTTAAATGCATTTTATTGGGTAGGACACCATGAATGTCAAAAAAGCGGGGAAAAAAAGGGAGTAGGTAGGAAAAAGGCGAGAGGCAACGCTCTCGCCTGAAGGTTACCGCATAGCGATGAGGCCGTTACGCCTGACCAAACTGGGCCTGATGCAAGCGGGCATAGCTGCCGCTGTTATCGAGCAGAGTCTGGTGGCTGCCTTGCTCAATAATCCGTCCTTCATCCACCACCACGATACGATCGGCGTTCTGAATGGTCGCCAGGCGGTGTGCTATCACAAGCGTAGTACGACCGCTTGATAGCTCGCTTAGTGACTGCTGAATAGCCTGTTCCGTTGCTGTGTCTAACGCAGAGGTGGCCTCGTCCAAAATCAGAATCGGTGGGTTTTTAAGGAAAATCCGCGCGATAGATAAACGCTGCTTCTGACCCCCAGAGAGTTTCACCCCACGCTCACCCACCACGGTATTCAATCCGTCAGGCAGGGTGGCGATCAGTTCATCGAGCTTGGCGCGCTGAGCGGCGTGCATCACTTCTTCATCGCTCGCGCCCAGTTTACCGTAAGCAATGTTCTCCCGGATGGTACCACCAAACAAAAAGACATCTTGCTGTACGATACCGATCTGGTGGCGCAATGATGCTTGCGTCATGTTTCGGATATCTATCCCATCAATGGTGATAGCACCCGCGTTTAAATCGTAAAAACGGGGTAGCAGAGAACACAACGTGGTTTTCCCTGCGCCAGATGGACCAACAAATGCCACGGTTTCACCCGCATGGATAGAGAGGGTGATGTCATGCAGCGTCGGTCTTTCTGGCGTGTAACCAAAACTCACGTGTTCGAAACGGATATCACCTTTCAGGTGCGTGACAGCGCGAGCGTCGCTGGCATCCTTGATATCAGGCACCGTATCGATCAACTGTGTGAAACGCTTAAACCCGGCAATCCCTTTCGGATAGCTCTCCAATACGGAGGTTATCTTGGCCACCGGACGGAAGAACACTTCAATCAGCAGCAGGAAACCAATAAAGCCACCGTAAGAGAGTTCTCCTTGAATCACATACCATATGCCCGCCAACATGATGATCAGTTGTATTAAGCGCGTGCTGAGGTAGCTCAGTGTCAGGCTAGCGGTCATGATGCGGTAGGCTTGCAGTTTGATGGTGCGATAGTTTTCGTTGTCCTGCGCGAACAGCGCCTTTTCATGAGACTCATTGGCAAACGCCTTAACCACGCGGATACCGCCAATGCTCTCTTCAATGCGTGCATTAAAGTTACTGACCTGACCGAACAGACGCCGCCAGGTGTCCGTCATCTGTGCACCGTAGCGACTGACCAGATAGGTCATGAACGGCACAATAACCACAGTAATCATCGCCAAAGGCAGGTGCACGGTGGCCATCAGGATAAAGGCACCAATAAAGGTCATAATGGCGAGGAAAAGGTCTTCCGGGCCGTGGTGGGCTACTTCGCCAACCTCCTCAAGATCTTTGGTCACATGGGTGATGATATGCCCGGTTTTCATATTATCGAAATAGCGGAACGGCAGGTTTTGCAGGTGCTCAAAAGCCTGACGACGCATATCAGTTTCGATACCGACGCCCAGCGCGTGTCCCCAGTAGTTCACGATGGCCATCAGCGCGGTATTGAGTAGGTAGACCAGCAGCAAGGCAACGGAGGCGAGTAAAATGAGTGACCAATCCTGAGCCGGTAATAGTTTGTCGATGAAGGCCTTGATGGCTATCGGGAAACCAAGCTCGAGCAAACCGGCGATGATGGCACAGCCAAAATCAAGAACAAATAGCCCCTTGTAGGGGGCATAGTACGCAAAAAAACGCTTTAACATACAATACGATGAAATGAGTTAAATAAATGTGAAACGCACTATAACAGGTATTGTCTGCTGAAGGGAGTGCGATAAAACCCTACTGTTTTTGTGTCTCGCGCGTTGCCCACCAACAGACCAATGAACCCAGCGTAATCATGGCGACACCCTGCCAAAAGGCCAAATCAGGCACGGTATGCAGCCAGAGGGCGGCCAGCAGCGTTGAGAACACCGGCGTAAAATAAGACGCCGTCGCGAGCAATGTCATGTTGCCACGCTGAATGCCGGTATTCCAGGCAGAGTAGGCGACCGCTGTCGATGCCCCCATAAACAGCAATTCCAGTCCGGTAGTGAGTGAAAACGTCATCGGTGGCCTGGCTGAGACGGCGAATTGAATCCACAGCACCACGCTGACCGCCAGGAAGAACAGGGTATTGCCACTTTTCCCCCGAGCAAGCCGCTTGGTGATATTGCAATAGAGTGCCCAGGAAATGGCCGCTGCAAAGGCCAGGCCGTAGGCCAACGGGTTAGTCAGAATGTTTTGCCACATTACTAATGGCGACCAGTGGCTTTCTCCCTTCATCATCCAGACGATACCGGCCAGCGCGAGCGCGACGCCAATCCATAGCCCAAGGCTGCTTTTTTGTTGATTGATAAAAACCGCAAACAAGAGCGTGAGGCTTGGCCAAAGGTAATTGATCATCCCCATTTCCATTGCCTGAACGCGATTCGCGGCAAAGCCGATGGAGAGTGACAGGAAGATTTCGTAACAGACGAAAAGCAATCCACCGCCAAACAAATAGCCTTTGGAAAAACCGCGCAGAGACGGGAAAATCCAGAGAACAGCACCAGACAGAGTGTACAGGTGCTGTATATCATCGCCGCCCCTCCGACAGGGCCGAGGGCTTCGGTTAAACTGCGTAACAGGCCGACAGAAGTACTCCAGAGCAGAATGGCTAACAGGCCTGCCAGCGTGGCGCGTTGTGGGGTCATATCCATGTTGATTATCATTGTTCCAAAAGCAAACGGATGCCGTTTCCGGCATCCGTGCAGCGTCTACTGCCTGCCTATCAGTGCCAGAAATCGTCAAATACAGTAACCGGAGGACGGCGTTTATGTTCGGTCTTTTTATACCAGTTTTCGATAATAGCGGCGCGATCGGCGTCGAGCGTTTTTCCTTCCAGGTAGTCATCAATTTCGTTATAGGTGACGCCAAGAGCGGTTTCATCAGGCAAAGAAGGGAGGTTCTCTTCCAGATCGGCTGTCGGGGCTTTGGTGTACAGGTGCTGCGGACAGCCAAGTACCTTCAGCAGCGCTTTTCCTTGCCGTTTATTTAAACGAAAAATAGGATTGATATCCGTGCCGCCGTCGCCGTATTTGGTAAAGAACCCCGTGACGGCTTCTGCCGCATGGTCGGTGCCGACCACCAGACCCGCGTTCATCCCCGCAATGCTGTATTGCGCTTTCATGCGCTCACGCGCCTTTTCATTGCCTTTGACAAAATCGGATAGCGTCACGCCGATGGCGGCCAGGGTGGCTTCACTGGCTTCGACGGCGGGCTTGATGTTCACTGTCAAAACGTTGTCCGGTTGGATGAAGGCGATGGCGTCCTGGCAATCGGCCTCATCCGCCTGAATGCCATACGGTAAGCGTACAGCGATAAACTGATAACGCGTATCGCCGGTTTCGCTGCGTAACTCATTGATGGCCGTCTGACACAGTTTACCGGTCAGTGTGGAATCTTGTCCGCCGCTGATCCCGAGTACTAACGAACGAATGAAGGGATTAGCCTTAAGATAATTCTTTAAAAAATCAACGCTGATGCGAATCTCGGCATCAGGATCGACAATAGGTTTAACACCCAGTGCCTGGATGATCTCTTGCTGCAATGACATGGTGGCCCCCTTCCTGAACCTGTTGATACTGCGAAATAATTAGCTTGATGGTTAGAGTGTAAAGCTAATCGTCGTGAAGAAAAAGGACAAGCAGTGCGCGCGTATTTTTCGTTTTATTGGCGCAAAAAGGGTTAGCGAGATGGTAAAATGTGGTCGAATACTGATTTGAAAAATTGCAGCGAGCCATCTAGCCTTGTCAGTGAACCATTAATGAATGAGGTAATAACATGAAAAATAATCAACTACTGTTATGTCTTGGTGCTGCGGGGGCTCTCCTTCTCTCTGGGTGTTCAGCCTACAATCGTGCAGAAAGTAGCTTTACCGAGCCGGTGGTTAAAGAGGTGAAGGCCGGACAGACCAAACAGCAAGTGCTGCAAATTGCCGGCACGCCTGCGTCAGAAGTACGGTTGAAAAACGCCAGAGGCACCTGCTTTAACTACCTGTTGAAAAACCGTGATGGTACGGCGCAGAACTATTTCGTGAGTTTCAACGACCGTGGACAGGTGTTGAACAAAGGTTTCCAAAGCTGCGAGGCCTATGACACTAATCCCCAACGGTAATTGTGTTATACGCGTATAACCGTCTGCATAAACAAAAACCGGCAGGGTAGTCCTGCCGGTTTTTTTATGACGCAATGCGTTCACCTGGCTATCAGGTGTGGGATGCGTTCAACACGGACTCATCGTCTGCCGCAAAACGCGCCTTGTCGGTTTGTTGTAGTAACTGGCTGGTTACCGTGCCTGCCGTCATTGAACCGCTCACATTGAGCGCGGTACGCCCCATATCAATCAACGGCTCGATAGAGATCAGCAGTGCGACCAACGTTACCGGCAATCCCATGGCGGGCAGAACGATCAGTGCAGCGAACGTCGCGCCGTCGCCTACGCCTGCAACGCCGGCAGAACTGATGGTCACAATACCCACTAGCGTGGCAATCCACACCGGGTCCAGCGGATTGATACCGACGGTAGGCGCGACCATGACGGCGAGCATAGCGGGATAGAGCCCGGCACAGCCGTTTTGCCCAATGGTGGTGCCAAAGGACGCGGCAAAGCTGGCGATAGATTCCGGCACGCCGATGCGGCGCGTTTGCGCCTCTATGCTGAGCGGAATGGTGGCTGCGCTCGAACGACTGGTAAAAGCAAAGCTCAGCACTGGGGCAATTTTGCGAAAGAAACGCAGTGGGTTGATACCCGTTGAGGCTAACAGCACACCATGAACCACAAACATGATGCCAAGGCCAAGGTAAGAGGCGACCACAAAGCTACCCAGCTTGATGATATCCTGCAAATTCGACGTTGCGACCATTTTGGTCATCAGCGCCAACACACCGTAGGGCGTCAGTTTCATCACCAGGCGAACCAACTTCATCACCCAGGATTGCAGCGTATCGATCGCCGCCAAGACGCGTTCACCCTTGGCCGCATCATCGCGATGCAGTTGCAGTGCTGCAATACCGAGCAGCGCGGCGAAAATTACCGTACTGATAATTGACGTGGGGTTAGCGCCGGTAAGCTCTGCGAACGGGTTTTTCGGGATAAAAGACAGGATCAATTGCGGCACACTGAGATCGGACACTTTGCCCGCGTAATTGCTCTCAATGGCGCTAAGACGCGCGGTTTCCTGCGCACCTTGCACCAGCCCTGAAGCTTTAAGGCCAAACAGCAGGGTAACTACTACGCCGATCAGCGCTGCGATCAGGGTGGTTAACAGCAGGGTACCCAGTGTTAGTACGCTGATTTTTCCTAATGATGATGCATTGTGCAGCTTGGCAACCGAATTCAAAATTGAAACGAAAACCAGCGGCATAACAATCATTTGTAACAGTTGAACGTAACCGTTACCCACGATGTTAAACCAGGCAACGGAAGCCTTGATGACCGGATTGTTGCCGCCATACACCAGATGCAGCGCCAAGCCGAACAGTACGCCGATAACCAGACCGAGCAGAACCTTTTTCGCCAGACTCCACGTCGGGTTACGGCTGGCATAAGCAAGCAGGGCGATCAACGCCAAAAAAACGATAATATTAGCCAATAGCGCAACGGACATACCGTCTCCTCCCTTAAAATGTAAACGGGCGCTAGGATAACAGCTCCTTATGGCTTGCGTTATACCAATCCGGCGTATCTTTTACTTAAATCGTATAGCGTTTTCGCTGGTCATGAGGAGCGCTAGCGGAGCAACTGGGTGAATTGACTGCGGGCGGAATCATACCAGCGACAGGCCTGCTCGTAGCCGTAACAGGCACCTGCGCGCGGTGTGTGGTACAGCGAAAACCCGATCAGTGCCAGACACAGTACTCGCTCGAGCTGGTTGCCTTTCTGGCTGTTGATCAGCGGCAAGCGAAAGCGCCAGCGGCACGGCCACAGTAAGGGAACGCCGGCTGAGGTCAACATATCGGCCATGATATGACTGAGATAGCCAATCAGCATGGCGTGGTAGGCATCAGTCGGGATGGGCCAATCGGCAGGCAATTGCAGACGGATAAAACAGATGACTGCCACAATGGCCAGCAAACTGTGGGTGAAACCTCGGTGTCCAAAAGCGCGGGCAACAGGCCCGGAAATCCAGCGTAAACGTTGCCCCAATACCGATTTGGGGTGGTCGATATCTGGCAGTAACGCCGTCAGCAGCGCCCCCGGAATGATATGCCACCAGTCTCCGTTCGCCAGCGCTGGCGTGAGTTCTGCGTTTTTGGCAAAAATAGCGCAGGCGACGGAGAATAGCAGATGTCCTTCCGCAGTCATGGGGTTTCTCAGTGAACTGTTATTTTATCCAGTATAGAGAAATATTCTCCGCTGCGGAAGTTGTGACGGCGTAACTATTTATGTCTTTCGGTTATTTCTTGCTGCTGGTGCTATCAACGGGCAATGCACTGAGCCAGGCATGGACCAATTGTGGCCAGACGGCGACCGGCAGCCCCGTGGTGCCGCGAATGCCAAAACCGTGTTTGCCCTTTTCAAACAGATGCATTTCCACCGGAATATGCTTCGCCTTCAGCGCAGAAAACATCACCACGCTGTTTTCGACGGAGACTGACGGATCATCGACAGCATGCACTAAAAAGGTCGGTGGCGTTTGCGCATTGACATGCTGATCCGGCGAAAAGCGCACAATACCCGCATCGTCAGGGTGCTGACCCAGTAATTGTTTGCGTGAGCCGGTATGGCCGATATCATCACGCATGGAAATCACCGGATACATCAGTACCATAAAGTCAGGACGCGCACTCAGCCGGTCGATATCATCCTGGGCTGTGGTTACCACTCGGTCAAATTGGGTGCCCAGGGTGGCAGCCACGTGTCCGCCAGCGGAGAACCCCATAACACCAATGCGCTGTGGATTGAGCTTCCAGTTGGCTGCCTGTGCCCGCAGCGTGCGCAACGCACGCTGTGCATCCGCCAGCGGGGCATCTGCGCCCTCTTTGTGGCCTTCCCCCGGCATACGGTAGGTCATCACGAACAAGGTATAACCCTGTGCGTTGAAATAGGGTGCCAAATCGCTGCCTTCTTTATCCAACACCACGCGTTGGTAAGAGCCGCCCGGGGTTACCAAAATCCCTACGCCATTGGGTTTTTCTGGCGCATAAACGGTAATTTCCGGGGCTCTGATTCCGGTAGCCGCACGATCGGGCATCGCCGGATCTTTACTGCGTTCAACCAGCTCGGGTTTGGCCGATGACGTTGCCGCCCCCGGCGCTTCCCCCTGTGGCCAGACAGGAAATGTGGTGTTGGCAAAACTGATTCCAGACATTGACACTAATAAGGCTCCAGCAATAAGGGAACGCGAAATCATAGTCTATTACTCGCAACAAAGTCATTAGGGAGAGGTAAGCTAGCATGGAGAGTTTGAGAGGAAAAAAAAAGGGTATTCATCACATCGGAGAGAAAATGAACACCCTAAAAACCACAAAAATATATATCAAGAAATAACGTTCATACACGAAGAGGGTAATTCAGACACAGAATACATAAACTAAAGCTGACTATCGCAATGCTAAAATTACTGCGGTACAGCTAACGGCTAAGACGTAAAAAAGGGATATTCCGGAACGCAATCACACTTTGTTAACCTGAATATCCCTGAACTGCTTTAGCCTGACTTTTAATCGTTAATGACGATTAGAAGCTATATTGGACACCTACACGGAAACGGGTCTGGCGGTGATCGTTAGTACCGCTATCAGCTACGTTACCAATCGCGGTATACGGCTTCCAGTTTTTATCCCATTTGTAGGACAGTTTTACATCGTGCTCCAATTTCCAGGTTTCTTTGTCAGATTGGAAATTCTGGTATTGGTTGGATTTTTTATAATCCATTTCGTAATCAACCTGCCAGTCCTTCAGGAACTTATAGGAAAGCACGCCGGTGATATTATAACCAGACTCGGAAGTTTGTTTTCCTTTTACGCCGATGTTGCCACTGTTACGTTTGTAGTAAGGACGATAGCGCAGTGAGTAAGACAGGTCGTTGGTAATGTTCACTTTACCGCGCAGGTAAGGGCGGTAGTTGTTGGAGTCAGAGCTTGAATCTAAAGAGAAACCAGGTTCGAGCGACCATGTTTTGTCGAAGTTGTGTACATAGCTGGCAACAACTTCAGTACCATTGCTGACAGGTTCGCTGAACGGACGGTTTGGTGTAGTGTCTTTACCACTTTGTTTCCATTTGGCTTCAACAGAAAGGCCAAAACCATTGGCAAAGCGATTGGATACTGACAAACGGTCTTTATGACCAGCACTTGGGGTATCCATCATTTCATGACGATAGTCGATTGTGACTGCCATTGCGTTGACGCTAACGAGCGAAGCCACGGCCAGAGCTAATAATTTTAATTTCATTTTATTATTTCCCATCGAGTAATAACATTTATGCTAAAAGACGCATTTGTGCTTATTGGAACAAGTTCTATTTTATTTATTCTCAAATTCTATTTTGTGATCCGGATCGGCTTGAGTAACAAAAAGTAAAATATGGTTTCAAAGTGTGAACTTGATCGGCGGGGAAATAAAAGATGTTTCAATTAAAATGAAAAAATCCCTGCCATGCAGGATGACAGGGATTTTAGGTGTATATTACATAAACACTATTACTTCATTGCACGTTTCAAAATACGTTCAGACTGACGCTGGAAGTATTTAGACGCTTCATCAACCGTTTTCTGGCCGTAGTCGATAGACTGAATGGTATCACCAAACAGCGCTACGATTTGCGGGTCATCAAAGTACGGAGAAACACCGATTTCGTGCGGTAATGTCAATGCCTGGTTCAAACCGGCAACGGCGTTGGAATCGTCTTTGATAACGCCATCGCTACGCAGTTGTGCTACAGCTGCCTTGCTCAACGGTACACCACGTTCCAGACCCAGCGCTTGAACACCTTCTTTGCTGTTCAGCAGGAAGTTGATCAGCATTGCCGCTTCTTTCGGGTGTTTAGACGATTTACCGATAGAGAGCATCTGAGCTGGTTTGAAGAACAGACCTGCGTCTTTAGCACCTGGCAGCATCGGGTAGTTACCCAGCGTCAGCTTGGCAGGCGGTTGCAGGTTATCCGAGTACTTGGTAATGGTGGAGTTCCACATGTAAGTACCGGCCCATTCGCCTGTGATCCACGGCTTCATTTCATACATGTTGCTCTTGCCGAAAGAAGCGTAGTACTTCAGGTCCGGCATAACGTGGCTATCAACCAGTTTTTTGTACATGCCGAAGAAGTCAGCCCACTGCGCGTCGGTGTACGCGAATTTCTGGGTTTTCACGTCGATGGCCGGGATGCCGTACTTCTGTACCATGTAAGAGTTCAGCAGCGCCAGCGTATCCTGGTGCTCCATGATGACAGGGTAGTACTGGCTGCCCAGTTTTTCTTTGAACACTTTACCGGCGTTCAGCAGCTCGTCCCAGGTTTTCGGGTATTCCAGGCCAGCTTTTGCCCAGGTATCGGTGTTGTAATAGAACACACGTGCAGTAACAGAAATCGGAATACCGTTCAGTTTGCCATCAACCGTGGTGTTGTTCAGTTCTTTTTGTTCGAACTGAGCCAGGTCGATAACGCCTTTCTGTTTGTTCAGATCGTAGAAACCGTCACCGTTTTTAGAGAAAATCGGCAGCCAGTTCCAGTTGGTCTGCATCACGTCAGGCTCGGTGTTACCGGCGATCTGTGTGGTCAAACGTGCCAGGTGGCCGTCCCAACCGGTGTATTCCGCTTTAACGGTGATGTTCGGATTTGCCTTTGGAAATCTTCAATCGCTTTCAGCGTCTGCTGGTGACGGCCGTTGCCGCCCCACCAGGACATACGCAGTTCAACGTTATCCGCGGCGAAAGATTGATGCGCCAGCAATGCCAGAGATGAGGCTATCAACGTGTGTAGGATCGCTTTTTTCATCGGTAACTACTCCTGTTAAAGAGAGATATTTTGTTCTGTTTTTGCATCAAAGATATGGCACTTATCCATATCAAACTTAAAGAACACCTGACGGTTCAGGCCATTCTTAATAATCAATCGCGCTTCCTCAGAAGGAATACGACTGGTTATCTCAAAGCCATCAACCTTTATGTACATAAAGAATTCATGACCCATGTTCTCTACGCGCACCAACTCGCCGACAGAGTGGTTGTCTTCAAACGCGGTATCGGAGACAGAGACATATTCAGGGCGAACGCCGAAGAAAATATCCTGTGTCAGGTGCGAGCGAACTTTATCCTGCTGTGCAGCATTCAGGGGCAGGGTGTAACCACCAACGTGCAGAGCAATCTGACCGTTAGTGTCAACCAGTTTAGCGGGCTTGATGTTCATTTCCGGCGCGCCGATAAAGCCTGCCACGAACATGTTTTTCGGATAGTGGTACAGGTTATCCGGTGTATCCACCTGCATGATGTGACCCAGTTTCATAACGCAGATACGGTCGCCCATGGTCATGGCTTCGGTCTGGTCGTGGGTTACGTAGACGCTGGTTGCCGGTTTGCCGCTTTTCTTTAACTGCTTGTGCAGGTCAGAAATACGGATACGCATGGAAGCACGCAGTTTGGCATCCAGGTTAGACAACGGTTCGTCGAACAGGAACACGTCCGGTTTTTTCACGATGGCACGGCCTACGGCCACACGCTGTGCTTGACCACCGGACAGCTGACGCGGCAGACGATCCATCAGGTCTTCCAGTTCCAAAATTTTGGCAGCTTCGTTAACCTGTTCTTCAATCTTCTCTTTCGACAATTTTGCCAGTTTCAGACCGAATGCCAGGTTCTCGCGCACTGTCATGTGCGGGTAGAGTGCATAGTTCTGGAACACCATCGCAATCCCGCGATCTTTTGGCACCAGATTGTTAACGATGCGCTCGCCGATGCGAACTTCACCGCCACTGATGGTTTCCAGACCCGCCAGCATACGCAGGGTAGTGGACTTGGCACAGCCAGACGGTCCAACGATAACCATGAACTCACCGTCTTTGATGGTCAGATCGATACCGTGAACTGCTTTGAAACCGTTGGAATATACTTTTTCCAGTTTGTTAAAAACTACTTCAGCCATGATAAATCCTCTATTAACCTTTAATTCCGCTGCTGGTCACGCCCTGAACAAAGTAGCGCTGTGCCAAGAAGAAAATGATGATGGATGGCAGGATCGAAATACTTGCCATTGCTAAGATTGCGTTCCAAGGTGCGCCTTCTGTTACGTCGATGGACATTTTCAGAGCCAACGCAATCGGGTATTTATCCACGCTGTAGACATAGATCAGCGGGCCGATAAAGTCGTTCATAGACCACATGAACTGGAACAGTGCGACAGAGATAATGGCCGGTTTCAGAATCGGCGTTACCACATACCACAGCACCTGCCAGGAGTTACAGCCGTCAATCTGCGCTGCTTCTTCCATATCACGCGGTACACCGCGCAGGAACTGAATCAACATGAAGACGAAGAACCCTTGGGTTGCAAATGCGCAAGGCAAATACAACGGCATGTAACTGTTCAGCATGCCCATTTCACGGAACATGATGTACTGAGGAATCAACAGTACGGTGCTGGGCAGCAGCATTGTAGCGATCAGGGTCGCAAACCAGAAGTTTTTCCAAGGAATCTCGAAGCGGGCAAAGCCGTAAGCCACTATAACCGAGGAGATAATGGTCAGGATCACTTTCGGGATTACAAATTTGAACGTGTTCAACATGTAATGACCGAAGTTGTATTCCGTACCGGTTTTCCAGCCGTTCACGAAACCGTCACTGGTCGGGTTATCAGGGAACAGTCCCAACGTGGTAAAGATTTCATGGTTCGGTTTGAACGATGCTGAGAACATCCACGCCAGTGGATAAAGCATCAACAAACCTACAAACAACAGAATGGTGTAGCGGATCGCCGCACTAAACTTCTCTTTACGTAAGGTACGACGAACTTCTGCTTCTGCGAGGGCTTGCTCCGATGACAGATTGGAATGGATATCAGCCATTTTTTCCTCCTTTATCGGCGGAGTAGAACACCCAGTATTTAGACGATTTAAACGATATTGATGCGAACACAGCGACAACCAGGAACAGTACCCATGCCAACGCTGCACCGTAACCCATATCGAAATACTTGAACGCCGTATCGTAGATATAGAGTGAGAACAAGTAGGTGTAGTGCGTCGGGCCACCGCCAGTAATGACGTACGGTGCGGTAAATTCCTGGAACGCTTGCGTGGTCTGCATGATGAAGTTGAAGAAGATAACCGGCGTAATCAACGGTACGGTTACTTTCAGGAACATCTGCCATTTAGACGCACCATCGATCATGGCGGCTTCGTACTGAGACTGCGGTACGTTCTGCAACGCGGCGAGGAAGATAACCATCGCGGAACCGAACTGCCATACGCGCAACAGCGTTACTGACATCAGTGCAAGTGAAGGCTCACCCAGCCAGTTGATAGCGTCAAAACCGAACACGGCCAGGAAGCTGTTCAACAGACCGTCGATGGCGAACAGGGCACGCCACAGTACGGCAATGGCTACGCTACTACCGAGAATAGACGGTACATAGTAAGCAGTACGGAAGAAACCGATACCACGCAATTTGAAATTGAGCACAAATGCAATCAGCAGTGCGAAAATCAATTTCAACGGAATGGTCAGGAATACATAGGCAAAGGTAACCCACAGGGATTTCCAGAAGAGGTCATCTTCCAGGAACATCCGATGATAGTTTTCCAAACCCGTAAACTCAGGTGGATTCATCAGGTCATATTCAGTAAAACTGAGCACGAACGATGAAATAAAGGGGAAAGCGGTAAAAACTATCAACCCTATTATATAAGGGGAGATATAGGCTAGCCCCAGCCTTTTGTTTTCATTCATAATGCTTACCTACTTAGTAATTGAGAACCATTAAAATAAAAATCAATGTGTTAATAACTCTGGATAAATTAATTCCACGTCATAAACAATTCTGTTTTCCCCATTAAAGCGAAAATCACCGTGGACGTATCCACCCTGCGTTAAAAGTGCCGGTACCGCGTCACGTTTACCGTGACAAGCAGCAACAAACGTCAGTAATGCCAGCGGAAGAGGATCATCCAAGCGTAAATAACGATGTTGTACCGAACGAACAAACAAACCATGATGAAAGTGCTGTTTGAATAAGGTTTCCGCTACGCGCCAGGCGCGTTCTGCCCATACTGGGGACTGCGTTTTTTCCGCCAGTTCCGTCAAGGCAACCAGCAGGAAAGGCGTCGCGCTGTTTTCCAGGCTATCTTGCTCGCCGCGCGTTGCCATTGTCTCGATCAGGGCGTATAGCTCGTCGTCACCGCTCAAGCTATAAGCACGTACCAGCGGCAGCAAATAATCACCTTCGAGTGCGAAGGGGGCTAATGTGGTGCCTTTCTTGCCGTAATAACCATCACGGGGGAACACAAAGCCCGTCATATCCTGGCCGTTGTTCCACATTGGTCGCAGCGTGTTGCTGGCCACGTCATAAGCGTACTGGTAGTAATTTTTTAAGCCTGAAATCACCCAGGCCAGGATGTCGCTATCGGGCTGCTGGCGAAGAATATCTAACATTGCCAACGGGTTATCAATCAATAAAGGACGCATGTCGCGGAACAGGACATTAGCCTCTTTGGCGATAACGCCAAATTCCGGACCAAACTGACGCTGTGCGCGGTCGCCAAACCAGGATTGCGTTTGGTTATCATCTTCTGGCACCGGTTGGCGTTGCAGCGGTGAACTGAACTGATACACCGGCATCCCGGTTTCGGGATTACGCGCCAACACATACTGGCGATATAAATGCTTACCCCACGCTGCCGCGGATGCATCGCCGGTGAAGTGCGCGTAAGCAAAGGCTGCATAAATCAGATCGGTACCCGCGTTGACGAAGGTCAATCCTTTGGTCAACGGCAGTGTTGGCCAGAGAGCAGGGTCAACCACATCGCGGCGCGCATGCTCAAAGACCTGCGGATCGCGCGTTTTGGCGTAATCACCGTGGCGGCCAAGGTCCAGTTGTTGCCAATCTTCAACATGGGCATTCCAGAAGCCCTGCAAATAGTTCAGTGTTTTTTCTGCGTCAACGTGGTGCAACAGCGCGTAATAGGGCAAATGGTGTTTTAATTCATGCACCATGGCTTTGGATTCCGGCCCTTCACTGCCCAACGTATCCAGATTGATAAAACGGTGTCCGCCCCAATAGAACAGGCCGCTGTTGTCATCGACATAATGTTTTAAGAAATAGTCGGTGTAACCAGTTGCCTGCTGTTCATAACGAGAGTCACCGCTAATCACGCTCATGGCGCTTAATGTTCTCAACCAGTTTTGTTGGCTGGCGAAATTCGCGATGGGCGCATCATGACCATCCGGGAATTTCCACACTACGGGTTCCTGCGTGGTGATATCGAAGCCATCCGCCCGCAGAGGCGAAGGATTTTTATGACTTTGGGCGGCCTGCGATACGCGAGCGATATGGCTATCCAAGGCGGCTAACCATTCGTTGAGTGTCGTTTCAGAGCTGGTGCGTAAAGTCGTAAAAATACTCATCGAGAACCTTCTTATCGAACTGCGTTGCAGTTCCTTATAAATAGAAACACTGTTTCGATTGATTATATTGCACTATTTGCCCACTCGTCATGCACGCAATCTCGAAAGTGTGAACAAAGTCGGAACGTTGTTTTGATTTTTTTTTAAGAAGGCGGTTTTGGCAAGGTTTACGCCACCTTGTTTTTAATAACCAATTGAAATATATATAGAAGAAAACGCATTGTTGGAACGTATCGCGTTATCTGTTAAAAAAATGTGTGAGCTTATCAGCGTGCTTTCGGCCAGAATTGCTACCGTATTGCTTTCATTGGTGAAACCAGAGAAGTGTAGTAAAGAACCGGAATGCTGCTAGCCAGGTCTGCATGCGGCTACCGGTTCTTGGTACGCTACCTTTGCGCTCGCTCACTGTCGGGAGAACGAAAGCGCCGGGCAAAACAGTTCAGGATGCGTGGCAGTGACAACCTGACTTGTTCCGGTGCGCGCCCGGCGCTTTCATGTTTGGAGAAGCGTGAAGCTGATGGTATAGCAATTCAATAAAAGTGAAATATTGTTTTATTTATTTCCTGAAGGCCGTCATGCTTTTACACCTTTTCAGTTTCGTTCGTAACGAATGTTACTAGAATGGCGCAATCCGTATGCTGTGCCTACCCACATCCCGTTGGGACTTAGGCCATAACAATGAATAGGAAGGAGTGACCATGAAACGCTACTTTATTGATGATGAAACCCCCTGGGAAGAACTGGGCGGCGGTATTAAACGCAAAATCATGACCTGGACTGACAACCTGATGATGGTGTTGGTGCATTTTGATAAAGGCGCTATCGGCACGCCGCATAAGCATGATATCCATGACCAGATCGCCTACGTTGCCGCCGGCAGCTTTGAAGTGGTGATTGAAGGAGAAAAACACATTCTGAAAACGGGCGATGCCTATCTGGCCGTTAAGAATGAAATGCACGGTGTGGTGTCATTGGAAGATGGCAGCATCTTGATTGATACCTTCAATCCGAAACGCGCTGATTTCCTCTAAGCGCCGCCGCTTTAACGCGTAGTAAACCGGCCAGACGCTTGGCCGGTTTATGTGCCCAGCCAGTTCCCGTCAGTTTCCTGTCAAATCTTCCCGCGTTAGCGCCAGCAGTGAATTCAACTTTTTGTCAGCCAGTACCCAACGTGGATCCTGTGCATGCGCATTGCTGGGTACCACGATTGAGCGCATACGCGCGGCTTTGGTGGCAATCATGCCGTTGACCGAATCTTCCAGTGTGACGCAGCGCAGCGGTGAAATATCCAGCGCCTGTGCCGCATTTAAATAGACCTGTGGGTGCGGTTTGCTGAAAGGCAGTGATTCTGCGGAGGCCAGCGTATCGAAGTAGGGTGTCAAACCGAAGGTATGCAACACGTGTTGCAGCATAAACAGTGGCGAGGCGGACGCCAGTCCGATGCGAAAGCCCTGTTCACGACACAACTGCAAAGCGTGCTCCACGCCGGGCAGGAGCGGACGGCGCTCATCCACCAGTTCAAGGGTGCGGGCGATAATACGCTTGACCACTTCACTGCGGCTGGGGGTTTTCCAGGGGGCATACTGATACCACAGGTCAACCACCAGATCGATACGCAAGCCTAGCAAATCGGGTAGGGTATCGCGCACAGAGGTATCCACGCCTAATGCCGCAATCACTTCTACCTCAGCCTGCTCCCATAAAGGTTCTGAATCGATCAGCAAGCCGTCCATATCAAACAAGGCGGCACGAGGCGTGTTGACTACAGACATCAACGTCTCCTGTCAGGTAAAAAGAGGTTATTTGGCTACGTTGGCCGCTACCTGCTCGTCCATCTCAGCCGTGTCACTCGCAGGCTACCACAGTTTTCTGTGTCATGGGATCATTGTGTCATGGTGCCTGCACTGCCTATCAACGATTATTATGGTTATAATGCAATGGGATATGTCAGCGGCTTCTGTTTCGGCGTTGCCTGCCCATTCTCCGGCGTTTATGGTGCCGGATGAAGGCTATTTTATCGCGTCATTTATAAGGGGAACTCATGACGTACCAACAGGCGGGTCTTATTGCGATTATAAAACGCATCGCAGGATGGATCCTTTTTATCCCGGCGCTGCTCTCAACCTGCATTTCGCTGGCGAACTATGTCTATCAATATACGCAAAAAAAGCAGGGTATTGATGCGGTACTTCTGGATTTCCTGCACCTGATGATTGACATGACGCGCTTTAACACGCCGTTTCTTAACCTTTTTTGGTACAACTCGCCGATGCCGGATTTCTCCCGGCCCTTCGCTGCGGCCAGTATCATGTTCTGGATTATCTATCTGCTGATTTTTGTCGGGTTGGCGCTGCAAGTTAGCGGTGCGCGCATGTCGCGGCAGGTGCGCACAGTGCGTGAGGGCATTGAAGATCAGGTGATCCTGGAGAAGATGAAGGGGAATGAGGGACGAACCCGTGAAGAGTTGGCGTCACGGGCAGAAGTGCCACACCACACCATTTTTCTGCAATATTTCCCGCTTTATATCATGCCCGTCATTACCGCCGTTGCCGGTTACCTGGTTTTGCGCCTGCTGAGCGTACCGGTGTGATAGCGGTAGCCCCCCTTGCGCCGTCATGCGCAAGGGGGACGTGACTCACGTGGTCAACTGCTGCTCAATAGCGTGTTGCGCTGCAATAATGTGTTGCCCACCAAACAGATTTGCCCGATTAAGCAGATAATAGATTTGGTATAGCGGCTGGCGTTCGATAAAGCCTTTATCCAGCGGCCAGACGTTTTGGTAACCGTCATAGATTTGCGGCGGCAGTGAGGGGGTGAGGGGTAACATCGCCAAATCACACTCTCTGTCGCCCCAATAGCTGGCGGGATCGAACAGAAAACTGCCGTCGTGATAACTGGCACAATTGTCGGGCCAAAGATCGCCGTGCAGCAGTGACGGTTGCGGTTGATGTCCGGCCAGACGTGATTCCACCTGTAAAATCAATGAATCGATATCACCGAAGTACATCCCTTTTTCAGCAGCCAGCTGTAACTGCCAGCCAATGCGCTGTTCGGCAAAGAAGGTCGCCCAACGTCGCTGCCAGCTATTAGGTTGTGGCGTGGTCGAGAGGTCATTGTCAAAATCCAAACCAAACTGGGGTTGGTCACTCCACTGATGCAGGTGCGCCAGCTGTTCTCCGAGGCACCAGGCACTGTGAGCATCCAGGGGTTTGGGGGGGAGATATTCCATCAGCAGAAAACTGTGGTCGCGTGAACTGCCTACGCCATACACGGCCGGGACGCGCACAGTACGACTGCGGGCCAGCAGCGCCAGTTGATCGGCTTCAGCGGTGAATTTGGGCAACATCTCACGGATATCGCTCTTTACGAAAACGTCATACTCCCCGTACTTGACCTGCCAGACGGTGTGCATTTCGCCAGCTTCACACGCCTGGTACTCGAAGATATCAGCGGTTCCAAGATGTTCATCCAATAGCTTGCCGATTGCTTGCCACATAGCGCCACCCCCGTTGATGATGTTACGTAGAGATTGTTACCTTAGCGTATTCCTTATCAGTAAACCTGAAGCTGTCGCACAGCATGGGCAATCGCCCACTGTGTTTGAAACCTAGAGCAGTATAGCCTGAATCGTCAGCAGCAGGCTAAAAAACGCGCTGTCGTGTTAAGACAGCGCAGCCTGTGCGGTACGCTGACGTCGGGTACGCACCTGATGCACGACCAAGGCCAGGGCGAAGAACAGAGCTTGTACCAATACGATACAAGGCCCGGTGGCACCATCCAGATAAAAACTGATCAGCGTACCGCTTACGCAGGAAAACACCGATACGCAGGTGGCGACAATCAGCATACCATCGAAGGTTTTACACACCATAAACGCGACGATACCGGGGGCGATAAGCATGGCGATAACCAAAATCACCCCAACGGCTTGCAGTGAGGCCACGATCGTCATGGCCAGCAGGCAAAGCAGACCGTAGTGGAGCCATTTGACCGGCATACCAATCACGCGGGCATGGTGTGGATCAAAGCAATACAACATCAGATCACGGCGCTTGAGCATGACAATCGCCAGCGTAACACCGGCAATCAGCAGGATTTGCGTCAATTCTTGTGTGGTGATCCCTAACACATTACCAAAAAGAATATGCGACAAGTGTTGGTCGGAATCGACCCGAGCAAACATGACCAGCCCGAGGGCGAACATGCCGGAGAAAACGATACCCATCACGGTATCTTCTTTGACTCGGCTATGTTCTTTCAGGTAACCGGTAGCAAGCGCGCACAGCACGCCAGAGGCAAATGCACCCACCGCAAAAGGAATACCGAGCAAAAATGCCACAACAATACCGGGCAGTACGGCATGGGAGATGGCATCCCCCATTAAGGACCAGCCTTTAAGCACCAGGTAGCAGGAGAGTACCGCACACACAACGCCTGTGACGACGGCAGCCAGCAGCGCGCGTTGCATGAACGGGTAGGCAAGCGGTTCCAGAATCCAATCCAACAGCAGACTCATGGCTGATCTCCTTCTGTGGCACGGTGGCGTGCGCGCCGCGTTGCCAGCAGGCCATGTTTTGGGGCAAAGAGAAACGCCAGCAGAAAAATCAGCGTTTGCAGCGTGACAATTACACCGCCGGTTGCGCCATCAAGATAAAAACTGAGATAGGCACCCAACGCGCTGCTGATGGCACCGAGTGCAATGGCAATGATAATCAGTCTGCCAAAGCGGTCGGTTAACAGATAGGCAGTGGCACCGGGTGTGATCACCATAGCAATCACCAAAATGGCACCTACCGTTTGCAGTGCGGCGACGGTGCAGGCGCTGAGCAGGGTAAAAAACAGGATTTTAAGCTTCAGTGGCGATAAACCAATGGAGCGAGCGTGGCTTTCGTCAAAAAACACCGCCAGCAGATCTTTCCACAGTACGCACATGATGATGAAGGTAATGCCGATGATAATCTCGACCTGGAGCACGTCTTCATCGGCAATGCCGAGGATGTTGCCAAAAATAATCGACTGCACGTTAACCGAGGTGGGGTTGAGGGAGATGATGAGCAGTCCGGCGGCAAAAAAAGTGGAAAAGATAAAGCCAATAATGGCATCTTCACGCAACCGCGTGATGTGACGGATAAGCGTCATTGCCAAGGCAGCCAGCATCCCGGTAAAGAAAGCGCCTGCTGCATAGGGCAACCCAAGGGCATAGGCTCCCGCGACGCCGGGCACGACAGAGTGGGAGAGCGCATCGCCCATCAACGACCAGCCCTTGAGCATCAGGTAAGCGGAAAGAAAGGCACAGACACCGCCCACGATGGCACTCACCCAAATTGCTTTCACCATGTAGTTGTAGTGGAACGGTTGCAACAAAAGTTCAAACATCTACGTTAGTTATCCTCTGGCCGGGAACGGAATGCCGGTGTATCGCTGGGGGTTGAACCGTAGAAGACGGCAGGGCGTTCATCGTCGGTCAAGACGGTGACAGTGCGGGCGTCGTCATCGTCGTGCAGGTGTTCGCCACCGAGGTTAATGTGGCGCAGTACGCCGCCAAAGGTTTTCTCCAGATTACTCTGGGTGAAGGTGGTCGCGGTAGGGCCGGCCGCCAGCACGGTGCGGTTAACCAGAATTACGTTGTCACAAAATTCAGGCACGCTCCCGAGGTTATGGGTCGCCACCAAAATCAGATGTCCCTCGTCGCGCAACGTACGCAACAGATCGATAATGGCGTTTTCAGTTTTCACATCAACGCCGGTAAAGGGTTCATCCAACAGCAGCACACACCCTTGTTGTGCCAGCGCGCGCGCCAGAAAAACGCGCTTTTTTTGACCGCCGGAGAGTTCACCTATTTGCCGTTGACTGAGCGCACTCATGCCGACGCGGGCCATGGCATCGTTTATCACATCACGATCTTGCTGGCGCGGGATGCGCAAGAAATTCATTTTGCCGTAACGCCCCATCATCACCACGTCGGAAACCAGCACGGGAAAATTCCAGTCAACCTCTTCCGTTTGAGGCACATAGGCGATGAGATTTTTTTTCAATGCCTCACTGATGGCTTCACCGTTGAGACGTACGTGGCCTGAAGAGGGCTTCACCAGCCCCATAATGCTCTTGAACAAGGTGGATTTACCGCTGCCGTTGACCCCGACCAGTGCGCAGATCGTGCCGCCGCCCAGTGAAAAGGACGCGTTTCGAATCGCCTGATGGCCGTTGCTGTAAGTCACAGAGACATCGTCGACGGTGAGGGCTAGTTCGGGTGTACGACTCATTGATTGAATCCTTCGGCGATGGTGTTCACCGTGGTTTGCAGCAGATCCAGATAGGTGGGAACCGGACCCTTTTCATTAGACAATGAGTCAACATACAACACACCGCCATATTTCGCGCCGGTTTCTTTACTGACCTGCTTGGCCGGCTTATCAGAAATGGTGCTTTCACTAAACACCACGGGGATGTGTTTTTCGCGCACGGTATCGATCACGCGGCGCACTTGCTGGGGGGAACCCTGCTCATCGGCGTTGATCGGCCACAGATAGACTTCGTTGAACTGATAATCGGTGGTGAGGTAGCTAAAGGCCCCTTCGCTGGTGACCAGCCACCGTTGAGCTTCCGGAATCCTCGCCAAACGCTCACGCAGGGGAGCATCCAGTGCGGTAATTTTTTCCGCATAAGCCTTTGCGTTACGGTTATAGATCTCCGCGTTATCCGGATCGTATTGCACCAGCCCCTTACGGATGTTCTCGACATAAATTAAGGCGTTGCTAGGGGACATCCAGGCATGTGGGTTTGGGTTGCCGTTATAGGCCCCTTCACGGATAGGCAATGGTGTTATCCCTTCCGTCACTGTAATGGCCGGAACATCTTTAATATTTTCAAAGAAGCGGCTAAACCAGCGCTCCAGGTTCAAACCGTTCCACAAGATAAGGTCTGCGGACTGCGCCTTAACGATATCCCGCGGTGTGGGCTGATAGTCATGGATCTCGGCGCCCGGCTTGGTGATCGATTCCACGATAGCCGCCTCTCCCGCGATGTTCTGCGCGATATCCTGAATGATGGTAAAGGTGGTGACCACCTTGAGTTTGTCTTTGGCATTCGCTGGTGAGGCGAGCGTGAATGCGGCAAAGAGCGCCAGAGGCAGAGTAAGATTTACAATTCGAGAAGGGGTGAAGGCCTGAAAGAAACGCATAGACATATCCTTACAAGTCGCGATGGTTAATTATTAGATGAAAATAATTCTCAATCGCATTTAAGTCAAGCGTCTCGTTCGATAACTGCGACGCTGATACCCTGTGTTTATCCACTGCCGTGTGCTTTTGCGCGATCCTTGCATGTCCTGAACGTTGCCTTGTTGTAAAATCGTGATTCTGGTTAACAAATCTTACTTAACGTAACGAATGAAGTCTAACTGTTGCTGCTGTGTTTATGATGTTTTTTCGTTAGATGCTAAATGCTGTCTGATGGCATAACATGAATAAAAAAAAAGGTTAATCGGCCGATATACCAAAAGGTGTGCAATGGAAGTATGCGATGTTGGGAGGGTATTCGCAATGGGAGCAAAATCAGAAAGGCGCTGGAAGATGGCCAGTATCATTCTTTTGGTCGTGCTGGCGTTATTAGTGGGCGTAATGGTTCAAGGGTATTAATGGATCCTAGTGGGAGGAACCTGTGTCACTGGATGCATTTTCCTCCCAGTAGCATAATAATAAGAAACCATTCCTTTTATTTTCTTATCGTAAATAAGTTCTAAATTTATAACATTTTGCTATGGCAAATGCGCCTTAACGGTAGCAGGGATTCTCAGGGAGTTACATTTTACGGATTAATAAATAAAACCATGTACATTCATTGGGTTATGTATTGCCTGTTTGTGATGGCAGTGGCGTGTTTAATGCTGTTGTTACAGGGGGTAAAGCCTTATTTTGTGCGGCGCGTCTGTGACTGAAGAAAAATGGCTTGCCATCGTTTTCAGAGTGTGTAATAACGCATCTGGGTGAAACGAGGTACAGTTCTGTATATGAGTGGCATTTTCAGTAAAGGAAGTTAATGATACAACCGTTAGCGTTGCGCACTACTTCTCTGCCGATCCTTATCTTGGTGCCTCAAAGCAGTAACGACTTTGGTTTGTCTGTATAATGCCTTTGGGCGGTTTAAACAATTAAAGGAAATGTGTAAAATGGCAAAGATTAAAGGTCAGGTTAAGTGGTTCAATGAGTCCAAAGGTTTTGGTTTCATTACGCCTGCTGACGGCAGCAAAGACGTGTTTGTTCACTTCTCTGCAATCCAAGGTACCGGTTTTAAAACGCTGGCTGAAGGCCAGAGCGTAGAGTTCGAAATTCAAGACGGCCAGAAAGGTCCTTCTGCTGTTAACGTAACCGCGCTGTAATTACCGTTTCCGGTGCAAAACCCGCCATGGTGCGGGTTTTTTGTTGTCTGCCTTTTCCCTTGCCGCCTATCCGCTCGTGTTGTTATCGCTCTGTAGGAAAATATGTCCATGTTCTATCAATGCCCGCACTGCCATCAGCCGCTACTGGCTAACGATCGTCAATGGTCATGCGGTATGCATCATTTCGATCGCGCCAGAGAAGGGTACGTCAATCTGCTACCGGTGCAGTTTAAGCGTTCCAAAATGCCCGGTGACAACGCAGAGATGATGCGTGCCCGTCGCCTTTTTCTTGATGCAGGCCATTATCAGCCATTACAGGCAGCGTTACTGCAACATATCCCTCGCGTGCTCGCCTCACAGGCGCAGGCGTTGCTGGATATTGGCTGTGGAGAAGGGTATTACACCGGGGCATTGGTGGACGCGTTACCGGCAGCGCAGATTTTTGGACTGGATATCTCTAAAGCTGCGATTCAGCGGGCCGCAAAGCGCTATACGGCGGTTGAATTTTGCGTTGCCTCAAGCCGACGTTTACCGTTCGGCGATGCGACGCTGGATGGAATACTGAAAATTTATGCGCCCTGTGACGGGGAAGAGCTGGCAAGAACCGTAAAAGCGCAGGGGGGGGTGATTACCGTGTCGCCCGGTCCGCGTCATTTGTATCAACTTAAGGCCCAGGTCTATGATTCTGTCATGCTACATCCGATAAAAGCAGAGGAGCTGCCTGGCTTTACGTTGCAAGCAGAGCACACGCTGGCGTACGAGATGTCATTAAGGGGGGATGAGGCAGCTGCATTGTTGCAAATGACGCCCTTTGCCTGGCGCGCGTCGCAAGCGGTTAAGCAGCAACTGTTGGATACCGAGCGCTTTATGTGTGAAACGGATTTCATTATCCGCTTTCATCAGCGAGAGGGTGAGTAACAGTAAAAAAGGGAGCGCAGGCTCCCTTTTTTAACGTGTGCTAATCAGGCAACGCTGAACAGGTGTTCGTAGAGAATATTGCTGCCGATGCCAATCAACACCACACCGCCAAAGATTTCCGCCTTTTTCCCCATTAGCGGACCGATATAGCGGCCAATCATCATACCCAGTGTCACCATGATCATGGTGGCACAGCCGATAACCATCGCGGTATGGAAGATATTGACCTGCAAGAAGGCCAAACCTACACCGATGGCCATGGCATCGAGACTGGTAGCGATGGCAGTACAAACCAGAGCAAACAGCGTGTGGCGTCGCACCGGTTCATCGTCCTCGTTATGTGCACTGCTGATGCCTTGCATAATCATGCGGCCACCCAGGATGACCAGCAGCGTGAACGCCACCCAATGATCCCACTCAATGATATATTGACTGGCAAAGAAACCCAGCGCCCAGCCGATAAGAGGGGTAATGGCTTCAATCAGCCCAAAGATTAAGCCAGTGCGAATCGCATCACGAAATCGGGGTTTATGCAGGACGGCACCTTTACCAATGGACGCTGCGAAAGCATCCATGGACATGCCAAAAGCAAGAATAAGCGTAGCAGAAAGATTCATAGCAATAGCCTCGGCTGGGCGGTTCTCCATATCCACATGTCGCCTTCCCAACCTAAATAGGGGACATGTGTCTATGGTCTCGCCTGCATCACTGCCGCCCGCACCACGTTTTTACTATACCTGCTGCCGTATATCCGCTTCTGCATGACGGAGGTACTGACACGCTTTCGGTATAAAACGAGTATGTTGATACGGGCATTTCTGAAATTGATATTCAGAAATTGGCTACTCCCCAAATGACGGCGCAACCTTACCATAATATTTACGCGTGAAACAACCGATAAAAAGCAGGGATTTCGCTATTATCGTTTCAAATGTAATTGATAATTATTTTCATTATCATGTGAGGTTCTGAATTCACAAAATAATAACAGTGTTAACAGGGTTAAATATAACCAGTTATCGTGTGGGAACTGACTGAATGATTTTGTTGTATCAAAAAATGATTTATATATATCATTGATTTTCAATTATAAATTTATATATTTTTTCGAGATCGTCTAATTGTTGCACGTTGATCAGTAAACGACGCTTTTCCAAGTCGACCACCAGTATGCCGTCTTCGGATAAATTCATGTTACGAATGCGGGTATAAGGAATAAAGATGTTGGTATAGATAAAACCGGTTGCCTTGAATAATAATTTTGGTCGGCGAATATAAAAGAGATATAGGGACATGGCCACCAGAGATATTAATAACGTGGTGGTTAATACCGTACCGTTATGAATGATATTCTGATAGATAAGAATGCCGATAAGGCCGACGAAAATCAGCGTATCCAGCCGATTGGTGCGACGTAATGGCACGCGCAAAAGAGTACCGCCTTGACGCAGTGGTTGGATAAATTCATCAAAAATGGCATACGCCAACATAAGCGCAATAACGACGATCAGCACAATATCCGTTGTTGACATAGTATGCTCCTGAGTCTTTGCGTTGAGCGAAACGCGTTGTAGGGCGAAAAATAAAGGACGCGGCGTGAGTCACGGCGCGTCCGGTAGTTTATCACAGGCTGGTTGACGATGAGTGGTGCACGCACTGCCCATCGCCGTTGCTGAGTGCTGTCAGTGTTAAACGCCCAGCAGCCCAATCCAGTAGCCAAAGATACCAATAGCAAAGAAGCCGATAATCAACCACAGTGCATTCACTTTGCGCCGTAACAACCACATACAGCCGAACGTCAGCAGCAGCGGCACTAACCCAGGCATCAACTGATCGAGGATCGATTGCACCGTGGTGACCGTGGTTTCACCGTTCTGGTTGGTGACGCGGGAAACCACCATGGGGATGTTGACATGGGTCCACTTGTTAACTAGCGCCCCCATAACAAACAGGCCGAGGATAGATGCCCCCTCGGTCATCTTTTGCAGGAAGCCGCCGCCCATATCACTGACGATATCGATGCCTTTACGGTAACCGTAGGCTACGCCGTAGTAGCGCACCAACAGACGTACCAGGTTAAACAGCACGAAGAATAAAATCGGGCCGAGCAGGCTGCCACTCATGGCGATACCTGCACCCAGCGCAGCAAACACCGGACGGGCCGTTCCCCAGAAAATCGGGTCGCCGACACCGGCCAACGGTCCCATCAGACCGACCTTCAGGCCGTTGATCGCACCATCATCGATCGGCGCGCCATTTGCACGCTGTTCTTCCATCGCCATGGTGACACCCAATACTGGCGCGGCCACGAAAGGTTGCGTATTAAAAAACTCGAGATGGCGTTTGATAGCCTGTTTGCGCTCTTCTGAGTTTTCCGGGTACAGACGACGAATGACCGGCACCATGGAAAAACAGAATCCCAGTGCCTGCATCCGTTCAAAGTTCCACGATCCCTGAAACAGGTTGGAGCGAATAAACACCGCACGAATATCGCTGGGCGTCAGTTTTTTCTCTTGCGTTGAATCAACCATTTCTCTCACCCCTGTTAGTCCAGTTCGTTATCAAGATCGTTGTTGCCCGATGCGGTGGCGGGTTGCCCCTGCGCCTTGTTGTATTTCGGGCTTAACTGGATGTACATGATCGCCATGACGATACCAATAACCCCCAGTGCAACCAGGTTGAACTGAGTGAAAGCGGCAGTTACGAAGCCAAGGTAGAAGAACGGCATCAGGTAGCCAGCACGCATCATGTTGATAACCATCGCATAACCGACCACTACGATCATACCACCTGCGATGTTCAACCCGTTAGTCACAACCTCAGGGATGGAGTTCAGCAGGGTGTGGACGGCTTCCGTACCGACGGACACGGCCACAATCAGCGCCGGGATCGCGATACGCATTGCCTGCAACAGCAGGGCGGAGATGTGGATCCAACTGATGGCGTTTAAATTACCGCGTTCTGCTGCACTGTCAGCCGCATGCTGAAAGGCAACGGTGATAGTACGAACGATAATGGTCAATACCTGGCCTGCGGCAGCAAGCGGGATAGCCAGTGCAATACCGGCCCCAACGCCCTGACCACCGGCGATAACCAGAATCGTAGAGATGATGGACGCGAGTGCAGCATCAGGTGCTACAGCAGCACCGATATTCATCCATCCCAGCGCGATCATTTCCAGGGTCCCGCCGATGATGATCCCAGTTTGTAAATCACCGAGCACGGCACCAATCAACGTACAGGCGACCAGAGGGCGGTGAAACTGGAATTCATCGAGAATAGACCCCATCCCCGAGACGCATGAGACGAGAAATATCAGCACAAGTTGAAGTGTTGTTATCTCCATTGTACTTCTCCTATGAGAAAACTGTCTGAGTAAATATGGTCAAAATAAACATAGTCGAGACACAGCATTAACATGCCATAGTGCAGCAATGCTGTTGTCGTTAGCTATTCACCTTGGCGATCAGATCCATCATTTTAAGTTTAGAATCGGTTGATACCTTTCTGACTTCCAGTTCAATGCCGCGCGCATCCAATGCCTTGAAGGCTTCGATATCTTTGGCATCAATGGAGACGGCGTTATTAACCTGGGTTTTACCCTGACGAAACGCCATGCCGCCGATGTTCACCGACGTGATTTCAACGCCGTTCTCAACCAGACGCTGTACGTCGGTAGGATTGGTGAACAACAGCATCACCCGGTCATTGGCGTATTTCGGGTTTTCATACACACGGATCGCTTTGGCAACGTCCACCACGTGGGCAGTGACACCGGGAGGGGCAACCTGTGTCAGCAGCGTTTTGCGCACGTTATCGGCGGCAACCTCATCACTAATGACGATAATGCGACTGACATTGGTCTCTTTGGTCCAGCGGGTTGCTACCTGACCGTGAATCAAGCGGTCATCAATACGCGCGAGACCAATCTTCATATGCCCACCGGGGCCAACCTGTGCGGGGGCGACGGCTTTGGCCACGGGTTTAGCGGCAGGCGCCGGTTCAACGGTTTTCAGCGCTTTCACGCCAGTGCGGCCTGCTTCCAGCGCGATGGCAATCAACTCCTCGAAGCTGGGGTTATCGTCGCGCGCCATAAACGTTTCTGCCAGCATTGGGATATTCACCCCGGCAATCACGTCATGGTTGGCTTTATCCGTGACCAGACGGCTGGCGGCATTGAACGGGCTGCCGCCCCAGGTATCAACAAGAAACAGCACGCCAAGCGACGAATCCAACGATTCGAGCTTGGCCTTATATTTTTCAATTAACGTTTCCGCATTTTCACCGGGAACGAAATCAATCCAGGCAACGTTGCTTTGTTCACCCAGAATCATTTCCGCTGTTTTCAGCAGCGGCCCGGCGGTGGATCCGTGAGTGCACAACATAATTGCAATACTCACTTGCTACCTCCTCATTCTATTTAAGGTACTCAATGCATCCGGTTAAGGGGAAAGGCGATTAACCGAAGTGATATCAGTATGAACGCAAGTTTTTACTCAAGAATCATAAAAGAATAAAAAGGCTGCGCTGTAGCGTTATATGCTATGAAACGATTCAGGCTCCCCATCATGGGTGTAAAGTTCGATTTATTTTACCCACTGAAAAAATAAATAGTGTGATGCTGCTTACGTATTTGCTGGTTAAAACGCCGTTTGTTATGTGATTGAGAACAATATCACGGGCATGTTAAGAATCGTTGCGAATGGGCGTTACTTGGTAGCAAAGAAATCTTTGTAAAAATTCGAAACAACCTGCTAGAGTAGCCCTCTGTTTAATTGCTTAGGAGCACAGGGTTTCGACCCACTCTATATGGACCGTCACCGACAATCCTTTCTTACCCAGCCGGCCTGTGCCGGTGCTGTTTCTGGGGCTGACCTGATGGGTCACCCACTTATCGATAGCCGCCAGGGCGGTATTTATTCTCTCGCTGTTTCCCCTATGCTGCGTCACATCACACCGCCAGTGTTGATGCTGTCTGCTTGCACCTTTTTTGGAGTCTGACATGGAATTTTTGCTGGATCCCTCAATCTGGGCGGGCCTGTTGACGCTGGTCGTATTGGAAATCGTTCTGGGCATCGATAACCTGGTGTTTATTGCCATTCTGGCGGATAAGTTACCGCCGAAGCAGCGCGACAAGGCCCGTGTCATTGGCCTCTCGCTAGCGCTTTTGATGCGCCTGGGGCTGCTGTCTCTGATTTCATGGATGGTGAAACTGACCAACCCACTGATCACTATCGCCGGTTACGGTTTCTCGGCGCGCGATATGATCTTGCTGGCGGGGGGGCTATTTTTGCTATTCAAAGCCACCACGGAGCTGCATGAACGGCTGGAAAATCGGCCGCATGAGCATAACGGACCCAAAGTTCACGCCAGTTTCTGGGCGGTTGTCGCACAGATGGTGGTGCTGGATGCCGTCTTCTCACTGGATGCAGTGATTACGGCTGTCGGTATGGTTAATCATATCGGCGTCATGATGACGGCGGTGGTAATTGCGATGGTGGTGATGTTGCTGGCCTCCAAGCCACTGATGAACTTCGTCAATGCGCATCCGACGGTGGTGGTGCTCTGCCTTAGTTTCTTACTGATGATCGGTTTGAGCTTGATGGCGGAAGGTTTCGGCTTCCATATCCCGAAAGGTTACTTGTATGCCGCGATCGGTTTCTCGATTCTGATCGAGCTGTTTAACCAGATCGCACGCCGCAATTTTATCAAGCACCAGTCGCGCCGCCCGATGCGTGAGCGGACTGCCGAAGCGATCCTGCGTTTGATGGGAGCGCGTAAAGCCACGGACGATGAAGAAGCCAAACCGGTATCTCCCGCCATGGAAACTTTCGCCGAAGAAGAGCGCTACATGATAAGCGGTGTATTGACGCTGGCATCGCGGTCGCTGCGCAGTGTGATGACGCCGCGTACCGAGATCTCCTGGGTGGACAGTGAACGCTCGATTGACGATATTCGCGTGCAACTGTTGGATACGCCGCACAGCCTGTTCCCGGTTTGCCGTGGTTCTCTGGATGAGTTGGTCGGTGTGGTACGTGCCAAAGAATTGCTGGTGGCGTTGGATAAAGGCGTGGATGTGGAGAGCTTTGCCGCAGCCACACCGCCGCTGGTGGTGCCGGATACGCTGGATGCCATCAACCTGCTGCCGGTACTGCGCCGCGCAAAAGGCAGTCTGGTTGTCGTCACAAACGAATTTGGTGTGGTGCAGGGCCTGGTGACACCGTTGGATATTCTGGAAGCGATTGCCGGTGAATTCCCGGATGAAGATGAAACACCGGATATTGTGGTCGAAGAGGGCGGCTGGTTAGTGAAAGGCGGCACCGATTTGCACACGTTGCAACAGGTGTTTGACAGTCATGAACTGGTCGATCCGAAAGAAGAGTATGCATCGTTGGCAGGGTTGTTGCTGGCACACAGCAATGAAATTCCCAAGGTGGGCGAGGTGATTGAACTGCATCACTTCCGTTTTGAGGTCATGGCTGTATCGGAATACCGTATCGAACTGGTACGGGTGACGCGTTTGGCCGATCCTTATGCGGATGAAGAAGAGTAATCCTGGCTACGCACCCGAAAAAAAACCCCTCCGTTGAGGGGTTTTGCTTTTGGAGCGTGACATGTTCAACCATTCACGCGCTGTTAATCACATTGTACTTTCACGGCCAAACCGCCACGCGAGGTTTCGCGGTACTTGGCATTCATGTCTTTGCCGGTTTCGTACATGGTTTCAATCACTTTATCGAGCGATACACGTGGTTCGCTGGTGCGACGCATGGCCATGCGTGTTGCATTGATAGCCTTCACCGAGGCGATGGCATTGCGCTCAATGCACGGCACCTGAACCTGACCCGCGACAGGATCGCAAGTGAGACCAAGGTTGTGCTCCATACCAATTTCAGCCGCAACACACACTTGCTCCGGGCTGGCGCCGAGTAATTCGGCCAGACCTGCTGCCGCCATGGAACAGGCCACACCAACTTCGCCCTGACAGCCCACTTCCGCCCCGGAGATCGAGGCATTCATTTTATACAGTATGCCGATCGCTCCGGCAGCGAGAAAGTAACGCAGGGCAATGTCAGTGGTGATCGGCTCAATAAAGTGATCGTAATAGGCCAACACCGCCGGAACGATCCCACAAGCGCCGTTGGTTGGCGCGGTCACGACGCGGCCGCCGGCGGCGTTCTCTTCATTCACGGCTAACGCGAACATGTTGACCCAATCGACCACGTCCATCGGGTCATTGGAGTGTTTGCCAGCGGCACCCAGAATACGACGCAACGCCGAGGCGCGACGCGGTACACGCAGCGGGCCGGGCAACACCCCTTCAGTATTGATACCGCGATCGATGCAGGCATGCATGGTTTGCCATACCGCGGCAAAGTAGTGCTCAATCTCATCCCGGCTGTGTAGCGCCAACTCATTGCGCATCACCAACCCGGAAAGCGACAAGCCGTGCTGTTTACAGTGCATCAGCATCTCTTTTGCCGAGTGGAACGGAAACGGCACCTGAACGTCGCTTGTGCTGCTTTGACCAAACTGGGCTTCATCAACGATAAATCCACCGCCGATGGAGTAATAGGTGTTGCGATACAGCGGGAGGTCGCCGCCAAAAGCGGTGATGGTCATGCCATTCTCGTGCAGAGAGAGGTTTTCACTGCGAAAATTCATGCCGCCGTGCAACGGAAAATACACTTCATGCTGACCGTTTGCCAGCATCAGGCGCTCGCGCTGCTCTACGTCGCGGATAAATCCCGGAATGGCATCGATGGCGATGGTATCGGGCATGTTACCCGCCAGCCCCATAATAATGGCGATATCGGTATGGTGTCCTTTCCCCGTCAGGGAGAGCGAGCCGTAGACGTCAACGGCGATGCGGGTGACATCGCCCAGTTTACCCAGCTCAATCAAATCATCGACAAATTGCTTACCGGCTTTCATCGGTCCAACCGTATGAGAGCTTGAAGGGCCAATACCGATCTTGAACATGTCGAAAACGCTTATCACGCGAAAACTCCTCAAAAGCGCAGATTTAGAATAATACTCCTTGGATCGCGCTATTGTAGTGGGGTTTATCTGGCAGGAGTGGGCTTTTCACATGAAAAAATCTTATGCGCCAGGTGAAGATAACTTATAGCAGATCCGCGTCACATTTGTGTTTGCCATGGATAATCAGAGAAATAGAAATACCCCTGTTTATGTATGGTTAATGTCCGTGCAGGGGTGTATCAGCATAAAATGCTACATTTCAGAGGGTTGAGGCAGAGACTTGAAGCGCTAGCTGGCGAATGATGGCGGCAGTCAACCCCCAGACAAATTGCTGTCGATACCAGGAGAGATAAACGCGGTGCGTTTGGCGCTGCCGCTCAATATCCAGCGGATAGTAGCGCGCCAACGAAAACGCATCGGTCAACGGCATTTCAAACAGCTCAGCGACCTCATCTGCATTGGGTGCAACACGAATATTGGCGGGTAGCAGCCCAACCACGGGCGTGACCTGAAAGCCGCTGACGCTGTCCAGCGGCGGCAGGGTGCCTAACACGGTCACGACCTCAGGGGCAATAGACACTTCCTCTTGCGCTTCGCGCAGTGCCGTGGCGATCAGACTGGCGTCGCTGCTGTCTGCGGCTCCTCCGGGGAAGGCAACTTGCCCGGCATGTTTGCGCAGCGTGCTGGCACGCCGGGTCAGTAACAGCGTCGGGGCATCGGCGTGGCACACAATCGGCACCAGCACCGCCGCTTTACGCACCTGACGCACCGGTTTGGCCTGCGGTGCGCGCTGCAACTGAAAGCGCGTGACGAAGTTCGCCAAATCATCAGTCAGCGGGGGGAAGGGAAAGGTAATCGGCTGAATCTCTGAACTCATAACCTGTGCGCCGTGTCGAGTAGGGGAAGAATACGCCCCAGTTTATCCAAGGTTTCCTGGTATTCCGCCTGTTCCTGACTGTCTGCCACGATACCGCCACCCGCCCAGCAGTGAAGCTGGCCCTGCTCTGCGATCAGCGTGCGAATGGTAATGCTGGTATCCATGGTGCCACAGACGCTGATATAGCCAATACTGCCACAATAGGCGTTGCGGCGATGCGGTTCCAGCTCTTCAATAATCTCCATGGCGCGAATCTTGGGGGCACCGGTGATGGAGCCACCGGGAAAACAGGCGCGTAGCAAATCTGTGGCATGGTGGGTTTCCGGTAGCCTTGCTTCAATGGTGCTGACCAGATGGTGTACCGCTGGAAACGGCTCAACGTGAAACAACGCTGGCACCCGCACGCTGCCGGGTACGGCAACGCGACCAATATCATTACGTAGCAGGTCGACAATCATGACATTCTCTGCCCGATCTTTCTGCGAGGTAGCAAGCGCCGTGGCGCGGCGCGCATCTTCCTGTGGATCGGTTGAGCGTGGCAGCGTCCCCTTGATGGGACGCGTTTCAATACGCTGGTTTTGTAACTGCAAGAAACGCTCTGGCGATACGCTGATAACGCAATGCGCCGGCAAGCGGATAAACGCAGAAAACGGAGCACGATTGGCCTCAGAGAGCGAGAGAAAAGCCTGCCATTCATCACCGCGATAACCCGCGCTGAAACGTTGTGCCAGGTTAACCTGATAGCAATCCCCGGCGCGCAGATAGGCTTGAATGCGTTGGAAGCGGATGCCGTACTCTTCCCGTGTCATATTGGACTGCCACGGGGTGGTCAGTTGGAAATCGTCAAGGGAAGGCACCTCGGGCGGTGCTGATAACCAAGCCAGCCGCGCTTCATGGCCGCCATAGGTCACCAGAGTAAGCGTCTGCTGCTGGTGATCGGCGATCAGCGCCCAGTCGTAGATGCCCACCGCCATGTCCGGCAGGTGGATATCTTGCTTGGCCTGTGACGGCAGCGTTTCGACGCGCCGCCCAAGATCGTAACCAAACAGGCCGAGTGCTCCGCCCTGAAAAGGCATATCAGGATGGGTAGACGCGGTGATCCCGGCCTGCGTCATCGCCTGGCGCAGCAACAAGAAGGGATCTTGCGTGGAGCGCTCTGTGCCATCCGCACGCGTGATGAGTGTTTCATCGCCGTCGGTGGTTAATGTTGCCACCGGATCGGTCACCATGATATCGAAACGGTTGTGCTGGTGTTCAGCAAAACCGGAGTGCAGCAGCATCGCCCATGGCTGATGAGAGACGCGGGCAAACAGATGCAGCAGGGTGTCCGGCTGATAAGGCAGTTTGTGAAAATCAGGTAAACGAGAATCCATCGGTATTATGTCATCGTGCAGGTGCTGATTAATATCGTCGTTAGCGTTATGATGCGTGTTTATAGGCCACGCGAGTGCGCCAGCCTAGCACAATTCGCCTACGGCGTATAAGGAAGCTGACCGAATGTTTGATGATATGCCCCCCTTGACCCACTCGCAGCAGCAAGATGCGGTTGAACGTATCCAATCGCTGATGGCGCAAGGCATGAGCAGCGGTGAGGCCATCGCACTGGTTGCCGCTGATTTACGGCGGCAACATAGAAGTGACGCCGTCACTTATGATCGCAGTGACGAGGATGAATAAGTGCTAACGCAGGCGCTTAGCGATGCACTTATTCTTCGCTGTACTACAGCGCGGCAATCGCTTTGATTTCCACTTTATATTTCGGGTTCATTAGACGTGCTTCTACGGTACAGCGTACCGGTGCCTGGCCTGCCACTACCCAGGCATCCCAGGCGGCATTCATGGCGTTAAAATCAGCCGCATTGGCAAGGAAAATCGTCACATCCAACAGACGCGTTTTGTCTGAGCCATTCTGTTTCAGGATGGCATCAAGCAGCGCCAGGGCGTTTTCGGTTTGCGCCTCGGCACCAGCATCCAGATTCTCCGGCACGCTGGTGTAGTAAAGGGTGCTGTTATGGATGACGGCATCGGACCAGCGGGCTTCTGGTTGAATTCTGATAATGTCTGTCATTGGTTGTCTCCCTGCATCAATCCTGTGAAGTAAAAATCGTTTTGCAGCCTAGGGCCTGTTGACAATCATCGCCAAGAACCTGTTTTTTTGTAAAAGAATCTGTTTACATTCTGTCTTTTTTGGAAAAGCAGAATGCCAAGATTGATGCTCAGTGATGACCAATACGAACGGATTAGCCCGTTTTTGCCGGGAAAGGATTCGGAGCCGGGACGAACAGCAGCAGATAATCGGCTTTTTGTCGAAGCGGTTTTATGGATCGCCCGAACTGGAAGCCCATGGAGAGATTTACCACCCGATTTCGGACTCTGGAACAGTGTGTACAAACGCTTTGCCAGATGGTCACGGGCAGAAATATGGCATTCCGTTTTTGCTGAACTTGCGGGCGATGCCGATTTCGAGGAAATCTTCATCGACAGCACTATCGTACGGGTTCATCAGCATGCAGCGGGCGCTCCCAAAAAAACGGTGACCAGTCGATTGGTCGTTCTCGCGGGGGATTGACAACCAAGATTCACGCTCTGGTTGATGGGCTGGGCATGCTTGCCCGTTTTAGTTTGACTGGTGGTCAAAAGAGCGACACCAGAGAAGCATTGCCTTTACTTGGTGAATTGAAACCTTCAAGCTTGGCTGCAGACAAAGCCTACGATACGAATGTGATTCTACAATATCTGGAGTCGGTAGGCATTCAGGCTGTCATCCCCAGCAAAGAGAATCGCCGTGAGCAACGCCCACTGGACAAACATCTTTACGCTTCACGCAATTTGATCGAACGTTTCTTTTGCCGTATCAAGCAATTTCGACGCGTAGCTACACGCTTCGACAAACTCTCAAAACGCTTCGCATCATTCGTTGCGCTCGCTGCTGCATTCGTCTGGCTGTGTTAATTGTCAACAGCCCCTAGCATGATTCTGCGGTGTGAGGCGATGCGATTGCGAGGCAGGGTGGCTGCCGGGACAGACACAGGGCATAATTGGACGACAGTTTCACGGTATCCTTAGCGGTTGTGATTGTGACCATTGGCAGTGACAAATAGAGAGCGTGTGTGACAAAACATTCCGTGCAGGACGATTTTTCTCCCGAAGGCACCCTGGCGCGAGCCATTGACGGTTTTAAACCGCGTGAACCTCAGCGTGACATGGCTGCGGCGGTGGAGCTCGCTATTACAGAACAACACGCGCTGGTGGTGGAGGCAGGCACCGGGACCGGTAAAACGTATGCTTATCTGGTTCCGGCGTTGCGTTCTGAACGCAAGGTCATCGTCTCCACCGGCTCTAAAGCCCTTCAGGACCAGCTTTTTTCACGTGATTTGCCGCGCATTGCCACCGCGTTGGGCTACACCGGGCAGGTCGCGTTGCTCAAAGGGCGATCGAACTATTTGTGTATCGAGCGGCTTGAGCAGCAATCCCTGGCTGGGGGCGATCTGAGCGGTGAGGCGTTGAGCGAACTGGCTCGTTTGCGCGGCTGGTCATCCGCCACGGTAGACGGTGACATCAGCACCTGCACCGACGTGGCGGAGGACAGTGCGGTGTGGCCGTTAGTCACCAGCACCAACGACAATTGTCTGGGGAGCGATTGCCCACATTATAAAGAGTGCTTTGTGGTGAAGGCGCGACGTAAGGCGATGGAATCCGACGTTGTGGTGGTTAACCATCACCTTTATCTGGCGGATATGGTGGTCAAAGAGAGCGGATTTGCTGAGTTGATCCCCGACAGCGATGTGGTGATTTTCGATGAAGCCCACCAGATCCCTGATATCGCCAGCCACTACTTTGGTCAGCAACTCACCAGCCGCCAACTGCTCGATCTGACGAAAGATATCATTATCGCGTATCGCACTGAAGTGCGCGATGCGGCTCAGTTGCAAAAATCCGCCGATCGCCTAGCGCAAAGCACGCAGGATTTTCGGTTGGCGCTGGGTGAACCCGGCTTTCGCGGCAACCTGCGCGATGTGCTGGCGCAGCCCTCGTTGCAACGCGCGCTGCTGTTGCTTGATGATGCGCTTGAGCTCTGCTATGACGTTGCCAAACTGTCGCTCGGGCGCTCGGCGCTGCTGGATGCCGCCTTTGAACGCGCTACGCTGTATCGCGCCCGTCTCAAGCGGCTACAGGATGTGCAACAGGCTGGATATAGCTATTGGTATGAATGCAATGCGCGGCACTTCGTGTTGGCGTTGACCCCGCTCTCCGTGGCGGACCGTTTTCGTGAGCTGATGCAAGAGAAGAAGGCCGCCTGGATTTTTACCTCAGCGACGCTGTCGGTTAACGACAGGGTCGAACACTTTACCGAGCGCCTGGGGTTGGACCATGCGCACGCTATGCTGCTGCCAAGCCCGTTTGATTATGCGCAGCAGACGCTGCTCTGCGTGCCGCGTTTTCTGCCGGAGATGCAGCAACGTGGTGCGGCTCAACGGTTAGCCACTCAGTTGCGCCCGCTCATCGAGGCGAATCGCGGACGTTGCTTTATGCTATGTACCTCGCACCAAATGATGCGCGATCTGGCCGCAGAGTTTCGCGCCTCACTGACGTTGCCCGTGTTGCTTCAGGGCGAAACCAGCAAGGCGCAACTGTTAGCGCAGTTTGTCTCTGCCGGAAACGCCTTGCTGGTGGCGACCAGCAGTTTCTGGGAAGGGGTGGATGTGCGCGGTGATGCGCTCTCTTGTGTGATTATCGATAAGCTGCCGTTTACCTCGCCAGATGACCCGCTGCTGAAAGCGCGTATTGAAGATTGCCGCCTGCGTGGCGGTGATCCGTTTGACGAGGTGCAACTGCCCGATGCGGTCATCACCCTGAAACAAGGGGTGGGGCGTTTGATTCGTGATGTGGACGATCGCGGCGTTATCGTTATCTGCGATAACCGTCTGGTGATGCGTCCTTACGGAAAAACCTTTCTGCAAAGCCTGCCACCCGCTGCCCGCACGCGCGATCTGGCGCAAGCGATCCGTTTTCTTTCCCGCACCGAGGCGGTGTGATGCCTCTGAGTAATTCCATGCGCGGTGTGCTATGCTACGCCGCGTTATTTTGTTTCCCTGCCTGAGGTCGGCATGTCTAAGCGAATTTTAGCGCTCGATACTGCGACGGAAGCCTGTTCCGTTGCGCTCTGGAATGATGGTCAAATTTTCTCCCTGTATGAAGTGTGTCCCCGTGAACATACCCAACGCGTGTTGCCGATGGTGCAACAGGTGCTGGCCGAAACCGGTGTGACGTTGAACAGCCTGGATGCGCTGGCATTTGGTCAAGGCCCTGGCAGCTTTACCGGTGTGCGAATTGGCATTGGTATCGCTCAAGGGCTGGCATTAGGCGCAGATTTACCGATGCTGGGTATCTCGACGCTTGCCATGATGGCGCAGGGTGCCTGGCGCCGCACAGGGGCTACGCGCGTGCTGGCGGCGATCGACGCTCGCATGGGCGAAGTCTATTGGGCCGAGTATCAGCGTGATGTTGACGGCAACTGGCAGGGTGAGGAGCATGAAGCCGTGCTGACGCCACAACAGGTGCTGGAGCGCACACTGCTGCTACGCGGCGAATGGGCGACCGTTGGTACCGGGTGGGAGACGTATCCGACACTGGCTGCCCACGCCGCGATCACGCTGACACCGGGCGATATGCTGCTGCCACAGGCGCAGGATATGCTGCCGTTGGCTTGTCATCAGTGGCAGTCAGGTAACGCGGTCGCCGTTGCTGATGCCTTGCCGCGCTATTTGCGCAACAACGTCACCTGGAAAAAATTACCCGGCCGCGCCTGATAACCGCGCAACTTATTGCATTACTGCCTACTCTAATGTGTAGGTAATGGCAAAGGGATCAGTATTATGGCGATTTCTCATTGGTCAAAACAGGTGACGTTCGCGGCGCTGGCACTGTTGCTGGCAGGTTGTTCCTCGATTCCTGAATCCATCCAGAGTAGTTCGGAAAGACCGTACGACCGTTTGTCACAAATTATGTTGATGCCGCAGATGGCTTTGGGCCAGGAAGCGCGTCTCGGCGGTCGCGTTGTCGCCGTACATAACGAAAATGACAAAACCCGTCTGGTGATTGTCAGCCTGCCGTTGGATCGCTGGGCGCGGCCTCAGTTGGAGAGCGTTTCGGAAGGGCGATTCATCGCCAACGTCAAAGGTTTCCTTGAACCCCTCGATTTTCAGGGCCTGCTGGTGACCGTCGTGGGATCCGTCGCTGAAATGGAGCAAGGTCAGATCGGCAGCAGACCTTATCGCTTTGTGGTGATCAATGTGACGGGTTATCAACGCTGGAACGAAACGCAGCAGGTTATCTTGCCGCCCGGCGCAGCCGATCCGTGGGGATGGGATTGGCGCTACCGGCGGGGTTGGGGCTTTGGCAATGACTGGGGCCCGGCTCGTATCGAGACGATTGTGACGCAATAAATGACGTTTTTTCTCTCTTAAAAAAACGCAGAATAACGAGGCGACGCAGGTCGCCTCATTTTTTTGATACATATGCTTAACAATAAGGCGTGATCGAACTCTCAACCTCGATATTGTCTCAGCAGCAACTGGTAAGCTGAGTTAAAATAATGTTAATTATACGAGCGGTGGGAGAATCATCATGCCACTAAAAAAATACCTTGGGAGTGATGCCTTGGAGAAAATCTGGTTAACGCGTTATCCGGCTAACGTGCCCGCCGAAATTAACCCGGATAACTATACGTCGTTGGTCGATCTTTTTGAAAATGCGGTTACCCGATATGCCGACCTGCCCGCGTTTATTAACATGGGCGAGGTGATGACTTTCCGCAAGTTGGAAGAGCGTAGCCGCGCATTTGCCGCCTATTTGCAAAATCAGCTCCATCTGCAAAAAGGCGATCGCGTAGCGCTGATGATGCCGAACCTGTTGCAATATCCGGTCGCGTTGTTTGGAATTTTGCGCGCGGGCCTGGTCGTGGTTAACGTTAACCCGCTTTACACGCCGCGTGAACTGGAGCACCAGTTGAAAGACAGCGGCGCAACCGCCATTGTCATTGTGTCCAACTTTGCGCATACGTTGGAAAAGGTGGTGTATAACACCGACGTTAAACATGTGATCCTGACGCGCATGGGCGATCAGCTTTCCACCGCGAAAGGGACGCTGGTCAACTTTGTGGTTAAATACATCAAGCGTCTGGTGCCGAAATACCATCTGCCGGATGCCATCTCGTTTCGCAGAGTGCTGCAACAAGGGCGGCGTCTTCAGTACATCAAACCACAAATTGTGAATGCCGATCTGGCCTTTTTGCAATATACCGGCGGCACCACCGGGTTGTCGAAAGGCGCGATGCTCACGCACCGTAATATGCAGGCGAATCTGGCACAGGCGAAAGCCGCCTACGGTCCGGTGTTGCAAGAGCGCCATGAGCTGGTGGTCACCATGCTGCCGCTTTATCACATCTTTGCGCTGACGGTAAACTGCCTGCTGTTTGTTGAACTGGGTGGGCAGAACCTGTTAATTACCAATCCGCGAGATATTCCGGCTGTGGTGAAAGAACTCGGTAAATACCCGTTCACGGCAGTCACGGGCGTTAACACCTTGTTTAACGCATTGCTGAATAACAAGGCCTTCCACGAACTGGATTTTTCTACGCTGCGTTTGTCGGTGGGGGGGGGCGCATCGGTGCAGCAATCGGTGGCCGAGCGGTGGGAAAAATTGACGGGGAAACACCTGCTGGAAGGCTATGGCCTGACGGAAAGCTCTCCGCTGGTGGCAGGCAACCCCTATGATTTAAAACACTACAGCGGCAGCATCGGGTTGCCAGTGCCGTCTACCGATGTGCGTATTGTGGATGATGAGGGACAAGATGTGGCACCGGGCGAATCGGGGGAACTGTGGGTGAAAGGTCCGCAGGTGATGCTGGGCTACTGGCAGCAACCGGCTGCGACGCAAGAGGTGCTGAAAGCGGGATGGCTGGCAACCGGCGATATTGTCACGGCAGATGAAGAGGGGTTTCTGCGCGTGATCGATCACAAAAAAGACATGATTCTGGTGTCCGGATTTAACGTCTATCCGACAGAAATCGAGGAAGTGATTGCGCGCCATCCCAAAGTGTCCGAAGCAGCGGTGATCGGTGTGGAAAGCGAGTTGAGCGGTGAAGCTGTTAAAGCTTATGTTGTGGCTCGTGACAGCAGCCTGAGTAAAGATGAACTGATCACCCATTGCCGTCGTAATCTGACCGCCTACAAAGTGCCAAAACTGGTCGAGTTTGTGGAAGAATTACCAAAATCTAACGTAGGGAAGATTTTGCGCCGTGAATTACGTGCAGACAACGCCAACCAAAAGTCATCGGCTGAAGGTGCCGCAAAGGTTTCCTGATTTATCAATAAAACGTCTGCCAGATCGCAGCAGGACAGGCTATCATAGCAAAAGGTTAACAACGCCGGTTATACCGGCGTTGTTTTTGCAGTAGCCGACAGTTAAAAACAAGAGAACCCGTTTTGAATTATCAGTTAATCAGCGACAACAATGGCCTGGAACAGGTTTGTCAACAGGCGCGTCAGCACACACAGGTCGCGCTGGATACCGAATTTGTCCGCACTCGCACCTATTATCCGCAATTGGGTCTCATCCAGCTTTTTGACGGCGAAACCCTCTCTCTGATTGACCCCCTCACTATCAGCGCCTGGCAGCCGTTCGTGGCGCTGTTACAGGATGCGCAGGTGACCAAGTTCCTGCACGCCAGCAGTGAAGATCTTGAGGTGTTTATTAATGCGTTTGGCGTGTTGCCGCATCCGTTTATCGATACACAGATTTTGGCCGCTTTTCTCGGTAAGCCCTTGTCCTATGGATTTGCAGCTTTAGTGGCCGATTATCAAGGTGTGACGCTGGATAAAACCGAATCACGTACCGACTGGCTGGCGCGTCCGTTGACTGAGAAACAGTGTGACTATGCTGCTGCAGATGTCTTCTACCTATTACCGATGGCTGAGAAGATTGTGGCCGAAACGCGTGAAGCTGGATGGCTGGACGCAGCGTTGGATGAGTGCCGGCTACTGTGTCAGCGTAAACAGGATATTCTCACGCCGGAACTGGCCTATCGTGAATTTGGTAACGCCTGGCAACTGCGTGGCAAGCAACTGGCTTGTTTACAACTGCTTGCTCAGTGGCGGCTAAATCTGGCGCGTCAGCGCGACAGCTCGGTCAACTTTGTAGTACGGGAAGAAAATCTACTTCAGGTGGCGCGCTGTATGCCGTCCTCGTTGGGTGAGTTGAGTGCATTGGGGCTGAGCGGCCCGGAAATCCGTTATCACGGGAAAACACTGCTCGATATTGTCATCCAGGCCAATGCGCTGCCGGAATCCCAGTATCCCGCGCCGATCGTTAATTTGATCGACTACCCAGGCTATAAGCGCGTGTTTAAAGACATCAAAAATCTGGTGACACAGGTGAGTGAACGCAGTGGACTTTCTGCTGAGTTACTGGCATCACGGCGTCAGATCAACCGCTTGTTGAATTGGCATTGGAAACTGTTTGCTCAAGAAGGCACTGCGCCGGAAATGTTGAACGGCTGGCGAGCTAAACTGTTCGATGAACCGTTGCGCGATTTGTTGGCTCGCGAAGGGTAAGAGCAGAATAACCCCCACAAGGTGCGGGGGTTATTTAATTCCTTGGACTCATTTAGCGGGTTCTTCCGGTTCAGGCAGGGTGACGTTAAGCTCAAGCACGGAGATATCATCCCCTTTTTGCTCCAACTGAACCGTCACCATTTCCGGGTCGATCTGTACGTATTTACAGATCACCGCCAAAATATCCCGCTTTAACTGTGGCAAATAATGTGGCTCACTGTCACCACGGCGGCGTTCTGCAACGATAATTTGCAACCGCTCCTTGGCAATATTCGCAGTGTTTTTTTTGCGGGACAGAAAGAAGTCGAGTAATGCCATAATTTATCCCCCAAAAAGGCGTTTAAGAAAACTTTTTTTCTCTTCCTCAATGAAACGGTAGGGACGATCTTCACCCAGCAAGCGATCGACGGTGTCAGCGTAGGCTTTACCTGCGTCAGAAGCGATATCAAGGATCACCGGTTCCCCCTGGTTTGATGCGCGTAGTACGGACTGATCTTCGGGGATAACGCCAACCAGCGAAATACGAAGAATTTCCAGTACATCTTCCATGCTTAACATATCACCGCGGCTGACGCGGCCTGGATTGTAACGGGTGAGCAGCAAGTGCTCTTTAATCGCATCCTGCCCGCGTTCTGCCCGGCGTGATTTGGAGGCGAGGATACCAAGAATGCGGTCAGAGTCGCGCACTGATGACACTTCCGGGTTGGTGGTAATAATGGCTTCGTCGGCAAAATAGAGCGCCATCAGTGCACCCGTTTCAATCCCGGCCGGGGAATCACAGATGATAAAATCAAACTCCATTTCTGCCAGCGTATCCAACACTTTTTCCACGCCTTCGCGCGTCAGTGCATCCTTGTCACGGGTTTGTGACGCGGGCAGGATATAAAGGTTTTCCGTGCGCTTGTCTTTGATCAATGCCTGATTCAGCGTGGCATCGCCTTGAATCACATTGACAAAATCGTAGACTACGCGGCGCTCGCATCCCATGATGAGATCGAGGTTACGCAGCCCAATATCGAAGTCGATAACAACCGTTTTTTTACCTTTCTGGGCTAAACCGGTAGCAATGGCCGCGCTTGAAGTAGTCTTGCCAACGCCCCCTTTACCCGATGTAACAACAATAATGCGTGCCATAAATAGTTCCTTGTTAAAGGGCTTAGTCTAGAGGTTGTATGGTTAAATCGTTTGCGAGTTGGTCGAGCTTAAGACGCACGGCCTTCCCGAAATGGGCCGCTGGGATCTTGTCACTGAGCCAGTAACGCCCGGCGATGGATACCAGTTCGGCTGCAAGATGCGTACAGAAGATTTGGCTCTGTACATCACCCGAGACGCCCGCCAGCGCTCGGCCCCGCATCATGCCGTAAATATGGATATTGCCATCGGCGATAACTTCTGCACCGGCGCTGACGCTGCTCAGTACGATTAAGTCGCCCTCTCTGGCATAAATCTGCTGTCCGGAACGAACCGGCGCGGTAATCACTTTGGTTTTGGCTATTGCGGGTGAAACGGGAATAGGTTCCGGTGCCCGACGCGGTGACTTGCCTTCATTTAACAGCGGCAATCCCGCCTTGATAATGGCTTTTTTAAGTACCTCGTCCTTACATCCGCTCACACCCACCACGTGTAACCCTGTAGCAATAATAGCGTGCTGGATAGATAACCAGTCTATTTCTTCCGTCAGGGCGGCAACATTAATAACCACAGGCGCATTTTTTAAAAATGCGGGAGCCTGCTCGATCTTTTCCTGTAATGCTTTAATAATTACCTCGGGTTGCGACTCATACAAATGAACAACCGATAAGGTAAAATTGCTGCCTTTTAACTCAATTGGCGTTTGTGACATCTATCCTGACTCTGTTTCAGCCTGTTAAATCCCTGGATTTGCATGGCAACATGATATTCCAGAGTGCTGTAAGCATGTTATAGTCACAATTATATACAGGCAAGATGACATTCCCATCTAATCGAGTAAAAAAATGTTTTGTGTGATCTATCGAAGCGCTAAACGCGATCAAACCTACCTCTATGTTGATAAAAAAGACGATTTTTCCCGCGTGCCGGAAGCGCTGATGAAAAGTTTTGGCTCGCCGCAGTTGGTGATGCTATTACCGCTCGATGGCAGCAAAAAATTAGCGTCAGCCGACATTGAAAAAGTAAAGCAGGCGCTTAAGGACGAGGGTTTTTATCTGCAAATACCACCGCCTCCTGAGAATTTGTTATCCGTTCATCACAACGTCAGCAAATAATGTGACGCCGTGTTTGGGATGAAAATTCGGTTTTTTCTTAACCGTTTTTCGCCCCTAATTGCGTCGTTCAGACGTCGCGCTCGTGTCTAACCACGCTTAAAAAGTATGATCTGGCGTTGAATTCTTTACTTATATTTTTCCGCATTACCGTCTATAGGCTTGTTTTATCGGCGCAGAGACGTATAAATAAACCCCTGGCGTAAATGGATACCCACCGGTTTACCTGATGCACAGGGTATCTTAGCGTGATTTTCAACTGACAGGGCAGGAGATATCCATGTACCAACACAGAGACTGGCAGGGCGCACTGCTCGATTTCCCGGTAAATAAAGTGGTTTGCGTCGGCAGTAACTACGCGGACCACATTAAAGAAATGGGAAACTCGGTCGCCCCTGAACCCGTGCTATTTATCAAACCTGAGACCGCACTGTGCGATCTGCGCCAACCGGTGGCTATTCCGAAAAACCTGGGTTCGGTGCATCACGAAGTTGAATTGGCGGTGCTGATCGGCACGCCGCTCAAGCAGGCGAATGAAGAGCGCGTGGCGCGTGCGATTGCCGGTTACGGTGTCGCGCTGGATTTGACGCTGCGTGACATTCAGTCCGACTGCAAAAAGGCCGGTCGCCCTTGGGAAAAGGCCAAAGGGTTTGATGGCGCTTGTCCGATTTCCGGGTTTATTCCCGTCGCGGAGTTTGGCGATCCGCAGCAAACAGATTTAGGCGTAAAAGTGAATGATGACATTCGCCAACAGGGCAACACGCGCGATATGATCACGCCGATTCTGCCATTGATTGCTTATATGAGCCGCTTTTTCACGCTGCGTGCAGGTGATGTGATCCTGACCGGAACCCCAGCGGGCGTTGGCCCGATTGTGTCCGGCGATATGCTGACCATCACTATCAACGATCGCAGCCTCTCCACGCGGATTATCTGATCTTTCCCGACCCGTTCCCATTGGGAACGGGTAAAGCACTTGCTTCACTCCGCTAAATCCGTTATATACCCGTCTTACTTCAAGTTGCAGATACGCTGGCTGCGCTCACTCACCCGAATCACTTACTTGAGTCAGGTCATCGGGATTGATGAACCTCATCCCTGAGATTCTCCCTTCGGGCCACTGCTTGCCGTTTTTCTGCAACTCGAATCATTTTGGGTATACCCCTCCTGCTCGTTGCAGGTGTGGTTGGCGGGGCGTTTGTGCGTTGCCAGATAACATAAAGAATGACGAGATACTGTGCATGAGCGAACGCGATTTTTGGCAGCAAAAAACCTTGTCTGAAATGTCCGATCAAGAGTGGGAGTCCCTGTGCGACGGCTGCGGTCAGTGTTGTTTGCATAAACTCATTGATGAAGACACGGAAGAACTCTACTTCACGAATGTTGCCTGTAATCAGTTAAACATCAAAACCTGCCAATGCCGCAATTATGAGCGGCGATTTGAGTATGAGCCAGATTGCATCAAACTGACGCGGGAAAACCTGCTCTCCTTCGACTGGTTGCCTGCTACCTGCGCTTATCGATTGATTCACGAAGGCAAAGACCTGCCCGGTTGGCATCCGCTGCGAGCAGGTAACAAAGCGCTTATGCACAGTGAACGTATCTCCGTGCGCCACATCGCGGTGCGTGAATCTGAGGTCGTCGATTGGCAGGACCATATCCTGAATAAACCGGAGTGGGCGCGGTAATAGTTGAGTTGAAATATAATTTTATTATTGATTGTTTGATTGGGGCATCGGTGGGGCATTTCCCCCAAAATTCGCATTGAGTATGTCCATTTGATTGGTGTTGTTGTCTGCCGTCCATTTCGATAAACGCTTTAAACCCTCTGCGCCGAGGTGTGGCCCATACGAACAAGGCGTTCACCGTGGCAACTACTGATGCCACCAGAGTTACAGCGGTTGCATCAGGCAACACTGTCATTTGCAGTGCAACCGAGGATGGCAACAAAGTGGCTACTCACACTGTCACCGTGAGTAAGTGGTCATTACAAGGGGGTGGTCAGACTGCCCGTGATAATGACCATGGAGAAACCCCATGACACTATTACTGCGATCGGGAAAATGGTCCTCTCCCACACGTAAACAGATTACTTTTTCTGCCCCTTTCTGCCCCTCATCCCTACGCCGCGTTACTTACAGCAACATCATTCGGTTCGCCTGATTCTGTTAGTTACACAGACGGAGGTAAGGAAGTAGGTTTACTCCAAGATTTCTTTATAAACGCGGTGTTTTGGTTGCCATATGTCTGATGTGCGGCAGTGAGGATATCGGCTTTCCGTAGGTAGAGATGGAACGCGATGAAAACGGTAAAATGAGGTATGTAGCTTATATAAAGTTAGACGCGGGCGGCCCGCCATTTTCTCTCATGCACTATCAATATCGGTTAATCTGCCGGAATTGTGGATTAACACGTAATCTAGCCGTTTGACCTGTGCTGAAATGGATAGAGGAAGAGAAGGATGTCCAAAATACCAAATAGCGAGAGAGATCCTAACGTTATTGTCGGCGACATTCTGCGATTTGGCGGTGGTAACAGTGGAGGGGGGGAAGTGATTGATACCCGAGTAGTCAGGCTGGCATCTGATTCTGAAAATATTAAGTCAACGCTGAAATACATTAAAGATGATGTGCGCGAGATAAAACGAGAGGCTCGTTGTGATTTCCGTATTCTCTTTGGTGTGCTTATCGTGTTAGTTCTTGGTTTAGCTGGCATAATGTCGAAAGGCTTTGGGTGGCTCTACATTACCAATGGGGATGAGGATGAAAAGCAAAGCCGGCTATATATTTCTCATTGTGATTATTTTATTTTCCATATTTGCATACAACAAAATGACTATCTTTAGCATTCAGCCTGTTGGCGCTTTACCTGAAGGTGCCACAGTTGTTATGTGGCGAAAAGGCGACATGAGATTTTTTGAAAGCCCGGATGGCATTTGTTTGAGAAAAGTCGGTAGCGTGAGTCTGATGTGTAGGCTAATGGCTATGGGTAGCATTGGGGAGAATTCTCAGATAATCCTGAAGTTGCCATATATAGAGCAAGCTTATCTACTTTCAACCGATGGAAAGAAATTTGAAAAATAGGGGTGGCATGAAAAATTTACTAATTATTGCATTGTTGCTTGTCTCTGGACATGTCAACGCTGAATCCGAGATGGTTAAAAACCTAAGAAAGGCACCTGAGAATTTATGCATGGGACACCCAAGGTATGACGAATGTGTTGTCCTTACTAAAAAGATGATAGTTGCAATAGATAGCGCTTCAAGAGCAGCAGCACTCTGCCAGGTAAATAGATCAAACTTGACTGCGGAGCTTCGAACTCAATGTAATGAATTTCAAGAAGTTGTTGATTTTATAAAAACACTAAATTAGGACACTAATTTAACAGTAAAACACATACCCGCTTCTGCGGGTTTTTTTATGCCCGGAGAACATCATGACTGAGGACGTTGTTGGACAAACCGTCTATCAAGTAGACATGGACACTTGTTCAGCAACTTCCCGATAACGCTAGAAAGTATCTCGATATACGCCCATGACTTTGCAGGTTTTTGATACATTGCCGCGTTTTTCGGCTAGATTCAGCAAACCTGCTTTGTGTTTAATAACAGGATTGTTGGTATGCAGCATGAGAGTTACCTTTTGTGTTTTGCATAAGGATTTGACACCCATATCAAAACTGGTAACTCTCAACTTTTCAAGTCGTTGTGTCAGAACTCGTCGCGACTAATAGACTTAATATCATGAGGCGTTACCCTCAACCCCTCATGTTTCGCCTGTTTCAGACTGTGCGGTTATTTATTTAGTGTGTGTCTGGCTTCATCGAGCTCGGACTGAGCCTCTTTGAGCTTCCTCTGTTGTTTACTGATTTTATCTTTACGCCCGTTAGCCTGAGCTTCAGCCAATTCCTGGCGGCGCTTTTCAACCTTTCGCTCTTTTTCACGCAAGTTGGATTCACGCTTGGCACGCAATGCTTCGTCGGTGCAGTTAGCGTTAAGTTCAGAAAGTGCTTTTTCCAAACCGGCTATGCGATGGTCGTTGCCGTGTGTGCGGGCATAATCTATTTGCTGCTCAATGTCCTGGCGTTTGGCTTCGCATCCTGTTGCTGCTTGGGGGGTTGCTAGTACGGAAAAAATCGGCGTCATAACCAGCAGGCCTGCCAGCAGTGTTTTAGTGTGTTTCATAAAATTCTCCTGATTACGTGCTTATCCTCGACGGGCAGGGGCTAATATTACAGAAGAGTTTTTAATGATTCCTTACCGCATTTGTGAGTGCAGCGATATGTGATATTGCTAGTTCAGCACGGGGTACGACGCCATGTCCCTTAATTGCTCGTTAGGTGGAAAATTGTACAGGGTGGCGGTTTTTGGTAATAAAAAGCTCAAGGTGAGTCCAAAAAATAAACAGACTCGATGCGCGGCAAGCAGCTGCCTTGTACGTGGCGTTACGTTTGAAGAAAAAAGATACCGACAAACGGAATGTGAAATTGAGTATTAACAACAGGTCCTGGCTAACGTCGGGTTTTTTATTCTCTGAAATCACAACGCGCTCACTTGGCGGGATGCGTTCATGGCTGACATGAGCAAAATATCGGCAGAGCTACTTACCTCACCGACACTATCTACTGCCGGAATGTCTCTAGCGACGTGGGGTGCATCTATTGAGGATAAATTCACAGTGCTTGGCGATCAGATGGCAGGATTAACACTCAGGAATTCTTTTCCAGAGTAAAATTCAAATCGTAGTGTAATCATATCGAAAAAATCCGTATCTACAGGAAGATACCTTGTTAGTGTAGTGGCATTTGTGGAATTTGCTTGGTTGTTTAAGGTTAGAGAATAAATGGCAACTGTAAGGGAAATATACGCTGTAAAGGTTCGCCTAAGAACTGGCGTTACATTGAATGGATTTGTAAAACAGGGCTATAACATGGTGGGGAGCTGGGTAATCATATCAAAAACAATTGACATGAAAAATATTATCTACATCAACCCTGTCGAAATTTCTTATCTTGAACTGAGCTAGAATAAATAAAGGGTGAAACTCACAGGCAAACAGGGTTTGTTTGCTCATCAGTCAAGGTTTTTACTCGGAGACCTATGGCGGTTAATTATGTCGCGCTACTCTGCGCTGTTGCCAAGGGTATCGTAATGGGCGTTTAGGCGTTCAGGGGGAAATCGTGGAGCAGTGCGAAAGCGGTGACTTGGTGCTAAAAGAGGGGCTCCAGTGCAAAATTGACCGCATAAAACGCGAAACATCGCTAAAGCCGCTAATACCTGCACCTGATGCGTATCGGGCAATGTCCATGATTGTTAACGCTGTCTTTGGGCACCATTTTTCCCTGCCAGAAACGTAGGGCGCATGATGCTAATTACGGGCAGTAATTAGCTGTTCAGTGACTTGTCGTTGTGGTGAATGACGTATCTTTCTTATTCTAAGACCTGGCGTGCGAGCTAGGCCAGCGTCAGGATGGCGCTGTAGCATCAAGACTATTGAATCGACACGAGGAATAGTATGAAAAACGCAAAGGTATGCAGCCGGTTAGCCGTTATTCTGGCTTTAATGGCCAGTTCAGCATCATTGATGGCGGCGGAAAAAAACACAGTCAGTGAACAGGATCTTGCTCAGGCGTCTGTCATTACACTCAACGCCACGACCGTTAACGGCTTTGTGAGTATTGCCAGAGGCCGTAATTGTGTGGTTCTGGGGAAAAATGATGTTCCCACTCTGCTACCGTGTCCCGAGGCATCAAAAACTGCACCTATTACTACGACCTTCAATATCATTGAACTCAGTCATGATTGGTGCCTGGCTGATAACGGGATTGGTCCTGTAGTTAAGAGATGCGATATTAAGGATCCCGCTCAGCATTGGGACGCGCTGACCGCGGGACCAACCCACGTTAAAAATATTGAGACAAAAAGATGCCTGACGTCAGTGGGACTTGATAAACCACTTAAATTGCAAAGCTGCACGGGTTCGTTTGCGCAGTCATGGGCTCTGCCAAAGTAAGCAACTGCGTAAATTGTACATTTAGGCTCACTTCAGTGGGCCTTTACCTTTCCGGTAAATCCTACACGGCCCCCTGTTGGGCGTTAACGTTATTTACTGTCTGTTATTTTAATAAAAAAACCTGGGGCCAGTAGAGTTGGTTTTGTTGAGCGACTTATTCAGTTTTAGTAGGTTTTTTGCTGATAACGGATTTTGGTTGAGATGAACCTCCGCCTCTTTTGATAAGTCAAAAATATTTTTCGGAAGCGATTCTAACCAATTGTTTTTTAGATTTAGATACAGAATGGACGTTGGCAATTTTTTGGGTAATTTACCTATTTTGTTATCATTTAATGAGATGTATTTTATGGCGTGTGGTAAGGGTGTTGATAAATCCGTTAATGCATTGCCACTTAAATCTAAATACACTAAGGACATGGGCGTGTTGCTAACCAGACCTTCCATTCCGTTATCACTAATATCCAGTTTTGATATACAGGGTGGTAGGTTTTGTGGAAATTCTTTTAAGGCATTATTGGATAAGAACAGTTCGGAGAGCCTTCCTGGAAGGTCTGTGGGCAGCGTGGTCAATCGATTGTCATGGGCATAGAGTTTGTCGAGATTTTTGGGTAATTTTTCAGGTAACCAATGAATTTTGTTTCTGTCTACATGTAATTCCGCAATGTGCTCGGGAATAAAATCTGGTAGCGAACTGAGATTGAGTTTACTTAAGTTAAGGGAGATAGCATTTCTTTCCAGACAATCTTGCATTCTTGCTACTGCGATATCTCTTTTTTCACCTTCACCCTGTGGGGCAACTTTCTCCCATGCTGACCAAACAGCATGGTATTCTTCAGGATTACGAGGTGGCGTCATTGTTTGAGACGATATCCTTGAAGGTGTGGTGGGCATCACCGATGCTGCGTTTATCAATGCTGATGAACATGAATTGTTGTCATCTTTTATAGTGAACATATCAATTACTCATTTTAAATAAATTGTTTTTATTATGTTCTCCTATAAAGGGGATGCATTATATCAAATAATAGGCATTACGGTGTTATATGTACATGCTGCCGCCTAATTTGAATCGATGCGACTGTGCGCTAGTGCTGCCAAAGTAGCGTTAATTTATTCTGGCAAACTTGTCGGTATGCACGGACGTTAGCTACATTTTCAGTTGGTGTGATTAACGGTGAGTGAGGCCTGATGCTTTGGTTAGAACAAGGGTTATATCTACGAATTCAGGAGTTAGACAACGGCCCCAGACCGTTACCACTGCAAAGCGGATTTTCGGTGGGCACAGCGTATCGCGTGCTGGGATGCTTTAATCCTTCTGAAACCTCAGATGCTTATTACATATTGGCAAACGATCGCGATGAGATATGGTTTATTTGCAACCGGCATGTGCGCGTGGTGACATTGGACGCATCGCATAAAGCGTTCAGATATTCGCTGGACCTCTCGCTTCACCACTGAGGTCGCGCACAGCCTACGAGGCCTTAGACGTGTATGAAGCCAGATGGCGCAGGCCATCTGGCAACAACAGGATTAGCGGCTAAACAGATCGCGACGTTTTGGCTTGAACGGCTGGGCAATCAGCACCAGTACGCCCATCACCAGAAACGCACCGAAAATCACCAGCATCCACTGTGGCATAACCAGTGACAGGAACTGCCATTGGCGCTCGGCACAGTCACCGTAAGCAACGAACACGGAGGGCAGCCATTTGTCCAGCGGCAGCCATGACGGGAAGTTGACAAAGAAGTCACACACGGCAAACGGTGAAGGATGCAGCATGACATTGGTGTGCTCCCAGGCGAGCTTTAATCCTTCGACTGCACTGTAGATCCACAGGAAAATGGCTGGATAGCGCAGCAGCGTCGCGGGTGCGATAGCCCCCAGCAACCCGGCACCCATCACGCCGAACAGTGCGCTGCGCTGGTAGATACACAGCACACAAGGTTTGAGCAACATGACATGCTGAAAATAAAGCGCGACCAATTCAAAGGCAAACGCCGTCAAAGCCATTAACAGCCAGGCACCGCGCCCACGTGAGCAGCGGTTAAGAAATCGCAACATAACGAATATTCCATGCTAAAAAAAATGATCGATTTGGCGGCAAAGACGGTACAGGCAATGACGCCATCATTTCACTGAGCAAAACGTAACAATCTATTTATTTGATAATCTTTATATATCATTTTTGCGACTGCCATCCTTTGACGCATCGCACGCTACGGTTAAGCGTTGTAACGCGTTCACTATACACGATAGTTGTGCGTAGCGATGCGTCTGTGTTTACAGTTTTGGTAGCGCTATCCACTGCCATTCAGTAAACAGTTCGGTTGCAGGCACTAACGCGAATGCGACGCACAGCCAGCCTACCAGCGTCATGACTATCGTATAGGGCAGTGCCATGATCACCATTCTGCCATAAGAAAGTCGAATGAGCGGGGCCAGGGCCGAGGTCAGCAAAAAGAGAAAGGCGGCCTGTCCGTTGGGTGTCGCGACTGAAGGCAGGTTAGTACCGGTGTTGATCGCTACGGCTAACAGTTCAAACTGTTCCTGTGAGATGCGGCCTTGTTCAAAGGCCTGATGCGCCTCGTTGATATAAATAGAGCCGACGAACACATTGTCAGAAATAGAAGAGAGCAGGCCATTAAACAGGTAAAACAGCGTAAGCTGGTTTTGCTCCGAGCCTTGAAGCACAAACTGAATCAGCGGTGTGAACAGTTGCTGGTCAATAATCACCGCAACAATGGCAAAGAACACGGTAAGTAATGCCGTAAAAGGCATCGCATCCTGAAAGGCTTTGCCGATGGCGTGTTCTTCTGTGATGCCGCAAAACGAGGTAACCAGAATAATAACGCTCAGTCCGATTAAACCGACTTCTGCCAGGTGAAATGCCAGGGCTGCAATCAACCAGATGCCAATAACGCCCTGAATCCACAGAATAGTACGCTCTTGCGGTGCCCGTTCGGCGCTGGTCTTACGCTCGTAATCTTCCAGCACCTGACGCACGGTATCCGGCAGTGCGACGCCATAGCCGCAAATTTTTACACGCTCTACCAGAATGCAGGTCGCGATCCCGCACAGGAATACCGGAACGGTGACTGCAGACATACGCAAGAAAAAGCTGGCGAAATCCCAGCCGGCGGTTTTGGCAATAATCAGGTTTTGTGGCTCACCGACCATGGTCATCACGCCGCCGAGAGCTGTACCCACGCCCGCGTGCATCAATAAACTGCGTAGAAAGGCGCGAAATTGTTCCAACGTTTGCGCCTGCTCGTCGGTGATCGACTGGGATTGTTGATCCAGACCGTTGATGTACCGGTGGTAAATATCATAAAACCCGGTGGCAACGCCAATCACCACCGCGATGACGGTCAAGGCATCCAGGAACGCCGACAAAAATGCGGCCGCCAGGCAGAACGCGAGTGAAAGCAGCGTCTTGGAACGGATGCGCAGCAACAGTCGCGTGAACACGAACAGCAACAGCGGCTTCATAAAGTAGATGCCCTCAACCATAAATATCAGCAGTGTGATGACGGGAATATTGCGAGAAACCTCATGCCAGATCTGCTCTGGACTTGTCATGCCGATAAACACCGCTTGCAGCGCCAGTAGTCCACCGGGCTGGAGCGGGTAGCATTTCAGGGCCATGCCCAGCGTAAAAATAAACTCGGCGACCAGTAACCAGCCCGCTAAAAAAGGACTGACCCAAAAAAACACCAAGGGATTGAGGATGAGGAAACCCAGCAGGGTTAATTTATACCAACCGGGGCATTGCCCCAGAAAATTAGTTTGCAGTGCGCGTCTTATCGACATGTCCGTCATTATGTTTACGGTTCCCTTATTGTCTAACAGTGTGAAATCTGAGTTACCGTTCACTGACGGTAAACGACCGGGTCAATACTAAGCCCAATGCAATGACTTTTAAATAAATCAGCGGGTGAAGTGTCACAGTTTCTGTCGGAATTCTGCTTTTGTCTCCCTGCCACGCTATGTCATAGCTGACTGCTCTGGTATGATGAGTCCGCTTTTATATCGCAATGGAACATCACACACATGGTTATCAAGGCGCAAAGTCCTGCTGGATTCGCGGAAGAATATATTATCGAAAGTATTTGGAATAATCGTTTTCCTCCCGGTTCAATCTTACCTGCGGAACGTGAATTATCGGAACTGATCGGGGTAACCCGTACCACGTTGCGCGAGGTGCTACAGCGCCTGGCCCGTGATGGCTGGCTGACGATTCAGCATGGTAAACCCACGAAAATCAACAATTTTTGGGAAACATCCGGGCTGAACATCCTGGAAACACTGGCGCGACTCGATCACGACAGTGTCCCGCAACTGATTGATAATTTGCTGGCTGTGCGCACCAACATTGCCGCGATTTTTATTCGTACTGCGCTGCGTCAACATCCTGATAAGAGCCAGGAAGTATTAATACAGTGGGCCAGTGTCGAAGACAACGCCGATGCATTTACACAACTGGATTATGCAATTTTCCGTGGATTGGCGTTTGTTTCCGGTAATCCGATTTATGGATTGATTCTTAACGGGCTGAAAGGGCTGTATATGCGGGTTGGGCGTTATTACTTCTCTAACCCGGATGCGCGTAAGCTGGCTATTGATTTTTATGCTCGACTGGAAACCATCGCGAAAGAAGGTCAACACGAGCGTGTGATGGATGCGGTGCGTACCTACGGTAAAGAGAGTGGCGCTATCTGGCACAGCATGCAAAACCAGATCCCGCGCGATATTGCTGAGGTTCGTCGCTAATTAATGCCACCACGTGTCGCGCCCTGTGTGAGCGCGGCACGTGAGACATTTGCCTCAGTTAACCCCAGGGTTACGCGCAGGACAGCGTTCAACCAATTCTACGCTGCCGTCTGCATTCTGCTGTTCCAGATAAACATCAAATCCCCACAGACGATGTACATGTTTCATCACATCGTGGCTGCTCTTGTCGAGCGGTGCGCGGTGGTGAGGAACATAGCGCAGCGTCAGCGAGCGGTTACCGCGCAGATCCACATTCCACACCTGAATATTGGGCTCCTGATTGCTGAGATTGTACTGCGCGGACAGCTCTTGACTGATCATCCGGTAGCCTTCCTCATCATGGATGGCGGCAATCTCCAGGTAATTATTGTGGTCGTCATCCAGCACGGTAAACAGCCGGAAATCGCGCATCACCTTGGGTGATAAAAACTGGCTGATAAAGCTTTCATCTTTAAAGTTCTGCATGGCGAAATGCAGGGTTTCCAACCAGTCCTTGCCCGCAATATCAGGGAACCAATAGCGGTCCTCTTCTGTCGGCGTTTGGCAAATCCGCTTGATATCCTGAAACATGGCGAACCCGAGTGCATAAGGATTGATGCCATTGTAATAGGGGCTGTTGTACGGAGGCTGATAGACCACATTGGTGTGACTGTGCAGGAACTCCATCATAAACCGCTCGGTCACTTTCCCTTCATCGTAGAGATGATTGAGAATGGTGTAGTGCCAAAACGTCGCCCAGCCCTCATTCATGACCTGAGTCTGTTTTTGTGGGTAAAAATACTGGCTGACCTTACGTACAATGCGCAGCACTTCGCGCTGCCAGGGCTCCAGTAACGGTGCATTCTTCTCCATAAAATAGAGAATATTCTCTTGCGGCTCGCGCGGGAAACGACGCGTCGATTCGAGCGAAATTTCGGGATCGCGCCGTGGCAGAGTGCGCCACAGTTCATTGACCTGACTTTGCAAATAGGCTTCACGGCTTTTCTGACGCAGTTTTTCCTCTTCCAGCGAAATCTTTTGCGGGCGTTTGTAGCGATCGACGCCGTAATTCATCAGCGCATGGCAGGAATCAAGCAATTGCTCGACCTCTTCAACGCCATAGCGCTCTTCGCATTGGGCGATATATTGCCGGGCAAAAATCAGGTAGTCGACGATGGAGCCGGCATCGGTCCAACTGCGAAATAAATAGTTATCTTTAAAAAAGGAGTTGTGGCCATAACAGGCGTGCGCCATCACTAAGGCTTGCATGGTGATGGTGTTTTCTTCCATCAAATACGCGATACAAGGATCGGAGTTGATCACGATCTCATAGGCCAGCCCTTGCTGACCGTGTTTATAGCGCTGTTCGGTTTCGATAAACCGCTTACCAAACGACCAATGGGAATAGTTGATGGGCATGCCGATGCTCGAATAGGCATCCATCATTTGCTCAGAAGTGATGACCTCGATTTGATGCGGGTAGGTTTCCAGGCGATAGTGCTTCGCCACCCGATCAATCTCCTCAAGGTAGGTTTGCAGCAAATCGAACGTCCAGTCTGGTCCATCATTCAAACGTGTTTCAGCTTGCGGTACTCGAGTCTTTGTTTTTGTCACCATCAGCGCGCCCCCCACAGTGCCCTCTACACGCTTTCGTGCAGACTCTATTAATCGTAGCTCACTCTGATAAAAGTGCCGTGAAAACCGGTGTTTGGCAGAAAAGATTGCGGCGTAAACAGCAGCATAAAACGGGACTTCACTCGCGGAATAATAGATAAATAGTATGTTAGCCAAGCGTGACAACGGTAAATCCCATGTTACATTAGCTTTTTATTTTGGGTAGTGGCGATTCAGGCAGCATATTGCGCCGCAAACGGCGAGTTATCACGGAGATAAGTCAACATGCGGGTTGTAATCTTAGGCAGTGGCGTTATTGGCGTCAGCACGGCGTGGTATTTGTGTCAGGCAGGACATGACGTAACGGTGGTTGACCGACAGCCTGCACCGGCGCTGGAAACCAGTGCGGGCAACGCTGGGCAAATTTCCCCCGGTTATTCCGCGCCTTGGGCAGCGCCTGGCATCCCTTTGAAAGCCATAAAATGGTTATTTCAGCGCCATGCTCCGTTAGCTATCCGGCCCGATTGTTCCAGTGACCAGTTACGTTGGATGTGGCAGATGCTGATGAACTGCGATTCCGCGCATTATCAGGTCAACAAAGCGCGCATGGTGCGCCTGGCAGAATACAGCCGTGACTGTTTGCAGGCACTGCGCGCGTGCACGGCGATTCAGTACGAAGGCCGCCAAGGCGGGACGCTGCAACTGTTTCGCAGCGAGCAGCAGTATGACAATGCCAGCCGGGATATTGCCGTGCTGCGCGATGCGGGTGTTCCATACCAGTTGCTGACCTCTCAGGAGCTGGCGACGGTGGAGCCTGCTCTTGCTTCGGTGGCGCATAAACTCAGCGGTGGGCTGCGTTTGCCCCATGATGAAACTGGCGACTGCCAACTGTTTACTCAGCGTCTGGCTGAAATGGCGCAGGCGGCTGGTGTGGTTTTTCGTTTTGACGAATCTGTCGAACAGTTGCAGGTGGCTGGCGATCGCGTCACTGAGGTGCGGTGTAATGGACAACGCGTAACCGCTGATGCCTATGTGGTGGCCTGCGGTTCCTATTCGACGGCGCTGGTACGCCAGTGGATGCACCTGCCGGTCTATCCCCTGAAAGGCTATTCACTCACGCTGCCGCTTGCCAACGAAGCCGCAGCACCGGTTTCAACGGTACTCGATGAGACGTACAAAGTGGCTGTGACGCGCTTCGATCGCCGTATTCGTGTCGGGGGCATGGCAGAAATCGTTGGTTTTGACACAGCCCTTAACCCTAAACGCCGTGAAACGTTGGAAATGGTGGTGCGCGATCTTTACCCTGACGCTGGGCCGGTAGAGCAGGCAACGTTCTGGACCGGGCTGCGCCCAATGACCCCAGACGGCACGCCATTGGTAGGCCGTTCGCCGCTATCCAATCTTTATCTTAATACCGGACACGGTACCTTAGGCTGGACGATGGCATGCGGTTCGGGGCAACTGCTGGCGGATATCATTTCTGGCAAGACGCCTGACATTGCCCATGACGATTTGTCGATCTTTCGTTACGCCAGCGTTTAAATCATCGGGTTATCGAGCACGATTGCAGCGCGCTGCGATCAACCGAGCGCCGTGATCGTGCCGCGCGCCACTACGCTTAAACGTTGGGCGCGCAGCGCTAACAGCGTGGCACACAGCATGGAAATAGCCAGCGTACTCTGCGGTGAAAGGGGCAATGCCATCACCGCCAGCCCAACACCCGCACCGCCCGCCATTTGCACGAATCCGACCAGCGCCGATGCGGTACCCGCTTCATTGGCATAAGGTTCCAGTGCATAGCTGGTGGATGGGCCGATGGCAAACGCCAGGCCAGCGAACGCTACCACGATCGGGATCATAAAGATCCACCAACGCACCTGTAGCGCCTCGGGCAACCACAGAATAATGGCGCACAGTAATAAAAACCACTGCCGATCAATATCACACTCAGTGTCAGGCAAGCGGGGCGGCCAATTTTCACGATCGCGCGCGTTGCCAGCAGGCTCATCGCCATCACCCAAAAGCCGTTTGCGCCGAATACCAGAGAGAACTGTAACGGTGACAACCCGCCGTGTGCCATCAATACCACTGATGCCATCGACAAATAGGTAAGGGCCATCCCCATAATGCCTGCATTACAGCCAGCAAAGCCGATAAAACGTGGCGTAAATAGGATGCGTGCATACTGTTTGATGGGTAATCCTGGCAGGCGCAGGGTGTCTGCCGGGCGGGTTTCTGGCAGATAGCGCAGGGCGAGCAACAGGGCCAGGCTGGCATACAGCGTCAAAAACCAGAAGCAGGCCCGCCAACCGAAAGCGGCGGATAGCAAGCCGCCAAAAAACGGGGCCAGTGCGGGCACGATATTCAAGGTGCCATTGAGAAAGCCAAAAGTGCGTGCAGCATCATCGCCGTTTAACCGGTCCCGCACGGCGCTAAATACCACCACAGCAGTGCAACACACGGCAATGCTTTGCAGTACGCGCGAAGCGATAAACACAGTCCCAGTGGTCGCCAGCGCTGCCGTGATGGCCCCAACAATGTAAATTACGATCCCGATCAGGGCCATTGGGCGGCGTCCTACGCGGTCAACCAGCGGACCCGCCACCAGTTGTCCCCATCCCATGATCATGATAAACAATGAAATGGTCGATTGGATGGTCGCATTATCGCTATCCAGACCTTGTGAAATAGCTGGGATCACCGGAAGGTAGAGGTCGATAGCTAATGGGCCGAGCAGCACCAGTATAAATAACAACAGCACGAATCTTTGTATGGTCATAGCAAGGTAAATTCCGTTCCCTGGCAAGTGAATGAATAACGTAGTGCTTGCCTTTGGTCATCGTCAGGAAAGGCGGGTTACATAACCACACTGTAGCGAATGGTACGCTACAACGGACGTGCTTTACCACGCCAGAAGCGTTTCTTGGTGTTTTATGCGTTCCGGGGCAGAGAGTCTGGTTCATTATTTTAAGTGACAATGTCACTTTGCCTTCTTCATACCAACGGTCATTTGTCCCAACGAGACCGCCAACATTGCCAGCAGCATCAGTGTGGTAACCGGGGCCAGTACCTCCCAAGGGGCACGTTCTATATACGGCATGCCTTCAGCGACAATCCGTCCCCATTCAGGGTATGGCGGTTGTTGCCCCAATCCGAGAAAACCTAATGCCGTCAATGCCAAGGTGATACCGGGAAAACGCACTAGGGCGTGCCGGGTGACGGGGCCAACCAGCGCAGGCAGTACATAGCCTGTGAAGCGGTGCCAACGTCCGACACCCAACAAGGGGGTGATGCGCACATAAGGGCGTGCCAGTATCTCTTCCACCAATGCGGCAGTATGCGCCGCCAGCGGCGCCCAACTCACTAGCATCACCGCCAGTGCCGCACCATAGGTAGAGGGTCCGGTGAGGGCGACAACGATCAGGCCCGCCATCATCGGCGGCAACGCATTGGCTATCTCCATCGGACCAATAAACAGGCGCGGGAAAAGCCCAAACAGAATACCGATAAGCAAACAGGCAATGCTGACGCCGGTGGCGGTGATAAGCGTGGCAAACGCGCCGTGCGCCACGCGTGCCAGCAGATCGCGCCCGGTGGCATCTGCGCCTAACGGCAGTGCCAGGCTGGGGGGTTGCAAGCGAAGAAAATCAGAGGCCAGCGGATCGCGGGTCAGTCCGAGCGCAATCAGCAGTACCAACGCCACGGCAATCGTTATCGGGAAGGCATAGTGTGGCCGCATCGTTGGGCTGATGGTTGGGGCGGACAAGGAGCCACTGCGTAGCGCACGCCCCAGTATCAACTGACGTAACAGGTTGCCAAGGGTGCCGCTCACCGTTGCAATCAACAGTAACAGCAGAACGCCGCATTGCTGGGCAGGCAGATCCTGTGCGGCTGAGGCGCCAAGCGTGGCACGGCCCAAACCGGGGATAGCAAAGATCTTTTCTACCGCGACTGCACCCCCTGTCAGCCCTACGGTTATCAAGCCAATCTGTGGCAATAACGCAGGCAGTGCGCGCCGCAGAACCGCGATGGCACAATCAAATTGGCTCACGCCCGCCACGCGCCAGGTGATAAGCCACGGCTCGGCAAACGTGCTGCGCAGTGCATCCGCCAGCAAGCGCGCCAGTAATCTTCCGGTAGTTCTGCGCGATCGCTGAAGGTAGCCAGTTTGATAACCTCGCCCTGCGGATAGCGTGCGGGGGTCGGATGGTCGATGGCATGGCGCAGAGGCGCAGCCCACCGCAGCGCCGGACCGAGCAAGCCGCTGGCGCTATCCGCGCGGTTCTCGTACACGTTTTTGACCAACACGTCCCGTCGAACGGCGTCGCGCACGGCGGCTCGCAGCCCGGCATCGCGCAGTGGGCCGATGCGGGTGTTGAGATACAGGGTATTGGTGCGCGGCATTGGCACCTCATGGATCAGCACTGGATCGATCAGGGGAGCCTGCGCGACCGGCACGGCCTCCACAATATCTGCGCTGCCGCTGCGCAGCGCGGCGGCGCGGGCTGTTCCGTCTGGAACGAAATCAACATCAATCCCTGAAGCCTGCGCAGGCGTGCCCCAGTAGCTATCAAAGCGCTCAAGGGTGGCGTGACTGGTGCCCTGAACGGCGGTTAACACAAAGGGGCCACTGCCGTGGCCGATCGGATCAACGCGACCTTCCTGATACGCATTGGGCGAAAGGATAGCCAGCTGTGGGCTGGAAAGCCGTTGAGGCAGTAGAGGATCGGGGGTTGCGGTAGTTACCCGCACCGCGTTGTCGCCGTCAGCACTGATGTGCAACGTCACACCATCCAGAATACGCGGTTTGGGGGCGGCGCGTGTCGCCGCGCTGAGTGCATTGACCACGGCGGCCGGCGTCAGCGGTTCACCGTCGTGGAAATGCACATCGGGACGCAGGATGAAGCGCCAGGTAGTGCCGTCTATCGACTGCCAAGCCGTCGCCAGCGCTGGCTGTGCATCACCGTTTTCATCCAGCACGATTAGGGTTTCGCTGGTGCTCCAACGCGAAAGCTTGAAGGCATCATCGCTTAGCGGGGTCAGACCTGCGCGGGGCGGTTGCAGCATTGCGATGCGAATACGATCGCGGGCGGCTTCCGGCGTGGTCTTCTCTTCACTGTCAAAGCAGCCAGCAAGCCCGGCACTGCCAACGACCAGCAGTAAAGGAAAAATTTGGCGATAGACTAACGACATAGCAGCGTCCTTTCAGGGAAAAAAATTAACAATAACAATCAGGGAGTGTCGGGATAGCCGCCAGCAGCGCCCGCGTATGTGGATGGGCAGGGGTGGAGAGCAGCGCGCTACACGGCCTGTCCTCGACAATGTGCCCCTGATGCAGGACCAATACGCGCTGGCACAGTGCCGCCACAGTGGAAATATCATGGGAAACCACGAGCATTCCCATATCATAGTGCCGGGCAAGTTGGTCAAATAACGCCGTTATCTGCGCGCGTAACGGTAAATCCAAACCGCTTACCGGCTCATCAGCAATCAGGAAAGCTGGTCGTAAGGCCAGCGCGCGGGCAATCGCTACCCGCTGCGCTTGCCCACCGGAAAGTGTTCCCACGCGCTGGTGCAGCAGTGAGGCTGGCAACGCGACATCGTCAAGGGCACGTTGCAATATCGACATAGACGGTGTGCCATGGCTTAAGAAATGCAGTGGCTCGGCAATCGACTGTGCCACCGTTTTATGGGGGGCCAGCGTGGCGGCGGGATCTTGGGGAATATACTGTACCAACTGGCGATACCAACGCAGCGCTGCGGTGGAAGCAGGAACAACGGCACGGCCCTGACAGTGCACACTTCCTGAGTTTGGCGTTGCTAATCCCAATAAAATCTTCAGCAGCGTTGATTTTCCGGCACCCGATGCACCCACCAATCCGACATGTTCGCCTTTGTTAAGTGACAGCGTCACATTATCAATTACGCAATGATACTGGGTGGCTTGCCAGAAGCGAGTGCCCGGCAGCGGATAGCGCTGCGTTACCTGATGCATCGCCAGAAAAGGGGGCGCGGTGGCCGCGTGCAATGCAGAAGCACACATCTCAGGTTACCCCGCCAGCGCTAATGCGTTTTGAGATATCTGATGACGCTGTTGACGCGCCGCCGCCATCAGCGCAACGGTATAAGGGTGTTGCGGGTGACGCACTAGCGCATCGATAGCACCTTGCTCAACGATCTTGCCCTCGGACAAAATCAACGCCCGCTGGCAAAGCGCAGCGGCCACGGCGATATCATGGGTAATAAACAGCAGGGCGCGTTCAGGTGCATGGCTGGTGTAGGTTTTTAGCGCTTGTAGCACCTGAGCCTGGGTGATGACGTCTAGTGCAGTGGTGGGCTCATCCGCAATCAGCAGCGCGCTTTGGCTCGCGAGTGCCAGTGCGATACAGACACGCTGACGTTGCCCGCCAGAAAGCTCACCGGGGTAGTGATGGGCGATATGCTCCGGCTGAGAAAATCCGACGGTAGCCAGTAACGCAATTCCTGCCTCCCATGCAGTACGTGCAGAGGGTGCGCCGTTAGCGCGTAGCGCCAGTACCAGCTGTTTGCCGACGCCGATCAGCGGATGCAGTGCCGCCGAGCTGTCTTGGAAAATGGCGGCAATGTGCGGTGGCTGCACGGTGGACGACGCGACTCGCTCTTGTCCAGCATAATGAAAGGTGCCACTCATCGTTGAGCCTGCAAGGGGCAACCCTAACAAAGCGCGTGCCGTGAGCGATTTTCCAGAACCCGATGCCCCGAGGAGTGCGACACGCTCTCCGGGATGCTGTGTAAAACTGATGTCGTTAAGTTTTATCAACCCGTTAAGTGTGAGGGTGAGGTTATCGACGGTAAGCAGCGCCATGCCGGGAAGTTCCTGTTACACAATAATGCAATGTTATAATATATCATAAATTATGATGTAACATAACATTATGCATGCCGGTGTTCAACTCAAAGTGGCGTGATACTGCTGTCTGTCAGGGTGTGGATGCGCTCAAGCACTTTTGCCATACTGCGATTGATGACTTTATCTTGCCGCATCACGATGCCCAGCTCGCGATGCAACGTCGGTTCCAGCGGATAGACATCCAGGCCCACCTTATCGGCAGGCGTCATCACCGACATGCTGGGCACAATGCTATAACCTAACCCTGCACTGACCATCCTTTTGATGGCTTCAATGCTTCCCAGTGCCATTGTGGGGGTGGTTGCCTTGCCGTCCGCGTGAAACCAGCCATCAATAAGTTGTCGGGTATTGCTGCCGGTCTCAAAAGCGATCCACGGCTTATCGGCTAATGTTGTGGGCGTGAAAGTCGGTGAGCCACCGATGCTGTCTGCCTGAGCGATCGCGATAAATTCTTCTTTCATTACGGGCGTAACACTCAGGCTTCGGCCATTTGCTGGCAACGTAACCAACCCCATATCAATGCTGTTTTCTTCCACTGCTCTGACGATATCCTGTGTGTTTCCGGTTCTGACGCCGATAGACAAACGTGGATGTGCTTTCTGAAGTTGGCACAGTAACGTTGGAAGTAAATGAATGCAGGCCGTTGCGCCAGTACCCATGGTTACGGTTCCGCTGATGTCATGCTGGTGCTGCGCGATGGCCTGCATGGCTGCATTGACCGCACTTTCAATGCTCTCACAGTGATCGAGCAGTGCCAGCCCGGCGGCAGTTGGGCGGACACCCCGACCCGTCCGTTCAACCAGTCGCACGTGAAGTGCCAGTTCCAGTTGCCGTATTTGCAGGCTGACCGCAGGCTGGGAAATACCCAATGCGGCGGCTGCTGAGGTAAAACTTCCACGCTGTATAACGCGTTTATAGGTGACCAGTTGGTCGAGGTTGAACTGCGCCATCCGTGATTTTCCTTATGCGGTTTATAAGCGTTGGTGGGTATCAGCCTTGGCGGATTTCACGTAGCCTGTGATCGGTTTATTGAGGGAGTAAAACCGTGGACATTATTGCAGCAGAAGCACGACACATTAGCGCTATCCAAAAAATTTACGCCTATCACGTCCTCCATGGCACCGCATCGTTTGAAACAGAGCCTCCTGATACCAACGAGATGCTCGCACGGTTACACAAAACTAACGATGCCCGCCTTCCCTGGTTTGTGGCCATCAAAAACGGCAGTGTAGCAGGGTATTGTTATCTGTCTCGCTACCGTGAGCGCCGAGCCTACCAGTATACGCTTGAAGATTCGATCTATGTTGATCCTCAGTATCAGCAGCAGGGCGTTGGGAAAACGCTTCTGGCTCACGCTATTGAGTGGGCAGAGCAACACGGCTTCCGCCAACTGGTTGCGGTGGTAGGTAACAGTGAAAACGAGGGATCGCTACATTTACACCGTCAGGCCGGCTTCTCGCTGGTGGGGACGCTGGCAAGCGTAGGATTAAAACATGGGCGCTGGCTGGACAAGGTCATGCTGCAACGTGCATTGGGTGAAGGGGATTCGACCTTGCCAGAATCTCCTCCGCGCGTTGAAGCGAATAGATAGGGTGCTGGTTTCCGCCAGCGCGAAGGCTGGCGGAAGGCTGGGCGATTAACCGTTAACGGTTTGCTTGCGGAACAATTCGCGAAACACCGGATAAATATCGTCCTGATCGCGAATATGCTGCATGGCAAAATTGGGGTAGGTATCACGCAACGCTTCATACTCGCGCCATAGGGTTTGGTGTGAGCGACGCGTGATTTCGATGTAGCTGTAGTAACGCACAAAAGGCAACAGTTGATTAGCCAGAATATCGTGGCACAGCGGTGAGTCATCGGCCCAGTTATCGCCATCAGACGCTTGTGCCGCATAAATGTTCCACTGTGACGGGTCATAGCGCGCTTTAACCACTTCCTCCATCAGTTTCAATGCGCTGGACACAATGGTGCCGCCAGTCTCCTGAGAGTAGAAAAACTCTTGCTCATCGACCTCTTTGGCCTGGGTATGATGGCGAATGTAAACCACATCCACGTTCTTATAATTGCGACTCAAAAACAGATAGAGCAGAATATAAAAACGTTTCGCCATATCCTTGGTCGCCTGATCCATCGAGCCGGAAACGTCCATCAGGCAAAACATCACTGCCTGACTGGATGGCTCGGCCCGGCGTTCATAGTTTTTGAAACGCAGGTCGAACGTATCGATAAAGGGCACGCGCGCAATCTTCTCACGCAGCGCCGCAATCTCGTTGCGCAACCGATCCTCTTCGAGCAATTGTGCTGGCTCGGTGTGCTCAAGTTCGGTCAGATCTTCCTCAAGTTGGTGCAGTTCGCGACGTTTACCCGCCGTCATTGCCATACGCCGCGCCAGAGAGTTTTGCAGCGAGCGCACCACGCTGATATTGGCAGGCACGCCGTTTGCGGTGTACCCCGCACGGTGCGTTTTGTACTCGTTCATTTGGTGCTGCTGGGTCTTTTTCAGGTTAGGCAGCGCCAGATCCTCGAACAGCAGATCGAGGTATTCATCCTTGGAGATTTGAAACACGAACTCGTCCTGGCCTTCGCCATCTTTACTGGCGTTACCCTGGCCGCCACCGCTGCCGCCACCTCCTTGTGGCCGCTCGATGCGATCGTTGGTAACAAAGTGGTCGTTGCCGGGATGGACGCGATGGCGCTTCCCGCCGCGCCCCTGATGGAACATCGGTTCGCTAATGTCGCCCTGGGGAATCGACACCGACTCCCCGCTGTCTATGTCGGTTACCGAACGCTTGTTGATGGCCTCGGAAATCGACTGTTTTATTTGCGACTTATAGCGGCGTAAAAAGCGCTGGCGGTTCACCAGGCTTTTGTTCTTGCCGTTCAGCCGTCGATCAATGAAATAGGCCATGATTCCCCCGCATGACGTCGTCAAGCTGCCCGTACGTTATGATGATTTCCTGACACGCAGATACCATTCGCACAGCAAGCGTACCTGCTTGCGGGTATAGCCTTTTTCCATCATACGATCGACAAAGTCGTCATGTTTTTTCTGCTCATCGGTTGAGGTTTTGGTGTTGAACGAAATCACCGGCAACAACTCTTCCGTATTAGAGAACATTTTCTTATCAATCACGGTGCGCAGTTTCTCATAGCTGGTCCAGTTCGGGTTGTGGCCACTGTGGCTGGCGCGGGCGCGCAGCACAAAATTGACGATTTCGTTACGGAAATCTTTGGGGTTGCTGATGCCAGCCGGTTTCTCGATTTTCTCCAGTTCGGCATTGAGCGATTCCCTGTCAAACAGCTGACCGGTGTCCGGATCGCGGTACTCTTGATCCTGAATCCAGAAATCCGCATAAGTGACATAGCGATCGAAAATGTTTTGCCCGTACTCGGAGTAGGACTCCAGATAGGCGGTCTGAATCTCTTTGCCGATAAATTCGGCGTATTTGGGGATTAGATAGCCTTTCAGGTGCTCAACATATTTCTCTGCTACTTCTTGCGGGAACTGCTCACGTTCGACTTGCTGTTCCAGTACGTAGAACAGATGCACTGGGTTGGCTGCAACCTCACTGTGGTCGAAGTTAAACACGCGTGAGAGGATCTTGAAGGCGAAACGAGTGGACAAACCGCTCATGCCTTCGTCGATGCCCGCGTAATCGCGGTATTCCTGGTAAGATTTTGCCTTGGGATCGGTATCTTTCAGGCTTTCCCCATCGTACACGCGCATTTTTGAGTGGATACTGGAGTTTTCCGGATCCTTCAGGCGCGAAAGGATTGAGAAGCGTGCCAGGGTTTCCAACGTGCCGGGCGCGCAGGGAGCGTGTGACAACTCGCTGTGATCGAGCAGTTTTTCGTAAATTTTCACCTCTTCAGAGACGCGCAGGCAGTAGGGCACCTTAACGATGTACACGCGGTCCAAAAAGGCTTCGTTATTTTTGTTATTGCGGAATTGCACCCATTCTGACTCGTTCGAGTGGGCCAGAATGATGCCGTTGAACGGCAGGGCGGCAATGCCTTCGGTTCCGTTATAGTTGCCTTCCTGCGTGGCGGTCAACAGGGGATGCAGGACTTTGATCGGGGCTTTGAACATCTCCACAAATTCCATGATGCCCTGGTTGGCACGGCACAACGCGCCGGAATAGCCATAGGCATCAGGGTCGTTTTGGGCAAAATGCTCCAGCTTGCGGATATCCACCTTCCCGACCAGAGCGGAGATATCCTGATTGTTTTCGTCACCCGGTTCGGTTTTTGCGATCGCGACCTGTGCCAGAATGGACGGCCACACTTTTATTACTTTGAATTTGGTGATGTCACCGCCGAAATCACGCAGGCGTTTGGCCGCCCAGGGCGACATGATAGTGCCCAGGTAACGGCGCGGTACCGCGTACTCCTTTTCAAGAATATCGGCATCTTCCTGTGGGTTGAACAGGCACAGCGGGTGGTCATTCACCGGACTACGCTCACCGTTGGCGCTCAGCACATAAATCGGCACGCGTTGCATTAAGGCTTTCAGTCGCTCAGCCAGCGACGATTTTCCGCCGCCCACCGGGCCGAGCAGGTAGAGGATCTGTTTCTTCTCTTCCAACCCCTGTGCGGCATGTTTCAGGTAAGCAACGATCTGCTCTATGGCATCTTCCATGCCGTAGAACTCTTCAAAGGCCGGATAGCGTGCAATCACCCGGTTGGAGAATAAACGGGAAAGGCGAGACTCATGGGCGGTGTCTACCATCGAAGGTTCACCGATCGCCATTAACAATCGTTCGGCGGCGCTCGCATAGGCACTGCGATCCTGCTGGCAGATGTTAAGAAATTCCTGCAACGTGAATTCTTCGTCCTTGGCAGCGTCATAACGCTGACGGTAATGATCAAATATGTTCATAGCGATGCCCGTCCTTCGTCGATTAGCACAGATTTAGAGAGCCTGTTAAATAATGTGCGGCGTTATTTATACGGCCATAGATGTGTAGCCCTCTGGCAGATGATTTCTCTGAATACAGCAACCCTTATGCCACATTCGCAGCAGTGTGGATGTTATTACACTGACAAGGCGCGTTATCCTTAACCCACTCTGGGTGAGGTGGGAAGGCTGGTGAACGCGCTGATGCTGACCTGCGAACTCAGGAACATTCATCTCCCTGTCATTAAGCGTAGTTGGCATCTGCAAAATTTCCTCATTGGTGAAAACATCTTTTTAAGATATTTCAATAACTCACTCTGCGAAGTATGCCGCTACAATGGCAGTAGCCACTGGGCATTCATGCCTTTGGCTCATCTGGAACAACGATAGGTGCGGCATGTGGTTTAATGCCATGCGGTTTGCACATTTAACGATTATGATTGATATGAGCGAAATACGATTTTGATAATTCATATCAGTAATAGGAATAATAACGTTATGAAAAAATCATCTGTGATTTATACCTCTGTGCTGTTGGCAGGAGCGCTGGCAGCAACAACGGCCGCTGCGGCGGATTTCTCATTGGGGGCCGGGGTTTTAGGTTCCATCAGCCCGTATCGTGGGGGCGATAACGCCCTGTATCCGGTGCCCATGGTCACCTATGAAAGTGACAACTTTTATTTTCGCGGGCTGGGTGGGGGGTATTACCTGTGGAATGATGGACAAAATCGCCTGTCGGTAACTGCACTCTATTCTGCGCTGGGATTCAAACCGAGCGATAACGACGATGCGCAGATGAAGCAACTGGATAAGCGCCGTGGCACGCTGATGGCGGGGCTGGCCTATTCTCACTCCGCGTCCTGGGGCATTTTGCGCACCTCTCTGATGGCGGATACCTTGGGTTACAGCGACGGTTATCTGTGGGACAACACCTATCTGTATCGCTTCGAATTGGGTGACTGGTCATTGACGCCGGGCGTCGGTGTGACCTGGAGCAGCGAAAGACTCAACCGCTACTACTTTGGTATCAGTGGCAAAGAGGCATCACGCTCAGGCTTAGGCGCTTACCGTCCTGATGGTGACTGGTCACCGTACGCCGAGTTGAGCACCAACTACCGTATTAACGATAGCTGGAGCGCATGGGCGACCGGGCGTTATGTACGCCTGGCGGATGAAGTAAAAGAGAGTCCGATGGTCGATCGCAGCTATACCATGGTGTTTGGCGCGGGTGTGAGCTATCGCTTCTAACGCCTGATGCGCTAAAACAGGGCAAATGCCGCACAATAATGGGGTGATTTCACCCCATTTGCACGTTTTGGGCGCGCTGTGGCTCAGCTAGGGTAGTTAACAGGATGCAAGGAGGATGGCGATGACAACCCGACAGATTCGATTTCCTGATGGTTCAACGCTGCCCGCTATCGGGCAGGGCACGTGGTTTATGGGGGAAGCGGTCAGTGAGAAGGCGCGTGAAATAAAGGCCTTGCAGGCAGGGCTCGATCTCGGGCTCAGGCTTATTGATACCGCAGAAATGTACGCCGACGGTGGTGCAGAGAGCGTAGTGGGTGCTGCACTGCGTGGGCGGCGTGACGCAGCGTTTCTGGTCTCCAAGGTCTATCCGCACAATGCGGGCGGTGCGAAAGCGATTGAAGCCTGTGAGCGCAGCCTGAAACGGCTGCAAACCGACGTGTTGGATTTATACCTGCTGCACTGGCGCGGAGGTATCCGGTTGGAAGAGACCATCACGGCAATGGAGGCGCTGCAACAGGCAGGCAAAATTCGTCAGTGGGGCGTGTCCAATCTGGACGTGGCCGACATGAATGAACTCTGGTCTTTGTCGGGCGGTGAGCGCTGCATGACCAATCAGGTGCTCTATCACGTTGCCTCGCGCGGCATTGAATTTGATTTACTGCCCTGGTGTCAGGCACGTGCCGTGCCGGTGATGGCCTACTGTCCATTAGCTCAAGCGGGTACGCTGCGCCGCAACCTGTTTTCTCACCCGGTGATAACGCGTATGGCAGAAAAATACCAGGCGACGTCTGCTCAGATTATGCTGGCGTGGGTATTGCGACAACCCGGTGTGATGGCGATTCCGAAAGCGAGTTCGGTGGCCCACGTTGAAGAAAACGCACACGCGCTCACGTTGGAATTGGACAGTGGTGATATCGCGGCGCTGGATGCCGCTTTTCCCGCACCGACCAGTAAGCAGCCGTTGGCTGTTGTGTAGCGGGATAGGGCAGTGAGGCTCAATGGGTTAGCATTATGTGACTAACGCCGCCCGCATGGCTGCGAGCGGCGATTTCGGATCTACGGACGTAAACCCGTTTCTCTGATCAACGTTTTACGCTAATCACCGTCGTCAAACGCGCGGGTGCAGCCGGAGTAGCAACAAACGGCTGCGTCACGCGTGCTGTTTCCACGCAAACAAAGGTTTTATAACCGTCATCCGGCATATCAGCGATGGTTTTAGACACTTCTGCCGCCGGGTTCCAGGCAACCGCATCGCTGTGGTGCGTGTGGTGCACGTCGATAGTGCGTTTCAGCGTTGGATCCACGATGCTGCTCACTGCTTCTGGATGCGTATAGATACGGTCGGTACGCGCGCTGAATGTCAGATCGCCACCTTGCGTCGTCAACTTGCCTTGATTGACCTTATCAATAAAGGTATCGCCCAAACCGCTGACGCGGATATGGTCAATGTCACCAATCTTGAAGTAGGTGTGCAAGGCGCTGGTGATGCTGTAATCGCCCTGCGCTTCTAATTCGATGGTGCAGGTTTTACCCAGCTTGTAGCGCGCCGTCAGCGTGAAAGCGTGTGGCCAGCTTGCCAACGTCTCCGGCGTATCACGCAGGGTGAAAGTCAGCTCAACGCCGTTGGCGTCTTCACGGTGCGCGGTGAATTCCAACGGCAGCAAACGGGCAAAACCGTGGTTAGGTTCCGCGAATGGACCAAACCATGGGAAACAGATCGGCACACCACCACGAATGGCGACACCCTCAGCGAACGGCATATTGTCGCTCAACCACAGCACGGGGGGTTCACCCTGCGGCTGCCAATGCAGCAGATGGGCACCTTGCAGCGTGACGGCAGCACGTACCTGCGGATGATCAACCACAATAACCGGCAGTTGGTCTATCTGGCGTTGAGTGAGCGTGGATGAAATTTCAGATTTGATGGGAAGTGAAAAATTTTATCGTTCATGATGTTACCTTGTTTTATTTGTATTTCGTGTTGCATCATGGCGGAACGCAGCTAATAAAAAGGGCGACATTATGTCGCCCCTAGCATCGCTTATCGCACCGTCGCCTTATTTGGAGATGTGGGCGATCAGGTCCAGTACTTTGTTGGAGTAGCCGGTTTCGTTGTCATACCAGGAAACCAGTTTCACAAAGTTGTCGTTGAGCGCGATACCGGCTTTGGCATCGAACACAGACGTCAGAATTTCGCCGTTGAAATCGGTGGAAACCACGTCATCTTCAACGTAGCCCAGAACGCCTTTCAGCTCGCCTTCAGAAGCGGCTTTGAGGGCTTTCTTGATTTCTTCGTAAGAGGCTGCTTTTTCCAGACGAACAGTCAGGTCAACCACAGAAACGTTCGGGGTCGGAACGCGGAACGCCATACCGGTCAGTTTGCCGTTCAGCTCTGGCAGAACTTTACCTACTGCTTTAGCTGCACCAGTAGAGGACGGAATGATGTTCTGGGATGCGCCGCGGCCGCCGCGCCAGTCTTTGTGAGACGGGCCATCAACGGTTTTCTGCGTAGCCGTGGTGGCGTGAACAGTGGTCATCAGACCTTCGATGATACCGAAGTTGTCGTTGATCACTTTTGCCAGCGGTGCCAGGCAGTTAGTGGTGCAAGATGCGTTGGAAACGATATCTTGTCCGGCATATTTGTCAAAGTTGGCACCACGAACGAACATCGGGGTGTCATCTTTGGACGGGCCAGTCAGAACCACTTTTTTCGCGCCAGCGGTGATGTGCTTACGTGCAGTTTCGTCAGTCAGGAAGATACCGGTTGCTTCTGCAACCACGTCAACACCAACTTCGTCCCACTTCAGGTTAGCCGGATCTCTTTCTGCGGTAACGCGGATTTTTTTGCCGTTAACAATCAGCTGACCGTCTTTCACTTCAACGGTGCCGTCAAAACGGCCGTGAGTTGAGTCGTATTTCAGCATGTAAGCCATGTAGTCAGCGTCCAACAGGTCGTTGATTGCAACGATCTCAATGTCAGAACGTTTCTGAGCAGCACGGAAAACAATGCGGCCGATGCGGCCAAAACCGTTGATACCTACTTTGATAGTCATATATTCCACCAGCTATGGTTTGTGAATAATGGTTAGTGAATAAAGGTTGGTTGTAAAATTACAAAAACCTTGCTGAGCGTCAAGCGGAATCGTGTCAATAGTTGCGGCAAGTCAAATCTGAGACGCAAAGGTTGCACGAAAATGCGCCGTAATGAAACTTAGGAACATCTTTCCCTTAAATGGGACCGTTTGCACCAATATAAAGCCCGCAGTCCCGATAAATGTGATGAGTGTCACAATTGCTGGGGCCTTGGTCGGTTACTCCTCATTTTAGTCGGAAAAAACGTTATGAGGATGTTAATTCTTGTTAAGCTAAGCAATGCCAAACAAAAATGATAACGAGACAATCATGGACAAACCAGCTTCAACGTCTGCACCGGCAGGCAAGGGAACGTTGACGGAGATGCAACAGTACGTGACGCAGCAACGCGGCACTGAACCTGCCTATTCAGGCAAACTGTTGCATAATAAACGCACCGGGGTGTATCACTGCCTGTGTTGCCAAAGCGCGCTGTTTTACTCCGACAACAAATATGACTCAGGATGCGGCTGGCCCAGCTTTGATCGGCCCGTGGCGAAGGGAGCCATTCGCTATCTGGAAGATTTTTCGCATAACATGCACCGTATCGAAATTCGCTGCGGTAAATGCGATGCCCATTTGGGGCATGTGTTCCCCGATGGTCCGCAAACCACTGGGGAACGTTACTGCGTTAACTCGGCCTCGTTGAGCTTTATCGATGGCAGCGACGGTGAGAAAGTGGATGGCTGACGTTGCGGGATGACAGTTGTAGCTAAAACGTTTCAGCCTGTTGGATTTTGATCAAAAATAGCAATGACAGGATGGCAATCACGATGCTCGATAAACAGCTTGATGAGGTTGTGACGGCGCTGACGCCGGATATCTACCAACGCCTGGCAACCGCCGTGGAGCTGGGGAAATGGCCTGATGGCGTGCCGTTGACGCCGGAGCAAAAAGAAAATTGCCTGCAAATGGTGATGCTATGGCAATCGCGCCATAACGTGGAAGCGGAACACATGACCATCAATACCGACGGTGAGTTGGTGATGAAAAGCAAGCAAGAGCTGAAGCAGGCGTTTGCCATCGACAAGCTGATTCAGCGAGAACGCCAGTAAGCAAGCCCCCTGAATGCACAGGGGCTCTGCGTTAAGCGGGGGGGGGGGGCGCTGAGGTCGCGCTAAAGTCGGCCAGGCTAATACGGCGCGCTCCGTGAGCCACCATCTCGACCAAAGCGGCTTCACTGTCACCCGGTTGGAGATTTACCCCGCGACAACCGTATTCAACGATCTGCACGTCATACCCGAGTGTCAGTGCATCAAGCACGGTAAATTTTACGCAGTAGTCCGTTGCCAGCCCCATGATGGTCAACTGCGTGATACCGCGTTGGCGCAACAGGGCATCCAGTGCGGTGGAGGCGCGTTTGCCGTTGTCGAAAAAAGCGCTGTAGCTGTCAATGTCAGGCTGAGTGCCTTTCTGTATCACCGCATCAAACGCCCCACGTTCAAGGCGCGCGTGAAATTCTGCACCACGCGTGCCCTGTACGCAGTGCACGTGCCACCATGTTTGCGCTAATCCTGCCAGTTCGCCACGCTCTCCCACGACAGCGTTCGGATGGTTGGCTGCGAAGCTCAGATGATTAGCCGGGTGCCAGTCCTGGCTGGCGATGACCGGCATTCCTGCACGCTGCGCCACCGCTATCGCGGCGTTGGCAACATCGATGGTGATGTCACCTTCTGCGACAGGCAGTGCGCCGTTCGGACAAAAATCATTCTGCAAATCAATCAACAGCAGGGCATGGTTTATGACGACAGGGTTCATGGCAGCTCGCTCCAGCATCCGGGTTAGGCGTCCTGAGTCAGTTCGCCGCGCAGGTCTTGTTGCATTAGCTGGCGAATGGTATCAGGGGTTAAATCAGGTTGGCTCAGCAGATAATGCAGTTTAGTCAGCGCGGCTTCCACCGTCATATCGAAACCGCTGATCACGCCAGCCTGCGCCAGCGCATTGCCGGTGGCGTAACCTTCCATATTCACCCGTCCGGAAATGCACTGGGTGAGGTTAACCACCACGATACCGCGCGCTGATGCCTGACGCAGCTCGTCCAGCAGCGCCGGGCTTTGCGGCGCGTTACCCACACCATAAGAGCGCAATATCAGCGCCTTGACCGGCTGGCTCAGGAAGTTACGCACTACGTCCGCTGAAATCCCTGGATAGACAGTGATCACACCGATCGGTTGCGGGGTAATCGGATGTACGATCAGCGGTGCGCAGGAGGTTTCTGACGGCGCTGGCACCAGACGGCGTATATGAATACCGGCCTCTAACAGGGTCGGAAAATTGGGAGAGGCGAACGCATCGAAGCCGTCGGCATGGGCTTTGGTGGTGCGGTTACCGCGCAGCAGCTTGTTATTGAAGAACAGGCTGACTTCATTTACCGGATGATTAGCCGCGACGTACAGTGCATTAAGCAGGTTGGTTTGCCCATCTGAACGCAATTCGGCCAACGGAATTTGTGACCCTGTAACAATGAGCGGCTTTGCCAGATTCTCCATAATGAAGGAGAGGGCAGAAGCTGTGAAGGCCATGGTATCGGTGCCGTGCAGAATCACGAAGCCATCGTATTCATCGTAATGTTGTTGAATATCCTCAGCGATAGCCTGCCAATCGGCAGGGGGCATGTCGGAGGAGTCAATCAGTGGGTCATATTCATGGATGGTAAAATCAGGCATTTCCGGACGATGAAACTCCGGCATGTTGGCCAGTTGCTGTTGCAGGTGACCTGAAACTGGAATGTAACCATTGGCGGAGCGTTGCATACCAATCGTACCGCCGGTATACGCGACATAAATGGATTTCTTTTGCATGCTGTTCTTATCTAAAAGATGAAAAACAGCCCGACATAAGCCGGGCTGAGGGAGAACCCTGTGTGACGTTGTCTTATTTTACTTCACCGCAGGCCATGCACAGCGCATAGCGATGCTGCGGATCGTTAAACGTGTTGAGCAAAGCCGGTTGTGCTTGCACCACCTCAGCCAACTGCGCTACTGGCGCAGGTAGCATGGCCTGAAGTCGGGCAGGTAACCAGGCGTGGGCGGCGGCGTTGACGCGGTTTAGCATCATATCCAGCAGGCTTGGCTGTTCTTCGAACCAGTTGAGCTGGTATTGGCCCAACTTGGCCAATTCAGCGGCTTTTTTGACGGCGTCGTCGAAGTCACCCAACTGATCGACCAACCCGTTGGTCTTGGCATCATCACCGGTCCAAACGTGCCCCTGGGCGATTTTATCAATCTCTTCCGGGCTTTTCTTGCGTGACTGTGCAACCAGATCGACGAAGTTTTTATAACCGCGCTCGATGCTGATTTGCATCATCTGAGCAAACTCGGGCGGCAGCGTTTTGGTGATGCTGAGATCCGCTAACGGTGAGGTTGCCACGCCGTCGGTATGTACGCCAATAGACCCAAGGGTATTTTCAAAGGTGGTGATCACGCCAAATATCCCAATCGAGCCAGTCAAGGTGCTCGGGCTGGCGATAATCGCGTTCGCCGGCGTGGAGATCCAGTAGCCACCGGAGGCGGCCATACCGCCCATGGATACCACGATCGGTTTGCCAGCCAAGCGTACCGCCATCAGCTCAGCGCGAATCTTCTCTGAGGCGGTTACGCTGCCGCCGGGGCTGTTGACGCGCAGCACGATCGCCTTGATTTTAGGATCCAGTCTGGCCTGGCGAATTTGGGCCGCCGTGGTATCGCCACCGACCACTCCCGGGGTTTCCGGACCGTCAACAATGGCGCCACTGGCAAAAATCACCGCGATTTCAGCGCCGCTTTGAGTGGTCGGTTTCTCGGTGTAGTCGTAAATGCTGGTGTAGTTGAAACTCTGATTTTTGGTGTCCCAGCCAAAGGTTTTTACCAGCTTCTGTTCGATGAACGAACGTGATGCCACTTCGTCCACCAGTTTGTTTTCCAGCGCATAGCGTGCCGGATCGCCTTGCACGGCCTGAAGGCCGGCAATAATTGCGCTGGCACCGGGGAACAGCTGTTGCGGCGTAATTTGGCGGTTTACGGCAACCGTATTCAGGTAGTTTTGCCATAATCCACCCACCCAGCGCATATCGGCTTCACGCGCTTCAGGGGACATATCATCACGCAGGAAAGGCTCCACTGCTGACTTGTAAGTACCGACGCGGAATACGTGACTGGTCACATCCAGCTTTTCCAACAGCGATTTGTAATAGAGGCCATTGGTGGCGAAACCGCGCAGATCGACGTTACCCTGCGGGGTGAGTGAAATGCTGGTCGCGAAACTGGCCAGATAGTATTGCGTTTGGCTGTAACTGTCACCGATCGCGAAAATGGGCTTGCCGCTGTCGCGGAATTCACGCAATGCTTTGCCGATATATTGTAGATAGGGTTGGTCTGCACCGACGAAATCGCTTAGATCGAGCACCATACCGGTAATATTACTGTCGGTTTTGGCCTGACGAATCGTATTAACAATATCGAACAGCGAATTTTCCTGACGGCGATTGCTGGAAGCACCAAAAATTTCTCTACCTAACTGGCGCAGTTTATTATTAACCGTCGGTTTATCGACGACAACGCCGGTGATATCAACGAGCAGCGCGCCCTGAGGTGTTTGAGCTGGCGCATTTTTGAACTGCACATAAATGCCGACACCCACCAGAATCAACACAATCAGAAACAAATTAAGAATAAACTCACGGGTGAAATTGAGCAGACGCCAAGTCCACTTGAAGAGTCCGCTAAAGATTCGCCACAGTGTGCGCATGTTATCTCCAAAAAACGCCAAACATAATACCTGCCGCTGTTCCTTTTAATGGCAAAGCGAGCAATAAAGGGTTGCCCCGCGACATTCACGCTAATAAGAGCGAACTTACTCTCTATCCTAATGAGCGTATAGGAAAATGCCAACTTCATTAGTACCCTTCGTTGATAAAAATGTGTCTATTTTGTAAAGAAAAGCGATTGCCTGAGCGGCAACATTTTTTCGCAGGGCGTGATGTGAAGACTGCCGGAGGAGGAATAGAGGCGTGTGGGCGAGAGATGAAGAATAACGCGCAGAATCTGGTAATGGCATTTCAGGGGAAAAATGCTCGCCCCTGGAAAATAATACTTTTATTATTATCATGTTGCCTGAAGCGATCGGGTGAAGTGCATTATTATGAATGGAGTGAACCATGTCTTTTTTAACGCACGTCCGCGTGTTGTTCCTTTTGCTATTGACCTCTCTGTCATTCCCCGCCTTGTCCGATCCGGTTTCTGGCTTGACCTGTGGCATTTACCAAGAACCAAGAAGCCAGATTCGTGTGTTAAATCACGAGTTGCTACAACAATCGTTTGCGACTGAGACTGCGTTGCATCAGTACCGCTTAGCGGGAAGTAAACTCAAGCGGGTTACGCTGGGGGAATTGGTAGACACTACTATGGAGGTGTCTGCTGACGGTAAAACCATTACCGACCCGATGTTCAAAGTTAATTATGTGCTCAAGGAAGAGCAACCCTGTCTGACCAACCTGCCGCCGCCGAAAACCGAGATAGGCAAAACCTGCTGGAACGACCTGCTCGCTTGCAAAAAAAGGCTGTATGAGGTTGATACTGCTCAGTTAAAACAATTATGTGAAGACCACATTGATTCAGCGTGTAGCCGGTGGGAAGCGCGTACCTCTGCAGAAAAATCGGGCCAGTCACCGTTGGCAAGCATTGCAGGCATCCCGGCCGCACCGGTACAGGAATATACCGATATCATGGCCACAGTGTGCCGCAGCGGTATTTCGGCCAAACTGTGTACTGAAGCGGCCAAAGCGCAGTGGCGTAGCGGACAATACCTGGCGGCCCGTGACCTTTTGCAGGTTGCCTGTACCGCGCCGATCAATGATGGTTCATCGTGCCAGAAAGTGGCCAATCTGGCCTCATTGACAGAGCAGGACATCGCGTCGCCGGTATCGGGTATTCCCGTAGGAGCCTTTGCCCTGCGCGAAACGGGCGATCCGGATATCACGTTTGCCGAAGACGGTAGGGTGAACATGCGCGGTATTGCACCGGTTAACGCACAAGAAGAAAAAGGCATTATTCGTATCGGTCACAATAAAGGCGGTGCATTTGCCTTTCGCCGCGCAGGAAATGACAAGTTGATTGGCCTCGACTTTTGGAATCAACTAACGGTGTATCACTTGCGTCACGACACGAAGTGATAGCAGTGCGGCACTGAGCGTGCTTCCGGTCACGGTTCGAATGCGCAGGCAACTGTTCATGCTGGCCCATCACCCTACGTCAACCGTCTGAACAGGGCCGGAAACAATCAGAATCTCCCCGCATTATCACCGGCATCCGCTATGATAGGATTGCCACAAAACCGTTACTGACGCACCGCGAGTTGTGATACCGTGGCGCGCACTAACAGGCGATGGCAACGCTTGGCGCTATTTTTCATGCAGACCGTTTACAGGAGAAAAAGGATGGATGCACTGGACTTGTTACTCAACCGCCGTTCTGCCTCGCGTTTGGCTGCTCCGGCACCGCAAGGCGACGCGTTAGCCAACATTATTCATGCCGGCATGCGCGCGCCCGATCACGGCACCCTGCAACCGTGGCGTTTCGTGATTGCTCAGGATGAGGGATTGGCCCGCCTGAGTGAGGTTTTATACGCCGCGGCTCAACAGGAAGGCCTTGACGCGGCTGCTCAAGATAAAGCCCGTCAGGCCCCGTTTCGCGCTCCAATGGTCATCACCGTGATTGCACATTGCGAAGATAATCCCAAGGTGCCCAAATGGGAGCAGGTGGTTTCCGCGGGCTGCGCGGTGCAAGCGATGCAAATGGCTGCACTGGCGCAGGGTTTCAACGGTATCTGGCGCAGCGGTCTGTGGACTGAGCACGAACAGGTCCGTGAAGCCTTTGGCTGCCGCGAACAAGATGAAATTGTCGGGTTTCTCTATTTGGGAACACCGCAACTGAAAGCGTCCACCACGGTTGTGCCGTTGGACACGGAAAAATTTGTTCGCTATTTCTGATAATGCGCCTGTTTATTGCTGAAAAACCCAGCCTCGCCAGAGCGATAGCCGATATCTTGCCTAAACCGCATCGGCGAGGTGACGGCTACATCGCCTGTGGTTCACAGGATGTCGTTACCTGGTGCGTCGGGCATCTACTCGAGCAGGCTCAGCCTGATGCCTATGATGCCCGCTACGCACGCTGGTCGTTGGCCGATCTGCCGATTATCCCCGAAAAATGGCTGTTGATGCCGCGTCCCTCAGTGAGCAAGCAACTGAATGCCATCAAGAAGCTGTTGGGGGAGGCGACGGAGGTGATCCACGCCGGTGACCCGGATCGTGAAGGACAACTGCTGGTGGATGAGGTGCTGGAGTATCTGGCGCTGGCGCCGGAAAAACGTCAGCAGGTGCGGCGCTGCCTGATCAACGATCTCAATCCGCAGGCGGTGACGCGAGCTGTCGAACGTCTACGCGATAACCGCGACTTTGTACCGCTGTGCGTATCGGCGCTGGCGCGTTCGCGGGCTGACTGGCTCTACGGTATTAACATGACCCGTGCCTACACGCTGTTGGGGCGCAATGCCGGTTATGACGGCGTGCTCTCCGTCGGCAGAGTGCAAACGCCGGTGCTGGGGCTGGTGGTGCGTCGCGATGAAGAGATCGAAAATTTCGTCGCCAAGGATTACTTTGAGGTCAAGGCGCATATTGTCACGCCTGCCGATGAACGCTTTGTGGCGCTGTGGCAACCGAGCGAATCTTGTGAGCCGTATCAGGATGAAGAAGGGCGTTTGTTGCACCGCTCGTTGGCTGAGCATGTGGTCAAGCGCATTGCTGGACAGCCTGCCGCCGTAACGGATTACAGTGATAAACGCGAATCGGAAACGGCACCGCTGCCATATTCTCTTTCCGCATTGCAGATCGAAGCTGCCAAACGCTTTGGCCTTAGCGCACAACAAGTGTTGGATACCTGTCAGCGCTTGTATGAAACCCATAAACTGATTACCTATCCGCGTTCGGACTGCCGTTACCTGCCTGAAGAGCATTTTGCTGGGCGTCATGCGGTTATCAATGCGATTACGGTGCATGCGTCCGGGCTATTGCCGCAACCGGTCGTCAACCTTGAACGTCGTAACCGCTGCTGGGATGACAGCAAAGTTGATGCGCACCATGCGATTATTCCCACCGCGCGCAGCGCCAATGCATCGCTGAGTGAGAACGAGCGTCAGGTGTATGGGCTGATTGCCCGGCAGTATCTGATGCAGTTTTGTCCTGATGCGGTGTTTCGTAAATGCGTCATTACCCTCGATATTGCCGGGGGGAAATTTATTGCCAAAGCCCGTTTTCTTGCCGATGCAGGCTGGCGTGCGCTACTGGGCGCCAAGGAGCGCGACGACGAAAACGATGGCTTGCCGCTGCCGGTGGTCGCCAAAGGGGATGTGCTGCTGTGTGAAAAAGGTGAGGTGGTAGAGCGGCAAACCCAGCCTCCACGTCCGTTTACCGATGCCACGTTGCTTTCTGCCATGACCGGCATTGCCCGTTTTGTGCAAGACAAAACGCTGAAGAAAATATTGCGTGAAACCGATGGCCTCGGTACCGAAGCCACGCGTGCAGGCATTATTGAGCTACTCTTTAAACGAAGCTTTCTGTTTAAAAAAGGGCGTTATATTCATGCTAGCGAAGCGGGGCGGGCGCTGATTCATGCATTACCGCCTAGCGCAGCGTTGCCGGATATGACCGCCAATTGGGAAGCCACGTTGACGCTGATCAGCGAAAAACAGCGTCGTTACCAGGATTTTATGCAACCGCTCACTGAAACCTTGAGTGGATTGATAGCGCAAGCGCGACAAAACCGGTCCGCATCGGCGTTTCGCGGACTGCAAGCACCCCAAAAAACGCAGAAAAAAACACGTAAACCCACGGCGAAAAAGGCCGCGAAGGAGCAGAACGGATGAAATCATCACAGGTGATGTTGTTTGTCGGCGCGCTGGTCTCTCTGCCCGTGTGGGCGCAATCTGCCGCGACGACCCTGCCCGTGCCCTCGCGGGGCAACACGGATATCGTGGTTGGCGTACCGCCCAGTGTGATTTGGGGCGATAACAACGGTTCGACGCGGCGAGAGCCGCAAAACAACTGTATGCGTTGCTGCGTGTTTGAGAACCGTAATTATACGGAAGGCGCTGTGGTGCGAACGGAAGGGGTGTTGTTGCAGTGTACGCGTGACAGGCAAACGCTGGGGACGAATAATCTGATCTGGCAAGTGCTGAAACAGTAACGGTATTAGCGACAGGGCAGTCGTGAACGGCTGCCCGTGCAAGGTGTCAGAGCCCGGTGAACGTGGCCCAAATCGGCGCGTGGTCAGAGGGTTTTTCCATGCTGCGGATGTCGTAATCGATATCGCTTGCTGTGCAGTGCGTCGCCAATGCCTGACTGGCGAGGATCACATCGATGCGCAGGCCGCGATTGTCGTCAAAACCAGCAGAGCGGTAGTCAAACCAGGAATAGCGGTCGGTAGTGTCTGGCGCCAGCGCGCGGAAGGTATCGACCAATCCCCATCCCAGCAGGCGCGCCATCCATTCACGTTCTTCGGGTAAAAATGAACACTTACCGGTGCGCAGCCAGCGCTTACGGTTTTCTTCACCAATGCCAATATCCAGATCTGTTGGGCTGATATTGATATCCCCCATGACGATCAGCGGTTGCTCCGGGGTGTGATGCTGCGTCAGATAGGTCTGCAAGTCGGCATAAAAGCGCGTTTTGGCCGGGAATTTCACCGGGTGGTCGCGGCTCTCTCCCTGCGGGAAATAGCCATTGATAACGGTCAGCGTGCCAGCGGGCGTGGCGAAATCCGCCATGATGATGCGTCGCTGCGCATCGGGTTCATCGCTGGGAAAGCCGTAGCGCACGGCAATCGGCGTCTCTTTACACAGCAGCGCGACGCCATAATGGCCTTTTTGCCCGTAGTAGTAGACCTGATAGCCCAGCTTGCGTATCTCTTCGAAGGGAAACATATCATCGTGTACTTTGGTTTCCTGCAAGCCAATGATATCCGGCTGATGCTGGGCGATGATAGCGGCCAGTTGGTGAGGGCGGGCACGCAGCCCATCGATATTAAAAGAAACAACTTTCATCGTCACTGCCATGTCAGGAAATTGTGACGCTGATGGTATCAGAAAAAACCGGCAAAGGTCGCGCCAGAGGCGCCCGGCGGATGATATCGCGGTCTGTTGAGCGAACGGAAGGTTGAAGTAGCGATAGTAAGCCCTTATACTTCGCAGCTCGCAGGAGAGAGGACCGCGCAACGCGCGACCCGCCGAAGGCGCAAACTCCCATAATCGCTCAGGCCACCTTACTGCACTTTGTTGATACGCCGACTTGAGAGCGGTGTGCGCGCTGTTTCTGCGTAGCCACCCACCGAAGGGGCAAGCGGCGTAAGCTGCATAAACTCTCAGGTAAAACGGACAGGGGGAGAGGCACATTTCACAGGAAAATTTGTGTGCTTACTTACATCTATCTGATCGCAATTACCGCAGAAGGCATGTCTGGTGCATTGGCCGCCGGACGCAGGAACATGGATATTTTCGGTGTGGCGATGATCGCCTTTATCACCGCACTGGGCGGTGGCACCGTTCGTGACATCCTGCTCGGCAACTATCCCATCGGCTGGACGCAACACCCCGGTTATATCTATCTGACGATTGGTGCAGACCTGTTCACTATCGTGATTGCCCGCATCATGCATCACCTGCATCGACTGTTCCTGATCCTTGACGCTATGGGGCTGATTGCCTTTACCATTATCGGCTGCAATGTGGCGCTGAAGCTGAACTATTCCTTTACCGTGGTCATTATGGCAGGGATTGTCACCGGGATCTTCGGCGGTATTCTGCGCGACATTTTTTGCAACCGTACGCCGATGGTACTCCGTAAAGAGCTCTATGCCAGCGTCTCACTGCTGGTGGCGCTGCTGTATCTCGGGCTGAAAGCGTTACAGATCAACCACGATATTAATCTGCTGGTGTCGTTTACGCTGGGGCTGTCGCTGCGTTTGGCGGCGATCCGTTGGTCATGGCAGTTGCCGGTGTTTTCTTACTCGCCGGGCAGTTGGAAAGGAAAAGCCTGAGAGATGTGCTGAACCGCACCGTAATCGGTCACAAAACGGTGTAACGTGGCTTCTTCATAACACTATGGCAGACGGATCTGATCGTATTCTGCTACCAGGACCCTATGAAGAACAATTTTAACGTTTTTGTCGCAAGTTCTGCGTTTTCACTTCTGGGAATTGAAATTTACCACATCACGCTACCTTTGCTGGCGTTGAGTCTCAACCTCGACCCGGTGCAGATAAGCTGGTGTGTGTTTGCTTTTTATTGCCCGGTGATTTTTATCAAAATAATATCATCACCGTTCATAGAAAAATCAAACAAGATCAGCGTGCTAAAATGCAGCGAGTGTGGGCGCATTTTCTGTTTGGCGCTGTTTATCCTGTTGCTCATGTTGTTTCGCGATGCCAGCTTCTGGTGGATTATGGCGGTTTCACTCGCTTATGGCATATTCACCGTGTTTACTGAAGTGGCTGAACCTGTGGTCATCAAGGGACTGATTCAGGGACACGCCTCTACGTCAGCCTTGTCAACCTACGAGATCAGAACCCGAGCCGTTCAGCTTGTTGCGCCAGCATTGTGCGGCTATCTGATCTCTGTGAATATTTTCTTTCCCTATTCCGTCAATCTGCTCTTTTCGCTGTTAGCCGTGTGCTTATTGTTCCTGATGCGTATTGATGCCCCCCCGACAGCACGTGCTGCGCATTCCTCGGTGGGCGCTGATATCCAACAGGCATTTCGCTGGTTGCGCGACAATAAATTGTTTAGCGTCATCGTTGCACTGACCGCGCTTAACAATTTTTTACATCCTATTCTCTATCTGACGGTGATATGGAGCCTGAAAGCACAAAATACCGCCTTTGAAATAACCGGCCTGGTGCTTTCTGGTCTGGGGGCGGGCGGTCTTATCGGCAGCTTTATTTCACGCAAAGTGATTAACCTATTGTCGCTCAGGCAGTTGGTTCTCATTGTCAATCTGGCTCGCGTGCTGATTTTCTGTGGGTTTCTCGTCTTTACCGATCCGGTGTCGATTTTTGTGCTGTTTGTCTTTAAAGCCATCATGGGGGGGATATGGAATGTCAGTTATAACGTATTCACCCTTCAGGAGATGCCGCTCAAACTGGCGGCAAGGATTTCTGCGGTGAGCGGGACGTTGGTGAAAATCAGCGCTGGCGTTGGTAGCCTGGTGGCCGGATATTCTCTGGGATTTATCGGGGCGGATTTGACGCTGGTTACACTGGCCGTGCTGACCTTGTTCATGGTGTTTACCATACTCTTTTGTGTGTAAAAAAGAGTATGGTAAACACCATGAACAAAAAGCGTTAGAAGGATAGGGCGTGAACGTCAGGTGCGAACAGGAATTAGGATAAACGAGAGAGATAAACGGGTGCAACAGGCGTTGCTAGATGGTGGTGGGGGAAGGATTCGAACCTTCGAAGTCTGTGACGGCAGATTTACAGTCTGCTCCCTTTGGCCGCTCGGGAACCCCACCATGGCCTAACTGATTGTGCGCTTTCTTGGTAAGCGGGGCGCATCATATCAAATGCGGCGCCCCTGTAAAGCCTGAAGGCAAAAAAAGGCGTTTGTTTGCCGTTTTTTCACACGCCTTGCGGATTTTCCACTCAGCGTTGAGTGGAAAAACAGCGGCTTAAAGAATAATGGTGCGATTACCGTAAACGAAAACCCGCTGCGCCAGCACGCGGTACAGGGCGCGGCTAAGGACGTTTTTCTCGACGTCGCGGCCTGCACGCATCATGTCATCGGCGGTATAGGTGTGATCGACGTTGATCACATCCTGCATAATGATCGGACCTTCATCCAGGCTATCGTTCACATAGTGGGCAGTCGCACCGATAATCTTCACGCCGCGCTCATAGGCCTGATGATAGGGACGCGCACCGATGAATGCTGGCAGGAACGAGTGGTGGATGTTGATCACCTGATTCGGATAGTGCTGCACAAAAGCAGGCGTCAATACGCGCATGTATTTGGCCAATACCACATAATCCGGTTTGTAGGCGTCAATCTGCTCAATCATCAGCTGGTCGTGTGCTTCGCGCGAAAGCCCTTCATGGCTCACCAGATGGAACGGGATATCAAAACGCTCAACCAGCGTCTGCAAGGTATCGTGGTTGCCAATCACGGCGGCAATCTCAACATCCAGGCCACCGTAGGCGCTCTTCATCAGCAAATCGCCCAGACAATGCGCCTCTTTGGTGACCAGAACCACGATGCGACGACGGCCCGCATCGCTCAGTTCACGCACGGAACCTTCCGGCAGCGCGCCGTCCAAATCCGCCAGCAGCGTCGTGTCATTGAAGATCCCTTCTAATTCAGTACGCATGAAAAAGCGCCCGGTGCGGTGATCGACAAATTCATTGTTCTGCACAATGTTTAATTCATGCTTGTAGCAGATATTGGTAATTTTCGCGATAAGCCCCTTCGCATCGGGGCAAATAGTACGCAACACTTTTCGTTGTATTGCCTGAGATTGCATCGTTTGGGATTGCATGGAAATAAGAACCCTGTCCAAATTCGTCTGTCATCATCCCCGAAAGCTGCCACGTTCGTGCGTTTTATCGCCGCGATAAGGGGAAGCATGCCACCGGGTTACATTTTTTGCCTTACACTACGCGCCTATCTTCGCCCGCAGCACTGTTTGTATTTTTTGTCCGAACCGCATGGACAGCGATCGTTTCTGCCAGTTTGCAGATGTACGCCATCCACATAGTACCAGCGATCGAGGCGGCGAAGGAAGCGTGAGCGTTCGCGCATCAGCGATGTGCGCTCTGGCTGCGCGGTGTCGGTATAGCGCGCAGCGAATTCGACATATCCTTCATCCGCATCGCGTCCTGGGCTGGTAGCCAGCACGTTCAAGCGTTGCCACTGCGTATCCTGGGCGCTTTCGGCGATTGAAGCCCGCCATTTTTCAGGTTGAAGCGCAGGGTCCCAGGTAGCAATAAGATAATCAACGTCATGGGCTACGTACGCACAATAGCGTGAACGCATTAATGCTTCTGGCGTTGGTGCGATGTCGGTGCGTTGCAGATAGGGAAGGCAGCATGCGGTATACTGCTTACCACTCCCGCAGGGACAGCTTTGCGGCACGGTGACTCCTGGGTGTATTGCCAATAGTAAAAAAAATTAAAAAATATCGATATTTGCGTGAAAATAACTCAACGTCGTGGCGATATGTTACCTAACAATCTCGGTGAGTGGCAATGTACGCTAAAATGAATAGCGAGATGAGAAGGATATCATGAGGCAAAGAAAGATTGGCCTGGCGCTGGGATCGGGCGCGGCAAAAGGATGGGCCCATATTGGTGTCATTCAGGCATTGACTGAAATGGGTATTGTGGTCGATGTGGTAGCCGGTTGCTCTGTAGGCGCTTTAGTGGGTGCGGCTTATGCGACTAACCGACTGAATGCCATGGCGCGCTGGGTGAGTGGGTTTCATCATTGGGATGTGATTCGCCTGATGGATCTATCTTGGCAGCGGGGTGGGTTACTGCGTGGCGATCGGGTATTTAATCAGGTACGACACATCTTGCGTACCCAGCAGATAGAGGAGTGTGCTATCAAGTTCGGTGCGGTGGCTACCAACCTGACAACAGCGCGAGAACTGTGGCTTACCGAGGGCGATCTGCACCATGCGATCCGCGCTTCATGCAGCATGCCGGGATTGCTCGCACCGGTGCGACACAATGACTATTGGTTGGTTGATGGTGCAGTGGTGAACCCGGTGCCTGTTTCTCTGGCACGCGCACTGGGCGCTGACGTGGTAATTGCCGTGGATTTGCAGCATAACGCCACGCTGGGGCATGACGACATGCTGTCGGTGGCCGCGATGGCTGAGGAGACGCATGCGGATTCGACGCCGCTCAACTGGCAGCACAAGCTTCGGCAGCGCTTGTCCATGGGGTTGCAGCGTCAGCGTGCCAACCGTGCACCTTCCGCGATGGATATCATGACGGCCTCCATTCAGGTGCTGGAAAACCGTTTAAAAATGCATCGTATGGCTGGCGACCCGCCTGATGTGGTGGTGCAGCCCTATTGTCCACAAATCGCCACGCTGGATTTTCATCGCGCGCATGAGGCGATTGCGGCAGGGCGACTGGCCGTTGAGAAAAAGCAGGATGAATTGCAACTGCTGGTAAACCGAGACGCAGGCTAATGCGAAACGCGGCGCCTGATAAGTGTCAAAAAGGGTAAAAGTGTGGAGTGGCAGGGGTTAAGGCCGAACAACGCGAGGGAATATGCATGAAGTTGACGTATGAGGTCATCAATGGGGCAGCCATTAACAGATAAGCACATATTGATTGTTGAAGATGAGGCGGTATTTCGTTCCGTGATCGCTGGCTATCTGACATCGCTGGGTGCGTCTGTGCGTGAAGCTGTCAATGGGGTGGATGCATTGGCCGTAATGCAAGGCTATCACCCTGATTTGATCGTGTGCGATTTGGAAATGCCACTGATGGGGGGCATTGAGTTCGTTGAAACGCTCAGGTTGCAAGATAATCGCACGCCCATTCTGGTGGTGTCTGCTACCAGCCAGATGGGGGATGTCGCCAAAGTGCTGCGTCTGGGCGTACAGGATGTGATGCTTAAGCCTATCCGCGATTATGCGCGCTTGCGCGAGGCCGTGATGACCTGCATGTATCCCGACATGTTTACTTCTCAACTGAGTGAAGTTGAGCAGTTGATGGAGGATATGGATTCACTCAATCAATCGCCAGATGCTGTTAATAAACTGCTGGCGCAGCTACAGCCGCCGGTGCATCAAAAAATAGCAGGTTGCAGCGTGCGTTACCGCCAATTGACGTCATTAGAGCAGCCGGGTTTGGTACTGGATATTGCCGCATTGTCTGATGATGATTTGGCGTTCTATTGTCTTGATGTGACACAAGCCGCTAATAATAACGGCACGCTGGCGGCTTTGCTGCTGCGCACACTGTTTAACGGATTGTTGCAAGAGCATCTGGCTAATCAGCAACACCGTCTACCTGAATTGCCTGTATTGCTGCGACAGGTCAATCAATTGCTGCGTCAGGCCAATCTTAATGGGCGTTTCCCGTTGCTAGTGGGCTACTATCACCGAGGATTGCAACGACTCATTCTTATTTCAGCCGGTTTGCATGCCATGCTGAACGCGGGAGAGGAGCAGTTGGTGTTAAACAATGGTATTCCACTCGGCACCCTCGATGGAGCATATCTTAACCAATTAAACCATGAGTGCTCCGCTTTTGAATGTCAGGTATGGGGACGCGGTGGACGCTTACGACTGATGTTATCAGCAGATTGAATGCCAACGCAGTGTGATGAGGCCTACGGAATAGTCTGATAGGCGCTCATCATGCAATTTGTTGCATACTCTTCGCTTTCGAAATTAATTTTTATTTCCTACTATATAAAGCGTTGTTTTATTTTTATCATAGCCATCGCGTTTACCGGGTGTCGTCTCTGGCCGAGCAGGCTGGTGTATCCCGAATTAAACCCGGCAATAAAGTTCATTATTTGAACGGTATATCAGAGGTTGTTATGTCAACGGTGAATAAAAAAGTTAGAAAAGCGGTCATCCCCGTCGCAGGGCTAGGGACTCGGATGCTGCCGGCAACAAAAGCGATTCCAAAAGAAATGTTGCCGCTGGTTGATAAGCCGCTCATTCAATACGTCGTCAATGAGTGTATCGCCGCAGGCTTGAACGAAATTATTTTAGTTACACACTCATCTAAGAATTCTATTGAAAACCACTTCGATACCAGTTTTGAGCTGGAAGCGATATTGGAGAAGCGTGTTAAACGCCAATTGTTGGAAGAAGTTCAGTCTATTTGCCCGAAGCACGTCACCATCATGCAAGTGCGTCAGGGGTTGGCAAAAGGGTTGGGACACGCTGTGATGTGCGCACACCCGTTAGTCGGGGATGAGCCGGTCGCCGTTATTTTGCCCGACGTTATCATTGATGAATTTGAATCCAACCTGAAAAAAGACAACCTGAGTGAAATGCTGGCGCGTTTTTCTGAAACGGGTCATAGCCAAATTATGGTTGAACCGGTTGAAGAAGTCAGCAGCTATGGTGTTGTTGACTGCAAAGGGCAAACATTACAGCCGGGCGACAGTGCGCCAATGGTGGGCGTCGTGGAAAAACCCAAGGCGTCAGAGGCACCGTCCAATTTGGCCATTGTCGGTCGCTATGTGCTATCGGCTGATATTTGGTCTCTGCTGGAAAAAACACCGCCGGGAGCGGGTAATGAAATCCAGTTAACGGATGCCATTGCCATGTTGATGGAAAAAGAAACCGTAGAGGCTTACCACCTTAAAGGGGGCAGTCACGACTGCGGAAACAAATTGGGTTACATGCGTGCATTTGTAGAATACGGCCTGCGTCACAATACGCTGGGTAATGATTTTGCTGCATGGCTTAATGAAACCGTTAATGAAAATGATGTGAAATAACCTGATTCGATGGCGCTTTGCCTTGTGGTTCGCGGAGCGTCACGAAAAATGGATATAAAAAACCCCGTTAAACGGGGTTTTTTGTTAAATAAGCACAAGAATTCCGATTGGGAATTACAGCAGGAAATCGTCCAGCGATTTACCTTGCTCTTCAATGGCTTTCTTGATCACGGCAGGGGTGCGGCCTTGGCCAGTCCACGTTCTTGCTTCGCCGTTTTCATCGGTATATTGATATTTTGCAGGGCGTGCGGCGCGTTTGCTTTTGCCCGGTGTTTTTGCTGCACCCAAAGATTGCAACAGTTCATTCGGGTCGATGCCATCAGCAATCAACATATCACGATATTGTTGTAATTTACGGGTACGTTCTTCGATTTCTGCCTGAGCCTGATTATCTTCGTCACGACGCTCATTGACAACGACTTCCAGTTTTTCCAGCATTTCTTCCAAAGTATCCAGGCTGCATTCTCTCGCTTGGGCGCGCAGAGTACGGATGTTGTTTAGAACCTTTAGTGCTTCGCTCATTGTGATAATCTCAAATAATATTATTGGTGGCGTATGTAGGGTGATAATAGATGGCTATTTTATTTTCTGCAATAGTCAAATTTGTAAGATTGTTAAAAAATGGCGTTTTTAAAACCGATATCACGTTGCCGCTGGGGTAAATAAAACTGCGGTGTTAACAAATGAAATACCTGTTACTTGAGTATTACTCTGGGCGCAGCGTTAAAACGGTCAACGGTGATGTGGACAGAGAGCGATATAAGCATTTTTTATACCCGGTAACGTTTACCGGTTGTCAGGTTGGCGGTGTCGATAAACACAAATCAAGTTACTCGTTCCCTTACGCTGAAGAGGGCGATTCCATGCCTTTCTGACCGATATCATACAATGCTAATTATTTACGCTAAATATCGCTCATGCTGTTAATGTTTTCCTCTGTATAGGAATTTTCGCAATTGCCCATTGCTTTATATACCCCGATTACCCACGCCATTGCGGCGGTGATGGCGTTGTTATCCCACTGTGCTGTCTCTCACGGCCCTTGGGGCCGCATCGGCAGTGGGCACGTCGGTTATTTCAAAATATGATACAATGCGCCGCCGCGCGTTGCGCGGGTAAGCGCTCTTTTGGGGTTATAAACATGGCACAACTTTATTTTTATTACTCGGCAATGAACGCGGGAAAGTCTACCGCATTATTACAGTCCTCTTATAACTACCAGGAACGGGGGATGAGGACGCTGATTTTAACGGCTGAAATAGACCAGCGCGATGGTATCGGGCGGGTCAGCTCGCGCATTGGACTTTCCGCCCCGGCCCTGGTGTTTAATTTAGAAACTGATTTGTTGACCTTGTTGGTTAATGTGCAACGTGAGCAGCCTGTGCACTGTATATTAATCGATGAGTGCCAGTTTCTAACCCGCGAGCAGGTGAATCAACTGTCAGACATTGTCGATGAATTGGATATTCCGGTGCTGTGCTACGGTCTACGCACTGATTTTCAGGGCGAATTATTCTCCGGTAGCCAGTATTTGCTCGCCTGGGCGGATAAGCTGATCGAGTTGAAAACGGTCTGTCATTGCGGGCGCAAAGCGAATAGGGTACTGCGACTTGATGCGCAGGGCAACCCGCTGCGCGAAGGTGAGCAGGTGGTGATCGGGGGCAATGAGCGCTATGTGTCAGTCTGCCGTAAACACTATAAAAGCGCATTGGGATTAATCCACGCTTCACTCTCTGCAGATAGCCACTAGGGCCTGTTGACAATCATCGCCAAGAACCTGTTTTTTTGTAAAAGAATCTGTTTACATTCTGTCTTTTTTGGAAAAGCAGAATGCCAAGATTGATGCTCAGTGATGACCAATACGAACGGATTAGCCCGTTTTTGCCGGGAAAGGATTCGGAGCCGGGACGAACAGCAGCAGATAATCGGCTTTTTGTCGAAGCGGTTTTATGGATCGCCCGAACTGGAAGCCCATGGAGAGATTTACCACCCGATTTCGGACTCTGGAACAGTGTGTACAAACGCTTTGCCAGATGGTCACGGGCAGAAATATGGCATTCCGTTTTTGCTGAACTTGCGGGCGATGCCGATTTCGAGGAAATCTTCATCGACAGCACTATCGTACGGGTTCATCAGCATGCAGCGGGCGCTCCCAAAAAAACGGTGACCAGTCGATTGGTCGTTCTCGCGGGGGATTGACAACCAAGATTCACGCTCTGGTTGATGGGCTGGGCATGCTTGCCCGTTTTAGTTTGACTGGTGGTCAAAAGAGCGACACCAGAGAAGCATTGCCTTTACTTGGTGAATTGAAACCTTCAAGCTTGGCTGCAGACAAAGCCTACGATACGAATGTGATTCTACAATATCTGGAGTCGGTAGGCATTCAGGCTGTCATCCCCAGCAAAGAGAATCGCCGTGAGCAACGCCCACTGGACAAACATCTTTACGCTTCACGCAATTTGATCGAACGTTTCTTTTGCCGTATCAAGCAATTTCGACGCGTAGCTACACGCTTCGACAAACTCTCAAAACGCTTCGCATCATTCGTTGCGCTCGCTGCTGCATTCGTCTGGCTGTGTTAATTGTCAACAGCCCCTAGGCGGCTGCTAGAAAATAGGTGGATAAAAAACCCCAGTGACGCGCTGCGTCACTGGGGGGAGGTATTATACCCGTCATACGTCAAGTTGCAGGTGTGTTGGCTACGCTCGTTATTCGGCCCATCCCAGGGCCTCACCTCTTACGAGGCCGCCGCTAGCGGCGTACAAATCTGCTCTTGGCAGATTTGTCACCCGAATCACTTACTTGAGTAAGCTCATCGGGATGCCTTCTCTTGCCGCGTTATGAGACGCATAAATGCGTCTCGCTCTAAAGGGCCAACGCAAGCGCTGTTCAAAACGTAAACGTTTTGTCCTGCAACGCGAATTATTTAGGGTATATCGCTTCTCAGTTAGCCTTCTTACCTTTTTTCTCGGTTTTGGCCGGGGCTTTCTCTTCTTCAACACTTTCCGTATACGGACGGCCGTAGAAAGTGTCCAGCATGATCTGTTTCAGTTCAGCGATTAGCGGATAGCGCGGGTTGGCACCGGTACACTGATCGTCAAAGGCATCTTCAGACAGTTTGTCGACTTTCGCCAGGAAATCGGCTTCTTGCACGCCTGCTTCACGAATTGAAGTGGGGATGCCCAGTTCAGTTTTAATTTCATCTAACCAGGTCAACAGTTTCTCAATCTTCGCTGCGGTGCGATCGCCGGGGGCGCTCAGTCCCAGGTGATCGGCCACTTCGGCATAACGACGACGCGCTTGTGGGCGATCGTACTGACTGAATGCGGTTTGCTTGGTCGGATTGTCATTCGCGTTATACCGGATCACGTTAGCGATCAACAGGGCATTGGCCAAACCGTGCGGAATGTGGAACTCGGAGCCCAGCTTGTGCGCCATGGAGTGGCAGACCCCCAGGAAGGCGTTGGCAAAGGCGATACCGGCGATGGTGGAGGCTTTGTGAACGCTCTCACGTGCAACCGGGTTTTTCGCGCCGTCACGGTAGCTGGCCGGCAGGTTCTCTTTGAGCAGCTTCAATGCCTGTAGCGCTTGTCCGTCGGAATATTCGTTGGCAAGTACCGATACGTAGGCTTCGAGTGAGTGGGTAACCGCATCCAGGCCGCCAAAGGCGCACAGGGATTTTGGCATGTTCATCACCAGATTCGCATCAACGATCGCCATGTCCGGGGTGAGTGCATAGTCCGCCAACGGGTATTTTTGCCCGGTGGCATCATCCGTTACTACGGCGAACGGCGTCACTTCAGAACCGGTACCGGAGGTGGTGGTAACGGCGATCATCTTCGCCTTCACACCCATTTTCGGGAATTTGTAGATACGCTTGCGAATATCCATAAAGCGCAGCGCTAACTCTTCAAAATGGGTATCCGGATGTTCGTACATGACCCACATGATTTTGGCTGCGTCCATCGGTGAACCGCCGCCGAGCGCGATGATCACGTCAGGCTTGAACGCTTGCATCTGCTCAGCGCCTTTGCGCACGATACTCAGGGTCGGATCGGCTTCCACTTCAAAGAAAACATCGGTTTCCATTCCGTGCTGTTTCAGCACCGAACTGATTTGATCCACGTAGCCGTTGTTGAACAAGAAACGGTCCGTCACGATAAAGGCGCGTTTGTGGACATCCTCGGCCACTTCTTCCAGTGCGATAGGCAAGGAGCCACGACGGAAATAGATGGATTTCGGAAGTTTATGCCACAACATATTTTCAGCTCGCTTGGCTACCGTTTTCTTGTTAATCAAGTGTTTGGGTCCGACATTTTCTGAAATTGAGTTACCGCCCCAGGAGCCGCAGCCCAGTGTCAGCGACGGTGCCAGCTTGAAGTTGTACAGATCGCCGATACCCCCCTGAGAGGCTGGCGTATTGATCAGAATACGCGCGGTTTTCATCATCGCCCCAAAATGGTTGACGCGTGCTACCTGGTTATCCTGATCGGGACTTTGTTGAATAAATCGAACTTTTAGGTGATTGGCGCATCTGATGGCTAAATTCGTTTCAACATCAGGTCCCCATGGGCTTTGTTGAATAATAGTGAATAATGCTATTTTTACATGCAAGTTTTGGTTGAAAATGCTTGTCACATCAGGTGTGCAGTTTTCTCATGAGGCCTAACTGCATGATTTTGCGTTGAGAGGATCTGTCGTTTCACCGGTGGTGCAGCATAAAATATGTTTATTCAACAAAGCCGTCCCCATGGCAAAGCAAAAGTTTAAAATCACCAACTGGCCTGCGTACAACAAAGCACTCAGACAACGCGGTTCCCTGACAGTCTGGCTTGATCAGTCGGCCATCGCTGCATGGACTGACAGTTCTTCGCCTGAAGGTCGTGGCCGGCCGCTTTACTACAGCGATATGGCTGTTACCACAGTCCTGATGATGAAGCGTGTGTTTAACCTGTCGCTCCGGGCATTACAGGGCTTCGTTGATTCGATTTTTAAACTCATGTCTTTGCCGCTGTGCTGCCCGGACTACTCGCTGGTCAGCAGACGAGCAAAGAGCGTCAACATCAGCATAAAAACGCCAACGCGTGGTGAAATCTCGCATCTGGTCATCGACAGTACCGGTCTGAAGGTCTTTGGCGAAGGTGAATGGAAAGTCAGGCAGCATGGGGCTGACAGACGAAGAGTGTGGCGCAAGCTTCATCTGGCAGCAGACAGTGCGACGCATGAGATTATCTGTGCCGACTTATCGCTCAGCGGAACGACAGATGCCCAGGCACTGCCGGGCTTGATTAACCAAACCCACCGGAAAATCAGGGAAGTGTCAGCAGACGGTGCTTATGACGCCCGTTACTGCCACGATGCGTTGCTAAGAAAGAAAATCAGGCCGCTTATCCCGCCGCGAAGCGGAGCGAAATACTGGCCGGACAAGTACCATGAACGTAACCATGCGGTGGCGAATCAGCGTCTGAGCGGGAGTAATGATATGTGGAAAAAGAAAGTGGGTTATCACCGGCGTTCAGTGGCTGAAACAGCCATGTTCCGCATAAAAACTTTGCTGGGTGGCCATCTGAGCCTGCGTGACTACGATGCTCAGGTGGGTGAAGCCATGGCGATGGTCAAAGCGCTGAACCGTATGACCTTGTTGGGGATGCCACACAGCGTCAGGATCGGATAACAGGTGTAGCAGAGGGAGCCATCCTGTCGGCTAATTCTGATTTATTCAACAAAGCCCCTGATCGGTATACAGGCACGAGGTATGACCGATATCGCTTCTCTCTTGCCGAAAAAATGATCGGTAGAGAGAAGACGAACACAGAAACAGGTGCAATGCCTTTATAGGTAGAACCATGCTGAAATTTATTCTGCGTCGTTGTCTGGAAGCGATACCGACGCTGTTTATATTGATTACGATCTCGTTCTTTATGATGCGGTTAGCGCCGGGAAGTCCCTTTACTGGCGAACGAAACTTGCCTCCGGAAGTGATGGCGAATATTGAGGCCAAATACCATCTTAACGATCCGGTATTGAAACAATATGGTAATTATTTGCTGCAATTGGCGCAGGGGGATTTTGGCCCGTCCTTTAAATATAAGGACTACTCGGTTAACGAGTTGGTGGCGAGTGCGTTTCCCGTTTCCGCTAAACTTGGTGCGGCCGCTTTTGTGTTTGCGGTGATCCTGGGCGTGACGGCAGGTACTGTAGCAGCGCTGTACCAAAAAAGTCGTTGGGACTACACCATTATGGGATTTGCCATGACCGGCGTGGTGATCCCCAGTTTTGTGGTTGCACCACTTTTGGTGCTGGTGTTCTCGATCACGCTGCGCTGGCTGCCCGCCGGGGGATGGAACGGTGGGGCAGGCAAATATGTGTTACTGCCGATGGTGGCGCTTTCACTCTCTTATATCGCCAGTATCGCACGCATCACGCGTGGCGCGATGATTGAAGTGCTGCACGCCAATTTTATCCGCACCGCGCGCGCTAAAGGGTTGCCAATGCGTCACATCATTTTGCGTCACGCGTTGAAACCGGCCTTGCTGCCGGTGCTTTCCTACATGGGCCCGGCGTTTGTCGGCATTATCACCGGTTCAATGGTGATCGAGACCATTTTCGGTCTGCCAGGCATCGGGCAACTGTTTGTTAACGGTGCATTGAACCGAGACTATTCTCTGGTGCTTAGCCTGACCATACTGGTGGGCGGTTTGACGATTCTGTTTAACGCCATCATCGATGTGCTGTATGCCGTCATCGATCCCAAAATTCGTTATTGAGTGAGGTGAGGATGTTCAGAAAACAAAATCATCACGCGCTGATGAATATGGGACAATCATTGGAAACTAAGGGGCGCAGCCTATGGCAGGACGCCGGGCGGCGGTTTATGCATCACCGCTCTGCCGTGGCAAGCCTGATGGTACTGGTGGGCATTACGCTGTTTGTTACGCTGGCTCCGCTGTTGTCCCCCTTCAATTTTGCCGATACGGATTTTGCCATGATGTCGCAGGCACCGGATTTGGCTTCAAAACACTACTTTGGCACCGATTCTAACGGCCGCGATCTGTTGGTTCGTGTTGCCATTGGCGGAAGAATTTCATTGCTGGTGGGCATCGCTGCCGCGCTGATTGCGGTGCTGGTAGGCACCTTGTACGGGGCCATTTCTGGCTATGCGGGCGGCAAAGTGGATTCCGTCATGATGCGCTGGCTGGAGATCCTGAACTCCTTCCCTTTTATGTTTTTCGTCATCTTGCTGGTGACCTTTTTTGGACAGCAACTACTGCTGATCTTCATCGCGATTGGCATGGTGTCGTGGCTTGATATGGCGAGAATTGTGCGCGGGCAGACGCTTAGCCTGAAACGTAAAGAGTTTATTGAAGCTGCAGTGGTGTGCGGGGTGTCTACCACGGGCATTGTGTTGCGGCATATCGTGCCCAATGTGCTGGGCGTTGTCGTGGTTTACGCGTCATTGCTGGTTCCCAGCATGATTCTGTTCGAATCGTTTTTAAGTTTTCTGGGGCTGGGCGTGCAAGAGCCTCTCAGCAGTTGGGGCTCGCTGCTCAATGATGGGGCGAACTCAATGGAAGTGTCGCCTTGGCTGCTGCTGTTTCCGGCCGCATTTTTGGTTGTCACCCTGTTTTGTTTTAATTTTATCGGCGATGGCTTACGGGATGCCTTGGACCCGAAGGATCGTTGAGGAGCCGCTATGATTGCGAAACACGCAGAACAGAAAGGGAATAACCTGCGCGCGCTGCACCCGTTACTGAGCGTCACGGATCTCAACGTGCGATTCGCCACGGAGGAAGGCGAGGTCACGGCAATGAACGCGCTGACGTTTACTGTAGAACAAGGTGAAACGCTGGGTATTGTTGGCGAGTCAGGCTCGGGAAAATCGCAGACCGCGTTTGCGCTGATGGGGTTGCTGGCGGCCAATGGTCAAGCCAGCGGGTCGGCTCGCTTCATGGGGCATGAAATCCTCAATCTGCCTGAAAAATCGTTGAACAGGCTGCGTGCGAAAGAGATCGCCATGATTTTTCAGGATCCGATGACCTCGCTTAATCCTTATATGCGCGTCGGAGAACAGTTGATGGAAGTCCTGATGTTTCATCAAGGATGCAGTCGCAGCGAGGCGTTCGACGGCGCGGTGAATATGCTGGATGCGGTGCGAATGCCAGAGGCGCGTCAGCGTATGAAAATGTATCCCCATGAGTTTTCGGGGGGGATGCGTCAGCGTGTCATGATTGCTATGGCGCTGCTATGTCAGCCCAAACTGCTGATTGCCGATGAGCCGACCACGGCACTGGATGTGACCGTTCAGGCACAAATGATGATGTTGCTTGCGGATTTAAAACGGGAATTCAACACCTCTATCATCATGATTACCCATGATTTAGGCGTGGTGGCAGGCATTTGTGACAAGGTGTTGGTGATGTATGCGGGTCGCACCATGGAGTATGGCAGCGCGCGCGATGTATTTTATCGTCCGTCGCACCCTTATTCGGTAGGGTTGCTTAACGCGGTGCCACGTCTCGATGTCAGTGACGAAACGCTGGCCACGATCCCCGGTAATCCGCCCAATTTGTTGCATCTGCCGCAGGGATGTCCCTTTCTTCCCCGGTGTCCTTACGCCATGGAACGCTGCAAGGAAGTGCCTGCGTTGACCTCGTTTGATGCGGGGCGGATGCGGGCCTGTTTTCGCGCAGTGGAGGAGGTGCTATGACCACCCAACAGGAAAAACGCGTCATCCTCGACGTGCGTGACCTCTGCGTACACTTTGCCGTCAATGCACGCAAAAAATGGTTTTGGCAACCGCCACAATCGCTCAGAGCGGTAGATGGCGTCACGTTTCGTCTCTATGAAGGGGAGACCCTGGGTATTGTCGGCGAATCGGGTTGCGGTAAATCGACCCTGGCGCGCGCCATTATTGGGTTGGTGAAAGCCACCAGCGGGCAGATTTGCTGGCTGGGCCAAGATTTGTGCCACATCCATCAGGATGGATGGCGTCACGTCCGCAACGATATTCAGATGATATTTCAAGACCCGCTGGCTTCGCTTAATCCGCGCATGACGGTGGGTGAGATCATCGCCGAGCCGCTGCGCACGTATCGTGACGATCTGTCCCGACAAGTGATTGACGAACGTGTCAAAAATATGATGCAGAAGGTGGGGTTACTGCCTAACCAGATTAACCGCTATCCTCATGAGTTTTCTGGCGGCCAGTGTCAGCGAATCGGCATTGCCCGGGCATTGATTTTACGCCCCAAGCTGATTATTTGTGATGAGCCTGTATCGGCGCTTGATGTGTCGATACAGGCGCAGGTAGTGAACCTGCTGCGGCAGTTGCAGAAGGAAATGCAACTGTCACTGATTTTTATTGCGCACGACCTTTCGGTGGTTAAGCACATATCCGATCGCGTACTGGTGATGTATCTCGGTCACGCCGTGGAATTGGCCACCGATGACGCCTTATTTGGCAATCCGTTACACCCTTATACCCAGGCGTTGATGTCGGCAGTACCGATCCCCGATCCCGACAAAGAGCGCGGCAAACGTATACAGCTGCTGGAGGGAGAGTTGCCTTCACCCATTAACCCGCCCACGGGCTGCGTATTTTGTACCCGTTGCCCGATAGCCAGTGAAACCTGTGTTAAGACGCGCCCGTTGTTGGAAGGCAATTTTACCCATGCGGTCTCATGCCTGAAAGTCGATCCGCTACAAGGCTGACCATAAAAAAGGCCTGCGTAGTAGCAGGCTGTTAGGAGAGGGGTTACTCACGCCACAAGATATGACACATCTTGTTGTCTTTTTCACGGCAAATCAAAATACGCGCAAACACATCGTTGATTGGGTCGCCATCTTTTTCCGCCAAACCAATCACTACTTCGGCAAAAAAGTCGGGATTCAAATCGACATCGACATGTTCTTGCCAGTCCTCGGCGGGATCAAATAATTCTGCACCGCCGCGCTCCTCAAACTGAAGATTGAACAGGATGATATCCGCCGGGTCGAGGTTGTCAGACGCCAGTTCAAGAAAGATATCGTAAGCTTGCTCAAGCGTTTCATCTTCCGTAAGACGGTTGTTCAGGTCCATAACACATTTCCATAGATTCATTAATGACACTATTAGAGCATGACGGCTCGGCTATTGACAGCGTAACACGCGGCGTTTGTCGGGAACCTGAGCATCATAAAAATGGGCTGAAAAAGTAAAACAGACGCTCGACAATACGCTGCCAGTAGGGCCGCTGTTGCCATTTGCTCTCATCCATCAGACGCGAGCGTGCAATATAGTCTTCCTGTACGCAGGCCAGATCGCTGCCGAAACCGTCATCGTCGATCACCAGCGTGATTTCAAAGTTGAGCCACAGGCTACGCATGTCCAGGTTGACGGTGCCCACCAGGCTGAGTTGTCCGTCCACCAACACGCTTTTGGTGTGCAGCAATCCATCCTGAAACTGATAGATTTTTACCCCTGCGGCAAACAGTTCATTGAAAAACGCACGGCTGGCCCAGCCGACCAACACGGAGTCGTTTTTGTGCGGCAGGATAATGCTGACATCGACGCCGCGCTGTGCCGCCGTGCAGATGGCGTGCAACAGGTCGTCACTGGGCACGAAGTAGGGTGTGGTCATGATCAACTGGTGTCGCGCGGAGTAGACCGCCGTCAGTAGCGCTTGGTGGATCATATCTTCGGGATAGCCCGGGCCGGATGCAATCACCTGCACGGTATGCCCTTGCTCCTGCTCGAACGGCATCAGGCCGACATCCGGCGGTGGTGGCAACAAGCGTTGACCTGTTTCCATTTCCCAGTCGCAGCAATAGATGATGCCCATGGTGGTGGTGATCGGCCCTTCGATACGCGCCATCAAATCGACCCACTGGCCCACGCCCGCATCCTGTTTGAAAAAGCGCGGATCGACCATGTTCATGCTGCCGGTATAGGCAATCCGGTTATCAATCAGAACCACTTTGCGGTGCTGACGCAAATCCATACGGCGCAGAAAAGCACGAAACAGGTTTACCTTGAGGGCTTCGACAACCTCAATTCCTGCTTCGCGCATCTGTGTAGGATAGGTGCTGTGAAAGAAATCGACGCTGCCTGCGGAATCGAGCAAAATTCGACAGGTTACACCGCGCTGAGCCGCTTTTTTCAAAGCGGCAGTGACCTCTTCTACCAGCCCACCAGGTTGCCAGATGTAAAACACCATCTCGATGTCGCTGCGCGCCAGGTCGATATCACGCACCAGCCCTCTGATGGTGTCTTCGAACGTGGTTAACAACTGCAACTGGTTTCCTTTGATGCCGCCAATCCCCTGACGACGTTCGCACAACTGGAACAGTGAACGTGCCACTTCGCTATTCTCAGTGGCAAAAATTTGCCGATATTCGGCCAACTCACGCAGCCATTTGGCCGTCGATGGCCACATACGGCTGGCACGTTCGGCGCGCCGCTTACCCAGATGTAACTCACCAAACGAGAGGTAAGCGATAATACCGACCAGAGGCAGAATATAAATGACCAGTAACCAGGCCATTGCAGAAGGAACCGCACGGCGCTTCATCAAAACGCGAAGCGTGACGCCAGCGATCAGCAGCCAGTAACCCAGAACCAGTAGCCAACTCAACATAGTATAAAAAGTCGTCATAGCAGCGCACAGATCCCTTCGGCACACGATTGACATAAAGTGTACGCATAGTTTGTCAAAAGAGGAAATTCCTTTCGTCTGAATAGAATAGGGAGACATTGCCGGTATGGCCGCTGCAAAAAGCGCGCGGCGCTTGGATTGACCTGAGAACGCGCTATACTACCACGCCGCACCCCTCCCGTTTTCGATAAAGAGTGTTGTCATGAGACGCAGCAGGAATGAAGTGATCCGGTGGCGCATGTTACGCCAGGTTCAGCGGCGCAGAGGCCGTTGGTTGGAAGCCCAGTCACGCACTTATCGGCATATTCACTATGCCCGTTATCTGCAACAGAAACATCAGCGTCGTGCTCTGCTGTATGCGGTGGCCTACGAGTGGTAGTCGTCTAAACGGACTTGTTAGCAGCCTGAACGGCCACGTATTGTGGCCGTTGTTTTTTCTTGTTATCCGTGTGCTGTTAGCGCGCGATACCTAATCGTGCTGATACTACGGGTTGCCCCATTTCCAGCGCATCTGAGATTGGCAGGGTGAAGAGAGTGACGGATGAGCGCAACAGCTCGGTCTGCGCCAGTAACGCGTTAAACGTATCAGCGCTGGCTTCCACCTGGCTGACATTCTGTTTGACCGTATCGTTCAGGGTTTGAATGCGCGCTGTCACCGCCTGAATATGCTGGGTTTGCTGCGCAGAAATATCGGCGATCTCATTGAGGAAGGTGCCAGTGCCTTGTGCGGAGCTGATGATGTTTTGCAGGCTGTCGCTCAATTTCTTGACCAATTTGGCACCGGTGTCGACGCTGCTGTCTGAGTCGCGAATCAGCACATTAATGTGCTGTGCCGACTGGCTACTCTGTGCTGCCAGTGTACCAACCTCACGGGCGACCACCGCGAAACCGCGACCCAGTTCACCCGCTCGCGCAGCTTCAATGGCGGCATTCAATGAAAGAATGTGCGTTTGAAACGCCACGTTTTCAATCATCCCGATGGCATCCGTCATCTCTTTGGTGCGTCCGGTAATGTCGGACATTGCGGCATGCACGTCATTCATCATCAACTCACCGTGAGCCGCCATGGTGCTGGTGTTCAGGGCATGTTGACTGGCCTGCTCGGTATGCTGGGTGTGCTGCGCCAGTTGCGCATTTAACTGAAGAATGTTGTCCGTGGTCGCTTTTAGTTCATTGGCTTGCAGACGAGCCTGTGAAAACAGCGCCTGATTATCCACTGAGACGCGGTCAACGTGCTGTGTCATGCCGTCAATACCGTGGCGTACTTGGCTAACGAGGTCGGTCAACCCGATTTGCATTTGTGTCATGCTGTGATTTAACACGGCGATCTCACGGGTACAACCGCTGTTCTCATCAAGTTGCTGTGAGAGGTCGCCTGACGCAATGCGTCCCAGGTGCTGAATAATGTGATTGAGAGGGCGAATGATGATCCGGTTCACAATAGCCCACACGCCAAACGAAACGGCCAGCAGCAGTCCGAGTACCACCATAAAGATGGTGTGGGTACGCTCGAGGGAAATCAGAAATTGTTCCCCGTGCTGCTTCTGGCGTGCGGCATTATTCGCCAGATAGTGTCCGTACTTTTGTGTGAAATCATTCTGGTAAGCCTGAATCGGCACCATAAAAAAGATATCGATCTGATTGCTCTGTTTGATGCCATCAGCCAACTCAACCAACCCTTGATACAATTGTTGGTAGCTACGCAGTAACGCCTGACTGTCGCTGTCAGTGTCATCAGGTTTTTCGATCTGTTGATAATAGTCCTGAGCCTGTTTGAGTGAGACTTGTGCCTCTTCCATCAGACTATTCCAACTGCCTACTGAGCCGGTCTCTTTATCTACCATCAGATAGATCCCCGCCCGGTTTAATTTATCGCTGGCGTTCATCGCCGCCATCCGCGCCTGATCCAACAGCGCCTGTTGTTCACGTAAACGATCGTTGGCCGTAGTATCTCGCTGTACCTGGTTCATGGTGTTGGAAATAATCGCGATCGACATCAGTTGCAGCAGAGAAAATAAACCGATAATCAGCAATAACCCCAAAAAAATACTGGGTCGGAATCTGCGGAGCAATGTCCCTTTTCCCTTCAGAAACGCGAATCGTGGTAGCATAAGTCCTGGCTCTCAATCAACAAGAGCCAGCACCATAGCATTGTTAAATGACTATATTATTTCAGCTTTTTCACTCAGTTACTCAGATTGTTCAAATTCACTGAAATAGATACGGCGTTGAATTACGGCCGCTAACACAGCAAAACGTGCAAAACCGGGCGTTTTTACTGCCTCATAGATGCTGTCTTAAACAAAATAACCGTTGGTAATGCAGGGTTAAAATACCTTTTTGTACGGTTTTACGGTTACGCTGTGGTACACGCCTGCGGCCACGTAAGGGTCAGCATCGGCCCAGCGCTGTGCGTCGGTCAGAGAGGGGAATTCGGCAATAACTGCAGAACCGGTAAACCCTACCTCTCCGGGGTTTTCACTATCAACGGCGGGGAGTGGGCCTGCCGTAAGCAGCCGCCCTTCATCGCGCAAGGTTTGCAACCGTGCCAAATGGGCAGGGCGTGCAGCCAGACGATTTGACAATGAACCAGAAACGTCCTGAGCAAAAATGATGTACAAAATCTTGATAATCCTCAAGGGAATAGCGTGAAAACACCATCATACTCTGCCCGTGGTTTTTTTAACAAACTATCGGGTTCTTATTGAATATGATTGCTATTTGCATTTAAACTTGGGCGGCTAAGAGGACAACGAAAAATTATGCCGCAAACAACTTTATTAGGAATCCGCCGCCAATCATGGTCTTTTTTACTTTCTGTTGGCGCTCATGGTGGATTAATCGCCGTATTGTTATACGCATCGTTTAATGACGCACTTGAACTTCCTCAGGCGACGAAACCGATCAGCGTCGTGATGGTCGCGCCTGCGGCGACGGAAGCGGCTCCTGCACCTCAGGCTGCTCAGCCTGAGCCAGAGCCAGAACCACAGGTCGAAGCCGTGAAACAACCTGAGCCAGAGCCGGAACCGTTACCGCAGCCTGTCGCGATCCCATTGCCAGAGCCAAAGCCAGAACCGAAACCCAAGCCGAAACCGAAAACGGAGCCGGTGAAGAAAAAAGTTGAGCAACCGAAGAAAACGCAAGAGAAAGCGGATGAGAAACAGCCTCCCTCGCCATTTACCTCAGAGGATGCCAGTAAAACCCGCGACAATGCGCCCGTGCGACAAGCCCCGGCACCGTCTGCCTCTGCGCAGTCGTCAGGTCCGCGGCCGCTGAGCCGTGCGCAACCGCAGTATCCGGCTCGCGCGTTTGCGCTGCGCGTGGAAGGTCGGGCAACACTTCAGTTTGATGTGGATAGTGAAGGGCGAGTAGACAATATTCGCGTGTTGAACGCGCAGCCGCGCAACATGTTTGAACGCGATATACGTCAGGCAATGCGTAAATGGCGCTACGAAGCGGGAAAACCAGGCAAAGATTTGCAAGTCACTATCATCTTTAAAATTGATGGCGGCGCGGTGGTTGAATAAAATCACTGTGGCATACCAATAAAAAAAGAACCGCATTTGCGGTTCTTTTTTTTCGTCAGGGCCCGATCGCGTTAATGGCGTTCAGGGTTATTCCTGGGCTGGATCGGGTGCGGTAAAGTGGCTTTTCCCGGCCGGTAATTCGCAGGGATGACCCGCTTCGTCTACGGCTACGTAGGTGAAAAGCGCCTGCGTTGCACGGTAGCGTTGCCCGATGGGGGCCGTGGAAACCTTTTTCACCCACACTTCAACATTGATGTCCAGTGAACTGCGACCGGTGCGCAGGCAGCGGGCATAGCAGCACACCACATCCCCCACGGCGACGGGTTTGAGGAAACTCATGCCGTCAACGCGTACCGTGACAACGCGTCCTTCGGCAATCTCTTTCGCCATAATGGCACCGCCAATGTCCATTTGCGACATCAGCCAGCCACCAAAGATATCGCCATTGGCATTGGTATCCGCGGGCATGGCCAGCGTGCGCAAAACCAGCTCACCGTGAGGTGCTGTTTGAGTAGGGCTCATCGTCGTCTCAGGTTAACGTTTAAAGGATTACTGTTTGCTTTCGTTATTGTTCTGCTCAGGCGGCAGATGGCGGTAGATGTAAACGCCACAGGCCAGTGTAAACAACAAGGTGAGCCCTGTCAGCCCGAATACTTTGAAGTTCATCCACAGACCTTCCGACAACCAGAATGCAACATAGATATTAAGCAATCCACAGGCAATGAAGAACAGCGCCCAGGCGGTATTCAGCTTGCGCCACACCGGTTGTGGCAGCGTGATCTCTTTGCCCAGCATGCTCTGAATCAGCGACTTGTTGAAAAACCATTGACCGATCAGTAACGCACCGGCGAACAATGCGTAGATGATGGTGACTTTCCATTTTATGAATTCGGGATTATGGAAATAGATGGTTAGCCCGCCGAACACCGCTACCAACACCACGGTGACCAGCATGGTTTTTTCCACTTTGCGGAATTTGTACCAGCTATAGAGAAAAGCGGCGAGTGTGGCAGCGATCAGCGCACCGGTTGCCCAAAAGATATCGTGCAGTTTGTATACGACGAAAAAGATAACTAAAGGTAAAAAATCAAGAAGTTGCTTCATTATATCGACCCATTACAACGCGAGGTGCCAAAGATTAACCACATTCACCCGTAGGCGATCGTCTGCTGCTGGCTGTCATTATCCTTGATTGCGCCATCCGCTTCCTGTTTTATCGTAAGAATTTGCAGAACATTACTTTTCTGTTAATTAAACCTGCCGTCCACAGACGCAGACGGCAGGTTCGCACATTATTGACGCAGCAACATATACAAACGGAAAAGATAGATCAAAAAGATGGCAGATACCAGGTTACTCACCCCGTTCATCAGGATTGCCATGGTGGTCGGCGATGCCAGTGGCAGACGCGCAACCAACATCAGCAGGGCCACTTTTGCTAATAGCCAAAAAAGCACGGCAGGGGCGACCAGCTTCAGATTGCTATAGGCGAGCTTTGCACTGAGGCGGATAGAGGCGAAAACGCCTTTATTTTCTACTGCGGCGATCACCGGTGATAAACTCACCGCGATGGCGAGTAACACCCCCGGTACGATGAGCAGCAGCATGCCCAACTGCACCAAAATAGTACCTACCAGAATCAAAAAGAACAGTCGCGGCAGCAGCGGCGCAGAGGCACCAATCGAACGTAGCGCACTGGTCGGTTGTCCGGCCGAGACCTGTCTCACCAGCGTCAGCACGCCGCCAGTCAGCAACGCATTGCCGACCAGTGCTGCAAAGGTGCTGGCAGCGGAAACTTTGAGTAGCACCATCTGTTGCTCGGGCGTCATTTGTTGAATCAGGTCGTGCAGCCCTAATTGACCGGTGCTGGAGAGATCGCCGCTTACATTACTTAATAGCTGTAACTGTTCCGGCGCGGGTATCAATGCCTGATTTAACATGACAGTAATGACCGCCGTGAGCAATGACAGCAACAACAGGCCGATAAGTTGGTTACGCGTAAAATTCATAGTGTCACGGTAGAGGGTACCGGCCGTGATAGACATGAAGGCTCCTTGGCTATTCAACAGGGAAAACGACGCGTCATCGCGCCCAATGATCCACATTGTAACCTGTTACCTCAAAAGGTTGCACCTTGCTGCGCGTCTGAAAAGGGTATTCGCTGCAATTTTATTCGGTAGGTTAAAGCGGGGGCAAGCCATAGCGAGCTCTGGCTCGGTTGCAGGCGCCATTTTCCTGACCGTTCTCGCCCGATCGTAAAAACTCACGGCACGGCGAAGGGCGTTGTGCATAGATGTTGCAACTGACAGCCTGACCGATCTCGCCCTCAAGCGCAGTGCAACGACAGTGCACTGTGCTGTTGGTGCCCTGCATACAGCGAATAAACGGCGTAATCGGTTCTGTCAGGCTTGCTGGCGTCAATCCGCCACCATCATCAGCCTCTGCCCAGTAAAATGAGACACGAAAAAAACCGCAGCAGGCACCGCATTGCAGGCAACTGTTGAGATTGTCACCGTTATTTGATTTCGGGTTCGACGCGTCCATGGTTTACCTCTTCCACAACGTCATCACAGGGTGCCGGACTGTCGCTCACTATAGCGTCAACGCTTCAGCGGTGTGAAGGCGCAGCATTAACCTGAGCACTAATTGCACTTTAGGTTGAAAATTGATGCAGATCAATTTTAGTTTTTTTAAGTATTTAGCGCATCTTGATGTGTTTTGAATTTCGCTTTTTCAGCGTGAAAGTTGTGATCTGGCTTAAAACAAGAATACCTACTTAGAGGTATTCTGCGCTCGACTTTAAACCATATAAAGGGAGTGGGTAATAATGAAAAAAACGTCTTTGGCTCTACTCGTCGCAACGTTGCTGCCTGTCTTCGCTCAGGCGCATCAGGCTGGTGATTTTATTGTGCGTGCAGGAACCGCTACCGTGCGTCCGAATGCGGGTGGGGACACGGTGCTTAACGTCAGCTCTTTTAAGGTCGACAACGATACGCAGTTGGGGCTGACGTTCAGCTACATGGTCACCGATAACATTGGCGTGGAATTGCTGGCTGCAACCCCGGTTACACACAATGTAGGGTTGCAAACTGTCGGTAACGTTGCACAGGTGAGTCATTTGCCCCCGTCTTTAATGGCGCAGTATTATTTCCGTGATGCGAAAGACAAACTGCGTCCTTATCTTGGTGTCGGGATCAACTACACGATGTTCTTTGATGAGAAATTCAACGATCACGGTAAAAGTATGGGGTTAAGCGATCTCAGTGCGAAAAACTCGTGGGGAGTCGCGGCACAGGCTGGGTTGGATTATAACCTGGATAATAACTGGCTGATTAACGCTTCACTCTGGTGGATGGATATTGATACTGATGTGCGTTTTAATTCTCCTGCCGGTCCCCAATCGATCAGTACCCGTCTCGATCCATTTACCTTTATGTTTGGCGTCGGCTATCGCTTTTAATATAGTCATAACTTGAAATTAACAATTATATCTACGGCACTTTCGAGTGTCGTATTTATTTTCATATAAACTATCACGCACTAAACTATATTTTTCCCGGGCACAAAAAAACGGCGGGTATTAATCCGCCGTTTTTCAACACAGGGTAAAACCAACCAATAAGGCTAACGTAATAAACGGTTAGCGATTAGAAGTTGTATTGAACACCAACACGGAAGCGAGTTTGACGTTCGTCAGTGGTTTTGCTGCCTTCGACGTTGCCCACTTCAGCATACGGGGTCCAGTTTTTGTCATATTTGTACGCCAGCTTGACGTTGTGAGTCATGTTGTCGTTTTCTTTGTCGGCGATATAGCCAGCAGAACCCGCTCTGGTGTTTTTGTTGTATTCGAATTCATACTCAACGTTGAAGTTGGCAGGCAGTTTATAACCCAGGGTGCTGGTGATAGTATAACCGCTCATGTCAGTGTTAGCGCCGCCGATGTTACCGCTGTTACGCTGGTAGAACGGACGATAGCGCAGGCCTGCGTACAGAGAATCAGTGATGTTCGCGGTGCCCTTGACGTAAGGACGGTATTTGGCGCTAACAGAGTCAGATACGAAGTTCAGACCAGCTTCCTGACCAAATGGTTTTGTCAAACTTGTACAGATAGCTTGCAGTCACTTCGGTACCGTTGCTGACAGGCTCGCTGTACGGTCTGTTCGGCGTAGTGTCTTTACCGCTTTGTGCCCATTTACCTTCCATGGACAGACCAAAACCGTTGTCAAAACGGTTAGAAATCAACAAACGGTCTTGATGGTTTGCAGATTTGGTATCTTTCATTTCATGACGGTAGTCGATGGTAACAGCCATGGTGCTCATGCTGACTAACGAAGTTACCAACACCGCGAGTAATTTAGCTTTCATTATATTATCCCATGTCAAGAGAATTATTATTAAAGAGAAGACGCTACTTTTTTATAGCAAGTTCATTGTATGTATTCTTTCTTACAGTAATGTGAACAAGATCTTCAAAATCAGATATTAGTTCAGCTATTTCATTTTTGTGATTTCGTTCAATTAATCAAGCGATATTTTATGTATTTAAATTTGAAATATCGTTTTAAATTTTATATTTTTCCGTTTTGAAGTTTATCTTTCAATTTGAAATTAATTTTACAAATTAAAGTAATTTGAAATATATTTATTATTGCTTATTTAGATATATTAAAAATCGTTTTTGTGTTTGGTGAATACCTTCAAAAAATAATCATAAACAGGGTATTGCCAGTGCGAAAAAATATTTTTTCCACTGCCCTATGCGGGAACAGATTCGATAAACGGTGGGGTTGGCAAGACAACCTAGTGAAAAATGCTGTCCCCGTCAGAGAGAAACCCGACGGGGAAGGGAAAACAGCCTGGATTAGCCGCGCGTGGCGGCTTTCATACGGCTGACAAAATCATGCAGTTTTGCCAGCATCACGTCTGGCTGATGCCGATGTTGTTCAATGATGCGCACGATGGCTGAGCCTGAAATTGCCCCCGCGGCGCCGGAAGCGATAGCCTCTTTAACCTGTGACGGTTCCGAAATACCGAAGCCTTGTAGCGCAGGCGCAGCGTGATATTCCGTCAGCGTGGCTATCAGGTGGTGCAACGGCAGTTCAGCGCGCTTCTCCGCGCCTGTCACGCCAGCTCGGGATAACAGATAGGTATAACCACGGCCATGAGAGGCAATCTCTCTGAGCAAGGCGTCATTCGCGTTAGGCGGGCAGATAAAGATGGGCGCAACGTTATGTCGCAACGCGGCGGCGCGGAAGGGGGCAGATTCTTCAATCGGCACGTCGGCGATCAACACGGAATCAACGCCCGCGTCGGCGCAGCGCTGGTAAAAGGCATCGATACCGTTGCTGAAAACCAGATTGGCGTACATCAACAGGCCAATCGGCATGGTAGGGGGCTTCTGGCGGATGGCTGCCAGCATCTCAAAACAGTGGCTGGGGGTCACGCCCGCTTCAAAGGCACGCAGGGTTGCGGCCTGAATCGTGGGGCCGTCTGCCAGAGGATCGGAAAACGGGATGCCTAATTCTAATGCATCGGCACCAGCATCAATCAGTGTGTCGATAATCTGCAATGAGAGTGCCGGCGTCGGATCGCCTAAGGTAACGAAGGGAACAAAGGCACCTTCCTGCTTTTCTGCCAACTGTGCAAACCGTTGTTGATAACGCTCCATCAGATCTCCCCCCGACCTTTCAAAATATCGTGCACTGTAAATATGTCTTTATCGCCACGGCCAGAGAGGTTAACCACCAGCAACTGCTCTTTCTCAGGCTCCTGACGAATCATCTTCAAGGCATGTGCCAATGCGTGGGAAGATTCCAGTGCTGGAATGATCCCTTCATGGCGGGACAATTCCTGAAACGCGTCGAGTGCTTCATCATCGGTAATCGAGACGTAGTCGGCGCGCCCGATACTATTCAGGTGGGCATGCTGCGGTCCCACTGACGGGAAATCCAGCCCGGCAGAAATGGAGTAGGACTCTTCGATTTGGCCGTCGGAGGTCTGCATCATGGGTGATTTCATCCCAAAGTAGATCCCGACACGGCCATGTTTCAGCGGGGCACCATGTTGTCCGCTTTCAATACCCAGCCCCGCCGGTTCAACGCCAATCAAACGCACCGGGGTTTCTTCGATGAAATCGGCAAACATGCCAATGGCGTTGGAGCCGCCGCCCACGCAAGCGATGACGGCATCAGGCAAACGCCCTTCGTGCGCCAGAATCTGCGCTTTGGTTTCTTCGCCAATCATGCGTTGGAATTCACGCACAATGGTCGGGAACGGGTGCGGACCGGCTGCAGTACCTAATAGATAGTGAGCCTTGTCATAACTGCCGGACCAGTCCCGTAGCGCCTCGTTACAGGCATCTTTCAGGGTAGAAGATCCGCTGTGCACCGGGATCACCTCGGCCCCCATCAGACGCATACGGAACACGTTAGGTGACTGACGCTCAACGTCTTTGGCACCCATATAGATGCGACATTTCAGGCCGAGCAGGGCACATGCCAGCGCGGTTGCCACACCGTGCTGTCCAGCGCCGGTTTCAGCGATAATTTCGGTTTTCCCCATGCGCTTGGCTAGCAGCGCCTGACCCAACACCTGGTTGGTTTTGTGCGCGCCGCCGTGCAACAGATCTTCGCGCTTAAGGTACAGCGTAGCACGCGTGCCCTGGGTCAGGTTACGGCAACGGGTGAGCGCCGTGGGGCGACCGGCATAGTTTTTCAACAAATCGGTAAAGGCAGCCTGAAATTCAGGATCTTTTTGTGCGTCTACAAAGGCCTGTTCCAATTGTTGTAACGCAGGGATCAGTATCTGCGGTACATACTGTCCGCCGAATTCACCAAAGTAAGGATTAAGTAACGTCATAATGTTCCTGTCTGTCCTGTCTGTCCTGTCTGTCCTGTCAGTGCTAATCAAAAAATTAAAGCGTGCCGCGCCGTGCTGGCCGGCGATTATTGCGGATAGAGTGGGGCAAAGGCGGCATGTATTTTCACCGCGTCTTTGATCCCAGGCTCGCTTTCGACACCAGAGTTAACGTCCAGCCCGGCACAGCCGAACTGCGCGGCTTTAGCGCTATTGAACACATTCACGCCCCCCGCCAGCAGTACGTTACTCAGATCGGCATCATGCAATAAATTCCAGTCAAAACGCTCACCGCTACCGCCTTGTCCGTTATCGAACAGGTAGCGATTCACAGCGGCAAAATCGCGTTTGGGCAGCTTTTTCTCAACGCTGAGCGCCTTCCAGATCTGGCAGGCGGTGGGCAGCAACGCGCGCAGGTCATCAATGGCGGTCTGGTTTTCGTTGCCGTGCAATTGCACGGCGAACAACCCCAGTTGTCGGGCCGTTTGCGCAATCTCAGCGGCGGGCGCGTTACGAAACACGCCGACGTAGCGCAACGGTGCACCGGACATTACCGTCAGGGCGAATTCCGGTGTTACACAACGCGGTGAAGAGGGGACAAAGATCAAGCCACCGTACACTGCGCCGGCGTTATACGCCGCAGCAGCATCTATCGCACGCGTAAGTCCGCACACTTTATTTTCGCCCAGGATAAGACGGCGCACCGCCAATGACAGATTGGGCTCTGACATCAGCGAACTGCCTACCAGAAAGCCGTTCGCGTAGGCGCTGAGTTCGCGAATTTGTGCCGCGTTATGAATCCCTGACTCACTGATAACGGTAACATTTTTGGGTAAGCGCGGGGCCAGTGTGCGAGTGCGTTCGAGATCGATAGACAGATCGCGCAGATCGCGATTATTGATACCGACCACGCGGGCGTTGAGCGCGATAGCCCGTTCCAGTTCAGCCTCGTTACTCACTTCTGTCAACACGCCCATTTTCAGGCTGTGTGCAACCTGGGCCAGTTCCCGGTATTCATGATCGTCCAGTACGGAGAGCATCAACAGAATGGCGTCGGCCTGGTAATGGCGCGCCAGATAAATCTGGTATTCCAAGATGATAAAATCTTTGCACAGCACCGGTTGTCTGACGACAGCGCTGATGCGCGGTAAAAAATCAAAACTGCCCTGAAAATATTTCTCATCGGTCAGCACCGAGATGGCAGAAGCGTAATCGCTGTAGACGCGTGCAATGGCCACCGGATCAAAATCTTCGCGAATCAGCCCCTTGGAAGGCGATGCTTTTTTGCATTCCAGAATAAACGCGGGCTTTTTATGTTTGAGCGCCGCATAAAAATCGCGCTGGCTAGGAACAAGGTCCGCTTGAAAGCTGGATAACGGCTGTGCTTGCTGGCGCGCAACAATCCAACTCACTTTATCCTTTACGATTTTACCCAATACGGTCTTGTTCAGTTCTGATTCTTGCATAGCACCTTTACCCTCTGGCGGCGAGCGCTGTCACGCGCTGATAAGCCTGCCCGCTGTGAATAATATCCAATGCCTGCTGCGCGTTCTGGCGCAAATCTTCTTGTCCGAACAGACGCAACAGTAATGCAACGTTGGCGGCCACGGCATTTTCCTGCGCGCGTTCGCCTTTGCCTTGTAACAGGCGCGCCAGAATATCACGGTTTTCTTCGGGCAGCCCGCCCTGGAGTGCAGAAAGCGGGGCGCTATCGAGACCAAAATCGCGGTGGGTCAGCTCGTAGGTTTCCACCTTGCCATCGCGCAATTCCGCCACTTGAGTTGGGGCATGCAGCGCGACTTCATCCATACCGCCGCCGTGCACGACGGCTGCACGTTGGTAGCCGAGCACACGCAGCGTTTCAGCGATGGGGGTCACCAGATGCGGACTGTAAACCCCAATCAGCGCCAGCGGCGGACGTGCCGGGTTAATCAGCGGTCCCAGCACGTTAAACAGCGTGCGGGTTTTCAGTAACTGACGCACTGGCATCGCGTGGCGAAATCCGGTGTGGTACTGCGGTGCAAACAAAAAACAAACGCCGAGATCGTCCAGCGCCTGACGTGATTGTTCGGGTGCCATATCCAATTTAATGCCGAAGGCAGACAGCAAATCGGAAGAGCCGGAACGGCTGGAGACGCTGCGGTTGCCGTGCTTGGCGACCTTCACGCCGCAACTGGCGGCAACGAACGCGCTGGCCGTTGAGATATTGATGCTATTGGTGCCATCTCCGCCGGTGCCGACGATATCGGCAAACAGGTAGTCAGGGCGTGGGAACGGTTGCGCGTCCGCCAGTAAGGCCGCCGCCGCGCCCGCGATCTCTTCCGGGTGTTCACCGCGCACTTTCATACTGATCAGTGCGGCTGCCAACTGCGCAGGTTCTAACTCGCCATGCACAATCGCGCTAAACAGCGCCTGGCTCTCAGCGCGGGAAATGGCCTGAGCACCAAACAGTTTCTCCAGAATAGCCTGTGTTTCCAGGGGGGCATCGAGCGGAGCGGCGGTCAGCGTGTTTACAGAAGCGTACATACTATATCCTTAAATTCGGTAATGGTTTTCGTTGTGGGTCGCGATAAGGCCTATGCCAGCGCCCACGCCAGCGTCTGCTCCAGCAGACGGGCACCGTGAGTGGTCAGGATAGATTCAGGGTGAAACTGGAAGCCGCAGACGCGATCGGCGTCGTGACGCACTGCCATCACCATGCCATTAAAATGGGCATTGACCGTGAGTTCATCAGGCACCTGACTGCCTACCAGGGAGTGGTAACGCGCCACCGGCAAGGGGTTAGGCAATCCCTGAAACATCGCCAGGCCATCGTGTTCAATGGACGAGGCTTTGCCGTGCAGGATTTCACCGGCTTGGCCCACGTGGCCGCCATAGGCTTCAACAATCGCCTGATGCCCCAGACAGACGCCAATGATCGGCAAACGTCCGCGCAGTTGGGTTAACAGTGCAGGCATGCAGCCGGCCTGTGCCGGAGTGCCGGGACCGGGGGAAAGCATCAGAACCGGTTTTTCCAGGGTTTTCAGTCTGGCAATGATGGTGTCTACCGGCACCTGATTGCGGTAAATCACCACGTTATGGCAGCTGGCGCGCAGTTGGTCCACCAGGTTGTAGGTGAAAGAGTCAATGTTATCGAGCAACAGGATATCGGCCATCAGAAGATCTCCTTGGCATGGTGAGCCGTGGCAATGGCGCGAAGCACCGCGCGCGCTTTATTTCGGGTTTCATCCGCTTCCGCCTGCGGCTGTGAGTCGAGCACTACGCCCGCACCGGCCTGAACAGTAGCGATACCTTCTTCAACATAAGCAGAGCGGATGACGATGCAGGTGTCTAAATCGCCGTGCGCGTTGAAATACCCCACGGCGCCGCCGTAGCTGCCGCGTCGCGTTTTCTCACTGTCGGCAATCAACTGCATGGCGCGTACTTTCGGCGCGCCGCTCAGTGTGCCCATGTTCATGCAAGCCCGGTAGGCATGCAGTACATCCAAATCCTTACGCAACGTACCGACAACGCGGGATACCAGATGCATTACGAACGAGTAGCGATCCACTTTGGTCAGATCGGCCACATAGCGGCTACCGGCTTCACAAATACGCGCCAGATCGTTACGCGCCAGATCGACCAGCATCAGGTGCTCAGCCAGCTCTTTATGGTCAGTGCGCATTTCCAATTCGATGCGGCTGTCGAGATCGCGATCCAGTGAACCATCTGCCCGACGGCCGCGCGGACGGGTACCGGCAATGGGGTAGATTTCGATCTGTCGAGAATCCGCGTCGTATTTCAGCGAGCTTTCAGGAGAGGCACCAAATAAGGTGAAGTCCTGATCCTGCATAAAGAACATATAGGGGCTGGGATTGTTCTCTTTTAGCGTCTGGTACGCGGCCAGCGGCGATGGGCACGGCAGGGAGAAACGGCGTGATGGCACCACCTGGAAGATTTCACCAATGCGAATCGCTTCCTGCATTTGACGTACCACGTCACCGTATTCTTCGTCGCTCTGGTTACAACTGAGCGTCATATCCGTCAGCGTCTGACGCGGCAGCGCGGGTGCCGGTTGCTGCAACTGGTCCCCTAACTGTGCCAGGCGATGTTGCAGGCGCTGACGTTCGGTGGCATCTGGTGTGAACAAGCTGGCCTGTAAATGCGTGACGCGCTGTTGGTGATCCAGAATCAACAAGGTCTCTGCCAGATAAAAGCAGTAATCCGGGCAGCGTTGTTGTTGGCTGAGTGGCGGCAATGCCTCAAACCCGGCAACCAAATCGTAAGCAAACAGGCCACCGAAGAACATCGCTTCCCGCTCACTCGCTGGGCTGGTTACCAGCGTTTGCAGCAAACGCAGTGCGTCAAAAACGGACAGCGAACGCAGACGGGCATCTTCATCTTGCAGGGTATCCACGGCGGGAAAGGTTAATTCACGACCGTTGGGACGCACGGCGACATCGATATCAGCCGGTAACAGTTGGTCAAGCAGTGGCAGCAGTGTCGCACCGTTAGTGGTAAATGCCTGAATGGAAACCTGCTGTCCCAGTGCGGTGATACGCAGTGCGCTATCAATGATCAACAGGCTTTTCAGATCCTGTTTACTGTCAATTTCAGCGGATTCCAGCAGCAGCGTGGCTGGCCGGGCACCGCACAGTTGATGGAAAACCGCGCTCGGATTATCGCGATAAGCGGCTTCGATGCGCAGCAGTTCAAGCTGCGGCTTATCGGTGGATGAAGATATCGTTGCTGATGTTTGCATCGTCGCTACTCTGGTTGTCTGCTGCCCGTTTTAAGTCGGTTTCACGGCATCGCACAGCAGTAAGTCATAAAAAAAACCGCCAATTAAGCGGGTTTAGAGATTTTGCATGTTGTGATAACAGCTATGCGTTAATACTCCACCCGCCATAGGGAAGAGCGCCACCAACCACCGGTTTTGAAGCTGCCGCGCGGGCTGCTGTTTACCATTGCGAGAAAGTGCGTTGCCATTATCACGTTTCCACTTATTTACTGAATATGTGTACTAGTTAACTAGTTCATGAGCGCATTGTCAACGGGTTAACACATTTTATTTTATCAATACCGTACCGCTGTCGTGTGGTTCCCCTCCGACGGTGTTTAATGGCATGATGTCCAGCGCCTCAGATCCCCTGAGCCGCATTAACAACCATAGGTGCCTGTGTGTCCGAACTTTCCGTTGCCCTGTCCGCTAGCCCACTGTTTGATCTGCACAGCCACACCACCGCTTCGGATGGAGAACTGTCGCCCGGTGATCTGGTGCAACGCGCCGTCGAGATGCGCGTTGGTGTTCTGGCGATCACCGATCACGATACCGTGGCTGGCCTGGCGACTGCACAGCAGGCGATAGCCACAGGCAATCTGCCATTACGGCTGGTGTGTGGTGTTGAGATCTCCACCCTGTGGGAAAACCATGAGATTCATATTGTCGGTTTAGGCATTGATCCCGACCACGTCGCCCTCACACGGCTACTCGAACAACAGAAGGCGCGCCGCTGGCAGCGTGCGCAGGCCATCAGTGAACGGTTGGAGAAAGCACGTATTTCGGGCGCACTGGAAGGGGCACAGCGCCTTGCTGGAGAGGGCGAAATCACGCGTGGTCATTTTGCCCGTTTTCTGGTGGAGCAGGGCAAAGCCAACAATGTAGGGCAGGTGTTCAAATCCTATCTGGCAAAAGGGAAAACCGGATATGTCCCGCCGCAGTGGTGTACAATAGCAGAAGCCGTTGATGTTATTCATCATGCGGGCGGTGTCGCGGTACTGGCACATCCTGGGCGCTATGATTTGTCGCCCAAATGGCTCAAACGGGTGCTGGCCAGTTTTGTGGCCGCTACGGGGGATGCGATGGAGGTCGCCCAGTGCCAACAAGCGCCGGACGAACGTACTCAACTGGCGCGTTATGCGCAGGATTTTCAGCTCTATGCCTCACAGGGCTCTGATTTTCACCGTCCCTGTGCCTGGATAGAGTTGGGGCGCAAGCTGTGGTTGCCCGGCGGGGTGACGCCAGTGTGGCAACATCCCGTGCTGGCCGCTTTGCTGTTGACCGCAGACGCAGTGCCCCCCGACGGATGCGAAGCGTCGCGCTAAATTCGATGTTTAAGGACGTATTATGAGTCAGTTTTTTTATATTCATCCACAAAACCCGCAGCCCCGGTTGATCAATCAATCTGTGGATGTGCTACGTAAAGGTGGCGTGCTGGTCTATCCCACCGATTCTGGTTATGCATTGGGATGTATGCTGGGCGAGAAGAACGCGATGGAGCGCATTTGTCAAATTCGCCATCTGGACAGCAACCATAACTTCACCATCGTATGTCGCGATCTTTCCGAAATATCTACCTATGCCTATGTGGATAATGCGGCGTTTCGCCTGATCAAGAACAATACGCCCGGTAACTACACCTTTATTTTGAAAGCCACCAAAGAAGTACCGCGCCGATTGATGAGTGAAAAACGTAAAACCATCGGCCTGCGTGTGCCCTCTAACGAGATAGCACTGGCGCTGTTGGAAGCGCTGAATGAGCCGCTAATGTCGACCACATTGATGCTGCCGGGCAATGATTTTGCGGAGTCCGATCCGGAAGAGATTCAAGATCATTTGGGCAAACGGGTGGATTTAATTATCCACGGTGGATTTCTGGGACAAAAACCCACAACGGTGATTGATCTGACCGACTCGGCGCCGGTTGTGGTGCGTGAAGGCACCGGCGATATTTCACCGTTTCAGTGATTAAGGCTCGCTCGCTGCTTTGCGCTCAGCGTTCTGTTTCCGTCAACGAATGGCACAGCGTAAATTGGGTCGTCGGGTGCTGTTCCCAACCAGCCTGTAAAAATAACGGGGTCAACGCCTGCGGTACCGCAACCGGGGTATAAATCCCCTCGAACTGCGCGGCCAGCGCTTGCAGTAGTCGCCGTGCATGACCTTGCCGCCGGGCGGTGGGCGCGACATAAAGCGTCCGCAACTGTGGATTGGTAAACGCAGTGGCAACAATGGCGTAGGCATCATTGCCGCTGTGATATCCCTGTGCCGGCAGGGCGACCGTGCCCAACGGGTCGATCATCCAGGGTAGCCCGTTATCCGGTGCTGCGATCATGCTGCCGATAATGGTGACCGGATCACAACGCGTTAATGTTACAGAACTGTTTTTTGTTCCATTGCCCTGTGGTGCAGCAAAACCGCACAGGGTGTCCTGACGTACAAATCCCATCTTGTCATACAAAGCAATGCCCGCTGCATTGCAGCTAATCACCTCAAGCCACAGGGCGCAGTCGCCTCGTTGACGTGCTTCATTCAGCAATTGTTCTAACAACGCGGTTCCTAATCCGCCACGGCGCCAGCGCGGATGAACGGCAAAGGCGGCCAAACGGCAACGCGAGCCGCGCCGCACCATGATTGCCAACGCCACCGGATTATTGTTAGCACTCCAGATGCGACTCTCGGTCAATGAAAGTCCCTCGGCGTTAAAGCGTGTGGCAAACGTTGGGCCATCAAGGGTGAAAGGGACCACGTAATCCGTGAAACACTCGGTTAATATGGCGGCGATCTGATGGCTGTTGTAGTGCGTGGCATCACGGCAGACCAGCGGTGAAATCGATGTCATGGACGTTTCCTGTAGTGTCGGCGCTAGCGTATACGGCTCCCTGTAAACAGGATTATCGGTCGATATGCCGTTGTACTCAAACAAGATGCGCTTTTTAGCCTAAAATTCATGTAGAATGATCGGCCACTCGCGCTAGGGGTACGGCGATGTGGCGATAAGCAGGGGGGCATTGCCCGAATTCCTCTGTTAAACAGATACTCATCAGTGAGTTATGCGGTAATTAACGTTGACTCATTGTTTTATCCGACGCCTGTGAAGGCGACACTCTGAGGCTGCTCAATGAGCGAAAAGTTACAAAAAGTGCTGGCGCGCGCTGGCCACGGCTCACGCCGCGAGATTGAAGGCATTATCCAGGCAGGCCGTGTGAGCGTGGACGGAAAAATCGCGACGCTGGGCGACCGCGTCGAGGTGACCAAGGCAACCCGCATTCGTATCGATGGTCACGTGGTTTCTGTGAAGGAAACCGAAGAAGCGGTGTGTCGCGTACTGATCTATTACAAGCCGGAAGGTGAGCTGTGCACCCGCAGCGATCCCGATGGTCGCCCGACGGTATTCGACCGCTTGCCGAAAATGCGCGATTCGCGCTGGGTAGCGGTAGGGCGTCTGGATGTGAATACCTCTGGCCTGTTGTTGTTCACCACCGACGGCGAATTGGCAAACCGCTTGATGCACCCCAGTCATGAAGTAGAACGTGAATATGCGGTGCGGGTGTTTGGTGAAGTGGATGAGGATAAACTCAAACTACTGACCAAAGGTGTACAGCTTGATGACGGTCCTGCATCGTTCTGCACCCTGAAGTACAGCGGTGGTGAAGGATTGAACCAGTGGTATAACGTCACACTGACAGAAGGGCGCAACCGTGAAGTGCGTCGTCTGTGGGAAGCGGTCGGCGTGCAGGTGAGCCGCCTGATTCGTGTGCGCTATGGTGACATCCCATTACCAAAAGGGTTGCCGCGCGGTGGGTGGACAGAAATGCCGCTCGAGCAGCTTAACTATCTGCGTGAGCTGGTGCAATTGCCGGCGGAAACTACCAGTAAATTGCCGGTGGAGCGCGAGCGTCGTCGGGTGAAAGCCAATCAAATTCGTCGTGCGGTCAAAAGCCACGGTCAGGCTGGTCCCGCGCGGCGCAGTGCGCCAAAGCGTAACGGCTAAGTGTGATGTATAGATAGTCGGTTTTACACGGGGTGTGCAGTCGCTACACCCCGCAATATCAATAGCGTATTTTCTTACCAATCGATGCCTTGCTGAGCCTTTATACCCGCATCAAACGCGTGTTTTGTCGGCCGCATTTCCGTTACCGTATCCGCCAATTCCAGCAATTCGCGGTGGCAGCCGCGACCAGTAATAATCACGCTCTGATGGGACGGTCGCTGTTGTAATGCGTTCACTACCTCTTCAAGTGCCAGATAGTCATAGCTCACCATGTAGGTAAACTCATCCAGGATCACCAGATCGAGCGAAGGATCGGACAACATGCGTTTACCGTGTTGCCAGACGGCCTGCGCTGCCAGCGTATCGCCAGTGCGATCCTGCGTATCCCAGGTAAAACCGGTTGCCATCACCTGAAATTCAACGCCGTGCTCGGCGAGCAGATTACGCTCGCCGTTAGGCCATTCACCTTTGATAAATTGAATCACGCCGACGCGCAGGCCATGGCCTACCGCGCGTGTTGCGGTGCCAAAGGCCGCAGTGGTTTTTCCTTTGCCATTACTGGTGAAAACCATCAGGATGCCGCGCACCTCGTTGGCCGCTGCAATACGTTCGTCAATCCGTTGTTTCAGCTTTTGCTGGCGCTGCTTGTGGCGATCGTTATCCATTGTTGAGGCTCCCTTATACGGCTGGACCGGGCTTTCTTCCCGGCTGTGCGTCGAAACTCATGCCGGTTTTGCGTTTGCTGTCATCGCCCATCAAATAAAGGTAGAGCGGCATAATCTCGGCTGGGGTTTTGAGACGTTGCGGATCTTCATCCGGGAATGCGCTGGCGCGCATTGCGGTGCGTGTTCCCCCCGGATTGATGCAGTTAACGCGCAAATGCTGATTGCGATACTCGTCGGCTAATACCTGCATTAGCCCTTCTGTGGCGAATTTGGAAACCGCATAGGCTCCCCATTCTGCACGGCCCACGCGACCCACGCTGGAACTGGTGAACACCAGTGAGGGGCTGGCGGCTTTTAGCAACAGGGGTAACAATGCCTGCGTCAGCATAAAGGTGGCGTTCACGTTAACTTGCATCACCTGATGCCAGGTGGCCGGATCCTGTCCAGCAATCGGTGCGATATCCCCGAGCAACCCCGCGTTATGCAGCACGCCGTCAAGGTGGGGTATCTGTTTTTCCAGATCCGTTGCCAGCGTAGTGCAGGCCTGTTCCGTTATCGTCAATAAATCGCAGGGCACAATCAGTGAGTGAGTCCCCGTTTCACGCAGGATTTCTGCTTGCACGTCCTGTAATTTATGTTCGGTGCGCCCCAGCAGGATCAACCGGGCACCGTGGCGCGCGTAGGTGAGCGCGGCTTCACGCCCGATACCATCGCCCGCGCCTGTGACCAGGATAAGGCGGTGTTTGAGAAGGTCATTCATAGGTTGATAATGCACGGTGCTTTCCTCTCTACGCCGCAAATCCTAAGAAGTAACGGCAGTTATGCCTCAATGCGCCAGTGAATTCAATGCGCGTCGGGCGCATTCTTAGGCCACTGCGTTAAAAAACAGCAACAGGCGTAAAAAACCCATGAATAACATCGCCATATTTCACGCCATACGTTAGGCTGTCTCTTTGCTCTCGCGCCGGTTTGATGAAAACCGTGGAGTGGCGTAAGACGAGCGGTATGATGGTGTGGTGTGTCGCAGGCAACTGCGCAGGTAACATCGGCGGCGTCATGATATGACTCAGTGAACGAGGGACGGTATTTGTGGAATTGCTTTCTCAGTACGGCTTATTTCTGGCAAAAGTAGTTACGATAGTGCTGGCCATTGGCGCACTGGTCGTGTTGACCTTTGGTGTCACGCAGCGAAAACGCCCACGCAAAGGGGAGTTGCAGGTGATGAACCTGGGCGAACAGTATCGCGAAATGCAAAATGAAATGCGCGACACCTGCATGAGTGATACGGAACGCAAACTGGTTGCGAAGCGTAAGAAAAAAGAGGACAAGGCTGCCGCCAAAGAAGAAAAACTGCGCGCCAAACGCGGCGATGAGAAAGTGGTGAAACCACGTCTTTACGTATTGGATTTTAACGGCAGCATGGACGCCGGTGAAGTTTCTGCGCTGCGTGAAGAGGTCTCGGCGGTGCTGGCGGTCGCTACGCCGCAGGATGAAGTGCTGTTGCGCCTGGAAAGCCCCGGTGGTGTGGTTCACGGCTACAGGTTAGCGGCTTCTCAGTTACAGCGCCTGCGTGACGGCGGTATTCGGTTGACCGTCGCCGTGGACAAGGTTGCTGCCAGCGGTGGATACATGATGGCGTGTGTGGCCGATCGTATTGTAGCAGCCCCGTTTGCCATCATCGGCTCTATCGGCGTGGTGGCTCAGATCCCCAACTTTAATCGGTTGCTGAAAAACAATGATATCGATGTGGAGTTGCATACCGCCGGTGAATACAAGCGTACCCTGACGCTGTTTGGGGAGAATAATACCGAGCAAGGGCGTGAAAAATTCCGTGAAGAACTGAACGTGACCCACGGTCTGTTTAAACAGTTTGTCAAAGAGATGCAACCCACGCTGGATATCGATAAAACGGCCACGGGCGAGCATTGGTTTGGCACACAGGCGCAAACGTTAGGGCTGGTCGATGCAATTGGCACCAGTGACGATTTACTGATCCAGGAAATCACCACGCATGAAGTGCTGAGCGTGCGCTATACGCGTCGCAAGCGCCTGCTGGATAAAATCATGGGAAACGCGGGTGACTCCGCTGAGCGTCTGTTGCTGCGTTGGTGGCAGCGGGGCAGCCACCCGTTCGTTTGATGCGCATACTCCTGTGCGCGGCAAGATAGACCGCGTACAGGGTGTACTCACTTAGTCGATCAGTTGATACTTTTCTGACAATTCATGCGCCAAATGCTTGAACATGTTAAACACTGCCGTGGTTTTTAATGTCGGCAGGCCGTTATCATCCAGAAAATAATCCCCTTTAAATACCAGCACGCCATTCTTTTGGTCAACGTCGGTGGCAATCATGCCGTGCAGATAGTCATCGTGGTTCTGAATCAGACGGTTAGCTTCTTCTAACAGCGTCTGGCGGTCGAGCGGGGTTCTCTCTGTGGCGCTGGTCACTGCGCCCATGGTCACGTTGTCTGACATGGTGTTACTCCTGCTGAAACTCATGGCGCCATTCTAACGCCACCCCGACGCCATTCGCTCGTGCTTTTTTGCGCTTTTTTTTCTGAACTGTTGAAAACAGGTTGATAAGACGACGTAATTTTTTTGAAGACTACGCCGTTTTCAGCCGATAACTATGAGCAGTAGGGGTTGGCGAAAACCGCGTTTCCATGCTAATTAGGTTGCGTGGCGGCATTTATCAGGTAGAGTGTGGGATTTTGTATCGTTAAGCGGAAAAAATTCTTTACGGTGTTGCGGCAGCATGAGCGGCACCGCGGGCAGTTAACCGTCATTACAGCAAAAAAACGTGGATGGTCATGTGGTTATGGAATGGTTTATTGACCGTTATGTACTCTTGAATCTCCACCTAGTGAAGCTGGAAGTACGCGAACAGGCGTAGCGGTAGAGAATAAATGACGTATATGCCCCTTGAAAAAGGGACCAGACGCCCTCAACAACACGTTAATATGAAGCATTCGGTAGGTAACAATACATATGGGTAAAGCTCTCGTCATAGTTGAGTCCCCGGCCAAAGCCAAAACAATCAACAAATATCTGGGCAATGACTACGTGGTGAAATCGAGCGTCGGTCATGTGCGTGATTTGCCGACCAGCGGTTCCGCGGCGGCAAAGAAGAGCGCTGAGCCTGGTAAAGCGAAAAAAGCCGGCAAAAAAGATGAGCGCACCGCGCTGGTCAATCGTATGGGCGTTGATCCGTACCACGGCTGGCAGGCTGATTACGAAATATTGCCCGGCAAAGAGAAAGTCGTCTCTGAACTGAAAACGTTGGCGGCCAATGCCGACCACGTCTATCTCGCAACCGACCTTGACCGCGAAGGGGAAGCCATTGCCTGGCACCTGCGGGAAATCATTGGTGGCGATGAAGGCCGTTTCAGCCGCGTGGTGTTTAACGAAATCACCAAGAACGCGATCAAGCAGGCGTTTGAAAAACCAGATAAATTAAATATCGATAGGGTCAATGCGCAGCAAGCGCGGCGTTTTATGGACCGTGTCGTGGGCTACATGGTTTCTCCACTGTTGTGGAAAAAAATTGCCCGTGGGCTGTCTGCCGGTCGTGTTCAGTCCGTTGCGGTACGTCTGGTGGTGGAGCGCGAACGCGAAATCAAAGCCTTCATCCCGGAAGAGTACTGGGAACTGCATGCGGATTTGCAGTCATCAAGCGCTGCACTGCAAATGCAGGTGACGCATGTTGATGGCAAACCGTTCAAGCCGGTCAATAAAGCGCAAACCGCAGCGGCGGTCAGCGTGCTGGAGGCCGCGCGTTATGTGGTCGCGGAGCGCGAAGACAAGCCTACCAGCAGCAAGCCGGGGGCTCCTTTCATCACCTCCACGCTGCAACAGGCGGCAAGCACCCGCCTGGGATTTGGCGTTAAAAAAACCATGATGATGGCGCAGCGCTTGTACGAAGCGGGTTACATCACCTACATGCGTACTGACTCCACCAACCTGAGTCAGGATGCGCTGACCATGGCGCGCGATTACATTGCGTCCAGCTTTGGCAACGCTTACCTGCCGGAGAGTGCGAACCTCTACAGCAGTAAAGAAAACTCGCAGGAAGCGCATGAAGCTATCCGCCCCTCGGACGTCGCCGTTCTGGCGGATGCGCTGAAGGATATGGAAGCGGATGCCCAGAAACTTTACCAGTTGATCTGGCGTCAATTTGTCGCTTGTCAAATGACGCCGGCCAAATATGACTCCACAACGCTGTCGGTGAATGCGGAAGGTTATCAACTGCGTGCCAAAGGGCGCACCCTGCGTTTTGACGGCTGGACCAAAGTGATGCCAGCGCTGCGCAAAGGTGATGAAGATCGCACGCTGCCGACCGTTGAGGTAGGCGAAGTAATGACCCTGGATAAATTGCTGCCGAGCCAGCACTTTACCAAACCACCTGCGCGTTATAGCGATGCCTCGCTGGTAAAAGAGCTGGAAAAACGCGGCATTGGTCGTCCGTCAACTTACGCCTCCATCATTTCAACCATTCAGGATCGTGGCTATGTGCGGGTGGAAAACCGCCGTTTCTACGCGGAAAAAATGGGTGAAATTGTTACCGACCGTCTGGAAGAAAATTTCCGTGAGTTGATGAACTACGATTTTACTGCGCGTATGGAAAGCAGCCTTGATCAGGTCGCCAACAACCAGGCGGAATGGAAAGGGGTGCTGGATGAGTTTTTTGCCGAATTCAGCCAGCAGTTGGAAAAAGCGGAAATGGATCCGGAAGTCGGGGGGATGCGCCCCAATGCCATGGTGCTGACTACCATCGATTGCCCGACCTGTGGACGTAAAATGGGGATTCGCACCGCCAGCACTGGCGTGTTCCTCGGTTGTTCCGGCTATGCGTTGACACCAAAAGAGCGTTGCAAAACCACCATCAACCTGATCCCTGAAGCCGAAGTGTTGAACGTGCTGGAAGGGGATGAGGCGGAAACCAATGCGCTGCGTGCCCGTCGTCGTTGTGGCAAATGCGGCACGGCCATGGACAGCTACCTGATCGATAACCAGCGCAAGCTGCATGTGTGCGGCAATAACCCGGCATGTGATGGCTACGAGATCGAAAACGGTGAGTTTCGTATCAAGGGCTACGACGGTCCGGTGGTGGAGTGCGACAAATGCGGTTCTGATATGCACCTGAAAATGGGGCGTTTTGGTAAATACATGGCCTGCACCAACGAAAGCTGCACCAATACCCGCAAGATTTTGCGCAATGGTGAGGTCGCGCCGCCGAAGGAAGATCCGGTTCCCTTACCCGAACTGCCTTGCGAAAAATCCGATGCATACTTTGTGTTGCGTGACGGCGCTGCTGGGGTCTTCCTGGCTGCCAATACCTTCCCTAAATCGCGAGAAACCCGCGCGCCGTTAGTGGAAGAGCTGGTGCGATTCCGCGATCGCCTGCCGGAAAAACTGCGCTATCTGGCCGATGCGCCAGTGGAAGATGCCGAGGGCAACAAAGCGGTGGTTCGCTTTAGTCGTAAAACCAAGCAGCAATACGTTGCGTCGGAGAAAAACGGTAAGGCGACGGGCTGGTCCGCATTCTATGTAGACGGCAAATGGACCTCTGAGAAAAAATAATTCGCTGCCAGATCTGGGTAGGAAGATAGCGATCTAGGTGAGAGGATCACGCCGCCGTGCGCTAGAATGAGCGCCCTCACTCAGCTCAGGTTGAGGGCGCTATTTTTATCGATGTAAAGATAATAGTTATATAAAAATATTTTTTATGATTAAATGACCTTAATATGATGAAATAACCGTCTGCTTTTCATGGCACTGCAAATGTTGCGGCATCATGAAAAAGTAAAGCAACGGTAGATAATTTATTCGTGCCTGATGCACATGCTCAATAACATGGGATGACATATGAAATTGCAACAGCTTCGTTATATCGTTGAAGTTGTTAATCATAACCTGAACGTTTCCTCAACGGCTGAGGGTTTGTATACCTCGCAACCGGGGATCAGTAAACAGGTGAGAATGCTGGAAGATGAGCTCGGAATTCAAATCTTTGCGCGCAGCGGTAAACACCTGACTCAGGTAACGCCGGCAGGCCAGGAAGTGGTGCGAATCGCCCGGGAAGTGCTTTCCAAGGTAGATGCCATCAAGGCAGTAGCCGGAGAACACACCTATCCTGATAAAGGTTCGCTCTATGTGGCGACCACGCATACGCAGGCGCGTTACGCACTGCCGGATGTCATCAAAGGTTTTATTGAGCGCTATCCTCGCGTTTCACTGCACATGCATCAGGGGTCGCCAACGCAGATAGCCGAAGCGGTCGCGAAAGGGACGGCAGATTTTGCCATCGCCACTGAGGCGCTGCATCTGTATGACGATTTGATCATGCTGCAGTGCTACCACTGGAATCGCGCGGTGGTGGTGAAACCCGATCATCCGTTGGCAACGAAAAAAGATATCACCATTGAAGAGCTGGCAGCGTATCCGATCGTTACCTACACCTTCGGTTTTACCGGCCGTTCTGAGCTGGATACCGCATTCAACCGCGCAGGGTTGACGCCGCGCATCGTGTTTACCGCCACGGATGCCGACGTGATCAAAACCTACGTGCGTCTGGGATTAGGCGTTGGTGTTATTGCCAACATGGCCGTCGATCCGCGCACGGAGACGGATCTGATGACCATTAACGCCAATAGCATTTTCAGCTACAGCACCACCAAGATCGGGTTCCGCCGCAGTACCTTCCTGCGCAGCTACATGTATGATTTTATTCAGCGCTTTGCGCCGCACCTCACGCGTGATGTGGTGGATTCTGCCATTGCCCTACGTTCAAATGAAGAAATTGAAGCTATGTTCAAGGATATAACGCTGCCAGTAAAATAGTGTCGATTATTCATCAAAGAGGTGCATGGCATGATCAAGCTTGTGCTATCAGTGGTAGCCTTTGCGCTAATAGTAATATCAGGCATCGTGTTACATGGCCTCTCTGCTTTTGAACTCCCTGAACGCGCCCAGCAGACATTATCGTTTTCGCTGGGCGATACCCACCTTGAAGGCACGCTGTTGCTGCCTGATAACACACAAAATCCGCCTGTGGTGTTGCTGGTGCACGGCGACGGGGCTCAGGATCGTTGGTCTGATGGGGGTTACCTTCCGCTGGTCAATGCCCTGGTTGCCCAGGGGATTGGCGTCTTTTCCTGGGATAAACCCGGCGTGGCGGCCAGTAGCGGTGAGTGGCTGGCACAAACGTTGGGCGATCGCGCGGATGAAGCGGTTGCCGCGCTGCATGCGTTACGCTCTCGCCCCGAATTGAAAGGGAGTCGCCTGGGATTTCTCGGTTTTTCTCAAGCGGGATGGGTGGTCCCCAATGCCAGTCAGCGCGCTACGGCAGATTTTATCGTGTTGATTGGCCCCGCGATAAACTGGCGCGATCAAAGTCTCTACTACATGCAGCAGCGTTTAGCCGCAGAAGGGGCTGAATCGTCGGCGATTGCCGCGGCTATTGCGACAGAACGCGCGGCTTATTCACAACGCTTTACCCCGCAAACGGTGATGCAACCTTGCGCGTCACGTTGTACGCGAGACGATTTTGAGCGGCGTAATGCGCTAGCCGACGCGCGTCAGGACATTGCCGCACAGCGTGCGCCGGTGATGGTGCTGATGGGGGCACAGGATCTCAATGTTTCTTCGACGGAAACGTTAACGGTGTGGAGCCGGTTACTGCCGGTGGCAACCTCCCGTTGTTTGCGCGAAGTCAAAGATGCCACCCACGGTTTGCTGCGCGCCAAATGGTTTAATTATCAGTTGAGCGAACAATGGCCGCGCTGGACGCAGTGGGGATTTTTAGCCGCGGGGCAATCTGCCTACGCGCCCGGTGCCCTGGACGCGATCGCAGAATGGATCTTGGAGAGACGTTGCTGAGCGGGTTGAGTGATTTCAGGCGTAAACCTTGTCACCGAACTCGCACAAATCTTCAATCAGGCAGGAGCCACAGCGTGGTTTACGGGCGATGCAGGTGTAACGTCCGTGCAGAATCAGCCAGTGGTGGCAGTCGATTTTGAATTCAGCGGGCACCACCTTCAATAGCTTTTCTTCTACCGTATCCACATTTTTTCCCGGCGCAAAACCGGTGCGGTTGCACACACGAAAAATGTGCGTGTCAACGGCGATGGTGGGCCAACCAAAGGCAGTGTTTAATACCACATTAGCGGTTTTTCGGCCGACACCGGGCAGTGCTTCCAGCGCTTCGCGATTTTCCGGCACCTGCCCTTGATGCTTGTCTAACAGGATCCGGCAGGTCTTGATGATGTTTTCAGCCTTGCTGTTAAACAGGCCGATGGTGCGGATATAATCTTTCACCCCGTCCACGCCAAGCGCCAATAAGGCTTCTGGCGTGTTCGCGACCGGGTAGAGTTTTGCCGTGGCTTTATTCACGCTGACGTCCGTGGCCTGGGCGGATAGCAGTACGGCAATCAGCAGCTCGAACGGTGTCTCAAAGCGTAGTTCGGTGGTCGGATGGGGATTCGCATCGCGCAGACGACGCAAGATTTCGCCGCGTTTTTCCTTGTTCATCGTCTTGTCCTTGTGCTTATGGTGCGATTCCGGTCAGCGTATCAACAGCCGTAACGCTCTGTCTTGCCTCACTGACAGCACGACGGCGTTTCATTTTTTCGTCAATCAGGTATTTGGCGGCAAGCAACAGCGCCAAGCCAATAAACGCCCCCGGAGGCAGCATGGCCAGTAAGAAAGGGGTATCAACCTGGATCACTTCAATGCGCAGCGCTTTGGCCCAATCGCCGAGCAGTAGGTCTGCACCGTCAAATAACGTGCCGTTACCCAGCAATTCGCGCAGCGAACCCAAGACGAACATCGTACAGGTCGCCCCCATACCCATAGCGAAACCATCCAACGCCGACAGGGCAACAGGGTTTTGCGCCGCGTAGGCTTCCGCACGGCCAATAACCAAACAGTTAGTGACGATCAGCGGGATAAAAATGCCCAGCGACTGGTATAAGCCATAGGCGTAAGCGTTAATCAACATTTCCACCGAGCTGACCACGGCCGCAATAATCATCACATAAATAGGGATGCGGATTTCAGACGGCACCCAACGGCGCATTGCGGAAATCGCTGCATTGGTACAGGTCAGTACCAGCGTGGTGGCTAACCCTAAGCCCAATGCGTTGGTGGCAGTAGAGGTGACGGCCAGCAGCGGGCACATGCCTAACAGTTGCACCAGCGCCGAGTTGTTTTTCCAAAGCCCCTGGGCCAGAAGGTGTTTCACTTCACTCATGTTACTCTGCTCCACAATTCGGCAATGTTGCCAGGCGCGCCGGGAGGGTCTGCATAAAAAGCGCAGTCCGTTTGCTTGCATTTACCACGGCGCGGGGCGTGATGGTGGCACCAGTGAACTGATCGTATTCACCGCCATCCTTTTTGACGGCCCACTGACGATCGTCAGCACCTTGCACGGTGCGCCCTGTAAAACGGGTTATCCAGTCGGATATTCGCAGATCAATTTTGTCGCCCAGACCTGGTGTTTCATGATGCTCAGTCACCCGAACACCGAGTACCTTACCATGGAAATCGGCCCCTATCAGCAGATGAATGGCACCGGAATAGCCATCCGGTGCGCTGGATTCAATGGCTGCTGCCACCGGAGTATCACCTTTGCGAGCAATATAGAGATGGCGCGCGGATGTCGTGCCCAGCGCCACATCAGTGACGAGGTAACATTCTTGCAGAATATTGTTGTCGTAAATATCCGGCGGAATCACCTGATCCAGCAATGCCTTTTGTTGCAACTGCGCCTGATGGGCAATGGTAGGTTTGGTCAGGGTATTGACCATGGCTGTCAAGCCGGTGGTCAAGGCAGCAAACAGCGCCAGCGTGGTCGCGTGACGTCGCATCGTACTGATCATGCTATTTCCTTATCGACGATGGCCATAGGCGCGTGGCTGGGTATAGTAATCGATGAGCGGCACGGTAATGTTCGCCAGCAACACCGCAAACGCGATGCCATCCGGGTATCCACCGTAGGTACGGATCAACCACACCAGCAGGCCAATCAGTGCGCCAAACAACAAGCGCCCTTTGTTGGTGGTGGAGGCCGTCACGGGGTCGGTGGCGATGAAGAAAGCACCGAGCATAGTGGCACCGGAGAACAGATGCAGCAGCGGTGGCGCAGATTTTTCCGGCATCAATATCCAACCAAGCGCGGCACACAGCAGCAAAGAGAGCAGCATGCTGACAGGAATATGCCAACGAATGGAGCGGGTCAATAATAAAAGGATACCACCTGCAAGGTACGCCAGATTGACCCATTGCCAGCCCACGCCAGCCAGGCTCTCGGCAAAGATCGGGTGTTGTAACACTTGTGCCGGTGTTTCCCCGGCACGCAGGCCGGTTTTGAAGCTATCTAACGGCGTGGCCTGGGTCATGCCATCAATGTTCTGCATTAAGCCCTGAATGTGCAAACCCGCATCGGTTTTTCCGGTGAAAATCACATGCAGTGCATCAATGAAGGTGACCGGTGCTACCTGCAATGTGGTGGGCGGTAGCCAACTGGTCATCTGGACCGGGAAGGAGATTAACAATACCACGTAGCCGACCATGGCCGGATTAAAGGGGTTGTTTCCTAATCCACCATAAAGTTGTTTGGCGATCACGATAGCGAAAAACGTGGCAAGGACCACCATCCACCAGGGCGCCAATGGGGGCAAGCTGACGCCGAGCAGAATGGCGGTTAACAGCGCGGATTGATCCGCCAGCGTAGTACGTACTGCAAATTTTCTCAGTGACAACGTCACCGCTTCCGCCGTTAGCGCGGTGACTGAGGCGAGCGCGATTTGTATCAACGTCCCGACGCCAAAAAACAGGGTCTGGGCAACGATACCGGGCACACAGGCGAGTATCACCCACAGCATGATGCGCTGTGTGCGCTGATGGTTATGGGTAAAAGGCGAACTTGCGATCTTGAAAGCCATCTATTCCTCGTGAGTGTGGATTAACGCCTGTTCGGCTTTACGTGCTTTAACGCGGGCAATGGCAGCGGCTACGGCGGCCTTGCGTGGGTCACTCAGTTCAGGGGCAGGTTCCGCTTCGGGGACTGGTGTGGCGACACCCGCAGGGGTGATAGCTTCCGGTGCCTGCTGAGCGGCTTTTTTAGCTTTAACGCGGGCAATGGCAGCGGCTACGGCGGCCTTGCGTGGGTCACTCAGTTCAGGGGCAGGTTCCGCTTCGGGGACTGGTGTGGCGACATCCGCAGGGGTGATAACTTCCGGTGCCTGCTGAGCGGCTTTTTTAGCTTTAACGCGAGCAATGGCCGCAGCTACCGCAGCTTGTCGTGGATCCTCTGGCACAGTGGCAATCGGGTGGGCTTGTTCATCTTCTGCCTGTATCCGTTGCTTCTCGCGCGCCTGGGCTTTTCGCGCTTCGCGCGCCGCGATGACCGCACTGTTATCCGGCGTGCGGTCAGGATTTATCGCAATCGGAGCAAGCGTTTCAGTAAGCGCATTTTTGCTGCGCACGCGCTCCAGCGCAGCCTGAACGGCCTGTTTATCCGTCGTAGACACCGTGGCAGCCGCTTGCTGATGTCGCCGTTCACGCGCCGCTTTTTCTCGCTCCAAACGCAGCTGTTTCGCATCAAAACGCGCTTTCGCCTGTTGCGCCCGCGATGCTTCAAGATCGAGGGTGCGGATTTCAGCTTTTTCCTGACGGTAGTATTGCACCAATGGAATGTTGCTTGGGCAGACATAAGCACAAGCACCGCATTCAATGCAGTCAAATAAATGATGTGCGCGCGCTTTTTCATGTTCCTGACCGCGGCTGAACCAATAAAGCTGTTGTGGTAACAGGCCTGCCGGACAGGCATCAGCACACTTACTGCACCGAATGCAGGATTGTTCTTGCTCTGGTGCCTGAATTTCACTCACCGACGGAGCAAGAATACAGTTGCTGATTTTGACAATAGGAACATCAAGCGCGGGCAGGGTGAAGCCCATCAACGGCCCACCCATGATCACCATCGGGGTTTTGTTTTCGGCATGAAACCCAGCTTGTTTAAGCAAGTGGCGCACCGGTGTGCCGAGGCGTGCCCAGACATTGCCTGGTTGGCGCAGTGCCTCTCCAGTCAAGGTAACCACCCGCTCCGTCAAGGCTTCACCGTCGATCACCGCGCGTTTGATGGCATAAGCGGTGCCGACGTTTTGCATCAATACGCCGATGGAGGCGGAGTGTTTGCCAAACGGCACTTCCTTACCGGTCAAAATCTTGGTGAGCTGCTTGGCTCCACCGGAGGGATATTTGGTGGGAATGACCCGCAACCGAATATCTGCGCGATTGGCCAGTGCCTGGCGCAGCGCCTGAATGGCTTCCGGCTTGTTGTCTTCAATGCCGATCAAGGTACGTTCTGGTGAAAGTAAATGCATCAGGATCTCAATCCCTTGCACAATTTCACGGGCGTACTCTTGCATCAACCGGTCGTCGGCGGTGATATAAGGTTCACATTCGGCAGCGTTGATGATCAACGTTGCGATACCACGCAGTCCGCCTTTGAGTTTGGCTGAGGTCGGGAAACCTGCGCCGCCCAGACCCGCGATGCCTGCCTGATGTAAATGTGCGAGCAGAGTATCTATCGAATGCTGTTGATAATCGGGCAAGCACTGACGGTCGCACCAGCGATCTTCGCCGTCCGGAATAATAATGATGCTTAACTCAGGCAAGGCCGAAGGGTGTGCCGTCATGTGCGGACGGATAGCGTTTACCGTACCGGAGGTGGGGGCGTGTACCGGCAGCATACGTCCCGTGCCGCGCGTCAGGGGTTGACCGCGCAGTACGCGATCGCCAACGTTCACGCAGAGTTCGCCTTCCGGCCCGAGATGCTGTTTCAACGGAATGATAAACTGTTCCGGCAGCGGGATGTGACGCATCGGCACACGGCTGGATTGGGTTTTCATCTCCGGTGGATGAATACCACCGTCGAAATCCCAAATTCTTTCTTTACGAAACAGAGTTAACAGCTTAAGCATGATGGTCTACTTGGATAAGGAGAACCGGGATGGTTTCGAGATCCCATTTCCAGTTGGATGTCGTGGTGGCTACCGGGTGCAGTTCAATGCAATCTGTCGGGCAAGGGGCAACACACAGGTCACAGCCGGTACAGAGATCGCTCACCACGGTGTGCACCGCGCGGGTGGTGCCAATAATGGCATCAACCGGGCAGGCTTGAATACATTTGGTGCAGCCGATGCAGTTACTTTCGTCGATCCAGGCCACTTTGAGCGCCGGTTGCAGATCCGGCGCGTCGCCATCGAGCGGCTGCGGGTCAATATTGAGTTTCTCGGCCAGCTTCAACATCATCGCCTCGCCGCCGGGGCCGCACTTGTTGATCTGCTCACCGTGCAAGGCCACGGCTTCGGCATAAGGGCGACAGCCCGGATAACCGCATTGACCACATTGGCTTTGCGGTAGCATGGCTTCGACCTGCTCGACGATAGGATCAGCATCAACGTGAAAACGACGCGAAGCAAAACCAAGAATCAAGCCGGAAACCAGCGCCAGCACACTCAACGCGGCAATCGCAATCCAAATGGCATTCATTAGAATTTCACCAACCCGGTAAAGCCCATAAATGCGAGCGACATCAACCCAGCGGTGACCAGTGCAATCGATGACCCCCGGAACGGCGCAGGGACATCCGACACGGCAATACGTTCACGAATGGCGGCGAACAACACCATAACCAATGAGAAGCCTGCAGCGGCGCTGAATCCATAAACCGTTGATTGCAAGAAATTGTGTGACAGGTTGACGCTGATCAGCGCAACGCCCAACACGGCGCAGTTGGTGGTGATCAACGGCAGGAAAATGCCCAGCAGGCGGTAGAGTTCTGGACTGGTTTTACGCACGGCCATTTCGGTGAACTGCACCACGACCGCCAGAATCAGAATAAATGCCATGGTACGCAGGTAGACGATCCCCAGCGGCAGCAGCACATACTCATTCACCAGCCAGGAAAACATCGAGCCGAGCGTCATGACGAAGGTTGTTGCCAACCCCATACCAATGGCGGTTTCCAGTTTCTTGGACACGCCCATAAAGGGACAAAGTCCAAGAAATTTCACCAGAACAAAATTGTTCACCAGCAGCGTGCTGACGAAAAGAAGTAGATAGTCGGTCATTACCATGCCTAAAAAACAAAACCGGACCATTATCCGGCATTTTAAGGCTTTCGACAACACACCCAAAATAGGGATATTCACCAAAAGCGCATATTTACTCCGCCGTTGGCAGAGTAAACCGTCACAGTGAAAGCCTTTTGGGCCAGTAACGCAAGGCAAGAGTAAACAGGCCGCTCATAAAACGACCCGTTGTCAGGGCTTAAAGCACAAAACGCCAGACGGATTTGGGAATGCAACCGAGATCGAACAACTTCTCGCCAGCGGAAAGTTCGGCACGACGGTGATCGGCTGCGCGTGACATATTGATAATCTCCTTATTATCCGTCAGTGAATAATTTAAATGGTCGTAGAGTTTTTCTAGGCTGTCCAGAGTGTTCACTTTGCGAAACTTGAGTAAGTATTCAGCAGTGGTCATGATTTTTAATTTAATAATTATGTGGATAGGGTATTTCAGTATATGCCAGAGAAGACAGGTGTCTAGCGCAATAGGAATTATGAATGAGAGATGGAACCCGATCTTGACAATCGGGTTCCTTGCTACCGCTTAGCGTGAGGTGAGTTTGTAGTACATCTCATTCCAGCGCAGTGCATCTTTGAATGCCGGAATGCGGGTTTCGTTATCAATGACCAGCAGTTCGATATGATTAATTTCTGCATAGAGGCGCAGATAATCCAAATCTAACGCCTGACTGAATACCGTATGGTGCGCGCCGCCCGCCAGAATCCAGGCTACGGCAGCCTCCTCCAACGACGGTTGTGCCTGCCAGATGGCTCGGGCAACCGGCAGTTTGGGCAAAGGGTGCGGTTGTTCAATGGTGTCCACCACGTTGACCAACATGCGGAAACGATCGCCCATGTCGATGACGCTGGCATTGAGTGCTGGTCCGGCCGGGGTGGAGAAGATCAGCCGTGCAGGATCGGCTTTGCCACCAATACCCAGATGTTGCGCATCCAATATCGGTTTCGCCTCTTTGGCGATACTCGGGCACACTTCCAGCATATGGGAGCCCACAACCAGATTATTGCCGGGGACGAAATGGTAGGTGTAATCTTCCATAAAGGAGGTGCCGCCCGGCAAGCCTTCTGCCATCACCTTCATGATGCGTAACAACGCTGCGGTTTTCCAATCTCCTTCGCCGCCAAAACCGTAGCCTTTTTGCATCAGGCGCTGGACGGACAGACCGGGTAACTGCTTCAGTCCGTAAAGATTTTCAAAATCGGTAGTGAACGCGCGATAACCGCCTTTTTCCAGAAAACGGGTGAGACCCAGTTCAATTTGGGCTGCGTCCAGCAGATTCTGACGGTTAGGGCCGTGGAGTTTAACGGCGTCGGTTAACTGGTAGCTGGCCTCATACTCATCAATCAGCGCGTCGATATCCCCTTTGCTTACCGCATCCACTTCGCCGGCAAGATCGCCCAATCCCCAGGCGCTGACGGAATAACCGAATTGGATCTGTGCTCCCACCTTATCCCCTTCGGTTACCGCCACTTCCCGCATATTATCGCCAAAACGCGCCACTTTAAGCTGTTGGCTTTCCGCAATCGCAGCGGCGACGCGCATCCATTTGGCAATACGTTGATGGGCTTTTTTATCTTTCCAGTGGCCTACCGCGACCTGATGCGATTGGCGCATACGCGCGCCGATAAACCCGAACTCACGCCCGCCATGCGCCGTCTGGTTCAGGTTCATGAAATCCATGTCCATGGTGTCCCAGGGGATTTCAGCATTGAACTGGGTGTGGAACTGCATCAGCGGCTTGGTCAATACGCTCAGTCCGGCAATCCACATTTTGGCGGGAGAGAAGGTGTGCAGCCACACCAGCAAACCGATACAGCTATCCTGATAGTTGGCATCGCGACACAGCGCCAGAATTTCGTCTGGCGATTTGGCAACCGGTTTTAGCACCAGTTTTACCGGCAGTCCGGCATCCTGATTCAGCCCTTGCACCACTTTTTCAGCATTCTCTTTTACCTGACGTAAGGTTTCCGGGCCGTAGAGATGTTGGCTGCCAATAACAAACCAGACTTCACGCTGTTGTAAATTCCCCATGATAACTCCTGCTTGCACGTAGCTTCAAAAACGGAAAATAACCGGTGATCAGTTTGTCGCTTTACGCTGCGCGGCATACGCAGGCTCGGCGAGATGACACCACTGTTGATAACGTTCATACAGCGCCTGATAGCGGGCCACGCGTGTGGCATCGGGCGTCAAGGTGCGCTCGATACGGCTGGCCATGTGGCGCTGCGCGGTCGGAATATCGGGGTGTACCCCAGCGGCCACGGCACCGAAGATAGCGGCCCCCAGTGCGCAGCATTGATCGGACGCCACCACCTGTAACGGGCGATTCATCACATCGGTGCACACTTGCATGATGGTTGGGGATTTGCGGGCGATGCCGCCCAGCGCCAGCAGGTTTTCCACCGGCACCCCTTGAGATTCGAAACATTCCATAATGGCGCGGGCGCCAAAGGCGGTGGCGGCGATAAACCCGCCAAACAGTACCGGGGCATCCGTCCCCAGGTTGAGATCGGTGATCACGCCTTTCAGTCGCTGATTGGCAAACGGGGTGCGTCGGCCGTTAAACCAGTCCAGCACCACCGGAAGATGATCGAGTGAGGGATTGTCCGCCCAGCGTTGGGTCAAGGCTTCCAACAATTTATCCTGCGTTTGTGCCAACTGCGGCACAAGTTCGGGATGTTGTTGGGCGGCAAGTTGTAATGACCAGCCCAATAAACGGCCAAACCAGGCATACATATCGCCAAACGCGGACTGTCCTGCTTCCAGTCCAACAAAGCCTGGCACTACGCTGCCGTCGACCTGACCGCAGATCCCGGCAACGGGTGTAGTCCCCACGCGTGCCTCATCGGCGATCAGAATATCGCAGGTGGAGGTGCCGATAACTTTGACCAAGGTATAGGGTTGTGCGCCCGCGCCCACGGCACCCATGTGGCAATCAAACGCACCGCCCGCCAGCACCGTGTTGGTGGGAACCCCCAATCGTGCAGCCCATTCAGAGGTGATGGTTCCCACCGGTAAATCGGCGGTCCAGGTGTCGGTGAACAGGGGATACTGCAAATGGTCGGTCAGCAGCGGATCGAGCGCGTGAAGAAAATCTTTTGGCGGCACGCCGCCCCATTCCGGATGCCACAGTGATTTATGACCGGCACTGCAACGCCCGCGTTTTATCTGGTGGGGCGCTTGCGTTCCCGAGAGCAGTGCCGGAACCCAGTCACACAGCTCAATCCAGGAGACCGCAGCCTGATGTACGGCGCTGTCAGCGCGTGAGACGTGCAAAATTTTGGCCCAGAACCATTCTGATGAGTACACACCGCCGATGTATTTGGTGTAATCAGGGAACTGACCGCTACGACACAGCGTATTGATGGCTTCCGCTTCTTCAATAGCGGTGTGATCTTTCCACAACACAAACATGGCATTGGGATTGTCGGCAAATTCCGGGCGCAGCGCCAACACCTGGCCTTGCTCATCAATCGGGGCAGGCGTCGAGCCGGTGGTATCGACCCCGATGGCGCGGATCTGCGCGCGTTGCTCGGGAGCTAATCGCTGCACCACCACCTGAACGGCCTGTTCCAGTGCTTCTATATAGTCGAGCGGGTGATGCCGAAATTGATTCTCCGCAGGCAGACAATAGCGTCCTTCCCGCCACCGTGGGTAGTAGACCACCTCGGTTTCTAACTCCTGTCCAGATTGACAGTCAACGGCCAGTGCACGCACTGAATCGCTGCCAAAATCCAGGCCGATTACTATTGCACCCGCGTTCATCGTTCAGCTCCTGTTGTTGCGTCACTGTGGGGAGGGTGGATCGCGCTTAAAGGTGCGTGTTGCCATAGGACGGGATAAGCGGGAACGCACATTCCGGATGCATCTACGATAGTCAGCAGAAAAGCGCGCAGTGAGGATGGGTTAGCTGGAAGTATGCATTTTTCTGCCACCTGTCATAGTTTTGTGACATCAATCAAAGGTTAACGGCTGGTTAAATTCGCTAAATCTATGCACAAACCTGTCATTGTTTCGGGATGTGATAACGCTCTAGATTCTTGCGCAAAATACCCGCTACAAATACAGCGTCTGAATGTTGCACTGTGGAGGATAAATACTAAGTCCGTGTTTTTTCTCTAACCAGATTGAATGTGTCTTACCGAGAGTGATAACGCAGGCTGTGGAGAGCAACCTGCAAAAAAGAGAACCCCTACCGGAGAACATCATGCATAAATTCACTAAGGTGCTGGCTGCCATTGGACTGGCGACAGTTATGTCACAATCAGCTATGGCTGAAAATCTTAAGCTGGGGTTTCTGGTGAAACAGCCGGAAGAGCCCTGGTTCCAAACTGAATGGAAATTTGCCGATCAGGCCGGGAAAGATCTTGGCTTTGACGTGATTAAAATTGCGGTGCCCGACGGCGAGAAAACGCTGAACGCGATCGATAGCCTGGCGGCCAGCGGTGCGAAGGGGTTTGTTATCTGTACGCCAGACCCTAAATTGGGGCCAGCCATTATCGCCAAGGCGCGCAGCTATGATCTGAAAGTCATCGCGGTGGACGATCAGTTCGTCAACGCTAAAGGTGAACCGATGGATACGGTGCCCTTAGTGATGATGGCAGCGACCAAAATCGGTGAGCGCCAGGGGGAAGAACTCTGGAAAGAGATGAACAAGCGTGGCTGGAAAGTGGATGAAACCGGGGTGATGGCGATCACCGCCAACGAACTGGATACTGCACGCCGTCGTACTTCCGGCTCGATGGAAGCGCTGAAAGTCGCGGGCTTCCCGGAAAAACAGATTTATCAGGTTCCCACCAAATCCAACGATATCCCCGGTGCCTTTGACGCCGCCAACTCGCTGTTGGTACAGCATCCTAAAGTGAAAAACTGGCTGATTATCGGCATGAACGATAACACGGTACTGGGTGGTGTGCGTGCGACAGAAGGTCAGGGCTTCAAAGCGCCCAACGTGATTGGTATCGGTATCAACGGTGTGGATGCGGTGAATGAATTGTCCAAAGGGCAAGCCACCGGCTTCTTCGGCTCGCTGCTGCCAAGCCCGGACGTTCATGGCTACAAGAGTATCCAGATGCTGAATGAGTGGGTGACTAAAGGCGTTGAACCGCAGAAATTCACGGAAGTGACCGATGTGGTGCTGATCACACGTGAAAACTTCAAAGAAGAGTTGAAGAAAAAAGGCTTGATGTAACCACGGTGATACCGCCTCGGTATGGGGCGGTATCGTTAATCGTGTCAACCAATCTTGACTGTGACGACCCCTTGCTTGCAAGGGGGTCCTCGTGTGGAGCACTACGATGGAGCACAACGACATGGCAGCATCGTCGCCTTATTTGTCGTTTCACGGCATAGGGAAGATTTTTCCCGGTGTGAAAGCCCTCGATGATATTACTTTTTCATGCCACGCCGGGCAAATACACGCGCTGATGGGAGAAAATGGCGCCGGTAAATCGACGCTGCTGAAGATCCTCAGCGGTAACTATCTGCCTTCCTCTGGTGAAGTGCATATCAAAGGGCAGCCAGTCCATTTCGCCAATACCATGGACGCGCTCAACGCCGGGGTGGCGATCATCTATCAGGAGTTGCATCTGGTGCCAGAAATGACGGTGGCGGAGAATATCTACCTGGGTCAGTTACCGCACAAGAAGGGCATCGTCAATAAAACCCTGTTACGTTACGAATCCAAGCTGCAACTGGAACACCTTGGGCTGGATATTGATCCGGATACGCCGCTCAAATACCTCTCTATCGGGCAATGGCAGATGGTGGAAATTGCCAAAGCATTGGCCCGTAATGCCAAGATCATCGCCTTTGATGAACCTACCAGTTCGCTGTCCGCACGGGAGATCGAGCAATTGTTTCGCGTGATTCGCGAACTGCGCAGTGAAGGGCGGGTGATCCTGTACGTGTCGCACCGTATGGAAGAAATTTTTGCGCTGAGCGATGCCATCACCGTGTTTAAAGATGGCAAATATGTTCGCACCTTTGACGATACGGCGGCGGTGAATCATGAAATGCTGGTCCAGGCGATGGTCGGACGCGATTTGGGCGATATCTACGGTTATGCCCCGCGCGCATTGGGGCCAGAGCGTTTTACGTTGCGTGAGGTAAAAGCACCGGGCGTGAAGAGCCCAATTTCGCTCAGCGTCAGGCAGGGGGAAATCGTTGGTTTGTTTGGGCTGGTGGGGGCCGGACGCAGCGAATTAATGAAAGCGCTGTTCGGCGGTACGCGCATCACCGGCGGTGATGTGTTGCTGGACGGCGAATCGCAGACGATCAAAACCCCGATGGATGCTATTCGTCAGGGCATCATGCTGTGCCCGGAGGATCGTAAAGCGGACGGCATCATTCCGGTGCATTCGGTACGCGATAACATCAACATCAGCGCGCGCCGCAAAAGCCTCAAAGCAGGGTTTGTGATTAATAACCAGTGGGAAGAAGAGAATGCGGAGCGTCGAATTCAGGCGTTAAACATTAAAACCCCCTCCGCTGAACAGTTGATCATGAACCTTTCCGGTGGCAATCAGCAAAAAGCAATATTAGGCCGTTGGCTCTCCGAAGAGATGAAAGTGATCCTGCTGGATGAACCGACGCGTGGCATTGATGTAGGGGCTAAGCATGAAATTTACAACGTCATTTATGCGTTGGCCAAGCAGGGGATCGCGGTGCTGTTTGCCTCAAGCGATTTGCCCGAAGTGCTGGGACTGGCCGACCGTATCATCGTGATGCGCGAGGGTGCCATTTCAGGCGAACTTTCACACGACGAGGCCAGCGAGCAGAAAGCGCTGAGCCTGGCGATGTTACGAACTCCCGAAATCAACGCTGTGGTCGCGTAAACGCGAAGGAGCACACAATTATGTCAACGGTTACGTCTGCTTCACCTGAAAAAAACAAGCGCGCCGGGGGAATGTCGCGCATCTGGGATAACTACGGCATGCTGGTGGTGTTTGCCGTGCTGTTTTTGGCCTGCGCACTGTTTGTCCCCAATTTTGCCTCCTTCATCAATATGAAAGGTCTGGGGCTGGCTATTTCCATGTCCGGTATGGTGGCCTGTGGGATGTTGTTCTGCCTGGCATCGGGTGACTTTGACCTGTCAGTCGCCTCGGTCATTGCCTGTGCCGGGGTGGCTACCGCGGTGGTGATTAATCTCACTGAAAGCCTATGGATCGGTGTCGGTGCCGGTTTGTTGCTGGGTGTTGCTTTCGGATTACTTAACGGCTTTGTTATTGCTCAGCTCAAAATTAACGCCCTGATCACCACCCTCGCCACCATGCAGATTGCGCGCGGTTTGGCATATATCATTTCTGATGGTAAAGCGGTAGGAATTGTCGATGAGCGCTTCTTTGCGCTGGGGTATGCCAACTGGCTGGGGCTGCCTGCGCCGATTTGGATTACGGTAGTATGCATGATTTTATTTGGCCTGCTGCTGAATAAAACCACCTTCGGTCGCAATACCCTGGCGATTGGCGGCAATGAGGAAGCCGCGCGTCTGGCCGGTGTCCCGGTGGTACGCACCAAAATCATTATTTTCGCCTTGTCTGGATTAGTGTCGGCAGCCGCGGGGATCATCCTGGCGTCGCGCATGACCAGCGGACAACCCATGACCTCTATCGGCTATGAGCTGATCGTTATCTCTGCCTGTGTGCTGGGCGGCGTCTCCCTGAAAGGGGGGATTGGCAAGATTTCTTACGTGGTGGCGGGGGTTTTGATTCTCGGTACGGTTGAAAATGCGATGAACCTGCTCAATATCTCGCCGTTCGCGCAGTATGTGGTGCGTGGTTTGATTTTGCTTGCTGCGGTCATTTTCGACCGCTACAAACAAATGGCGAAGAAAACCGTATAGCCGTATCAGCAGTAAGGGGGTTATGGGCTATTTGTCTGAGAGGATGTCGGGTAGCAGTGACAATGTCACTTATTGCGCTGCTGCCTGGTTCTGTTTGCACCCGATGATTTCCGGAGGGCCGATGTACCAGCGCATGACGCATGAGTCGCAATCAAACCCATTGCTGCCAGGTTATTCTTTTAACGCGTATCTGGTGGCAGGTTTAACGCCCATCCTGGCTGACGGGCCGCTTGATTTCTTTATCGACCGTCCGGATGGGATGAAAGGCTATATTATTAACCTGACCATCAAAGGCCAAGGCAGAGTATCTGACGGGGAAACCGATTTTTTCTGTAATCCGGGGGATTTACTGCTTTTCCCACCGAAATCGAAACATTTCTACGGTCGCTCGCCGCACAGTGATTGCTGGTATCACCGCTGGGTCTATTTTCGTCCTCGCGCCTACTGGGCCGATTGGCTGGAATGGCACAGTAAACAGTGTGACATTGGCCGCCTGACGTTACCCAACAACCATCTGCTGTTGGAGTTTGATCGCCTGTTTGCCAATATAGAGCAGACCCATCGCTCGGGGCGGCGCTTTTCCGAAGAGTTAGGCATGAATCTGCTGGAACGGTTGTTGATCCGTGCCATGGAAGAGGATCCGCAAAGCCCGCAGCGGATTATGGATCCGCGGGTGATTGAAGCGTGCCAGTTCATCACCAGTAATCTCTCCGGTGAGCTGCGTATTGATGAGGTGGCGCGCCATGTCTGCTTATCGCCTTCACGTCTGGCCCATTTGTTCCGTGAGCAGGTGGGCGTCAACATTTTGCGCTGGCGTGAAGATCAGCGGGTGATTCGTGCCAAGCTGTTACTGCAAACCACGCAGGAATCTATTGCCAATATCGGGCGCGTGGTTGGCTATGACGATCAGCTCTATTTTTCTCGCGTGTTTCGTAAACGCGTTGGCGTCAGCCCAAGCGATTTTCGGCGTCGCAGCAGTGAAATAAATTATCCCGCAGCTGCAAAAACGGAATCGGTAAATTGGCATGGCCAGAGTGCGCAAGCAGTCAGCGTGTAAAATATCACTGTTAGTGCTAAGCGAGAGGCAAGGTTGCTTACCTTGCCTCTCGGAAGGAGAGTGGAAATATTTTATTTTATAAGGTCAGAGTGATCGTTAAAAAAATCGTCTCGTAGTGCTTTGTATTCTGTGAGTCGCTTTAAATGGATCGATTTTGAAATTAATTTCCCATCAATATGGGTATAGCTGGCTTTGATATGATTCATGATTTGTTTATGTTTGCCACTGATTTGATGATGAATACTTTCTGGTTTTGCTTCTAAGTATTCACTTAACCGTTTTAACCCCTGAGTATGTTTATAACAAATCACAGGCAGAAATTTGTCTGTGATGCTTTTGCACTCCGCTAACGTTACTTTCTCAAATTTTTTCGCGGCGATTTCATGGTGTAACTTGAGGACACATTCGTCGTTTTTATGCGTTTTTTTGGCCAAAGCCAGGCTAAAAATGCCACATTCATAATCACTTCTTTGTATATCCACCTGTAATGCAAAAGGTTTTTTTACACCTGGCATGTCTTGCTCAAGGGCCGAGTTAATTCTCAAAGCCAGCAGGGCTGGTGCTGTAAAATTTAACGATGTCGGCTCAAATAAAATCATTGATAGCTTATTATCAATAAATCTTGCATCAAGCATGCCCGTATGCATTTTATCATCACCGGTACAGATAATATATTTATTGGGATGATAGTCATTAGGCGAAAGTGACATCAGGTGGGCGGGTAAATCATAGGGGGAATCGATATATACCAAATTCAAAGCTGGATTTCTTTTGTTAGCCAATGCCACTAAATGTGGCATCACTTTACGATCTGTTATGGCAAGTTGCAGATCCATCCATGTGTTATTATTGAGGCTTGTTTCTATTTTGTCGATATATTCACCAAGCATGTGTATCGATAGATAGTTAGCATCATTATTCGCAGAGAATAAATACGCTGAATTGATGTTGTTCTCGCTAACCTTAAACATGAAATGTCCTTATTTTATAATGAGTATAGAGGGGTAATTCTAGGGTAAATAAGCGTAACCCAAATTTTTATACATGGCTTAGGCAGTATTCTTTTCTTATATTTTCACTCTTGTCGGTCATTAAAGCGCATACAGGGCTGCCTTTGTTGATGCTATACTCATGCTAATGCCTTGATGACAAGGACAATACTACCGAGGGGACATTCATGAGTGATACCATTCGCGTCGGGCTGGTAGGGTATGGCTATGCCAGCAAGACGTTTCATGCGCCGTTGATCACTGCGGTGCCGGGTATGGAACTGGTTGCCGTGTCGAGCAGTGATGCGCAGAAAGTGCATGCGGATTGGGCTGACGTCATCGTGGTTGACGCGCCGCAGGCGCTGTTCAGCCGTGCCGATATTGATCTTGTTGTTATTCCAACCCCGAATGCAACCCATTTCCCTTTGGCCAAACAGGCGCTGTTAGCGGGGAAACACGTGGTGGTTGATAAACCTTTCACCGTGACATTGTCACAAGCAAAAGAGCTGGCGCAGGTGGCGGCCCACAGCGGAAAGCTGTTGTCTGTGTTCCACAATCGTCGCTGGGACAGCGATTTTCTCACGCTAAAACAGTTAGTTGATACCGGTGTATTGGGCGAAGTCGTTTATCTTGAGTCCCATTTTGATCGTTTCCGCCCTGAAGTGCGTCAGCGCTGGCGTGAAGATGGCAGTGTAGGAAGCGGAATCTGGTATGACTTAGGTCCGCATCTGTTGGATCAAGCGCTGCAACTGTTTGGGTTACCAGTGGCTATCAATGTGGATTTGGCACAACTGCGCCCTGGCGGCAAAGCGACGGATTATTTCCATGCCACCTTGATTTATCCACAGCGCCGTGTGGTGTTGCATGCCAGTATGCTGGTGGCCGCCGAGTCTGCGCGTTATACAGTGCACGGAACCAAAGGCAGCTTCATTAAATATGGCCTTGATCCGCAAGAAGATCGTTTGAAAACCGGCGTGCGTCTGCCGCAGACAGATTGGGGGCAGGATTCGCGTCATGGTGTGCTAACGCTGCATCAGGATGGGGTGATGGCTGAGCAGACGGTAACGACGTTGCCTGGTAACTATCCTGCCTATTACGCTGCAGTGCGTGATGCGCTGCAAGGCAAGGGTGAAAACCCGCTGCCCGCTGAGCAGGCGATACAGGTGATGGAGTTGATTGAGATTGGTCTGCTCTCTCATCAGGAACGCCGTGCGGTGATGGTCAAAAACCAATGATCCCGAAATCGGATAGCATCATGCCTTACCATTTCATCTCCTTATGATGCAAGGTTAGTTTTGATCTTGTTGGTGTTTTGTTGATAAAGGCGATCGTAAGATTGCCTTTATTTTTTTCAAAAACAGCTTTTTTTAAAACAGCAGGTTCCTGTAATGGCTTCATTCTCTCCCTTGTCATGGTTACAACGCCTTCGTATTGATAAATTTTTACTGGTATTGATTGTGGTGGTGCTTACGGCATCGGTTTTTCCGTGCGAAGGTAACGTGAAAACGTTTTTTGAATACCTGACCACGGCAGCTATCGCGCTGCTGTTTTTTATGCACGGCGCAAAACTCTCACGTGAAGCCATTACCGCAGGCATGGGGCACTGGCGTTTGCATTTGGTGGTGTTCGCCAGCACCTTTTTGCTCTTTCCGCTATTGGGTATGGGGATGAATGCATTGGTGCCTACCGTGTTGACGCCGACACTCTATCTTGGGTTTCTCTACCTGTGTGCACTGCCTGCTACGGTGCAATCAGCGATTGCCTATACCTCAATGGCGGGAGGCAACGTGGCGGCTGCTATTTGCAGCGCGTCAGCGTCCAGCATTCTTGGCGTGTTTTTATCTCCCATTCTTGTCGGTTTGTTGATGCACACCCAGGGCGGGGAAACGGATACGCTGCACGCGATTGGCTCGATTATCCTGCAACTGATGGTGCCGTTTGTGTTAGGGCATCTTTCTCGTCCACTGATTGCGGGCTGGGTTGAACGCCATCGCAAATTGATTAATATTACTGACCGGTCATCGATTCTTTTGGTGGTCTATGTGGCCTTCAGTGAAGCCGTAGTGCAGGGGATTTGGACACAAATTAACGGCTGGTCGCTGCTGGCAGTGGTCGTCTGTTCGATTGTGCTGCTGGCGATTGTGCTGTTGGTTAATACCTTGGCGGCGCGTAAATTGGGCTTCAATACTGCAGATGAGATCACCATCGTGTTTTGCGGTTCCAAAAAGAGTCTGGCGAACGGTATTCCTATGGCTAATGTGCTGTTTCCCGCGGCTGCCGTTGGCGCAATGGTGTTGCCGTTAATGATATTTCATCAGATTCAATTAATGGTGTGCGCCGCCTTGGCACAGCGTTATGCTAATAAAAAGGCCAAGACGCAACCGGTGAAACCGGCCTAATAGTTCAAACTGTTTAGTCTTATTCTCTGGCCGGATAACCGTCCGGCCTTAACTCGCTTCTTTGGCCAGAATCGTTTTCTGCATTATATCATTGTAAAAATAACCAATACTTCTCAAACGTGAGTTATTTCGAATGTTATCTTGGTCATAAGGGCGAGGTATGCGAATCTATAGTCTCGATTTGATGAAAATTGTTGCGATTTTTTTGGTTATTGTTTCACATGTCTCGCTCTATTTTATGAATCGGGATCCTCAGGATTTTGGCGTATTGTTTATTCGTCAGACCGGACAATTTGGGGTGGCGATGTTTTATATGGCGAGTGGCTATTTTTTATTGAATAATCGCCATGAGGATCAATTTCGTTATGTGATGACTAAATCCAAAGCCATCACGATCGCACTGGTTTTCTGGCTCTTTTTTTATTATTTGTATGACACTGTTGTGTTGACGCGCGTGCTCGGTGCACCGCATTACGATTTCTGGGCGTACCTCAACACCGATCGCACTGCGAGTGAGGCCATCCACCTGTGGTTTTTATTCTCGATTATTGGTCTCTATTTTATCGTGCCCTTGCTGCGTCCGGTGTTTGTTAATGCCAACCGGCAGATGCTAATGTACGTTATCGCTGCGCTCTTTCTATTAGCTAATTTGACGCTGGTAGAGAAAATCATGAATAGCCTGTTCGGTATTCCCCCGTTTATTCATCCGGCATTGTTAATGTCCCGCCAGGTATTTGGTCTGGTCAGTTTTCTTATTGGTGGTTATTTTGGCCTGGTGTATCAACCTACCTCGTTATCGGCACGCCACTATTTACCGGGAATTGCGCTGGCATTACTTAGTTTCTGTGTGTTGACCCTGCTAACCCAGCATTGGGGGATCGTTTTTTTCTACGGTAAATTCTATAACCTGCCACTGCAAGTCTCAGCCGTTTGCCTGTTTTATTTAATGTTACATACCCGTTTTGCCTGGCTTGAAGGGATGATCGGTCGGGTTGGTGGTAAAACGTTGGGGATTTATCTGGTGCACAATATCTTCGTCATAGAAATTAACAACACCGCGCTTTATGACCGGTTATACCTGATGTTCAGCTTTTTGTCCGTCTATGGTTTTATTGTGCTCTATGGCGCGTTGACCTTTGCGCTGTCATACCTGATTTGCTGTCTGTTAAGCCGGTTACGCTGGATTAATCGTGTAATAACCCTGTAGGGGCGAACTGTCGCCCCGGTGTGCCTGAGCTTATACGCGAGCGCGCTTGCGGTGAACTTTTTCACGAATACGTTGTTTGTCCTGATCGGAAAGAAACGCGACTGCCAATCCATTGCTCTGCGCCTGACGAATTTCATCGGTGGTCAGGCCAGCCTGCGGGGCGGCAGTGTGATATTCGTGTGCTATTTCTATCCCTTGTACCGCCGGATCGTCAGTATTGATGGTCGCGGGGATACCGTGACGCAGAAAGTGGGGCAGAGGATGTTCCGCTAACGACATGACAGTACTGGTTTGAATATTTGACGTCAGGCAGGATTCAATGGCGATCTGTTGCTGCGCCATGTGTGTCATTAGCATTTTATCCACAATGGCGGCTACGCCGTGACCGATGCGCTCTGCCCCTAATTGACGAATCGCCTGCCAGATACTTTCAGCATCCGCCGCTTCACCGGCATGAACGGTAATATGCCAACCGTTATCACGCGCCTGACGAAAGTGCGAAGTAAACAGACTGCCCGGGAAGCCCAGTTCATCGCCAGCCAAATCGAGTGCTACGATATTGTCTCGGCAAGCTTGCAGGGCGTTCAACTCTTGCTGGCACGCCTCTGACCCAAAGGTGCGGCTCATGATACCAATCAGTTGGATATCGGTATCGTAATCGCGGCAGCCCGCTTGTATGCCATCAATAACCGCTTCGACCACGCCTTGCAGCGGAAGTGCATGGCGCTGTGCCATGTAGTAGGGGGAGAACCGCAACTCGGTGTAATCCAGACCGGCGCGCACCGCATCTTCCACGTTTTCATAAGCAACGCGTCGGCAGGCATCGAGAGAACCGAGCACGGCTACACCCCAATCCAGTTTTTGCAGAAAGCCAAGTAAATTAGCCGCTTTGTCGATGACCTGTACGTGCGGGATCAGTGTTTCAAGCGTCTGCGCGGGGAGGGTGACGTTAAACTGGTGTGCTAAATCGAGGATCGTTTGTGCGCTAATGTTGCCATCAAGGTGGCGGTGGATATCTGTCAACGGGATTGAGGGATCGATCATAATGGCTTCTTTCGCTCCGCGCACCAAGGTGCGTTGAGCCGTTAAATTATTAAGGTACTGTTTAGTATAAACAATAAGACATGGAATACCATTGCCGATTACGGTAATGGGCGCTTTCTGCCTGTGGCACGCACCAGACGAGGAATTACGCGCACATAACAGGATTCCGCGATCAGTTCGATCATGGTTTGTGCCACCAGGATCGCTGGCAGTACTGGCATGGCTCCAGGGATCGATAAGGCCAGTGGCAGGATCACTAACGAATTGCGTGTAGCGCAGCTAAATGCCACGGCACGACGGCTTGCGGTGTTCAAGCCAAACAGGCGTGCCGTCAATGTCCCAATACAAGGCGCGGCTACGGCAAACAGCAGGTAAAACGGCAGTGCCTGATGCACCGGCCCGATCGCCAGTTCCAACTGCGGCACGACAGACGCCACCACTAAAAAGATCACCACGGCCGTTGCGGGCACCGGCAGCCAACTTGCGCCCGTGACGATCCGTTGGGCAATAAAAAAGCGCGATTGGACTTTTTGTAATATGCCTGCGCCGATAAGCGGCACCAGGATCAGCCAGATAAAGGCTTGCGCAAACGGGGTTGGCGAGATTAACGCTGCGGCCGAGTCATCCAGAAACAGCGCCAGATAAAGCGGTAACAACAGCAGTTGTATCGCCAGCAGCAATGGGGTGCAGGCGAGTAAACGGGCAGCATCACCGCGCCCGAGGTGGCAGAAGGTCACGACATAATCGATACAGGGTGCCAACAGCACCAGCAGAATGCCAAATTGCACCAGAGGAACGTCCGGCAACCACGGGCGGATAAGCAACAGTAATAGCGGGACACCGATGAAGTTGGCGGCCATCAGCGCGCCAATAAAACGCAGATTACGCAACCCATCAAGCAAGGTTGCCAGTGGCACCTGCATAAAGGTCACGAACAGCATGATGGCTAACGCCGGGTTGATCAGACTTAGCCAGCCATCCGTTTCAGAAAAAACCTGTGCTGCCAGCCAGGCCAGTGCCATTGCAGCAAAATAAAGTACGCTCTGGCGCGACTCGAGTGTGTGTTTATCCAACGGTATGACCATTTACTCAGTGAACGCTAGGGGGACCGCCTGCCAGAATGCGCAGGCGGTATAGGCATTACTGCGCTTGCGGGGGCACGACTGCCGGTGTGTCTTGTGTTTCCGGCTCGGCATCATCGCCTTCGTCACCTTCATCGGTAGGGATATCGATAAAGGGGGCAATAAACTCTGCCAGTGAGATTTTGCGTCCGTTGAACTCCACCTGGTTGTCCGCATAGTGCAGCGAACTGGTGATAGCATCATCTTTGGTGACGGTAATTTGGTTCATTTCGCCTACGCCAGCCAGCATTTTCACTTGCTCTTGCGCACTGGTAATCAGTTGCTGATGCTCTTGCTCTGATTGTGCTTGTCCTCCGGCCTGAACAATGCCTTCAGCCAGCATGGACATTGGTGCGTTCAACGTCACATCCAGTTGTTTAACCGCGCGACGGATAACGCCTTCTTCATCACTTTGTGCCGGCGGCGTTAACGCTGTGGATTGCGCCGGATTTGTCAAATTAAGTGAGGCGTTGAGAGTGCTTTCACCTTTGGCATTTTTCCAACTCAAGGGGGCGATGGTAAAGTTAGGGTTGCCTTTCAGCAAGCCAGGCAGGGCCTTGCGTAACGATTGCCCAAGCTCATACTGGAAACGCAGTGGGTCCATGGCGGACGGCGACTCCAGGAATGACGCACTCAAGGCCTTATAGGTTTTGGCGAACTGTTGTGTCGCTTCGCCATCGAGTTGGTTAAAGTTGAAGGCAAACTTCATGCTACCCAAGTCGCGTTCTTTGAGCAGCAGTGCGTCTAATGACACTGTTATCGCGCCAGCGATGTTTTTGTCGTCTTCGCTCATGGTGCTTTTGATCACGAAGTTGTTCAGCGTGACAGGGTCACTTGTTGGTGGTGTCACCTTCATTGATTTCAGAGTGACGCTACCATCGCCAAGATCCAGATTAAACTTGCCGCGGTGATTGTTCGCTTCCAACCCAAGGCCTTCGAGAACGATAGTCTCTTTGCCGCCTTCGTAGTTGGTGGTTTCTGATAAAAAGTGAGAAACCGAGCCTGAAATTCGGCTGCTACGTAGATCGTGAGCAAGGTCTAACGCAATATCAGTGCCGCTGAAGGCAAATTTGGTGCCTTCACTGTCAATATCGAGTGGGCGCAGAGAGATAACAGATGACGTATCACCATTGAATGCCACACGTGTTTCTGCGCTCCGGAACGGCTGATTCTGAAGCACATCAAACAGTTCTTTGGTCGCTTCGGTATTAGCCAATTCACTGTGGATATGCGCCATGCTGGGACGTAAATTCAATTTTTTCAGCAGGGCGAGCGGGAGTGGACCGTGTGAAACGGTTTCGTTGAGCACTATTTCATTTTTGGGAGCTAACGGACGCGTTTCTGATGCAGAACCGTCAGGCTGTAACACCAGAGAAAACGTACTGCTAAACACGCCCCCTTGGTAATCACGATACACCAGCTTGAACCCTGAATTCGGATAGGCTTCCTGCAACTGCTTGTTAAATTCAGCGGTGACCGTATCGATGTTTTGTGCCAATTGCTTGCCCGTATACCATGACGCACCTGTCCACACGGCGCCCAGCGCGACGATAACTCCGACGGCAATCAGAGACTTCTTCATAGTGTGATTCCTTTTCTAAGTAAGCATCCCTAAAGGGAGAAAGTTTCTAACCATTATACACGCGTGCCAGTCGTCCACTTCCCTCTACGCTGACGGGAGACTCTGACGCACGCAAAAAACAGGATTCGCCGGGACAAAGCGTAAGCTGCTGACCATTTTTCATCAACGTGGCTTTTCCATCGATACAAAAGACAACGGCAGCACTCTGTTGGTTCAGCGTTTGTGGCTGACCCTTCAGATGATGCAGGGAAAAGGCAAAATCGGCGACCGGTACGGGAAAATAGCAGGTTGCACCGTCTTCAATCGGCTGAGTTAACAACTGATTCGCCGGTTTAGGGATGAATTTTACGTTCGCCAGCAGCTCTGGAATATCGATGTATTTAGGGGTGAGTCCAGCCCGCAGTACGTTATCCGAATTTGCCATTACCTCGAGCGCCACGCCGTGCAGATAAGCATGCGGGGTTTCCGCATAAAGAAACATCGCTTGTCCCGGTTGCAGAGTGATGACGTTGAGCAACAACGGGGAAAACAGCCCGCTGTCATTAGGGTATTCCTGAATGATGTTGCGCAGCGTCGCCCAGGGTTCACCCTGTTGTGAGGTGAGCGCGGCTTTTAACACCGCCAGAGCGCGATCTTTGATCTCTGCGCGCATACTTAATAAATTGGCAAACAGCATCGACAGGTTTTTGTCATCGGGCTGCTGCAAATAGGCGGCAATGGACGGATGTGCGCTGGCAACGGGCTGCAATAGCGCCACAATATCGTCGTGCTCTCGAAAACCGTTCATCGCTTGAAAGGGCGTTAAGGCAAACACCAGCTCTGGCTTGTGGTTGGCATCCTTGTAGTTGCGATGTGGCGCATCGAGCGGGATCGCGAGCCTGTTCTCTTTGGCAAAACCTTGCTCTGCGGCGGATTTGCTGGGGTGAACCTGAATGGAGAGCGGCTGTGCCGCGCAGAGCACTTTAAACAGAAAAGGCAGTTCACCAAACTGTGTCGCGATAGACGCTCCCAATGTCTCCACGGGCGCATCGCTGATGACGTCACGTAAACGCTGTTCCTCACCCTGTTCATTCAGCACCCACGAACTGCTTTTGGGATGCGCCCCCATCCAAAGCTCTGCCATTGGTCGATTGTCTTTATTCTCAATGCCGTAGAGTTCTGTTAATGCTGTTGTACTTCCCCAGGCATAGTACTGGATGCTATTGCGCATTTTTTGCATATTCACACTCGATTGTTATGTAATTTGTTAATATATGTGACTATAGAGGTTAATAAAGGCGGTGAATATGAATACACTGCCTTAGCTTGCAGACGATGGCGCTTGATGTGCATGTTAATGTTTTCTCAATCACGATGCCAGACAAGGCCATGATCCCCGTCCTTTTTAGGAATGTTAGGAGAAAAAACCAATGACGACTCGTATCGAAAAAGATTCCATGGGCCCGATTGATGTTCCCGCCAATAAGCTGTGGGGGGCTCAAACCCAGCGCTCTTTGGAGCATTTTCGTATCTCTGAGGAGAAAATGCCGCAAGCGCTGATTTTCGCCTTGGCGTTGACCAAACGTGCAGCCGCACAGGTCAATAACACGCTCGGCCTGCTGCCAGATGACAAGAGCGCGGCGATCATTGAGGCCGCTGATGAGGTATTAGCCAAGAAACACCCCAGCGAATTTCCTTTAGCGATTTGGCAGACCGGTTCTGGCACGCAAAGCAACATGAACATGAACGAAGTGCTGGCCAACCGTGCCAGCGAAATACTGGGGGGAGAACGCGGTAATGCACGTTTAGTGCACCCCAATGATGATGTTAACAAAAGCCAAAGTTCGAACGATGTATTTCCTACGGCAATGCACGTAGCTGCCGTTATCGCCCTCAATACCCATCTGTTGCCGGAGCTTGATGCGCTGTTGGCTACGTTACAGGCGAAAGCCGAGGCGTTCAGCGATATCGTTAAAATCGGGCGTACCCATTTGCAAGATGCCACGCCGTTGACCTTGGGGCAGGAGATTTCCGGTTGGGTTGCCATGTTGCAACATAACCGCAAGCATATTGAGAACAGCATTCCCCATTTGAGCGAATTGGCTCTCGGTGGCACGGCGGTGGGGACGGGCCTTAACACCCACCCTGAATATGCCGTTCGCGTTGCTAGCGCGCTGGCCGAATTGACCGGACAACCGTTTATTACCGCCCCCAATAAATTCGAAGCTTTGGCAACTTGTGATGCACTGGTGCATGGGCACGGAGCGTTGAAAGGGTTGGCAGCATCACTGATGAAAATAGCCAACGATGTGCGCTGGCTGGCGTCTGGGCCACGCTGCGGCATCGGGGAGTTGAGCATCCCTGAAAATGAGCCTGGCAGTTCCATCATGCCAGGGAAAGTGAACCCGACTCAGTGTGAAGCGCTGACCATGCTGTGTTGCCAGGTGATGGGTAATGATGTGGCGGTTAATATAGGGGGGGCGTCGGGGAATTTTGAGCTCAATGTCTATCGCCCCATGGTGATCCACAATTTCCTGCAATCGGTTCGTTTGCTGGCAGATGGCATGAAGAGCTTTGATGAGCACTGCGCTATCGGTATTGAGCCTAACCGCGATCGTATTGAACAGTTGCTGAATGACTCTTTGATGTTGGTTACCGCGTTAAACACCCACATCGGTTACGATAAAGCCGCAGAGATTGCCAAAAAAGCGCATAAAGAGGGATTAACGCTCAAAGCCGCCGCGCTTAAACTCGGTTATTTAACCGAGTCGCAGTTCGATGAGTGGGTGCGTCCGCAGGATATGGTGGGTAGCTTGCATATTGGATAAGGGGCGAGCCTTACGCGCTTTCATCCAGATAGAGGTGGAGGCGCGGAATCAGCAATCTCAGCGCTTTCGCTTTCGGTCTGAATTTGGGTTGAGCGCTGTCAGCCAGATAGTTTCCCAACTCACCAATGACTGGAATGCGTGACGGATCGCGGCACAGCACCAATAACGGTGACGGGCAGGGGTGTTGCACCTGTTTCTGCGCGTCCTGATACCAAACTCGGGCGATAGGTTGTACTTTCACCGGCCGTTTAATCTTCAACACGGCATCTTGCGGCAGTTTTTTGATATCAATAAGTTCCTGGGTTACCCGAGCGTGCCAAGTGGCTTTTTCTGTCGGTGAAATTCCTCGGGTTGCCTGAAGGCTTTTCTCCAGTTTTTCTAATACCGCCTCGCGGGTCAGCGTATTCACTACGTGCTTATTTGCCCAGCCAAAGCGCACGGTGTCGGGTTCTATCAACAGCGTGAGTGAGCGATAGGCACTCAGCGTGATCAAGCCGGGTAGGTGGGCGTGCACGAATTCAAATCGTTGCTCGGCTGCCAAACCGGATTCGCGCGTAATCAATTGCTCCAGCGTCGCTTTCAAGGTGTTAATCGATCCGGCGGCGTGTCGGATATATTCGCATTCAGCCTCCGTTACCAGAAAACACAGTGCGCCCGGTAAGCGAATAGCCGCTTTGCTACTTACTGTCTCGGCATAATGATGAATAAACAAACGTTGAACGTGTGCCAGACCCGCCGCACAGGCCGCCTCACCTTGCAACGCCGTAACGGGGATCTGAGTGATGGGATCGTGCTCTTTCCCTTTTTCGACGGTCGGGAGGGCGAACACGCGAGCATTGAGCAGGGGACGCGAGGCCAAACGCTGGCGAAATTCTGCAAGCTGCTGTTCCAGTGAGGTAAAAGTCTCATGAAGGGCAGCAATCAGTTGATAGTGGTCCATAGTCCCTAAGAACAGATCATTTTAGTTACAACATACTTATAATGTATCAAGACTATTCCAGCTCAGCAACAGTGCTATCGAAGATAGCCTACTAGCGAGAAAGAGGATTTACAGAGGCTCGCTTCTGCCAGCGTTCAACGAATGACGCGGTAAATTACTGGACGGTGTCCATGTTAAGGATGCATCGTAGTCTTGCAACGTACTTTTTCTAAAAACTATCAGAGATAACCGTTATGCCGCACCGTGAACACCATTATCAGGTCAATATTGAATGGACTGGCAACAAGGGAAGTGGAACTGAGTCCTATAAAGCCTACAGCCGTGATTATGATATATCGTCGGGAAATAAACGGGCTATTGCCGGCTCATCCGATCCCGCCTTTTTGGGAGACGCGACACGCTGGAACCCAGAAGATCTGCTTGTCGCTTCAGCATCGGCATGCCATAAACTCTGGTACCTGCACCTGTGTGCTGAGGCTGGCATATCGGTTTGTAATTATCGAGACAGAGCAGAGGGTACGATGGTGGAAGGTAAAAAGGGGGCGTTCACGCAGATTGTGCTTAAACCTGAAATTACGCTGCGTCCCGGCGATGACCTGGAACGTGCATATGCGTTACATCATCAAGCGCATGAACTCTGTTTCATCGCCAATTCACTTAATTTCCCAGTGACTTGCGAACCCATTATTAAACATCATCCTGCTTTGTGATGTGGGGCGGTATGTTCAAGGGCGCTGAACATACCGTCTGAAGTCTATTGCCGCAATTGATTTACAGGTTACGTCGTAAATACAGGCTGACATAGAGCGCAATCAGCAGCAGCAGTCCGATAAACAGCGCCACGCCCAGCCAGCCATAATGTGACCAGAATACGCCGCCGAGCGTACCCGCCAGGCTGGAGCCCAGATAGTAACAAAACAGATACATAGAGGAGGCTTGGCCGCGCGCACGGCGTGCTCTAACACCAATCCAACCGCTGGCAACGGCGTGTGCCGCAAAGAAACCGGCGGTAAACAGCATCATGCCGATAAAAATAAGCCACAATGCACCAAAGGCAGTCAGGCATAGCCCCGCAAGCATCAGCCCGACGGAGCCAGCCATCACCGCACCGCGCCCATAGCGTGCTGTCATTGCGCCAGCGCGCGGTGAACTGATGCTGCCGGTGAGATACACCACCGAGAGCAAGCCAACAATGGCCTGATTCAGGGTGTAGGGTGGTGCCAGTAGCCGGTAGCCAATGTAGTTGAACAGGGTAACAAAGGCCCCCATCAGTAAAAATCCCTGAAGGAAAAGCCAGGGCAACCCGGCGTCATGCCAGTGAATCTTGGTGTTAATCAGCAATGATTTGGGCCGCAGTGAGCCGGGGCGAAAATGGCGCGAATCCGGCAAAATACGCCAGAACATCAACGCCGCAAACAGTGCGAGAACGCCCATAACCCCGATGGCCACGCGCCAGGGGAAATAATCGGTAAGAACCCCCAGTGACCAAACGACCACTCATGCCACCGATAGAGTTCCCGCTGATGTACAACCCCATGGAGAAGGCCAGGAAACTGGGATGAATCTCTTCGCTTAGGTAGCTCATGGCCACCGCCGCCACGCCGCTTAATGAGAGCCCAATCAGCGCACGCATTAACAACACACCGTGCCAACTGGTCATAAAGGCGCAAATAAGCGTGCAAAATGCGGCCAACAGCAGCGAGATCACCATTACATTTTTGCGACCCAGCGTGTCGGAAAGTGGACCGGTAAACAATAACCCGACCGCAAGCATCATCGTAGCAATCGATAATGACAGGCTACTGGTTGCTGGTGAAATACCAAAATCCTGCGACAGCACGGGTAAAATCGGTTGTACGCAATACAGCAAGGCAAAGGTCGCAAGCCCGGCGGAAAACAGTGCCAGCGTAACGCGAATAAATGCAGGCGTGCCACGGGTGATATACGGTGATTTGGGCGCGACGGGGATTTTACGATTCAGAGGTTCTTCGCGTCGATCGTCATCTGGCACGGTGACCGAATCAGATACTGAAGAAAGTGACGTACTCAAAACTATTCCTTGGCAACAGGGGGAAAGTAGCAAATTTATGCGGCATTCTGCGTGCGATGCAGTGTATGACGCGTTAAGGATCATAGAAGGGTAAAAATGTTTTGTATAATATATTAATAATACCAATTGATATTTTTAAAATATTACTTGTGGATCTCTACTCTCTGAACGAGGAGGCTTGCCATCAACATCGAACTGCGCCATCTACGCTATTTTCTTGCTGTCGCTGAAGAACTGCATTTTGGCCGGGCAGCAGAGAAACTCAACATTTCACAGCCGCCACTGAGCCAACAAATTCAGGCATTAGAGGCGCAAATCGGCGCGACTTATCTCGGATTTGCTTATGCCCATAACCAGAACAGAAAAAATCCCGAACCTGAAGCAACGGAAATGGAAAGTATAAAAACAGAGGAAAATCTGGAAACAGAACCACATAATGCGGTGAACATGAACGGGATATCCGGTCTATGATTCCGTCAGAACAACATGCCTGGCGTTGAAGCCAGGCATAAACGCAATAGATAATATCAAGGCGCTATCGCACGACCCGTGCGGCGATCCAGGCAACGGTCGCTATTGGCTTCCCAATAGGCATTAACGTTGCTGCTGGTGTTGCATTTCTCTTGTAAATCAATGGATTTATCGAACTTGTCGAATTCTTTCTCTCTGCGGTTATTCACTTTGTTACGCAGTGAACGGGTGCTATCCCATTGCTCTTTGCTTTGGCGCGCCGCTTCTTTGGAGAGCGCGCTATCGCCTGATTCCACAATGATGTGGCGAGTATCTGCGAGAGCAGTAGTCTGCCATGCACCGGCCAAAACGACCAGCGACAGGGGGAACAGTGCACGTCGCAGTAATTTGAGGGTTTGATGGTTCATGTTTCATCCTGACGAACTAAAGGGTGATGACCCGCGATGTTTCCACAAACGCGCTGATTGCGCGGGTATCAGCATCGCAACAGAAACACTATAGCATTCTTGTCTGCAATAACTCTATAACACCACGCGCATGGTAGGACACCGGCAGGAGAGATAAGTTTTATGCGTAGCGGTGTACGCTCAACCCCGCATAGGATTGACTCACCGGCATCATCTCCAAGGTATTGATATTGACGTGTGCGGGCAGCGTTGCCACCCAGAACACCGCTTCAGCAACGTCCTCAGCGGTTAGCGGTTGGGTGTTGTCGTAAGTTTTGGAAACCTTGTCCTCATTGCCTTTGAATCTGATCGATGAGAATTCGGTGCCGCCAACCAGCCCCGGCTCGATATTGGTAACGCGTACCTGAGTACCGAACAGGTCAGCGCGCAGGCCCAGGCTAAACTGACGAACAAACGCCTTGGTAGCACCATAAACGTTCCCGCCAGCATAGGGCCAGTTGCCTGCGGTAGAGCCAATATTGATCACATGCCCCTGATTGCGCTTCACCATTTCTGGCAATACGGCACGAGTCATATAAACCAGCCCTTTGTTATTGGTATCGATCATCGTTTCCCAATCATCCAACTGGGTGTTATAAGCAGGCTCTAACCCAAGCGCCAACCCTGCGTTGTTAACCAGTACGTCAACGTCGCGCCAGTCGGCGGGCAGGGCAGCAATCGCACTTTCAACCGATTGACGATCGCGCACGTCAAACGTCACGGTGTATACCGATGCCCCCAGTTCCGCCTTCAGCGCATCCAAACGATCCTGACGTCGACCATTGGCAATAACGCGGTGACCCGCCTGAATAAATTTACGCGTAATCGCCGTACCGAAACCCGCTGTTGCGCCAGTAACAAAAATAATCATGGTAGTCCTCACGTCTGATTCCATTAGTGCAAACTCGTCATGATCCACAGCGGGTCATGGCGGAATGTCAGAGATGGCACCAGCTTACCGGAAAAAGGCATGCAGTGACTACTCAGACGCGTTCGACGGGCGGGATGCGGAGTTTGCCGTACAGCCTGGTCAGGCACCAAACGGTCGCTATGCCTGGTTTGTCGATCGCGATCAGGCCGGAGCATTTAACATGCACCCGCTGTTATCTTATGCGACACCGGGACAGGGCGATTACTACCTGTTGCCGCAAAAGAGTCAAAAAGATACGCTGATTGAACCCTATTCCTATGCCTACAACGGTGTTCCAACGCTGTTGACTTCTGTAGCAGCGCCCATTGTGTCACAGGGGAAGCTGTGGGGCGTTGTGACCTCGGATATTTCTCTCGCGTCATTACAACAGCGTGTTAACCAGATAAAACCCTGGGAAGGCGGTGGCTATGCGATGTTGCACAACGCAGCGCCAGTGCGGTTAAGGATAAGATGAGCAGGCAAAAGGCATCAGCCAGGTCAGCATTGCCGTCAATGAAATGGATGGCGTAACCCAGCAAAACTCAGCATTGGTTCAGGAGATGTCCGCTGCGGCCAGTTCGCTTGAGGAGCAATCCTTGTTGCTGGCACAAACCATTTGTAGAGCAAACTCGCTAATTTTACATTGGTTTCAATGCCATTGAACGTCAACTGCTTATATATAGGTCCTGACGGTTAAAGTGTTTCAGATTATAACCAGTGAATGTGTTACCAGGAAAAAATGAAAGGATGCTTATGAAGAAAATTTGGGTGTTAATGGTTGCCTCAACGTTGAATATATTTTTACCTACTAATGCCCAAGGCACTCTGTCAACAACACCGCCACGAATGGAGAGTGTCGACAAATTTTACACATCAAGTGGCCGAGCAGGGATTATTCCTACAAACAGACTGGTTGTTTATTATGGTAATTTCAACTCCCGAAGAATGGGCATATTAGGGGAATATCCGGCTCCTGAACTGTGGAAAAAATTAACCGCTGAAGCGCAGGAATGGGAAAAGGCAGACCCATCAAAGCCTGTCATTCCGGGATTGGAGTATATTGCTACCGTAGCAAGCAATCAGCCTGGGCGTGACGGATTCTACCGTAACCGTATGAGTAATATGCAAATAGATAAAGCGCTGTCTGTGGTGAGGATGACACCAGGTGCAGTTCTGATTCTGGATGTTCAGCCTGGACTGAGCGATTTGCACCGTGAGATATCCCGTCTTGAACCTTTCCTTATTGAGTCGGATGTACATCTGGGCATAGACCCTGAATTTATTATGATGGGGAAATCCATTCCGGGTGCCAGAATTGGCACAATTAACGACAAGGATATCAACAGAGTCGTTGATTATCTTTCTGCTTTGGTTGTGAAATATAATCTGCCACCGAAAGTGTTAGTTGTTCATCGTTTCACCAAAAAGATGGTGACGGGATTTGATAAAGTAAAATCAGATCCTAACGTGCAGGTCATATTGAGCATGGACGGGGCGGGTGCTCCAGAAACCAAAATGGCGACCTATGAAAAAGTCGTCTCTGCTGAACATAGCGTGTTGTATCCGGGCATCAAGATTTTCTACAAGAACGATATGAGAAAACCGCCACACAGACTGTTATCCAAGGCTGAAGTGCTACGTTTGCAGCCTCAGCCGGTTTATATTCAATATCAGTAGTTGGGATATGTTTGATGCACGCTCATGCATGTTAATGTGGCGACCGTCAGTGTTAGTGGATTCGCATTGAACATGGAAGGCAGAGTCCGAGAGTTTATACGCAGATCATTCTAACGTGTAAGTTTATGGACATAGCAGCGAGTTAGGACATTTGAAAATCGAAGGTAAGAGAACATATCAACGACATCGGATGAAGCCAATCACGCTGATCACAGAGTCAGATTACTTCTCTTTATCCATTGGTTCGCATAATGTATATTATGTTAAATTTAATGTTGAGCTATATTTAGGGGCGGGGTCGCTTAGCGAGATCTCACCCTTCTCTACCGCCACACCGCCAAGTACACCATTAAACGTTTTACTGACCGATCCCAGCTCAAAAAGCGTGTTTTGTGTGACCGGTCTGGCGGATTTCAGATCGGCCAAACCATAATTAAAGAAGTAAGGTTTGCCATGCACCAACACGGCCACAGCCATACCGGGGATGTCCTGTTCTTTGAGTAAAGGCTCAATGGCTTCATTAACTGTGTGGGTTACATTTGGAGCGGCTAATGCCATGCTGGAAAAGCATAGACACAGTGTGGCTTTAACCAAAATAGCAGGAGAGACTGAAAAGCCGACAACAGAAATGCTGTCGGCTTTTATTTTTAGATCACTACGCTTTTAGTAGTTGCAACCCGCACGCTTTCACACTTTCCAGCAGGATTTTTACATCTGCCAGGCAAACGGTAGGATTCAGCAAGGTCAGTTTCAGGCAGGTCACCCCGTCGGCTTCGGTAACACCCACATTTGCGCTGCCAGAAGCGAGCAGTGAGTCACCAATGCGTTGGTTCAGTAAAGCAACAGCCGCCACGTCGCCAGACGCCGGGCGGAAACGGAACAGTACGCTGGCCAGTTGTGGCTGCATCACCAGTTCCAGATGCTGCTGTTCTGTGACAAACTGTGCAACCTGTTGTGCCAGCGTTACACCATTATCAATGATTTCGGCGTACCGCTTTTTACCCAATGCTTCAAGGCCCATCCACAATTTAAGAGCATCAAATCGGCGCGTAGTTTGCAGCGATTTCGACACCAGATTAGGCACGCCCTGCTCTTCATCAAAGCCTGAATTGAGGTAAGCCGCCTGATAGCGCATCAGTTCATAGTGACGGGCATCTTTCAGCAAAAATGCGCCGCAGCTGATGGTCTGGAAAAATTGCTTATGGAAATCTAACGTGACGGAATCGGCTAACTCAAGGCCATCCAGGTAGTGGCGGTATTTCTCAGAAAGCAACAGCGCGCCGCCCCATGCTGCGTCAACGTGCAGCCAGATGTGCCGTTCGGCGGCCATAGCCGCAATCTCAGCTAAGGGATCGATGGCACCGGCATCAGTAGTTCCGGCCGTTGCAACAATGGCCAGCACCTGCTCACCATTGGCGGCGGCCTGCGCCAATTTTTCGGCCAAATCGCTGAGATCCATGCGCGAGAATGCATCCGTTTTTACCAGCGTAACGGATTGATATCCCAGCCCCATCAGTGCCATGTTTTTTTGCACGGAAAAATGGGCATTTTCAGAACACAGCACTTTGATTTTACTCAGCTCGCCGGTTAAACCGTGCTGCTGAACGGAATGCCCCTTACGCGCAAAAAAAGCATCTCGCGCCAACATCAATCCCATCAGATTGCTTTGGGTACCGCCGCTGGTGAAAACACCCGCGTCACCTGCGGTGTAACCGACTTGCTGGCGTAACCATTCGATCAGCTTCATCTCAATGATTGTGGCTGAAGGGCTCTGATCCCAGGAGTCCATGCTTTGGTTGGTGGCATTAATCAGCACTTCTGCCGCCTGACTGATCACCAAACTCGGGCAATGCAAGTGCGCGACACATTGCGCGTGATGCACGGACAAACTGTCTCTAAGAAAGTATTCAACAGCACGTTCAATGGCGACCTGGTTGCCCAGCCCCTGAGACGTGAAGGACAAATGAATACGCTCACGCAATTGCTCAACGGTCTTGCCTTGATACATCTCGGGCTGCTGTAACCACGCCACGACAGCCTGAGTGCTCTGCTCGATGGCGTCCTGATAGGCGGCAATGCTCTGCGCTGAACCTGACAGAATAGGTTTGATATCAGACATTTGATGGCTCACTCCACTTAAACAGGCTTGACGCCAGCGCTCAGCAAGGCACTTTCGAATTTATCGAGGAAAATATCCAACTCGGCATTGGTGATGAGCAGTGAAGGCAACAGACGCAATACGCAACCGTTGCGGCCACCTCTTTCAAGGATCAGGCCAGCTTCAAAACATTTTTTCTGCAACAGTGCAGAAAGCTCACCATCCGCAGGGTGGCATCCCATCTGATCCTGCGCTTCATGAGGTTTGACGATCTCTATGCCGATCATTAAACCCAGTCCGCGTACATGCCCCATCACCGGGTAGCGTTTTTGCAGTTCGGCCAACTTGGCTTTCAGCCATTCGCCCTGTACTGCCACTTTATCTGCAATCCGATCGTCTTTAAGGATTTTGAGCGTAGTCAGACCGGTGGCCATTGCCAGCTGGTTACCACGGAAAGTGCCGGTGTGGTGACCTGGCGCCCAGGCATCGAACTGCTTTTTGATGCCAAGCACTGCCAGCGGTAAACCGCCACCGACCGCTTTAGACATGACAATGATATCAGGTTCGATGCCTGCGTGTTCAAACGCGAACAGTTTACCGGTACGAGCAAAACCGGCCTGTACTTCATCGATAATCAGGACAATGCAATGTTCCTGAGTCACTTTGCGAATACGTTGCAGCCACTCGGCAGGTGCCGGGTTGACGCCCCCTTCTCCTTGAAGGGCTTCAAGGATTACCGCTGCAGGCTTGCGCACCCCACTTTCGACATCGTTGATCAGATTGTCAAAGTAGTAGGTCAGCGCGTTAACGCCAGCCTCGCCGCCAATGCCCAGCGGGCAACGGTATTGGTTCGGGTAAGGCATAAACTGCACTTCAGGCATCATGCCATCGACAGCTTCTTTCGGTGACAGGTTACCCGTGACAGCGAGCGCCCCGTGGGTCATTCCGTGATAGCCCCCGGAGAAACTGATCACACCTGAACGACCGGTCACTTTTTTAGCCAGTTTTAGTGCAGCCTCAACGGCATCGGCACCGGAAGGCCCAGTAAACTGCAAGCAATACTCTTTGCCCTGGCCCGGTAGCAATGACAGCAGATAAGAGGAGAATTCATCTTTTAACGGCGTGGTCAGGTCAAGGGTGTGTAACGGTAAGCCACTGGTAATGACACTTTGAATGCTTTGAAGCACATCAGGATGATTATGGCCGAGAGCCAAGGTTCCGGCACCGGCAAGGCAGTCAAGATATTGATTATTCTCAACATCAGTAATCCAAACGCCCTGCGCTTTGGCAATGGCCAAGGGCAATTTGCGGGGATAGCTCCTGACATTAGATTCAAATTCAGCTTGTCTTGCTAAAAAGGTTTCATTGCGTTGCGGTAATGAATTAGCACTCAAAGTATCAATACGGACTTTATCCGTCATCATATCACTCCTACAACCGGGGGTATGGTTAACGCCGGGTTGAATAATGGTTAAGGGGTAAAAAACGCGGCTAATATATGTTGTTTGAGCAGTGGACTCAATATTTTATTTTGTGGGGACATTGCTGGGATTTCGTGCAGAAATAAATAACAAAAAACAGCATCAGGCAGACTTAATTTAGTTAAATTGTAACTAATTATACCATTGCTGATTGTATGCTTTTCTTGTAATCTGCCGGGGTTTCAGACGCGTTTTCTTAATCACAAAAATATGACCTTACCGGACGTTACATGACTGCTCACATTTCAAAAGATCCTCTTCATGGCATAACCCTTGAAATGCAAGTCAATGCGTTGGTTGAACGTTTTGGCTGGGTTAAACTGGGCCAACTGGTTAATATCAATTGTTTTAAAAGCGATCCCAGCGTCAAATCCAGTTTAACATTTTTGCGTCGAACTCCGTGGGCGCGCGCTGAGGTCGAAGCGCTGTATCTTAATTCGTTGAAAGATGCGCCTGCCGCAAAAGTTGATGATGTCGATCCGTGGGCAAACAGCCGTGGAAACAAACGTTAACCTTTCCTTCTCCCAACGTTGAGACTGGGTGTGTGCCGCTCAGCAAAAGCGGCACACCGTGATCGGCGTTACGATGAGCGCCAGCGACGCGTCAACGGTTTCTCCGCTTCCACAATCAAGAACATGACAAACCCAATGGCAAAGGTGATGAGCCAGTAACGGAATGGCAACGCCTCGGTGCCAAACAGCATTTGCATAAAGGGAAGATAGATAATCGCCAGTTGCAGCATGAGCAATACCCCGCTGACAATCCAAATTCCCCGGTTGGCTAATAATCCCTTGGTTAGGGAGAAGCCGTTTGATACCCGACAGTTAAGCATATAGAACCACTGTGCAGTAACCAGCGTCTGTAGCAGGACCGTGCGAATCAGCTCGGCGGAATGGCCTTGCAGTTGGAGCCAGGCTTCCAGTGCGAAGGCGCTGAGCGCAATCATGGTGCCGACAAACGCCAAACGCGATGATGATCAGTAAGCCTTGCGCCAGGTTGGTTGGCATAATAAACAGGATGGTTTTTTTCAAGTTGTCGTAGACGCGCCGCCCTTCTTTCACGGCGCTGGCGATGGTGGCAAAATTGTCATCGGTCAATACCATATCTGCCGCTTCTTTGGTCACCTCCGTGCCCTTTATCCCCATCGCAATCCCGACGTCCGCTTGCTTCAACGCTGGTGCATCGTTCACACCATCGCCGGTCATACCAACAATCTCTTTTTTGGTTTGCAGCGCCTGCACCAGTCGGAACTTGTCCTCGGGGCTGGTTCGGGCAAAGATGTCGTAATTCTGAGCCGCTGCACTGAGCGCTTCGGCATCCATTTTTTCCAGCTCGCGACCGGTGATCGCGTTGTCAGCATTGCCAATACCGAGCATTTTCCCTATGCTCATCGCCGTTTCCGGATGGTCACCGGTGATCATCTTGACGCGAATGCCTGCCTGCAAACAGTCGCTGATTGCCGTAATAGCCTCTGGACGTGGCGGATCCATCATGCCTGCGATGCCAAGAAATACCGCGCCCTGCTCCAGGTCCTGATGTGTCAGCGCGTCTTGTCCTTCAGCGGTGGGTTTCCAGGCGGCGGCAACCATACGCAGCCCTTCCCGCGCGTACTCTGCCATTTTGCTTTCCCAATAACGCAAATCAAACGGTTGAACGCCACGATCTGTCAGCTGCTGCTGACACAGTCTGAACAGCACATCGGGGGCACCGGTGATCAAAATCTGCTCTTCGGTGCCGACCCGATAATGGGTTGCCATATACTTGTATTGAGAATCAAACGGGATTTTACTGCGCAGTTCTGTTTCCACCGCAGGCAACGTTGCTTTGGCGGCCAGCACTTTGAGTGCCCCTTCGGTTGGGCCTCCGGTGATTTTCCAAAAACCGCTATCGTCTTTGATCAGTTGGCTGTCATTGCATAAATCGATGGTACGCAGATAGCGCGCAAGCAATGACTCTGGGGCAATGGATACCGGCTGAGAATCGTCCAGTGAGTGGATCGCGCCTACCGGTTCGTAACTGTCGCCATCGACACGATAGACCGTATCCGCAGTGATAATGGCTTTGACCGTCATTTCGTTCATGGTCAGGGTGCCGGTTTTATCAGAGCAGATAACCGTCATCGCCCCCAGGGTCTCTACCGTGGGTAGTTTGCGAATAATGGCGCGTTGACGCGCCATGGCCTGCACACCCAACGATAGGATGATCGAAATAATTGCAGGCAACCCTTCCGGTACGGAGGCAACTGCCAGGCTAATTAATGAGAGCGTTAATTCAGAAACCGGCATATCGCGGAACAGGATGCTGAAAACAAACAGGGCTGCCATCATGACCAAAATCAGGATGAAAATCGCCTTGCCCAGTTTGTCCAATTGCCTTTGAATGGTCTGCTGGTCGTGGCGGCTGCACTCCACGGATTGAGCAAATCATAGCCGCTATCAACGGTGCTATCGCGAATCACTAACTGGCCATTTGCCGTTTTGCCGGGCAAATAACCGGTTTGACGCGCCCCCTGATCCCAGACCCGGCCCATGTTTGCCCTTTGCTTACCTGATTTATAGCCACTGTCGGATGTCAGCGCGCTGTTGATCACCAGGAAACCGTGTTTTACCCACGGCATGGTATCGGGGGCGAACACATAGGCTTCTTTTGATTTCCGCGTAGATACGGTATGGAAGCGTACGTTATCAAACACGGCAGTGGCACGGCCAAAAACGTAGTCAACATCACCTTCGATATAGCTGTCTTTGATATAGGCGCGGCTGTAGTGATCGGTGACGTAATTATTCTTTTTATCACTGGTGTTGACGAAGAAGGTATCTTGCCGCCCAATCAAGCGCACCTGCTCTAGTTGAACCTTATCGCCATCTGTTCGTAGCGCGACGCCCTGATGTGTACCACTGTCTACCGTATCCAGCAGCGAGTTCACCACTGTCAGGTTTTTTAACTGAAACTCATCGCTCTGTGACCATAAAACCGCAGCGCAGATGGTATCAATCGTTTTGTTCTGCTTCGATGCACAAACGTCATACATATACCAGGCAGGATCGCCAGACTGATATTGTTGATTAGCATTCACCAGCGTGCGGTAGGTGGCCGGTGAAATCATCGAGTCTAATCCCAGTGAGATGACGGTTTTTTCCGGTGTATCGCCTGCGCCAAACAGCGTGATCGGCGGCGCTTCGGCAGGCACATAAACCGTGCCGATGTAAGTTCCTGGCTGCACTTTGATATAAATACGCTGATTGCCTTTCTGCTGCTGCAATGCCGCATTTACTGCGTCTTGAATCTGCGTGTAACTAGCGCCATCAATCCCTTTGCTGGGGCCCACCACATAGGGCGTATTCACTGAAGCGATGTTGATAGGCTGCGGAGTCCAGGCGTCAGCAATGGGTGAAGCATAGAGGCCACGATAGGCAAAATAGTGCTGTTGCGTAAAACGCGCGGCCTCATCGCTGGAAAGCACAGGTCGTTGTGTCGTTCCTGGGAATGAAGGCTGATACTGCGCCTGTGGCGGCGTTGCTGTTTGACAAGCCGCTAGCAGCAACGAAACGGACACCGCAGCAGCAATACCGGAGAATGGCTGATATTTCACTTCTCACCCCATGCAGATTAATAAAATGAAATCGAGTTTCAATTCTATTTGCAAGCACAAGAAAAAAAGTGAAGCGCGATCATGGTTTTAGTATCGCCTGCCCTTCAGATACTGCTGATTGGGTTTTATTCATAAAATCGATTATCACAGGAGTGTGGTAGTTAATAAAATAAAATATATGTTGTAACTAAAACAGAGTTACAACAATACGCATTGATTGTCACTGTCGTTATCCCCTTACACCAATGGAGCCAGGCAAAGCTCTTCACTTTCGGCCAACTGGGTTTTCAACACGGAGCGTTCCACCTGATAACAGGCATGTTGAGCAGCGTGGGCCGGAGATTGCCCTGCGAGTAACGCTGCGGTCAGTTCAGCACAGAACAGATCGCCAGTGCCTTTCGGCGCAATCGGCAAGCGGTTGTGCTGTGTCCGGCCAAGAGGTGCGCACCTGTTTAAGCCAGGCTACTAACGGCGGCACCAGTGTGGTCGTGCCGATATAGCCAATGACGATAGCACGTGCATGGGTCAATGCCCCCCGCTCCAGCAGACCTTGCAGAAAACCTTCAAACCATTCGACCGGAATTTTCCCGCCATAACAGCTAGGATAATGAGGCGTATTGCTAAGAATGACGGTAGGCACCAATGCCACGCGCAACCCATGTTGCGATAGCGCCGGTACCGCGATACTGTTCCCTACGCAACCATAAACCACCTGTGACTGAATGGATATCACATCATAGTGTGCAGGCCCGGAATGAAAATGGGCGCTTTCCGCGTCCGGCGTAATGGGTACGTACTGCATGTTATTCCTTTATCTAGATGATAACGTTATCGTTAACATCCGTAGTGAAGACCATCGAGTTCAAGGTGTCAGGATAGCGCAAACGCGCAATCCTGAATACCGACAGAAGCGCGCGTTGCTGAACAAGCAGCGGCATTGCCGAAACTAGAACTGCATTAGAAGGGACATCATCGTGCATAACTTACCTGATATTGCTTTTTTTCACACGCTGACCGATGCCGCAGCCGAGCAGACCCTCCCTCGCTATCGTTCAACGCAAAACCTCCACATTGGCAATAAGCCAAAGGAAGGTTTTCGCTTCGACCCGGTGACTGACGCCGATCGAGAAGCGGAGCGCGCCATTCGCGCACTGATTAGCGCACATTACCCTGAACATGCGATTTTGGGCGAGGAGTTCGGCGCAGTTGGTGATGGTGAAACCCAATGGATATTAGATCCGGTTGACGGAACCCGGCCCTTTCTGTGCGGCATTCCCGTGTGGGGAACGCTGATGGGGTTACTGCATCACGGGCGCGCCGTTATGGGCATGATGAGTCAGCCGTTTACGCAAGAACGCTTCTGGGCCGATGGGGTTCAATCCTGGTATCGGGGCCCCTATGGTGAGCATGCGTTGCAAACGCGTAAAAATCTATCGCTGTCGCAAGCTATTCTACACACCACCTCCCCCGAACCGGTTCCACGCCATCCTGGCATCCATTTTCAGCCCCTGACACAGCAAACCCTGATGACCCGTTATGGCGGAGAGTGCTATGCCATGGCTATGCTGGCCGCTGGCCACATTGATATCAGCGTGGAATATGGCCTGCAACCTTATGATATCGCTGCGCTGATCCCGATTATTGAGCAGGCAGGCGGCATCGTGACCACCCTTGATGGCGGACGTCCTGAAGGCGGTGGGAATATCGTTGCTTCAGGCGATCCGCAGCTTCACCAGCAGGTATTAGCCCTACTCAATGGCTGACCGACGTTAGTTTTCTTTTCCCCCCTCCAACAGGCGCGCCCAACGCGCGCCGCCATCAACCTGTTCGACAATCAACTTCAGCGTCATGGTCAGCGGCACGGCCAACAAAATGCCGATCAGTCCCAACAACCCCTGCCACACCAGCAGAGAAATCAAGACCACACTGGTGGCAATGTTCAGCTTCCGGCCACACAGGTATGGGTCCACAATCCAGCCCAATATCAGGTTGATGATCAGAAATGCCGCCAGTGCCGCCATACCTGTACTCATGCCGTTAAAGGCAAATGCCTGAATGATAGGCGGCACTGCCGCCAGAATAGATCCCAGCACGGGAATAAAATTCAGCAGAAAGGCCAGCACAGCCCAAATAAAGGCGAACTTAACCTGCAAAATGGTTAACAGCACCCAGATTGCTACGCCGTTTAACACGCTCATCAGCGTTTTAAGCATCAGATACTGCGTTACGCTATCAATGCCGCGACGCACGGCTTTCATGCCAGAGGATTCCGCGCGAAACAACCGTTGGATTTTCTCTACTAATACCGGCACCTCAATCAGCATGAAAATAACGGTCAGAAACACCACCAGTGCCGATGAAAAAAAACTGGATACATGGCTGAGCATACGGGTGATCAGTCCAAGAAATTGCCCAGGGTCAATCAGCGACATCGCCGCTTCCGGCGAGAGCGTTAGCCCCAATTCCTGCAATGGCGCCATACCGACGGCAAGCTGACGCGTCAGCAGGCTGCGCATTTGCAGGCTCATTTGATTTAACTCAGGCAACGCCGCCACCATCCGGAGCAGGACGTAAACCAACAGCATCAACAATACGCCGCCCAGCAACACCACAACCAGAGAACGCGGTAGACGTGTACGACACAATAGCGCCACTACCGGCTCAAGCACGATAGCCAAAAACAGGGAGAGCAGAATGATGGAGAGGATGGATGCCGCCAGATGGATCCCCATCATGACGATAGCCAATGCCGCTAACAGCAACACGCGGTTCAGCAACATATCATCGGAAAATACAGGTGTTTTCATGGTGGCCTGCTTAGGGTTAACACGACGTTTAAATCCTGCCGCACGCGATAAAATCCATTTTTGCAAATGCGCGTCGGACAGTTTGTTCTTCAACAGAAAATATAGCGGCTTTTCGCCGCAACGTCGTTTTTAACGCTATTTACCCCAGTGCGTTTTGAGGTAATCCACCGCAGGACCGGTTTGAGGTTGATGAAGAAATCCCTCACGAAAGAGCACACTGCCTTTCACTTCCGGCAGCGCTTCATTGAGCGCCAACTGCCGCCGCAGTTCAGGCACGCCGCCGTCCTGCGCCCAATCAGGCTCCTTTTGGGAAGGCACACCGACTTTATACAGTGCAATACCAATGTAGAGGCGCGTTTTTGTTGGCTTTACCACATCCGCCCACCATTTTACCAGTGTGTCATAACGGACAATTTCTCGTGAGAAAGGCCAGTAGATTTGCGGGATGATGTAGTCAATCAGGCCGCGTTCCACCCACAACCGAGTGTCTGCATAAGAGATGTCATAGGCCGCCCCCCCGCGCGTATCCGAACCGCGAGCGTCATTCTCCGCATTGCGCCACACGCCCGACGGACTGATGCCAAACTCAACCTGCGGTTTGACCGCTTTGATTGCCATCGATACTTGCTCAATCAACAGCAAGGTATTATTGCGCCGCCAGTCCCCTTTCAGGGCGAACCCCTGTCCGTACTGCCGATAGGTAGCATCGTCTTGCAAACGAGAAGCCGGGGTTTCGTAGTAGAAGTAATCATCAAAATGGATGCCATCTACAGCGTAGTTGTTAATCAGTTCCACCACCACGTTGGTGATCCACTGACGCACCTCTGGGATACCAGGATCCAACACAAACCGGTCGCTCGCCGTGCGTATCCATTCTGGGTGCAACGCATACACGCTCGAGGGCGAGGCACTAAGGGTGCGGCGCAGCGCGGTCACCGTTTTCTGCTGGGTATTGCTGGTCACACGGTAAGGATTAAGCCAGGCGTGAATGCGTAATCCACGCTTATGCCCTTCAGACAACATGAAGGCCAAAGGATCGTAACCAGGATCTTTGCCCACCACGCCGGTTAAGACATCAGACCACGGCAGTAAGGCCGAACGGTATAACGCAGTGCCATCCGGCTTTACCTGAAAAAAAATCGTGTTAACGCCCAGGCTAACCAGATTGTCAAGCTTGTCGATCAGCGCCTGTTTTTGTAACGCAATGCGGCGCTCATCAGAAGGTTCATCACTTGACGCAGGCGTCGGCCAGTCAAGACCGGATAGCGTGGTCAGCCAAACCCCCTTAACGTTCTCCGGCACAGCCGGAGAAACGCGGACCGGAGCCTCAACCACCACGGGAGAGATGATGTTCCCTTTACTACTGCACCCAAGCACCCCGCACACCAAGCACAGCAGAAAAAAACGACGTTGATGATTCAGCATGTTTGGGCAATTCCTTGGCAGTAGAAAGGGCAATCATGGGGTTCAGGTTCGGTATTTTTCCACCAGCGCTTTGGCAATTGCCTCCGTTTGCGCATCGGCATTGCCTTCGATGTCCGTCGGGCGGAAATGCATTTGAAACGCGCTGATGGTCAAACGTGTTTCTTTATCCAGCTCACCGTTTTGTGGAATTTTATCATAGCCATACTGATGCAGTGCTTTCTGAAGCGTCAACACATCCGTCGGCGCACTCGGTTGCCGTCCAGCCAGATACTTGTTCACCGTTGCATCATCAGGCCAGGCACCAACGCCCATCTCCGCAAACCGTTTCCAGGGGAACAGTTTTCCAGGGTCCTGTTTGCGCAGCGGTGCAATATCGCTGTGCCCCAGCACATTATCCGGCGTGATGTTGTTACGCTTGATAATGTCTTTGGTCAGCGCAGCCAGCGCGGTGATTTGCGTTTCATTGTAAGGATACCAAGTACGAACACCAAGCATGTTATCGGTAAATCCAAGGTTGACAATCTCAATGCCTACCGACGAGTCATTGATATTTACCCGACCATTCCAATTACTGACACCCGCATGCCAGGCTCTCATATCCTCTGGTACCAGTTGCATCACTACGGGCTTTTTATCGCGCAGCGGTGGATTTTTCGCAACCAGATAATGCGCACTTACCTGCCCCTGGGTTAATACCTTTAACGAACGCGCATCATCCAGTGCGGTGTAATGTAAAATCAGAAATCGGACACGCTCATTCTGGCCCTTAGCCGGATGAGTGGTATCCACGATGTAATCGCCACGATCCACTAACGTTGAACGTGGCGTAGAACATCCGGCAACAATCAATGCGAGCATTCCCACGGTGAGCAATTTCAGCCCACCTGGACGAGTGGTAGACAAAACAGAATTGAATATCATAGAAAAGAAAAATTCACCTCCTTGGCGATCATTAGCAGCAATAAACATCACGATAAGCCCGTAAACAGGCACTTTATTCTAATAATAAATGGTTGCTATTAAATCATCGCTAAACCGTTACGATATTTAATCGTTTTATAGCATTTCCAAGGAATAATTACCCTTTTCAACACCCAAAAAGTGACACTGTCACCTTAAAGATTAACCCTATTGCGGTAAACGTTTCTATAAAGCAGGCGTAAAAAACGGGAGCCACCCGGCTCCCGTTTTTCCTTCGATGCTGGGTGCTACAGTGCACGCTGCCGCGTTTCCTGCCCCAACAGCATAATAGCCAAGACAGCAAGCAGTATTGCCAGACTAAACAAGGCAAAAATACCACTGATGGGCACGCCGCTTGCCACCAAAGCACCAACCAACAGTGGGCCAAAAATCCCACCGATGCGCCCTACTGCTGCTGCCATTCCTGCACCGGTAGCGCGAATGGACGTCGCATATTGCTCTGGCGTATAGGCATACAGCGCCCCCCAGGCCCCGAGGTTGAAAAACGACAGCAGCGAGCCGGAAAGCAGCAGTTGTGGGGCACTGCTGGCAACACCGAAAAAATAGGCGCTGATCAGCGTTCCCAACAAATAGACCACCAGCACAGCCTTTCGCCCTGCACGTTCAATCAGCCAGGCAACGGTAAAATAGCCGGGTAACTGCGCCAGCGTCATCACCAGCACGTAACCGAAACTTTTCACCATATCAAACCCTTTGAGCATCATCACGCTCGGCAACCACAAGAACATGCCGTAATAGGAGAACACCACGCAAAACCAGACAATCCACAGCATTACGCTGGCACGCCGCAACTCCGGCGCCCAGAGTGCTGCAATCTTATGGCGAAAAGCGCTTTTTTTCTCTTTCTGGCTCAGTTGCAGATAGTGCGGCGAATCCGGCAAACGAAAGCGCAAGTAGAGCGCATAGAAGGCGGGCAACGCACACAGGATCATGGCACCGCGCCAGCCAACGCTCGGCAAGGGAATAAGGAAGTAGGCGATTAATGCGGCCAGCAGCCAGCCGACAGCCCAAAAGCTTTCGAGCAGCACCACGACGCGTCCTCGTACTTCTGGGGGCACACTTTCACTGACCAGCGTAGATGCCACCGGCAATTCACCGCCTAATCCCATGCCGATAAAGAAGCGCAACACCAGCAAACTGCCGAATCCCCAGGCAAAGGCGCTTAATCCGCTGGCGATGCTGAACATCAGCAACGTGATCATAAAGGCAGATTTACGCCCTTTACGATCGGCATAAAGGCCGAAAACAAATGCGCCAACCGCCATGCCAATGGAGTTAACGCTACCAATTAGCCCTAACTGCGCGGCAGAAAGCCCCCACTCCAGCTTCAGCGCCGCCAGAACAAAAGATAATAGCCCGACATCCATAGCATCAAACAACCAGCCGGTGCCACAAATGAGCAATAACTTATTACTGGATAACGCACCCTGTCTTACCTGAGATAAAATCATGATATTGTTATGTCATCGTCAATCACGGTTTGTTTAGCATACTAAACACGCATGACGCTGTCATGCAGCTTTTTTACTCAGACAGCACAATTTCACCTTAGGGCGGAGTGACACCATGACCGAAAAGGCGATATCGAACACCACGCCTCCTCACTATTCTGCGGCTGACCAGCGCTTTCACAACGTGCGACCCAGCGTATACCTGCACATGGGTTGGCGTGAGCGGCTTTCGGTACTCAGGCGCCTGTTGTTTACTGCACGATCCCGTATGCCGGAACAACGTTTGCCCGAAGTCACGCCGAATTGGCGGGAGTTTCTCAAACCTGACACCAAAACCCGCGTCATCTGGTTTGTTCACTCCACTCTGTTACTGAACATGGATGGCGTCACCGTATTGATCGACCCGGTATTTTCTGCATCCGCTGCCCCCTTTCCTTTTCGTATCAAACGCTTTCAACCGTCGGTGGTCCCGATGGAAGCCTTACCCGCCATCGATGTGATCGTGCTTTCACATAACCATTACGATCATCTGGACCGCGTGACCATCGATTTTTTCCGCGATAAGAAAAGCTATTTTGTTACTCCGCTCGGCATGGGAAAAACCCTGCAAAAATGGGGGATCGCCGCAGAACGCATTACCGAACGGGATTGGTATGAGGAATGTGCGTGGAAGACGCTGAAATTAACTGCGGCGCCAGCGCGTCATGCCTCCGGTCGCCCCCCCTTCGATCATAACCGCACGCTCTGGTGCTCCTGGGTGCTACAGAGCCCGCATGAAACGCTGTATTACAGCGGGGACTCCGCCTACGATGACCACTTCACGGCCATCAGAGAACGCTTTGGCCCTATCGACCTTGCGTTTGTCGAGAATGGGCAATACAACCGACGCTGGCCCGATTCACACATGACACCAGAACAAACCCTGCAAGCGGTATGCGATCTGGCGCCGCGTACCTTTGTTCCTATTCACTGGGGCATGTTTACGCTGTCACTGCATCATTGGACAGAACCGGTACAGCGCAGCTGCGCGTTGGCCGCTCAGAAAGGCATTCAAGTGCTCTGCCCACGTCTGGGGGAAGTGGTGGACAGCCATTCGTTATCCGCCCCACCGTTATGGTGGATGCCCTTTGTGCCCGAAAAGACGTCGGTTCCCTTCCCACCCGCATCACAAGACACGGCATACTCGGAAAACGATAGCCCATAGAAAAAAACGGCCCTTACACGACGCGAAACCCAAGAAACGGCGTTTATAGGTCAAATATTTAGTGGTTTTGTCGTTTCTTTATCCGTTTGACATTGCCATTTCCGGTTTAAAGTACATTTTATAGTAAACTGATTTGATTTCAGATTTTAACCTTCCATTTAATAAGGTCTTTTTCTTGGCAAAATCATTACTACGCAGCGGAAGTTTGGCCGATTTTTTTGCGCTGGGCGAAAATGGGCAACCGGTGTATGCATCGGCACTTCAGTTGCGGGAAACTCTACGTTTACGGCGACAACAAACGATCGCTGACTGCCTGGCCATTCCGCAGCCTAATGAAACGGGCGACCGTCTTGATTGGTACGCTCCCGGCGAAGGAAAAGTGACCTCATGGATGGCCGCGGGCGAAACAGAACGGGAGGCCGCGCTGGAGCAGTTGCAAACCTGCCTAACCACCGTTGCAGCGCTGAGTGAGCGCGCGTTGGCATCAGACAATGCGGCACAGCAACGATTTGGTGCCCTGCTCGCCAAGGCGTTCCAATTCCCCGCAGCAAATTACGTTTATCTGGTCGGTGGCCGCCCCGTCATCACCTTTTGGGGTTTTATTAATATTGACCAAAAACCGCGAACCGACGCCTTGGAGTGCCTGCGCGAAGCCTTGCCGGTCCTCACGTCACAACCGCTGGTCGATCCGATTGCACCGCCCATTGCGCAACCCAACGCTGCCGCCGTCTATGCGGAAACGGCGTCGTTACCGGTTGAGCCAGACAGCGAACCCGACGACGCGCCCAGGGTCGCTATTCCTCCTGTGCCGTCCGCAGCTCAAGGGAAATCAGCCTTACGCCGCTGGTGGTGGGTTGCACCGGGCGTAGCACTCGCCGGTGCGTTAGTGTGGCAGTTCCGCGCGGGCGCGCCAAGCCAACCGATAACGGCCGAACCGGTGGTCGCACATACGCCAGAAAAACGCGTGCTACCTGCTACGGAAAAAACCAAAGAAGCCGAGATCATTGCACAAAATGCCACACCGATAGCGCCACCACCGGTTGCTGCTGAAACGCCGCCCGAGGCAGTAAAAGCGCCCGTAGTTGCACATCCTGAAACCGCGCCGGTGGTGGCCCAGAAACCGGCCCCGACGCCCAGCACGCCACCGGTTGAAACAGTGGTTGCAGAAGTCAAACCGGAAGAAGCCAAACCGGTAGACAAAAATGCGCTGGTGATGCCGATATTATCGGTCAAGCTGGGAAAAACGGATTTCCTAAATGGCACCTGGCGCGTGACGGCTGATACCAAAACCCCCACTATTGGCAAACCGGCCAGCCTGCGTTATCAACTCAAAGATGGTCAGGGTACGGTACGCCTCACTCATGGTGAAGGCGTCAGTTGCCGCGCCAACGTCACTGCCGGATTGATGCAATCGGGCAATCTGATTATCAACAGCCGGGTTAAAGCGCGCTGTAGCGATGGATCACGCTATCAAATGCCAGAAATTGTTTGTTGTCAGGGGGCCAGCGGCCCGGCTGAGTGCTCAGGCCGTTATGACGACGACAACCTGATCCCTTTGACTTTCAAGCGTGAGAGCGAATAACCCTATGCTGGCCACGATTACGGACTATAAACAAAAGATCACCCTTATCCAGGACAGCGGTCTGCAATTTTTGGATTTTGCGCTTAAACCGGCTATCGATGCTCAAGGCCCAGGCAAGTTCGTCCGCAAGACGGCAAACGGCCCTTTATTGCGCTTGATCCTCAATGAGGAGAACGGCAAATATCTTCTGCCTGCACCGCTGGGATCTGCGCCAGAAGTCGTACGCCCTGAGTCCAGTTTCTCGCTGGGCCAATCGCTGCTGCTGTTGAGTAATGTCTGGCTGCCGCTCCCGTTTATGCGTTTCAACCCACCGCGTACCTTTATCGGTGGCCCGGATAACTGGGCACGCATGAAGGTCGTGCCCCTGCCAAGACCGGATCAGGATGGCAATACCCACCGTATTTGCATCGTCTTCGACACCAAAGTCTATCCTGACGGCGATGAGAACGAGCTGCTCGTCCCGACCGAAAGCGACATTACTGCCGGTTTGAAGTTTACGCTGGCGTATCACAGTGAAGAGCTGGGGGAATTCCTCGATTTAACCTGGGTCGATGGCTGGCTACGCGAAGTCTTTACCCACCATGCCACCGAGCGTGAACAGCGTAGTGACGCTGACCAGCGCACTGCATTGCGTGGTTTTGAGTATCAGGCGCACTACCTGAACCTGCTGGATATGCTGGGCAAGCAACTGCGGATACCGGAAATCACGCTGGTTGCAGGCACACGGCAAGAGCCGGATATCGGCGTTGATCTCATTCTGGATGTTGGCAACTCGCACACCTGCGGCATTCTGGTCGAAGATCATCCTGAGGCGCATAACGGGCTGAGCCAGAGCTATGAGCTGCAATTGCGCGATCTGGAACAGCCGCATCACATCTACAATGAGATGTTTGAAAGCCGCATTGAATTTGCACACGCGCAGTTTGGCAAGCCTAACTTTTCGTTGGAAAGTGGCCGCGAAGACGCCTTCCTCTGGCCGTCTATCGTGCGGGTTGGCCGGGAAGCCAGTCGCATGGCGCTGGCACGTCTTGGCACTGAAGGTGCCAGCGGCCTCTCCAGCCCACGCCGCTACCTGTGGGATGAAGAGAGCTACGCGCCCGGCTGGCGGTTCAGCAAAACCGTCGGAAATGCCGCGCTGGAGCCACACGCCATCGCCGCACCGTTCACACATTTGATCAATGATGACGGTCAGCCGCTGTTCACGGTGCCGTTCGACGATCGTCTTCCGGTATTCTCGGCACAATACAGTCGCAGTTCACTGATGACGCTGATGCTGTGCGAGCTGCTGGCACAGGCGTTAAGCCAAATGAACAGCGCGGCACAGCGTGCGAAAATGATGAACGACAGCGCTCCGCGCCGCCTGCGTAACATCATACTGACGCTGCCCTCCGCCATGCCGAAACCTGAGCGAGAAATTTTCCGCCGTCGTATGCAGGAAGCCATTGGCCTGGTCTGGAAAGCGATGGGATGGCACCCAGCGGATGATGGCTTCAGTACGGAACAAGAAAAAGCGGCCAGTCGCTTCCCCGCACCTGATGTGCAAATGGAATGGGATGAAGCTACCTGCGGTCAGATGGTCTATCTCTACAACGAAAGCCAGGTCAATTTTGGTGGCAATACCAAAGCCTTTTTCGCCAGCCAAGCGCGACCTGACCGGGTGCGAGATGCCGATGAGCAGCCGGGACAAACCCTGCGCGTTGCATCGATTGATATCGGCGGCGGCACCACCGATCTCGCGGTAACACAGTACACACTGGATGACAGCATCGGCAGTAACGTCAAAATCAGCCCGTTGTTGATGTTCCGCGAAGGCTTCAAAGTGGCGGGCGACGATATCTTGCTGGATATGATCCAGCTCTACGTGCTGCCTGCACTGCATGCATCACTGAAAAAAGCCGGGATCGCTACACCGGATAGCCTGATGGACAAGCTGTTTGGCAACGCGGGCAGAATGGATGGTCAATCTACCCTGCGCCAGCAGTCCACTCTGCAAATCCTGATGCCGATTGGGCGTGCGATCCTCGAAGCCTATGAAGGGTTCGATCCGCTCGACATGAGCGCCGAACTGGAAGCCAGCTTTGGTGAACTGCTGCCACAGCGGCCGACCGGCAAGGTGCTGGACTATTTGAACGGCGAAATTCAGCGTGAACAACCGGCGGATGCTACCGCATTTGATATCCTGCATACGCCACTCATCGTTCGTCTTAGCAAGTTGCACGGCGAGTTCTTGTCCAACCGCATCAGCATCACGCAAAATTTGCGTTCTCTGTGCGAGGTGGTGGCACTCTATGATTGTGATGTGTTGCTGCTTACTGGCCGCCCGTCGCGGTTCCCCGGCATACAGGCACTGTTCCGTTATCTTCAACCGTTGCCCATCAGCCGCATCGTGTCACTGGATGGCTACCACACCAGCGATTGGTATCCGTTCAATAAATTCGGCCGTATCGAGAACCCGAAATCCACAGCGGCGGTTGGCGCCATGCTATGCCTGTTGGCACTGGACCTGCGCCTGCCAGGCTTTTATTTCAAAGCGGGGGATTTCGAACCCTACTCCACTATCCGCTATTTCGGCATGATCGATGCCAACCAGCAGTTGACGCAGGATAACCTCTATTACAGCGATATCGATTTGGATGCCGCCGATTTTGAATTGGACAAACGCGGCTACTTCTCGGTGCGCGGCGGTATTGGGCTGGGTTTCCGTCAGTTGGATAACGAGCGCTGGCCCGCCACGCCGCTTTACACGCTGACCATTATCGATCAGCCGCTGGCCCGTAAGCTTGCGGGTGACAGCGTATTGCATCTGCGTTTAGCGGTGGCACGCGAGGCAGGACAATCGACACCAGAACGTTTCGACATTGCCGACGCCACGCTACAAGATGGCAGCAAAGTTCCGCTTCACTATCTGCGGCTGCGGCTTAACACGCTGGCTGACAGCGCTTCCGGCGCAACACACTACTGGATCGACAGCGGGAGCGTATTCAGCAAATGAGAGCACTGACGCCAAAACAACTTTCGACCCGGTTAACCACGCAGTTGACTGCCGCATCAGAAGGCATTGAACAGGCCATTAAGTGGGTAGAGAACAACCGTCCCCGCTCGCCGCGTTTGGAGATGGAAGCCGATACGCTAACCATCAAACTGCGCCGGCATCGCAACAAGGCACAACGGCTGGCAGACAGCGCCGGAAAAGAGATGGCCATCGGGCTATTCGGTCAGGCACAGGAAGGCAAAACCTACCTGATTTCCGCGTTAGCCGCGGGCGAAAATGGTCGACTGGAGAGCGATCTCGGCGGCCATACCCTAGACTATCAGGCGCATATCAATCCTGAAAACCAGCTCGCCGGTCTGGTAACCCGCTTTACCCGTCAACCTGGCGTGAAAAATGCCACCTATCCGGTTCAATTGTTGTTGTTAAGCGAAGCGGACATCGTCAATATTCTGGCACAGGCCTATTTGTCCACGGCCGTAGCACCGCCGTCGCCCCGTAGTTTGGCCGAGGATGAACAGCAACTCATCGAGCAGATGGCACTGTTGGCGATGCATCGTCAACCCGAGACTATCCCGGGATTCAGTAGCGATGAAGTCATTGCTCTGTGGGACAGCCTGGCGCGTCACGATGGCAAACGGCAAAAATGGCTTGAGACCCACTTCTGGCCCGCTGCCATTGCCCTTACCCCAGCGTTGACCATTGACGATCGCGCGCGGTTGTTCTCGGTGTTGTGGCAGGGCAAAGAAGAGTATACGGCGACCTATCGCCAGTTTGCGCATACGCTACAGCGCCTGAATTACAGCCATAAAGTGTTGGCACCGCTTAGCGTACTGGTTGATGACGTCTTGCTGCCTACCGATGGCATCATGAACCTGTCCACCGTCGCCTATCTCAATACCTCTTCCGATCCCAGCGTGCATGTGCGCCCCGTCATCAATAATCGGGCCAGCAAACCGGTTGAGCTTTCACTGGCGGAGTTGGCTTTCCTCGCCGTTGAACTGGTGGTGACGCTACAGTCACCAACGCGCGAGCCGCTGTTTGAGCAAGTCGACCTGCTGGATATTCCGGGTTTCAACCCACTCAGCAATGTACACGCCGCTTCCAGTAACGATCGTGAGCACGGTGCAGTGCAACGCTACAAATTCGATCAGCGTGTCATCCACAACACCCACTACGATGAAGGCGTTCAACGCTACGTGGGTAATCCGGGTGAATCCTGGGGGACCATGCTGGCAACTGACGATCGTGGTGTAAAACGCATGGCTAACTGGCTGAATACCGAAGTCAAACGGGAAAACAAGCTGGCGCGATTGTCAGAACAGTTGCATGACATGCAAAATGAACTGTTCGAACACATCCTCGGCGGCTGGTATCAGTCGGACAGTGAAATTTCGGCGATGAGAAAGCAGAAAGTGGCCGAATCCGTGTTGAAATCGCTCCAGACGCGGCCTGGCGTACACGGCGAATTGCTGGAGCGCATGTTGCCGACGCGGGATGAGCTGCGGCGTCTCTATCAACAGCAGCGTCAATCCGGCGTTAGCGCGGTCGCCCACCCGGCTCTGGATAACAGCAGTACCCTGACCAACGCCGATCCGTTTGGCATTGGCATGGATATCGATTTATTCAGCGACACACCGCTGGATGTGACACAGGCTGACGACATCCACACGCCAAGCGATGTGGATACCAATGCGATCTTTGCCCGTCAGGTTTTGCGTTTTTGGATAAACCACATGCGCAACCTGCCAGACAACGCACCGCTGGTCGAATTGCTCGGGTTGAGTAAACCGACGTTGGAGATGCTGATGGAAGAAGTCATCACCGCCGGTCTGCGTCAAGGTATTAATCAGGCGCTGCACGCGACGCTGAACCAGGACGATCACCCCAGCGCCTACACGGACAATGAGATAGACAGCCAGGTTTCTCGCGCCCTGACGGTGCTCGGCGATTATATCGCCTGGTTCGGTTTCCAGAAAATGACCGAGGAACAGCGACCGGAAAGCCGCATTAACCGTGGCCGTAAAATCTTCGCCAAGCCGGAAAAACAGGCCGTCAGTTGGGGCAGCGCCAAACGGTTAACCAAGTTGTCGCTCACCCCCACCAATAATACGGCGTTTTACGTGTACGATTGGCTGATTGGGCTCAATACCCTGATTCTGCAAAATGCCGGGCATTCCGCCGGTGGCGAACTGGATGCCGAACAGCGCAAACAGTTGGGTGCCATTCTGCAAATATTCAAACCCACCGCATCCGGCGCAAAATAAGTGATCTGCCCCTGCTCAATGCAGGGGCAAAACCAGCCCCCGCTCTCCGTTTACGGATAGTGTTCAATACGGGTCGCATTTATCTCGAGTGTGGCGAGTGATGATGAATGCGGACTGTCGATGATGTAATCACGCAGTCGTGCCAGACTAACGTCATAATCAGACACGCAGCATACGGCGTAGTAAAGATCGTTTTCATCTGCCATCGCGGTAACGTAGCGCTCAACGGCGCGCTTGATATCCGATATCGTCATTTCGGTAGCCGACGTCGACGCTTGTGTGGTTTTTGCCTGTTCCAGAAGCGGAATACAGGCTGCTTTCATCATCAAACTTCTTGGCGCTTGCGTCGACAACACCTCACAGCCCCCGAATTTATTGACGTGGCACTTCAAAATGCTGCCCAGCGTCGCGATACGATCGCCACGCGCCAGCATCGCCATCGCATGATCCACCTGCTCTTTATATTCAGGGTCGCAGGCGATCAAATAGAGACAATTGGCGTCGGCGATATCCTCAACGGGGCGGCCCTTGATCGACATGCTTTGCGGATCGATGCTCGCCCTGCCTAAAACCTGTGACGATGACGTCGGTGGATCGATTATCAGTAGCACGGTAGCCCCACAGCCTCTGTCGTTAGTTGCGCCATTTCCGCCCGTACTGGTAGTGAAATAGTGTTATTCCGAACCGTAAACAGCCAGTTTTCCCGCCGTTAACCCGGCAAAGTCATCCAGACTGTCGCGGTAGGAAAGGCAACGGTGAACCCCATCGGGCCCGTATTCAATATCAATGACCCGCCAATTTATGTCCTGATACCCATGGCCTTGCAATTGCCTATGAATAAAGGATTCCATCAACACCCCACCAGCACCAAGTGAAATCAGCGTCAAAGGCCGATCCCGGTTGGGCATCGTCTGCACGATATGGTTAACCACCGCGTTGAGGTAACTCACCCGACTGTGCAACGAGGAGACATCATCATGCTCACACCAAAAGAGCCGGTCCTGAAAACGATACATCAATTGTCCATGTGAACGGAGGTGGGTTTGATTCATTACTGAAGTGGGTGTCAAGGCAGCTTGCTGCCGATCGCGGGAATAGAGGGGTAACAGAGCGATAGCTTCGGAAGTCACTGCTGGCAACATGGCGATATTCCCTGGAATTCAGTGGATTACACGATAGCAGTTGCCGGGTCAGCCTGCGTTGTAAAATCCGATATCCCACCGCATCAGGCGGTGGGAACCGGTGTCATCATCAAGAAAATGCTCAGGCAAAGAAGCCACTCAACAACCCTACGCCAAGCAGCGCAGAGCTTGCGCCGATAACGCGCGGCCACCACACGCTGCGTTTCGCTGCCAGCATGGCGTAGCCCAACGCCAGCCCGCCGATGTGTAGCAGCGCAGTCGCGACCACCATCCCTGACAGGGCGGCAAAGGAGTGAGATAACTCAGCGCCGTGCGCCAAACCATGAAACAGGGCAAAAGCGCCGACCAGCACTGCGCCAGTGGAAGCTGACAGCTTCAGTTGCATGGCCACCATCAGCCCCAGAACCAACAGCGAAGCCGCAACAATATGTTCAGTCGCAGGCACAACCAGTCCCGCCATGCCAATCAGTGCGCCTACCAGCAACAGGCTGGCAAACGAGAGAGGTGCCAGCCACCATTTTTGGGTATTCATGGCACTCCACACGCCGACCAGCGTCATGGCAAACAGGTGATCGAGGCCAGTAAGCGGATGGATAAATCCCTGCATAAAGCCAGTCACATGGTGGGCCCCCTCATCGGCACCGATATGGGCAAAGGCAGCAACGGGCAAGGCAAAGAGTGCAGCAGTAAACAGTACCTTCATTGGGTTATTCATTTTCAATTCCATTAACAGGTTGGGAAGACAGATAGCAACGCAACCGTTTTACCCAATGCAGCGATACTGCATTATGATTTAAATTAATTTTGTATGAACTATGGTTTTTAATACCCAGATTAAAATAAATACGGAGATAAAAATAAGTTTATGTGAGGATAATAGCGTTAAATATCGAATAAATGATAATGAGTTATTTTATCGATACCATCGGGGTGAGAGAAAAGGCGTTATACCGTTGTGTTGATATAACGCCTTAACAGCATTATAAAGAAGGCTTAGCGGATTGCGCGTTTCAAAATACGATTGGCGTTGTTGTAAAAGTCATCCGCGACCTCATTGAGCGCCCCTTTACCGTAATCAAGACGCTGAACGCTGGTGGTCCACAGTTGCACCAGTTCCTGATTCTCCATGTAAGGGGATACCGCTACTTGAGTGGCTGGCTGTTCAGCTGCTGCCTTATAGGCATTTGCCAGCAGATTGGTCGGCGTGATCACCCCACTTTGTTCCAGCAACGTTACCGCTTTCGGGTTTGCCGGCATGCCGTTTTGCAATGCCAGCGCTTTGATGCCTTCCGGGTTACTCAACAAAAAGCCGATCAGCATCGCGGATTCTTTGGGATGCTTGGTGTTTTTACCCACTGCAAACAGTGAAGACGGCTTGGTGTTGATCGCTGAGTCTTTGGCGTTACTCAGCATGGGGTACGGCCCTGGCTCCAGCACAGTTTCTTTTGGCATGTTGCTGGCGTAGGTGTAGATGGCGGAATCCCATAAATACATGCCCCCCATTTCACCGTTGATCCATGGACGAATCTCATACACGTTGGTGCGGCCAAAGGACGAGAAATAACGCTGATCGGGTATCACATGGTTATCCACCAGCTTTTTATAGAAACCGAACAGTTCGCGTACCTGCTCGCGATTATAGGCCAGGCTCTGCTTGCTCTCGGCAATCATATCGATGCCATATTTCTGCGCCATGTAGGCGCGCCCCAGCGTCAGAATATCCAGTACGTCAGAAGATCCCTGTGCCACGCCGAGGGGGTAGAAGTTGTCACCCAACGCTTTTTTAAACGCGGGGCCAGACGCAAACAATTCATCCCAAGTTTTCGGGTAAGCAACGCCCGCTTTATCCCAGGTGCCCTTGTTATAAATAAACCCACGCGACGTCATGGAAATCGGCACCCCTTGGAGTTTGCCTTTCACTTCGCCGGTTCTCAGATACAGGGGCGGAAAATCCGTTAACGCCAGCGCATCGCGCTGTTTATACAGATCGTAAAAGCCATCACCGTTGCGCGAAAACTGGGGCAGCCAGTTCCAGTCAATGCGGATCACATCCGGCTCTTGCCCGCCCGCCATCTGGGTTGACAGACGCGACAGGTAACCATCCCACCCCGCGTATTCGGCTTTCACTTTGATCTCCGGATGCACCTTTTGGAAGGCGTTGATGGCGGCCAGAGTGGCTTCATGTCGCTGATTGCCCCACACCAGGAGATACGAACTTCAACAGGATCGGCAGCATGAACGGCAACGCTGCTGATTGGTAATGCGGCACATAACAGTAGGATACGAGGAATACGATGCAAGACTTTCGTCATAATAGAACCCTTAGTTATAGTCATTGTGCTGGTATCACCCACACAGCAGAATATCGTGGGTACTCTATTCCATCGAAAAAGGTAGAGCTCATCAAAAAACGTAGGGTCGCGCTGGGCCGAGTGTCCACCTCGCAAGCGACAGCTGGGTACTCGCAGTTTGTGTTAGGTGGCCTCCCATGGCTATTTGCAGGTTTATTGTGGGCGATGCGTAAGCGTTACACCCCGCCCTGTGTATCCGTCAGTCCGGCAGATTGACGGCGAGATCGGCGATTTTCACTGGCTGTTCCAGCCGCAACGAACGGTTAGCGGCTATCCCGGTTAGGATGGAACGCGCTCCGTCGCGGTAGTCCGCCGCCCGCTGTAGCGGATCGGGATCCGGCGTGCCGAACAGATCGTTTAACATCACCAGATCGCCTCCGCCGTGCCCACCCGCCTGGTACACCACCGGCACCTTGTAGGGGGCATCAAACATGGGATAAACCGTGATTTCACACTGATCCAGTGCGCCTTCGTCCTCTTTCAGCCCACCGCCGTTGACATACGATTTCTCAACCAGTTTCATCTCCAACCGCCCTTTACTGCCGTTGAACACCACGTTCAGCCCTTCCCAAGGCAGGTAGGCATTGAGCGAGTAGGTCATGATCGCTTTGTTTTTGTAACGCACCATAACGCCCATCACGTCTTCAATGTTGATGCCGTCGTCAAACACACTCTTATCACGGTAGTAACCATCCTCATGTTCGGCATCCAAATAGAGCGCTGTGAGCTGGGCGCTTTCACTCATCTGCAAGGCAAAAGGATCGTCCTTGGCCGCCTCCGCTATTATGCGAACGCGCGTAGAACTCGGTTACGCCTCGCGCTTCCGCGTTAGCCTTACCGTAAAAGCGCAAATCCCCCTGGGCATAGACCGTTTCCGGTTCGGAGTGCAGCCAGAAATTCACCAGATCGAAATGGTGGGTGGATTTGTGCACCAGCAGCCCGCCGCTGTTGCGTTTGTCACGGTGCCAGCGACGGAAATAGTCAGCACCGTGCTGTGTATTCAGCAACCATTCAAAGTGCACGGAGAACACATCGCCTATCACACCGGAAGCGATCAGTTCACGAATCTTGCTGTGGTGCGGCGCGTAGCGATAGTTGAAGGTGACGCGCAGTTTACGCCCGGTACGGGCAATAGCATTGATGATGGCCTGACATTTCTCTTCGTCAATCGTCATCGGTTTTTCGCTGATCACATCGCAGCCCAGTTCCATCGCCCGAATAATATAGTGGTGATGGGTGCGATCGATGGAGGTCACGATCACGATGTCCGGTTTACACTCGGCGATCATGGTCTCGAACTGGTCAGCGCTGAAGCACGGCACTGGCGTATGTCCCCACTCGCCAATCATTTTATTGGCATACTGCATGCGCGTCTGGTTGGTGTCGCAAAAGGCGACAAAGGTGCTGGTTTGTTGGTAATCTCTGGCGATTGCGGTTAAATAGAGGCCGGCACGCCCTCCGGTGCCGACAACGGCATATTTCTTCTTCATTCATGTCATTCCTTCTTTTCTGACGTTAACGCAATGTATCGTCGCCATTTTTCGAGCGCGTTAACCAATATCGCGTGCGCTCATTGACAACGCTTGATGACTCTTTGCTATGCTGAGGCGATGCATGACAACCACAGCGCTGTAACCTGATGAATGTGCTCCCCCCTTTACGCTTGCTGGAGGTCAATACGCCATTGATTTGGCACTGGCCGCATTTTCTCGAGGTGATTGACCTCATTGCGCGGTATCGCTTCAACGGGCTGATCGTGCATCAACAAAATATCCTGGCGTTACTGGCGCGCCCGCCGGCGCACAACAAAAATCCCGGGATTGAAAATCTGCATCATGAGCGCGAAAGTACCTTGAGCTATCTGCAACGGGTGTCACACCATTGCCAGTCGCGCCATATTCAACTGTGGATCCAGGGTGAAGCTTTTCCCGGTGACGCCAAGATCAAACAAAAATTTCCTGAATTCTTTTTGGACGAGGATTCTGTCACGACTAATACCTCGTTTCTGACGCGCTTTTACAGTGAAACCGTGGATGAGATGCTGGTAGCGCTGCCGGACATCAGCGGACTGATTCTCAGTCTGCAAACCCCAACGTTTCATCCCGAGCAGTGGAAACAGAGCATGAAAATGCTGCACCGCATTTTGCGTCTGCACGGCAAAAAACTGGTGCTGTGTGATTACCTTGATGACAGTTGGCCACGCCGCCAATTGCACAACACCCTGAGTAGCCTGCCGGACGATGTGCGCGTTTCGATGAAAGCCACGGCGATGGATTACCGTCCCGGGTTTGCCAATAATCCTGAACTGACGTCTTTTCCCGGCAATAAAAAATGGATTGAATTTGATTTGTGGGGCATCGATTACGGCTGGACGCTGCTGCCCTGCATGCTGGTGGACGAAATTCAGGGGCGCTTGAGCTGGGCACATGCCGTGGCGGGAGATGAACTGGAAGCCATCAGTGCCCGCATTAGCTGGGAGTGGATCAGCAACAGTTCGCTGCTGGAATCGATCAATGAGATCAACCTGTACGGACTGGCACAATTGATTAACCACTCTGAGCACGGGGAGCTTCATGCCGCCGCCCTGTTTCAACGTTGGTTGCAGGACAACCATGCCGTCAATGTCACTGCCACTACCAGCAATACCGCCGTCAAACGGATTGATAGCGTGCAGTCGCTGTTTTTCAACAGCTATGACTGGATGTGTAAGACACCGTATTTCCTTGGACGCTTGTTGCATCGCCACAGTCAATTACCCCACACCCTGGAACAGGCCATTCCGTTGTTGCATGCAGAAACCCGAAGCGCCAACTGGACTCACGCTTTTCAACCGCTATTCCCAACGGACGATCGCGGATTGGGAAGCCATCAATATGAGTTGGTGACCCTTGAACGCCAGCAATCTCATTTCTTTGCCCATCACCTGCGTCAATCCGCGCGTGAAATTCACCATGCCCGGATATTGCCTGAGCCGCTCTGCGCACGATTGGCCGCAAGTTGGGACTGCGCCTGGTGGTATACCGAACTGTGCGACCATGCGAAACAACTGATTGCCGATGCGCTCTTTAGTCTGAGCTACGGTGGTACCGTCACCGCCCGTGAACAACACTGTAATGACGCCCAGGCATTTGCTGAAAAATTGCATCACTGGCTGGCACAGCATCAGTACGACTATCCACATTTTCTGCCCATGCTGATGGCACCTGAGCGTTTACACCACCTCGCCGAATCTTGCCGCCACCCCGCATCCGATTGAATGACAGTGGCAGTGAGTGGGTGTCAGCATAAGCGTTGCACCGTTCAGGTGAAACGCTGTTTTGAAAGGGAAATTCGGCGAAAAGAGAATATGTCATCGAGTTGTGAGAGTTATCGCAAATGCCACGGTTCATCGGTGACTTGCATCACATTTCCATGGCATTAAAACGTGATGTCATTCACTCTTCCCGCCGTTTTTCGTGATGACGATCTCAATTTATTTTCATTCGTCCAGCGAGTCGGCAATAATGGCGGCAATTAATGGACATGTGCGTTAAGGGACCTGAATCATGCCACAACGCTTTTTACTGGATACGTTATCCACCCCGCTCGGAGATTTATTGATTATCGCCGATGAACAACAGCGGTTGCGCGCCGTGGAGTGGAAAGACTATGAAGAGAAATTATATCGCCTGCTGGCTCGGCGTTATAAAAATGATCCCTTCACGTTAACAGAAGCGGTCAATCCAGGCGGATTAACCCAGGCACTGGCGCGCTATTTTTCCGGGGACTTACAGGCTATCAATACGCTTGCCGTCGCCAGCCTTGGCACACCGTTTCAACAGCGAGTATGGCAGGAACTGCGAAAAATCCCTTGTGGCACCACCATCACCTACGGTGAATTGGCTTCCCGTCTTGGCGCGCCCACGGCATCACGCGCGGTCGGCATGGCGAACGGCAGCAACCCTGTCAGTATTGTCGTTCCTTGTCACCGCGTTATTGGTGCCAATGGCGCATTGACCGGCTATGCAGGCGGCGTACAACGTAAAGCGTGGTTGCTGGCTCATGAGGGGGCCATTGCGCGTCAGGGCACGCTATCGCTATATAATTCATGATATATCGAACACTGATTGAATAACGGGTAAAAAGATGTGACGGCTACCGTTTTTCTTTTAATGGCTCGCTATGTCCCCTATTTATTCGTTTGATATACGAATGACGACACTTACCATCACCGATAAAAGCTGTTAAAATTGACCGATATCAATTATCGACTGAGCAAAGTCTATGATCCCGGAAAAGCGAATTATTCGGCGCATTCAGTCTGGTGGTTGTGCAATCCATTGCCAGGATTGCAGCATCAGCCAGCTGTGCATTCCTTTTACATTAAATGAGCACGAGCTTGATCAGCTCGATAATATCATTGAAAGGAAAAAACCGATCCAAAAGGGACAAGCACTGTTCAAAGCCGGTGATGAACTGAAATCACTGTACGCGATCCGTTCCGGGACCATTAAAAGTTACACCATCACCGAACAGGGTGACGAACAAATTACCGGTTTCCATTTGGCAGGCGATCTGGTTGGTTTCGATGCCATTGGCAATGCCCAGCATCCCAGCTTTGCGCAGGCGTTGGAAACCTCGATGGTGTGTGAAATCCCCTTCGAGACGCTGGACGACCTGTCTGGCAAAATGCCGAATTTGCGCCAGCAGATGATGCGCCTGATGAGCGGTGAGATTCGTAGCGATCAAGACATGATACTGCTGCTGTCGAAAAAGAACGCCGAAGAGCGTCTGGCTGCATTTATCTACAACCTGTCTCGCCGTTTCGCCCAGCGTGGTTTCTCTCCACGCGAGTTCCGACTGACCATGACACGCGGTGATATCGGTAACTACTTAGGGCTTACCGTGGAAACCATCAGCCGTTTGCTCGGTCGCTTCCAGAAAGGCGGTATTCTGGCCGTAAAAGGAAAATACATCACCATCGAGAATATCGATGCCCTGTCAGAACTGGCCGGAACCGTGCGCGTTAAAGCCTAACCTATTGCCGGGTCATTGTTTTTATTTTATTGATCCGGCGCTCATCACCAGTTGTTAAAAGCAATTCTCATGAGGTACTCTTAATTACCGGCTGTAAGGTGACAGCTGTTAGGAGGACCTATGGCAACATATCAGAACTTACTGGTAGCTATTGACCCGAATCAGGATGACCAACCTGCGCTGCGACGCGCGGCATACCTGGTTCAGCGGTTAGGCGGTCGTATCAAGGCATTCCTGCCGATTTATGATTTCTCTTACGAAATGACCACCTTGCTCTCGCCAGACGAACGCACGGAAATGCGCCAGGGTGTCATTGAACAGCGGAAAGCGTGGATTGCAGAACAGTGCGCCTACTACATTGAAGCCGGTATCCCCATCGATATCAAAGTGGTATGGCACAATAAACCTTATGTCGCCATTATTCAGGAAGTGATCACTCATCAGCACGATTTGGTGTTGAAAATGGCTCACCAGCACGACAGGCTGGAGGCCGTCATTTTTACCCCGCTGGATTGGCAATTGCTGCGTAAATGCCCCTGCCCGATGTGGATGGTGAAAGACCAACCCTGGCCTGATAATGGCCGTGCGCTGGTCGCCGTTAACCTTGCCAGTGAAGACCCTTATCACGATCCGCTCAATATCAAGCTGGTGTCTGAAACGATTGCGCTTGCCAAGCAGGTTGACCAAACCGAAGTCCATCTTGTCGGCGCCTATCCGGTTACCCCTATCAATATTGCCATTGAGCTGCCGGATTTCGATCCCGGTGTTTACAATGACGCTATTCGTGGCCAGCATTTGATTGCCATGAAATCCTTACGCCAGAAATTTTCGCTGGATGAACGCCTGACACATGTCGAAAAAGGGTTACCGGAAGAAGTTATCCCCGACCTGGCGGAACACTTGCAGGCGGGCGTGGTGGTGCTGGGCTCGCTGGGACGCACCGGTCTGTCAGCGGCCTTTATCGGCAACACCGTTGAACATGTTATCGATCACCTTAAATGTGACCTGCTCGCTATCAAGCCCAATGATTTTATTTCCCCTGTCACCCTCGATGACTAAGGTGAAGATACCAAAGCCTAGCGCTTCAAGGTTATAATCTGTTTCTCTGGACGAAATCGACCTGACGGCCGATTTCGTTTTTTTATGCGCTCGCAACCGTCCTCTGACACGTTGTGGCGTAATCTCGTTTATGTTGCCAAACGGTTTAGCGCATTTTCTCGTTTATGCTTGTCTTAGAGAGGACGAGTTAACACGCCATTGATACAGGAGACCGACCATGGACGTTCAGCAAATCCTACATGCCATGACGCTGGAAGAAAAAATAGGGCAAAAAATCATGCTGGATTTTCGCCTCTGGCAGCAGCAGGACATGATCGAACCCAACGGCGTCATCGCAAACCTGCTACGCGTCAACCACATCGGTGGCGTAATTCTTTTTGCCAACAATCTGAAAAACAAAGCGCAAATTAAGACACTGACCTCCTGGTACGCCTCGTTGGAAACCCTTTCTGGCGTTCGGCTATTTATCGGTACTGATAATGAAGGCGGAAATGTATTTCGCTTGCCGCGCGATGAGTATGCCCCGTTTTCAGGCAACATGGCGCTGGCTGCGGCCGTAACCGGCGGCGGAGATAGCCAACTGGCCTACGCGCAGGGCGTGCATATGGGGCACGATCTGCGGACGTTAAACATCAATACCAACTTTGCCCAGGTGGTCGACGTTAACAGCAACCCGCTCAACCCGGTGATTAATGTGCGCAGTTTTAGTGATGACGTCGCAACCGTCACGACACTGGCAGAAAAAGTCTCGGCGGGCATGCAACAACAAGGGGTAATGACGGCCTATAAACACTTTCCCGGGCACGGAGATACCTCCACCGACTCCCATACCTCTCTGCCACGGGTTGATCGCTCGAGCCATGATGCTTTCGCCATCGATATCGCCCCCTTTGCGCAAGCCATCGAACACGGGTCTGCACCCGATATGATCATGACAGCGCACATTCAGTACCCCGCGCTGGATAACAGCCACATCACGACCTGCAACGGCGAAAGCATCATTGTGCCAGCAACCATGTCGCGAGAAATACAAAGCAACCTGCTGCGCCAACAGTTGCATTATCAGGGCGTCACTATCACCGATGCGTTAGACATGGGCGCGATTGCCGACCACTTCACGCAGCAAGACGCACTGGATGCAGTGTTTAAAGCTGGCGTGGATATCGCGCTAATGCCGGTCAGCATAACCACACCGGAACAGGGCGCAGCACTATCCGCCTTGATTAACCGTATTGTTGAGAAAGTGAAACAGGGTGACTACAGTGAGGCAGAAATCAACGCATCCGTAGCGCGTATCCTCACGCTGAAACAGCGCTACCACCTGCTGGGCAACGCCAGTGCTCCCGCCATCGCTCCGCCCAACGACAATACCGAAGCGCTGATTGCCGATCGTTCGATCACCGCCGTGGTTAATCACCGTGCCACACTGCCGTTGCTGGAAAAAAACTTACGCTACTTTATCCTGACCCCCTGGATGGAGCAGGCAGACGGCATCAAAATAATGATGCAGCAATACGGCTACGCGCACGTTGATGTCGCCAAGGAATCGCAGTTAACCGACAAAGAAATTCGCCAGCGCATAGCACACTGTGATGTGTTTCTGCTCGGAACCCTCTCGACCCGTTTTACCCCAGTAGAAAAAGACGGTATTACAACAGCTGAAAACGCGCAGCAAAACGATACCGCGCGCTACCTGGGCTGGTTGCGTTATGCGGGTGGGCTCGCCAAAACACGGGTACATTTGTCCCTGCGTGCACCTTATGACATCGCCCTTTATGCCAATGACGTTGAGGCCGCCGTTGCCAGCTACGCCTATTATGGCTGTGACAACGGTGTGTGGCGCGGAAAATCCATAATGGCGCTGGCAAAAGTGCTGACAGGAAACGCCTCGCCGCAGGGCAAGTTGCCGGTGATGGTGTGGAAAGACTATGACGCGGAAACCAATACGGGCACGGTCGCCTTTCCGCGCGGTTTTGGTTTAAGCTGGTAACGGAGCATTAATAAAAAGGGCAGGATATCTCCTGCCCTTCGCAACATACGTTCAGGTCATAAACCTGTTACAACGCTTTCAGGATCGCTTCCACGCTTTCTTTGGCATCGCCAAACAGCATTTGCGTATTTTCTTTGAAGAACAGCGGGTTCTGCACCCCGGCATAGCCGGTGTTCATAGAACGTTTAAACACAACAACGTTCTGCGCTTTCCACACTTCCAACACCGGCATTCCTGCAATCGGGCTACCCGGATCTTCCTGTGCCGCCGGGTTAACCGTATCGTTAGCACCAATGACCAGCACGGTATCGGTATCGGCGAAATCATCATTGATCTCGTCCATTTCCAGCACCACATCGTAAGGTACTTTGGCTTCCGCCAGCAGCACGTTCATATGGCCCGGCAAACGCCCAGCGACCGGGTGGATACCGAAACGCACTTTGATACCACGCGCACGCAGTTTAGCCGTGATGTCATGCACCGGATATTGCGCCTGAGCCACCGCCATACCGTATCCCGGCGTAATGATCACCGAACTGGAGTTTTTCAGCAGTTCCGCAACGTCTTCCGCCGAGGCCTCACGGTATTCGCCCACTTCTTCACTGGCGCCGGTAGAAGAACCGTCGGTGCCGAATCCGCCAGCAATGACGCTAAAGAAAGAGCGGTTCATCGCCTTACACATGATGTAAGAGAGGATCGCACCCGAAGAACCGACCAGCGCACCGGTAACGATCAGCAAGTCGTTGCTGAGCATGAAACCCGCCGCCGCTGCTGCCCAACCGGAGTAGGAGTTCAGCATCGATACCACAACAGGCATGTCAGCCCCACCGATGGATGCCACCAGGTGCCAACCGAACACCAGTGCAATGGCGGTCATGAACAGCAGCGCAATGCTCTGTCCTGCCACACTGCCGGTATTGACAAACCACAGTAGCAGCAGGAACGACACCACCAGCGCGGCCAGGTTCATCTTATGGCGATGCGGCAACATCAGCGGTTTGGATGAAATAATACCGCGCAGTTTACCGAAGGCTACCACGGAACCGGTAAAGGTGACCGCACCGATAAAGATGCCAAGGAATACTTCCGTCAGATGGATATTCACCATCACCGGATCGGTGATTTCACCGTGATCCAGGAAGCTGTTAAACCCAACCAGCACGGCGGCCATGCCGACGAAGCTGTGCAGAATAGCGACCAGTTCCGGCATTTCAGTCATTTCGACTTTACGCGCCAGGTAGATACCGACTGCGCCACCAATCGCCATCGCAGCAATAATCCAACCCACGTTTCCGGCATTCGGCCCGAGAATGGTGGCAATCAGCGCAATCGCCATCCCGGTAACGCCAAAGATATTACCCTGACGTGATGTTTCATGTTTCGACAGCCCTGCCAGACTGAAAATAAACAAAATAGCGGCAACAATGTATGCAGCTGTAACCAATCCTCCAGACATGTGTTACCCCTTAGTTTTTACGGAACATTTTCAGCATGCGCTGGGTGACGGTGAAACCACCGAATATATTGATGCTGGCGATCAGTACGGCTATGAAGGAGAAGAATGACACCCATCCGCCATGACCGATCTGCAACAGCGCCCCCACCACAATAATGCCCGAAATCGCATTGGTAACGGACATCAGCGGCGTATGCAGCGCATGACTGACGTTCCACACCACGTAGTAACCCACCACGCACGACAACGCGAACACGGTGAAATGCGATAAAAACTCTTTCGGAGCCACATTGGCCAGCCAGCCGAACAACAAAATAGCCAGCGCCATGAAGGCGTATTTTTTCCACGGTGAAGCCGGTGCAGCCTCCACTTTTGGCGCAGCAGCGGCCGCCTTGGCCTGTTGCGGTTGGGCAGAAACCTGAATCGGCGGTGCCGGCCAGGTGACATCCCCTTCTTTCACCACGGTAACGCCGCGGATCACCACGTCATCGAAATCAACGGTGATGGTGCCGTCTTTCTCTTTGCACAACAGTTTCAGCAGGTTAACCAGGTTAGTGGCATACAACTGCGAGGACTGTGTCGGTAAACGGCTCGGCAAATCGGTGTAACCGATAATTTTTACGCCGTTCTCAGTGACGGTCACCCGATCGGCCACGGTGAGTTCACAGTTACCACCGGTTTGTGCCGCCAGATCGACAATCACGCTGCCCGGCTTCATGCTCAGCACCATCTCTTTGGTGATCAAGCGCGGTGCCGGTTTGCCGGGGATCAAGGCGGTGGTCACGATAATGTCGACATCTTTCGCCTGCGCGGCGAACAGTTCCATTTCCGCTTTGATAAAGGCTTCGGACATCACTTTGGCATAGCCGTCGCCGCTGCCCGCTTCTTCTTCAAAATCCAGTTCAAGGAATTCGGCGCCCATGCTCTGCACCTGTTCCTTGACCTCCGGGCGGGTGTCGAACGCACGCACAATCGCGCCCAGACTGCCTGCCGCACCGACAGCGGCCAGCCCGGCAACGCCCGCACCGATCACCATCACTTTTGCAGGCGGTACTTTACCCGCCGCGGTAATCTGGCCGGTGAAGAAGCGACCAAACTCATGGGCGGCTTCCACAATGGCGCGATAACCCGCGATATTGGCCATGGAGCTTAAGGCATCCAAGGATTGCGCGCGCGAAATCCGCGGCACGGAATCCATGGCCATCACGGTTACCTGACGCTCTGCCAGTTTTTCCAGCAATGCCGGATTCTGCGCGGGCCAAATAAAACTCACCAGCGTGCTGCCTGCACGCAATAACGCCGTTTCATCCTCTGCCGGCGCATTCACTTTGAAAATGATGTCGGATTGCCAGACATCTGCCGATTCCGCAATCGCTGCGCCCGCAGCGGCGTAAGCGGCATCGTCGAAACTGGCCAATTTGCCCGCGTCACGTTCTACTGAGACCTCGAAGCCGAGTTTCAGCAACTGTTCCACCGTTTTCGGCGTTGCTGCGACACGCGCTTCATTGGCCAACCGTTCTTTTGGTATACCAATACGCATACTGATTCCCTATCGCTTATTTATACGAAGTTTTTATCGTCACCCCACCTGATAACTCGATTGCCCGGCAATGCTTGCGCAACGTTCTGTTATCAACAATCACAAGGCAATGACATATAACCTACTGAAAATGTGATCGATGATCCATATATAAAATCACTTTCCTGCAAATGCTTAGCAAACTTCGGCGAATGGCTCAAATTCAGGAGAAAAGCCGCCGCTATCTACCTTGTTTTTATCATTATCTTCCAAAACGTATTTAGCGGTAATTCACAAAACTCGCTTGTTACAAGGTTGTTATTAGCGACAATCCTTATAAATCTCACTTATCGCATGCAAATTATCATTAATGGGTATTATTCCCTTTTTTGTGCCACGAATGCTTTCCCTCCTGACGATACACCGCCGCCAGATAAAATGCTGAGGCGAACGCGCTGATTACGTGCCATAATCGGCACCACGTTGTGTCATCAGGTGATGACGTTTTATGTCGCAACTTCCCTGCGTCAGGCGAAAGGATTTTTTATGAAGCTGAAGACCCGCGTTATCGCGTCTACCCTCCTCTCTCTCGCGGCTTTTTCTGCCCACGCGGCACAGGAATTGACACCAGAGCAGGCTGCTGCGGTAAAACCGTTCGATCGAATTTCGTTTAGTGGCCGGTTTGATGCCATTTTTGATGCGGTGGCTGAAGCGTCAAAACGTGCTGACAAAGCCGGTGCTGATGCGTTTTACATTCAGGCGATCAACGAGAAAAACCGAGGCAACAGTCAGACGGTTTACGTCGATCTGTACCATAAAGAGGCACCAAAAGCCGATGCCACTCCGGCACAGCGCACCTTCGATGGCATTCGCGAACTGCCACAATATGATGCTTACCATCTTGAGCCGTTTGATACCGTATCGGTCAGCGGGTATTTCTCTACCCAGCCGGACATCAATGCCGCCATCGCCAAAGCCGCTAAAGAAAAGAATGCAGCCTCGTTCTTTATCGTGCGTCAGGTCGATATCAACAGCACCGGCACTAACCAGAAGATCACCGCTTACGTCTATAAAGCCGATGCGCCCAAGCGCGTTGTGCAGAGCACCGATGTTATCCCCGCCGATTCTGACGCGGGTCTCGCTGCGCTTGCCGCGGGTGGTGAAGCGGCGGCGAAAGTGGAAATCCCAGGTGTTGCCATGTCTGGCAGCCCGAGCCGTAACGTGGGTAATTTCTACGAAACGCAGACATCTAAAGGTGGACGCTATACGGTGAATTTGGCCGATGGCAAAAGTATTCAGGAAGTGAACAAGGCCACCGCTGCACAGATGACCCCCTTCGACTCGATAACCTTCCGGGGCAACTTCAACGGAACGACTGATGTGTCAGAAGCCGTGGCAAAACGTGCCGCCGACAAAGGTGCCAAGTACTACCACATTACCAAGCAGTGGTTTAATAAAGGCAGCAATATGACCATCAGCGCGGATCTGTATAAATAAGAGCGTGCTGGAATTTTTTTTGCTGAAGTGACAGATTCCCGCCAAGGCGGGAATCTGTGTTTAACGGGGATAGCGAACAGCGGACAATCAGTTGTTGGTATCCAGTTCAGGGAACTGTTTGACCAGGTCATCAATTGCTTTCATTTGCTGCAAGAAGGGTTCCAGTTTATTCAGCGGCAATGCAGACGGGCCATCGCACTTCGCGTTAGCCGGGTCCGGATGCGCTTCAATAAACAACCCAGCCAACCCAACCGCCATGCCAGCACGAGCCAACTCAGTAACCTGACCACGACGACCGCCGGAGGCAGCACCGAACGGATCGCGACACTGCAATGCGTGAGTCACGTCAAAAATCACCGGGCAGCCACCAGACACCTGCTTCATGACGTTGAAACCCAACATGTCCACAACCAAATTGTCATAACCAAAATTGCTGCCACGATCGCACAAAATAACCTGCTCGTTGCCACCTTCCTTGAACTTGTCAACGATATTGCCGATTTGTCCCGGGCTGATAAACTGCGGTTTTTTCACATTGATCACCGCGCCGGTTTTCGCCATCGCCTCTACCAGATCGGTTTGACGGGCCAAAAATGCCGGTAGCTGGATCACATCCACCACGTCGGCGACAGCTTGCGCCTGCTGTGCTTCGTGCACATCTGTTATCACCTTCACACCGAAGGTCTGTTTCAGTTCCAGGAAGATTTTCATGCCCTCTTCCAGACCCGGTCCACGATAAGAGTGAATGGAGGAGCGGTTAGCCTTGTCGAATGAGGCCTTAAACACGTAGGGAATGCCCAGTTTTTGCGTGACGGTGACGTAATGTTCGCAAATACGCATGGCGAGATCGCGCGATTCAAGCACATTCATACCGCCAAACAGGACAAAAGGCGCGTCGTTGGCAACAGGAATATCACCAACCTTGACCACTTTGTTCTTCATGCTGTTACCTTATCGGAGTGATTAACATTAAAAAAACGCGTTAGTGCAATACAATATGTTTTTGCTCTATCGAATGGATTTGCACTTTGATCATTTCGCTGACCGGATCTTCAGGGCACTGCTCCACGAAGTAGCTTAAATCAGACACGGCGATATGGTCACAGTCCAATTGCGCATAGATCAAGCCGCGATCGCGAATTTCATAGGGATCTTCTGGGTCAAATTGCAACACAGCCTCGCTGGCCTGCAGCGCAAGCTCCATCTGCTTCTCTTCCATCAGCGCCACTTTTAACGTATCAAGCAATTTGCGCACAATCAGCACGTTTTCCGCTTCGTCCAGATCCTCATCCATCAGTTGCGTCGACGGGCCAATGTTACCTTTAAGCCACACATCCAGCACATGCTCACTCAGGGTGTCGCCATTGAGCGGATTGATCAGCCACATCTCGTTATCCATCCAGTCCGCGCGCAGGATCAACTGTGTCGGAAAAATCACAGGCATCATGGGGAGATCCAAAGCGTGAGCAATATGCAGAAACACAATCCCCAGCGATACCGGCATCCCCTGACGGGATTCCAGTACCTTATCTAACCACAGCGCATCGGATAAACGGTAAACGCCACCGGCTCCCCCAAATCCCCAAGTGCCGTAGAACAGCGTCAACAACATCTCCAATTGTTGATCCTGGTCCAGATCGCGGGGAATGGCTTTATGCGCTTCATCGACCAACTGTTGCAGTTTCTTGCGTACATTCAGGGCGGAGAAGTCACTTCGCACTCTCTGTGAAACTAAAATAACCCCTTCACTTAACGGCGACTGATTGAATTCAAAATCCGCAATAGAACTCATAGTTATTCCATCAGAAATGCGAGTTTAGTGATTGCTGCCTGTGCAATCAGAAAGAAACACATCAAAGCAAGGATAAACGTCACCCAGCGCAGACTCAGGCTACGTTGGCGTCGACCCAGCGCGATGTGTCCCAGTAAAATGTAAATGATAACGCCAAACAGCTTCGCCGTCAGCCAGCTTTCTTGCGCAGAGAAAGGATAAAAGCGATTGATAACGATCAGGGCAATACCGCTGGCTAACAGTAGCGTATCGTTAATGTGCGGTACGACTTTGACCCAGCGCTGTTGCAACGTGGGAGAGTGGCGACACAGCCAATAAAAACGCGTTACAAACAGGCAGAGCGTGACCACAGCGGCCAGCACGTGCAGCGTGAGAACAACGGCGTGGTACGACATTATGCTTCTCCCTCTGCCGCTAGCCACTGCCCCAGCGTCACGCGCTCATTGCCGCCATAATCGCGACAGGTGGCAACCTGTTCAAAACCGCGCTGTGACAACAACTGTCGCACCGCTTCGCCTTGCTGCCAACCGTGTTCTAACAGCAGCCAGCCCGTATTTTTCAAATGTTGCGGGGCCTGTTGAATAATCCAACGTAAATCAGCTAACCCACCTTCGGCAGCCACCAGCGCGCTAAGCGGTTCAAAGCGCACATCCCCTTCACGCAAATGGGTATCTTCGGCGTCGATATAAGGCGGGTTGCTCACAATCAGAGAAAAGCTCGCGGGTGCCACGGGCTCAAACCAGCTGCCATGCAGAAATTGCACATTAGACAATTGCAACGTTGTCGCATTGCGTTGTGCCAATGCCACGGCATCCGGCTGAACGTCAACCCCGGTCACCCTGCAGTCCGGGCGTTCGCTCGCCAAAGCCAGCGCAATCGCCCCAGTGCCTGTGCCCAAATCCAGCACCGTCGGTACAGTAAACTGTGCCATGCACTGCAACGCCTGTTCCACCAGACATTCCGTGTCGGGGCGAGGAATCAGCGTTGCCGATGAGACAGCCAGTGGCAGAGACCAAAACTCACGTTCTCCCGTCAAATACGCTACTGGCTCACCGTTGATGCGACGGGTCAGCAGCGCCGACAGGCGTTGAAGCTGTGCGTCATCAAGCCGGGTTTCGCCAAACGCCAACAAAAACGTGCGTCCTTTACCCGTGACGTGTTCCAGCAGAATTTCAGCGTCACGCTTCGGGCTTTCACTGTGTACCAGTTGCTGTAACGCCGTCGCCACCCAGGTGCGGTAATCCATTATTCCTGCTCGGACAGCGCAGCCAACTGATCGGCCTGATACTCTTGCACCACGGGCTGGATCAACATATCCATCTTGCCTTCCATCGCTTCATCCAGTCGGTAAAGCGTCAGGTTAATGCGGTGATCGGTCACGCGCCCCTGCGGGAAGTTATACGTACGAATACGATCGGAACGGTCGCCGCTGCCCAACAAGTTACGGCGTGTCGACGCTTCTTCCAATTGACGTTTTTGCATTTCTGCCGCGCGTATGCGTGCTACCAGCACCGACATGGCCTTCGCCTTGTTTTTGTGCTGGGAACGCTCATCCTGACATTCGACCACAATCCCGGTCGGTAAGTGGGTGATACGAATGGCTGAGTCGGTGGTGTTAACGTGCTGACCACCGGCACCGGAGGAGCGGAAGGTATCAATACGCAAATCGGCCGGATTGATATCAGGGGTTTCCGCTTCGGGCACCTCGGGCATCACAGCAACCGTACAGGCTGAAGTATGAATACGCCCCTGCGATTCTGTGGCAGGCACGCGCTGCACGCGGTGGCCGCCCGACTCAAATTTCAACTGGCCATAGACGCCATCGCCACTCACTTTGGCGATCACTTCTTTATAGCCGCCGTGCTCACCGTCGCTGGCGCTCATGATTTCCACCCGCCAGCGGCGCGATTCGGCATAACGGCTGTACATGCGAAACAGATCGCCAGCAAACAGCGCCGCTTCATCACCGCCGGTCCCAGCACGCACTTCAAGGAAGCAACCGCGTTCATCGTCCGGATCTTTGGGTAATAACAGCACCTGAAGCTGCTGTTCCAGCGCTTCACCATCAATTTTCAACTGTTTTAATTCTTCTTGCGCCATATCGCGCATTTCCGCATCGTCCAGCATCAATTCTGCGGTTTCGCTGTCTTCTTGCACCTGCTGCCAGCGTTGAAAACAGCGCGTGATGTCCGCCAACTGGGCATATTCGCGAGATAAGGCCCGAAAGCGTTCCATATCAGAGATAACGCTCGGCTCACCCAGCAGGGCTTGTACTTCCTCGTGACGTTCTTGTAACGCTTCCAGTTTGGCAACAATAGAAGGCTTCATGCGTGCGGTTAATTCCTGTCAACTAAGAATGGAGGGGTGCTAGTCCAGCCCAAGGCTGTCGCGTAAAATGTGTAATCGGTTCAAGTCGCCATCGCGGGCAGCCTGCTGCAACGCGGTGGTAGGCGCATGAATAAGGCGGTTAGTAAGACGCGAGGTTAACGCGTCCAGCACCGCTTCGACGTCATTGCCTTGCTGAATGGCCGTAAGCGCTTTCGCCGTCATCTCCGCGCGAATCGCGTCTGCCTGTGAACGGTATTCTCGGATGGTTTCTACCGCAGATTGCGCACGCATCCAGGCCATAAAATCGGCAGATTCTTGCTGCACGATGGATTCAGCCTGCACCGCCGCAGCCTGGCGCTGCGCCATGTTGTGCTGAATGATGGCATGCAAATCGTCTACGCTGTACAGATAGACGTTGGGTAACTTACCCACTTCCGGTTCGATATCGCGTGGCACGGCGATGTCCACCATCAGCATGGGCTGGTTGCGTCGCGCTTTCAGCGTCCGTTCCATCATGCCTTTCCCAATAATCGGCAACGTACTCGCGGTGGAGCTGATCACGATATCGGCCTGTGCCAGATAATCGTCCAGTTCGCCCAGCGTGATCACTTCTGCACCCACTTCTGTGGCAAGGGCTTGCGCACGTTCGCGGGTGCGATTGGCAATCACCATGCGTTTCACCTGATGTTCACGTAGATGACGTGCCACCAGTTCGATGGTTTCTCCCGCACCGACCAGCAGCACGGTAACCCCCACCAGTGATTCAAAAATCTGCCGCGCCAACGCGCAGGCAGCAAACGCCACCGACACCGCGCTGGCACCGATATCCGTCTCCGTGCGCACCCGTTTTGCCACTGAGAACGAGCGCTGGAACAAGCGTTCCAACTCACTGGAGAGCGAGTGACCGCGTTGGGATTCAGCAAAGGCTTTTTTTACCTGCCCAAGAATTTGCGGCTCGCCCAGCACCAACGAATCCAATCCGCTGGCAACACGCATCAGGTGATTAACCGCCGCATTATCCTGATGCCAGTAGAGGCTGTTTTTCAGTTCATCAGGGTGCAGGTGGTGGAACTGGCACAGCCAGTCGACCACCTGTTCGCGCTGGTTCTCCCGCTCATCGACACTGAGATACAGCTCAGTCCGATTACAGGTAGACAGCACAACCCCGCCCTGCACCAGCGGCTGCGCAAGCATGCTGTGCAAAGCATCGCCCAGCGCATCAGGGGAAAACGCGATACGTTCCCTTAGTGATACTGGAGCGGTTTTGTGGTTGATGCCAAGCGCAAGCAGGGTCATTGGGTCATTCTTGAATAAACGCCGTCAAGAGTAATGCCGACATTAGTATGGTCTTCGAGTAGGGGCATTCTACTTGATGCTGCGCAGCATGAAAAGCGACGCGGCGCGAAGTACCTCTATTGATGTAGTTGGTATTGCGTGCCGCATTGCTTTTTATCTGCCATACATTGCCGCTGGGCATCGCTTGCAACGCATGGCACACTGTATCCATTCGACATGATGACGGGGTTATCTACCCTTAATAGGATACATGCAACATGTTAAGTCACACCGCCCGCGCCTTACGTCTCCTGCCTTTAGCCAGTTTACTGCTGACTGCTTGTACGCTGACCAAACCCTCTGGTCCCAATGCAACGTCGGACTCTCCAGCCTGGTTGCAACATAAGCAGCAGGTACAACAATTAAGCCAGTATCAGACGCGTGGCGCATTTGCCTATCTCTCCGATAGCAAGAAACTTTCAGCCAACTTTTTCTGGCAAGAGTCCTCTGCGCAGCGCTACCGCCTGCTGCTGACTAACCCGTTTGGCGGCACAGAGTTGGAACTGCGCGCGCAGCCTGATGGCATTCAAATCACCGATGGACAAGGCAAACGTTATATCGGCAAAGATGCCGAGTACATGCTGTCTCAACTGACCGGAATGCGTATTCCGTTGACCAATCTGCGCCAATGGATGATTGGCCTGCCGGGAGATGCGCAGCAGTTTACGCTGGATGAGCACGCGCGACTCAGTACGGCAACGCTGGTACAAAACGGCTTGACGTGGGAAGTGAAATACCTCGGTTACGATGATAGCGTCACGCCCACGCTGCCCAACGCCCTGGAACTGACGCAAGGCGAGCAACGCATCAAGCTGAAAATGAATAACTGGACGGTGCAATAAGCATGAGTGATGTGTCACAGCTAACGCACTGGCCATCCCCGGCCAAACTCAACCTGTTTCTGTATATCACCGGTCAGCGTGCCGACGGTTATCACCTGTTGCAAACGCTGTTTCAGTTTCTGGACTATGGCGACACGGTTGACATCAAGTTACGCAACGACGGCGTTATCCAGCTACTCACCCCGCTGCCCGGCGTACCTGACGACACCAATCTGGCGGTGCGCGCAGCACGCCTGTTACAGGCCTACTGCCATGAGCAGGGCCGCGCACTCGCCTATAACGGTGCCGCTATCGCTATCGATAAACGCCTGCCCATGGGCGGCGGTTTGGGAGGTGGCTCTTCCAACGCCGCGACGGTGTTGGTTGCGTTGAATCACCTGTGGCAATGCGGCCTTGATGAGGACACGCTGGCGCAGTTGGGATTACGATTAGGCGCAGACGTGCCGGTATTTGTGCGTGGGCATGCCGCCTTTGCCGAAGGCGTTGGGGAGATACTGACACCCGCTTCGCCGCCGGAAAAATGGTATCTGGTGGTGCACCCTGGCGTCACCATTCCGACGCCGTTGGTATTTGGCGATCCTGACTTACCGCGCAACACACCGGTACGCACATTAGATGAGCTACAAAAACAGACCTTCGTCAATGATTGTGAATCTACCGTAAGAAAACGTTTTCGCGAGGTTGAACAGCGACTTTCTTGGCTGCTAGAATACGCACCGGCGCGCCTGACAGGAACGGGAGCTTGTGTGTTTGCCGAATTCGACACCGAATCCGCCGCCCGTCAGGTGCTTGACCAGGCCCCGGAAACGCTAAACGGTTTTGTTGCGCGTGGCGTGAATACCTCGCCGCTGCACCGTGTGCTTTCTGGGCAACGTTAAGCGTTGAAAACATTTTTACCCCGTATGGCGGGTTTATGCCTTAAGTTCAACGCTTAACTCATACACCCGTATGCATATTTTACCCGCTGCCTCGCAACGCCCTCGAGACACCGGGTACAATATTTCTCTGGACGCAAGCCTGAGGTTCTTCTCGTGCCTGATATGAAGCTTTTTGCTGGTAACGCTATCCCCGAACTAGCGCAACGTATTGCCAACCGTTTATACACCAGCCTGGGAGACGCCGCTGTAGGTCGCTTTAGCGACGGTGAAGTCAGCGTGCAAGTCAATGAAAACGTTCGTGGTGGCGACATTTTCATCATCCAGTCCACCTGTGCACCAACCAATGACAACCTGATGGAGCTGGTTGTGATGGTCGATGCTCTACGCCGCGCGTCAGCGGGACGTATTACCGCCGTTATCCCCTATTTCGGCTATGCTCGTCAGGACCGACGTGTGCGTTCTGCGCGTGTGCCGATCACCGCCAAAGTGGTCGCTGACTTTCTGTCAAGCGTCGGGGTTGACCGTGTCCTGACCGTGGACCTGCACGCAGAACAGATTCAAGGCTTCTTCGACGTTCCGGTCGATAACGTTTTCGGCAGCCCCATTCTGCTGGAAGACATGTTGCAGCAGAATCTGGAAAACCCGATTGTGGTTTCTCCGGATATCGGTGGCGTTGTGCGCGCACGTGCTATTGCTAAACTGCTGAACGACACTGACATGGCGATCATCGACAAGCGTCGTCCGCGCGCCAACGTTTCTCAAGTGATGCACATCATTGGTGATGTCGCTGGGCGCGACTGTATTCTGGTCGACGACATGATCGATACCGGTGGCACACTGTGCAAAGCGGCAGAAGCATTAAAAGAACGCGGTGCCAAACGCGTCTTTGCTTATGCCACTCACCCGATTTTCTCTGGCAATGCGTATGACAACATCAAGAATTCGGTGATTGATGAAGTGATCGTCTGCGATACCATTCCGCTCTCGGAAAATATCAAAGCACAGCCTAACGTGCGCACGCTGACACTTTCGGGCATGTTGGCAGAAGCTATTCGTCGCATCAGCAACGAAGAGTCTATTTCTGCCATGTTTGAGCATTAATCAACAGCGTCCATTTCTGTTGTCAATGTGTTATTAATAAAAAACGCCACCTTCGGGTGGCGTTTTTTATTATCGTATGGGTACGTTTACCTGCTGGACATAATACTGTTCAGCGCGACAATAATATTGCTGATGAACAATGGCGATAATTATTATCGGGTCTATTACCGCAGGAGGAATATGATAAGCGTGCAAAGCAGATACTTTCTGCAGCAGAAAGTATCCCAACGCCTGCCGCACAGGCAGGCGTCTGGTATTATCAGGAATGCGGTTGCTGGCGGCGGCAGCGTTTATCGAAATGCTTCACCCACCAATAGCGATCGGCAACGGCTTCACGTCCGCCAATGCGCGCCCCAACCAACCAGGTCATGGCACCAGCGAAGATGGCCATCAGGTCGAAATAGGTAAAATAGGCGGGTAAGTTTAGCTCCGGTAATTGGCTGATAATGGTGAAGGCGATCCCCCCGACCATTAACACCATACCGATACCCATAAATACGTTGCCTAGCATGACAGCATTTTTGCGTTTCATCTGTCACCTCCTGTAAGGGTCAGGTAAAATACGTGACCGTTCGGAAAAATGAAAATGCTACGTAACCGTCCTTGTTCTGATGTAATTATAGACGCTGTAGGCAATAAGGTATTGCGTAGGCGATCACAGATAAGCAAGTGTAGAAACGTTTTTTTACATTTAGTGCTGACAGAGTGCGAATATAATTAATAACGAAATTGAATTATTGCAAAAGTAAATCGTTTCCAACCATTTTCTGCTGCATGCCCATCGAACGCACGACAAACAACCTGCTGAAGGCTTTTTCACTGCCCTACACCTGTGTAAACTACGCGTTTGACTTTCTGTTATCGGGCGTCATAAGACGCAAAATCTGGGACTTAACGTGAGCAGTATCAAATTGATCGTCGGATTGGCGAATCCGGGAGCCGAATACGCCGCCACGCGCCACAATGCCGGTGCCTGGTATGTTGACCAGTTAGCTGAGGTTTATCGGCAATCGCTTAAGGAAGAGGCCAAATTCTTTGGCTATACCGCACGCCTCACGCTGGCTGGCCACGATGTTCGTCTGCTGGTGCCAACCACCTTTATGAACCTCAGTGGTAAAGCGGTGGCGGCAATGGCAACTTTTTACCGCATCCAACCGGATGAAATTCTGGTGGCGCACGATGAACTGGATCTTTTACCGGGGGTTGCCAAACTAAAACTGGGCGGTGGACACGGCGGACACAACGGCTTGAAAGACATCATGAGCAAATTAGGGAACAACCCTAATTTTCACCGTTTGCGCATTGGTATCGGCCATCCCGGCGATAAAAGTAAGGTTACCGGTTTTGTGCTGGGCAAACCGCCCGCCAGTGAGCAGACGCTGATCGACGGCGCGATCGACGAAGCCATTCGCTGCACCGAGATTTTGCTGAAAGACGATATGGTAAAAGCAATGAATCGACTGCACGCCTATAAACCTGCGTAAAGTGATATTCGCGCGCAGGCGGTTCGAGTTAATGCGCCATTCCGTGTATAATCGGCGCTAACGTATTTATTTGTTCAGATGACAAACCACAATCATCTGATTGATAAGCTATTTAAGGTGATAAAAGTATGGGATTCAAATGCGGTATCGTTGGGCTGCCTAACGTGGGTAAATCTACGCTGTTCAATGCATTGACCAAAGCCGGTATCGAAGCGGCCAACTTTCCGTTTTGCACCATAGAGCCCAACACTGGCGTGGTGCCGATGCCCGATCCGCGTTTGGACAAGCTGGCCGAGATTGTTAAGCCGCAGCGTATTCTCCCCACCACGATGGAGTTTGTTGATATCGCAGGTCTGGTAAAAGGCGCATCCAAAGGTGAAGGCTTGGGTAACCAATTCCTGACTAACATCCGCGAAACGGAAGCGATCGGTCACGTAGTGCGCTGCTTCGAAAACGACAACATTATCCACGTTGCGGGCAAAGTTGATCCGGCTGACGACATCGATACCATCAACACCGAACTGGCGCTGGCGGATCTCGATACCTGCGAACGTGCACTGCACCGCGTGCAGAAGAAAGCCAAAGGCGGTGACAAAGACGCCAAAATTGAACAGGCCGCGCTGGAAAAATGTCTGCCGCAGTTGGAAAAAGCGGGAATGTTGCGCGCCCTGGATCTGAATGCTGAAGAGAAAGCGGCCATTCGTTACCTGAGCTTCCTGACGCTCAAGCCCACCATGTATATCGCTAACGTCAATGAAGATGGCTTTGAAAACAACCCCTACCTGGATCGAGTACGTGAAATCGCTGCCAGTGAGGGTTCTGTGGTTGTCCCGGTTTGTGCTGCGGTGGAATCAGACATTGCCGAACTGGATGACGCCGATCGCGACGAATTCATGGCAGAGTTGGGGCTGGAAGAACCGGGCCTGAACCGCGTGATTCGCGCCGGTTATGAATTGCTTAACCTGCAAACCTACTTTACCGCAGGCGTAAAAGAAGTGCGCGCCTGGACCATCCCTGTCGGCGCTACTGCCCCACAGGCCGCCGGTAAAATCCATACCGACTTTGAAAAAGGCTTTATCCGCGCCCAAACCATCGCGTATGAAGACTTCATCACCTACAAAAGTGAGCAAGGCGCGAAAGAAGCAGGGAAAATGCGTTCTGAAGGGAAAGAATACATAGTTAAAGATGGCGATGTGATGAATTTCTTGTTTAACGTCTAAGTTGATTCTATTGTCTCATGCGATATCAATGCATCGCATAAAGGCCACAAAACCTCATAAAATCCACGCAGTTGCGTGGATTTTATGTTTTCATCATGTCTCACGCTATCACAGCGTAATAACACGATCGGGCTGAAATAACTACTGGGCCTCGACTTCAGCAACATAGTGCGTTCGATTTTATACTTCAGAATCGTAACTGCTTTCCGGGTATGGCGGTGCACTGTTCAAAACCGGGGTGGATAACGCCTATCGCGCATGCACCACCGACAGGCCGCAAGCGTCATCATTCAGTAAAAATATGCTCACGCTTTGTTTTGATCGAAGGGAGTACGGTGATCGCTAGCAACGCCAATGCCATTAGCAGCAAACAGAGACTGATGGGTTCTTCGATGAAAATGGCATAACGCCCTCGCGACATCATCATGGCCCGACGTAGGTTCTCCTCCATCAACGGCCCGAGAATAAAGCCCATCAGTAAGGGGGCAGGCTCGTAATCATATGCCACCAACGCAAATCCAATCAGTCCGAATAGCGCCGCCGTAAAAATATCGAATGAACTGCTTGCCACACTGTATATACCAATGCAACAGAACATGATAATAACCGGATACAGTAGCCGATAGGGAATTCGCAATAATTGTACCCATACCCCAACCAGTGGCAGATTAAGCGCCAGCAGCATGATATTGCCAATCCACATACTCGCAATCACACTCCAGAACAGAGTGGGTTGGTCCGTGATAAATTGTGGGCCAGGAGTAATACCGTGGATCATCATCGCCCCCGCCATCAAAGCCATCGTACCATTGGAGGGGAGACCCAGCGTTAATAAGGGAATAAACGACGTTTGTGCCGCCGCATTATTTGCGGACTCAGGCCCCGCGACACCGGCAATCGCGCCGTGACCAAATTGCTCAGGATTTGCCGACACCTTTTTTTCTACCGTATACGAGCAGAACGTTGCCAGCGCCCCACCGCCACCTGGCAGCAGTCCAAACAACGAGCCAATCAGCGTACCGCGTAACACAGGTCCCGCCGATTGACGGAGATCGTCACGGCTTAGCAAAACGCGCCCATGGGGAATAACGTTACCCGTAGCTTGTTCCCGAAGGGAAACCACACGGATAATTTCGCTGATACCAAACAGTCCCATCGCCAGCGCAACGAAACTGATACCGTCCGTGAGTTGGATAATGCCAAAGGTATAACGCACCGCCCCGGAGTTGACATCAACCCCCATCAATCCGAGTAGCATCCCTAGCACCATTACCGCAAACGCCTTAAGCAACGATCCCTGTGCCAGAACAATCGCACCGACAAGGCCAAGCAGCATTAAGGAGAAATAATCAGCAGGTCCAAAAAGTAATGCCAGAGAGGACAGTAGCGGCGCACAGAGTGCGATAATGATCGTCGCAACACTGCCTGCGAAAAATGAGCCAATTGCAGAGATAGCCAGTGCTGGACCTGCCCTGCCTTGCCGCGCCATCGCATGGCCATCGAGGCAGGTAATTACCGATGAGGTTTCACCTGGAATATTGAGCAAAATTGACGTGGTAGAGCCACCATAGGCAGAACCGTAATAAATCCCCGCTAACATAATCAGCGCAGCACTGGGATCGAGTAAAAAAGTGAACGGCAGCAACAGTGCAATCGTTACCAGAGGCCCAACACCGGGCAAGACGCCGACAAATGTCCCTAACAGGGCGCCGAGAAAACAATAGAAGAGATTATTCAGGGTGAATACGGCATCAAGACCGCTGGCAAAACCGTTAAATAATTCACTCATTACAGAGGCCACTCGTTAAATGGAATAGCGAGAACTTTTACAAAGAAAATATCCGATAGCCCGGCCATAATAATCGCTAGAATAATAATTTCTTTGGTTCGAGTTTCTCGCGTACCCAGTGCGGCGCCAGCAATAGCCAACGCACTGGAAACAATCACCCCTGCGACGCTGATGATGTATCCAAACAGGATAATCACACCGAGAATAAAAAACAGCGGACGCATAGCCGAATGAAATTTATCGGTTTTCCAAACCTGACTTAACGTGCCTCGCAATGCAATAATAAAACCCAACAGAGCAAGCAATCCGCCAAGAAGCGCGGGAACATAGCCCGGCCCCATTTGCGATGCGTTTCCTAAAGGGTATTTGAGGATCGCCATCGTCATTGCAGCGCCACCGATAAGCAGTAAAAACCCGCCCGACACGGTATCGTCACGCGTATACAATAATGACTTATCAGACATCATCAATCGCTTCCGAAAAGCCCCACGAGAACGTGATATCAGCAGGGTAAATCGTTATCCCGCCATCACGATTATTTTGCTTCAATACCCGCCAGTTTCGATAAGCGTGCCCATTCAGCAATTTCGCTCTTCACAAAATCACGCAATGCTGGTGACGCTATATTTCCATAGGGTTGATAGCCAAGCTCGGTCAATTTAGCGCGAATAGCCGGATCATTAATTGCCTGATTAAAGGCTGCATTAAGTTTTTCCACCACGGGCTGAGGTGTCCCCGCAGGCGCAAAGACAGCTGCCCAGGCATTAGCATTGATCCCTTTGATGCCGAGTTCATCCAATGTCGGTATCGTGGGATATTCCGGAAGACGCTGCGGAGAGGAAATAGCCAGTATCTTCAATTTATTCGCTTTCACCAAAGGCGCCGTTGCCGCTATACCATCAAACATTAATGCAACGCGACCAGCCACAAGATCCACCAGCGCAGGAGCGGAACCACTGTAAGGGATTTCGACGGTATTAACGCCTGCAATTTGATTAAACAAGATGGCTTTGAATCGCGTGGGTGAACCTTGCCCTGCAGAAGCGTAATTGTATTTACCCGGATTTGCTTTCAGCAATTGGATCAACTCATCAACCGAATTAACCGGTAAACTCGCAGTGACCACCAACGGTGAAATAAATTCGGCCAACAGTGCCACGGGTTCAAAATCCGTGACCGGGTTGTAGGAAAGCCCCGCTATCTGTGACACGTTCGCTGCATGGGTCGATGAACTCCCCAACCCGATGGTATAACCATCAGGTTTTGCATTAGCAACCGCCAATGCCCCTAATGTACCAGCCGCACCGGGTCGATTCTCTACCACAAGCTGCTGTCCGAGGATATTACTGACTTTAGGCGTAATATGCCGAATAAGGATGTCTTGGCCGCCACCGGGATTAAACGGCACAATAAAGCGAATGGGTCGTTCGGGATAAGCCTGCGCGGAGAAAACAGCAGAGATCATGAAAAATAAAAAGAGTATAATACGGCTAACAGTGTTCATTATTATTGACCCTGTGTAATAAAAAGCCATCATTTAAAATGCTATATACCTGTCATGCTCCAAGTTACAGATGCACTGACTGCACCCGTTCACCCGAATCACTTAGGGTATAAAATAGTTGTAGCTATAGGTGAATATTTTTATTATCACTTAATCTGGATAAAACAAATGAATAATACTGATAAAATAAAGCCTCTCATGCAGTTTATTTCCTGTCAAAGACATTTTTTTGCTTTGCTTTCTCAAAATCACACAAGCAGACTGCAATCTGTTGCGCTTTGGTAATATCTACACGGCCGATAATAAATTGCGATTTATAGAGCCATGTGAAGTATTGCCTTTGCCAATTCGGTTAATGTATTAATATTCCCGGTTTATTAGAAAGTCGTTGCCAACAACAAGGCCCACGCAATCGCGCAGGCCTTGTTGTTTTTTTTGGCGCGCTAACGGAAAGCCGCGCAAAAGCGTAGGTTACTGCACCCGTACATCAAAACCAGGGAAATACTTTTTCGCCAGTTTCTCAACCGTGCCGTCGTCCTGCACCTGTTTAATCGCTTTATCCAATTCCACTTTCAACGCCGTGTCGCTTTTACGCAGGCCGAAACCGATGCCGCTACCGAGAATAGTCGCGTCGTCCACGGCCTTACCAATAAAGCCAAAACCTTTGCCTTCCGGTTTATCCAAGAAACCAGATTGTCCCGCTGCGGCCATCACCAGCGTGCCGTCCAGGCGGCCTGCTGCCAGATCTTCATAGGCCAAATTCTGGTCTTTGTAAGCGGTCACGGTAACCCCTTTCGGCTCCCAATGCGCCTTCGCGTAAACTTCCTGAATCGATCCCTGCAATACGCCGATATTCTTGCCTTTCAGCGCTTCTGGCGTCGGAGCCAGACCTGTGTCGGGCTTGCCAAGCAGTTGGGTCGGAATGCGATAAATGGGCACGGTAAAGTCTATGGCTTCCTTACGCTTTTCGGTGATGTTCATCGCAGAGTTGATGGCGTCGAACTTTTTAGCTTGTAGCGACGGAATCAGAGCATCAAATGAGGTTTCAACCCAGGTACATTTGAAATTGCCCGCCTCACAAATGGCATGACCCAGATCGATATCGAAACCTTCCAACTGGCCCTTGGTATTTTTGCTTTCAAACGGCGGGTATTCTGCCTCCAGCCCAAAACGCAATTCGGTCTGCGCCAGCACGATAGAGGAGGACAGTAAACCCAGTGATAACATCAATATATTTAATTTTTTCATATCTGGAACGATCTCCGGTAAATCAATGAGTAGTCTTTAAACCGCTATCAACATCACACCATGCATGCACCAAATACACATCGCGCACAACCACGTTTATCACCGGCGCTCCGCCGCCTGACACAGCGCTTTCGCCCCCGCCAGCAACGTCGCGTCATCTTTCGAGAACGACAGACGAATCAATTTATTGTCGGTGCCGTCGGTGTAAAACGCCGACAGCGGGATAGTCGCCACCCCGAGCTCGACAATCAATCGTTTTACTATGTCGCTGTCACTTTCGTCGCTGAAATTGGCAAAGCTCGCTAACATGAAGAATGAGCCGGCGGAGGGCAATAATTCAAATGGACCGTTCTGCAAGGCACTCGCCAGTAGATCGCGTTTATGTTGATAGAACGTTCCGAGCGACAGATAGGTTGCCGGGTCCGCCATATACTCCGCAAAGGCGTATTGCATCGGCGTGTCGGCGGAAAACATCATAAACTGGTGGACTTTGAGGATCTCGTCCATCAACGCGGCGGGAGCCAGGCAGTAACCGACTCGCCAGCCAGTGACATGAAACGTTTTACCGAACGATGAGACAATCACGCTACGTGATGCCAGTTCGTTGTGCGTCGCCATGCTGTGATGACGCTGACCGTCAAACACCACGTGTTCGTACACTTCGTCAGAAAGGATCACAATATCGGTGTTGTGTGTCAGTCGCGCCAATTGCGCCAAATCGTCAGCGCCTAGCACCTGGCCGCTCGGATTATGCGGCGAATTGAGAATGATCATGCGGGTGCGCGGGGTGATGGCAGCCTGCACGTCATCCCAATTGATGGTAAAGCTCGGTACGGCGAGTTTCAGCGCCACGGGCGCTGCGCCTTGCAACCGGACGATGGGTGCATAGCTATCAAATGACGGCTCAAAATAAATCACCTCATCACTGGGATGTACTAGCGCGGAAATCGCCGAATACAGCCCTTCGCTGGCGCTGGCGGTAATGGTTACCTCCCGCCCGGCGTCGTAGTGCTGGCCGTACAATCGTTTGACTTTCTCCGCGACCACTTCTTTGAGCGATACCAGTCCGGACATCGACGCGTACTGGTTATGACCCAAACTCATGGCACGCGTTACCCCGGCGATCAGTTCGGGAGAACAGGGAAAACTGGGCGCTCCCTGAGAAAGGTTGATGGCGTGGTACTGGCTGGATAACTGACCGATAACAGTAAAAATCGTCGTGCCCACATCCGGTAATTTAGAACTGAACTGCACCGGGGTTTGAATCGGCATGGAGTCTCCGTTAAATGCCATAGCAGACCAGCTTGTATACGAACGGTACGCCAGTGAAGCCTAGCCTGCTAAAGTTTATTGGTTTTTGATGAATAACTATTCATGCATCAAACGTTTCTACCGGTAGTACTACAATCGAATTGTTGTCATAATAGCCATGAAAAAACGCATGGCTCGAGTTCGCCATTTATAGCAATGGAAGCAATACGATAATGTGCCGAGTGCTGAGACGTAACCTTAAACAGGGAAAGTCGATGCCATTTCCCTTGAAAAATCAGGCTTAGCGCCGCGCGACTTTATCTGCATAGTTATGTAATCGATTTTCTTATGGATGTCTGACGGAGCGTGTGCATGACCATGAATAATCGCATCCCACCGCTGAATGCATTGCACGCTTTTGTGGTGACGGCGCGTCACCTCAATTTCACCCGAGCTGCGGAGGAACTTTTCGTCACGCAAGGGGCAGTCAGTCGGCAGGTCGCATCGCTGGAAGCCTGGTTGGGTTTCTCGTTATTTCAACGTCATGCCCGTGGTTTACGGTTGACGTCGCAAGGCAGTCAGTTGTTACCGGAAGTGCGCGACGTTTTTGAGCAACTGTTTCGGGTCACAAACCGGGTGAAGGAGGGACGTTCCATTCGCATGAAAGCCCCCACCTGCGCCATGCGCTGGTTAGTGGCTCATTTGATGATGCTGGAACAGCGACGACCGGATATCCATGTCTCGCTAACGACCACCACAGAACACGGCATCGATTTTCGTCATGAAGATTTTGATGTCGCGGTGGTATTCGCACCGGATGGCGCACCGCGTCACTATTACAGTAAATTGTTCGACGAAGTGCTATCGCCGGTAATGGCCCCCCATCTGTTGCTTGCCGGGCAAACGACATTGTTGCCGGACCAACTGACACGTCTGACACAGTTGCATCCCACCCATGACCAACGTGATTGGAAACTGTGGCTAAAGACACATCGCATTAACGAACCGGTCATGCGCCGCAATCAACAGTTCGACACCATGGACTTAGCCATCAGTGCGGCGATTCAAGGCTTTGGCATCGCGATGGCGGATGTGACGTTGGTGGCAGAAGATATCCGTCGGCAGCGGCTGGTGATGCCGTTTACCTAAACGGTGAAAACCGGCGCGGCTTATTATCTGGTGCATCGCCCTGGACTGGGAGGACGCGTGCAGGCGGAATGGTTAACGGACTTTCTTGCCACCTTTACCGATTGCCTGACGGCGGATGCGACCTGAATAAATCACATAGTCTCACGACTCAACCACGATCCGCTTCGTCCAGGATCCATCGAGCAAAGGCCTGTAGTGGCTCACTGCTCAATTCGATAGACGCGGGAAGAATAAGGCAGAACGTTTTGGAAATGGTTTTTCCATCTGGCCAAGGCGCAACCAACTGGCCTTGCGCCAGTTCTTTTTCAACGTAAAGGCGCGGGACTAGAGCAACGCCGAGACCTGCCAATGCAGCCTCGATCAACATCGCATGCAGGTCGTAGCGCGCCCCCCTCGCGGGATTGGTCAGCGGGATTGCTGTCTCCTGGGCATAACGTTGCCATGCATCGGAATTCTGTCGTCGGTGTAGGCGCGGTAAACTGTCCAGGGTAACTGTCCCACGGTTTTTTTCTACAAGGTCTGGGCGACACACCGGAACCATGATCTCACTCAACAGGCGGTGCGTATGCATTCCCGTCCAAGCGGCATGTTCGAAATGGATGGCCGCATCGAATCCGCTTCCTGCCAGGACGAAGGGTTCCATCCGCTCGGCAAGGTGCACGGTAATGTTCGGGTGTTTCTGCTGGAATCGTTCCAAGCGAGGAATAAGCCATCGCATCCCAAATGTCGGGATGGTGGCAATATCCAAACTTGCGCTGTCGTGAGGCTGCCCCATCAGATACACACTATCCCGCTCCAAGCGTTCGAGCACTTCACGAACTTGATCCGCGTAGCGCTCCCCGTTGGGGAGGAGCCTGACCCGATTTCCGATTCGCTCGAACAACCTAACGCCAAGGAATGTTTCTAAACGGCCGATCTGGCGGCTGATAGCGCCTTCAGTGAGAGACAATTCGTCTGCCGCGCGCGCGAAACTGCCATGACGAGCCGCAGTCTCGAATGCCATGAGTGAAGTGTTGATAGGGAGCTTCCGACGCATGAGTGTTCCTGGTTTATGCCTGCATGGCGGCTAAGCATGATTTTTTGTCACTGAATCATACCAAAAATTCGATTTATAAGCTGTTTTTAGGGTTCTATCATGACTAAACATCAATACAAGGAACCCAGGCACGTAAGTCGGGCAAGAATACAATTATGAATGAAATAACACTCCCAGGTCATCAAATTGGCGACTTCACAATAACAGCCATCAGTGATGGATACCTTTCTGCGAGCCTTGATTTACTCTCAAATATAAATTCAATATCTGCATCCGAATTACAGAAAAACGCAGGTGCTCACGACCCATCGTCTATTCACATTAATTGCTACTTGATTCGTGGTCGTGGCCACACGATCCTGATTGATGCTGGCGCAGGAGGATTTAAACAGTGGGGAGGCACGCTGCAAGCGAATCTGGCACTTACAGGCGTGCAGCCTTCCGACATTGACACCATTCTTCTGACCCATGCCCATCCTGATCATATCGGGGGGTTGATTAACTCGCTCGGGGAAGCAGCATTCCCCAATGCAGAGTTAGTCGTCCATCAGAATGAAGTGGCTTTCTGGCAGGACGCTGGCAACCTCAGCAGAGCCAGTGCGCAGACTCGGGGAAACTTTCTCTTTGCCGAAACGGTGTTCGATAAGTATCGCAAAAGGCTGCGCAGATTTACCAATAACGACATCCTTCCCGGAATTAGTGCCGTTCCTCTGCCGGGACATACTGCTGGTCATTCTGGCTATCGGATTGAATCAAGAGATAGTAGTCTACTGATTTGGGTGGATATTGTTCATTTTCCTCTCATTCAAATTCCCCACCCCGCTGTGTCCATTGCCTTCGACCAGGATCCGATACTTGCAGCCGACACGCGCTCGAAACTGTTGGATATTGTCAGTTCGGACAAACTCCTTATTGCTGGTATGCACCTTGGCGAGCGTGGATTTGCACATATAGAACGAACGGGTAATACCTATAATATTTGCTACGAAACGTGAGGGGGTGAACGCCAGTCCCCTATCGCGCCCCCCTGTACCCAATGCGTATAGCTACTGACGCATGCCGATCGCCAAACGATTGAAAGCGCTCATCAACGCGATGGCGAAACTCAGATCGGCAATCTCCTCATCGCTAAAATGCATCTTAAGTGGATCGAAGTCCTCATCAGGTGCATGCGTGTGTGCCACGTCAACGAGCGATTCAGTCCATGCCAATGCGGCGCGTTCGCGGTCATTAAATTGGCCGCTAACACGCCAGCCAGCCAGCCAGACTGTCTAACTTCACATCCGGCATTCCACCGGCACGCAGAGCCGCTGCATGCATCTCCAGACAAAAGGCACAGCCGTTGATCTGCGAAACGCGCAGATAGACCAACTCAATGAGCTGTTTTCCAAGACGGCTGTTGTCCAACGCTTTCTTGGTGAGGCTGAAACCGTGGTAAGCCTCACGCGCAAGCGTGTGGTAAGGCAAGCGAAGGGTGTTCATAAAAGATCTCCGATAGAAATATATTCCAGGTAAAGTCGTTGATTTATGCAGTGCAGCATCTATATCGCTTGGCTGAAATGCAGCCCTTTGGGCAATAGGTCATGGCGGAAATAGAAGCGTTGCGCCAATCCATTGCTCAAGGCGGTATCGAGAACCAGATGGCCGCAGCCTTGCCGTCTCGCCTCCTCTTGCATCGCCCCGATCAGCACGCCGCCTAAACCCTGTCTGCGGGCACAGGAAATCGCGATCAAATCATCGATATAGAGAAAGCGTCCGTACAGCAGATTTTCTTGTACACGATAGCCTGCCAACCCTGCGACCTGATCGCCCTGCCACGCAGCAAGTAAGCGGTAGCCTTGCTCTGCTTGGCGCCGGGCCTGGACGGCAAATGCAGCAGCATCGGTCAGGTGGGGCCGTAACGCGCGCATGACCGCAAAACAGGCCACGTAGTCATGGTCGCTAGCAATAATGCTCAATCGAAAAGTGCTCATGTCGATTTCCTTGTTTTAAGGCCGCCACTTTAGGAAAATGATGCCCCATCTAAAAGGTGCAAGATTCAATTAAATGAATAGGACATAGAAAATGGATGTTCAGCAGTTGAAACCACGCCGCGATCGCGATGCACCGATTTATTTGCAGTTGTATCGTCGCTACCGAGATGTGATCGCGGCGGGAAAACTGCGTCCCGGTGATCGCGTGCCCTCCGTGCGCAGCCTTGCCAGTGAACTGAACGTGGCCCGAGGCACGGTTGAGTTGGCCTACCAGATGTTGACCAGCGAGGGGTATTTCTTGGCGCGTGGGCCCGCTGGCACGATCGTCTCGCCCCACCTGGAAAACCTCGGCGGTTCAGTACTCGGCACCACGACAACGTCCGCAAAGACACACTCGGCACCAAGAACACCGTCAACCGCTGCGCCGCTTCCCTTCCAGCTTGGTTTACCTGCACTGGATGCTTTCCCCCGCAAGACCTGGGCCCGCTTGGCCAGTCACCATCTCCGTACGCTGGATGCGGTCACGATGAGCTATCCCGATCCATTGGGATACGAACCGCTGCGCCGCGCTATTGCGACCTATCTCGCCATTTCGCGCGGCATCACCTGCTCACACGAACAGGTGTTTGTCACGGTTGGCTACCGTGGCGCACTGGAATTGGTGTGCCGCACATTACTGCGCTCTGGTGATGTTGGATGGTTTGAAGACCCTGGCTACCGCTATGCACGACAGTGTTTAACACATGCAGGTATGCGTCTTACGCCTGTGCCCGTCGATGAAGAGGGTTTGAATGTCGATATCGGACAACAGCGTTATCCCGATGCACGCTTTGCCATCGTGACACCGACACACCAGAGTCCGATGGGCGTAGCGCTGTCACTTCCGAGACGGTTACAACTGCTCGAGTGGGCCCGGCGCCGCAACGCGTGGATCATTGAGGATGACTACGATAGCGAGTTTCGCTATCACGGAAGACCATTGCCACCGCTTAAAAGCCTGGATCGAGACGAGCGCGTGCTGTACACCGGCACCTTCAGCAAGGTGCTGTTCCCTGGCTTGCGTCTTGCCTATCTGGTTGTCCCTGCGTCGCACGTTGAGCGGTTCAGGGACATGGCGAATCACCTTTGCGGCCCTGGCGCGACGCTAAACCAAGCAACGGTTGCCGACTTTATGGAACAAGGTCACTTCGCACGCCACCTGCGCAAGATGCGTTCGCTGTATGCCGTGAGGCGTGGTTATCTGGTCGATGCGCTGTTAGACACACTGGGTTCACGCATTGATATTCAGCCCCAAGCCGGTGGTATTCATGTATTGGCAAAGCTGACCGGCCGCCAGAGTGACACGTCTCTGGCGGCAGCGGCCCAAAGCAACGGCCTCGCCATCCAGGCACTCACGCACTGGCAAGTGTGTAACACACTGCACGGCGGCCTGCTGATGGGATTTGCCAACGTCACCGAACCAGAGATAGCGAAATCATGGGTCAAGCAATTGATGGCGGTTATTCAGTCGCAGTGAAAGCGCTACCAGCAACTGGCTCACGTTGCCGCTCAATCTCCCACGCCGAGCAGCCGGTGATGTGTAAATTTCTCTATCCATCATCATCGATGGAGAAGTAGGATGGATAGCTTGTGAACCGAGGGATTGTCAGGTCACGTTTCTACGCGGGTGAATATGGTTAAAACAACAACACCTTACGATTGGGTTCATCACGCCACCCAACCGGGAAAGATCGAACGCATCGAAGCCTATTTCGGTGGGCATGGCTATACCCCACACCGACACGACACGTATGCTATCGGCTGCACCTTGGCGGGTGTTCAGTGTTTTCATTATCGCAAATCCCAGCGCCATAGCCTACCCGGGACCATTTTGGTGCTTCACCCCGATGAACTCCATGATGGAGAAGCCGGAACCGAAGCGGGATTTCATTACCGGATGACGTACATCGAGCCCGCCTTGATCCAACAGATCCTTGGCGGCAAGCCACTCCCTTTCATCGAGGGCGGTTTGTCCAGCGACCCACGAATTCAGGCGGCGATTGCCCCATTATTGCAGGACATGAACAGCAGCATTGACCCGATAGAAGAGGATGATGCGCTGTACGATCTGGCCCATGCGCTGGAAACGGTTGCCGGGCAGCGCCGAATTCGACGCCATCCTGATTTCGTGGCAGTGGAACGCGCTCGGGCCTTCATCCATGAAACGCTGGAGCAGACCATCACGCTAGAGGCGCTCGCCGAGGCCAGCGAATTGGATCATTGGCAGCTATGCCGGGATTTCCGGGCACTCTACGGTACCAGCCCCTATCGCTACCTGAGTATGCGCCGCCTGGATTACGCCCGTCGATTGATGCTATCGGGTCAGTCCATCGCCGAGACGGCAGTAATGGCAGGTTTCTTTGATCAAAGCCACATGGCACGCCACTTCACGTCTGCCTATGGCGTTTCGCCGGGACGATGGTTGAAACGTATTAAAGCGTCCTAAATAGCGCGAAACCATAACCTGCACAATCGTACAAGACCCCTTAACGCGCTTTCTCTACCATGCTGGCTTCAAATCTTCAATAAGGATTCCAGCATGAGTACCGGCCGTTATACCGCCATCAACGTCGCACAAAAGTTCACCCTTTTCAGTGAGCAGTGGACACCCAAAGTCGTAGCAGAAATGAACGACTACCAATTCAAGATCGTTCGCCTGAAAGGCGATTTCATCTGGCACGTTCATGCTGATACTGACGAAGCCTTCCTGGTACTCGATGGCGAATTGCGCATCGACTTCCGCGATGGCAACGTTCTGCTTCAGCAAGGCGAGTTGTTTGTTGTTCCCAGAGGGGTTGAGCACAAACCCTATGCCGAGTCTGAAGTGAAACTGATGCTGATAGAACCGCGTGGCGTGCTCAACACAGGAGGCGAAACGGGAGAACGGACGGCACAGAATGATGTTTGGATCTAACTGACATTCCGCGGCTCCCATTTGCCTGGCGTAGCACTGGCCTGGATTACGCCTCAAGCCACCTGCTTGTCGCGCATGCACAGAGGGTTGCCGAGTATTGCTATGACCCGTATGGTGATCGGTAGGCTAGCGACTTCACGATTAACAGAACGGGTCATTGCACCCACTTCGCTCATCCTTTGGTCCAGACACCGCGAACGGTAAGCACTGGCCTGGAGAAAGGGAAATAAGCGGATCAGCCCGCCAGCACATCTGGCAGATAGTCACCACATCGACCGTTTCAATATTGTGCCGCGCATTAAAGGTATTCGCCTTGTCCCACCACATGCCATCGCCCAATGCGAAAGCGGCACGGTAGCGTATCATGACGTTATCCGGTGTAAGCGCGAGATCGGCACGCAATTTGTCCTGCGTCCACAGCGTCGCCCCCTAATATACACACCGTTGCGTGGCTTTTTTATGTCATCTCACGTCATCTCACCGCTACGCAGCCAAAAATGAGCCGCGCGACATGCCACGTGGTGGCGTATCTCGTTAAAATCAAATTAAAAATCTTCGACATAATGCCGATACCTTTGTGCATTAATGACTCTGTGAAGGAACCTATATGTACTGCATTCGCGCGTTAATACGCCCTCTTCTTTTTCTGTCTCTGTTGCCGATCCCTTTGGCGTCGGCGGCGGATATACCCACAGTGGAGAGTGGCGGCATTAATCCTTTGTCTGTCGTCAAAATTAACGATCGTGTGAATTACATGGTTTCATTAAAATTCAGTGACGGTAAAACCGTTCAGCAATGGCGATCGGTTGATTGCAAGCAGGGAAAAGCAGAACTGCTTTACAAGGATTTATTGAATCAAGAAGGCCTGACTAGAGCTCGCTATTACGGTAACAGCTACCTGCGCTATGCACCTGCTCAGGATGATAAGCAGATAACGGCTGAGGATATCCGCATCACATGTCAGCACCCGATAAAAGACATGCTGTGGGAAAAATTATCAACCACCGCTTCGGGCATGTTTACTGACCTTGTCGATATCAATAGCATTAAACGCTCAGACGACATCCTCTCGGTACGTCTGGGATTTGACTCGGCGGATATCCTCTGGGAACCGCCTTACGATGCGCCATATGGATTAAAAATTGAGCACTTTTTTTATAATTGCATCACCCATCAGGGTGGCGCGGTTGCTGCAATGAATATCGATAGCGAGGGGCGCGTTACCGACTCACTTATCACTGCTGATATTGTACGCCGTAAGAAAGACTTTGAAATCGATAAGAAAATGTCTGAACGGTTTGACCAGATGTGCCAGTTACCAGCAGGACAAACCTTCAAAGCCCAAGGGCATTTTGTGCCTGCTACCCAGAAGCCAGCATCAACGCTAATGGGCCCATCCTTGCCCGAGCTGAGCAATAACGATCCACAGTGGTTGGCGAAGTTCCCACTGTCAGCCGCCATTGAACAGCAAACGCAGTCACTGATTAAGTCATGGGCAATGCCGCGTTTTAAACAGCTTCGTTATACAGAGGTGAGCGCACTCGGTAAGGTCAATGTGCAATTAGAGGCGCAACCCGATGGCTATGTGCGCAAACTGGAAGATTATGGTATTTGGAAGGTGCAACGCTTAACGCTGGCGAATCAACTACAACTGAAGTTTGTCATGTCCATCAGCAGTGAAACGACACTGCTTGACCAGTTGCAGACTGATTTGCGTTTCCCGCTGGTAGCGGGTCAACATTATAAGGCGCAATGGAACAGTATTGATTCCGACAAAAAAGTACCGATTTCAGGGGCGCTGCGTTGTGAGGCCACAGTAGAAGGAGAGGCGAGTCGCCTTGCGCCTGAGTTTACGGGGAAATATCTTTTAGTTGAGTGTCAGCAAACCGACAAAGGTCAGCCAAAAAGCAATAGCAAGGCCGCCTGGCTGAAAGATCTCAATGTATTTGTGCCGGTTACCCAGCAGCTGGGTGATAAGCCTGAAAGTCAGGTGAAACTGGAAAATGTCAGCGTAATACGTTAATGAACAAGCAGGTTCATCGCGTCAAGGGGTAAACCTGTTCACTATTGCAGCTACACGTCAGCGCGGATAAAGCGCGTGTCACATCCTCAGCACGAGAAGGCGTAGAATAAGAACCGCTCGTTTATTTCGGAGAAACACATATGGAGATGCGTCAAGGGAGTATCACCGTTAGATCGGCGGGATTGGCTGATATTCAACACGTGAAAGCGCTGCTTGAACGCTATCATGCAAAAAATCTCATTGCCGATCAACGCGATAATGGCTTCGTGACGACGGACATGACGGTTGAGCAACTCGACACGCTGCGCCTCGCTGAAAACGGTGTCACCGTTGCTGTTGATGAGGGGAACAACCGCGTGGTGGGGTTGCTTCTCGGGGCATCCTGGGCATTCCTCCAACCCTGGCCAATGTTTGACTATATGGCCAGCATTCTCAATGCGTATACCTTTAACGATCATAAACTTGATCCGGCACATTCTTATCAATACGGCCCGATTTGTATTGCCGAAGCGTACCGGGGCCGAGGGATCGGTGAATTACTGTTAGCCCATCAACAACAGATTTTTGCTACACGTTACCCTGTTGTAGTCACTTTTGTGAATGTGCTGAACCCACGATCTTATGCATTCCACTCAAGGAACCAGTTTGAGGATGTCGGCTTTTTTAGTTTCAATGGCAATAACTATCATATGATGGCCTTGCCGACCTGTTAGCGTTATCGCACGCGTTGCATCATGCAATTCGGGGTCATGTCTGAATGAAGCAAAGGGTATTGCGCTGTTGACTTATTTTGCAAAAAGTATATTTTTCGGACATGAAGAAGATCCTGATTATCGTTCCTGATGGCGGCATGCTGTTTGAGTCTGCCGGTATTGCCGACATCCTGATGCAAGCAAACCAACTGCATACTGACGGGTTGGCGACACCTCGTTATCACATCAATATTGCCACCACACAGCCGCATCAGGTGATCCACGGTCAATCCGGGCTGAATCTGCTGGCGGATCACCGTTTGCATGAGATAGATCCCCGTGAGCCGCTCGACACCATACTGATCACGGGCCGAGGTCAAAATGAGCAGGAAGGCACTGCCGTAGTGGATTGGCTGCGCCTTGCCGCGCCACATGCGCACCGCATTGCTTCTATTTGTGGCGGTGCGATGTTGCTCGCTCAGAGCGGCTTGCTCAATGGAAGACGAGCGACCACACACTGGAAACTGCTGGAAGCTATGCAGGCAACCTTCCCTAAGGTAAAGGTCGAAGCCGGCCCCCTGTATATACAGGATGGTCCTATCTGGACCTCTGGCGGTGTCAGCTCTGGGTTTGATCTGACACTGGCGCTGGTTGAGGAGGATTACGGCTTCAGTCTTGCCCGTGATGTCGCGCAGGATTTGGTGATGTATCTGCATCGTCCGGGCAGTCAATTACAGTTTAGCCGTTACAACTTGCACCAAACCAGCAATGCAGGTCCGATCGGTGATTTGCAAACATGGATACTCGACAACATCACTGCCGATCTCTGCGTCGATGTGTTGGCTGAAAAAGTCGCCATGAGTCCGCGTAATTTTACCCGCGTATTTACCCGTGAAACCGGCGTTTCCCCAGCGCGCTATGTGTCAGAAGCGCGCCTTGCCGCAGCACGACAACATCTGGAACAAACTACCGATACGCTGGAGCGCATTGCCGCCAATACAGGGTTTGGCAGCAGCATTAACCTGCGTCGTATTTTTGAAAAACAGCTGCAATTAACCCCCGGAGAATATCGCCAGCGCTTCCACTGTCGAAAAATGGCGTAATGTGATCCTTTTTTGTCATTTACGCCAACAGCCCCATGGCCTACAGTCACTCCAGAGACAACCACTAAGGAGTTCATCATGGTCAAGGTCGGTATCAATGGTTTCGGCAGAATCGGTCGCAACGTCCTGCGTGCTGCGTTGGGCAACCCCGACATACAAATTGTGGCAATCAACGATTTGACGGACAGCAAAACGCTGGCCCACCTGCTGAAATATGACTCTCTGCTGGGCACACTCTCGGCCCCTGTTGAGGCAACCCACGGGCAACTCCGCGTGAATGGCAACCCTATCACCGTGTTCAGCGAGCGCGATCCTGCGCGTATTCCCTGGCGTGATGCTGAGGTGGACATCGTGATTGAAGCGACGGGTTTTTTCACCGAACGCGAAAAAGCGGCAGTGCATATTGAGAGCGGTGGAGCCAAGCGCGTCATCATCTCTGCGCCGGGCAAGAATGACGATTTGACGGTGGTTATGGGCGTGAACCATGAGTTATACGATCCACAAAAGCACTATGTCGTCAGCAATGGGAGTTGCACCACCAACGGACTGGCTCCGGCGGCACAGGTTTTGCACCAGCATTTTGGTATTAAACATGGCCTGATGAATACCACTCACGCCTACACCAACAGCCAGGCATTGCACGATCAGCCGGAAAAAGACCTACGCGGTGCGCGCGCCGCCGCGTTATCGATTGTGCCCTACTCCAGTGGCGCCGCCAAAGCGCTAGGGAAAGTAATCCCTGAACTGGAGGGGCGATTGACCGGCTATTCCCTGCGCGTACCGGTTCCTGTGGTATCAATTGTCGATCTCACGGTAACCCTTGAGCGCGAGGTAAGCATAGAGGACGTCAACAATGCGTTTCGTGAAGCAGCGGCTTCCGGCCCATTGCAAGGTATTCTCGGCTATAGCGACGAACCGTTGGTCTCGAGCGATTATCAGGGCGATCCGCGTTCGTCCATTATTGACGGACTCTCGACGCTGGTTATCGGCGGTAATATGGTCAAAATCCTCGCCTGGTACGACAACGAATGGGGATTTTCAAACCGCCTTGTCGATTTAGCACTGCTGATAAGCCAACGCGAACCCGCATAAATGCAGCGACTGAACACCCGGTTTAACTGGGTGTTCAGCGCCTCATAAACACCACCACGCTCGGCGGTACGAATCGGCAATACCCCTCTCGTCTGAACACCTGCGGCTGCATTCTCGGACGTTTGGCATCCTTATCCAGTGCACGCAAGAGCTGTGACGTGGTGCGCTTCAAGCCGTGTTTCACATAGCCGATAATAGTGCGTATAAGGGTTAAAGGCCGCGCTGTTTCTTGGGTTTGCAGGCTGTTGATCTCCGCGTTAGGCTCTGGCGTTTGCCACTGCATACCGCATCCAATGGCGGTAAAGAACAGCCCGACTGCCCAGGTCAACGATAACAGAGTGAATCGCTTGGATATCGGACAGGTATACACGCACAATTCCCCATCAATGAAAGGCCTGTGCAGTATCAAAAAGCGCGTGTCAGGAAGTTGTTAAGATGTCGTTTATCTTTTAAGGATGTCGATGACCGATGACGCGCCTGCTTATCATTGAAGACAACCCAGAGTTGGTCGCCAATCTGTACGATTTTTTTGAGCCACTGGGTTATGTGCTCGACGACGCACGTGACGGTGTCACAGGTCTGCGTATGGCGACGCAGCATGATTATGACGCCATTTTGTTGGATTTAATGCTGCCGCGTTTGGACGGCATGACACTATGCAGCAAACTTCGGGCGGAATTTCAGAACCCCGTGCCGGTACTGATGCTGACCGCACGCGATCCCGTCGAAGACCGGGTGCGGGGCCTGGCGTTGGGTGCCGACGATTATCTGGTCAAACCCTTTTCACTCAAGGAACTCGATGCCCGCATCAAGGCGCTAGTACGCCGTGCCCAAGGCCGGCAGGTGCAAGGCACGCTGGCCTGGGACGATCTGTTAGTGGACACCCGCGCACCGCAGGCATGGCGGCAAGGCCAGACTATCAACCTGACACCCACCACGCACAAGTTGCTGCTGTGTCTGGTCCGCGCCGCACCTGACGTGGTTAAAAAGCAGCAAATGGAATACCTGCTGTGGGGCGACGAACCGCCTGAAAGTGGTGCGCTGCGCACACACATTCATGACCTGCGCCAGCGAATTGACAAAAACTTCACATCGGCTCTGATAGAAACGGTGCATGGCGTCGGTTTACGTCTCCATACGCCCGGGGAGGTTGCGCCGGAATTATCACACAGCGAGTAGACCCAGCATCATGAAATCCCTTTACCAGCAAATGACGCTCAAGACCCGCATTACGATTTCATTTGTACTACTGATGGTAGCCGTCATGGGGGTTGTCGTTATCGCGGAGCAGCTTGATTACGATGAGGTTCGATCGTACGTCATCGCAAAAAGCCTGCACGACGAGGTGCCTCGGCTGGAAAATGCTATTGTCAAAGGCATTGATCCCCCCCTGCCGGCAGGCAGCCAGTTTTACGATGTGCAGACCGTACCCGATGCCCTGCGAGATTACGCTCCGGGTTACCACCGACTGGAACAACCCGAACATTGGTATCTGCTGGTATTTACACGCGATGCTCAGCGTTACTACCTGTTACAGGATGGCAAGTACTACCGATTTTTGGAATACCTGATTGACGGCTTCGCACCGCTGGTGATTCTGGTGTGTATTCTGTGCGCGTTCTGGATTGGAAGATTGACGTCGGCGCGCGTTACCGCGCCCATTACGCACCTGGCCGACGTGGTGCAGCGTAAGCAGAAGCCCTTGCCGTTTCAGGATGCGAGCGATGAAATCGGCGTGTTGGCGCGCGCGTTTGCTCAGCACAGTGATGAACTGGAGCAGTTTCTGCACCGTGAGCGATGCTTTGTCAGCGATACCAGCCATGAGTTGCGCACGCCGCTGGCTATTATCGGCGGTGCGGCGGAAACCATCGTGCATCAATTGCCTGCCGGCAGCCACTTGATAGCCAGCGCTGAGCGCATCGTACGCACCACGCAGGAAATGCAACGCCAACTGACCTGCCTGCTATTGCTGTCACGCGATCCGCACACGTTGGCGCGCGACGACGTGCCGCTGCGTCCGTTGATCGAGGAGTGTATTACGCGCTGCCAACCCTGGCTGGCAAAAAAACCGGTGACGCTGGTTCTGGAGGCACCGCAAGCCCCTCACACGTACACCAATGCTGAACTGGCGCGCAGTATTATCTGGAACCTGCTGCGCAATGCCTGTCAGTACACGGAGCAAGGTGAAGTACGAATTGCCTTGCACGGCACGACACTTATCGTTTCTTACACCGGTCCTGGCCTGCCGCCTAGCATCGATCCGCAGCAATTTCAGCGTTTTCTGCACAGTGCGCAGCAACGAGGCGAAGGACTTGGCTTATCGATTGTGCAGCGCATCGTGGAACATCTGGGCTGGCGCATGCACGTCGATAGCTCAGAAAAAGGCTGTCGCTTTACGCTGGAAATGCGTCGCCCAGAATGACGCATTTCCACACGGCAACAATTTATTTTTTAGTACACATCGCTTCTCCCGGCGATTTCAAGTCTTCGCAGTGCCATTCATTCACCCCATCAGAGATGACGTTCTCATTAACGTTCACCTTACTCGCATCCAATCCGGCTAACCGCTCTGGCTCAATTTTCACGAACCAGACTGACTTACCGTCGGTGACAACATGATCGGATAATGCTTTGAGGTTTTTCACATCGGTATCCGGTGTAAAAATCGGGAAAGGCTTACCGTAAATATAAAAACCTTTTTTATCCGCCGTCACACTAAACGAGAGGCAGGTAAAGGTACTGGCATCAAATTCGCTGTTTTTTTCACCGCGAAAATAAAGCGCATCATCGATAGTCGCCCAACCAAAGCACTTTTCATGAATGTTGACGCTCTTTTTATAAGGGATGGTGGCTGAATCACTTTCTCTGAAGTAATACTGTTTTTTATCGAAGGCCTGATTGGTTCCTTTAGTCTGGAACGTCGCAACGTCAGCGCCTTTTAACACCGAACCGTCACGCATAAAGATACGTTTGCCATCACTGAAAAAAGGGAAATCCAGCGCTTCAAATTTCGTCCAGTCGATGTCAACGGTCATTTTTTTGCAATAGGCATAGGTTCCAACATCACTAACCAGATAGGAATCAATCGCTTTGGCTTTTTCCGGATTAAATGCCTTGGGCAAAGCGACGGCGTTGCAATAATAGGTGCCATTGGCTTTTCCTACGCCAAAAGCCGTATCGGAATAGATCACCGAGAAATTCTCCGGCTTGACGTTTTTCATCGGCACGGCGGGCAGATTCACGGCACTTTGATAGTGTAATACACCGTTAATCACTTTATACGGGTATTTCACACCGCTGTAGGTGGCCGTGGTCTTTTCTGCTGAAATAGCGGATAAATGCATAAGTGTAAACATCCCACAGATGATCGCCGCACATAAATTAAGGGGTCCTTTTCTCACGTTCTTTTCTCCTTTTAATTTTTCACATAAGCAAACCATATCCTCCCAGCCAGAGGATAATCGTTTTTTACGGATATAATTTGCTGCGATAAAATATCAATTCCTGCACATGGCGTAAATTACGAAAGACATATTAGGTATATCTAAAACAAATCCATAAAAACGCTGATCGCTCATGTTTTGCAAACGCAAAAAATCAGAATAAAACGCCGATGGAAATGATTTTAATGCCAAAAAATCACTGCATTCTCCACGTTTTCCTGCATAGCTACGCGATGTATATACCCTAAATAATTCGAATTGCAGGAAGGCGGCAAGGGAGAGAATCCCGATGAGCTTTCATAAGTAAGTGATTCGGGTGAATGAGTGAAGCCAACGCATCAGCAATTTGAAGTATGACGGGTATACAGTAAAAACAGCATTTCCCCTCTATACTTGCACACTCCCTCAAAAAATACGCAAGGAGTACGCATGAAAATGTGGCCAATCCTTACTGGTATCGCGTTATCACTGGCGCTGGTTGCCTGTAAGTCACCCTCACCCCCCAAAGGGGTAAATCCTGTTGCCGATTTTGATGCCGAGCGTTATCTGGGGAAATGGTATGAAATAGCGCGTTTGGAAAACCGTTTTGAGCGAGGTTTGCAACAGGTGACGGCAACCTATGGAAAACGCCGCGACGGGGGATTGACCGTGCTGAATCAAGGCTACGATCCGCTAAAGAAACAGTGGAAATCGAGCGAAGGCAAGGCCTATTTCACCGGTAGAACCACAACGGCGGCGCTCAAGGTCTCCTTTTTTGGTCCCTTTTATGGCGGCTATAACGTGATCGCACTGGATAATGATTACCAATACGCATTGGTCAGCGGACCAAACCGCGATTATTTATGGTTACTGTCGCGCACACCAGAGCTGCCGGCTGAGGTAAAACAGCGCTATGTGTCCATCGCGAAAAACCTCGGTTTTGCGGTGGACGATCTGGTTTGGGTCAATCAGCAGCCGCAGAAAGATAACTCACCGTGATCCATCAGCGAAGACAGGGAAGCCACCCTCGCTGATGCATGTGTCAGTTCACGCACCGATCGCCGAGCCATGCTACCCATTGTGCCCAATTCTGCGTGGTTTTGGTCGAAAGCGGTAATATGTCACTTCCTGGTGCCAAGAGCGCGACCTCCTCTCGCACGCGTTCAAGGCTGAACTCGGTAAAATAGGGTAATAAATCCACCTTGGTTACCAACACCGCTTCCGCCTGGCGGAACATCACCGGGTATTTCTCCGGTTTGTCATCGCCCTCCGGCACTGAGAGCAGCACCACGTTATGGTGTTGACCAAGATCGAAACTGGCCGGACACACCAGATTGCCAACGTTTTCGATAAACAAGATGTCCACCGGTTCAGAACAAAGCGTTTGCCAGGCCGTGTTAACCATTTGCGCATCGAGATGGCAGGCCATTCCCGTCGTGATTTGCACAACCGGGACACCTTTGCGGCGCAGGCGCAAGGCATCATTTTCGGTTTCCAAATCCCCTTCTATCACCGCCACGTTAACACCGCGCGCCGTGAGTTGTTCGAGGGTGACTTCCAGCAGTGAGGTCTTACCGCTGCCCGGTGAGGACATCAGGTTGAACACGCGCGTTCCATGGGCATCAAATTGCTGACGGTTAAGCGCCGCCCGATCGTTATTCTCTTGCAACAGGTTCTGCATCACCGCCAGCGTGCGCGGTTCAGCTGCGTTGAATGGCCTTATCGCCCGGATGGTGCCGTTAGCCAAGTGCACCTGGCTGGCATGCGGTATATTGCAGCCACAGTTATCACACATCGTCTCTCCCTCGCCTCGTCAGCCGCGCAGTGAGACAGGCTTGAGTTGCTGCGCCATCAGGGTGAGCTTTTCACTCACCGCCGTCATTTGTGCAATAACATCACGGCAGTGTTGCGCCAGTTCGTTTTGCCCATCCATTTCCAATGCACGCAGATACTTTTCCATGTCTGCAATATGCTCATCGTTATGTTCGATCCAATGCGGCACCAGCACATTGAGTTTCTTCATTAAGGGAATAGCAATCATGGGTGTTCTCCGTTTTGTTTTTCGACGCTACGCTGAACCAGCAACACTTCGTTGCGCAGACTATCAATGTGTTGAATATCAAAACCGCACAGCTCGCGCGGCGGCTCAAACAGCGCTGAAAGCGTAATGCTGTCCGGCGCAACCTGAATCGCTGCGATATCGTTCAATAACGCTTCGCGCCGATCGGCATACCGCAGTCGGACTCGCAGTTGGCACATGGGCTAGGCTCCTTGATACAGGGCGGCAAGACGCTGTCCAATCACGGCCAGTTCCGTCATAAACGCGCCGCCAAGATCGTAAGGCGCGCTGCCGCTAAGATCTGCATCACGAATGGTGTCATTCAGTGACAGGTAACCCAGTAACGGCGCGCTATCCAGCGCCGCTGCCAAAAAATCCCTGTCGGAGGGTTTGGCGATTTTACTGCCGACATACACCACGTTATGAATGCCAATTTCAGCGGCCAAGCCGCCAATCTGACGCGCGGTCTGAATGCTGCGTTGCCCCGGTTCCACCACCACAATCAGCACATCCACCGCTTCCGCGGTGGAACGCCCCAAATGTTCGATACCGGCCTCCATATCCATGATCACCACCTCTTCCCGTTCGAGCAGCAGGTGGCTCATTAAACGGCGCAGCAGTGAGCACCTCTATTTTGCGCTGCTCACCGACTTTATGGACAGTACAGCCCCTGAAACTCAGGAGCACAACGATCTCCTGGCCTGGGCAGAAGAACAGACCCGCGCGCTCAACCGCCGCTATGCCCGTGACAGCGATCCGGTCTTTTATCTGCTGCACCGCGCCCCCGCGTGGAACCCAAAACAAGGGGTATGGATGGGATATGAGCGAAAACGCGGCAAGCTGGCCCTGTTAAACCACTGGCTACGCCATCCGAATGAGCAATTTTCCCACATTGTCGGTAACGCAACGGGCCCGGTAAACACGATAAAATATGTCATCACGCTGGATTGCGATACCGTGCTGCCGCGCGACACGGCACACAAACTGATCGCTACGCTGGCTCATCCGCTCAACCATCCGCAGTACGATCCGGCCAGCCAGCGCGTGGTTGCAGGTTATGGCATTTTGCAGCCGGGAATGGCAGAAGAGATCCCCCGTTATGGGCAAGGTCGATATGCCACGCTGTTCAGCGGTGCGGCAGGCAACGATCCCTACACCATGATGTCATCCGACATTTATCAGGATCTGTTTGGCGAAGGCTCCTTTATCGGCAAAGGCATCTACGATGTGGATACTTTTACTGCCGCAACGCAGTACGTTTGCCCGGAAGATTTGGTACTAAGCCACGATCTGCTAGAAGGCTGTTATGCCCGTTCGGGGCTAGTCAGCAACGTGCTGTTGTATGAGCAGTACCCAAACCATTATCTCACCGATGTGGCGCGGCGCACACGGTGGATTAGGGGTGATTGGCAACTGCTTAACTGGTTAAAAACCCATGTGATACGTGCCGATGGATCGCTCTGCACAAACCCATTGAGTCTGCTTTCGCGTTGGAAACTGTTCGATAATTTGCGCCGCAGCCTGGTGCCACCTGCGTTTTTAACCCTGTTGCTCTGCGCCCTGTTGATCGTGCCTAACAAAGCCTATTGGCTATCAGCGTTAACGTTGACAGTGCTGCTCCCGACGCTGTTATCGACGTTTCAAGACATCATCAGTAAACCTCGCCGACGTCCGTTCGAGCAGCATGTGCGGTTAGTGATTCGCGGCGCACGCCAACGTTTACTGCGTATGGGCGTAGAGATCCTCACTTTGCCGCACCGCGCAGGGTATTCATTACACGCCGTTGCCATCACCCTGTGGCGACTCGGTGTCAGCCGACGTAATCTACATCAATGGACCCCCTTTGCACAAAGCAACGCGCTGCGCGACACCACGGCAGGTCGTTTTTACCGCGCCATGTGGCTCAACGTGGCAGCAGGGTTGGCACTCCCGCTGCTTAGCGTACAGTATGCCCCCCTGTCGCTGGTAGTGGCACTGCCTCTTGGGGCGCTCTGGTGTCTCACGCCGTTACTGCTGAGCTGGATGAGCCGCGAACCGCAACGCCAGCGAACAGCGCTGACGAGCAAGCAACAGCGACGGCTACGACAAAACTGTCGAGAAATCTGGGCATTTTTCGATACCTTTGTCACCCCAGACGACAACTGGCTGCCGCCGGACAATTATCAGGAAACACCGCACGCGGTCATTGCTCATCGCACCTCGCCCACCAACATTGGCCTGTCACTGATGGCAACACTGACTGCCCGTGATTTCGGCTATCTGCCGCTGGAAGGTGCCCTGACGCGCATCGCATCCACGTTGGATACGCTGGATAAACTGGAGCATTATCGCGGTCATTTGTATAACTGGTATGACACTCGCACCCTGGCCCCGCTGGCCCCGCGCTACATCTCCAGCGTTGACAGTGGAAATATGGCCGGTCACCTGCTCACGCTGCATGCGGCCATGCGTTCACTGCGTCACCAGCCGGTTTTTGATGCCGAGCAGGTTGTGGCCGGCCTTGATGACACGCTGCGGATTCTGGCCAGGCTCTGGAGCCGTAATGCGCCAACCACACTGCGCCAAATGCAGCGCCACTGTATCCGCGCCGCCACACTCGCACCGGCGGCTCTGTTTGGCGAACTGATGCATATGCGCGATCTCACCAGTCGCTTACTCAACCTGTGTCATGCGGATGAGGAGCTGGTTCACCGCTGGGTTGAACGCCTTCATCAACAGTTGAGTGCGCTGTGCGACGCCTGGTCGACACTGCTTGGCTGGCTGCCGGAGGATTGGGGCGATGCCCCGCTACCATCGCTCTCCTGGCTGGCTCAGGCCATCTCTGCCGGTTCGGACACGCCTGACGCAGCAACGGTGCACGCTGCACACGCACAGCTCAGCCTGATGGCAGAGATCGAACAGCGTCTGTACCAACATGCCCAGATGGATTTTGCTTTTCTCTACAATGTCACGACCAACCGGCTCAGCGTGGGGTTCAGCGTTGAAAATAACGCACTGGATAGCAGCCACTACGATCTGTTGCCCTCAGAAATTCGTCTGACCAGTTTCGTGGCCATCGCCACCAACCAGTTGCCGGTGAAAAGTTGGTCGGCGCTGGGGCGGTTGTTCACCAAAATCGACAATGAAACGGCGCTGATGTCGTGGAGTGGTTCGATGTTCGAATACCTGATGCCCAATCTGGTGATGCCAACCTATCCCGGCAGTTTGCTGGAGAAGATGAGTCAATCTGCCGTCGAGCGCCAGATACGCTGGGGACGAGAGCGCGGCGTGCCATGGGGTATTTCCGAATCGGGTTATTATGCTTTCGATGCCGCGCAAAATTACCAGTACCATGCGTTCGGTGTACCGGGCCTCGGCCTGCGTCGCGGCTTGGCCGATGATACGGTGATCGCCCCTTACGCCACGTTAATGGCGCTGATGAACGCCCCGGACAAGGCCTGCGACAATCTCGCGCGGCTGAAAAAACTCGGTGCTCACGGTGAATATGGCTTCTATGAGGCACTGGATTACACGCCATCGCGTTTAGCCAGCGGACAGACCTATGCCATCGTGCGTTCGTGGATGGCACACCATCAGGGCATGGCCTTTCAGGCACTCTCTTATGTGTTATTGGGTGCGCCGATGATCGAACGTTTTATGTCCAGCGCGGCGTTTCAATCGGCACGCTTACTGCTGCAAGAACGTGTTCCCGAAGCTATAGAGCTCTACAGCCCACGCCGGCACTTTGATGCCTACGATGGCCGCCTCAAACCGGCACAATACCAGCCGCGCCGTTTTCAGGACGCTGATACGCTGCTTCCTGAAGTGCAGTTGCTCTCCAATCATGACTATCACCTGATGGTTACGCAGTCGGGCGGTGGCTACAGCCGATGGCGTGACATCGCTCTCACCCGCTGACGCAGCGATACGACCTGCGATAACTGGGGAAGTTATTGCTACCTCAGCGATCCGCAAACCGGTGACGTGTGGAATAGCACCTGGCAAGCTGACGGCGATGTGGCCAGCCACTACGAGGTGATTTTCACGGATGCCGGCGCCGAATTCACCCGCAAAGCGGATAGCCTGCGCGTAAAAAACCATATTGTGGTATCGCCGGAAGATGATATCGAACTGCGCCGGATAACCCTGCTGCATCGCGGTCGTCAGCCACGCACCCTTGCACTGACCACTTATGCTGAGGTGGTGCTGGCGCCCATGGCAAGCGATCTGGCCCATCCGGCATTCAGCAACCTGTTTGTGCAAACCGAACTGGTCCCTGAGCACGATGCCATTTTGTGCCACCGCCGCCCACGCGCCCCGGAAGAACGCGGCCCGTGGCTGTTCCACATGGTGGTGGTGCGCGGACAAGTGGAAAGCACGGTATCATTTGATACTGACCGAGCCGCTTTCCTGGGGCGTGGCCGTATTCCCGCCACGGCCACTGCGCTGCGCCAACCGGGCCCACTCAGCAACAGCGCCGGTGCCGTACTCGATCCTATCCTGGCGATACGCCAGTGCGTGGTATTGCCACCCGGCGTTCCGGTCACCATAGACGTGTTCTATGGCGTGACGGAAAGCCGCACACACAGTCAGGCGCTGATGGAGAAATACCGCGATGGGCCGATTGCCAACCGGGTATTTGAATTGGCGAGTTCCCACAGCCATATTTTGCTGCGGCAAATCAATGCCAATGAGGATGACGCCGCGCTGTTCAACCGCCTTGCCAGCGCCGTGCTGTTCCCGGTGGCGGAATTACGCGCCGAAGGGAATATCATCACGCGTAACCGTCGCGGGCAATCGGGTCTGTGGGGATGGGGGATATCTGGCGACGTGCCGATTGTACTGTTGACCGTCACCAGCGATGAAAGCATGACGCTGATCGCCACATTGATCCAGGCGCACCACTACTGGCGGCTAAAAGGCCTGAAAGTGGATATGGTCATCCTCAACACCCATCAGGGTGGCTACCAGCAGGAGTTGCATCATCGCATTATTAACCTGATCGCCGCGTGCGCAGAAGGCAATCAAATCGACAAGCCAGGCGGTATCTTCGTGCGCAACGGTGAACAGCTTTCCGCTGAGGATCGCCTGCTGTTGATGAGCGTGGCGCATATTTTTCTCGACGATCGTGCCGGTGAGCTATCGACACAGTTGACCCAAAAACTGTCCGGTGCCGTTGCTCCTCAGCCCCTGCGTGTAGCGCGAGCGGCAGGCGACAACACGCACTATCATCCCTGGCATCCCGACACGCACAACTTGCAATTTTTTAATGGGCTCGGAGGATTTTCAGCGGATGGCCGGGAATATCACATCGTGTTGAACGAGGGCGACACCACTCCTGCCCCCTGGTCGAATGTGCTGGCGAATACCCAGTTCGGCAGCGTCGTGTCAGAGGCGGGACAAGCCTACACCTGGTACGAAAACGCCCATGAATACCGGTTAACACCGTGGGAAAACGATCCGATCAGCGATCGCTCTGGGGAATCCTTTTACTTGCGTGATGAGGAGAGCGGTGCCGTGTGGTCGCCCACCACGCTGCCCTTACGCGGTCAGGGGGCTTACCTGTCGCGTCACGGCTTTGGCTATAGCGTATTTGCGCATCGCGAAACCGGCATTGACAGCGAATTAACCGTACTGGTCGCGCGGGATGCCCCAGTGAAACTCATGATGCTCACCCTTCACAACCGTTCAGGTCGCACGCGCACACTGTCTGCAACCGGCTATGTGGAATGGGTGCTCGGCGTTTCTCGTCTTTCCAGCGCGCTGCATGTCGCGACGCGCCCGGCCAACGTGCACAAAGGCTGCGGAATTCTGGCCACTAACCATTACGGCAGCAACGGGTCGGAGCAAACGGCATTTTTTGCCGTCAGCGGCACACAGTGCTCCTTTACCGCCGATCGGCGAGAGTTTCTCGGACGCAACGGATCGCGCTATCGCCCGGCAGCCATGGCACAAGTGACGCTGTCGGAGAAAACCGGAGCTGGATTCGATCCCTGTGCAGCCGTGCAGTCCGTTGTCTCATTGATCGACGGCGATCGGCAAACGCTGGTGTTCACGCTCGGCATCGGTAGCACCCCACAGGAAGCCGAAGCGCTGATCGCGCGTTACCTTAATGAAACCGCCGCCCAATGTGCGTTGGCCGACGTACACCGTTATTGGCATCAGATGCTTGATACCGTCATCGTTAATACGCCCGATGCCGCCGTTAATCTGTTAGCCAACGGCTGGCTGCTGTACCAGACGCTGGCGTGTCGCATCATGGCGCGCAGCGGTTATTACCAATCCGGCGGGGCCTTCGGCTTTCGCGATCAGCTTCAGGACACGCTGGCACTCAGCCATGCGGCCCCCGAGCGGCTGCACGATCAACTTTTACTCTGTGCCTCACGCCAGTTTATTGAAGGAGATGTGCAACACTGGTGGCATCCCCCTTTAGGCAATGGGGTGCGCACCCGCTGCTCGGATGATTATCTGTGGCTACCCCTGGCACTGTGTCACTACGTGGAAACCACGGGCGATCTGTCCATTCTGGAACAGACGGTGCCCTATCTGGAAGGACGGCAACTGCTGCCCGGCGAAGAATCGGCCTATGAGCAGCCAGTGGTCAGCGCGCAGTGTGAAACGCTGTGGCAACACTGTGTGCGTGCTATCGAGCACGGGCTTGCCACCGGTCGCCACGGTTTGCCCCTGATAGGAGCCGGGGACTGGAACGATGGCATGAATCTGGTCGGGCTGGAAGGCAAAGGCGAAAGCGTCTGGCTGGCCTTTTTCCTCTACGATATTTTGCAGCGTTTTGCCGCACTGGCCGAGCGTCGCCAGGAGCACAGCCTTGCCGCTCGCTGCCGCGAACACGCGGCGCAATTGCAGCAAAATATTGAAACCCATGCCTGGGACGGTGCCTGGTATCGTCGTGGCTACTTTGACAACGGAGAGCCACTGGGGTCGCACCTGTCAACGGAGTGCCAGATCGATGCCATTGCCCAAAGCTGGTCGGTGCTGTCAGGCGCGGGCAAACCACAACGCTGTGCGCAGGCCATGAAGGCATTGGATACCTACCTGGTCAATCAGGACGCCGGATTCATTCAACTACTGACACCGCCGTTTAATGGCAACGGGCCAAACCCGGGATACATCCAAGGCTACGTTCCCGGCGTGCGGGAAAACGGCGGACAATACACCCATGGCGCGATTTGGGCGATCATGGCGTTTGCGCACAGCGGGAATCGCGCGCGCGCCTGGGAGCTTTGGTCGATGATCAATCCGATCAACCACAGCCTGACACCGCATGCTGCGTCGCGTTATAAAGTCGAACCCTATGTGATGACGGCGGATATCTATAGCGTCGAACCCCATACCGGGCGCGGCGGCTGGAGTTGGTATACGGGTTCGGCAGGCTGGGCCTATCGCCTGATTGTCGAAACGCTACTGGGGGTGACACGCCACGGTGATGCGCTCGCCATTGCTACCGAACTGCCCCACGACTGGCCGTCGGCCAGCCTCAGCTATCAGTACGGTAATAGCCGCTATGACATCACCCTGCGCAACAGCAGCGGCGAATATCGCCTGACGCTGGACGGTACCGAACTGCCACAAGGCAAGATACCGCTCATCGACGACGGGCAATCCCATCAGGTGGAGATTGCCTTAGGGAATAACGCGGTTGGATAAACGCCGCTGGCGTGCCGGTAGCAGACGGCAGAGTGTCTGCTACCGGGCCATGGTTATGCTTTGCTGAGCCCCAATTGCCCTTTCACACCGATGAAACACAGTAGCAGAGCCCCCCACAGCGCCAGGGTCAGATACGGACTGACGCCCATAATATTAAACCCGCTTTCAATGGTTTGCAGCAGAATCAGAGCCAGTGCCATGCCGATAATCTTTCCACTGCCACCATCGGGATTCCCCCCCCCAACACCACTGCCAGAATGGCGGTCAGCAAATAAGACTCCCCGTATGAAGCTTTGGCGGAATTGAGTTTTGACATCATTAAAAATGCTGCCACAGCGCACAACAGTGCGGAAATGACATACACCCACAGCAGCACCTGACGCGTATTGATGCCGGAATACCCGGTGGCACGTTCATTGGAGCCGATGAAATAAATCGCCCTGCCCAGCGTGCTGCGCTCCAGTACCAGCCAGAGCACGATGGCAACCACCACAAACAACCACATCGGAAGCGGCACACCAAACCACTGTGCACGATTTAACCACAGTACCCATTCGGGATAATTGGCAATGGCGCTGCCGCCGGTAATCAAAATATTGATCCCCTTGAGCAACGTCATCATGCCAAGCGTCGCCAGGATGGGCGACACCCGGAGGCCGGCAATCAACACCCCGTTACACAGTCCAATCAGCGCTGCCGCCCCAACGCCCGCCACCAGCGTGGCAGCGACGGCGGGTAACTGACGGCCACCCAGGCCATCACTAACGAGCAGGCATTTGCCGTTGAAATGATCGACAAGTTGATGCCACCGCACAGCATGGTGACGGCCATCGCCAGCGTTAATATGCCGAGAACCGGCATCTGAGAGGCAATTTTTATCTCCTGCAAAATAACCGATTTATCGACATCCAACCAATTTTCATTTCTATCACGTAGCATCAAGGCCGCACGAAACTGGCAAGCACCGTCTTGAGGCAACATGTAGCGCAGTTGACGGTTGTTGTCGTTGAAAGTGGCGTAATCTACCGCATCAAACGTCCCTTGCTCCGGTGTATACCACTTCGGTTTGACGGGCAAACTATCAAGATCCATGATTTTTTCTTTCACCAGGGCCGGTATATTATCCGTACAGGGTTCTTCGTCTTTGAGGTGCGTGCCGGCAATAAACAACAGCGCAAACCGGTCTTGTAGAAACGTATTGTTGATCCACTGGGGGAAATCTGTGATTAACGATTGACACTGCGCGCGCGCCTTTTTGGCGACGTTGGCAGCACCGTCTTCATCCTGGCACACAATACGACAGAGGTAATCCTGGGTAAGCGTTGCAATCTCGCCTTTCCCAAGAGCGATATTTTGTAATAACTCAATGCTCTCACAACAGTTATTTTTTGCCCGATGGTATACGCTATCAAGGTGTTGTTTTATCGTGGCACCATCACCACCATCACAATGCAAAGGCGTTCCCTCGATAGCCGCTGAAATAAGTATGCCGAGCCGATGGCTATGCGCATCTGAATCATATAAAGGGGATGATGGAATAAGTGTTGAGCACGATCGATGCGGTATCAATGTAGACATGAGAATAACTTAGCGTATTGAACGGATACTGATTTTTACACCGTAAACACAGAATATTCATTCAAAAAATAAGCCGTTATTTTTTAACGGCTATTACTACTCTTCATCACAAGAGAGCATTGCCGCACTCTATCGCTATAACCCTTTGTAGCGCAGCGGCATACGCCGAATACCGGTGTGCTTGTTGCTGCGCACCCATTCCACGGGACCGTTTAAGGCGAAGGTATCAATGTGGTTTAGCAATTCCCGAAAGACAACCCGCATCTCCAGCGTCGCCAACTGCGCCCCCAGACAGCTGTGTCCCCCACTACCGAACGCTAAATGGGCATTTTTTTCCCGACAGATATCAAAAGCAAAGGGGTTTTCAAACTGCTGTTCATCGCGATTGGCAGAAGCCCACCACAGTGTCACTTTCTCGCCAGCTTTGATGCGCTTACCCGCGACGTCAACATCACGCGTCGCGGTGCGGCGGTTGTACGGCGTGGGAGAGGTCCAGCGTAGAATTTCCTCCAGCGCCCGGTTCATTCGCACAGGTTCACGTTGCAACAGCAGCCACTGCTGCGGATGCTGAATAAACGTCAGTATTCCCCCCGCAATAGCATTACGCGTGGTTTCCAAGCCGGCCACCATCACCACGCTAAACACCATCACTTGCTCCATCGGCGTTAAGCTGCCCAGTTCGGCAGACAGTTCTCCCGCAATTGCCAGCGAAACAATGTCATCACCGGGAGCCTGACGGCGTTGTTCCACAAAGCGCTGCGCGTAAGCCATAAACTGCTGCATGCCTTGCTGACTGCTGGCACTGCTCTGCCCTAATTGACGATCGGCATAATCAAGCACCGCGTTAATCCACCCCGAGATCGGGTGCCGATCTTCAGGAGGAATCCCGACCAAATGCGCAATGGCAAACAGCGGAAGTTCGGCGGCAATATCCGACACAAAATCCCCTTCGCCTTTGGTTAATGCGCTCACGATGGCCTGACGTGCCGCCACGGTGAGAACCGGCTCCAGCGCAGCAATGCGCCCACGGGTGATCCCCGGAGCCATCAGACGCCGCAACGCTTTGTGACGCGGATCGTCCATCATATTGATGACGGTCCCTGGCCCTGCGGCGCTGGGAAGATCCTCAATCATGGTTCCGCCTCCGGTACGAGCGCCACCACGGTGTGAGGAGAAGGTATCGATATCTCTGGCGAGCGGTACAATATCCTGATAGCGAGTGAACACCCAAAAACCTTCATTATCCGGCGTTAACGGCGTAGCCGGATGATACAGCACGCCATCATTCTGTCGTAATTGAGTGAACACGTCATGGGGGAAGCCCTGAGAGAACAGCGTCAAATCCGTTAAATCAACATCAGGCAACGGCCAATACGTCGCGCAACGTTCACTGTCACAAAGATGCTCAGACATTATCTCCTCCTTGATCTTCTCGGGGATGAACAATACGCCATCCTTCAGCGCGAACTTTTGCCTGCCAAAGGGCCGCGTAGCGTCCATTCTTGGCCAACAACTGTTGATGATTGCCCTGTTCCACAATTTGCCCGTGGTCAAGCACTAAAATGTTGTCTGCATTGCGGATAGTGTGCAGTTGATGGGCAATGACCAGCATGGTGCAGTGACCACGCAACGCGTTAAGCCCCTGCGCGATCGCTTCCTGGTTTTCCGGATCCAACGCACCGGTCGCCTCATCCAGCAGCAGGATTGGCGCATTTTTCAGCAATGCACGTGCCAGTGCGGCACGCTGGCGTTCCCCCCCCGACAGAAATCCGCCCCCTTCTCCAACCCGACTATCGAGTCCCAGCGGTAAGCGCTGCACAACCTCGTCCAAACGCGTCAGTTTCAGAACGTTTTTCAAGGTGTCATCATCAGCGGCCGGGTTTCCCATCATCAGGTTTTCCCGCAGAGTACCACTGAACAGATAATTGTCCTGAAACACTTGTGAAATCATATTCATGTGTTGCATGACAGGGAAACTCTTCACATTAATGCCGCCAATAGCAATCACCCCATTATCCGGATCGAAAAAACGGGCAATCAATTTGGTCAAGGTGGTTTTTCCCGAACCGGATGCTCCTACCACGGCGGTCACGCTATTAGCTGGCAACGTCGCGGAAACACGCTGCAGCGCCCTAACACCGGGCTGATAGCTGAAGGTCACATCACGTAATTCGATGGTGTAGTGTTGTGGTAAAGGCACGGGCTCTGTCGGTGCCGGTAACGACAGTTGTGACAACACGTTTTCAGCCGCTTCCATTTGGGCTGACGCCATACGGATACCTGAGCCATAAGAGGCCACCTCACTGAGGGGATCGATAACCCTGCTCACCAGCACCAGTAAGGCAAACAGCGTGGTTTGCTGCGCCGCATCGCCTTCCATCACCACCAGCCAGGTAATCCCTGCCATCAGCCCCATCAACGCCAATTGCCCCAACCAGGTGTTTAACAGCAACGGCGGCAACACCAGCCATAACTGACGCCGCCCAGCCCGGCTTTGCGCCACAAGTGCCTGATCAAACTGTTGATATCCCTGTGCGGACTTGCCATAGGTGCGTAACACCGGCTGACTTTGCGCAAACTCCACCATGCGATCGCACGCCTGTGCATTGGCCGTCTGAACGGCTCGATCAGCGGTGCGCCCCAGCCGTCCGGCCCACCAATACACCAGCCCCAGCATGGGAAACAGAAACGCCGCGCACAGTGCTACGCGCCAGTCGAAAAAACTGGTTGCCACCACCACCACCGCTGGCGTGATCACCGCCCGTAACAAGGGGGTTAACTGGTGGGCAGGCAATCCCAGGATCTCCATCACGCCCTGACTGAGTAATAGGCCCAATCGGCTGGTATTGGCGCGCACAAACCAGCCCAGTGGTAATGTGACCACATGATCGCCAATGCGACGACGCAATTGGCTCATTAACGTTGCCGCCACCTGAAATCCACTGTACGCCGCGCGATAGTGCAAATACCCGGTTAGCACCACCCCCACGCCTAACGGCAGCAACCACATCAACGCATCGTCCACGCGCAGATCCAGCAGAGCGTGGATAATGGGCACCACCAGTACAAACGTCAGCCCCTGCATCAGACAATAGCTAAACACCCATAGCAAATAATGCCGCAGCAACAACGCGTGAGATTTCCCCATCAGTCTGGTCAGGCGCATCAACAGCATATTGCCTCCTGTTGCCCTTGTTGTACCGCCCACAGCCGTGCATATTCACCGCCACCGGCCAACAAATCGGCATGACACCCTTGCGCGTCAATACGGCCATGCGACAGCACGACAATGTTATCTGCGTGCGTGATGGTCTCCAGCCGGTGGGCGATCACCAGCACCACCTGACGACGTTGGTGCGCGATCAATGCATTGAACGCTGACTGTATCGCGGCTTCTGATTCCGCATCCGCCTGCGCGGTGGGCTCATCCAACACCAGCACGGCAGGTTTCAGTAACAGCGCGCGGGCAATGCTAACCCGCTGTTCCTCACCGCCTGACAGTGTGGCATCATCGCCGTATACCGATTGATAACCGCGCGGTAAACACAGAATGCGCTCGTGAATATGCGCCGCCTTGGCGGCGGCGACCACCTGCTCTTTACTGGCCTGCGGATCGCCCAGCGCAATGTTGTCATACAAACTCATTCGCAACAGTCGCGTGTCCTGAAACACAGTACCGATCTGGCGGTATAAATGTCGGCTGTCAATCTGGCTCAACTCAATGCCACCCAAGGTAATTTGGCCGTGGTCGGGCACATCGAAGCGCAACAATAAGCGCGCCAGCGTTGATTTTCCCGCGCCAGAGGCACCCACCAGCGCGGTTACCGTGCCTGGCGTGAGGGTGAGCGAGATGTTGTGTAACAGGGTGGTACCAGGCTGATAACCAAAATCAATCTGGTCAAACACTACCTCGTTATTCTGAGGAAACCGGCTCAGCGTCGGCTCCGGTTGCAGCGGGATCGTCAACAGTGTGGCAAGCCGCTCTAACGCGGCTTTCGCCATACGCAGGGATTGCGCGCTATGGCTCAGTGTGGTCACGGGCACAGAGATCCCGAGCGCAATCACCAGAAACGGGAGCAGTTGTGTCATCCCAAGCATCCCCTGATGCATCAACCCGATGCCGCCGACCAGCATCAACATCAGCATAGTAATGGGCGCGATCATCACAGCAGACAAACACTCAGGCTTGATCAGCGGCAGCGCCCAATCCAAGAAGAAACGTTGAAACCCCGTTGTTGCCTGACAATAAGCCTGATGGGCTTTACCGCTGAGCCCAAAAGTCTTGACCACGGTGATGCCCTGAACGTACTCCACCACCGATTGGTTTACCTGTGTCAGCGCTGTACCGTATTCTGACATTTTGCGTTGACACCCTTTCTGCACTTGCCGATAGAACACCGTAAACAGCAGCAGCGGCACCAGCGCCACCAGCGTCATACGCCAGTCAACCCACAGCAGATAACCGTAGACAAACAGCAATGTGGCGCTCGCATTGGTGATATTGAGCCAGGCATGCGCTACCAGATGATGAATTGCCGTAACGTCATCCTGAAGCCCTTGTTTGATCCGTCCGCTGGTCTGGGCAGTAAACCAGCCGAGCGGTGCCTGAGACAGGCGTTGCGCTAATTGGCGGCGTAGCGATAAGGCCAAACGATTATCGGCCAGATGAGTAATCAGTTCCGCCAGGCCGCGCAGGGCCAAACCGGAAGCCAGACAGGCGCAGGCCAGCATAATGACGTGCCAGGCCTCCTTATGTCGCGTCAGCGACGTACTCATCAACACCTGGATCAGTTCACACAATTCAACCAGCGGTACCAACACCAACCCCGCCGAAAACAGTTGCAGCACTGCGGCAAACGTGATCCAACCACGAATAGGCGCTAACAGTGACGTCGGATTGATACTCTCAAGCGAATCAGTAGGTGATGATAGAGGGGTTATCGGCTCCGTCATTAACGGGCTCTCCTTGTTGCTGGGGTAATGAAGGGGTGATGCCCGACGCGGGGCTAAGCAGTAACACCCGATGGCACAGCGCACGTACGCTTTCCACCTGATGCGTGATCAACAACAGTGCCATGTGGTGTTCATGGCAAAGACGTTGTAAAAGCACAAGAATTTGTCTGGCGGTGAGCGCATCCAGCGCTGAAGTGACTTCATCACAAATCAACACGGTAGGTTTAGCGGCCAGCGCGCGTGCCAAAGCAACCCGCTGCAATTCCCCACCGGATAGCTGTGCCGGAAAGCGCAGGGCACAAGCCGCTGGCAAGGCCACCGCCGCCAGTAAGTGTTCAACGCTGTACTCCTGATGGAGGCCGTAACGCCGCAGTGCCTGATATAACTGCGCACCAACGCGCCGAAAGGGATTGAGGGTTCTCGCCGGATCCTGCGGCACCAACGCTACCGCCTGCTGTTGACCACGTTGACGCTGTTGAACCGCCGTCGCCAACGGTTCCCCAGCTAAGCGCAGCGTTCCTTGCCGAGGTGCCAGAAGCCCGATCACGGTTTTAGCGAGCGTACTTTTCCCCACGCCGGACACGCCGTGTAATGCCACCATTTCTCCGGCATAAAGCTGCAAGGACAACGGCGGCAGCAGGTTTTCTGAGTACGGCAGAGACAGCAACAGGCTGTCGAGTTCAAGCACAGGGCGCGAGCGCGTAGCGACCGATAGCGAGATCGGTGCGCTATCCGGTACCTGCCACGGGTTCAACAAGGGAATATCTTTCTGCGCCAGCAGACTGTCCACGTGGCCGTAAGCCTGCTGCTGCCCGTGCTGTAACACCAGGATATGGGTTGCCAAGTCACGCACACTGGTTGCATCATGGCTGATAAACAGCAACGCACCGCGATGCCCTCGCTGCCAATGCCTCAGCACCGCAATCATGTTATACCGCTGTGCGTCATCAATACCGGCGAAAGGCTCATCCAACAGGAGTAAGCGAGGCCGCTTGAGCAGCACGCGAATTAACGCCACACGCCGCCGTTGACCGCCAGACAGTTGATGCGGATAACGACGCAGGAAAGTGTTATCCGTGGGTAATCCTATCGCGCGCAGTAACGTGACAGCGTCACTTAATGTTTCAGGTGTTTTTGATACAAAACCCAGCAACAGTTGTTCAACCCGCTGAGTGGGCACCAGTTCCTGTGCCGGATCCTGCCCCAGCCAGGCGCACTGCTGTGCACGCAACGTTCGTAAACGTTCACCGTCGGCATCATGAACTGCGCAACCGCAACAGAAGATCTCCCCTGCCACCCGACGCATTCCCGGTGCAAGTTCCCCGAGCAGCGATCGCAGCAGGGTACTCTTCCCCGCCCCGCTGCACCCGACAACGGCCAGCACGTCATCGATACCAAGACAGAAAGAGATGCCGGCCAGCACCGGGTTACCTACAGCGTCTTCAACGCCTAATTTCGTCACCTGCAACACCAGCGACCTCATCGGAACCCCCGGCGGTCCACGGCCCGATTGATCAATATCATCACGCTGGCGATGCTGACCGCAGGCAAGAACAAGGCACAGGGATTGAGCGCCATCCCTTCCAGGCTCTCGCGGACCATGCTCGCCCAGTCATTCCCCTGTCCGACTGCATTGATGCCCAGAAAGCTGGCCGCAGAAAACAGATAAAATGCCCCCACCAGCCGCGTTGCACCATCGCCCAACAGCGCCGGACACACCCCCGGCAGGATTTCACGTCGAAGCAACAGACCGGTAGAATCGCCTGCGGCACGGGCCACCATCACGTAATCGCTGTCCAGCATCGGCTCTGCCAGCGCGCGGATGAACCGTGCAGTAAAGGGCACGTTCAGCAGTATGATGGCGAATAGTAGGGTTAGGGGTGAGGGACCGAGCGCATAATAGGTCATCATCACGATCAACAGCGGCGGCAACATCAGGATACTGTCTAACAGCGCCGTCACTGCATACCCGCGATCGGGTAACACCAGCAGCCCCATGCCCGTGACGAGTCCGACCATGGACGCCACCAATGTAGCCATCAGCGAAAACAGCAACATGGCAACGCCACCGTGCAGGGTACGGCTTAGCACATCACGCCCCAACGCGTCGGTTCCACACCAAAACAGCGCATCCGGCACTTGCCACGGCAACCCTACGCTACGCGCCGGATCATACGGCGCTAAAAACGGCGCGAACAGAACGCACAACAGCACCAATACCACCGTTTTCATACCGTACTACGCCGCGCGATCAGTGTGGAAAGGCTATCCGCGACCAGCCAGCACACAGCGGTATTCAGCGCCAGCAGCATCACAATCGCCTGAAGTAAAGCGCCGTCTCGGGCATTAAATGCGTCAACCCACATACTGCCCAGACCGGGGTAGCCAAACAGGCGCTCAACCACAATTGCTCCACCCAATAGATAAGGAAGGGTAACAGCAACAATCGGAATAAACGACGCCGCCGCGTTCGGCAATAGATAGTCGCGCAGTAGAGCCCCCGTCGTTACACCGTTTAATCGGGCACTGATGAACCACGGAGCCTGAACCTGCTGTAACAACGTAATACGCACCATCCGCTGCAGGTAGCACCCGGCAACCAGCCCTAATGTCAATGCAGGCAGCACCAGATTACGCACCTGCTCGGCAACACTGGCAGTGTCAACCGAGAGGGATACCGCTGGCAGCACACCCATCCACACTGAAAAGATCAGAATGAGCAGTGTGGCAATCACAAACTCAGGGATACTCAGCCCAGCCAGGGCGAGCGCGGATAACCATCGATCGGGCCATGCCCTGTGACAGAGTGCCGAGATAATCCCGCCAGAGAACCCCAGCAACAACATCACAACGGCCGCACAGGTCGCCAGCGTGGCACTGCGCTTCATGGCGGGCAGAACCACATCTGTCACGGGCCGCTGGCTCGTCAGTGAATGGCCCCATTCACCACTTAACGCGCCCTTAAACCAGTGCAAATAGCGCACCATTACCGGTTTATCCAGCCCGTATTGATGACGCCAGTAGGCCAGCGCCGACGGCGTTGCCCGATCGCCCAGTGCCCTGTTCACCGCATCACCGGGGGCCGTTGCCACCGCATAAAACGTCAGTACGCTCACCAACCACAGAGAAAACAGCGTGGTCAGCACCCGCAGCAGGCAGAATCGCCTGAGATTAACGGCCATTTGCCGACGCACCTTTTATCCAGTCTGCATAAGCAAACAGCGGTACCCCCTGGCTTAATTCCACGCCCTGCAAGTCAGTAACTGCCGCTGACAATTGATCGCGGTAACCCCACACCAGATAGGGCCCGTCATGCATGACTTGCCTTTGCAATTGTTGCAACAGCGGTTGCTGTAACGACGGTTCGGGCGTGGCGCGCAGGCGAGTCACTCGCTCTACCATACTGGAGGGATACCATCCGCCGTAGTTATAGGGATTATTGTCGCCAAACAGCACGGGTAGCGCGGCGACAAAGGGGCGATTGAGGGCAAACATGGCCATTAACGGCGCTTGATGGAGCCGCCGAATGTCACTGAGATAGTCTGCCGGGTTAAGCCGCACCAGCGTCAGCGTGACGTCAATCTCTGCCAGTTGCTGGCGCAGCAGTTCGGCGGCGTTGTTAAGCCCAGGGGTCAAGTCGGCCGTCAGCAGGGTTAATGCAGTAATGCCTTTTTGCGCAAACACCTGACGAGCGGCCTCAACATCGTGTTTTATCGGCCAGGCCAGCGTATTCCCCCCGGGCAGACCTTGACCAAACAAATCGTTACCCGGATAACCATACCCTTCCAACACCACATCCACTAACTGTTGACGATTCACCAGCGCCTTCAATGCCTGACGCACTTCAACGTCGTTAAAAGGCGGAATACGCGTGTTCATTGAAAAATAGAAGGCGTTGGCACCGACGATACCGCTGCGCAGCACGCGGTATTTGGGCTGTCCGTTCAACATGCGCGCACTGCTCACGGGAATATCAAACGCATAATCGGCGGCACCGCTGAGCAACGCATTGACACGCGCAGCCGCATCGGCCAAGGGACGGATTACGATGCGTTCAAAGTAAACGACAGGTTGCCAGGCATACGGGTTACGCGTGAGTTCGGCACCGTTGATGCCGTCAAAGAGGCTCACCTGCCAGGGACCGCTGCACACGGGGAAATCGCCGGTCTGCGTACCCGCTTTCCACACCATACTGGCCGCCGCCAGCACCGCAGGAACCAGATCGGCGCGCGGATGGTGCAGTTGTAACCTCAGCGTCAAGGCATCCGTTACAACACTCCGCGTAAAATCAACATCCTGAAAAAAACTGCCAAAGCCGATGGACTGCGACAACTGCTGTAGGCTGGTCAACACGTTGGTAGCCGATAATCGGCTACCATCAGAGAAATAGACATCGGGACGCAGACGTATCGTCCAGCGAGTTGCATCTTCATTCGGTTCAATGGCCGTTGCCAACTGGTACTCCAGCCGCCCATTGCGCCATCTGACCAGCACATCACACACGTTTCCCATCACCGCCCAGGGAAAGTAGGTTTGGGCCTGACCATACTCCAGCGTCTCATTTTGACTGCCAAGCATGACCACACGCAGCGTTTTGTCATCACGCGAGGTATCAGCGATGTCGCTATGTCTCCAGAAGAACCCAACGGCAGCAACCAGCAGAGCAAGAAGTGCAACAACCCACAGTGTTTTTCTCTGTTTTCTCATTCGAATCCTGAATCCTGATAATGCCAACGGGCGCCGCACAGTACGGCACAACGGCTACATGTGTACCTTCATTCCGGCACCGATCACCCGTCCGTGTCCCACGGTGACTACGTTCACGCCGGGCATATAGCTAATGCCGGTATACTGGGGCCGCTCATTCGTCACATTTTGCGCAAACAGGTACACATCCAGTGACGGAAACTCTAACCCAGCCCTGAGATTGATCTGGCGATAAGCGGGCAATGTGAAGTTGTTATTCACATTCGCCTCACGCTGAGCGATAAACTGATGCTGTGCCAGCGCAAACACATTGGCGGCTGGGATGCCCAGCACGTCGGCTGAGTCGTAATAGGCCATGGTCAGCGAGGTGGTAAAACGGGGAACGGCAGGAACACGATAACCATCGCGCGCCCCAGTTTTATCAGCCACATTGCTGGGCACATTGCGCAACTCGGCATGGGTGTACCCGACACCACCGCCAAGCCGCCAGTGCTCCGCCACTTGCCATCCGCCTTCCAACTCCGCGCCATAGCTGGCGGTATCGATGGATTGTGGTGTAAAGGCCATCAAATTACGTTCTTTGGCAAACAGGTGCTCGTTTCGCACCTGGTTGTAAAACAGCGCCAGATTCCATTCGCCACGTCCGCCAGCGACACGGTTCTTGCTGCCAACCTCATAACTCCACGACGAGGACGCCTGATAGGGTTCATCTCTCATACCGCTCGGCGCATTATTGGTGAAGTTGGGGAAGCCCCCACTTTTGGCTCCGCGCGCCACGCTGGTATACAACATGGCATCGCGTGTCAGTTGATAGTGTAGCGCTGCACGTCCGGTCAACATGTCATATTGCAATCTTCCTTGCTGATCGAAGGCGGCAACGTTACCGGGGTGACCATTATTTTGAAAATGCGCTTGATACCCTTTGCTGTCGTGGGTATAACGTAACCCCAGCGTGCCTTTTAATTTTTCGCTATCCGTCAGCGCCGTGGTCAGTTCGCCGAACAGCGCGTAGCTGTCCGTTTGATAATGGTTATTACGCCTTCCATTGATCACCGAACTGACGTTGCTCGGTGCCAACAGCGAGGTCGTGGTGTAATCGTTCATCAGGCGATAGTCGTCGTGCAGGTAATTCATGCCGGCAACCCACCCCACCCGGGCCTTGTCAAGACTGCTCATCCGCAGTTCCTGATAGAAGCTGCGCTGTTTTTCGTCATAGGTACTCCAGTCAAGCGCAGGGAGAAATGCTGCACTGGGCTGGTTAAACCAGGTTCCATAGGTGAGTGCTTCAGAATTGTTCGTCAGGTTGTCGAAATCGTAGCGATTGAATGCGGTCACCGAGGTCACTTGCAAGGTACGCAGCGTGCGATTGGCGGTCAGCGACAGGGCCCCGGTTTCCCGGTGTGCCCACCCTTTGGGATCCAGCGCCACGCTGGGAAAATTCGGTGTACCTTCTTGCAGCACAAAATTGGACGGCATCAGACGATCGCGCCCATAGCTTAGCGCCAGCACCAGTTGGGTGATATCATCGGGCGTTGCCAACAGCGTAGTGCGCATTGCACCGTTCTGCTCGCGTCCCATCCATCCTCCGACCTGATTGCGCACGTCACCGCCCTGATCGGCGTAGGCAGCAGAAAAACTGCCTTTCAACATATCGTCACGCAGCGGACCGGAAAACGTTAACTGCCCAAGATTTTGGGAATGTCTATCCAGCGCACCTTCCGCACGCAGGGTGTGTTGGGCGTCATCGCTCGGTTGACGCGTGATGATATTGATAGCGCCGGCCTGGGCATTGCGCCCGAACACCGTGCCTTGAGGACCGCGTAGCACTTCTATACGTTCAACGTCGAGAAAACGCAAATCAGAACCAAACAGCGGCTGCGGTACGCCATCAATATAAGTGACGACCGAGGTGTCATCGTGCCCAAGGGGCTGTGCCAACGTGCCCACGCCTCTCATGGAAAGATGCGTGGATCGCCCATCGCCCAGCGCACTCATGCCAATGTTCGGCACATCGCGGATCAACCGGGCAATATCATCGATACGGCGGTCTTCAATCATTTGTTTGTCGAACACGCTCAAACTGAGCGGCACACGCAGGGAATCCTCTTTAATTTTTCGGGCTGTAACCCACACAACGCTGTCATCCTCCTGCTCCGTAGGGGGTTGCGCAGTATCAACTGGCGTTGCTGCCACTGCCCCACACAGCACACACCCGGCGCATACGCACAGCGGGTAAGTTACTCGCTTGTGACAAAAGTATTTGTTGTTCAGCATGTCCATCCCTCAACGCAGCGAAAAAAAGAAATGATAATTATTTTCAGTGCGGAGAGTGTAGGGGGAGGCCCGACGCCACCCCAGCGAACTTAACTATGATAAAAGCTAAAACAGCTGTGATTGGAGCCAGCATCAAGCATTGAGCGCATCACGGGGACAGCGACCAAACTTGCGGCGGTAGGCGGTTGAGAAATTACTGGGATGCTGATAGCCGACATAATAGGCGGCTTGTTTCACCGTCCATCCTTCCGATTCCAGCCCTTTTCGCGCACGCATCAGTCGCTGCTCCCGCAAAAAAGAAAACACGGATTGCCCCATCACCGCCGTAAATTTGCTTTTGAGCGCACTGATGCTGATCCCGGCTTCACGAGCCAAATCAAACAGACAGTGATTGTTATCCAACTGTGCGAGCAGCTTGTCGCGAACTTTCAGAATGCGCACTGTATCCCGACAGGGTGTGGTGTAGGGCATCAAGGACGGTGTCTGTTCTGCGGCGCGCAGACCCTGCGCCAACAGATCCAACACGCAGCTATGAATATGTAAACGTCCAGGCACACAGCTATCGCACAGGGTAAACAGGTTTTCGGCCAGCGTCAGGGTGTGATAGGGCACCATAAAACTGTAAATACCTTCATGCTGTAGCAAGCGTTCAATCTGCTGCGCCAATTCGCCATCAACAATGCGACGTGGTGCCGCCTGAATAACCAAACTACGGCTATGATGACCACGCGGATTGCGGCACCAGAGGCGGAGCGGGCTGCGAGTGGCAATCACTTTGGCCACACCAAGCTCCATCACCAGCATGCTGCCATCATCCAGATAATAATTTGGCGTGTCCCCGTCCAAGGTCAACAGGATGGTCAAACACTGTTTAAGCGTGGCACTGCGAGAGTCTTCCTCACGGGTAGTAATGTCGTTAAGACAAAGATCGATCCCATACGGCAACGTCACGGCCCGCAGCGTGCCCTCTAACGCGATCTCATGGGTCGGGCTTTTGCCTGCCGCGACCATGTCACATTCATAGTCCCAATGACGTGCCAAATCGCTTAATTGCTTTAGCGATGAGAGGTGTTGTACTGATGACATGTAACCCTTCCTCCAGTCCCTCGATGTTGCTTCCTTACCGCGTTTTTTGTTGGAAGACCAGATAAGGAGCAATACTGTCCAATTTTTCTTGCGTTTCAGTAAGTTCCCGTATGGGGGATGACTGCGCAATCACCCCTGCCCCGGCCTGTAACCAGCGCTGGTGGCTATCCTGAAATGCAGAGCGCAGCACCAGTGCCGCTTCGAAATGCGTTTTGCCGTCCAGCCAAAGTATGGCGCCGGAGTAAAGTTCGCGCGGTGACGATTCAAGTCGGGCAATTGCCGACAGCGCGGCGCCCTTCGGTACACCCGTGGCAGTTATCGCGGGAAACAGGGCATCAAAAGCATCCCATGCATCTTTCCCGAAGCCCAATTCACCGCTGACGCGCGAGCCGAGGTGCTGCACGTTGCCGCGCTGACGTACCGACATTAAATCATTGATAACGACACTCTCCGGCTGGCACAGCCCTTTCATTTCCTCAACCGCCGCTCTGACTGACATCACATGCTCAACAATCTCTTTGTCGTCGCTCAAGGAATGGTTCAGCAATGCATTTGACCGGGCCGTATCCTGATGCTGTACGCAGGTGCCCGCCAGCGTATCGGTGCTCACCCTATCCTGCTCGACGGACATCACCAACTCAGGACAAAAACCGACGGCTTCCCGGTCTCCCTGTCGCAATAAAAACGTGCGTACCGGCGTATTCGCCTGGCGTCCACGCAGCAGCGTTGCTGCCATATCCACCGATTGTTTAAGGGGCAAGACGCGTGCCAGGATCACCTTGCTGTAGTGGGCATCGTTAATTTCTTCAATCGCCTGGCATACACGCTGGCAGTAGTCGCCCTGATCGCAGGCGAGTTCGGCAATGTGAGCCAGTCTGGCATCCCCACCGCGACGTTTCGCCACGGCTGCGGCACTCAGTATCCAATCAGACAGTTGCCGACAACGCAGCGCATTCTCCGCCAACACCGTGACGCCGTTATCGCAAAAAATCAGCTCTTCACGCGGCACGATCAGGTTCAGCACCGGCCAGCGCCCCGGTTTGTAAGCGTGCTCCTGAACACAAAGCGCATAGTGAAATCCCGCTTCGCCATAAATGCGCAGATTGTCACCGCCATGTGCCGCTTGAAAGCGACGGGCATACTCCGCTGGCGATCCCTTGACGCGGGTGGTATTGATGCCGTTATCGGTAATGGTGGTCGCCTGCTCGCCAGCGGCATCGACGGTCAACGATGCCCGTTGCCCTAACGCGAGATACCAGCAGGATTGACGTTCGTAGACATAGTGGTCTTCCCCTTTCAACTGGTTGAGCAGTTCCGCGATGATTGGCAGCGATTGCGCCTCAGGCAAAATCAGATGCCGTCTACTGTGATATCCCATCATGGTTGCTCCTTTACCTGTTCCTTTACACGACCGAGAAGGCGCGCCGTTAGTGCCTGTTTATTAATTTTACCCATTGGGGTAAGCGGCAATGTTTTTACCACGCTCAGCGCGTCGGGCCATCGGGATAAGGGCACGCCCTGTTGTTCCAAAAAAGCACATAAATCCGCCAACAACAGCGAACGCTTGGCAACCACCACCGCATGCACCGTTTCATCCAGACCCGTCACAACGGCCACGTCACGCACAGCAGGATGCAGGCGCAACGCATCCTCAATATCCCCTGCTGCCACGGATTCGCCGTGGCGGTTGATGGTTTCCTTGATGCGCCCTTCGACGCAAAGATTGCCATCCGGCAAACATCGAACCCGATCGCCGCTACGGTAAAATCCCTCGGACGTGAATGGCTGCATATCTGAAGGGCGAACACGGAAATACCCTCGAATCGTATAGGGTCCGCGCACCCATAGCTCACCCGAGTCACCGGGGGAGACCGCGTTCCCCGCGGGATCTACAATGCGAATATCGTCATCCTCACACAGCGGTCGCCCTTGCGTGGTAAGAATGGTGTGTGGTGTATCGTCCAGTCGGGTCGCGGTGATCAACCCTTCAGCCATACCAAAGACTTGCTGCAATTGGCATCCGAAACGATTCAGCATTGCACCGGCCCGATTAGCATCAAGTTTGGCTCCGCCCACCTGAATCAGACGCAGTGAGCGCAAATCAGGAAGCTCACTGTCCAGCGCTTCCAGCCAACATTGGCTTAACGAAGGCACCAACGCGGTGAGCGTGACACCAAAACGGGCAATCGCTGCGAAAGCATCCTCAGGCGCTGGCGTGGCAGGAACCACCACACAACCGCCGCGCGACCACACCCCTAACGCGCCGGGACACGCCAACGAAAAATTGTGCGCCATCGGCAAGGCGGCCAAATAGCGATCCCGTTCGCTCAACGCGCACAGTTCAGCACAGCGCTGAAAGTTATAGACATAATCTGCATGGGTGCGCGGGATCAGTTTCGGTGTGCCCGTTGTTCCACCGGACAGTAACAGCAGCGCAATATTGCCCGCCTCATCCCCCGGCGGCGGTGCAGCGATCATCGTCTCCTGGCAAAAACAAAAGCGATCCGTTTTGCCACTGAAGAGTGTACGGCACCCGTATTCAGCCAGTTGCGTGGTCAACGCCTCGTTTTCACTCTGGAAGATACGTGCGCTGCCCAGGTAACGTCGGGCGCGAGCCTGCACCGCCACCTGAAGTACCGTTTTGGGACACAGTGTCGGCACCACCAATACCGGTACAGCGCCAATCAGCAATACCGCAAACAGGGCAACGGCGAAATCAGCGCCATTGGGCAACTGCACCAACACCGGATCGCCGGGAGAGACCCCATGTTGACGGAGCATGGTGGCAAAACGCCTGCCCTGACCAATCAGTTTCCAATAGGGCCAGGCGTGGCCCTCGGCGATCAAGGCAATGTGTTCGCTGTAAACCTGTTGCCAACGGAGTATATGGGTTGATAGCGTATCCGCTTGCCAGTAGCCCACATCCTGATAGCGCTGGACGGCATCCGGCGGCCAGGCAAGCGGTGGCGGCAATCGCCGCGCATCGGTATCGAACAAACGGGTATCGGTCAGATAAGCATCCTGCGCATCGTTATTATGCATAAAGCACCCCGGCCTGAGCGGTGAGACGTTCTGCACGCAACCGCGTTTCCTGCGCAAGTTCCGCCAGACTAAATGTGTGCCAGACGCTCTGATTACGGATCACCTGCGCCGGGCAAGGCCCGCCGCGTATCGTCCAGCAGGACGTCAGCAGCATAGTATCGTCTGGCCCCGGTTCGCCTTGCAATGATGCGGTGTAATGCCGTTTACCTACCGTTTCACAAGCGAGCGGAAAGGCGGGCAGTACAATGGGTTTTTCCAGCGGCAACAGTTCAACAAAAATCGGAGCGCCAGCTGACAGGCGCGGTAACAGTAGCTGCCATAGCTGCTGGCGTTTTTCCCGACACAGATGCCCCAATACGCCATAGGCCACCACGGCGCCCAGTTTGTCAGGCAGGTGCAATTTATCCACAGGTTCAGCGACTACCGTCACGCGCTGACGCAGATGCGGATCGTTGACAACGCGGTGCATCAACACGGCGCGCATGGCCGGTGCCGGTTCCACCGCCAAAATGTCACACTGCGGCACGCTCTCAGCAATGGCCGCGACCGTGCGCCCGGTTCCCGCGCCAAGATCCAGGATCGGTTCGCCATTTAACGCAGTGGCCGCCAGGCGTTCCCGAAGCACGGTATCGCCTTCTGAATGCGCTCTGGCCACCAGGTCATAATATTCCGCTACGGGTGAGTAGAAATCGTCCATCGTTTATCCTTTTGTGCAGGGGGTGAGCGAGGAGAGAAACGCCTGCTGCACGGTGTCAACCACCGCATCGCGTTGCTGATTGATAAAGAAATGGTCACCAGGAAAAATATGCACCTGACACGATGCGGAGGTGTAATCGGCCCAGGCGCAGGCTTGTTCGGCGGGAAGATCGGGATCGTCCCGTCCGGCGAGCACATCAATCGGACACCCAATCACAGGCGTGTTATGAGGCCGATAGTTTTCGATCAAGCGATAGTCACTGCGGATAATCGGCACCAGCAGCGCCGCTAATTCCGGCGATTCCACCAGCGCATTGTTGCGCGGATTCAAACGGCGCAGCTCAGCCAGAATATCGCTGTCACTGCTGCGATGGACAGCGCTGTCGCGCGGGTGATAACGGGGGGGTTGCCGGCCAGAAATAAACAGATGTCGCGGCGGCATATCCTGTGCTTCCAACTGGATAGCCAACTCATGCGCAATCGCACCGCCCATGCTGTGCCCCAGCAGCGCGTAGGGCCGGGTCGCGATATCGCGTTGCAATTCGGTCATCAGCGTGGTCAGCAAGCGTGACATGTCATCGATAGTCGCTTCGGTAAAACGATCTTCTCGCCCTGGATATTGCACGGCAGCCACGGCGATCTGCGTATCAAACAGCGTTGACCAGGCGCGAAATGCGCTGGCTCCGCCGCCGGCATAGGGCAGACAAACCAGCAGCGGTTGCGACGCCGAGGGCGGAGTAAAAAAACGCAAGAAATGACGGGTCATTCGGCCTCCTGTTGACACAATTGCTGGCACAGCGACACCTCGGGTGGCGTCTCGGGTTCAATCAACACGGGGGGACCGAGCAGGGTTGAAATCTGATGCCAACTGCGCGTAACGCTCAATGTCCACGCGGATTGGCTCTGGGCCAAGGCCGGGTTTCCGATACTGATGATAAAAGCATCCAGCGCCCGATTGATCGCCTGCGGCCATTGGCTATCGAACACGGCGCGAAAGGTGTCAGGCTCACTGCCCGGCAGGGTGCTACTGCTCAGCGCCGCCAAGCGTTCTGTGCCCGGTCCGTCCAACACCAAACGGTGCGTGGCATCACGGTGGGTGTGCAAGCGAGGTTGCCACAGGGCTGGACCGTGCGTATCTGCCAATGTCAAAACGCCGCTGTCCGTCGCCAGCGTCATGCGGTGCAGCAAAAACGCATGGTTATCGGCATCCCCCGGATGGATCTGGTTTTGTACGCGCAGAGTCACCGGGACACCACCAATATCGCCCTGAATCATGGTATAGGGGCCGGTATGCGCCGGCTGCGCCAACGCCAGTCGACAAGGTTGCAAACGCCCCAGCGCCCGCGCCGCCATATCCAGCCAGGGATACAACACTTGTGCGCCACATACCCCCTCCAGATAAGCGATCGGTTGTTGCTTGCGCAGCAACGCCGCGGCCTGCAAGAAGCGCATCACTGCGCGCACATGGGGATAAAATGCATTGACGTCATAGCGCACACCATACTGATACGCAGTACGAAAACAGTGCGCCAGTTCATCAGGGTGCAGTGGGTGCTCCTGCAAAACGTGGATCCCACGGCGCAGCAACGCACACGCGACCTCTGCACCGTTGCCGCCGGATACCCCAGCGCGCACCACCACGCAGGCCAGCGTTATCGTATCCGGCAATTCATCCACCGAGTGATAATGCGCAATACCCATCTCGCAGGCACAGCGTACGGAGGCCTCAGAGCCACGCGACAAGATCCCAACCAGTTCAATGTTCGGATGTATCGCCAATGCATGAAGATAAAAACGGCCAAACGCGGTGCCGCACACGACAGCCTTTATTTTGCGGGTCATAGTTTTCCCTCTTCGAGGCGTTCATCAGGCAGGTATTGGCGAATCTGCGTACCCGGATGTAGGCGGATAACGTCGTTAAAGGTTTGTGTCGCCATCAGGACGTCATCCGCGAAATGCACGCCTGGGGCAATGTCACCCCGTAATAGCGCATTCACCGTGCTCACCGTAACGGCGGCGGTTAACGCCGCGCTGCTGTCGGTGGAGATCACCGCGCGGCGGCGCGGTGTGTGGTGAGGGATAAGATCGAACACCAGCCGGTAATACGGCGAGTGCCCCAGCAGATCGAGTTCACTGGCCTGCTCAACCTGAGCCACCGCCTGCGCCAGACGTTCAGCACTGTTGACCCAACCGCGTAAACCGGTCAGCGTCTCACGCAAGAAGCCGCCGCTAAACACGTTATACCAGCGCAGTTCGCGCAATTGATGCCGTAATGCCAGGCGCTCAGCATCGCTACTGAGAAACGGAAGCAACGTTACTTCACCGGGAAAATGCGCCAAATCATGGCGCAACTCTGTCGGTAGCCGGCGTAAATGCGGCTCTCCCTTGACCCAGAAAGAGCTCGCTTCGCCATACCAGTAGCTACTGGCCGCTACCGTGCCGTACTGATCGTTGACCGACAGCACCAGATCCCCCGCTGCCGCACCGCGTACACTTTCGCGTCCGCCGCTGTATACGGTAATGGCATCATCAGGCAACACGCCCAGCCAATCTGGCATCAAATTGGCCAATCCCGGCAACATGCCCGCCGAGAGCACTGCGATCCAGCCCCGTGAGCAGGTTGGTGTTTGTTGCAGCAAATGCCATACCGGCGCATCGCCGGACACATCGATATAATGTGCACCGGCCCGAGCGGCACTGCGCGCAACCCGATCAAGCACCAGATAGGACGGTCCCGCACAGTTCACCACCAGTGCGCAGCCCTGACTAAAGGCATCCAATTCCGCTTGCTGGTAGAGATCGACCACCTGCGCCTGCGCGTTAACCCGCTGTGCCAGCGCGGACAGCGCCTCGGGCTGCCTGGCGCCAAGGCGTAATGTGTATCCCGCCGCGCCTAGCCAATGGGTAACTTCTCGTCCGATACTGCCTGTCGCCCCCAGAATCGCGATGCAAAACCGCTTCACAGCACCGCCTCCGGACGCGTGTGCCGTGCGATACAGTCAGCCAGAGACGCAGCATGTTGCTGCGTCATGCAACTGAAATGATCGCCAGGCGTGTCCACCACGGTCAGATCGCCAAGGCTTAGACGTCGCCAATAGTCGGTGACATCCTGCGGCGTACCCGGCAATAGTGGATCGCTCGCACTGTTACGTATCAGCACGGTTTTTCCCGTCCAGGGCGCAGGCTGGTGTTCACCCACGGCGGCCATGCAGTGATGGAACAGCGCATGGCGCTCCGCAAAGGCCTGCACTTCACCGGCGGGAGCAAGGTATGCTCCCTGCGCATCTCCACCGGCCTGCAAGACACGCAATCGCTCATTCAGCGGTTTCATCGCCCATTGACTCAGTGCGTCACCGACTGGCTGATAGGCTTCAGGCAGGCGGTCGAATGCACCAGCGGGGATGTGGGACGGTGTTTCACGCAGCACGTAATGAACAACCTCTGCCAGTGCCGATTCCGACGGCAAACGCAACGCCTCCATGCATGCGCCGTGTGAACGGGCAAACACGTACTCAACCAGACGCACATCGTCCACGCGCGGCGGCTGCCAGGCGCTAATTACCACCAATTGTTGCACGCTGACACCGCGCTCACTGAGCTGACGAGCCATTTCTGCTGCCAGCAATCCCCCCAAACAGTAGCCGATTAGCGTGAAGCGCTCTCCCCGTTCGCAAAGTGCATCAGCATACTGTCCCGCCAGTCTGAGCAGCGCCTGCGACGGGGGTAACGCCATAAACGCCGTCAGTGAAGGCAGTTCAATCCCGATCCCGCAGGAATAGCCTGATTTATCCAATTCCGGCAGCACGTGTCGATAGGGCTGCATATCGCCACTACCCGCATGTAACAACACACAGGCGTGTGATGACACGCCCGCCGTTTCCCATAAGGCCACCAGAGGAACCTGTGTGGGGGATGCCACCGTTTGTTGTTTTTCGACCTGACGCAGCCTTGCAGAAAGGGATTTTAGCGTGGGTTCTTGCAGCAAATGACGCAGCAAACTTCCCCAGGTCAGCGCGTTGGCCGCAGGGACGCGCTCGCGCAGTCGGCCAATCATGCGCGACAGCAACAGCGAATCGCCGCCACAGGCATAAAAATCGGCGTCCCGTGTAACGATCTCCGTGTCGAGGACCTCGCTCCAGATGGCAGCAATATCCTTTTCCAGTGCGTCACTCAGCGCATCACCCAGCACCTGCGATGTCGCGATTGACCCGTGGCTCACCAGCATTTTCGCCAGCATCGGTCTGTCTATTTTGCCGCTCGAAGTGCGCGGCAAAGCATCCCAGACATGCAACTGTGTCGGTATCATGTACACCGGTAGCCGCGTTTGCAGGTACGTCCGCAGACGCGCATCAGACACACTGGCACGGTCGGTTTTAAACTGAGCGATAAAGACGCCCTGCCCCGACGTTGCCAAGGCGCTGTGCGCAGCAGGTGAGCAGTCAAGCAGCGTCGCGCCCGCCTGCTGCAATAAATCGAGCCACTGTTCACGGGTAAAGAAGGTCTGATCGGTTTCTGCACGCAGATCGGTGAATCCGGTCAGTTCGGGGAAAAACTCCATCGACACTAACAGCGGGTAGTTATGGCGCCGCACCGGTTCAATAAACACCAGAATGCCGCCCGGTGTCAGCAATTGCGCCAGACCGGCCAGCACCTCACCCGCGTGTCGTGCATTGTGCAACACGTTGGCGCACAGGATAACGTCCATACTGTTGGCCTGCATGCCCTGCGCCGCGGCGGGTAGGTTCATATCAAACAGGCCGTAGTGCATACCGTCGTAGTCAGCAAAGCGTTTACGCGCTTCTGTCAGGAAGAACGTCGACAAATCAGTAAACCAGTATTCAGTACCATAGGCAGCCAGCGCAGGAACCAACTCGCTGGCCGTCCCCGCCACCCCGGCTCCCACTTCCAGCAAGCGCAATGGCCGATCGCACTGCTTCGCAAATTCGGTAATGGCTGCAATAGCAATGGCATTCATGCTGCGGCTCGCCACGTTATCGCGGTAGGCGGCCTGCGCCGTCGAGAGTTCGCCTTGTGGAAACAGCAGCCCACGCACATCTCGCTCACCGCGTAATAGCCCTGCCAGATCTTCACTGCACGCCCGGATGTAATTCAATGTCAGACTGCCATAGCGAGTACGCTGTTCGAGGCGGTCAACCTGTTGCCAGGCATCGTCAAGCGCCGCTGTATCACTCGGTATCAAGTCACGGTAATGACCTTGTGCATCGCGCGTTAACGCCCGCGCCCCGACTAAGGCATCCAACCAACGACGCAGCAAGCGCTGATGCGTCTGCGCCACATGCGTTGCCTGATATATCTCGTCTAATGAATGGTAAACCGCCTCCGCGCCGAATAACCCATCGGCCCGTAACCGGGCTGCCATCGCCAGCATGGCTACCCGGTCCGCCGCTGCCATCAATGCCGTGAACGCCGGGGCATCCATCCCCCGTTCGAGTTGATCTGCGCAGTATCGGGCAGCATCAGTCACCGAGGTGGCGGCGGACTGTTGTCCGGCAGCCATTTCGACTACACCGTGCAACGTCCCCTCTGCCGTCAGCAGCGCAATGCCATCCGCAACCGCCGGATGTTGGCGCAGCGTCGCGGTGATCTCGCCCAGTTCCACCCGGTGACCGTGGATTTTCACCTGCTGGTCATAGCGACCTCGAAATTCGATACGACCGTCGGGCCAATAACGCCCTCGATCGCCAGTAAGGTAGCGACGCTCACCATTGCGCGCGGTGACAAAACGTTGCGCCGTCTTTTCGGCATCCTGCCAGTATCCGTCGGCCAGGCTGGCTCCGGCGATGGCAATTTCTCCCTCTACCCAATCGGGACGGTCATTCATTGCGTCGTCCAGAACGTACAGGCGCTGGTTGGCGAGGGGCGCGCCATAAGGGGCATGAACCCAGTGGGCCTCCAGCGCATTGACTGGGCAGCACACCGACCAAATGCCCGCTTCAGTGGCCCCCCCCAGGGCAAACAGCTCAGCGGATGCCTGTAACGCCGACAGCGATTCCGTCAGGCTACGCGGCACCCAATCCCCGGAGACCAGCACCACGCGCAGCGGTGCCAACGGTTGCCGGACATCGCACAGCATCTGCAACTGTGACGGCACGCTGTTCCACAAGGTGATGTCATGATGCTGAATCTGCTGCGCCCAGTGCGCCGGATCGCCCTGCTGAGCCGCATGGGGATAGACCAGACGCCCTCCGGCGGCCAGCACGCCAAATAGGTCGTAAACGGCGAGATCGAAGGAGAGATTAGCCAAAGCCAGCACCGCATCCTGCGGCCCCACGGCAAAGCGGTGGTTGATGTCGGCCAGCGTATTCCAGGCAGCCTGATGAGACATCACCACCCCTTTTGGTGTGCCGGTAGAACCTGAGGTATAAATCAGGTATGCGGGCTGCTCCGGTGCCACCGATACCGGTGTGAAGTCGCACACTGGTGTTTCACACCGCCAGTTAAACACCTGGATACCTGCGGGAAGCAAAGTGAGATCGTCGGCAACGGCCCACGCAATGTCAGCATCTTGCAACATCAGGTCGCGACGCGCCGTCGGTTGCTTCAAGTAAAACGGCACATAGCATCCCCCGCACAGTAGCGTTGCAAGCACGGATAGTGCCTGTCCCCGCCCCTTATCACAGAAAATGGCAACCCGTTGTGTAGGTTGATGCCCCGCCTGCTGCAACCGTGCGGCCAGCCTGCAGGCCTGCGCCAGCAGTTGTTGGTAGCTCAGCGCACCGTGTTCATCAATGACTGCGATAGCTTCGGGACGCCGTTCAGCCTGCACCACAATCCCCTGATGCAGTAACTGGGCCGGATGAGCCCTACAGGTCGCGTTGGCATACTGACGCGCATGGCACAATGAGGCGGGCAGCGGCACCGGGCGGACCTGCAGCATGCAGCCCTCACCGTCTTCAATCAGCCGATTGATAAAACTGCTATACAGTTCGAACGCATGCTCAATCAAGGCCGGAGGAAACAGCGCCTCGCGCGAATCCCATGCCACCAGGATCCCTTCTGGTTGCTCCACTACCTGACAATCGATCAGCACCTGCGGCGTCTGCGTCATGCCTTGAACAAGGTGATAGCAAGGCTTTTTCCCCTCGCGGTGTCCGCGTTGCCCCAATGTGCTGGTAAACACCACGGGCATTATTTGGGCGTCCCCGAGACGGCGAGAAAGCGCTCTGAGCACTTCTAACCCGGAGTAACTGACGTGATCCATCGCGTCACACAGGCGCTGACTGAGCACACGCAGTTGTTCGCCAAACGGGACTACACCTTGTAAATCAACCTCAAGCAGCACGGTGTCAGTAAAATCTCCCACCACGCGCTGGATATCGGGGTGCCGTTGATCGCGCCTAGACACGGGCAAATTCAGCGTGAAATGACGCTGTTGACTGTACAGCGCCAGCACCTGGGCAAACGCCCCGAGCAACAATACACTCAAAGTCACCTGATGTTCGCCAGCCAGTGAGCCGAGCTGTCTGACCTGACTCGCCGACAGCAGCCGATAACGGCGCAGAAAAGGCGCATCGGCCGCGGCTTCCGCCAGCGGCAGTTGCGGCGCGTCAGGCAGGGCATCAAGGCGTGCCAGCCAATAGTGTCGATCGTCTCGATAGCGTTTTCCTTCACGTGCGGCACGCCGTGCAATCACGCAGTCACGAAAGGTAATGTCAGGCGCAGGGAGAAGCTGTTCCGGATTGAACAACAGCAGCGCAAGCTCATCGACCAACAGATAGAGGCTGGCCGCATCCAATGCGATCAGTTCAACGGCCAACAGCAACTGTGTCTCACGGGCCAACCGCACCGCATGCGCCGCGAACAGCGGCCAGGTGGCGTAATCAGACGGGGCCGACAACAGGGTATCGCGTAGCCGCTCCACGGCGCGCTGCGCCGCTTCAGTACCAAGATGGCGTAGATCGCTGGTGGGCAGCGTATAATCAGGCACCGTTGACAGAACGCGCTGAAAGCCTTCCTCTTTCACCACCACCCGTAGCATGTCGTGGCGAGCAATCAACTGCTGCAATGCCTGCTCCAGCCGCACGGGCTCCAGCACAGCGGGGAAACTCACAGCAAGAAACCCACGACACGCAAGACCGCCGTAAGCGAAAGCGCTGTGACGCCCGATCAGCCACGCCTGCTGAGTTTCCGTCAGGGGGAATGGCGTAAAACGACTTTGACGATCGCAGTGAATCGCCTCGCTCTCATTCCGGCTTGCCAGATAGACTAATAGCGCAGGCTTGTGTTCGCGCAACGCTTCTTTCACCGTTTCATTCAAAGTTCCGGCAGGCGCCCGAAAGTGCAGATGATTCCCTTCGCTCCACAACTCGATGCCATGCAACTCCAGCGTGGCAACAAAATCGGCGATATTCATAGCGTTCCCTCCTCCATTCGAGCGCGGTCGGCTAAATGCCGTTCAACACAGGCACACAGACCAGATAAGGTTGCATCATAGAAAAACTCCTTTATGGTCAGATTGATAGAAAATCGTTCACACACCTGAGCGACTAATTTTGTCCCCAGCAACGAGTTACCGCCCACGCGGAAGAAGGAGTCAGTGCCCAATGGCAGCGGCCCTTCCACGAGTTGTTGCCACAACACGGCAACCACATGCTGCAACTCGCTGATCTTCTTGGGTTGGTGGGACGTTGGGTGCGGTGACGGTATCGCTAACTGACACCTGTCGATTTTTCCGTTGGGCGTCAGCGGCCAGGTGGTAACAGGCGATATTGCCGCCGGAATCGCATAGCCCGGCAAGGTGATACGCAGTTCATGGTGCAGTGCACTCAGAAGCGCGTTGAACGCTTCTTCAGCAACATCCATCTGGACATAAGCGTGCAATCCTGCCGTAGCGCCATCGCCCTGCACTACGGCAACCGCCTGACGCACCTGTGGGTGACGCTGCAAGATGGATTCAATTTCACTCAGTTCAATTCTGTGACCCTGTAACTTAATTTGATTATCGATGCGTCCCAAAAACTCCAGCACACCGTTTGGGCGGTAGCGAGCGCGATCGCCGGTACGATACCAACGCCACGGGTAATCACCGTTGAAGTGCAGCGCCGTCAAGCGCGCATCCGCACAATAACCGCGTGCTATCCCCAACCCGCCAATCCACAGTTCACCGGGCACCCAGTCAGGCGTGTCATTGCCCAATGTGTCCACTACGCGGAAACGCTGATTTCTCAGAGGGAAGCCGTAGGGCACCGAGTGGCATCCTTCCGGTCGTGGTGAGGAGAGCGGCCATATCGAGGACCAGATTGCGGCCTCGGTAGCCCCGCCCAACGCAAACCCCTGTGCTGACGGCGCGAACGTGCGTAGCCGTTCTCCGCTATCAGGCTCCACCCAATCTCCCGATAACAAGGCAATACGCAGATCGGGCAGTGTCACCTGCCGCGCACGCGCGAGGGTATGCAGCATATCGAACAACGACGGCACACTGTTCCATACGCTGACACCGTGGGTAGACATCAGCGTTAACCAGCGATCTGCATCATGATGGGGCGAGTCTTCCACCAACACCACCAGCCCGCCCACGCTCAGCGCGGCGAACAGATCAAACACCGACAGGTCAAAATCCAGCGCGGAAACGGCCAGAAAGACATCCTGCGCCGAGATATCAAGTTGCTGACACACCGTCTCCAGCGTATTGAGCACATTACGGTGTTCAACCATCACGCCTTTGGGCTCCCCGGTGGTTCCAGAGGTAAACAGCACGTAGGCAAGCGTATCGTCCGGCGGAATAATCGGTGCCGTTAACGGCGCGTTGGCCCGTAATGAGGACAGCGAGTAGGTCGGTAAGGCGAACGATAGTTCGTTGTCGCAAATAACGGCCTTCGCGCGCCCCTTACGGCAAAGCAGGGCGTGGCGCGCGATGGGGTGCGCCTGATTGAGGGGCAAATAGGCCGCACCAGCGGCAAGGATGCCAAGCAGCGCCACCATGCGCTCGCTACCTGACGGCAAGCACAATGCGACACAATCTCCCGCGTGAATACCGTGGTGTAGCAGTCCGGCCGCAACCGTCAGCGCCTGTTCCCGCAGCGCACCGTAGCTCAGGTGGCCGTTCACGCTATCCCACAGCGCTGGGCGCTCGGGCCACTGCTGCGCCTGGCTGAAAAAGGCGTCATGCAGCGCCCGATGGTTTGGCATCGGGCCGCCGGTCGTGTTGGCCTGGAGTCGTATCTGGCGCTGCGCAACGGGCAAATCCCTCATCGGCGGCGCCAGCCAATCATTGCCTGCCAACGCGCGCAGCGTGTGGCAGTACCAGGCAAACATCTGCTCAATCATGTCCGGTAAAAACAGCTCTTCCAGATAATCCCAACTGAGCAACACACCATCGGCTAAATCAATGGCCTGATGATCAAGCCACACCTGCGGCGTTTGCGAACAGGTGTAGTTCGGCCAGGGCACCGCTTTAGCCAGCGTATCGGCCACACCCAGCATACTGGTGAACACCACGGGTGCGGCCTGCATCTCATTGCCTGCTCGCTGTGCCAGCGCGCGTTGTACCGAAATCGCAGACACGGAGGCGTGGCCAAGATCGCGCCACACTTGCTCCTGCAACCGCTGGGCGTGCCTTAGCCAGCTCTCGGCGTTATCGGCGTGATACTCTGCCAGCGTCAGCGAGGTAAAATCACCCACGACACGGTTGATGTCGGGATGAAGCGGTTGGCGGTCGAACTGCGTCAAGGTGATCACCAACGCTTTTTGCCCACTCCACCGACTCAATGTTTCCGCAAAGCAGGTCAAGAGCAGCACTGAGGGGGTAATTTGCACCTGACGCGCGCGATCGCTGAGCTGTCGCCACAGTGCGGGTTCGAGCTGCGCTTCCAGTCGACGAAAACGCGGCGTGATGATGGCAGCAGGCACCATCCGTGTCGGCAATGCGGGCGCTGGCGGCAACGCATCAAAGCGCTGCTGCCAGTAGACGATATCCTCTTGCGCCTGTCCCTGCTGCGCACGCCAGCACTGATAATCACGGAACTGTATCGCCAGCGGGGGGAGTTCAGTCTCCGGATTTTGGTAGCATTCGAACCATTCACTAAACAGCGTCAACATGCTTAAACCATCGACAATCAAATTATCGAACAGCACCGCAAGGCGCGATTTCCCAGCACCATAGTCAATCAACGTAATGTCGTAGAGCCTGCCGCTGCTGGCAGACAGAATCTGATGCGCCATTCGGTTTCTGAGCAATGCCAACTGTGCTGACGCATCGGTCAAATGGCGTAAGTCGTGGTAACGGAAGTAAAAATAGGGGACCTCTTCCATGATGGACTGTTGACCATCCTCACTGATAACGCAGCGCAGCATGTCATGCCGCATCACCAACTGGTTCCAGGCGTGCTCAAGTCGCATCAGATCGGCGTGTTGCAGTTCGTATTCGTGGTAGCACTGAGCGGCAATACCTCCCAATACAAACCCGTCGCGCCGCCCCAGCCAATAGGCCTCTTGCACGTCATTCAGCGGGAACGGGTGATAACGCTGCGCGGCGTCATGGTGTAAGCGGATTGGTTGTTCAGGCGTAGCATCCCGCAGCGTTGCCGCAAACGCGTGCAACACCGGCTGGCGAAACAGTGACGCCAGCGAGCCGTGAAACCCCTCCTGGGGCAAGCGGCTGATTAGCCGGGTAGCAATCAGGCTGTCGCCACCGAGTGAAAAAAAGTTCGCCTCACGCGTAACCGTATCCAGATCGAGCAATGCGCCCCACAGCGTTGCCAGAACCTGCTCTGCCCGGCCGACGGGGCGTTCCCCTCCCCGTTCATCACGCAGGCCATTCAGATAGGACTGCATCTCGTCACGAATGGCTGCTCGGTCAATCTTGCCATTGGCCGTCAAGGGCACACGGGCGATGCGTATCAGGTGTTCAGGCACTTCATACTCAGGTAACCACGCCTGCAGCGTTAACTTGATCTCCGCCATCTCGGTGGTCTCAGGACACACCAGTGCGGCAGCTACCTGCGGCGAAGGCGCATCCAGAAGCACGGCAACCGCCTCGTCCACTTCCGGCAGTCGGGTTAACGCGCCTTCGATTTCCGCCAGTTCGATGCGATATCCTCGCACTTTGACTTGCCCATCAGTGCGCCCACAGAAAATCAGAACGCCGTCGTCGCGGTAATAGGCCCGGTCACCAGTGCGGTACCAAGTGGTACCCTGGCGCACAACAAACTTCTCCGCGCTGCGTTGCGCATCACCCATATAACCGTCGGCAAGTCCAGCACCACTGATCCACAGTTCACCTTTCACCCCATTCGGACAATCGCGTTCCTGTCCATCGACAACCCGACAGCGCATGTTCGCCAGCGGCTCGCCATACGGGGCCGCTGGCCACCAGAGGTCATCGGGGGTGACGATGTAGCAAGTCGCGTGGATTGCCGCCTCCGTCATACCGCCCAGGGCCGCAAAGCGCGCTTGAGGCGCCAGCGCCCATAGCTGATGCGGCAAGGCGTACAAGATACGATCGCCGCCCACCATCACCAGCCGCAGCGACTGTGGCAACCCACCGTCATGGGCTGCAATGGTCAACATCTCCACTTGCGCTGGCACGGCGCTGATCACGCTAACCTGCCAGCGAGTCATCAACACCGCCCAGGCGGCCGCATCACGCCACTGAGGCTCTTCGACCACGGCCAGCGAAGCACCGATGCCGAGGAAGGTGAAAATATCAAAAGCCGACAGATCAAAATCCAGTGCAGAAAGCGTCATGGAACGATCGCTGACGCTGAGATCAAAGCGTCGGGTGACGGCATCAATAGTATTGGCAACCGCACGATGGCTCACCACCACCCCTTTGGGTGCTCCAGTGCTACCTGAGGTAAAAATAACGTAGATCGGCGCATGACCCGGCTGAATGACAGGTTCTTGTAACGGGGCACAAGCCAGCGCGGTGCTGAGCGCCACGACGGGAAACGCGGCAGGCCAATCGAGATGTGTCAGGCTCATATCGTCAGTCAGAACACAGCGTACCCGAGCCGCCTGGTAAATCTGCTCGCGGCGTGCCAGCGGTAACGCGATACTGCAAGGAACATAGCAGCCTCCCGCTGCCAACACGCCTAGCACCCCGACAATCTGCGCCGCTCCCTTGCGGTGTGTGATGGCCACCTTGTCACCTGGCTGCATGCCCTGTTGCACCAGATATGCCGCCACGCTCAACGCTTGACGCGTCATCTCACCGTAATGCATTACGCCATGATCGCCCCATACCAGCGCCGTCGCTTGCGGGGCACGTTGTGCTTGAGCAAAAACGCGCAGGTAAGGCACGGTGTTATCACCGAAATCCATCGCCGTTTGGTTGATTTGTGCCCTTAGACGCTGCTGTTCTGTGGGAAGCGACAACGATATTGGCTGGCACCAGTCTGCCTGTACCAGACTTTCGACCAGATGGCAGTATGCGGCAAACAGGCTGTCGATAACGCCGGGTGGAAACAGGGCTTCCACCACGTCCCACTCCAGCAGCAGACACCCATGCGATTCGCTGACTTTGGCATCGAGCCACACCTGCGGCGTTTGCGTCAGCGAATAATGTACGCGGGGAAACGCGTCCGACAGCGCCATCGATGCATCCTTTTCCAGCCCGAGCACGCTGGTGAACACGACGGGCATCGTAGCCATGCTTTGGTCGTGATAACGGGCCAGTTCACGCAAAACCTGCACCCCAGAAAACTGCCGATGGCTTAGCCCTTCCCCCACTTGCTGCTGCAACTGCATGGTCGCTTGACAAAAATCTCTACCCTGCGCAGTTTCATAACCGAGCAGCAGGATAGAGGCGAAATCCCCCACCACGCGGTTAATATCGGGATGCAATGGCTGCCTATCGAACAGCGTGAAGTTCAGCGCCAGTGCAGACTGATTGCTCCAGAACGCCAGCACTTCACCGTAGGCCGCCGCCAGCGCCACGCTGACGGTGATACCATGCCGCTGCGCCTGCGACATAAAACGCTGCCATGACTCCGCGGGTAACACATAGCGCCTGCGCTGGAAGCGGGGTTTCACCACCGTCTCGGGTCTTACCGCCAACGGTAAGGCGGGCGCTGCGGGCAACGTCTTCAGTTGCTCCAGCCAGTAGGCCTTCGCCTGCGGCATCAGTGCCGCACTATGATCCGCCAGCCCACATTGATAATCCCGATAATGGATGCGCAACGCGGGTAATTCCACCGTCGGATTGCGGTATAAAGCATCCCATTCAGTGAACAGGATCATGATGCTACGCCCATCGAACATCATGCTGTCGAGGCTGACCATCAGCCGCTGGCGCGCGTCCCCCCCTTGTTGGTAATCCACCACATGAAGGGAAAACAGCGGCCACTCACGCACATCGTAAACCCGGTGCGACAGCGTATCGCGCCAGGTCTGCAACGCCCCTTCAACATCATCGCAGGCGGTATGGCGTTCAATATGATAAAGCCGCGTGTCGGGTAGCACCTGCTGCTCCCCGGCGTCGGTCACCACCGCACGCAGCATGGCGTGACGCGCGATCAACTGTTGCCAGGCGACTTCAAGGCGTGCGACATCCAGCCCTTCACCATCAAATTCGATATAAAAATGCGAGCCGACGCCGCCCAGCGTCATCTGTTCACTACGACCAATCCAGAAGGCACGCTGAATATCACTGAGTGGAAAGGGTTGATAGCGCGCGGCGTCATCGGCGACCAGCATAGGCAGTGAAACAGCGACTTCTGCTTGAACATAATGGCAAAAATCGCGCAGTTCGGGGGACGTGAATAAAGCATGTAACGGCGCGCTCAACTGCCGTTCGCGTAGCGCCGCAATCAAGCGCGTGGCAATAAGGCTGTCGCCACCCAGAACGAAAAAATTATCCTCACGGCTCACGCTGTCAACGTTCAACAGCATGGCCCACAGCGCGGCAACCTGCCGTTCGATATCGTTTTCAGGCGTGCTACGCGGGGTGCGCGCCAGGTTAATCTGCGATGCGGCGAGGTATTCTACGCTCGCCCTGTCCGTTTTGCCGTTTTCCGTTACCGGCATCGCGGGTATAACTACGTAATGTTCGGGAATGGCATAGCGTGGCAGCAGCGGCTGCAACCAGCCTTGCCAGACGCTGGCGCTATTATTTTCATCGGTCACCAGCGTGGCGCAGAGTTGACGGGTCGCCTGTGCCACTACCGTTACGCAGGCGCTGTGAATGGCGGGATGGCGCATCAGGGCCGCTTCCACCTCACCCGGCTCGATGCGGTGCCCGCGAATCTTGATCTGCTGGTCATTACGCCCGAGATACTCAATGGTGTCATCGGGCCAATAGCGGGCGCGGTCACCACTGCGATACCAGCGTCGCCCGGCACATGCCACAAACTTCACCGCGGTGCGCTCCGCATCGTTACGATACCCCAGCGCCAATCCCGGGCCGCTGACCCACAGTTCTCCGACCACCCAAGGTGGGCAATCCCGCCCCAGAGCATCCACAATACGGCAATACATATTGGGTAGAGGCGTACCAAAAGGCACCAGCGTCCAGCGTGGATCGTCGGCATGCAGCACGAATAACGTGGAGTGGATTGCAGCCTCCGTCATGCCACCCAACCCGACGAAAGGTGCTCCTGCCGTGCGCCGCCACCACCGCTCCGCCAATGCCACCGGAATACGATCGCCCCCCAGCATAACCAGCCGGGCAGAAGACAGTGGCGTGTCTCCGGCTGCGGTGAGGATCATATCCAACAGCGCAGGCACACAACTGATGATGCTGACACCATAGCGCTGTATCAGCGCCAGCCAGGCATGGGCATCCCGGCGTTGCTGTTCGTCAACCACGGCCACGCGAGCGCCGCGGCTCAGGCAGGAGAAAATATCGTAGGCAGAGAGATCGAAATCAAGCGCGGATAGCGTGATCGTACAATCGCTGGGTGTAACAGTGAAATGCGAATCAACACCGTCCACCGTATTGGCAACCGCGCGGTGCGAAACCGCAACGCCTTTCGGTTGCCCGGTGGTGCCGGAGGTAAAGATGACATACATCGCCCGCTGTTCATCCACCTCGGCCGATGCCGCAAGCGGCAACGCCTGCAGCCCTTGCACCAGCGGAAGCACCGGGATACCCCGCGGCCATTCAGGCTGATAAGCACTGTGGGAGTCACAAAGCACCAGTGCTACATTCGCCAGACGATACACGGCTTCGCGGCGCGCCAGCGGAATATCAATACCGCAAGGAACATAGGTTGCCCCCGCAGCCAGAACGCCTAATACTGCCATCACCTGCTCCGGCCCCTTCCCCATACTGATGGCAACACTGTCACCCGTTTTGATGCCCTGCTCATGGAGAAAACGCGCAATGCACAAGGCATTTTGCGCCAATTCACCGTAATGCAGTACGCCGTGCTCCCCCCACTGCAAGGCGATAGCATCGGGATCTCGCTCGGCGTGCATGAAGAATCGATGCAGCAGCGTCGGCGCATTGGCCGGTTCGGCAATCTCTGGCGGCCAGGGGGCTACCGGCGGTGGCACTGGCTGTGGGCGCTGCCAGCACGTAATATCGTTAAGTAACGCGTGCACCTGTTGCTGAAATCCCTCGAACATGGCATCGATCACACCGGGTGCAAATCTGTCAGCACGCACATCCCAATTCAGCATGATGCCGTTCAGGTATTCAGTAGCCTGTGCATCAATCAACACCTGCGGCCCCTGAGAAACCGACCACACGGGCTCCCCTAACACCGCGCGCACTGGTGGTTCAAAGAGATCGCCCAGCGCCAATGCGCTGGTAAACACCACCGGAGCCAGACTGGCATTGATCTGTTGCTGCCGCGACAGATCGCGTAGCACATCAACGCCACTCCACGCCGTATGTGCCAGCGCCCGGTGAAGCTGGGTTTGCAGTTGACGCGCCTGCTCGATAATGCTCGCAGCACTGCTCGGCTCAACGTTAATCAGCACTGAGCTGGAAAAATCGCCCACCAACCGATCGGCGTCTTCTATCTCTTCATCGCGGGAAAACACTGGTAAATTCAACAGAAAGGGGGCACCGCCGCTCCATAAACCAATACACTCGCCAAAAATCGTTGCCAGCACGACCGGGACGCTTAGCCCGAATTGGTGACTCATCGTCGTCAATTGCTGCTGCTGCGTAGGGTTGAGCCACAGATAGCGTCTTTCGGTTACCGGTACGGTTTTTTCTGATGATTGAAGGGGCAAAGCGGGCGATGTCGCCAAGCGGGATAACTGCGTTTGCCACCATGCTCTGTCCTGCTCACGACGGTGTTCATGCTTCTCTTGCCAGCGCTGTTGGTAGTCACGATAGCTTGACCGCAACGGCGGTAACGCATAATCCGGTTGGCGATAGCTTTGCGCCAACTCACGCAGCAAGAGACGCAGGCTCGTGGCATCGCCAGCGATCATATCCAAATCGATATGCAGCCGACTGTCTCCTGTTGGCAGCAGCGATAACGCCAACATCAGCGTTTCACCATTGGCAATATCCAACTGCTGATGGGTATAGCGCTGACGCAACGCGGCCAGACTCCCATGACACTGCTCCGCAGACAGCTCGCGCAAATCATTGATCTGTAGCTGACAAGGGCTATCTGGCGCAATGTGCAAACGCGCGTCCTGATCAATACGCAACCGTAGCATGTCATGGCGTTGAATCAGGCGGTTCAGCGCGTTCGCCAGCCGTTCTGGATCGAGCGCTTTACCGTCCAATTCAGCATAAAAATGAGCGCTTACACCTCCAAGTTGTTGCCGCTCGTTACGCCCAATCCAAAAGGCGTGCTGCATAGTGGCAAGTTCGAACCCTGGCGTATCGCACGGCGGGGCATCCGTATCGGCCACCGTGCGATAGGCTTTTGCAGCAGAGATCACCTCACGCCACTCTTTAACGGTCCGTTTATCGATAAAATCTGAGAAAGTGACGGCGATCCCCTCGCGCCGTAACCAGGTCGCGGCACGCATGGTGCGCATCGAGTACATGCCATAGTGCATCAGATTACTGTCGTCGTGTAATGCTGCTTCGGGAACATCGAGTATCCTGCTCAATAAAGGGATCAACAGCGCATCCTTTTTGGCCATCTGGTTCACTCTCCTTTTGCTTGCCGAAGTCCGACTTCGGCTTGACTCACTGACAGAGACCTATGATGTTTATTTATTGCTGCCAAGATCATGTTTTATAAGCTATGCCAAAAGACATTCACCTATGTGTTCAGCTAAAATAACGGCAACGTTGAGATTTCTGCATTCAGAAAACAGGAATACCTTGTTTAAATCTGCCACGTTTAAACCCAGCGATATGCTATCCCTGCTTTTTCGTTGGCCTTTTCTCTTTGTGAAATAAATATTTATACGCGGCATATAAGCACGTAGGAAAATATAAGCAGGTGCATTATTCTGCTTTTATTCACCGTGCGGAAAAGCGCGAGCGGCAGCGGTCGTTCTGCTTTACAGTCATAAAATATAACCAGACGATATTTATTTCGCGTCAAGGGATCCGCTACGGTTGATAGCAGGCAATCCATGGGGAGAAGTGAGATGACAACCCGTAAACCTGCGCCAGATGCGCCCTGTAGTATCAATCCGCTTAGCATTGATTCGTTAGCACGTCGCGTTATTGAATGGCGTCGTGAGCTCCATCAATTTCCTGAACTGTCTGAGCAGGAGTACCAGACCACCCAACGCATTACCCGCTGGCTGCACCAACTGTCGATCGCCCCTTTACCCATTCCGTTGCAAACCGGCGTTGTCGCCGATATCGGTGCATCTTCGGGGCCAGTGGTTGCGCTACGCGCGGATATTGATGCGTTACCGATCGTCGAAGACACCGATGTCCCCTTCCCCTCACAACATTCTGGCGTGATGCACGCATGCGGACATGATTTTCATACTGCGGTGATGCTCGGTGCAGCGGGACTGCTGAAAGCCCGAGAAGCGCAGTTGCCGGGCCGCGTACGCCTGCTGTTTCAACCCGCGGAAGAGGTTTCTGTCGGTGCACGACAACTGATTCACGCCGGCGCGCTACAGCCCGTCTCCGCCGTGTTTGGCTTACACAACGCGCCGGAGTTGCCAAGCGGCACATTTGCTACGCGCTCAGGAGCCTTTTACGCCAACGTTGACCGATTCTCTATTCGTATCACCGGTAAAGGGGCTCATGCCGCCAAGCCGGAAGAAGGGATCGACAGCATTATCGCCGCCAGTCACATTGTCATCGCTCTGCAAACGCTTCCCAGTCGCCGGGTCAGTTCACTGGAATCGCTGGTGGTTAGCGTGACGCGCATCGAAGGCGGCAATACCTGGAATGTGTTACCACAAACGGTCGAATTGGAAGGAACGGTACGAACCTACAGCACGCAGGTACGGGAACAGGTGCCAGACATGATGCGTCAGGTTATCCACGGTACCGCTGCCGCACTGGGCGCACAGGCCGAGTTGGCGTGGCACCCCGGCCCCCCTTCGGTGGTCAATACGCCGTTTTGGGCTGACTTCAGTAGACAAGTTGCCGCAGAACAAGGTTATCAGGTTGAAATCGCTGAACGGCAGATGGGTGGAGAAGACTTTGCGCTTTATTTGCAAAGTGGCCCCGGTACGTTTGTCAGTATCGGTTCTGGCAGCCCGTTTGGCCTGCACCATCCAGGTTTCAATCCTGATGAATCGGCTATCTATCCTGCATCGCGCTATTTTGCAGCACTGGCAGAAGCCGCATTGCATCAACTGGCGCAAGAGCAACACACGGCAGCGACGAGCAAGGCAACGTCACCAACGGCGTGATGCCGTTTAGCAGATTATTCCCCCCTGGTTGGAGTAATCTGCTGCGCCATGCGTTGAGCGCGCAGCGCCAATTCCGTCACGGTGAACACCCATTGCTGCGTCATGGCGTTTTCGGTGCGGTGTAGGCAATCCTGCACAAATTCGTGGAAAAAGCGCCGCTCGACGTTGCCCGCTGTCGCAATACGCTGCTCGCCATCCTTGTTGACCAGATAGAGGATGTTACTTTCGCCGCGGGTGATGTCGACATATTTACGCAGTTCAATATATCCCTCGGTGCCCAAAATGGTAAGGCGCCCATCGCCCCAGGCGCTAAGCCCATCCGGCGTAAACCAGTCACAGCGAAAATAGCCTGTGGCTCCATTTTCACCGCGCAGCATGGCATCGCCAAAATCCTCGAACTCAGGCGCGTGTGGGTGTTGATAATTGGCCACCTGACTGGCAACCACGCTCGCCGCCGTATTGCCGGTAAAATAGAGGAACTGCTCGATTTGATGAATACCAATGTCACATAAAATACCGCCGTAGCGGTGGCGCTGGTAAAACCAGTCAGGGCGTGCACCGCGCTCACGATGCGGCCCGACGCCGATCGTCTGGAGAACCCGCCCTATCGCACCTTGCCGCACCAATTCTCACGCGTACAACACACTGTCCACCACCACATGCTCATTAAAATAAACGGCATATTTTCGCCCGGTCTGTGCCACTGCGGCTTTTACCGCATTCAACTGCGCCAAGGTGGTCAGCGGCGGTTTGTCAGTAAAATAGTCTTTACCTGCCGCCATGACACACAGCCCCAGATCGGCACGTTCATCAGGCACCGCCGCGCTTGCTACCAGTTGGATCGCTGGGTTTGTCAGAATAGCGTCAACGCTGCTCGCCATCGCCACCTCTGGAAAACGCGCGGCAAAGCGTTCACGCTTCATCGGATCAGGATCGTACACTGCAACCAGCTCCGCGCCTGCACCCATCAGATGGCTGCACATATCATAGATATGGGTGTGCTCTAACTGCACTGCGGCAAAACGCAGTTTCTCGACGCTCATATGACCTCCGGTATCCTACGGGACGGCGGGAAGACAGTGGGCGTAAAAACCTTTACACTGTGCGTTCCTCATCCGTTGTGATCTGACTAGCATGTTGGTCAGACGCCGTGTAGCCCATGCCCGTTCCGAGCACGGTAACATGTACAGCATTATTCAATGAAATAGTCTGCTTATGACCAAAAAATGTCTGCTGATCGCCATCATAGTGTTACTGCTTTATCTCAATCGCGATGCCCTGAACCCGTTTAAACCCGATTGCACGACGATACCCGCTGGCGCCCCCAAACCCGATGCCTGCCAGGTAAAAGAGGTCGCGCCGGGATTTGAGATTTGACGCGTCTTACACCGGGATTTTGCTCGGGCAAGTACATTTAGTTGGTTAGCACCGTGCGGATCACGGCTGCGGCTTGTTGTGGCGGCAGTGCCAGAATGTGACGATACAGTTGTAATGTAATATCACAGGCTTTTTTGCGATCAACCTGTTTTGCCGCGGGATCTGCAATCATTTGCAAATCAGCGCCGTATTGCCCGTATAACCGCTGTATTACCGGCTGTAATGCGTGTGCAGCGGCGGCGTCTTCTCGCGGTTTATCGGCGACTCGTGGGGAGGTATACGACGCCGCCACTAATTCACTATCCGCATTCATTCGACGCTGAATAAGCTCAGCCGAATTCAGCGCTAGCGGATTCACGCCGCCGCTGACAAAAGGAAAGAAAAATTTGAAACAGGCCTCATCGCTCTGCTGTTGAATATTCTCACCCTGTTCCAGCATTACTTTCAGCGTAGAGATAACCTTGTCATCAGGCGCAGGATAAAGACGGGACAGTAAAAAAGCCGATGAATCAGCCTGCACCAGATCGATCGCCTGCTGAAGATCTTTGCCCTCAGCTTTAGCGTCAACAACTTTTTCCTTGAGGGCCTGATAGGTATCCGGGGCATATTGTTTAATGGCTTGAAAAATTGGCAGTTTCACCATTGATGATTCTGCATATTGCAATTCCAGTGAACGTGCTTTATCCGGCATCAGGTACGCCGTATCAATCACATTCCACCCGATAATCACAGCAACGAAGATAACAACCCACGTAGTTTTACCAATCCATTGTTTCTTCCTCATCAACGTGAGAACGCTTGCCACGACAAGCGCAACGGCCGCCGAGAAGAACACATGCTGCCAATTCATCGAAACTCCTTGTAAGTTTTTTTTACGCTTTTGTTGCGCTGAAAAACAATGCGCATTTTGCTCCACGTGGCTTTAGTATACCGTTGTTTTGCGACATGCCAGCGTAGATCGCTGCCTTTGGTTCCGTACCACCGGGTAAAAGATGGCGGTGATCGCTGAGCTGGCGCTATTGATTATCATGTTGGCGAGCTAACTACAATCATATGATCTATAAATAAAACCCATTGCTTCCAACGTTATTGGCGAGGTTCAACATGAGCAAAAAACATACCGAAGTAAGCCAATTTTTAAGTTACGTCTTACGCCATCAACCTCAGTCAATTGGCTTAACTTTAGACAGTGAAGGTTTGGCGGATATCAACACATTGATTGCCTGTGCTAGCAAGGCTAAAAACATGCTTACTCAACAACTTATCCACGCTGTTGTTGAGAGTAGTGATAAAAAACGGTTTGCTATTTCAGAGGATGGACGCTGCATCCGAGCTGTTCAAGGGCATTCAGTGCAACAAGTAGATATTTGCTTTAACGAGAAAATGCCCCCAGAATTCTTGTATCATGGCACTGCAACACGTTTTTTGGAGGCTATCAAAGAACAAGGTCTACTGGCTGGATCACGCCAATATGTACATTTGTCGAGTGATGAAACTACGGCTATAGCCATTGGACAACGACACGGTAAACCAACTGTATTAAAAATTAATGCCTTATTAATGTACCAACAGGGCATTAAATTCTACCAAGCACCGAATGGTGTTTGGATGAGTAAAACGGTACCTACTGGGTTCATTGATTTGTAATGATAGTTTCATTTCCTAACGTCACTCTATCAGCAAAGACCTCGACCACTCTATTTTCAGATAAGAAAGCAATCTGGTCGTGTTTTACGGGTCTGATACGCGCTGTTAACAACGCGCACTGTGATTAATGTTGTTTGGGATAATAGAGGGAAAAATGGAAAACGTTATAAAGCGCCAGAGAGTTGCATTGGCGGATTTTATTGACATTGGTGCGTGACTTTATTTCACTACGGAAAAAACAAAGGGCTTTATTATTCCGTGAAGCTGCTGAAATCCACCTGTAACACTTTATTTTAGCCAATCGTCATTCCCATAATAAGAGATCATGCTATAAAGGCGTTACCACCTCAAGGCAAATGCGCCCCCTTCCGTCATTAACCGCATTTCACCCGGCAGTAATTTTGCGTCGGCTTCAAGACGCCAGCCTAAATGCGTGTGTTGACTCAACCACGCTGCCACGTCGGTTTGTTGCTGTGGATGGCAATACAGTACGCCCCGCCCCTCACCGCCTTGGCGGCGTAACGCCCCTCGCAGCAGGGCCATTGAAAAGGTTTGTTTAGGTGAAAACGCTTTTATGGGGTAAACAGCGTCAAATCGGTAGATAACAGGGCCATAAAAACAAACAGCGTCTTTCCTGTTGGCATAACATGCCATCGGCCGCTTGCGTAACATAACGAATCTCCATGTGTTTGTTCAACAAAGAACCGTCAACCCTACAAGACGGCTAGAACAACGCGAGTTGCTTTGCCGATGCATCGTCTATGCTACCGCAATGTTATCGAGGTTGTTCTGAACACAAAATCCGATTTTTACCTGAAGTCATCAGTGAACGGCTTTAGCTCACGGTCAGCGACTCATCGCTCTCAAACAGCGAATCACAGTAACGCTCCGCATCGTAAAATTCGTCTTGCATCATCGCGATAAACGCCTGCTGCACATATGTGAGTGTATGTCCGGACTGGATTTGCACCTGCAAGGCACGCTGTTCCAGTTGTCGCATCGCCAACTTCGCCAGCCGGAGCGGCGCTTGTCGGCACTTATACATCACCGAATAAAAGCTACATGCCGTTACCGCCTGCGGCGTGGAAAGTACATAGTGATAGAGGGTGGTAAAGTTGCTGCAACAGAGCGTGGGCTCCAGATAAGTGCCCTGCATGCGGCAGGAGAGATCGAACAGTTGACGCAGCGTGGTGGTCGGTTCAGGCAATGCCAACGGGTAAGTGGCCAGATCGGCTAACAGAACGGTGTTGCCTGCCAGCGGGTGATCCTCCGCCATCAACAGCAGTAACGGCGCAGGTAGCGAAAGCAGTACTTCAACACCGTGCTCTGGCGCAAACGCAAATTGCAACGCGATGTCCACTTCACCGTGACGAACCATCTGCGAGACCTGTTGTGCCGATCCCACTTTTAAGTGGAACGCGGTTTCCGGGTGGGATTGCTGAAACCGGGCAAACAGATTGGGCAATGCATCGAAAGCCATTCCTTCGGTGCATCCGACGCTAATCTGCGTTTTATGTTGCGCGCTCAGTCCCTGAATTTCTGCCACCGCCGCGTCTAAATCCATCATGCTTTTACGCACATGATTTTCCAGAATACGGCCTGCATCAGTCAAAATCATGCCGCGCGCGTGGCGCTCAAACAGAGACACGCCCATACGTTCTTCCAAACGCTGAACCTGTCGACTGATGGCGGACACCGCCACGAAGAGCTGCTGACTGGCGGCACTCAGTGAGCCCGTCGTTGCCACAGCCAGAAAATAACGGAGTTCACTGCTCAACATAATCTAAGAAATTCCCAATAGGCCGTTCGAGGTTTATATGAAAAGCAAAGCTTGATTGCAAATTTTATTATGGTGGCAAACCCCGTTTTTCCCTTAAATAGCCTTTGCTTTTCCAAAACAATCATAAAGGAATCTATGACACGTTCCGATGTCATTCGCCGCGCCACCCGCTGTGTGACGCGTGGTGATTTTGCTCACACGCTGGCGCGCCGCCTGGCGCTGGCCACCGAGAGCCAGAAACCCGATAATCATGCCGCCTTGCGCGCTTATCTGAGCGATGAGCTGCGTCCGGCATTGGAAACCATGGGCTTTATCTGCCATTTTCTTACCACAGAGGCCGCACCGGAGATGCCCTTTATGTTGGCAGAGCGCATCGAAGATCCTGCGTTCCCCACTCTCCTTTCTTATGGGCACGGGGATGTGGTGTTCGGTGATGCGGCCAACTGGCGCGCAGGCTTGGATCCGTGGCAACTGATCGCAGAGCAGGACCGCTGGTACGGACGCGGCAGCGCGGATAATAAAGGCCAGCACACGATCAATTTACTGGCGCTGGAACAGGTCTATCTGGCACGCGGTGCGCGGCTGGGGTTCAACTGCAAGCTGTTGTTTGAAATGGGCGAAGAGATTGGTTCTCCGGGGCTGGCCGAAGTATGTCGCCAACACGCAGCGCTGCTGGCAGCGGATATTTTTATCGCCTCCGATGGTCCACGCTTGCATGCCGATCGTCCAACGCTGTTTTTAGGCTCCCGCGGCTGCATTAACTTTAAACTGCATGTGCGCGGGCGCGATCGCGCCTATCACTCTGGCAACTGGGGGGGACGGCTCAGCAACCCCGGCACACAGCTTGCCAACGCCATCGCCACGCTGGTTGACGGCAGCGGCAAGATTCTGATCGACGATTTACTGCCGCCACCGATGACGCCTGCGCTGCGCACGATACTGCAAGATGTGATACCGGCGGGTAATCCAGGCGACCCAGACATCGACCCACACTGGGGTGAGCCGGGTCTGAGCGCCGCAGAGAAATTGCTGGGATGGAACGCGCTTGAGGTGCTCTCGTTTGTTACCGGCAATCCGCCACGTCCGGTCAACGCCATTCCGGCGTCGGCGACGGCCGTATGCCAACTGCGCTTTGTGGTCGGTACTGACAGTGACCGGCTGATTGACCATGTGCGTCGTCATTTGGCCCAGCACGGCTACGGGCATATTGACGTTGAACTGCTCAACAGCTCCCCCGCCACCCGTTTTGATCCACAAAATCCGCTGGTAGATTGGACACTGGACCTAATGCGCGAAATCAGCGGTAAGTCACCAACGCTGCTGCCCAATCTGGGTGGCTCACTGCCCAATGATGTATTTGCGGATATTCTGGGATTGCCGACACTGTGGATCCCCCACTCTTATCCCACCTGCGGACAGCATGCGGTCAATGAGCACCTGCTAAAACCAGTGGTGGAGGAAGGTACGGCGATCATGACAGGGTTGTTCTGGGAACTGGGAGAACAAGGTAGCGCCCTGTTGGCAAAACATCGCGAGTATAGCCAGGAATAAAGTACGAAAAAGGCCGCTTACGCGGCCTTTGCAAAGTGGAGAGAACAGGATTACGGTTTGTGACGCGCCGTCATCCATTCTGGTTTCTGGAACGCAGAGAACATGGTGTCTTTACGATCGAAAAAGGCTTCAAACTCCGGTGATTCAACAGCCGCTTTCAAATCCTGCGCAAAAGGCTTATCGGCATCTTCTGTTCGCACCACGATCATGTTTTTCAGGTCTTCCGGCAGAATATCCAACTGAATGGCATCGGCCAATTTCAAACCCGCAGAAATGGCAAAATTGGCGTTGATCAGTGACCCGGTTACGCCGCCTAGCGCGCGTGGCAGTTGTGCCGCTTCCAACGGTTTAAACACCAAACCCTTGGGGTTTTCGGTGATATCGCGTAGCGATGCCTTGGTGGGGGTAATATCCGGGTTAATCTTGATCAGCCCATATTTCTGCAAAAAATCTAACGAACGCGCCAGATTGGACGGATCGTTCGGCAGCGTCACCACATCACCGGCTTTCAGTTCATCAAGATGTTTCACCTTGTTGGAATAGAAGCCCATGCTCGCCGTCGGTACGGTGATCACTTCAGACAGTTTCAATCCTTTGTCAGCGCTAAAACGATCCAGATAGCGGCGGTTTTGGAACAAGTTGGCATCAATGCTGTTGTTGGACAGCGCCAAATTAGGCTGAATATAGTCACTGAATTCGCGCACAGTTACGGTATAGCCTTTCTTAGCCAGCTCCGGTTTGATGGCTTGTTTTACCATATCGCCATAGGGACCGGGTGAAACGCCGATCGTGATCTCTTTAGCCGCATCAGCGGCATAAGCTTGTCCGAACCCCAGCAAGGGAACGAGCAGCAGCGGTAACCATTTTTTGAATGTCATGTTGCGTTTCCTGTTTTAGTAGAGTGGGCGTTTCCCTGGTGTTGACGCCCCAATGCTGAATCCAGCATTAAAATTGAAACGTTTCTTCGCCGTAGCAGTAGCGTTGATACAGCGTGGGATTGATATCAAAACCAATCCCGGGTGCGTTTGGCACCGCGACACAGCTATCCGCATCCATTTCCACCAGCGGTAGCATAAAATCTTCATGCCAGTAGCGGCTGGAAGGCGGAATATCGTGGGCGTAAACGAAGTTGGGCAACGTCGCCACCGCAATGTTGTGCGCTTTGCCCACCGTGGTGTCTAGCATGCCACCACACCATACGGGGATCTGGTTCGCCTGACAGTAGTCATGGATCAGTAGGGTCTCGGTGATACCACCCACCCGCGCCACTTTGATATTGATGATGCGGGCGCTGCCCAACTCGATGGCTTTGCGCGCGTCTTCTACTGAGGCAATGCTTTCATCCAAACAAATGGGGGTAGCAATCGCCGCCTGAAGTTTGCGGTGATCGACGATGTCATCGTGCGCTAGTGGCTGTTCAATCATCAACAAATTGAAACGGTCGAGACGCTTGAAGAAATCGATATCGTCCAACGAATAGGCGGAGTTGGCATCGGCCATCAGTGTGATATCGCCAAAGGTGCTGCGCAGCGCCTCGATGTAATCGATATCCTTGCCCGGTTTGATTTTTATCTTGATACGGCGATAGCCCTCTTCCAGATAGCCAGCGACCACCTCGACCAACTTTTGCGGGGAAGATTGAATACCGATGCTGACCCCCGCTTCCACCCGATCGCGCGTGCCACCAATCGCCTGATGCAGCGAAATGCCTTGCTGCTTGGCAAAGGCATCCCAGATACCGCCTTCAATCGCCGCTTTAGCACAATTATTGCGTTTAACCGGCATAAAGATTTCACGCACTTCAGAGGGATGGGAAATCGTTCCGGCCTGTTTCACCATCGGGATCAGAAAATCCCGCATGATGTGCCAGGCAGTAACGTTCGTCTCTTCGTTATAGAACGGCAACGAAATCGCGGAGCAGTCACCGTAACCGATAACGCCTCCGGCATGGACTTCCGCAATGGTAAAGTGCTTTTCCGTTTGGGTGGCAAAACTGGTGGTAAACGGCGTCTTCAGCGCCATCTTCATTTTGCGCAGTACAATCTTGTCAATTTTCATGCGTCTTTAACCCTGTATTCTCAGTGTCTGGCCTCAGCGTTTCTCACGCTTGTTGGCCCGGCGTGATACCCAATCCCCGGCGGTTTGCACCAGTTGCACCAGTACGACCAGCGCGATCACGGTGATCACCATCACTTCGGTTTCATAACGGTAATAGCCAAAACGGATCGCCAGATCTCCGACGCCACCGCCACCCACAATACCGGCCATCGCCGAATAACCAATCAGGCTGACCAGTGTAATAGTCAATCCACGCAGCAGCCCCGCCAACGCTTCCGGCAACAAAACGGTAGCAATGATCCGCATCGGGCTGGCACCAAACGCCTCAGCCGCTTCCACGATACCGGGATCAACCTCACGCAGCGCGGAGTCCACCAGTCGGGCATAAAATGCGATGGCCGCCACCGACATCGGCACTGCCGCCGCCACCGGACCAATGGTGCTGCCCAACAACCACTGCGTAAGCGGCAACAGCAACACCAGCAGAATCACAAACGGCACCGAGCGGATAATATTGACCAGCACGGTGGAGAGCAGGTAGACCACGCGGTTCTGCCAGAAAAGATGCCGATCGGTCACATAAATGGCGATACCGAGCGGCAACCCAAGCAACACCGCGCCCAACGTCGAAATCGACACCATGGTAAAGGTTTCACCAAACGCAACGCTCAATTCACCCATTAACTCATTCATGGACAACCTCCACGCCAAAGGTGTGTTGACCAATATAGGCCAGTGCGGCACCGACGTTCTCTGCCTGTGCGCCATCCTGATGCGAAATCTGAGCAACGATATGCCCGAGCGCACGCTCATTGATGTATTCAATATTGCCGTGCAGGATATTGATTGAAACCTGAAAACGCTGAGCCACTTCGGATAGCACCGGTTGCTCTACGGAGTCATCGGCAAACATGATTTTCAGCAACGGGCCTTTGTCTGAGCGATAAAACCGCTCGGGTAAATCTATCTTGTTGGCGTGCTGCACCAACTGCCGGGTAAAAGGGTGTTTTGGCGCGCAGAACACATCAAACACATCCCCTTCCTCCACGATATTGCCGCCATTCATCACCGCCATACGGTGGCAGATGCTTTTGATGACGTTCATTTCGTGGGAGATAAGCACCATGGTAATGCCCAACTGGCGATTAATATTTTTCAGTAGTGCCAGAATCGATGCTGAGGTTTCCAGATCGAGCGCCGAGGTCGGTTCATCGCACAACAACACATCAGGATGGTTGGCAATGGCGCGAGCAATACCCACCCGTTGTTTTTGTCCGCCGCTCAACTGCGCCGGATAGGCATCACCACGTTCGGACAGCCCGACCAGTTCAAGAATTTCCGGCACCCGTTGCGCGATCTCCGCGCGGGATTTCCCGGCGGCACGCAAACTAAATGCCACGTTTTCAAACACGGTGCGGGTATGCATCAGGTTAAAATGCTGGAATATCATACCAATACGCTGACGATGCTGGCGTAATTCGCGTCCCGACGCCTGGCTGATGAGCGTCTCACCGATACGGATACGGCCCTGCGTAGGACGTTGCAACATATTGATAGTGCGTAGCAGCGTGCTTTTCCCTGCACCGCTGGTGCCGACAATGCCGAATACTTCGCCGGAGCGGATCGTTAAATTAACATCGTTGACGGCTCTGACCTGACCGGTGTTACCACCGGGAAAGTCCACGCACACGCCTTCTAACCGAATCATGACCGGGTTAACTCCTCTCGTGAATGCGGATAATGGATACGTTGCAGGAACATCGCTACTGACGGAATACGGCTGTGCGCGGCCTGTCTGTTTGGCTACTTATTTATGTCACGAGGGGAACGTCAAGATAAATAACATATATAAAACAACAATATAAACATTATTATATCGTTATGTTAAAGTAGTGAGAAATGAGCGTTGCGTCAATGAATAAAAAAGCAAACCAGCTTTCTCATTTTTAGAAGAGAGGACTAAGGAAACAGGGTTATGCACAACAACCTGCAATATCAGGTTTTTACGGAACAATATGGTACTGACCCGCACCAGACCGGGGATTTATACATCCCCGCCCAGAAAAGTAAAGGGACCGTCTGCCTGTTCCATGGCGGTTTCTGGAAAATGCCTTACGATAAAAGCCAACTCGATGCGGTGGCAGTAAAACTGGTTGAGAACACCTTTTGTGTCTGGAATATCGAATATCGTCGAGTCGGCTATCTCCCGCAAGGATACCCTGAGACGTTTATTGATGCGATCGCCGCCATCAATCAATTAGCGCCGTTAAGTAAAAAATATCCCCAGTTGGCTCCGCGTCCATTATATGTCGCCGGTCATTCTGCGGGAGGGCATTTGAGTCTGTGGCTAGGCAATCATAAAGCTCGCTTGGGTAAGCATGCATTGACCATTGTTCCCGACGTGTTCATCGGTCTGGCCCCAGTGGTTGATTTAGTAGAAAGCTACCGCGACATGCAACGACGGGAATTTATCACGGCATTCCTCGGTTGCACGCCCGATGAAAATAGGGATATTTACCACCAGACCTCTCCTATCGCCCTGCTACCTGCACAGGGTAAACAGGTTATTTTTCACGGCGAGCATGATGAAGTACTCCCGATTGGCGAAATAGACGACTATGCACGGCAAGCTCGGCAAAATGGCACTCCCGTCGAACAAATATACATCGCGCAGGGAACCCACATGGATTTTTGCGATCCGGATAGCTCATCAACCTCTCGTTTTATCCATTGGCTCAATGCGCAATCTGAGCTGCAGGCCGTGTAACCATGTTGCAAATTCAACGTGAGATGCGATGAGACAAAAAGCGCAGTCCCCCCAGAACAGGGATGGATATACTGCGCCTTGCATAATAAACCGCCTTTACGATCGTCGATTAGAGCGAAAGCAGGAGCGCAAAAAAGATCAAACTCAGCACCACCGCCAGCAGCATATTGCGGATAAAGAACGCGATAATCACGCTGAACAGCGCCCCCCACAAATAGGGGTTATCGTCGAGCGGTCGCACAATACCGTGATCCATTAAGATGATCGGACCGCATATCGCCGTCAGCAGGCAGGGGGCTGAATATTTCAGCGCTTGCTGTACCAGTGCAGGCAAGCGAATCGGCAGACGCGGTTCCAGAAAAAGATAGCGATTGAAAAACACAATGCCCGCCAGCGCAAATAACAGTGCACCACTCATAGTACGTCCTCCCTGCGTCGTGACAGCAACGCTGAAAAGAACATGCCGCTCAGACCGGCGATCACCACTGCACCTTCTACGTGGAATAAGGCCAGCACCATCGAGAGCGCCAGCGACAGCACCACGCCCAGCAACGTACTGATGCTGCGTACCATCGGTACAACGATGGTAATAAAGGTGGCAATAATCGAGAAATCCAAATGATAGCGGGCCAAATCAGGTATCCGTGTAGCCATGACGATACCGGCAAGGCTAAAGATCACCCAACAGACATAAAAAAAACCACCCGCAGCAATCAAATAGCTGACAGAACGCGGCTGCTGTGCCGATTTGCCTCCGCTCAGCGCAAACAGTTCATCCGTCAGCAAGAAGCCTATCGGCAGACGATAGCGCAGCGCCAGGCGGGACACGTAATCACGCAAGGTCAACGCGTAGATAATATGTTGGGTGGTGATGAAGAAAACGGTGATCAAAATCGTGACGACATTGGCACCGCTCATGACTAATCCCAGCGTGACCAACTGTGCAGCACCCGCGAACACCAGCGCCGACAACCCAATGGATTGCCAGAGCGGCAACCCAGCCTGCACGGCCATTGAACCTGCCAGAATGCCCCAGGGCAGTACCGCCAGACAAAACGGAAACATATCAAGAACACCGGCGCGAATGTCGCGCCACCGCGAATCGGGTAAGCTGGCGTTTGGCGCAGCGCCCGGTTGTGATAAAGCATGCTTTTCCATAGCGACCTGAGACCTTTGTAATAGATGCGGTCATTCAGGCTAGCTAAACCTCGGGGACAGCGTATTGAACAAGATTGCTGCCTAACCCGGTCGTTGTAACGCGATTAATTACCCCAACAGCGGCTCACGCGTCGAATGATCCCAAACGATGCTTTGAATAAAACTGCCGGGCGTTGCACCAAATGCATTTTTAAAATGACGGGTGAAGTGACTATGATCGGAAAAACCGCACTGCGACGACACGGCTGCGAGCGCATGCCCATGCAGCATCAGCGTTTTCGCTTTGCGCAACCGCGCCTGCACTTGATATGCATGTGGCGGAATGCCCACCAGCGCCTTAAATTGGCGTAAGTAGTGCCACGGACTCAGTTCTGCCATCGCTGCTAACGTGGTCAACGACCACTCTTGCTCTGGCGTATCATCCAGCAGCATTTTGGTCTGTAACACGCGCAGTTCGGAAAAGGGCAGCGGGCGCGGCGGACGACGGGTTTTGCTGTAACGCAACATCAACCAACTTAGCGATGAAAACAGCAGCGTCTCTTTTAACAACGTGTTGCCCGGCTGAGCCAATAAGCGAAACGCCATCTGTAACTGCTGCGCCAGCCCCGGATCGTGCAGCACCGCATCAGGAAACCACGGCACTGTTCCCTCGGCGTGGTGGAGATCCTGGGAGATCGCGCGAAACAGATCCGGATGTGGGTAAATGGCGCGATAGGCCCAGCCGTTCTCTCGGGCCGAGCACCCGGTATGCACATCATCCGCATTGACCAAAATGATGTCGCCCTGCGGCGCAACGTGCTCCCCACCGGTGCGGTAAAAACGCTGAGCGCCTTCTTCAATCACACCAACACAAAACGTGTCATGCACATGGCGGGAAAAGCGTTGGCGATAATAGCGCGCTTGCAACATTTCCAAGCCACCGAAGGCTTCTAATCGATGGTACTGCGCCTGTTCACGTGGCGTTGATTTGCTCATAGAGTGCCCCTACTGTTACCGCTTCTGTTAGCAGTATCCGGATATTCACACCATTGTCACTCCGCATTCTCACTGGGTTTAGAACAAAATTGCGCTGCCACGCATTTTTCTCTTCACCTACGCCGAGGAAAACGGTTTTCTTTTTCGGCTAGCCGGTGCGCGATGATGCATCATATTGTATAATGCGCCAATTGAAGCGACAGGACTGCGCTGTTTCTCGGGGTGAATGCGTGAATTATCCAATTGGGCAAATCAACCACAGTTATCTGGGTTCCAGTGTGTACACCATGCTGCGCGAAGCGCTGATTATGGGGCGGCTAAAACCGGACGATCGGCTGCGCATTCGCGAGTTGGCCGCCCAGGTTGGCACCAGCGTCACCCCGGTGCGTGATGCCATCCTGCAACTCGCCAAAGAACAGGCGCTGATCCTGAAAACGCCGCGCGATATCCGCGTCCCGCTGCTCACCTGTGCACAGTTTATTGAGATTCGTACCTTGCGCGTGTCGCTGGAAGGCAGCGGCGCGCTGCACGCTGCTGCGCTGATGACACCGAGTAAGCTTGCCGAATTGGACGCCAATATCACGCAAAATCTTCAGGCGATTGATGATAACGATTTAAGCGCGGCGTTGCGTCTTAACAGCGAGTTTCACCTCATGCTGGCACAGATGGCTGATATGCCGCTGCTCAGCCAATTTATCGGCAGTTTGTGGATGCGCACCGGCCCACTGATTGCCCAGGCCTATGCCCATTTCTCCCATCAGATGGCAATTGAGCACCATCAAGAGGTAGTGGCAGCCCTGCGCCATCAGGATGGAACCGCCGCACAGCATGCCATTCAGCAGGATATCCTCGATGGCAGCGACACCATGTTGGCGTTCATCGAGCACGCCGAGGAGAATCAGCCACAAGCGTAGTTCCCCTCATAAGCAAATGCGATTAAAGCATTTAAATATCACATGATCAGCCTGTAATAATGCGAATTAATAATTATTCGCCACGTACTGCCCTGCTCTGCAGCGGTACGACTTTAGACCAGGTATCACACGATCATGACACACCCAGAACCCCCTCTCTCTCAATTGGCACAACGCCTGAGTGCCGATCTGGCACTGTTGGAATTACCTGCACGCCCCTGGTTGAAGGAGAGCGCACCCGATTACGATGTGATCATCGTCGGTGCCGGGCTGTGCGGTTTGACCGCCGCCGCCGCACTCACGCTGGCAGGCGTAACCCGCATTCTGTGCCTGGATAAAGCCCCCGCCGGACAGGAAGGCCCGTGGATCACCTCCGCGCGCATGGACGATCTGCGCACGCGTAAAGAAGCCGCAGGACCGGCGCTCGGCATTCCCTCTCTCACCTTCCGCGCTTGGTATGAAGCCCAATATGGCACATCGGCCTATCAGGCCATGGCGCGCATTCCGCGCGCACTGTGGATGGCTTACCTGACCTGGTATCGCACGGTGTTGAACCTGCCTGTGCGTAACCACGCGCCGGTGACGCGGGTCGAACCGGGCCAACAGGGCTGGGTTGAGGTGGATATCGCGACGGCACAAGGAAAGCAGCAACTGCGTGCCCGGCGCGTCGTTCTGGCTACCGGTATTGATGGGCTAGGTGGGCCCACATTGCCCCCTGTCGCTCGGCAGATACCGGCGCGTTACATCGCCCACAGCGCAGATATCATCCCTCCCACACAGGTTGCCGGAAAGCGCGTGGCCGTGGTTGGTTCCGGCGCGTCGGCAATGGACAATGCCGCCTTTGCCCTGGAAAACGGTGCCGAACGGGTCGACATTTTCTATCGTCGCACCACCTTGCCACGCATTGATAAATTTACCGGTATCGGCCATCAGGGGCTTACGCTGGGGTATGTCCATCTGCCCGATGAAACCAAATGGCAGTTGATGCTGGCGGGAGAGCACGCCCAAATCCCGCCACCGCGTCACAGCGTGCAGCGCGTAACAAAGCATGCCAACGTCGCCTTCCACCGTGCCAGTCCACTGACTTCACTGCGCGAGCAGGATGAGGCGATTGCGCTGCAAACGCCACACGGCCAGTTCCACGTTGACTTTATTATTTTTGCGACTGGTTTTCGTGTGGATTTTCAGGCGCGCCCTGAATTTGCCTCTTTCGCCAACACTATCTGCCAGTGGCGCGATCGCTATCACCCCGCCGCGGACCAGCAACATGACGGGCTAGCGTCTGCGCCTTATCTGGGCAAACACTTTGAATTGTTGCCCAAGCCGGGCGTGGATGCCGAACCAGCAACGATATCGACCCTCTACTGTTTCGCGTTCCCGGCAGTGCTGAGTCACGGCAAATTAACCAGCGGTATCCCCTCAATCGCCGAAGGTGCCCAACGCTTAACCCGCGGCATTGTCAGTTCGCTGTTGCGCGAAGACCGCGCCGAACTGCTTGCCCGGTTTCAGGCTTACGACACGCCGGAACTGCTCGGCGATGAGTGGCAGGAAACCGCCCCTTTCAGCGCGCTGCCACTCGCACCATAGTCAACCAGGGAGTCATTATGTCCATCGAGCAAGAGACGCTGCACCAACAATCCATCGTGATTGATGGCCTGCAAACCTGCGACTGGAGTCGCGCCATATTTGAAGAGATGCGCGAAGGGGGCATTACTGCCGTTAACTGCGCCTCCCTGCTGTGGGAAAACTTTCGGGAAGGCATCGATTATGTCTCGCAGTGGAAACGGTTTTGGCGTGAAAACGATGACCTGATTAGGCCCGTGCGCACGCTGACAGACATCTACGCCGCCAAAGCAGAGCAACGGACCGGGATTATCCTCGGTTGGCAAAATACCTCCCCGTTGGAAGACAACCTGGAATACGTCGAGATATTCAAAGACCTCGGCGTCGGAGTGATGCAGTTAACCTATAACACCCAAAACTACTCGGGTGCGGGCTATCTGGAAACCCGGGACAGCGGCTTAACCGGGTTTGGTTACGAGGTGCTGGCAGAGATGAACCGTGTAGGGGTGCTGTGTGACCTTAGCCACGTTGGCGATCGCACCAGCGCCGATGTTATCGCGGCATCACGAGCGCCGGTGTGTATTTCTCATGTGTTACCCCGCGCGCTCAAAGACGTCAAACGCAACAAACCCGATGAGTTGCTGGTCGGCTGTGCTCAAGGGGGCGGCATTATTGGTATCAGCCTGTTCTCACCCGGTCTGGCAGCAGGCAATGATGCCACGATCGAAGACTATCTGGATGCCATGAGCTATGTCATCGATCTGGTCGGGGAAGACCACGTGGGTATCGGCACTGACTTTTCTCAGGATCGCCCGCGTCCGGGGCCCTGGTTGCTGTGGGCCAATCGCGACAAGGGAACGGCACGCACATTGACCCCCTTCGGGTCAGCAACGATCAATAAACCTCAGGGCATTGCGCGCATTCGGGAGTTCCCCAACCTCACTGCCCGGATGCTGGCGCGCGGATGGAGTGAAGCGCGCGTGCGCAAACTGCTGGGAGAGAACTGGCTTCGGGTTCTGGGCACCGCCTGGCAACCCGCTGCGCGCAAGACGCCCTCCTTGCTACCACCACAATAATAACCACCACAATAACAATCATAATCACCAGGAGATTCACCATGTCTGCTACTACAGGTTTGCATCGCAGCATCCTCGCACTCACGCTGTTGCCGTTGTTTGCGCAGGCGGCCCCCACTACCGTCAACGTGGTAGGGTTTTCCGGCGTGTTTGCTGACAACTACCAGAAACTGGTTATCGCCCCCTTCGAGGCACAGCACCCGGATATCAAGATAAATTACCAGCAAAGCAAGAACTCCGCGGAATCGCTGGCGCTACTGACCTTGCAGCGTAACGACCCCCATGTGGACGTAGCGCTGCTGGATATTTCCGTTGCCATCCGCGCCAATACCCAGGATTTATTTGCGCCACTGGATAACGGCGAGGTCAAAAATCTGCATGCCCAGCCCGACTGGGCGGTTATCGGTGGACAACGCTCTGTCGCTTTTTCACAGGATAACCTCGCCATCCTCTATAACACCGATCGGGTCAAACAACCGCCAACCAGTTGGAACGATCTGACCGATGCCAAATATAAAGGACGCATTGCGGCACCGTTAGCGGATACCCGTGGCGTCACACTGCTGCCTATCCTCACCCGGTTAAAAGGCGGTGACTACAAGCAGGATATTGAACCGGGTTTTACCGTGCTGAAGGCCATCGCCCCTAATGTCGCCACCTGGGATCCCGCCCCTGACTGCTATGCGGTGGTCCAGAGTGGTGAAGTGGATCTGGCTATCTGCTGGAACGGGCGTGCACAGTATCTGCATGATAAACAAGATGGAAAAATTGGTATCGCATTACCGCGGGAAGGCAGCATCGGTCAGATCAATACCATTAGTCTGGTAAAAGGCTCCAAACAGGCCAGTGCGGCGCAGCAATTTATTGACTACGCGCTCAGCGCCGAGGCGCAGCGCACCTTCGCCGAGCAAAGTTTCTATGGGCCCGTCAACACGCAAGTGACCTTGAGTGCACCAGCGGCAGCGCGCATTTATGGCAGTAAAGAGGCACAGCAGGCGCAATGGGCGCTCGACTGGCCTTGGGTTGCAGAACGCTACGCGCCGTGGATCCAACGGATTCGTCGCGACGTGATCGCGCTGCATTGATGACTGACACGCCACGATTACCCCTGTTATCGCTCATGAGATAGACGCCATATGTCCGATGTTCACCTTTCCGTCAACCAATTGGCGAAATCCTATCCGGGGGCGCAGGCCCCCGCCGTTGATGACGTCAGTCTGCACGTGCCGCGCGGCGAAATGCTGGCGCTGCTCGGCCCGTCGGGCTGTGGAAAAACTACCCTGCTGCGCATGATCGCGGGTTTGATTGCGCCCACATCAGGCAGTATTCAGCTTAATGGCCGGGACATTTCGGCCATTCCCGTGCATCAGCGCAACATGGGCATGGTGTTTCAAGCCTATGCGCTATTTCCCCACCTGAGCGTGGCGCAAAACATCGCGTTCGGGCTCGAGATGCGTGGCATCAAACGCGCCGAGCGCGCCAAACGGGTACAGCAGGCGCTGGCGTTGGTCAAACTCGAGGGGTTAGGCGATCGCCGCGTCAGCCAACTCTCCGGTGGGCAGCAACAGCGCGCCGCCATCGCCCGTTCGTTGGTGATTGAGCCAGAACTCCTGCTGTTTGATGAGCCGCTGTCAAATCTGGATGCCAAACTGCGTGATGAAATGCGTGATGAAATTCGCGATCTGCAACGCCGTACCGGCATCACCGCGCTGTTCGTCACGCACGATCAGGATGAAGCGCTGTCGATGGCCGATCGCATTGCCGTGATGTCGCAGGGAAAACTTGAGCAGATCGGCACCCCGGATGCCATATTCGACCAACCGGAAACCGAGTTCGTGGCGCGTTTTATCGGTAACGGTAATTTTTTTGACGCCACGGTACTCCAGCCTCATCGGGTCCACATCGAAGGCCTGGGACAACTGCACCTCGCCGATGCGTTAACGCCCGGCACCCGCGTGCGCTTGCTGATTCGCCCACACCGCCTGCGCTGTGTGCCCTCTGGCTCGCCGTTACCGCTCAACGCGTTTTCAGGCCGTGTCACACAGCGCGTTTATCGCGGACAGCATCACACCCTCGGCGTGCAGGTCGGCCCACATTACTTACTCGCCGATCTGCCTACCCAGGCTGGCAGCACGCCAGCGCAGGGTGACAGCCTGATGCTGACGGTAGCGCCCGCCGATATCACCTCGGTTGGGAGGCACACGCCATGACAGTAATGCGCCCAACGACACGGCATTCCCGACTGCTCCTGCTGGCATTGTTGCTGCCAGGGCTGCTGACACTCGGGATCACCTTTGCCGCCCCGTTGGCATGGTTGATTCGCGCCTCCTTCAGCCCCATCGGCAGTATGATCGCCCCATCCGCCCCCTGGAGCACCAGCGCCTATGCCGCCGTGCTGTTCGATCCTTTTTACTGGCGCGTGGCCGGCAATACCCTATGGCTGGGGCTGATGGTTAGTCTGCCTGCCGTTGCACTCGCCTACCCGCTCGCCCTGTTCCTGCACCGCAGCACCAGCCGCTGGAAAGGCGTGCTGACCGCATTAGCCATCGCCCCGTTGCTGACATCCTCCGTGGTGCGTACCTACGGCTGGATGGTGCTGTTGGGGGACAGAGGGGTCATCAATGCGACGCTGCAGGCGTTATCGCTGACCACAACGCCCTGGCGTCTGAGCAACAATACGCTCGGCGCTACCCTTGCGCTAATTGAAATCCTGATGCCCTACGTCATTCTCGCCATGCTGAGCGGGTTCGGGCGGCTGAGTCAGCCACTGGAAGAGGCGGCGCAGATGCTGGTAGCCGCGCGTTGGCGCGTGTTTTTACGCATCACGCTGCCGCTCAGTTTGCCGGGGGTCTTAACCGCTGCTCTGCTGGTTTTCGTGCTGGCCATCTCGGCGTTTGTCACACCGCGTCTGATGGGCGGTGGACGGGTGTTTGTGCTGGGTACCGAAATTTTCAGCGAGGCTACCGTGACCCTCAATTGGCCGCTGGCAGCAGCGCTTTCCGTACTGTTGCTGGTATTGTTCAGCAGCGTTATTGTGCTTTACCAACGCGCCTTGCGGGCGCTGGAACAGTGAGAACATCATGATATCTCGCGCTTGGCAGCCGGGCACTATCGCCTGGCACAGCCTGATCTTTCTGCTTTATCTTTTTCTGCTGGCACCGATTATCATCGTGTTTATCATCTCATTCGACACACGCCAGTATCTTGCCTTCCCTCCCGTCGATCTGTCGCTGGGTTCTTATATCAAGGTTCTGAATAATCCGGTGTTTATTGCCGCGTTTGGGCGCAGTTTGACGCTGGGTATTTCCGTAGGCGCGGGGGCCATTGTAGTGGGCGTGCTGCTGGCTTTCGCCCTGACGCGCTTTCAGTTTCGCGGTCGGTCGGTTATCGCTTTTCTGGCTGTGGCACCGTTTTTGGTACCGCATATCGTATTGGCCGTGGGGCTGATGTTGGTATTGGCACCGCTAGGCCTGCTCGATACCTATACCGGCATTGCGGTAGCGCACCTGGGCATTACGCTGCCTTATACGGTCAGAACCATCACCATGAGTCTGCTCGCCGTCGATGTGCGTATTGAAGAGGCAGCGCGTATCCACGGCGCATCGCCCTGGCAGGTGTTTCATCGCATCACGCTGCCGCTGATTCGTCCGGGTATTGTGGCGGGTGGCGCAATCGCCTTCTTGATCTCCTTCGATGAGGCCACCCTGTCCCTGTTTCTGGTATCCACACGCACTTCCACGTTGCCGACCGAGATTTACCGCTATCTTGAATACGCCACTGACCCGCAGATAGCGGCGTTGTCAGTGATTTTAATCCTGATATCCCTTGCTGTGGTGGTGGTGTTGGAGCGGCTGATCGGGCTACGCAAAGCGTTATAAGCTGCCGGGAATGTCCCGGCATAGCGGCAGGATTAACGGCGCTGGGAATGACCAAGGGTGTGCATCAAGCGGTTGGCCCAGCCAAAGATCGCTGCGGAATGCACCAGATCAATAATGTCAGCGTCGTTAAATCCCTGTTGGCGCAAAGCAGTGACATGATGAGGTTCAAGCGCCACAGGTGTCTGCGACAGGGCACGGCAAAAATCGACAAGCGCCTGAGTCTTTTCATCGAAAGGCGCATCTAACCCACGCGTGTATATCGCACTGACCACATCGTTGCGCCCTGACAGCGTTTCATAACGCCGTGCGTGAACCGAACCACAATACGCGCAGCCGTTAACGGCGGAAGCCACCAGCGCGCCCAATTCTCGTTCTGCGCGCCCTAATCCACCGTCACTGTACATAATGGCGTTAAACAGCGTGGTACGCGCCACATAGGAGTCAGGATCGTGTGCCAGAGTGCGCACATAGGGAGAAACGTGAGTGCTTGACGGCGTCACCTGCATCGCGATCCGTTGAGCGGGCGTAGCGTTATTCAGATCCACCGGGGTCAGATAGGGATGCCAGGTCAGAGGCAACACACGGACCTTTACCGCAGGTATCGTGGTTTTTTCACGCTTCATTGTCCTTCACCTAATGCTGATAGCCCAACCACAAGGCGTGATTCAAAATTGATAAAAGCGATCAGTTCGGACAGCGCAATGATTTGCGGCGTTGTCCACCCTGCCTGCTGTAAATGCTCAAGATCCTGTTGTGAACTCGCGGCGGGATTATTAGTGACAACGTCACAATGATAAACCAGCGCCTGAAAAGCGCGCGTTCCCTGCTTACCGTCAGCGTTTAACGCCAGATCCGTCTGCGAGGATGGCAAACTATCGACGAGCCGTTGGTAAAAGGCCACCTGTGCTGACACACCCAATGTGCGCGCCATACGCAGGGCGAGCAACGCACGCAGCGCCGCCGGTAATCCCTGATCGTCGTGCGGCGTCAACACGCTGCAACGGCAAGCCTCCACGCCAGAAACATAGTCCGGACGTAGCCGACGTAGCCTATCGCGCGTTGAGCCTGCATCAATACCCGCCATCTGATTAATGAGGTCGTTTTCCGACTCCTGCAAGGTGATATTACTGTGCCTCAGCATCGTGCCACTCATCTCCCACTAATTCTGGCGTATCAAACGCCGTTAACGCGTCATAATGCAGCGCGCAATCCTCGACAAACAGGTGGCGCGCAATCCCCTGAGCCAACCGTTTTGCGCCTTCGCTTACCGCAGGAATATCCCCCGATAACTTGCCGTGCGTGAGCGTCGAGGGGTAATTGAAACAATGCAGACGTGAAATCAACGGGCTGTTCTCCGGCGTTTTAGCCTGAAGCTCAAAGGCCGGGCCCAGGTATGGCGCTGACGCCAGCTCGCGGTTTTCCATCCCCACGGGCGGCGTATACACATCCGACCAAAACAGCATCTCATGAGCAAAATGGTGCAACTCACCGCGCTTAGAGACATCAACATCAAAACCCGTAGCAAAAATCACGAAATCGACCTCGTAGCGCCCTTTGGGCGTGGCCAACACCAGGTGTTGTTGCTCCTCCTCCAGGTCAACGATCGGGTTTGCCAGATGAAAATGCGCGTTGGCATGGCGTGACACCCGACGCGTAGAATCGCGCGGTGGCGGCGTTTGTGCCGAGAGCGTCGTAGCAAGAAACTGCCACTTCCAGGCATCGCTAAGTCCGACAAATCCCTGAACTACCCCCTGGCTGGAAATTCCGGTGAATTTATTCACGCGTGGGATATCGTCGCGCCGAATAAAGAGATCGACGCGCTGTGCGCCTGCCTCCAACGCCGTGGCCGCGTTATCCATGGCGGAGGCTCCGGCCCCAACAACCGCCACCCGTTTACCTTGCAACGCAGAGAAATCGATCGGTTGCGCCGAGTGTGCCCAATAGCGTCGGGCAATCCGGTGCGCGAGATCCGGCACGGCGGGCCCACCTAAACCATCGCGACCATTCGCCAATACCACACGGCGCGCGTAGTACCGCCGCGTTTCGCCGGTGAGTCGATGACGCGTATCCACCGCGATAAGCTTGTGCTGATAAGGTGTCAACGCCACAATTTCCGTGTGATTGGCCACCGGCAACCTTAGCACGCGGCGATACCAGATGAGATAATCCATCCACTGGGTTCGGGGGATTTTATCCAGCGCATCCCACGCCGCAGCGCCGAATTGTGCCTGATACCAGGCACGAAACGTTAACGTGGGCAATCCCAACGCCGGGCCGGTCAACTGCTTTGGCGAACGCAAGGTTTCCATGCGCGCATAGGTTCCCCACGGGCCTTCCTGACCTGCGGGTGCCCGATCGAAACAGAGAACATTATCCACCCCAATCATGCGTAGCGCCGCTGCCGCGGTCAGGCCACACATGCCCGCACCGAGGATAGCCACATCCAATACCGGCTGTTGCTCGACATAGTGCAACGGCACCCAGGATTTGGCTGGCAGTTCCAGCAGGCTCAGATCGTCATATAACCGTGCTTCCAGCGCAGAGAGTCCAGCGCCATCACTTGTGATCATTCAGCTCTGCTCCTTTCATCATGTTGCCTATTCGTTACCACTTTAATTATGCGTTACTTGAATTATCATTCATTGTTCATGCTTATTCTTAATAATTATTCCGCATGAAGATATGCGAAAAAGGAAATATACAGACCGCGCATTTTCACGCATGCTTGGCACCATGCATTACCATCACGCCAACGCGTCGCTTGGCAGGTACACCGTGAGATTAGGGTGTATAATGACAGGCTGGCTTCCTGGTTGGAAAATAACGGAATATGTTGAAAACGCCTTTGATCGACGATTTGGATCTACGCCAGTTGGACGCTTTTTCTGCGGTGATTTCTGCGGGAAGCATTACGGCCGCCGCCAAGCAGTTACATCGTTCCCAACCCGCCGTGACACGATTGATTCAGGAATTTGAAAACAAGATTGGCTATCCGCTGTTTGTGCGCAAAGGGCCACGCATCCACCCCACTGAGCAGGCATTACAGCTGCACGAATCGGTGGAACATGCGTTGATTTCACTGCATCAGGTGCAGGTGCGCGCTCAGGAGATCAGTGCAGCGGAAGAGAAACCGCTGGTGATTGCCGCCACGCCAGCCATGGCGGCGGGATTATTGCCTGACGCGCTGGCCAAACTGGCGCTGACCATGCCGCTGCAAATCCTCAGTTATACAGCGGAACAGGCGGTACACAGCGTGATTGAGGGGCGAGCGGACATGGCTATCAGCAGTTTGCCGCTGGAGCACAAAAACGTTGAACGGCACTGGATCGGACAAACGCGCTGCGTTGTGGTGTTACACGAGGACGATCCGCTAGCACAGCAGGAGCGTATCGCATTAGAGGCTCTGGCGGCGCGTAAAATCATTACGCTGTACAATCCGTATCGCCAGCGCCACCGTTTTGAGCTGGCAATGAAGAAGGCCAAGATTACACCGCAATACGTGATTGAAACCAACGCGTCAGCCAATCTGTTGGCATGCGTCTGCAGCGGATTGGGGGTTGCCATTACGGAACCGGTGACAGCCTATGGCTTCCCCTTGCACGGAGTGGCAGTCAGAGAACTGGACGTGGATATTCCCTATTACTTTGGCGTTATTACGCCTCAGGCAAAAACAGTGCGCCCTATCGTTGTGCAATTAATTGATGCACTGGAACAACGCGCGCGGGAATTACTTCCGGCATTTACGCTATTTCATTCTGATGAGCACCATAAAATTATGGTGTCACTTAATAGTTAATGTTGGGAACAGTATAAGCGTCATTTAATTTTCGCCACGTAAGTGGCGCATAAATACAGCACTTTTATTTTTGTCATCCCTGACAAGAACGGACGCTCATACCCTTAATACGGGGTTATTACTAAAACACTATCAGGAATTATTTCTCCGGACTATTTTTTAACGCTGATTTCTTTACACTATCACGATAAGGAAATATATGTTGCCAATAATATCTCGTGGAACGCATTACCGTGCGGTTTTTATTATGCTAACCGCCGCATTACCGGTTAGCAGTTACGCTGCCTACCCGAATAAACCCATCGAAATGCTGGTCGCTTTTGCGCCCGGCGGCGGCACCGATATTGCCGCACGCTCTATTGCGCATTATCTGGAAAAACATTTAGGTAATAATGCGCGTATCGCCGTGATCAATAAACCGGGCGCAGGTGGAGAAATTGGCTGGACCGCGCTGGCACGCGCCAAGCCTGACGGTTATACCATCGGCATGATCAATCCTCCGGCCATTAACGGACTTGTGGTGGAAGGCAAAGCCAAGTTCACCATGAGTGACTATCAGCCCATCGCCAATATTGTGTACGACCCGGCGATCCTGGTCGTGAACAAAGACAGCCCTTACCACACCTTAAACCAGCTTATCAGCGCAGCACAGCAAGCACCGGAAAAGCTGGTGATAGGCACGTCCGGCGCATCAGGCTCTTCGGAGCATATCGCCATCCTAAACCTCAATCGCCTGACAGGGGTGACGTTTACCCCCGCGTTCTTTGGCAGCACGGCACCGGTGCGCCAGGCGATTCTGGGGGGACACGTTCCCGCCGCAACCATGAACCTGAGCGAAGCCTTGCAATTGGCCCGCGACGGTCAAATCCGCGTACTGGGGCTGATGGCAGACAAACGTGCCGATTATCTGCCTAACGCCCCTACCTTTCGTGAGCAAAATATCGATCTGATTGCCGGCGCTTCGCGCGGTATTGCCGCGCCGAAAGGCACGCCGCCAGAAATTGTCCACGCACTGGAAAAAGCGCTGGCAGGCGTCATCACCGATCCCGAGTATCTCGCGGCGGCGCAAAAAGCGGAGATCCCCCTTAACTATCTTAATGCGGTGGAATATCGCACGCTCATCGACCGCATCAGTGCCGATCTTTCTGACACATGGAAGGTGACACCATGGCGTTAAGTGCTTCACTGACACATCGGCGTGCGGATATCGCGTTTGCGAGCGTCTTGATACTAGCCGCAGGCATGCTTTATCAGGAAGCGGGCCATTTCAGTAGCACCGGAGCCGCCTTTCCACGCGTGTTAACCGTACTGCTGGCGGTGTGTGCGTTGGTGATCATCGTGCGTGAAATCAAGTTTCCGGCAGAGGCTGAACGCCCACTGTTCGCACAGCCGGCACGCGTAGTCATGGGCTTTTTGCTGATGTTTGCTTATATCACGGCGATGGATGCGATCGGCTATGTTCTCGCCAGCGTGATTTTTGGCCTCGGAATACCGTGGCTGTTCGGTTACCGACACTGGCGTCTATCACTGCCCGTGGTGTTGGGCACACTCTGTTTTATTCTGGTGGTGTTTCGCCTGCTGCTTGAGCGCCCTCTGCCTTCAGGCGTGATAACTGCATTATTGGAGCCCCTACTATGATTGACGCGCTGCTCAGTGCATTGCCGCACGTGTTTGCACCGGCCAATCTCTTTGCCGTGGCGCTGGGCACCGTGGCGGGACTGGTTGTGGGAGCACTACCCGGCCTGACGGTCACCACCGGCATCGCCATCCTGATCCCCCTGACGTTCGGCGTCGATCCGCTGTTTGCACTCGGCATGATGGCCGGGATGTATAACGGCGGCAGCTATGGGGGGGCCATTCCGGCCATTTTGTTACGCATTCCCGGCACCCCGGCATCCGTGGCTACCGTACTGGATGGCTACGCCCTGACCCGGCAAGGAAAGACAGCCTATGCGTTGCAGGTGGCGGTTGCGTCAGGGGTGATCGGCAGTGCACTTTCAGCCCTGGCCCTGATTCTGTTCGCACCGGGCCTGGCCTCGATGAGCTTGTTTTTTGGTCCGGCGGAGTATTTCTGGATGGCGCTGTTGGGCCTGGCAACCGTAACCTCGTTACTCGGTGATGATTTTATCAAAGGTATTATTGCCGCCATTGTCGGTCTGTTGATCGGCACCGTAGGGCTGGATATTTCCACCGGCGATGAGCGCTACACCTTTGGTATTCTTGAATTGACCGAGGGGCTGGATCTGGTGGTGTTGTTAACCGCGCTGTTCGCGTTCCCTCCTCTGATTCATATGCTGGAACAGCCGATTAGCGCAGGCATGCCCGGGCACCTGCTGAAACTCAAACGACAGGGGTCGGTACTCGCGCAATGGCGTACCTTCTTACCCGTTTGGCTGCGAAGCTCGGTGATTGGCATTATCGTTGGCGTGCTGCCGGGGGCTGGCGGCAGCATGTCTTGTTATCTGGCTTATAACGACGCAAAGCGGCACGACAGCGACCCGGATAGCTACGGTAAGGGGAATCCCAAAGGCGTCGCCGCCTCAGAAGCCGGTAACGGAGCCGATAACGCTGCCTCACTGATTCCGGCCTTAACACTGGGTATTCCCGGTTCGGGAATTGCGGCGGTGATCTTGGGTGGTCTGCTGGTACAAGGGTTACGCCCCGGTCCGCAACTGTTTCAGGATTACCCCGATATTGTCTACGGATTTATGCTGCAAATGCTGTTGTCTGCATTGTTACTGGCCGTGGTCGGGGGATTAACCGCCACGCGATTATTTGGTCAGGTATTAAGACTCCCCACTATATTGCTGGTGCCAGTCATCATGCTGTTTATTACCGTTGGGGTCTATGCGGTTAATAACACCCTCTTCGATCTGTATCTCTTTTTTGCTATTGGCGTGGTCGCCTATTTTCTGGAAAAACTGGACTACCCGAGTGCACCGATTATTTTGGGGGTGATCCTTGGCCCTATTGCAGAAACACAATTACATCTCGCATTGACTATTTCCGGCGGTAATACCCTCGCGTTAGTCAGTTCGCCGCTGTCTATTATTCTGGTGCTGCTTACACTCTTTATTTTTGTTACCCCTTATTGGCGTTTTCGCCGCAAGCTACGTCCAGCCTGAAATAGCCAGGGTTTGAAAACACGACTACCTATTGTATTACGCAAGGTGAAATATTCACCTTGCCTGATACCGACTTTCGCGTGATTGAAAGGATTATCACAGATGAAAATAGCACTGTTAGGTGCAGGGAATATCGGGTTTGCCAGCGCGGCCTGGCTGTGCCATCACGGTCACCAGACGGTGCTTTGGGCAAGGGAAGCACATGCGTTGGCAGGCATTTCTAACGCCCACTCCGGGCTACACTACACTGGCGTGATTGAAGGGGAATGTCGCCCAGCCGTTACCACCGACATCGCCACTGCGGTACGCGGTGCCGATGCGGTGCTGCTGTGCGTTCCAGGCTATGGTCACCGTACGGTGATGGAAGCGCTGGCCCCCCATCTGACCACGGGACAACCGGTTATCATCAATTCCGCGTGCTCATTAAGCGCGTTGTTTTTGTCACAGTTGCTGGCACAACGCGCCATTCGCACCCCGATTATTACCTGGGGAACCACCGCGTTCACCGCCCGACGCAAAGAGGAAAACAGCGTCACCCTGATGACCGCACGCCGCTGTGTGCATGTCGCCACGCTCCCTGCCGAACAGAATGCGGCGGCCATCACCCTGTGTGAGCAGCTGTTTGGCAAACGGTTCCAGCCACAATCCAATATCCTGGCGACCTCATTAATCAATATCAATCCCATTGCGCATCTGGGATTGGCGCTGTGCAATGTCACACGCATCGAGCATCAGGAACGCTGGCCGCAATATCACTATATGACCGATGGGGTGGCGAATCTGATTCTGGCACTGGAGCAGGAACGTCAGGCCTTGGCACACGCCTTTGGCCTGAGACTGCACAGCATTGAAGCGCATTTTCAGCAATCATTCGATGTTTCCTGCCATACGCTGAGTGAGATCGCCGCCGAGTTGCACCGCCGACGCGGTGGACCACCCGGCCCGATCGACATGAATACCCGTTTTATTTTGGAAGATACACCCTATGGATTGGTATTTGCCGAAGCGATCGCACGCAAAGCGGGGATCGCGCTGCCGCTACACAGTGCATCGATTACCCTTGCCAGCGCCGTATGGCAATGCGACCTTCGGAGCCAAAATGATGTGCTGCCCTCCCTGAAACTCGATGCACTCTCTTTCACTGAGTTTACCCGAACGTTGCAAGAAGGCGTCAGCACATCACAGGCGCGCGTGTGGTAATCGCAACGTCTACCTGACGGGTGCAGCCATTAGCGCTGCGCCACTTCTGTCAGCACGGCGTCCAGCGTATCGAGAAACAGCGCGGCATGCTCTTCCCTGAACACCAGCGGTGGCCGGATCTTCAGAATATTGCCCGCTGGCCCCGTAGCGCTGATCAACACGCCGCGCTGGCGCATGGTATTCACCACCGCTACCGCCTCAGCGCTGGCTGGCGTTTTGTTTTCACGGTCGCTAACCAGTTCCGCACCGACAAACAGCCCGCTGCCGCGCACATCGCCCAACAGTGCATGATGCTGTGCTAACGCTTGCAACCCTTCACGCAGGCAATGCCCGACCCACAACGCGTTCTGTTGCAGTTGCTCTTCGCGGATCACACGCAACACCGCATGTGCCGCCTGACACGACACCGGGTTACCACCAAAAGTATTAAAATAGCTAACATCACGACCAAATGCGGCAAACAGCGCCGATTTTCCTACCAATCCTGCGATCGGATGCCCGTTGCCCATCGGCTTGCCTAAGCTGACCAGATCCGGCACCACCTGATGGCGGGCGAATCCCCACATGGCTTCACCGGTGCGGCCAAAACCCGGCTGCACTTCATCGGCAATAAACAGTCCCCCAGCATCGCGCACCCACTGTACCGCTTGCGCCACTTCTCCAGCCAACGGGGAAAAGACGCCATCACTGGAAAAAATGGTATCGAACAGCAGCGCCGCAGGACGGATGCCTTCTGCACGCATCTCTGCCAATGCGGCCTGCACCGACGCCAAAAATGCACCGGGCTGACGATAGTTGTCTGGCGCATCAATCAGTTTTACATAATTGCCGCGTGTCACGCCGTCGCCGAGTGACGGAGAAAGTTCTGCCAACGCACTGGTAACGCCGTGATAAGCCCAACGTGTCACGATAACCCCGGTGCCGCCCGTCACATGTCGCGCAATGCGCAGGGCCAAATCGTTAGCCTCACTGCCGGTGCAGGTCAGCATCAGGTTATCCAGGTCAGCCGGGAATTCACGCAGCAAATCTTCGGCAAAATCAACGATAGCATGATGCAGATAGCGGGTATGGGTATTAAGCTGTGCACTCTGCCGAGCAATGGCGTCCACTACCGCCGGATGGCAATGCCCGACCGACGCTACGTTGTTGTACACATCCAGATAGCGCTTGCCCTGCGCATCGAACAGCCATACCCCCTCGCCGCGCACCGGATGCAACGGCTCCTGATAAAAGAGTCGATAACCCTGGCCCAATACGCGCTGGCGACGCGCCAAGAGTTCAGCGCTGGCATTTACTGGTGACGTTGTCACTTCAGTCATGATTTATCTCCTTTATCCCCTGCCATATCCGCTGGCAGAACTGGTCGTGCGAATAACGGGTTATCTGTTGCAGGCTGCGCCAACTGCGCGGCAAATTGCGCAACAAATAGTCACGATTCTCCGGATAGCGTGCGGCACGCCACTGTGCGATGGTCATGATCAGCGCCAGGCGCGTCATGATGAGATCGGGCAACAGCGCGATCTCCTGCTCGGTCAACGGCAGATGCGCATGATAAGACGCGATAAACGGCACGATAAAAGCGAAGGGATCCTCCCCGTCATGTATCTGATACGCTAACGCCGTCGCCAGGTCATTGATCAATGGTGCATAAAGAGCATCACCGAAATCGATGATACCGCTGACGCGCGTTGCGTCCCCCACGTCTGCCAGCACGTTGTGTGGGTTCATGTCGTTATGGATAGTCTGTTGACGCAGCGTTTTTAGCTGCGGTGTCACATGGCTATCGTAGCGTTGCAGGATCTGCGTGATGGCCGCTTGCTGTTCAATGTCATGTACAAACGCAAGATAAGGACGAATTTGCTCAGCGCGGCTTATGTCCCACAACAGTTGCCGCTGTTCCGCCGGATGAGAAAAGCGGCTCAGTGCCACATCTAACTGTGCCAGCGTGCTTCCTAAACTTTCCATCAGCGCGATAGACGGTGTTACCGCATACAGCGGCGTGCCTTCCAGAAAGCTCACCAGACGAATGCGCAACGCGTTGCCGTCAATATCCACTACCGGTTCCGCCTGTTGATAGCGCGTCAGTACCACGCGTGGTACCGGCAGCGCCGCCGCTTGCTGAGCGACATGCAGCAACAGCGCAGTCTGATAGTGGCTTTCGGCGACAGATTCGGCAGCATTGATCACTTTCAACATATAGCGACGCCCGGAGGGCACGGTCAGGCAAAAATTTTTATCCCGTTCGCCGGTGAGCAGGGTGACATCCCCTTGCAGACCATAGTATTGCCAGATCAGCGCCTGCGCCTGCTGGCAAGAAACCTCCGGTACCGCCTGCGTCATTAGCGTGCCCGTGTCCTGCGCGTCACACATGCTGGCCTCCGTTAACCTGAATTTCCGCCCCATTGACATAGGAGGCACCGCTGTTGCACAGGAAATAGATCAGGCTAGCCACCTCTTCGGGTTTACCCAAACGCTGCATCGGGACCTGACGAGCTACGATCTCATCGGTACCCGGCGACAGGATGCTGGTTTCAATTTCCCCCGGCGCAATCGCATTGACGCGAATACCGTAGCGGCCAAACTCGTTTGCCATTTCCCGCGTCAGCGCTGAGAGTGCCGCTTTGGAGCTGGCATAGGCGCTACCAGCAAACGGATGCACGCGCGCACCGGCAATGGAGGTGATATTGATGATGCTGCCCTGACTGGCACGCAGTTCATCAAACAGTCCATTGGCCAGCAATGCGCAGGAAAACAGGTTGACGTTAAACACCCTGAGCCAAGTGGCGTAGTCGGTCTGGCGCACGCCAAGGCGACTGCCATCCACGCCCTTGGGCGAAATACCGGCGTTATCGACCAACGCATCCAGCCTGCCGCCGAGTTTTTCTTTGATCAGCGGCAGCGTCTCCTGCACGCTATCGATATCTTCCAGATCGAAGTGGATATGGTTTAGCACCCCTTCCACCCACGGACAATCCTCTACCCAGTTCTGCCGTGAGGCAGTGAAAATACGCCATCCAGCCGCATGGAAATGCTTCACCGTGGCGTGACCGATCCCGCGACTCGCGCCGGTCAACAACAAGGTCTTTTGCTCGGACATAGGCACCTCATTAGATATTTGATGCATCATAAATTTAGCGTTAAAAAAAACTGAAACAGCACGCTGTTCAGCAAAATCTGCACCGATAAGCTCTGCATACGGTATACAGGCAGCGGTGTGAAATTTTCGGCGTTTAGGCAGCCGGATTTTTCAGTCTCCCGCGAAGTTCACACCCAATGCGGGAGACTCACAATCAAAAAACAGTACTCGACTGACCGTACTAGCGACCACCTCTGAGTTTCTCCGCACGACGGCGCAGCACTTCCATCACAATCAGCAGCACCAGCGCTGCCCCCACCATCATAGAGGCAGCAGCAGCAATGGTGGGATCGAGGTTTTCCCTGATACCGGCAAACATTTGCAGCGGCAGTGTGCGCTGGCGCGGACTGGCGAGAAACAGCGTGACGATCACTTCATCGAACGAGGTGGCGAAGGCAAACAGCGCACCGGAGAACACGCCCGGCGCGATAAGCGGCAACGTCACTTTGCGAAACGCATACAGCGGTGGCGCGCCCAGGCTGGCGGCTGCACGGGTCAGGTTATGATCGTAATTTTTCAACACGGCCGTTACGGTGATCACCACAAAGGGGACGCCGAGCATCGCATGGGCCAACACCAAGCCGAGATAACTATTGAGCAGCGAAAGTTTGGCGAAGAAAAAGAACATCCCGACCGCCACAATGACTACCGGCGCGATCATCGGGGAGATCAGCACCGCCATCACCAACGCTTTGCCGCGAAACTCACCGCGTACCAGACCTATGGAGGCCAGCACACCAAGCACCGTGGCTAACAGCGTTGATAACGGGGCAATCATCAGGCTGTTGCCCAACGCGCCTAACCAGGCGCTTGAACTGAAAAATTCCTGATACCAGCGCAACGAAAATCCGGTCAGCGGATAGCTGAGAAAAGAGCCGGCATTAAACGACAGCGGCACGATAACCAGCACCGGCACCACCAAGAACAGCAGCATCGCTGCACCGTAAAAATTAAAGAAGCCTTTCCATAAACGCAGGACCACGGCACCTTGTTGTCTCATCAGGGTTCTCCTTGCGTCTTAACGCGCCGCCGCTTCGGCGTCGGTGCGGGTCACGCGAATATAAACAATATAGAGCAGCGTTACGATAATCAGCAGTTGTGTACCCAGCGCTGCCGCCATCCCCCAGTTCATGGTGGTGTTGGTGAAGAACGCCACGAAGTAACTCAGCATCTGATCGCTGGGCCCACCCAGCAAGGCCGGTGTGATGTAGTAGCCGATCGCCATCATGAACACCAGCAGCGCACCGGCGGTGATCCCGGCGTAGGTTTGCGGCACATAAACACGCCAGAACGCTTCAAACGGATGCGCACCCAGCGAAATGGCCGCGCGCATATAGCTGGGAGAAATGCCCTTCATCACCGCATACAGCGGCAGGATCAAAAACGGCAACAGAATGTGCGTCATCGAGATATAGACACCAATGCGGTTAAACACCATCACCAGCGGCTCATTGATAATGCCGATACTTAGCAAGGCACGGTTAATCAGTCCGCCCGATTGCAACAGCACAATCCAACTGGCAGTACGCACAATCAGCGAGGTCCAGAATGGCAGCAACACCAGGATAATCAGCAAGTTAGCGCGGTTTGTCGGCTGTTTTGCCAGCCAATAGGCCAGCGGATAGCCGAAGCCAACGCACAGCAGCGTCACGACACCGGCCATCAGCAGCGTGCGCAACAGCACATCAACATACAGCGATTGCTCCGGCGGTTGGGCAACAATGTTTCCTGATGCCGGATCGACGCGATGATCAAACACTGCCAGCAGGTAATAGCTGGTGAAAGGACGCGAGGCGCGATCCAGCGTGCGCCAGGTGGAGAGCTCTCCCCACATTGGTTGCGTTTGTATCAGTTGTTCACGCACGTTACCGCTGTCGAGCGTAGGCAGTTGGCGCAATGTGCGGTTAATCAGGGTACGGTAATCCGATCCTTCGTAGCCGAGGCGTTTGGTGATCATGGCAACCTGCCCAGCGCTACGCGCCTGGCGCAAATCGGCAGCCACGGCATTAAACGCCGCGTCATTGGGTAATTCGTTGCCAGACCATTGCCGCAACGCGGCAATGGTCATCGGCATGGCTTCCCGCAGTTCTGGATTCGAGATACTTTTTCCCAGAATCGAAAATATCGGAAAGAGAAAGCTAACCACCAAAAAAAGGAACAGCGGCGCAATCAACAACAAAGAACGCTTTTTATACAGCGCTTCGGCCGTTTTAAGCTGCTGTTTGAGCAGCGGGCTCCCTTCTCTTTCGTTGGCTGGCGGCAGCGCCGCGGCCAGGTTATTCTGGGACATACTTTCACCTCCAATCACAGATACGGCAAAACCAACTTACTGCGCAGCCCAGGCGTTAAAGCGCTGTTCCAGTTCTTCGCCGTGGTCAATCCAAAACTCAGTGTCTACTTGCAAGGCCTGTGCCAGGTTATCCGGCGCGGTCGGCAGGTTTCTCACCACGTCAGGAGAAATCAGGCTGGTCGTTTTAACGTGCGTTGGACCATAGGGGATGGTCTCAGCAAACACTTTCTGGTTTTCCGGCTGGTTGGCAAAGGCAATAAACTGTTCTGCCAGCGCTTTGTGTTTGGTGCCTTTAACAATGGCCCAACTGTCCAGATCGTAAATACTGTCATTCCACACGATGCGGAAGTCATGCCCTTCTTTCTGTGCCGCAGTAACGCGACCGTTGTAGGCGGAGGTCATCACCACATCGCCAGACACCAGCCATTGCAGCGGCTGCGCGCCGGATTCCCACCATTGGATATTCGGTTTGATTTGGTCCAGCTTCTTGAACGCGCGGTCAACACCCGCAGGGGTTGCCAGCACTTTATAGAGATCTTCGCGTTTTACGCCATCCGCCAGCAGCGCGAACTCCAGCGTAAACTTGGCGCTTTTACGCAGGGCACGTTTGCCGGGGAAGGTTTTCACATCCCAGAAATCGGCCCAGCTTTTCGGTGCCTGCGGCAGTTTGGCCGCGTTATAGGTCAATACGGTAGACCAGAGGAAAATCCCTGCGCCGCACTCAGAAACCGCGCCCTGCACAAAGTCAGAAGGGTTACCCAGTTTTTTCCAATCCAGCGGCTCAAACATCCCTTCGTTACAGCCGCGTACCAGCTCCGGCCCTTCCACTTCAACCACATCCCAGCCAACCTGACCGTTTTCCACCATCGCGCGAATACGGGCCATCTCCCCGTTGTATTCACCCGCTTCTACCGTGCCTTTGCCCGCCGCAGCGAAAGGTTTGTAGAAAGCTTTGTCCTGAGCGTCCTTGTTCAAGCCGCCAAACGAGACAACGGTTACGGTTTCGGCATAGGCCTGTGAAGCCATGGCAGTAACCAGCGCGCCGAGCGCCATTTTTTTCACTGCGGACATCTTGGACGGTAACTTCTTGGTCAACATAGTGCGGCTCCTGGAGAGTTCGTCAACGTAAAATGCGGGCTGTACCCATCACAATTTTTTTGATGCATCATGCATCAAAAAAAAGCATAATCTGTGCCATGAATTCGGATTCCCCCTGGTTGATTAGCTGAATTACCGCGATTGGAGCCTGAAAAAGGCATAGGGAATTTTTATGGCTGGCTACACTGTCCTGACACCGCGTTTTTTGCTTTGTTGTGGTGCATCGTGTTACACGCTGCACCAGCAAAAGGCGGAGACTGCCAGAACATCGCGCCAGAATGCGGCACGGCCAGAAACGGGTTTCTGAACCGTACCACCTTGGCATTACGATAAATCGACGCAGAGATATTTCATCTCCAGATAATCTTCAATGCCGAAACGCGAGCCTTCACGTCCTAACCCCGACTGTTTCACCCCACCAAACGGTGCCACTTCGTTGGAGATAAGACCGGTATTGATACCGACCATGCCGTAATCCAACGCTTCCGGCACCTTCCACTGGCGTACCGCATCACGGGTATACACGTAGGCCGCCAGACCAAACTCCGTGTCGTTGGCCATGGCGATAACCTCGGCGTCATCCTTAAACGGGAACAACGGTGCCACCGGGCCAAAGGTCTATTCGCGCGCAAAGCGCATTTGCGGTGTAACATCGGCAATCACGGTCGGCGTAAAGAACGTGCCGCCCAGCGCATGCAACTTGCCACCGGTCAGTAACGTTGCGCCTTTACCCAGCGCATCGGCAATGTGTTGCTCGACTTTATCGACGGCATCAGCATCGATCAGCGGCCCTTGCGTGACACCAGGCTGCGTACCTTCACCCACTTTCAGCTTCTCAACCTCTTCAACCAGCCGCTGTTTCAGCGCCGGGTAGATGCCCTGCTGTACGTAGATGCGGTTCGCACAAACGCAAGTTTGCCCGCTGTTACGAAACTTCGAGGCCAGAATGCCTTTGATGGCGGATTCCAAATCAGCATCATCAAACACGATAAACGGGGCGTTGCCACCGAGTTCGAGCGACAATTTTTTCACCGTCGGCGCACTCTGCGCCATCAGGATGCGGCCCACTTCCGTTGACCCGGTAAAACTCAGCTTGCGGATCACCGGGCTGTCGCACAGCACTTTACCCACGTCAGCCGCTTCACCGGTGATCACCTGCAACACGCCGCGCGGAATGCCTGCCTGATTAGCCAGCTCCGCCAACGCTAACGCGGTAAAGGGCGTTTGCTCAGCCGGTTTAACGATCATGGTGCAGCCTGCTGCCAGTGCCGGCCCCACTTTGCGCGTGATCATTGCCGCCGGGAAATTCCACGGGGTGATAGCCGCACACACGCCGATCGGCTGTTTGATCACCAATAAACGTTGATGCCCTTGCGGTGTCTGCAACACGCTGCCTTCGATGCGTTTTGCCTCTTCGGCAAACCACTCAATAAAGGAAGCGGCATAGGTGATTTCACCTTTGGCTTCCGCCAGTGGTTTGCCCTGCTCAGCCGTCAAGATCGCCGCCAGCGCATCCTGATGTTCTACGATCAGACGAGCCCAGGTTTGCAGCAGGCTGGCACGGGCTTTCCCCGTCAACGCCCGCCAGCTCACCAGCGCCTTTTCCGCTGCTGCGATGGCTATCGACGTTTGTGACGCCGTCACTAATGGTACAGAACCAAGCACTGCCCCGGTCGCCGGGTTAGTCACCGCCAGGGTGTCACTGCGTTCGCTGTTCTGCCATTCACCGTCAATCAAACATTGCTGACGGAAAAGCACGTTGTTTTTCAATTGCATAATATTCCTCTGGTTACTTCGCCAACACGCTGGTCAAAATCTTCAGCGCCTGACGAAACTGCGCATCGGGGATGGTCAGCGGATACAGGAAACGAATCACGTTGCCGTGTACCCCACAGGTTAACAGTAGCAGACCTTGTTCCAACGCCGCCTGTTGGTAACGGCGCGTCAGTTCAGCGGAAGGTTTGCCCGTCGCCGGATCGTTAAACTCAACGGCCACCATTGCCCCTTGGGCGCGGATCGCCACAATCCCCGGACAAGATGCCTTGGCACCTTGCAACGTTTCCACCAACTGCGCCCCGAGGCGTTGCGCTCGTTGGCACAGCTGTTCTTCGTCGATAATATCGAGCACGGTCAGTGCAGAAGCAACGGCCAGCGGGTTGCCTGCATAAGTGCCGCCCAATCCGCCAGGGCCAGGTGCATCCATTACGTCAGCGCGACCCACAACGCCAGAAATCGGGAAACCGCCGCCCAGACTCTTCGCCATGGTGATCAGATCCGCTTTCTCCGCATAGTATTCCATGGCAAACAGTTTGCCGGTGCGGGCGAAGCCGGTTTGTACTTCGTCGGCAATCAACAGGATGCCATGTTCGTCGCACAGCTTGCGAATGGCGGTGATGAATGCCGGCGGTGCCGGGATAAATCCCCCTTCCCCTTGAACCGGCTCAAGAATAATGGCTGCCACCTGATCGGCACCGATATCGGTATGCAACAGAATATCCAGGCTCTCCAGCGCACGTTCAACCGAGATACCACGCGCTTCATTCGGATACAGCGCATGAAAGATCGAACCGGGGAATGGACCAACACCGGTAGAATACGGTGCCACTTTACCGGTTAACGTCAATGTCAGCAGCGTGCGACCATGAAACGCAGCGTTAAAGGCGATGATACCGGGGCGTTTGGTGTAGGCACGCGCAATCTTCACGGCATTTTCTACCGCTTCGGCACCGGTGGTGAAAAAGGCGGTTTTAGCGGTTCCTTCGATCGGGGCACGCGCATTGATGCGCTCAGCCAGCTCCACGTAGCTGCCGTAAGGGATCACCTGATAAGCCGTATGCGTAAAGCAATCCAGTTGCTTACGCACTGCGTCCACAATTTTCGGGTGACGGTGACCGGTGTTCAGCACAGCAATACCGGCAGCAAAATCGATATACTCGTTACCTTCCACATCCCACAGCGTGGCGTTCTCGGCACGCGCCGCATAGAAATCACACATGACAGCCACACCACGCGGCGTAGCGGCTAAACGGCGTTGGTTCAATTCGCTATTACTCATTTTCAGCTCCCGATTACGTTCGTACCCAAAGCACAAGGTCGTATTGACGGGCCAGTGAATGAGAGGACGACAGACCCGTTATCAAATTTGATTCTATTTATGCGCTATCTGGTCCTATAATCCAGAGCCAGTTCATACAATTTGAGGGATCCACTTTTGCGCTCGCTGCTTACCGACTTATTGATGCAACGGTTAGCCAAACAGACGTCAGGCACGCTGAACAAGCGGCTATACGATACGCTGCGCCAGGCGATACTGGCGCGCGCTATCACGCCGGGCTGTCGTTTACCCTCATCCCGCGATCTGGCGCAGCAGCTCAGCCTGTCACGCAACACGGTCCTGGCCACCTATGAACAACTGCTGGCGGAGGGATATATCGAAACCCGGCCCGGCAGCGGCACTTTTGTCACCGAGCAACTGCCGGATGGCAATATGGAGCGGGTACCTGATGCGCAGGAAGGCGCTTCACATGCTGCTGCCCCGGCGCTGTCTCGGCGCGGAATGAACCTGCTAGGTTACGCCGGTGCTTCAGCACGCCAGTGGGGCGCGTTTATGCCAGGCATTCCCGATATTGCCAGTTTTCCGCACGATCTCTGGCGACGCACGCAAACACGCTTGATGCGACGCATGAAGCCGGAACAGCTCTCTTATTCACCGATGGGTGGCAGCCCAGAGTTGCAATTGGCTCTGACGGAGTATCTGCGCGTGGCTCGCTCAGTGGAGTGCACGCCGGAGCAAGTACTGATCACCGAAGGCACCCACCAGGGCATGGACCTGCTGGCCAAGATGCTGTGTAACCCCGGTGATACCGCATGGATTGAAGACCCCTGCTACTGGGGGATGCGTAACGTGCTGACCATTAATGGATTACGCGTGACGCCCATTGCCGTGGACGATCAAGGGATGGCGCCACCGGAAACGCCGCCCCCCGGACGCGCGCCGCGTCTGGTTTGCGTAACCCCGTCGCACCAGTACCCGCTGGGTGCCGTGATGAGTCTGGCACGCCGCCAACGGCTGTTGGCACTAGCACAAGAGCACAATAGCTGGATCGTGGAAGATGATTATGACAGCGAATTCCGCTTCTCCGGCAACCCGGTGCCCGCGCTGCAAGGGCTGAACAGAAATGCACCGGTGATCTACATCGGCACCTTCAGCAAGACGCTCTATCCCGGTTTGCGCGTCAGCTATATGGTGCTGCCACCGCAGTTGGCACAGGAACTCAAAATCGCCCACGCCGAACTGTACCGTGGTGGACACTGGCTAACGCAATCGACCCTGAGTGAGTTTATTCGTGAAGGCCACTATGCGGCACATATTCGCCGTATGCGTTTGCTTTATGCCCGGCGACGCGCGCTATTGACGCAACTGATTGAAAGCCACCTTGGCAGCGAGTATGTCGGCGATCGCAGCAATGCCGGGCTGCATATGTTGTTAAAGCTGCCTGCACAGGTGGACGACGTATTACTCAGTACGCAGATTCTTCGCCACGGCGTCATGGTGAAACCGCTCTCCAGCTACTACCTGCGCCCCACTGCGGAACGCGGCTTGTTGCTGGGGTACGCCAGCGTCGAAGAGAGTGAAATTGTGCGCGCTTTTGACGTGGTGGTTGCCTGCCTGCGCACCCTGCCCGGCCTGGCGCGGTAGCGCCCCGTTATCGTGCGCTGCTCCTGCGGCGCACTGCACCACACGCAAGCAAACCACCGCAATGACGCCCCACGATGGCGCATAACAATAACCGTTCACACCCTGTTTTGACTTTTAACCGCTTAGTTACACAACGATTTCATTGAGTGGGCATGCTTTATGCATTACGGCTGTGATAATACTGTTACGCGAGAGATTGGACGCATGAGAACCTACGTCAGCTTCAAGAATATTCAGAAAACCTACGACGGCGATCGTCTGGTGGTCAAGAACCTGAATCTGGACATCCAGGAAGGGGAATTTTTAACCCTGCTGGGCCCTTCCGGCTCCGGTAAAACCACCAGTTTGATGATGTTGGCCGGGTTTGAAACCCCCACTCAAGGCGAAATCTTACTGAAAGATACCCCGCTGCACAGCCTGCCGCCACACCAGCGCGGCATTGGCATGGTGTTCCAGAACTATGCACTGTTCCCACATATGACGGTTGCCGAGAATCTGGCGTTTCCCCTCTCCATTCGTCGTATGAACAAGAGTGATATCAAGGAGAAGGTGGATCGCGTTCTGGATCGCGTCAAGCTGACCGCCCTGGCGGATCGCTACCCGGCGCAGATGTCCGGTGGGCAGCAACAGCGTGTGGCACTGGCGCGCGCTTTAGTCTTTGAACCGAAGCTGGTGCTGATGGATGAGCCGTTGGGCGCATTGGATAAACAGTTGCGCGAGCACATGCAGTTGGAGATTAAAGCGCTGCATGAATCACTGGATCTGACCGTTGTGTATGTGACTCACGATCAAAGCGAAGCCATGACCATGTCGAACCGCGTTGCCGTGTTCAATGATGGCATCATCCAGCAAATGGACAGCCCGAGCGATATTTATGAACGCCCGCAGAACACCTTTGTTGCACAGTTCATCGGTGAAAATAATACGCTGGTTGCCACGCAAAGCGGCATGGATGGTGATTACTATCTGGCAACATTGGACGACGGCACTATTTTACACGCCCTCAAGGTTCGCCCGAGTTCGCCCGGCAAAAAAATCAGTCTGTGTATCCGTCCGGAACGTATTCGCGTCAACGCCAATCCGCTGACCGCCGGTTCAGAACAGGTCCGTGCGCGTATTCAGCAGTTTATTTATCTGGGCGATCATGTACGTATGATGACGGAGGTCGCAGGGCAATCGTCCTTTATGGTGAAACTGCCTGCCAGCGAAATTCAGCCACACTGGAAGCCCGGCACAGAATTAATGCTCTCCTGGCAACCAGAGCACCTGCGCGCACTGGATGTGATTGTTACCCATTAACCACCACCTACCCGGGTTCAGCCCGGGTTTGCTATTCAACGCCAAATCTTCTCTTCTTGTCACAGCCTTTCAGGTCACGATTTGCTACCATCAGCAAACAGACACTTTTTCGGCTAACCACATGGATGTAATCGGATTTATCGCTACCATGATGCCCATCGCCCTGGCACCTGGGGCCAGCTTAACGTTAGCGCTCAATAATGCGGTGACACAGGGTGCTCGTGGCGTACTGCGTATAATTGCCGGCACCGCATTGGGCATATATACGCACGCGATACTGGCAAGCATTGGGATCTCAGCGCTGTTGCTACACTATCCCGTACTGATGCGCGTGCTCACACTGCTCGGCACCGGCTACCTGGTCTATCTGGCATTGCGCCTGATACAACGCGGCTGGCAAGGTTCTGCACACGCCCCTGCGTCCGGACGTTCATTGGGGATTCGCACTGCCTACGTTGCCAATGTGCTCAATATCAAAGCCATTTTACTGTATGTGACGGTAGTGCCTCTGTTTGCCGGCGCCGCGCCTGAGCGTGATAGACTGGCACAGAGCGCGATGAGTTTTATGGCGCTGGCAACGGTGCACGTCGCCATCATGGGCGGGTGGTTACTGCTGACAACGCTGGTGCTGCTGCGTTCGGCGCGCACAATCACTATGCGGAGGATGGAAACCACTATCAATCTCGGCGGTGGAATCCTGCTGCTGGGCCTCACCCTGTGGCCTTATCTATAGGGATAAAGGCGGGAAAGTTATCCCGCCACCGTCGATTACTCACGAATTTTACGGTACACCAATAGCACCACCAGAGCGCCAATCACTGCAACACAAAAGCTGCCAAGATTGAAACCGTCCACGCGACCAAACCCAAAGAAAGTGCTGATATAACCGCCCACCACCGCGCCGACGATGCCGAGCAGTACCGTAATAATAAGACCACCCCCGTCTTTGCCCGGCATGATCCATTTTGCCAAAATACCGGCGATCAACCCAAAGATAATCCAGGACAAGATTCCCATAACCACCTCGTGTTTTACCCATGAAAACGCGTATCCAAGACACACGCGAACGACCCGTTCTTGATCAAGTATAGGCAAAAATGGCAGCGAGCAAGTTATCTTGCGTTGCAACGCTTTATGGACAATGTAATTGAAGATTAAAGGTTTACTATTAATACCGCCCGACCAACCTAAGAAAATTCATCATATTTAATAGCGTGTAGTTTCATTCTTAAAACAAAAAATAAAACCTATTCGATAGATAAAACTCTTTATGATTGATATTTTACAAAAGAACAATAACAAAAAATTAACCAGTGTTTACCCAGAAAAACCAACTAGTAAAACCACCTTGTGTTAATTAGCAGTATTCTTATTTACAAAAGAAAGAAACAATGTTTTACAATTTGGGAGCGGTGTTTTATTTTTTTAGATTCAGATCTCATATTAAAAAAAATACGCTGAGAAAAATGTGTTATTCGTGCTGTAGTAATAGGGTAATAATTATCGTAACGCTAAATTTTAAAGATGCAGAGCCTATCCCAATAGGCGTCATTGACGCAGCCTGTTTGCGCCACCGAGAGTATGCCGAAATTACAGTTCACGCAGGCAGGAAAGGTGGCCAATTGGGATAGGCTCTTAATAACGTCAACGCATGTCGCATAACATTGGCGGGAACGGCCACGTTTGTTCTCCTGTACCGCTGTGCCAAGAGCCGCTGTTATGCAAGTACGTTAGTCATCACTATATCTACAGGGTCAACATGGACATATTATTAAGTCTGGTTAAAACGCCGTCTGTCATCATCGCCATCGTCGCTTTTTTAGGATTATTATTCCAAAAAGCCACGCTATCGCGATTAATAACCGGGACATTTCTGTCTTTTATTGGTTTTACCATGATAAAAGTGGGTGGCGGCATTTTAATGAAAGTGCTTACCGCTTTTAGCAGTTTATTTTCTCATGCCTTTAACATTGTTGGTGTCGTGCCCAGCAATGAAGCCATTATGGCAGCGACTATTGACAAAATAGGTGCCACCGCAGCATTGATATTGCTGTTCTCTATGATCATCAATATCTTGTTAGCTCGTTTTACCCGTATGAAAAATATCTATTTATCGCTGCATCTGGTGTTGTTTATGGCCTTCGCGCTGACCGCCGTCTTAGCGCAATTAGGCTACAGCGTGATGTCTATCGTTATCATCGCATCGGTATTCATCGGGTTCTACATGGCATTTGCTCCTCATGTGTTAGGGCGATTCAGCCGTAAAATCATCGGTTCTGATGAATACTCTATCTCCCATGCGGCAATTTCCTCCTATATTCTAGGCTCTTACATGGGGAAATGGTTTGGTAACACCCAGCATGACACCGAGCATTTGGAAATCAGTAATCGCTTCGACTTTTTGCGCGAGCCGAATGTCGCCACGTTGCTGACCATGCTTATCTTGCTGGTTATCTCCTGCATTTTTGCCACCCAACCGCAAATTAAAGACGCCATGGTAATGGTATATGGTAGCGGCGCGGCGGATAAAAACGTGCTGATTTTCATTTTGGAGCAATCCGCTACCTTCGCCTGTGGTCTCTATTTGGCAAAAGCGGGCGTCGGCCTGTTTACGGCTGAAATCGTTCCGGCATTTAAGGGATTTGCCAAAGTCTTCGCCCCCGGAGCAGTTCCTGCGGTTGACGTGATGGTGTTGTTCGATAAAGCGCCGAACGCGACGCTGATCGGTTTTTTGGTGAGCTTCCTGGTTGAGTTGATTTGTATTTTGATCTTTCCGTTTATCGGCCTGCCGATCATTGTCCCCGGCATTATGGCGAGCTTTATCACCGGCGGCGCAGCAGCCATTTTCGGCAATGCGACTGGCGGATTCAGAGGTGCCATCGTTGCCAGCTTTATCAATGGGCTGTTGCTTTGTGTATTGCCTGCCCTTACGCTGCCGCTGTTTGCCGATCTGGGCGCGAAAGGGGTGACCTTTGCTGACCCGGATTTCACCATTCCATCGCTGATCCTGAATTTTGTGCTGGGGCTGTTTAAATAACAGCAATACAGGAACAAAAAAAATCCCGCTGAATAACGGCGGGATTTTCTATATCGGTATCGCTTAGCGGCGATTGCGCACCAACTGATAACGACGCGTGAGATATTCTACCGGCGCGCTCCAGATGTGAACCAGGCGGCAGAACGGAAACATCACAAACAGGGTCAACCCGAGCACAATATGCAGTTTGAACACCCAGGCAACACCTTCCAGGTGTGCCGATGCGCCGCCGTGGAAGGTCACAATCGACTGCGCCCAGCCGACCAATTTCATCATTTCGCTGCCGTCCATGTGCTGCGCGGAAAACGGAATGGTCAACAGCCCCAACCCGGCCTGAATCACCAACAACGACAGGATGAGAATATCGCCTACGCTCGATGTAGCGCGAATGCGCGGATGAGTGAGCCGGCGCTTAAGCAACAAAATACCGCCCACGAACGTCAGTACACCGGCCGATCCACCACCAATCATCGCCATTTTTTGCTTTACCTCAATGGGCAAAAAGGCTTCATACATCCAGTGCGGTGTAAGCATCCCCAAAAAGTGACCAGCAAAAATCCCTAAGATCCCCAGGTGAAACAGGTTTGAGGCCAAGCGCATGCCCTTTTTATCCAGCATCTGGCTAGAACCGGCACGCCATGAGTATTGCCCATAGTCATAGCGCAGCCAGCTTCCCACCAGAAAAACCGTGCCAGCCAGATAAGGGTAGATATCAAACAACAGCATATTAACGTAGTGCATGGTTTTTTCCTCCGGCAGGTTGTGCGTCAAGATCCAGATACTGGGGTACTACCGCGCCTGCAAAACGACGCTGGTGCGCGGTCTGCTGCGCACTGTCGCACCCTTTATCCGCAAAGAACTTCACCTGCTCTTCTTCCCAAACCGCATCCAACGCCTGCGGTGTGTCGTCACGGGCTTCGTCCGCCACTTTGTGCGTGACATCGTCACTTTTTAAGGCGCTACCAGAAAGCGTCAGCAACACATCGAACAACAGGGCATAATCGCTGTTGCGCCGCTGTAAACGTGCGCCGAGCAAGGCCAGAATGGGCGCGATATCCAATAGTCCCGCACGACTTTCTGCTGATGCCAATCGCGAGAGGTATTCGAGATAGAGCGGCAGAAAATCCGGCAGTTCGCGACAATCCAGCTCAAGACCCGCCGCGTGGTAATGCTGCATCAGGTCCACCATCGCCTGGCCGCGATCGCGCGATTCACCGTGCACATGTTCGAACAACAGCAGCGACGTCGCGCGGCCCCGGTCGAACAGCGCGCAGTATTGGGCCTGCTTATCCAGCAGATCCTGTGCACACTGTTGCCGGATAAACCGCGCTAATGGCTCACGCAGTGGCGATGACAGCATGTCATCTTGTGCCAGCACCTCAATCAGTTCCTGATGATGCGCCCACAGTTCCCCATCGGGATAATCGAGCAGGCGGGCAATAATGCGTAACGTCATCATCATCAATCCTTCTGCATCACTTTGCTGTTCATGTCACGCGTTTTGCTGGTGACATCAATGGCATCAATGCGTTTGCTGTTAAACAGGTTGAATTTGCTGTCGCTGCCGTGGCAACCGTCGCCGAAGCTGAAACCGCACCCTTTGCTTTCAGGAAAGGCGTCACGCGCCAATTCACGGTGGCTAGACGGCACCACGAAGCGATCTTCATAGTTGGCAATCGCCAGATAGCGGTACATTTCCTGCGCCTGAGATTCGGTCAAACCCACCTGTTCCAGCGCGCGGGTATCGATCGCCCCGTCTACCGTTTCTGCCCGTTTAAAGTGGCGCATTGCCAGCATGCGTTTCAGCGCCAACAGTACCGGTGCGGTATCGCCCGCCGTCAGCAGATCGGCCAGGTACTGCACCGTAATACGCAGACTTTCCACGTCCGGCAACACACCGCTGTGTGCCAGCACGCCCGCATCGGCGGCAGATTGGATCGGTGACAACGGCGGCACGTACCACACCATGGGCAGCGTGCGATATTCCGGGTGCAGCGGCAGCGCCAACTTCCACTCCATCGCCATTTTGTAGACCGGTGATTGCTGTGCCGCTTCGATAACCCCGCGCGGTACGCCGTCTTTCAGCGCCTGAGCAATCACGTCTGGATCGTTCGGGTCGAGGAAGACATCAAGCTGACGCTGGTAGAGATCCTGCTCATTTTCTGTGGCCGCCGCTTCCGCGATACGATCGGCGTCGTACAGCAGCACACCGAGATAACGGATACGGCCAACACAGGTTTCAGCGCAGAGGGTCGGTTGCCCGCTTTCGATGCGCGGGTAGCAGAAGATGCATTTTTCGGATTTTCCGCTCTTCCAGTTGAAGTAGATTTTTTTGTACGGGCAGCCGGTCAGGCACATGCGCCAGCCGCGGCATTTATCCTGATCGATCAGCACAATGCCATCTTCACCCCGTTTGTAAATCGCACCGCTCGGGCAGGTCGCAACGCAGGCCGGGTTCAGACAGTGCTCACACAGGCGCGGCAAATACATCATGAAGGTGTTTTCGAACTGGCCGTACATCTCCTTTTGCATATGCTCAAAGTTTTTATCTTTGGCACGTCCGCTAAACTCACCGCCCAGGTCATCTTCCCAGTTCGGCCCCATTTCGATTTTCTTCATGCGCTGACCGGTAATCAGCGAGCTCGGACGCGCTATCGGCTGATGCTTCCCTTCCGGCGCTTTGCGCAGGTTTTCATAGTCGTAGTCAAACGGCTCATAATAGTCATCGATTTGCGGCACATCCGGATTGGCAAAAATCTTGGACAGTACGCTGACGCGGTTGCCCATGCGCGGTTCAAGTTTGCCGCTGATTTTACGGATCCAGCCGCCTTTCCATTTGTCCTGATCTTCCCAGGCGTGGGGATAGCCCACACCCGGTTTGGTTTCGACGTTGTTGAACCAGGCGTATTCCATCCCTTCGCGGCTGGTCCAGACGTTTTTACAGGTAACGGAGCAGGTATGACAGCCGATGCATTTATCCAGATTCAGCACCATGCCCACTTGGGAACGAATTTTCATCAGGCTTTCTCCTGCGCGGTCAGTGAGTGGGCTGCGGGCTGTTGGTAATCCTGGTCTTCATCATCCAGCCAATCGATACGTTTCATTTTGCGCACCACCACAAATTCATCGCGGTTACACCCGACCGTACCGTAGTAGTTAAAGCCATAGGCTAGCTGCGCATAACCACCGATCATGTGCGTGGGCTTTGGCGTAATACGCGTCACCGAGTTATGAATACCGCCGCGCTGGGCGGTGATCTCTGATCCGGGCAGGTTCACGATGCGCTCCTGCGCGTGGTACATCATGGTCATGCCTGCCGGTACGCGTTGGCTGACCACCGCGCGTGCCGTCAGCGCACCGTTGGTGTTGAATGCTTCCACCCAGTCGTTGTCCACAATGCCCAAATCCCGGGCATCATCCTCACTCAGCCAGATAACCGGCCCACCGCGCCCCAACGTCAGCATCAGCAGGTTGTCGCTGTAGGTGGAGTGAATGCCCCACTTCTGGTGCGGCGTCAGGAAGTTGAGCGGCTTCTCCGGGTTGCCGTTTGGTTTCTGATTAATCACCGGTGGGCGGTACACCAGCAGGCTTTCGCCAAAGGCGCGCATCCATTCATGATCTTGATACAACTGCTGACGGCCTGACAGCGTGCGCCACGGGATCAGCTCATGCACGTTGGTGTAGCAGGCATTGTAGGAGACGTGTTCATCTTCCAAACCCGACCAGGTCGGGCTGGAGATGATTTTGCGCGGCTGGGCCTGAATATCACGGAAGCGGATTTTTTCATCTTCTTTGTTCAGCGCCAGATGCGTGTGATCGCGACCGGTAAATTTGCTCAACGCCTCCCAGGCTTTTACCGCCACCTGGCCGTTGGTTTCCGGTGCCAGCGTCAGGATCATTTCCGCCGCGTCGATAGCGGTGTCAATTTTTGGCCGCCCTGCTGCTGCCCCTTCCGCCTTGGTGTAGTTGAGTTTTTTTAGGAAATCGACTTCAGTTTGGGTATTCCACCCAATGCCTTTACCGCCGTTACCCAGTTTGTCCAGCAACGGGCCCACCGAGGTGTAGCGCTCATAGAGATTCGGGTAATCCCGTTCAACCACCATCAGGTGCGGTGAGGTTTTGCCGGGGATCAGATCGCACTCGCCCTTTTTCCAGTCATCCACGCCGAACGGCTGCGCCAGTTCCGCCGCGGAATCGTGTTGGATCGGCAACGTCACCAGATCGCTTTCCACGCCAAGGTGCCCCTGGCACACACGCGAGAAGGTTTTGGCAATGCCTTTGTAGATTTCCCAATCACTCTTGGCATCCCAGGCAGGATCGACCGCCGCTGACAACGGATGAATAAACGGATGCATATCCGAGGTATTCATGTCGTCTTTTTCGTACCAGGTGGCCGTCGGCAATACGATATCGGAATAGAGACAGGTGCTGGACATACGGAAATCCAGCGTCACCACCAGATCCAGCTTGCCTTCACCGCCCTGCGCCTGCCACTCCACCTCTTCCGGCATAACGCCGCCCTGCTTACCGAGATCCTGACCTTGCAGACCGTGTTCAGTGCCGAGCAGGTATTTGAGCATGTATTCGTGCCCTTTACCGGACGACCCCAACAGGTTAGAACGCCAGATAAACAGGTTACGCGGGAAGTTTTGCGGGTTGTCCGGCTGTTCAGCGGCAAACGCGATAGTGCCCGCTTTCAGCGCCTGTACGGCATACTCTTGCGGCGTCATTCCCGCTTGCTGCGCGCTGGCGGCAATACTGAGCGGATTGACATTCAACTGCGGCGCAGAGGGCAGCCAGCCCATGCGTTCAGCACGCACGTTGAAATCGATCATACTGCCGGTAAAACGGGATTTATCCGCCAGCGGCGACAGGAATTCCTGCGGTGCTACCGTTTCGTAACGCCACTGGCTGGAGTGGTTGTAAAAGAATGACGTGCTGTTCATGTGGCGCGGCGGACGCTGCCAGTCAAGACCGAATGCCAGCGGCGTCCAGCCGGTTTGCGGACGCAGCTTTTCCTGCCCGACATAGTGTGCCCAACCGCCACCGCTTTGGCCGACGCAGCCGCAGAACACCAGCATATTGATTAAGCCACGGTAGTTCATGTCCATGTGGTACCAGTGGTTGATACCGGCACCGACGATAATCATCGAACGGCCGTGGGTTTTGTCAGCGTTATCCGCAAATTCGCGGGCGATACGCACGATGTTATGGCGCGAAACACCGGTGATCTGTTCGGCCCACGCCGGGCTGTAGGCTTTCACCTCATCATAGTTGCGGGCGCAGTTGTCATCGTTCAGTCCGCGATCCAGCCCGTAGTTCGCCAGTGTCAGGTCATAAACGCTGGCGACCAGTGCTTCTCTGCCATCGGCCAGCGTCAGGCGTTTTACCGGCAGTTTATGACGCAACACCTCGTCAAGGGCAACGCTGCTGAAGTGCTCACTCGGTAGCCCACCAAAATACGGGAAACCAACGTCCGCCACTTCATCGTGCGCACCCAGCAGACTCAGGCGCAGTTGTACTTCTTCGCCACTGACGCCGTCACGCTGCTCCAGGTTCCATTTGCCCTGATCGCCCCAACGGTAGCCAATGGAGCCTTGCGGCGCGGTGAGATTGCCACTCTGCTCATCAATCGCCACCGTTTTCCACTGCGGGTGATTCTCCTGACCGAGATTGTCCAGCAAATCGGATGCGCGCAGCATGCGGCCTGCCGCGTAGTAACCCGCTTCACGCGGCTCCAGCAACACCAGCATTGGCATGTCGGTATAGCGGCGCACATAGTCAGTGAAATAGCGGCTTGGGTTATCCAGATGAAACTCTTTGAGGATCACATGGCCCATCGCCAGCGCCATGGCGCTGTCGGTGCCCTGTTTCGGATTTAGCCATTGGTCACACAGTTTGGCAATTTCCGCATAATCCGGCGTGACGGCCACGGTTTTGGTGCCCTTGTAACGCACTTCGGCAAAGAAGTGCGCATCCGGGGTACGCGTTTGCGGTACGTTGGAACCCCAGGCGATGATGTATGACGAGTTGTACCAGTCCGCGGATTCCGGCACGTCGGTCTGCTCGCCCCAGGTTTGTGGCGAGGCCGGCGGCAAATCACAATACCAATCGTAAAAACTCAGGCAGACACCGCCGAGCAGCGACAGGTAGCGCGCCCCTGCGGCATAAGACACCATCGACATCGCCGGGATTGGCGAGAATCCGATAATGCGGTCGGGCCCAAAGGTTTTAGCGGTGTACACGTTGGAGGCCGCGATCAGTTCGTTGACCTCATTCCAATCAGAGCGCACAAAACCACCGCGACCGCGGATTTTCTTGTAGTAAGCGGCTTTTTCCGGGTCGGTCACGATAGAAGCCCAGGCATCGACGGGATCCGGATGTGCCAGTTTGGCTGCGCGCCACAGTTTGAGCAGGCGCTTGCGCATCATCGGGTATTTCAGGCGATTGGCGCTGTAGAGATACCAGGAGTAGCTGGCACCGCGTGGGCAACCGCGCGGTTCATGGTTCGGCAGGTCCGGGCGGGTGCGAGGATAGTCGGTCTGCTGCGTTTCCCAGGTGACCAGACCATTTTTCACATAGATTTTCCAACTGCACGATCCCGTACAGTTGACGCCGTGCGTTGAGCGTACCACTTTATCGTGTTGCCAGCGGCTGCGGTAACTGTCTTCCCAATCCCGGTTGGTATTGAGCGTCTGACCGTGCCCATCAGCAAAGGGCTCGGCTAATTGTTTAAAGTAACGTAACCGGTCAAGAAATTTGCTCATCCGGACTCTCCTGCTGCGAAGCCTGCTGGCTTCTGTCGTTATGAATGCGCGTAGTCGATACGGTGTGTTGCCTACGGCACATTGCTCCAATTGGCGCTAGGGTAACGACCTGAGACGGGTCCAAAATTGATACCGATCAAGCTCCTCCGGGGTGTTAAACGGTGAGAACGAACGAAATACCACCAAGGGATTATGGATAATGAAACCGATATCCATATGAAAATAATAGCTTTTAATAACCTTCATACCCACATGGATAAAGATAATTGCAGTACGTGACTATTTGGAGGTAGGTAGAGCGGTGAGACGCAGGCAGAAAGCAAAACGCGGCGCAAATGTGCGCCGCGCGAGGTTGCAGAAATGATGACGTTGATCTTCATCGGCAGCGGAGGGTTCACCACCAGATTATCGGCTATCGCACTGTTTTACGCCCATAGAACAGCCAGGTGATCAACACGCACACCGCATAACACAGGATAAACACTTTTATTGCCCCCGCCGGTGAACCGGTCAACTCAAGCGACGTGCCGAACGCTTTGGGGATAAAGAACCCACCGATCGCGCCAATGGCAGAGATAAAGCCAAGTGCGGCGGCGGAGTCCGTCGCCGCTTCACGCAGTGCGTCGTCATCGCTGCCGCCGCGCGCTTTAACGCGCTCTGCGGTCAAACGCCGGAAAATCACGGCTATCATCTGGAAGGTCGAGCCACTGCCTAACCCTGCGGTGAGGAACAGCAGCATAAACAGCCCGAAGAACACGGCAAAACTGCCCGCATGGCCATCCGCAGCCAGCGACAGATAGAGTAATACCGAGAATAGCGCCATCAGGATAAAGTTGATCAAGGTGACGCGTACGCCGCCGAAATGGTCGGACAGCATGCCTCCCACCGGTCGTGCTAATGCCCCAAGCAGAGGGCCGAAAAAGGCGTAGTGCAGGATAACAATATCGGGAAATTGGGTTTTGGCGAGCATGGCAAATCCCGCTGAGAACCCGATAAACGAACCAAACGTGGAGAGGTAAAGAAAGCTGAGTACCCACAAATGCAAGCGTTTGAGTACCGGCAGTTGCTGACTGATTGAGGCTTTGTTGGTGCTCAGATCGTTCATGCCAAACCAGGCCGCCAGCGCGGCCACCAGCAGGAAAGGTACCCAAATCCAAGCGGCGCGGTATAGCCACACTGTGCTGCCATCCGCCTGTGTCACACCGCCAGCCGAGCCAAGCAACGGCAAGAAAATAACCAGTGGCACCAGAATCTGCATCACGCTAACACCCAGATTGCCCAATCCGCCATTCAGCCCTAGCGCACCACCCTGCCTGGCTTTAGGGAAAAAGAAGCTGATGTTCGCCATGCTGGATGCAAAGTTCGCCCCGGCAAAGCCACACAACAACGAGATGATGACAAAGGTGTGATACGACGTTTGCGTATCCTGCACCACAAACCCCAGCCACAGGCACGGGATCACCAAAATCAGGGTACTCAGGGTGGTCCAGCGTCGTCCACCACAGAGGGGGATGACAAAGGAGTACGGTACGCGCAGCAGCGCGCCGGATACCGAGGGAAGTGCGGTTAATAAAAACAGCTGGTCCGTCGAGAAGTGAAAGCCCACTTTATTCAGGTTAACAGCCACGGTGCTAAACAGCATCCAGACACAGAAAGAGAGCAATAAGCAGGGGATGGAAATCCACAGATTGCGGGTGGCGATGCGTTGCCCCTGCCGTTGCCAGAAATCAGGGTCTTCCGGATACCACTCCCCGATGGTCGCGTTAAGCGGCTTTCTCGTAGGATCATTTTTTGTTGTAGTAGGCTGCGTCATAAAAACCTCAGTGCGTAAAAACTCGGTATATAACCCTGAGGAAATAACAGGGTATTCAGGGCGCAACATGAGGGATGCCAGTGTAAATAAAATTGATATGAATCAACGCACTGTCAGGTAAAAAGCGCCCTTCTAACGCCACCCACCACCTTGTGAGTAACCCTGCGTAAAAAAATAAAAACCGCGAATTCAGCCCGTTAACGCGGCTTTAACGTCAACTACTCCCAGCCATGACTGGCTACGGATATTTGTGGGTACTTATTAAGGGGTATAGGGTTATAGCAAAGGATGGTGAAGAATGCAGACCTATCAGATACCTTTCGCTTTGTCGCCCTGTTTCGCGGCAAAGCACACGTACAAAAACAGGACATTCGTTGAACAACAATGTGAGCGAAGGATGGCGACGTGGCGTTCTCATGGCGAGACGCCTTTTGCTACCACTGTCCCTGACACATCAGGTCGCAATGCTGATGCTGTTACTCGGACTACTCGGCATTGCAGGCATGGCTATATCCAGTTGGATGTCACAGAACATTCAAGGGAATGCGCACGCCATCAATAAAGCGGGCTCCTTACGCATGCAGAGTTATCGCCTGCTCTCCATGGTGCCGTTATCCAACAGCAGCCACATTTACCTGGACGATCTCGAACGTGACGAGGCCAACAGCGATTTGCAGCAGGCGGTGCGTCGCGAAGGGTTGAGCGACCCTTTTTCTCAACTGCGCACGTTCTGGCAAACCCAATTGCGTCCCCGGTTACAGCAGGCGTCTCGTCCGGATGAAGCCGCCAGCGATGTTGCCACCTTCGTCGCGCAGTTAGATGCATTGGTATCCGCCATCGATCACAGCACCGAAGAACGCCTGGCGCTGGTCACCAAAATCCAACGCCTGTTTATCGTGCTGATGGGCATCGTGCTGCTGGCAACCATTCTCTATTTGCGCCATCGGTTGCTCACGCCACTGCGCAAACTGGTCGCCATGGCCCAAGCCATCGGCCACGGTGATTTTAGTGAACGTGTCAGCCTCTCCGGTAAAGATGAGATGAACACGCTGGCGCAAGCGTTGAACAGCATGTCGGATGAACTTTCCGCCATCTACCACCAGTTGGAACAACGCGTCACGGAACAGACCACCCGTCTGCGCCAGAAAAACGATACCCTTTCCTTTCTGTATCGCGCCAGCCGTCGTTTGCATACCAACGCACCGCTGTGCAGTCGGGTGATGCCGATTCTCAACGAATTGCCCACGTTAACCCCGCTGAACAATATCCAACTGCGACTGTATGAGAGCAATAACCAGGAACAGTTTCATCAGTTTAGTCACGAAGCGCCTTACGATGCGGCAAGTTGTCCTGACGCCAGTTGCCAAAGCTGCGGTGTATACAGCAACGCGAATGCGGCCAGCGGTGAGCCAGTATTTTGGACGCTGCACGACCAACACCACCAATACGGTATGGTTTTGGCTACTCGTACCAGTGAATGCGAACTGAACCCCGATCAACAGCAGTTGCTAAATACCCTGTTGGGCCAACTCACCAGTACATTGGCGCTGGAACGACAATCTGAACACCAGCAGCAGCTGATATTGATGGAAGAACGCGCGGCAATTGCGCGTGAATTGCATGATTCACTGGCCCAATCGCTCTCTTGCCTGAAAATTCATGTCAGTTGCATTCAGATGCAAGGCGGAAATCTGTCGGATGAGGTACACAGCCAGTTAACCGAAATGCGTGAAGAGCTGAACACCGCCTACCGTCAACTGCGTGAGCTGTTGACCACCTTTCGACTTCAACTCAACGAATCCGGCCTGTTAGCCGCGCTGCGGGCCACCGTCGAAGAATATGAAAAACGGCTGGGATTTACCTTGCGGTTGCATTATCAATTGCCACCGCAAGCGGTATCGGCCCATCAGGGAATTCATGTCCTGCAAATCGTGCGTGAGGCGCTCAGCAATATTTACAAACATGCACAGGCAACCGAGGTCGACATCACGCTGGTATGGCACGATAAACGTATCGAATTGACCGTACGTGATAACGGCATCGTTCAGGATAGCCAGCGCGTCAATCATTACGGTTTGATTATCATGCGAGACCGCGCACAGCCTGCACGGAGAGTGTGTTATTACGCGCCATCAGGATGGTGGAACGCAGGTGAAAGTGACTTTTGACGCAGAAAACCGCTACCGCCCCGAATTAACAGGAGAACACCATGACGAATGAAGTGCCAAATGACGATAGCGCGACCCTTTTATTGATCGACGACCACCCGATGTTGCGCAATGGCGTAAAACAGTTGCTCAGCATGGTACCCGGTTTGCGCGTGGTGGGGGAAGCCAGCGACGGGGAACAGGGCGTGGTATTGGCGGCCGAGTTAGATCCAGACCTGATTTTACTGGATCTGAACATGCCCGGCATGAACGGATTGGAGACGCTGGTGCGCTTGCGAGAAAAGGCGCTGTCAGGCCGCGTTGTGGTCTTTAGCGTTTCCGATCATGAAGATGACGTAGTGAGTGCCTTGAAAAACGGGGCAGATGGCTACTTGCTTAAAGACATGGAGCCGGAAGATCTGTTGGCGTCATTGCATCAGGCCGCATCAGGGAAGATGGTACTCAGCGAAACCCTGATGCCGATCCTCGCCGCCAGCCTGCGGGAAAATCGTCAGGGGAGCGATCGCAGCATTCAGCAGTTGACGCCCCGTGAGCGTGATATTTTGAAACTGCTGGCACAAGGGCTTGCCAATAAGGTGATTGCACGCAAGCTTTCCATCACGGAAAGTACGGTGAAGGTGCACGTTAAGCATCTGTTGAAAAAAATGAAGCTGAAATCGCGAGTGGAAGCAGCGGTATGGGTACTGCAAGAGAAAATATTTTAGTCGCCGGGAGCCGTCGTAAGCGCCATCCCGGCAGTGCCGCGTTGGCGGTTATCGCAAGAAGATTTTGCCTTCCGAATAGGTGACAGCCTGGCCGCTAATCAGCACCCGATCGCCTTGCCATTCGCAATGCAAATCGCCGCCACGGGCAGAAACCTGACGCGCACGCATCGTGGTTTTTCCCAAGCGATCGTGCCAATAGGGGATCAGCATGCTGTGCGCCGACCCCGTGACCGGATCCTCGGCAACGGCTTCTCCCGGGCAGAAAAAGCGGCTGACAAAATCATAGTCGTCTCCCGGTGCTGTCACGCACACCATTTTGCCCAGGGGCTTCATGGCGTGAATATCTGGCGTTAACGCCTCTACCTGTTGTTGGTTTTCCAGCACCACCAGATAATCGCGCGCTGCACGCACCTCAACCGCGCCGTCGATCCCCAAACAGCGCAACAGCAGCGCGGGCGGCGTGACCGGCTCCGCCTGCCAGGCAGGGAAATCATACGCTGGGCCTTGGCGTAGGTTGGTAACCCGTTTCGTCGCCATTGGCTGATGTAGTGCGGTCAATGGCGACGCGATAAGAGGTTGTTTAGTGCTGTGTTAATTGATGTTGCGTTGATTAACGATGCTAAACGCCCCACCAGTCACCCTGCTGTGGATGCGCCTGCTTCGCCTGTTCCTGAAGCTCTCGCACCCGCTGCGCCAGCGCCGTTAGGCATTCATCGGCCATACCGTGTTTTTTGAGCGCCTCTTCCAGCGCAAACAGATACTGTGCATTGGTTCCCAGCGGACCGCTAGCTCTGGCAATCAGGGGGGCAACGCGGTGTATACAGGTATCCGCTTCGATCAGCGGATGCTGTTCTTGTGAAACAAACACCAACGCCGTGAGTGTCTCACCGCTGTGGCAGTGCAAATCGCACCACTCCGGACGATAGCAACCGGTGATCATCTCACGCTTCCACAGCAGTTCCAGATCTTCACGCAGCGAGGCCTCCGGCAAACGAAATGCCATCCCGGTCGTTTTCCCGCCTGGCGTTAATGCCAGCATGCGCCCAGGTTGGGTTGCCGTACCGCGTCCTGCCGTAAGGCGCAGGCAAAATGCACGCTGCCAGCCGGAAAGTGTAGCCAAACGGGCTTCCTCCGGTGTAAATACCGGATTCCACATCAGTGAGCCATAACCAAAGACCCACACCGGGCTATCAGGGCGACGCGATAGCGTCTGGTTCAGGGAGTCCGCTCGCTGCGAAGGCGTGAGCAGCAAGTTTTCTTCGATACAACCAAAAGACGTACCACAATCAGCCTTTTGTAAAAAATCGCGTGTTAACAATACCTTAAAATCCCCAACAACCAATAACCGAACAAAAAACGCCGCGTACTTTCTGACAAAAACCGCGTAACTGCTTAAAATTTCTGCAACTGGTTCCAGAATATGCCATTTTTTGTGTGGCAATCAAGCTTGATCTTAATCACAAAGGGTTAATGTAACGCTGAAATCGTAACAAAAAAGGGTGAACAACACTTTTTTAGCCACGCGTGCTTTTTGCCTGTCACTAAAATGATAATCACTATCATCAACATGCTATGATGTTGTCCATCAAATCAATAATGATATCGGCTGAATGATGGAGAAATTTAATGGCTCATCCGACAGGTTTTCGCCCAGCCCAACCCCGATTAATCCAGGTTAAACGCATCACCGATCTCTCACCGCACTTGCGCTGCATCACCTTTCACAGCGACACCCTGCTCGACTACCCGGCAGTCGGGCGACATGCTGCACATATTAAACTGTTTTTAGCGCGTCCCGGTCAGAAAGCACCTACGTTACCCACATTAGGAGAGCGAGGCCCGCAATGGCCAGAAGGTGAGGCGCGCCCCGTCGTGCGCACTTATACTATTTATGCTTTCCGGCCCGAATTGGGCGAAGTGGATGTTGCCTTTGCCCTGCACGACCACGGCGGACCCGCCGTCACGTTTGCCCGCAACGCACAGCCAGGAGATAGCGTAGGCATTACTCAACCGGGCGGTCCGCACCCGATGCTGCCTGCGTCCAGCGCCTATTACCTGGCAGGCGATCCCTCTTCGCTACCCGCCATTGCGGCGTTGCTAGACGCATTGCCCCGCGATGCCACCGGTCATGCCGTTATCCGCGTCGACAGCGAGGCCGATCGTCTGCCACTGACCGCCCCCATTGGCCTCAGCGTGCATTGGGTGGTCGGCTCGACCGCTAGCACGGATACGTTGTTGCAAAAGTTCCACGCTGTGACGCGCGATATTGACGCCAGCAGCGCATTTTTCTGGCTGGCAGGCGAAGACCGTATCGTGGTGCAACTGCGTCGTTATGTACGTAGAGAGCTCAAGGTTGATAGAAATCAGCTCTACGCCGTGCCATATTGGCGTGAAGGGTTAAACGAAGAGGATTATCACCAGAAACGTCACGATGTTATGGATAATCCAGATGATTGAGCTTGCTAAAATTCACTAGCCACATCAATACAGTGGGGAGAAAACTGCAAAATTCTCTCCACTTACCCTCTTTTTATCACCAAGAATGTAAAATCACTTAAAATCTCCCGCCTGCTGCGCGCATTCTGCTAATCTGTTTTTGTTTTTTAGGCTATAACTATACCTTAAAGAATTCGTGTTGCAGGGCAAAACGTTTACGCTTTGAACAGCGCCTATGCTGGCCCGTAGGGTGAACCTCAGGATGAGGTTCATTCATCCCGATGCGCATACTCAAGTAAGTGATTTGGATGAACGCATCTGCAACGTGAAGTATGACAGGTATACCTGTAAGCCATTTCTTTCCGCAACGCCACACCCTTGCACATGGATTGCCGTCGCTACCCGTCAGGCATAAGTGAAAAGAACAATAAGGCGTGCGGCACGACCTGTGAGATTCAATACTTTTGATAAGGAACCGCCTGCAATGAAGTCGCACACTGAGGTGATCAAAACGCGTCACCACGAATATTCCCTGATATTCCCCATTATTGCGCTGTTTGTTTTGTTGCAATGGAACGATGCACAGAACCTGATAGCAATCCTTGGTATCAACTTTATTGCATTGGTAGGTATTCTCGCCAGCGCCTTTAGCGTCGTGCGCCATGCTGACGTGTTGGCCTACCGGTTAGGCGAACCTTATGGTTCACTGATCCTCAGTCTCTCCGTCGTCATCCTTGAAGTCAGCTTAATCTCTGCGCTGATGGCCACGGGGGATGCGGGTCCGGACCTGATGCGTGATACGCTTTATTCCATCATTATGATCGTCAGCGGCGGCCTGGTCGGGTTTGCCTTACTGTTAGGCGGTCGGAAATTTGCCACACAGCACGTCAACTTGATCGGTATCAAGCAGTACCTGATGGCCATTTTTCCACTGGCCATTATCGTGCTGGTTTTCCCCACTTCACTGCCGGGTGGTAATTTCACCACCGGGCAAGCGCTGATTATCGCCCTCATTTCCGCCGCCATGTACGGCGTGTTTCTCCTGATCCAAACACGCACGCACCAAAGCCTGTTTATCTACGAACATGAAGATGAAAGTGATGACGGCGACCCGCACCATTGCAAACCCTCTGCGCACAGTTCGCTGTGGCACACCGCCTGGCTGCTGATTCATCTGGTAGCGGTGATCAGTATCACCAAAATGGACTCCGCGCCGCTTAACGCACTGCTGACGCGCATGAACGCCCCGGAGCAATTCACCGGCTTTCTGGTGGCGCTGCTTATCCTCTCTCCAGAGGGGCTGGTCGCGATTAAAGCAGTGCTGCGCAATCAGGTGCAGCGTGCAATGAACCTGTTTTTCGGATCGGTGCTCGCCACCATTTCACTGACCGTGCCAGCGGTCACCGTGATTGCCAGCCTAACGGGTAATACGCTGAATTTCGGTCTGGAGATGCCAAGCATCGTCGTCATGGTCTCGGTGTTGATGCTGTGTCATATTTCGTTCTCAACCGGCAGGACCAACGTGTTGAACGGCAGCGCACATTTAGCCCTGTTTGCTGCATATTTGATGACAATCATGCTGTAATCCTACGGGAAAGCCCTGATTTTGCGTCAGGGCATCCTGCATTTTGATGTAAGTCTTAACACTCCCCGCTTAACAGGCGTATCCTACACTTCACTTATCGACGACGGGTCAACTGCCCGCCATTTTTTTGTCCTTTTTTGGTCTGACATAAGATGAAAACGCATGGAGTAAGCGGGGTTACGCCTTTTAGTGCGCTGATCGCCGCCTGTTGGCGCGAAAAATATACCGCACAACGTTTGGTTCACGACATTATCGCGGGCATCACCGTGGGGATTATTGCCATTCCACTGGCAATGGCGCTGGCGATTGCCAGTGGTGTTCCTCCGCAATACGGGCTTTACACCTCGGCGATTGCCGGGATTGTCATTGCGGTAACCGGAGGGTCACGCTATAGCGTTTCCGGTCCAACGGCAGCCTTCGTGGTAATTCTGTATCCAGTTTCGCAGCAGTTTGGCCTCTCTGGCTTGTTGGTGGCCACACTGCTTTCCGGGGTATTTTTGGTGTTGATGGGCGTCTGCCGCTTTGGGCGCCTGATTGAATATATTCCGCTGTCAGTGACGTTAGGCTTTACCTCCGGTATCGGTATCACCATTGCTACCATGCAGATTAAGGACCTGTTTGGTCTGCACCTGACCACCGTACCCGAGCACTATATCGAAAAGGTGATAGCGCTGGCACAGGCGTTTCCCACCCTGACGCTGGCTGACACGCTGATCGGCCTGACAACGTTGGCAGTGCTGGTGTTGTGGCCCAAACTGGGCATCCGCTTGCCAGGCCATTTGCCGGCGCTGCTGGCAGGCGTTGCTGTCATGGGTATCATGTCGCTGATGGGCCACGATGTCGCCACCATCGGTTCCCGCTTTAGCTATATGCTGGCTGATGGCTCGCAGGGTCAGGGCATTCCGCCCATTCTGCCGCAGTGGGTGCTGCCATGGAACGTGTCCGCCGCCGGTGAACCGGCCATGACGCTCAACTGGCAGAGCATTTCCGCCCTGCTCCCTGCGGCATTTTCCATGGCGATGCTCGGCGCTATCGAATCACTGCTGTGCGCGGTGGTACTGGACGGAATGACCGGTAAAAAACACAACTCCAATGCCGAATTGATGGGACAAGGCTTCGGTAATCTGGTCGCGCCGTTCTTTGGCGGCATCACCGCCACCGCGGCTATCGCACGCTCCGCCGCCAACGTGCGTGCCGGGGCAACGTCCCCGGTGTCGGCGGTGGTGCACGCGCTGTTGGTGCTGTTGGTGCTGTTGGCGCTTTTGGTGCTGGCTCCCTGGCTCTCTTATCTGCCATTGGCCGCCATGGCCGCGCTGCTGCTGCTCGTCGCCTGGAATATGAGTGAAGCCCATAAAGTGGTGGATTTGCTGCGTCATGGCCCCAAAGATGACATCATTGTCATGCTGCTTTGCATGTCGTTGACCGTGCTGTTTGATATGGTGATTGCGATTACGGTGGGGATTGTGTTGGCGTCGCTGCTGTTTATGCGCCGCATTGCCCAAATGACCCGGCTGAGCGAACGTCCAGAGACCTCATCGCCGACGCGACTGGTACTGCGGGTCAACGGCCCACTGTTTTTCGCCGCGGCGGAACGCATTTTCAACGATATTCTGCAACGCAGCGAGCATTATCAGACCATCCATTCTGCAATGGGACGCGGTGCCGATTCTGGATGCCGGAGGACTCAATGCGTTCTTGCGTTTCAGCGATGCCTTACCCGCTGACAAACAGCTATTGATAACCGATATTCCGTTCCAACCGCTAAAAACCTTGGCGCGCGCCAATGTGCATCCCATTGCAGGACGACGCACATTTTATCCCACGCTGGCCCAAGCGTTGGAAGCAACGCAGTCTATCGATTAATCTCACCACCCATTAGGCCGCGCAAGCGGCCTAGACCGGTGTGATCTGGACACTCATTGCGCTGCGACACTGTTGTTGATGCCGCACAGGCTTCCCGGATCGTCACTAACTGTTGTGACGTCAGCGGATACGGCAGCACAATATTCAGTGCTGTCAGCTTCTGCTGCTGCGCCAAGGCGATCAATCGCGTCAGGTTGGTTTCATCGTTGACCTGAGTGGAAAGCACCTGCATTGCCAGCGTTTTCATTTGCTCTTGCGGGGCTACCTGACGGGCCGACGCAGATTTTGTCACCATGCCGATAATCGGCAACACGCCATACATGGCATCAATAAAACGCCAGCGTTTGTTACACAGCGCTGCCAAATACTCAGCGTAATCAATACTTAACGCCTCATTGGAACACACAGACTCTGGGTTATCTCCCATGTCCTTCTCTCCTGTTCGCCAGTGGGTTCATCGCGTCACTTGTACGTCAATCACCTTTCATCAAGCGTCGATAATACATCTGCCCTGTTTTACCAGGCTCACGGGTTACCCCCCTATATTGTCATGAGCGTGAGTGATTTGACAGCGCGAGCACGTTATCAAGTTCACGATATTGCAATGAAATCCGGTATCTGCGCGTTATACCCTTTTACGCTTCATTGCTGGCGCTGCCCATGTGTGGGCTCTATGCTAACGCAAGACGAAAACGGTCTGTCACACGGCAGGCTGACGATAGAGCAACAAAAGCTACGGTGACTATGCATAAGATTGCCTTTGTGGAAGATGACCCTGAAGTGGGCAAACTGATTGCGGCTTATCTGGGAAAACATGACATAGATGTTCATCTGGAGCCGCGCGGCGATAAAGCGCTCGACTTCATCGCGCAGCAAAATCCCGATCTGGTGCTGTTAGATGTAATGCTGCCAGGCAAAGATGGCATGACCATCTGCCGCGAGTTACGCCCCCTGTACAGCGGCCCGATCGTACTGCTGACCTCACTTGACAGCGACATGAACCACATATTGGCGCTGGAAATGGGCGCAGATGATTATATTTTGAAAACGACGCCGCCCGCCGTGCTACTGGCCCGCCTGCGGCTCCATCTGCGGCAATACTCGACGCAGCCTGCCACACAGGTTGCGCCGGAAACGCCCGCAGTACAGGCGCAAGTTCAGGTGCACAAAACGCTGCATTTCGGGTTGCTGTGTATCGATCCGGTTAACCGTGAAGTGACGCTGGCGGAAGAGAATATCGTGCTATCCACTGCCGATTTCGATTTACTGTGGCAGTTGGCAACCCATGCCGGACACACCATGGACCGGGATTTGTTGCTCAAAAATCTGCGCGGCGTCAGTTATGACGGTATGGATCGCAGTATCGATGTGGCTATTTCCCGTCTGCGCAAAAAATTGCACGACAACGCCCTGGAGCCCTTCCGTATCAAGACCGTGCGCAACAAAGGTTACCTTTTCGCGCCGAATGCCTGGGAGAGCGCTATACCATGAGAAAACTGTTTGTGCAGTTTTTTCTGTTGCTGTTTGCCAGCTTCGTGGTGATGACGCTGCTGGTAGGCCTGGTCTACAAAATGACCGCAGAGCGCGCTGGCCGCCAGTCGATGGACGACCTGATGAAAAGCTCGCTCTATCTGATCCGCAATGAGTTGCGTACCATCCCGCCGCGCGAATGGCATAAAACCATCAACGAGATGGATTTGAACCTGTCATTCACGTTGAACATTGAGCCACTGAGTAAATACCGTTTATCGCCGAAAGCACAGCAGCGGTTGAATCAGGGCGAAATTATCGCGATTGAAGATCAATACACCTTTATCCAGCGTATCCCGCGCTCTCACTATGTGCTGTCGGTTGGGCCAATCCCTTATCTGTTTTTCCTGCATGAGATGCGGCTGTGGGATTTGCTGTTTGTGATGCTGATTGGTCTTTCTCTGGCACTTCCCGTGTTTTTGTGGATGCGACCGCATTGGCAGGCCATGTTGAAACTGGAAAATGCCGCGCAGCGATTGGGGGAAGGTCATCTTGAAGAGCGACTCCACTATGACAACACCTCCAGTATGGTGCGACTGGGTATCGCATTTAACCAAATGGCCGATAATCTGAATCAACTGATTGTCAGTAAAAAGCGGCTGATTGACAACATTGCCCATGAATTACGCACCCCGCTGGTACGCCTGCGCTATCGCCTCGCCATGAGCGACAATCTGAGTGAGGAGGAACAAACCGCGCTCAACCGCGATATTGGGCAATTGGAAGCGCTGATTGACGAGTTACTGACCTACGCACGCCTCGATCGTCCGCAGGTCTCACTCCACCTGACACAGATTGATGTCACTGCCTGGCTACAAAATAAAATCGATGAGTGGCGTATGCTGCACGCGGATAAAGCATTCGAACTGTCGATGCCGCCGGGTACGGACATTGGCTATCTCGATATGCGCCTGATGGAGCGGGTGCTGGATAATCTGGTCAATAACGCACTGCGCTTCTGCCACTCGCGCATCAGCGTCAGCGTATCTCGCGATGGGCCAATGGCCTGTCTTCAGGTGGATGACGATGGTCCCGGCATTGCGTTGGAAGACCGGGAAACGGTGTTTGAGCCGTTTATCCGGCTGGAGGCCGGGTTAGAAAACAGCAGCGGAGGTTGTGGACTGGGCCTCGCGATTGTTTATGCCATCGTGCAGGCGTATGACGGCACCATTGTGGCGGAGAGCAATGAATGGGGCGGCGCCCGTTTCCGCTTCTGCTGGCCGATTAAAACCGATATCCCCGTTCGCCCTGCACTCCCGTCTTGAGGGTGTACATTGCGTTACACACCGATACCAATGACTCACAGACCCTCAGCGGGCTTTTTCTTATGCTTCTTTCACCGGGCCGCTTCAAGGCCCACATGTGAACGGAATAATGAGGAATTGATGATGAAAAAAGTATTAGTGTTGATCGCAGGTGCCGCTCTGGGTCTCTCCTCTGTCGCGTTTGCAGCGAACACCACGGCAGCGCCAGCAACCACACCTGCTGCACATGCTCAGGAACACGCGAAAAAGACAGTGAAAAAAGCCGCTAAACCGGCTGAACAAAAGGCTCAAGCGGCTAAAAAACACGTGAAAAAAGCCAAACCGGCTGCTGCACAAAAAGCCCAAGCCGCTAAGAAACACGTGAAGAAAGCGGCTAAACCTGCTGCACAGAAAGCGCAGGCTGCCAAAAAACACGTGAAGAAAGCCACTAAACCTGCCGCTCAGAAAGCCCAGGCTGCGAAAAAACACGTGAAGAAAGCCACTAAACCTGCCGCTCAGAAAGCCCAGGCTGCGAGAAAACACATGAAGAAAGCCGCTAAACCTGCCGCTCAGAAAGCACAAGCTGCCAAAAAACACGTGAAGAAAGCCGCTAAACCTGCCGCTCAGAAAGCCCAGGCTGCCAAAAAACACGTCAAAAAGGCCGCTAAAAAACCGGCTCCAACCGCCGCGTAATCGCATCACGGTTTGTTGTTTCAAGATCCCTGCTCCGGCAGGGACTTGTTGGCCACAAAACGCCGCCAACACCAGCGGGTTTCACACAGAGATAGTGAGTCTGACACCCGGTGAATCGGGTGTTTTTTTATGACAGGCATTCCAGCCGCTCCTCTTCCGGAAGCCGCCGTATGCCCGGACGCATACGGTTTATTTATGGGGTGCCTGATGATGTTCCATCGCTACTCATTCGAAATTGCGTTTTCGTTGGTGCTGGTGTGCGGATTCATCACGCTGCTGTTCTTTATATGATGAACACAAAAGCGATTCCAAGTAGCACCTGAACCCACCATCTTGGCAAACCTGACTATAGTTAGTGGGCAACGAAAAAAATATCGCTTTTCCGCAAGGTAATTCTATTGATGCGTAAACTGGCCTGGTTGTTCTGTTTGATAGCGTTACCCGCCGCCCATAGCTGGGCTGAACAATCCTCCTCTGAAGCTGAACGTCAAAAAACGCTGTTTTTTAATCATGACGATCGCGATCCGGTGCCGTCCCCTACTGCCTGGCCCTGGCAGGCCATCGGTCAACTGGAAACCGCCAGCGGCAATCTGTGTACCGCCACGCTGATCGCTCCCCATCTAGCATTAACCGCAGGCCACTGCGTCTTAACGCCGCCATCAGGAAAACCCGATAAACCGGTTGCGTTGCGTTTTATTGCGGTCAATGGCGAATGGAAGTATGAAACGCACGCCATCGAGGCCGTGACCAATAGCGCGCTACGCAAAAAATTGCAGCCCGACGGCGAAGGGTGGATTGTTTCTCCTGCCGCCGCACCGCTGGATTATGCCTTGATTTGGTTGCGCGATCCCCCTTCGGGTATCACACCGTTAACCACTTGGAATGGCACACAGTCAGAACTGAATGCCGCACTAGCGCAACAGCAAGCAAAGGTTACGCAAGCAGGCTATCCCGAAGACCACCAGGAAGCGCTCTATCGCCATCAGGATTGTGTGATTACCGGTTGGGCGGCCTCCGCGATTTTATCTCACCAGTGCGACACCTTACCGGGTGACAGCGGTTCTCCTCTGATGCTGAAAACACTGCAAGGCTGGCAGTTGATTGGTATCCAAAGCTCCGCGCCAGATGCCAGCGAACGCGAGCGCGCTGACAACCATGCCGTTGCGATCACCGCCATTCAGCGACAATTGAAGGCGCTGGCACGCCATGCGATGAAAAACGCTGCTGATTCAGAATAATTTATCGCCAAACGCGGCGTAAAGCGAAACGCCGCGCATACAAGCGCTAGCCAGGCGATCGGTTTCATGTAAAATCGCTTAACTACGCCCTTCTCGTTTTCATCAGATAATGCAAACGCGGTACTTCTCCGGTTTTTTATCCTGTGAAATATCATGAATAGCGGTGCCTAATGACAGGTTTGTCCCCTATTGAATAGGCTAAGATGAGGTGTTCTTATAGCGCATAAATGGAGTCATCAATGCTAAGACAGTTGAATCATGATGAGGAGCAGCGGATGCATGCGCTCGATAGGCTATTGTTTCACCTGGATACCTCTCAAGATAATGTGCTTAGCCAAATCACTTCGTTGACCAGCAAGATATTGAATATGCCTAGCGCGCTGATCACCGTCAGTGATACCCATTCATTGCATATCAAAGCCAAACATAACTTTGTGCTCAACGAAATGCGCAAAGTCGGCGCACTCGATCAGTACACCATGCAAACCAACGAATTGCTGGTCTGCAATGATGCGTCACAGGATGAGCGTTTTAAGAACAGCCCCTATGTCAGCGGTGAACCTCATATTCGGTTTTATGCCGGTATCCCGCTGATTACTAAAGCCGGTTATGCCATCGGCACCCTGAGCGTTGTGGATTATGTTGCGCGTTCGTTTTCAAAAATGCAGCGCCGTGATTTAAAAACGCTGGCGTCCATTACCATGGCGCTGATCGAATACCGCAACGCCATTGGTCTGATCGATGCCGTGACCCTGTTGCCCAATCGCCAGCGACTTATTGAAGATATCAGCCAGTCCACGGACATTTTCGAAGATTTCGTGCTCATCCTGCTCGACAGCATCGATCTCACCTATATCTATGAAATGGCGCGCTCTCTCGGGATGCCAACCGTAGAAAGCGTACTCAAAGATATCGGCCTGTTCCTGCGGCTGAACATCAGCCGACAAGCCAGCATCTACAGCATTTCTGCGGGGCGTTTTGCACTGCTGGTCAAAAAAGAACAACAAGAGCAGGTACTGAGTACGTTGATGTCGTGTGCTGACCGAATTCAGCAGAGCATCACCAGCCATATCCCGTTGAAACTGGAAATTTTTATCGGCTATACCGAATTTCAGATCCCAATTGATGACCCACAACGCATTCTGCGTGAGGCGTTGAGTGCGCTGCACGATGCGCTCAAGAAAAATACGCGGTTGATGGCCTATCACAAGGAGAGTGACGAGTACCAAAAACGCGCTTTTACGCTGCTTAATGATTTATCGGATACCTTGCAGCACGACCATCCGGGGCTGTATCTGGTGTACCAACCTAAATTGCATATCAAAACGCGCCGCGTGATTGGTGCTGAAGCGTTAATTCGCTGGCGACACCCCGAATTCGGTGAAATCTACCCGGACCAATTTATTCCACTGGCCGAAGATACCACCCTGATGCGTCCGTTAACGGAGTGGGTTATTCAGCAGGCGGCGCGGCAAGTCAGAAAATGGCGACAATCTGGCATCAATATTTCCGTCTCGGTTAACGTCACTGTCACTAATTTCGCCGAAGAAGATTTGATTGAACGCTTACAACGCATCCTACGAACCAATGAACTCAGCATCCACGATATTGAATTTGAATGCCTTGAAACGCAAAAAATAGTCGAAAACTCCGCCGCGCTCTCCACCATTAAAAAACTGAAAGACCAGGGCTTTATGATCTCCCTGGATGACTTTGGAACCGGTTACAGCAACCTTAACTATCTGAAAAATACCCCAGCCCACGTGATCAAGCTCGATAAGTCCCTGATCAAAGATATGAAGACCGATAAGAGCAGCCGCATTATCGTGCAACACACCATTGAGATGCTGCATAAGCTGAATTATCTGGTGCTGGCAGAGGGGATTGAAGATGAGGAAACACTCAACTACTTAGGGCAGTACAATTGCGATCAAGGCCAGGGCTATTACTTCTCTCGCCCGTTGGTGGCCGACAATTTTGCACAGTGGTTAGCGTTACATGATACCAGCATAAAATCGTAATCCGCCGTCGTTTTAGCACCTACGACGCGTATCTATCCCCCAACACCCGCCGTGCTTGCCACTGCGTATCACTCACATAATCCCCTTTGTCCTCAAACAGCGGACAAAAAAAGCGGGCGTACTGTTTCCTGTTCCGCCCACCTGCCTTTGTACTGCACGTTTCGCTGCCTTTTACAACACAATCTGTTCCATGGCTTGCAGCACCCGTTTATCCGAAATGGGATACGGTGTGCCCAACTGCTGGGCAAAATAGCTGACGCGTAGCTCTTCAATCATCCAGCGGATATTTTTCACAGTGTCATCATCGCGCTGCGCTTCAGGCACTTTGTGCCACCACTGCTGCCAGGCTTGCTGCACCTGCTCCACCTTCAGCATTTGCGCCCTGTCGCGGTGAACATCCTGGGCCAATTTTTCCAACCGACGCTCAATCGCCTGCAAATAGCGCAACACATCGGGTAAGCGCTGCCAGCCGACATCCGTGACAAAATCGCGATACACCAAGCCACTCAATTGTGCTTTGATATCGCTTAACGCCAACGCCATCGCCATATCGACCCGGCCTTTGAGACGTTTATTGATGGCGAAAACCATGGTTAGGATCTGCTCCACCTGCCTGGCGATATCGACAACGGTGTCATTGAGATCCGCGCGCACCTTTTCATGCAACTGCTGGAACGCGGCCTCCTCCCACACCATGCCCCCCGCTTGTGCCACCAATTTATCAACGCCACAGGCAATACAATCATCGATCAGATCCAGCACTTTGCCATAGGGGTTGAAATAAAGCCCCAGTTTGGCTTTATTCGGCAGCTTTTCATGCAGGTATTTGATAGGGGATGGGATATTGAGCAATAACAAGCGACGCAGACCGTGGCGCATCGCGTGCTGCTGCTGTTCCGGCGTATCAAATACCCGGATTGCGACGCTCTCTTTCTCATCCACCAATGCCGGGTAAGCCTTCACCGAATAAACGCCGCGCTTCTGTTCATAGCGTTCCGGCAGGGTGCCAAAGCTCCAAATATGCAGTCCCTGCTGCTCCAGCCCATCATCGGCAACGGCAGATAAGGTCTGCTGCACTTTCTCTTTAAGCTGGGTTTTCAATGCCGCCACATCTCTGCCTTCACGCAATGTGTGATTTTTCTCATCGATCACGCGAAACGTCATTTTCAGATGATCGGGCCCCTGTTCCCATTGCCACTCTTCACGCGGCACAGTCACACCGGTCATCAAACGCAGTTCACGTTCCAGCGATTCCAGCAGCCCCCGTGCTAACGGCGTGGCACGTCCGAGAAAGGCTTGTGCGTAGTTCGGTGCTGGCACAAAATTGCGTCGCAACGGTTTAGGCAACGATTTGATCAAGGCAATGATCAGGTCTTCACGCAGGCCGGGAATTTGCCATTCAAACCCGTCTTCATGCACCTGATTGAGAATAGGCAGCGGAATATGTACCGTGACCCCATCCGCATCGGCACCGGGCTCAAACTGGTAGGATAAACGCAGTTTGAGCGCCCCTGATGCCAGAAATTGGGGTAATCCAACGCACTGACCTTCTCCGCGCCATCTTTGATCAACATGCTCTTTTCGAAGTTGAGCAGATCAGCATCTTCGCGGCTGGCGGCTTTCCACCAGTTATCAAAATGGCGGGCAGAGATAATCTCATGCGGGATGCGCTGATCGTAAAACGCAAACAGCGTGTCGTCATCGACCAGAATATCGCGACGTCGCGATTTGTGCTCAAGATCTTCCACTTCCGCCAGCAGTTTGAGGTTGGAGCGAAAGAAAGCGTGACGCGTTTGCCAATCCCCGTCCACCAACGCATGGCGGATAAACAGTTCACGCGCCAGCACCGGATCAATCTGGCTGTAGTTGACCTTACGCGCCGCCACAATCGGTAAGCCGAACAGCGTGACTTTCTCCTGCGCCATCACCACGCCCTGCGCTTTTTCCCAGTGCGGTTCGCTGTAACTGCGCTTAATCAGGTGTTGTGCTACCGGCTCAATCCACTCCGGTTCCAGGCGGGCCGCCATGCGTCCCCACAAGCGACTGGTTTCCACCAATTCCGCTACCATTACCCATTTAGGCGGCTTCTTAAACAACGCAGATCCGGGGAACAGCGCAAAGCGTGCATTACGCGCGCCAGTAAACTCCTGCTTTTCGACATCTTTCTGACCGATATGGGAAAGCATGCCGGTCAACAGCGCACAGTGTACGCTGAGATAGTCTGCCGGTTCGCTGTTAACCGGTATACCCAGGGTTTTCACCACCTGGCGCAGTTGGGTGTAAATATCTTGCCACTCACGCACGCGCAGGTAGCTCAAGAAGTCACTGCGGCACTGTTTGCGAAACTGGCTGGAAGAGAGCGCCTGTTGCTGCTCACGCAGATAGTTCCACAGGTTGACCAGCGTGAGGAAATCGGAGGATTTATCGACAAAGCGCCGGTGTTTTTCATCGGACGCCTGCTTTTTGTCCAGTGGACGTTCACGCGGGTCCTGAATTGACAGTGCCGCGGTTATCACCATCACTTCACGCACGCAGCGGGTTTTACTGGCTTCCAGCACCATACGCGCCAGACGCGGATCGATGGGCAATTGCGCCAACTGCTGCCCCGATGGCGTCAACCGATAGTGACCGTTCTCAGCGGTAGCGATCGCCCCCAGCTCTTCCAGCAGACGCACACCGTCCTGAATGTTACGGTTGTCCGGCGCTTCGACAAATGGAAACGCAGCAATATAGCCCAGCCCGAGTGATGTCATTTGCAAAATGACCGAGGCCAGATTGGTGCGCAAAATTTCCGGGTCGGTAAATTCAGGACGCGACAAAAAATCGGGTTCCGAATAGAGCCGAATACAAACCCCGGCGGCCACGCGACCACAACGACCTTTACGCTGATTGGCTGACGCCTGAGAAATAGCCTCGATCGGCAAGCGCTGCACCTTGGTACGGTAGCTGTAGCGACTGATACGCGCCGTGCCGGGATCAATCACATAACGAATACCCGGCACCGTGAGTGAAGTTTCTGCCACGTTGGTGGCCAGCACAATGCGCCGCCCAGCGTGAGATTGGAAAACACGGTTTTGTTCCTGATTGGATAAGCGCGCATAAAGCGGCACCACCTCAGTGTGCGGCAAGTCCAGCTTGTTGAGCGCATCTGCGGTATCACGAATCTCTCGCTCGCCGCTCATAAACACCAGAATATCCCCCGGCCCTTCGCGGCTCAGCTCATCGACAGCATCGAAAATCGCCTGTAGCTGATCGCGATCGCTGTCATCCGCCTCTTCAACCACCGGGCGATAACGCACTTCCACCGGATAGGTACGTCCTGACACTTCCACAATCGGTGCATTGCCAAAATGACGCGAAAAGCGCTCAGGATCGATGGTTGCCGAAGTGATAATCAACTTGAGATCGGGGCGTTTTGGCAACAATTGGCGCAGGTAGCCCAGTATGAAATCGATATTCAGGCTGCGTTCATGTGCCTCATCGATAATGATGGTGTCATACTGCATCAATAACCGATCTTGCTGAATCTCCGCTAGCAAGATGCCGTCGGTCATCAGCTTGACCAGTGAAGTTTCCCCCACCTGATCGTTAAAGCGCACTTTATAGCCGACACAGCCGCCTAACGGCGTGTCCAATTCGGCCGCGATGCGATCGGCCACGGCACGCGCAGCCAGACGACGCGGTTGGGTATGACCAATCATGCCTCTGACACCGCGCCCCAGTTCCAGACAGATCTTCGGCAACTGGGTGGTTTTGCCCGAGCCGGTTTCACCGGCAACGATCACCACCTGGTGATCGCGCACCGCGCACAAAATCTCGTCACGCTTCTGACTTACCGGCAGCGCGGGCGGATAATTGATGGCCGGACAACTGGCCCGACGCAGCGCAACGCGCGTTTGCGCTGCCGCGATCTCTACACCGAGTTCCTGCGCAATAGCGGCTTGCGCCTGTGGGTTACGCACTTTCGCCGCCCCCTGTAAACGGCGTTGCAGGCGCAACCTGTCGCGCAACATGAGCTCATCCAACTGAGATGACAATGCTGTTAGGGGTGATGTCACAATCCTGTTCCTCAAACGTATATCGCGCAAGCGCTACGCAGGCTGCCTCTGCGCCTGCGTTTTATCTTTCGGCGGGCATGTTATCACATGCCAGCGCGGCTGTTATCACCACGCCTTTTTTCTCTTGTTCAATAAAATCGAACAATGCCCTCGAAATATTGCACTTTCAACCTGTTGGTACACTGCATAAGATGCTAGTCATCCGGGGCAATGATAAGACGTACCCCATCCAAACGAGAAAAGGAATGACACAATGAGTAAAGTACTGGTTCTGAAATCCAGCATTCTGGCAGGGTATTCCCAATCAAACCAACTGGCGGATCACTTCGTCGCTGAATGGCAAACCGCGCACCCAAACGATACTCTGACCGTGCGTGACCTTGCCGCCAACCCGATTCCGGTGCTGGATGGTGAACTGGTGGGTGCACTGCGTCCTTCCGATGCGCCGCTGACACCGCGTCAACAAGAAGCACTGGCATTGTCTGATACCCTGATTGCAGAATTGCAGGCGCATGACGTGGTGGTACTGGCTGCACCGATGTACAACTTCAACATCCCAACCCAATTGAAGAACTATTTTGACCTGGTAGCCCGTGCCGGCGTGACGTTCCGCTACACCGAACAGGGTCCGGAAGGTCTGGTGAAAGGCAAACGCGCTATCGTACTGACCAGCCGTGGCGGCATTCATAAAGGCACCCCGTCTGACCTGTTGGAACCGTACCTGCGTCTGTTCTTGGGCTTTATTGGTATTACCAACGTGGAATTTGTGTTCGCAGAAGGCTACGGTTACGGCCCGGACGTTGCTCAGAAAGCGACCGAAACGGCAAAAGCACAGCTCTCTTCACTGGCGGTTGCGTAACCCCTGCGAACCGCTCCCTGGTGGCGTATACGCCATCAGGACCCAGATTCATCATTACTACCCTGTCTCAATATTGTGTGTTTGGTTAGCCACTGCGCGTCTTTCGACGCGCTTTTTTTTGCTTTCAGTGCCCCTGCACCGCTGTTGCCGCAGGCGTAGTGACAACCGTCTGCGCACGCGTCTGCTCTCGGGTTGTGGTTTCCACCCGACTTTCGCTCTCACTCACCGCGTCAGCCGCCGTGTTATTACCGGATTCCAGCAGCCGCGCCGCGTCCTTATCGGCACGAATGGTGATATCGTGCTCCACCCTGACGTTCATGTTGATAGTGATCGGCGTGGTAGGCGCGGCCACCTCTATGCGCGGCACACAGCCTGCCAGCAGCACTGTCAGTAGGCTTGCCGCTACGTAAAGGGCGCTGGCGGAACGACGCCGCGGGTGCTCACAGCCTAACTTTCTGACGTTATTCTTGTTCATTGGCTCGTTGCTCTAGTGTGTCCTGCACGGTGCCGCCAAAGCGCAAGCTTTGCCAAAGCTGGCTCAGATCCTGCCAGTGGCGGTAGTTAAGTATGACCGGTTTTTGCATGCTGCGCGTCGAGTTCTTGCCTTCGATATGCGCCAGCAGCGCCATTTCACCTTGTGGCGTCATGTCCACAGAGGCATAAGCTCGGCTGATTTCCAGATAACGCAGCCAGTTCACTACGGCACCTTGCGCCATGTTACGTTGCGCCAGTTCATCAGCCAATTGTTGATCAAGACGCAGCGTGAGTGACTTGTCGTTACGCAACTGCCCACGCGTGATCATCTTGTTCGGGTTGGTGAAATCCAACGGCAGCACGCCGCTCATTTTTCCTGAAAGGGCAAACTGCTTTATCTTGAGCGCAGTCACCAGCTCACTCAGGTCGACCCCTTCGACGGTAAACAATACCGGATCGCGCAGCGGCCAGCGCAGCGCAGAGAGACTGCCCCTCCCCCCGAGCACCCCCATCTCTGCCTGGGATAAAATCAGAGGGTGATCCTCACCGAAAGGATAAGCCCCCTGCAATGCCAGATGGATATCCTGCATAGTGAAGACGCTGACCAGTTTGTCGATATGCAGTGTGACGGGGTGCCTGACACCGAATTCCCACCGGTGCTGCGCAAAACGATACGGTAAAACAAAATTGACGCCGCGCACTTCCCCATCCGGTAGCCAGGCGCTGCCATTTTTCACCACCCAGTGCCCACCGGCACTGAAGCCCTGCTGGCGAGCGGCTGAAAAGGCCACCTGCGCATAAAATTCCCCCGAACGGACGTTGACGTTCAGTTTCGGTGATAACAGTGGCTGAAACACCGTTAACGGCTGCGCCGCCCACCACCCCATACCGCGCAGACGCTCACCGTCCCAGCGGCCACGCAGCGCTACCGGACCGATCGCTTCGGCCTTAAGATCGCCCTGCCATTGAAAGTTCGATGGGCTGCGGCCCTCAACGCTAAACAGCAGCTGTGAAGGAGGAAGGTATCCGCCTTCACCCAGATCAACCCGCTGCGAGGTCAGGCGCAATGCACCAGCAAAATGCGTCTCCCCGACTTTACGCTGCCACTGCAAGGGCGCAGTCAGGGTTAAGCGCGGTTGGTGCGCCAGCACACGGCCATAGCGCAACTGATCCAACCCGCTGGTGAGTTGCTCAACCGTGATAAGTGAATCTTCCCAGCGTCCTTGCCCGGCAACATCCCACTGGCTCCCGAGCGGCGGCAACCGCCCTTCTCCCCAATATCGCCACTGCCAGCGGCCATTATCCGGCCAGAAATCTTGCGCCTGTCCATCGAGGTGCAGTGCGATGCGCCCCCAGTAGCGATCCTGCGCGCGCACGATTGCCTGTAACCGGCCATTTACGCCGTTGGCATTCAGTCGCAGGCCAGCCAGCGGCCAGCGCGCTTCCTCGAGCACCGTCTGCGCCGAGGGCCGACCCCAGGCACGCAGTAGCGATCCCGGTAGCAGCGCCAGGGTAGGATTGATAACAGAACCGCGGATCTCGCCGGGGATGGTGGCACTCAACGAGATATCGGCCAGATTAGCCTGCCCGGTAAGTTGGAAGCGTAAAGCGCTATCAATCAGTCCCAGTCGGCCGGGTCCCAGCACCAACACTGCGTTTGCCCGGCCATTATGCCCTTGAGTGAGCATATTCAGACGCGCATCAATGCGCGTTTGCTGCCAGCCATCGCGCCAGTCATGCAGCATCATTGAGACATTACCGGACAAGGGTTGCGCGGCGTAAGGCCAACGCCAGACGCCGTTTTCAATATCGATACGATCTGGGCTCATTTTCCACGGCAGCGACACCAGCGGCGCGCTGTCATGTTGCGCCTCCAAACGCAGAACGCCGTGCGTTCCCTGCCAGTTAAGCGCCAACGTCAGCGGATCGGGGATACTGCTGCTTTCCATCCGCCCTTGCAACGCGCCACGCAACGGCGGATGCGACACGCTCTCCGCCAGATCGACCTCACCGCGCAGCACCAGACGAGAAGCGACATCGGGTGCAGAGAACGCCGCACTCTCCAGCGTAAAATGTGCATCTTCCACTTTTGCAGTCAGCGATAACAGCTCACTTTGGTAGCGCAGGGATTGCTGCTGGCGGTCAATCACCAGATGTACCTGCCCGGCATAGCTGTCCCACGGCAAAACCGCCAGACGGCCGATATTGATGTCGGCAGCGAACAGCCGCGCCTGCCACTGTGCCAGTAACGCTGGCTCGGCGTCTGCGGCGTCAGTGGAGGACGCGGGCAAGCAGGCGGTGTCTAGTGTGAAGCGGTCAATGTCCATGCGCCAGCGCTGCTGCGCGCGCGTAAGTTGGATGTTATCAACATCCAGTAGCACGCAGTCCCCCATCGTAATGCGCACGCCCGCCGTATTCACGCCCTGGTGCCAGACAGGGCGCGATTTCAACGTAAAGGAGGCACCTTCAGGCAATACGCTTCTCGCCGCAGCGGTCAGCCACTGAGGTGAGGTATACCAAATTACCAACGCAAGCAGCATCACGCTCCCTGCGGCAAACAGACACTTTCTCATTGCTCATCCGATCGGCAGCAGTTTGTTTCGCCTGTGCAGAACTGTGCACACTTCTTTATTATTAACATTCATTAACCTATTCAGTCATGCTTTGCACCATTCAGCGCACATATTACTTACAGATTAGTGATAAAATGTTTACTTACGCATAAAAGCTGCAATGCTTTAGCACCAAAATCATCGCAGGCTTAAGGCACCTTGATAACCCTAGAAGTGCCACGGCCACGGGTTACGGCATGCAGGTTACGTTATGCGTTTCTTGTTTTAACCACGCTGTACCCGGAATTTGTATTTAAAGGACTACGTCATGCGCAAAAATCTTCCTATCCTCTCGCAGCGCTATCCATTGGACGCTGAGACACGGCTTATGTCTGTGACCACCCCCGGTAGCTTTATTACCTACGCCAATAAAGATTTTATCCAGGTAAGCGGCTACCACGCCGAGGAACTGATGGGGGAGCCTCATAATATTATCCGACACCCAGATATGCCGCCATCCGCGTTCGCGGATATGTGGAACACCCTAAAGAAAGGCAAAATCTGGACGGGTAGCGTCAAAAACCGCCGAAAAAATGGCGAATTCTACTGGGTAAAGTCGAGTACCACACCGTTAAAAAAGGGCGATCGGCTTACAGGCTATATGTCTGTACGGATTGCTGCCACCCAAGAGGAAATTGCCCAGGCTGAAGCCCTCTATGACCGGGTCAACCGCGGTAAACTGACACGCCAAACCTTTTTTCAAGGTCTGCTAGTCTATCGCGGCCTGTGGGGGTGGTTAAACCTGACAAAAACCTTACCCTTACGCTGGCGTATCCGTATCTGCTTTCTGCTGTGCAGCCTGTTGCCCCTATCGCTGGCCGGTGCAGCCCTGCACGCAACTCCCTCAGCGTCCTTATGGCTGGGGCTGCTTGCCACCAGTTCCGTCGCGGGATGCGAATTACTGGTTCGTCAGGTCGCCGCGCCCCTCGCGCATATTTTGCAGCAGGCGATGCGCGCCGCCGCCGGCCAGGCAGACTCCATGGAACAACTGGACCGCGTTGATGAGATAGGCATGCTGATGCGTGCGGTAAACCAGTCCGGCCTCAACTTTCGAACCTTCGTTGACGACGTCAACAGCAACCTGCAAGCGCTAAATGCTGCCTGCCGTGATATTGCACAGGGTAATCATACGCTGTCGCAGTGCTGTGAAGACACCGAAGATAATTTGCAACAAACGGCGGCATCCGTAGAACAACTCACCGCCACCATTAAAAGCAATGCGGATGCAACCTTGCAAGCGTCTCATTTCACACAGGATGTCAATCGAGCGGTTAACAACGGCGAGGTCGCAGTGGGTCAGGTGTCTGCGACCATGGCGGCGATCACCCAGTCCAGCGCGCGCATTACCGATATTATTAGCGTACTCGATGACCTTGCCTTCCAGACCAATATTCTGGCATTGAACGCAGCTGTCGAAGCCGCACATGCCGGCGATCAGGGCAGAAGTTTCGCCGTGGTCGCTGGCGAAGTGCGCACACTGGCACAGCGCAGTGCGATCGCCGCCAAAGACATTGCGAGCATTATTGACACCACCATTGATAACATCAGCCGTAGCGACAAACTGGTGCACCATACCAGTGATTCGATGGGGAATATTCTTACTCAAGTGCAGCAAGTGACACAGTTGGTGAGTCAGATCAGTCTGGCGACGCAGGAACAGTCCATTGGACTCAATCAGATTACGGATGCAGTTAATAACATTGACGAGCTAACACGCCAAAACACGCTGCTGGCCACCCATTCCAGCTCCGCTATTGATTGTCTGGAAAAGCAGATCTCTACCATGGCAGACGCTGTTTCTGTGTTCAGCGTTGTGCGCAGATAATAACCTGATTTTTATGTGCTTTCTTTTTCAGCAAACCACCGCGAGATAACTGTCGGTGGTTTGTCTCGCCCTGGTTTTCTTGCTAACGTAGCGGAAGTATTCTTGCGGAGAGACGCGTGATGAAAATCGCTATTTACAGCACTAAGCAGTACGACCGTAAATTTTTGGAAAAAGCGAACCTGCAGTTTGGTTATGAGCTTGAATTTTTTGATTTTATGTTAAGCGCGCAAACGGCCAAAACGGCGGTGGGCAGTCAGGCAGTGTGCATTTTTGTCAACGATGACGGCGGCCGCGAGGTGCTTACCGAACTGGCACAGTTAGGGGTAAAAACGCTCGCCCTGCGCTGCGCTGGGTTTAATAATGTGGATCTGGATGCGGCAAAAGCGCTAGGTATCAATGTGGTGCGTGTGCCTGCCTATTCACCAGAAGCCGTTGCCGAGCACGCCGTTGGACTGATGCTTAGTCTTAACCGTCGCATTCATCGTGCATACCAGCGTACCCGCGATGCCAATTTCTCTCTTGAAGGCCTGATTGGATTCAATATGCATCAGCGCACCGCCGGGATCATCGGCACCGGGAAAATCGGCATTGCGACCATGCGTATCCTGAAAGGATTCGGCATGAAACTGCTGGCCTTCGATCCCTACCCGAATCCTCAGGCGTTGGAATTGGGCGCGCAATACGTTGATTTGCACACGCTGTATGGGCAGTCTGACGTCATTTCGCTGCACTGCCCACTGACCCCAGAGAATCACCATCTGTTGAATGCCGATGCCTTTTCGCAAATGAAAGATGGTGTGATGATCGTCAATACCAGCCGTGGTGGGTTGATTGATTCACAGGCAGCCATTGACGCTTTGAAACAGCAAAAGATCGGCGCGCTCGGTATGGATGTGTATGAAAACGAACGCGACCTGTTCTTTGTTGATAAATCCAACGACGTGATTCAGGACGACGTGTTCCGTCGTTTATCTTCTTGCCACAATGTGTTGTTTACCGGCCATCAGGCCTTTTTGACCGAAGAGGCATTGTTGAGCATTTCCCACACGACCCTGAGCAACATCAAGCAACTTGCCCACGGTGAACCCTGTCCTAATCAGTTGGACGCGTAACCCTGACCGGCGGGCGGTAGTAACTCAGCCCGCCGGACACATACCGTTCAGTAACGATGATTCATCGCAACGCTTACCGTTGGCTAACTGGCAGGTGCCGATATTACTGCCGTTCAATTGCCGAGACTGCGCCATCGTGCCGCCCGCCAGCGTGCAATTTACTTCTGCCGGAGAGCTGCTTTTCAGCAATAATGCGGTCTCATTCCGACTTATTGTATTGGCCTCGCTCTGCGCGACCTGATGATTGTCACTGCTGCATGCGGTTACCAGTACTGCACCGATACCGACCAATAGCCATTGATACCCTTTCATTCATTGGCTCCATTACTTTTTTATTCTGATTACATTATGGTTTTCGCGTTGATACCGCCAGCATGCCACGGTACGTCACACCATCGGCACTATCATTTTTCTGCTCCACGGGCGGAATGACGACGTGATAAATTTGCGACATGCATCACAAAAAACTTGCATTGTGTGACGGAAGTCATATTATAGACAACAACAAGGCAAGAACAGATACCGCCAACTTATTAACGCTATACGGAGTCAACAATGAAAATTCGCGCTTTCTTTAAAGACATCCTCGATTCCTATATCAAATTATTCGAAAATGCCCCAAAAGGCGGCTTTTTCTAAGTAACCGCTTATACGAAAAAAAGCTGCTCGGGCAGCTTTTTTTGTGCCTTACCGCCGCCTTACGATCGACAGCGTCTTCGCATTTACGCTACACGTTGCCCATCCTCTGCATTCCCCCATCAGCGAACCGCCTCTGTCCGCCCCTAATTGCCCTAACGTTATAAATCACGACAATACCCAACTTTCTGTTTATTTTTGCGGGTGATAGGAGGAACGATAATATTCTTATCTGTCACTGACAAAAAACTGGGGTGTTCGACGTTAAATTAATGTACTTTAATTATCGATTGGATAAATGACTCAATGCACCATCCTCCTTAGCCATTAATAATGGCCACATAAAAAACGCCAGGATGATTGAAGCACATGGCTAAATGAATGCATATTTACATGACAATGATTGAGGTAAAATATTTCAAAAATAGAACATCAGATAAATTACAATCCCTCACTTTGACCATTTAAATGCATATGATTGACGATAAAAATCTTTGATTGCTCGCTTTAGAATTTTTTTACTCACACCCAATAAATAAAGTCATTAGTATCATGAAATTACCCAAAATCTCATTAGCAAATAGCAATCTATAAAAAATATCATAAATCCTCCAAATAAAACACAGTGTCGTTTTTCGCAACAAACTTGGGGCTATTTACACTAAGTTAACAATTGTACATGTTCGGCTTAATTCACCATTATAGCCTTATCACGTTAAAACCATAAATTTCACCATGACGATATACCCCTTAGTATTAAACTTGAAAATCGATATTTAAAATGGAGTTTCAATGCAGACTAGTGCTATCACATGCCCCCTTCACGGAAATACAGCAATACAAAATTACAATCCAGAAACCAGACCAAATGAAACACTCAATCAAATATCCAACGTCTCTAACACTCCAGACGAACATAGTATAAATACACCTTGTTCGCGTTCATCCGATACGCAGCGGTCATTGCTTCGTTCTGTATGCGAATTTTTTTCTCCGACATCATCAGCATCAACACAGAAACCAGCACCTAAGGAGTTGGCATTCATAGAGGAGGGAAAATCATTGATACAAAAAAGGGACAGCTTAATTCAACAAAACCAGCAATACAGTAATTTTTCGCTTCCCAGTGCACCCACATATGGGTGGAAAACAGCATTTGGATTAGGGTTGCTAACAGGCGCCAGTTTAAGTTGCGGCGCTTTTTTGTGGGCACGGCAACAAAACGGCCTGATACCTGGTAATAGTTGTCCACCCAATAACTATTCACCAGTAAGCCCATTTTCAATGCCTCTACCACCTGAAACACCGTCAACAACCGAAATTTTGCCATTTACGCCCGACACCGTTCACCCCTTTAAGAAAGCAGAACCGTTAACAGCAACCATGAGCACGATAAAACCTATACAATCAAAGAGAGAGTACCCCAAGGGCGATTTCTTTAAACAAACCAAAGTGTGTGATAATTCAACAACGCATTATAAAGATTGCCATGTTAGACATATTAACGCAGATAATTATCAGAGATATTGCTTCCTTTACTCAATAGAAACCCCCTGTGAAAGACCTGAAGACATTAATAAGCCGGTTGCACGCGTCGTTCAACCCAAAAGAAACATAGAGACTGGGAAACTTAAGATTAAGCAACGGGTGAAAAATACGCAACTAGATAGCTGCACCCAAAAAAATAGTTTATGTATCCCCTATCCCTTGGAGGAGAACCCTGACACTTACATACAGAAATTTTATAACTATGAAACCAAATCCAGTTGTTTGGTAAAATTGAACGACTACGAGACAGAGTAATATTTTAGCAAATGCCCTTACATCTGCGCTCAAGGTGGGTCGGGATGTAAGGGGAGCTTATCGGGTGTTTTCGGCGATTCGACCTGCGCTTACGGGGAGCATTTGGATCACTGCATGTAAAACCCCGGTGACGCCTTCTCATCGATTGCACAATGATTGACCTCAGCAGTAAAACGATCTGGTATTCGTCGCCGTAATCCGTACCATACGCGCCATACTTATGCATGCAGGCTACGTTGTGCAAGAGTCCCCCTCGTTTACACTACTCAGATGGGGCGTGAAAATGCACAATAGGTGTATCAACTCTACCGCAAATGGATAGAAGACCTGAATGCAGATCGGGTCGGAATGCCGAGTAAACGGCTTTCCCAGTGAATCAATTTGCCCCTGTGGTGCCCCTCAAGGGCATGGAAAAGAAATTAAATGCAATAAAATCAACAAACTAATCAAAAACAGCAATACAACCTCAACAAACTGCAAAAGCGTTTACGTCGTAACGTTGGCGAAGCGATCGCTGACTTCAATATGATTGAAGAGGGTGACCGCATTATGGTGTGTCTCTCCGGCGGTAAAGACAGTTACACGCTGCTGGAAATACTGCGTAATCTGCAACAGAGCGCCCCTGTGAATTTTTCACTGGTGGCCGTCAATCTCGATCAGAAACAGCCGGGTTTCCCTGAGCATGTTTTGCCACAGTATCTGGACAGTCTGGGCGTTGAATACAAGATTGTCGAAGAGAACACCTACGGCATTGTGAAAGAAAAAATCCCTGAGGGGAAAACCACCTGCTCCCTCTGTTCGCGACTGCGTCGCGGTATTCTCTACCGCACGGCTACCGAGCTGGGAGCCACCAAAATTGCGCTGGGTCACCACCGCGACGATATGTTGCAAACGCTGTTTCTCAACATGTTTTACGGCGGCAAGTTAAAAGGAATGCCACCGAAGCTGATGAGTGACGACGGCAAACACGTGGTGATCCGCCCACTGGCCTACTGTCGCGAAAAAGATATCGAACGTTTTGCCGAAGCGCGCGCGTTTCCGATTATCCCCTGCAACCTGTGCGGATCGCAGCCTAATCTGCAACGTCAGGTGATTAAAGACATGCTGCGCGATTGGGATAAACGTCATCCCGGCCGTATTGAGACGATGTTCACGGCCATGCAAAACGTTGTGCCTTCCCACTTGGCCGACCATCACCTTTTCGATTTCAAGGGGATCCAGCACGGCAGTGAAGTGATTGACGGTGGGGATTTAGCGTTTGATCGTGAAACGCTTCCGCTCCAGCCGGTCGGTTGGCAACCCGAAGACGATGCCGTTGCCGAACCTGAACGCCTTAACGTTATCGAAATCAAATAAGACCAGGGCACTACGGTGCCCGCCTGAGCTTCAGGCAAAAAAAATGCCGACATAAACGTCGGCATGGTGTGAATCAATTGTGCTATGCAGTAATTCAAAAAAGGAAGTAAGACAATATGGAGCGCAACGCCCATCGCTTGACGTTGCATTCACCTGCGAGAGTGATAGTGCCGTACCTGCGTGCATGAAATGTTGATATTTCTCAATATATTCAATTTTTTTTGAAGACACTCAACATATTGTGATAGCAGGCGCAGTAACGCATTGGAAAATTTCATAGCCATTTACTGCGCTTTAACCACAGGGCAACGCCCCCCACCAAGACGATCAACATAACGCAGAAGGTGATAAATCCCATGGATGAACCACCGCCAGGGATCCCGCCCAGATTGACCCCAAACAGCCCGTTTAAGAAAGTGGTTGGCAAAAATATCATGGCCAACACGGACATGCTGTAAGTACGTCGATTCAGCGCCTCTGTCATCTGTGAAGTAATTTCATCAGCCAGTACAGTGGTGCGGGCTACACTGGCGTCCAAATCGTCCAACCCGCGCCCAAGGCGTTCAGCAATTTCCTGCATCCTGCGGCGATCGTCATCGCCCATCCAGGCCAGGCGCTCGCCCGAAAGACGGGAAAATACATCGCGCTGCGGTGTCATGTAGCGCCGTAATACAATCAACTGTTTGCGAATCAATGCCAGCGTACCGCGCGCCGGAATTTTCTGCTCCAGCAGATCGTCTTCCAGATCGATGATTTTTTCATGCAAATCGTCGATAAATTCACTGGTTTGGTCCGTCAGCGCTTCGGCCACGGAAACCAGCCAGCTACCGCTATCCGTTGGGCCGTTACCCTCTTGCAGATCCGTCAGCACATCATTGATGGCGGCAATTTTGCGACGGCGCGTTGAGATAATCAGCGTATCCGTAATAAAGACCCGCACGGCCACCAACTGATCAGGGCGTGAATCGGCATTGAGATTGATGCTGCGCAGGGTAATGAGCGTCCCCTCACCCAGGCGCGTAACCCGTGGACGTGCACTTTCTCCAGCCAGTAAGTTACGAATGCCGTCAGGCAGCAGCGGCGTTTCATTTAACCAACGCGCACTGCCGGGCAGGCTATAATCCAAATGCAGCCAGCAAGGCGTGGTGCTATCCACCACCCCGTCAGCCGAAATCGGTTTGATTCCGCCCTTCCCATCCAACTGGCAGGCATGAACCGCCTCTGAATCCTGCAATACTTTTCCTTCAAACGGCTTCATGTTTTTCTCTCCCACTGCCCTTACGCTACCCCATCACAATGACGGTCAAACCGTAACGGTTTTACAACAGCTAAAGCCTAGCGATAATTAGATTTTTCGCAAATTCAATCAGTAACAAAATCACTCACGATCGTTGCGCGTTTACATTATCGTTAAAGAGCACATTTTTGACACATATCACTGCCGGTTTTTCAAAACCCGCTACAGTATCAGTGAGCTCTTGTTTCCACATCAGATGATGAACAGGAGGTGATATGTATAAGACCGTGCTCGTTCCCATCGACATATCTGAAAATGAATTAACGCAACGCGTTGTGGCGCACGTAGAAGCGTTGGCCAAGCTGCATGACACCTACGTGCACTTTCTTACCGTGATCCCTTCATACCCCTATTACACCACCCTTGGTGTAACCTATCCTGCCGGGCTGCCCGATATCGAGGAGATGAAACGCAACACCAGCGCGGCATTTACCGAGGTCATTAAGCGTTTTAACCTGCCGGAAGACAGGATTATGCCGCACATCATGACCGGCACGCCCAAGGAGCAAATCCTGAAGCTTGCTGACTCACTCGATGCTGACCTCATCATCATCGGCTCCCACCGCCCCAGCGCCACCACCTTTTTACTGGGCTCCAACGCGGCCGCCGTGGTGCGACACGCCACCTGTTTGGTGCTTGTCGTTCGCTAGCCGTAGGCAGCCCGCGCAAAACGGGCTGCATAATCGCTGACAATAATAATCAATGCTTCAAGATATAGAGGGTATGGCTGTAAGCCACATCTTCGGGGTTGGTGATCGGGTAACCTTTTACCCAGGGTTTGATCAAGCGACCGTTGGTGTATTGATAGATAGGGGCGATAGGCGCGGCATCCAGCAGCAGATTTTCGGCCTGGTTATACAGCGCGTTGCGCGCTGCAGCATCGGTTTTCATGCTGGCATCATTGACCACGCGATCGTAATCCGCACTGTGAAAACGCGCAATATTTCCGCTGTGGGTGGAAGTCAGCAAGGACAGAAACGTCGAGGCTTCATTGTAATCACCTACCCAGGATGCGCGGATCACATCAAAATCACCGCTGTTACGGCTGTTGATATAGGTTTGCCACTCCTGATTGGTCAACTTCACGTTGACGCCCAACTTTTGCTTCCACATCGACGCGATAGCGATAGCAATTTTCTGATGGTTTTCCGCCGTGTTATACAACAGTGAGAGCGTCAGTGGACGATCAGGCCCATACCCCGCCGCCGCCATCAGCGCTTTGGCCTGCATATCCAACTCTTCCTGCGAGTAGTGCTGTAACGGGTTAGGCTCCGGCGTAAACCCGGCGGTCACATCAGGCGTGAAGCGGTAGGCCGGTTTTTCTCCGGTGCCCAACACTTTTTCGGCAATGATCTTGCGGTCTATCGCATAGGAGAGCGCCCGGCGCACGCTGGGTGTTAAAGGCGTAGTAGTACGTTCCCAACTGCTCCGGCGTGTACACCTGTCCCGGCACATCCTTGAGCAGCTTCTGGTACATCTGTTTCGGGAAAGATTCGGTGATATCGATATCCCCCGCCAGATAGCGCTTAGTGGCGTTGGATTCCTGATTGATGGGCACAAAGGTCACTTTGGTTAAACGGGTGTTGGCACGATCCCAGTAGTAAGGATTAGGTGTCAGCACCAGCTTCTCGTTGACCACGCGCTCTTTGAGCGCAAATGCGCCGTTACCCACCAGATTCCCCGGTTTAGTCCAGTCATTGCCAAATTGCTCAACGGTTTTCTGGTGCACCGGAAACAGGCTGAAATGGCCGACAAGATTGATAAAATAAGGTACTGGCTTAGTCAATTGCACGCGTAGCGTATGCGCATCTACCGCCGTCACGCCCAACTGATCTGGCGTCTGAGTCCCGGCAATGATCTGCTCAGCATTCACAATCCCCGCCAGACGGGCAAACCAGGCAAACGGCGAGGAGTTGGCGGGATCAACCAGACGCCGCCAACTGTAGACAAAATCCTGTGCGGTCACCGGATCGCCATTCGACCAGCGCGCATCATCACGCAGTGTAAACAGAAAGGTTCGGTTGTCATTGGTTTGCCAACGCAACGCAACGCCGGGGATCGCTCGGCCTTGTGCGTCCTGATTCAGCAGCCCTTCAAACAGATCGCGCGACACCTGAGCTTCAGGCAAACCGACCGCTTTAATTGGGTCCAAAGAGGCGGGTTCATCCTTGATATGGCGAACAATTTCCTGTTTATCCGCCAATACCGCATCAGCAGGCACATTCGCCGCCACGGCACTGCCCATTGTTGTGCCCAAAATGACCGCCAGCAGGCCCCGTTTAAGCCCGGTATTATTAGGGTATTGCATCGCCATTCACCTCATCCATCATCAGGTTACGGTATCACTCACAGTGTATTGCAACCATGATAGCGGGAAATGGGCTATGTCGCCTTATTGGGTTAGCGCTCTGTGTGTATCAATGCGAAACGGGGCACGAATAAGGCTTTGTTCATCACCCCTTTTGTGATGAAGTATGCTGATGTATGACCACAATGAGGCTTTGGCATCATGATGACGGGCACGTGTTTGCTGACACCACGCCACCAGCGTGGACCCCTTAAGGTATCCGGTGAGCGCTATGGTTCATCCGCGTTGGGCGCGCCGTTACTCTACTTTCCTGCCGAGCACGCCAGCAGCGATACCGGTCTGATTCTCGCCGGCACACACGGTGATGAAACCGCGTCAATCGCCGTTCTCTCCTGCGCCCTACGAACGCTGCTCCCCGGACAACGTCATCAGCATCTGGTGCTGTGCGTCAATCCGGACGGCTGCCAGCTTGGTCTGCGCGCCAATGCCAATGGCGTTGATCTGAACCGCAATTTCCCCACCGCTAACTGGCAGGAAGCCAATACGGTCTATCGCTGGAACAGCGCCACGCCTGAACGCGACGTGCAACTGTCCACCGGTGCGTTTCCAGGCTCAGAGCCTGAAACCCAGGCATTGTGTTCGCTGATTGAACGTCTCGATCCGGCCTGGGTTGTCACCTTCCACGAACCGCTTGCCTGTGTTGACGATCCGGACCGTTCTACGCTGGCAGCATGGCTTTCACAGGCCTTCTCGTTGCCGCAGGTCGAACATATTGGTTACCCCACGCCGGGCTCTTTTGGCAGTTGGTGCGCAGAACGCCAATTGCCCTGCATCACGTTAGAACTGCCTGCGATTTCCGCCGACGACGCGAGCGAACGCTACTTGTCCACCTGTGTCACCTTGTTGCAACAAAAGTTTTTATATCAATGTTGCTAATGTTGCCCTACACTGATGAGCGTGTTAACCACCTGTAATTAAAGGACAAAGAAATGTCAAAAAATGTGCATTTTCAAGGCAATCCTGTCGCTGTAGCCGGAAACTTTCCAGAGAAAGGCGCTAAGGCTGCCGCCTTCACACTGGTTGCCAAGGACCTTTCCGATGTCGCGCTGACCCAGTTCGCCGGTAAGCGTAAAATCCTGAATATATTCCCAAGTATCGATACGGGTGTCTGCGCCGCTTCCGTGCGCAAATTTAACCAATTGGCTTCCGAACTGGATAACACCGTGGTTCTCTGCATCTCTGCCGATCTGCCGTTTGCACAATCGCGTTTCTGTGGTGCAGAAGGTCTGAACAACGTGGTGGTGCTCTCTTTGCTGCGCGGTGCAGAATTTAAGGACAACTACGGTGTTGCTATCGCTGCTGGTCCGCTGCACGGACTGACAGCACGTGCTGTGGTGGTATTGGATGAGCAAGACAACGTGCTGCACAGCGAGTTGGTGAACGAGATCACCACCGAGCCCGATTATGATGCCGCGCTGGCTGCACTGAAATAAGTCTCCGCGGATAAAAGAAACGGCTGCCGAGGCAGCCGTTTTTTTTGGTTACTCCTCCGCCTCATCGGCAGCTTTACGCTGGCTCAACCCATATTCGCGCAATTTGTTGGCGATGGCGGTATGGGAAACACCCAGACGTTTTGCCAGTTTCCGCGTGCTAGGATAAGCCTGATAGAGGCGGGTCAGCACCGAACGTTCAAAGCGCTTGCTGATATCGTCCAGTGAACCTTCAAGCAAATCATCGTTCTGTACGGTATCAAGGGTGAACGAGGGCAGATCGATATCCTGCACGCGCAGTTCGCGCCCGTCCAACTGGGTTAACGCACGATAAACGGTGTTTTTCAACTGACGCACATTACCCGGCCACCCGTACTGCGGCAGCAGATGATACAGTTCCGGCGCAATGCGCGGTCTGGCAATGCCCTGCTCATCAGCAAAACGCGCCACAAACAGTTCGGTGAGTGCCATGATATCTGCTGGACGTTCACGCAGCGGCGGCAAGGCAAGCATCAACACGTTAAGCCGGTAGTAGAGATCCTCACGAAACTCACCGCGTTGCACCAGCTCCAGCAGATTTTTCTGCGTGGCGCAAATCACCCGGACATCAACGTGAACCTCGTGCTCTTCCCCTACCCGGCGGAAAGTACCGTCATTGAGAAAACGCAGCAGCTTGGTTTGCATCTGCGGCGACATTTCGCCCACCTGATCCAGCAGTACAGACCCCCCATTAGCCTGCTCAAAGAAGCCTTTTTTGCCTTCCAACGCATTGCGATAAGCCCCCGGTGCGTGGCCGTACAGTTCACTTTCCATCACATCGTCAGGCAATGAAGCGCAATTGAGCGCCAGGAAAGGCTTTTTGCCGCGAGAACTGCGCAGATGGCACGCACGGGCCAGCATATCTTTACCGGTTCCGGTATCACCGACGATCAGCAGCGGTGCATCGAGCATGGCCAGCTTTTTACCTTGCTCAACCACCTGACGCATTTTGGGGCTGACGGCGACGATATGATTGAATTCATTTTCATCGTTAACCGCCAGATCTTGTAACTGGCGGCCCATAAGCACTGCCGATTTCAGCATGACCAACGCGCCAGCAATCACGCTTTCGCCCGCATCATTATCCAAATACACCGGCGTGATTTCCAACAGGAAATCTTGTCCACGGATCACTACACGTTCCGCTTCCAGCCTGCGATCGTCGCGCTCCAACCAGCGTGTGAAGTTGTAATTGGGGATCAACTGGTTAATGGTGACAGCGCTGATGCTGTCAGCCGATTGTTCAAACAGCGCCAGCATCGCCGGATTGAACAATTCAATGTTGCCTTTCAGATCGAGAGAGAAAACCGGCTCAGGCATCGATTCCAATACGGCGCTCATCGCGCGCTGCTCACGCTCGGAAGGCATAAATGCCACGGTGCGCACGTCGCGCACGCTTTCGATACGTCGAATCTCCGCCATCAGTACGCGAAAATCGTCAAAACCGAGCGTAGCAAAATTCAGGTAAATCCGTCCGGCGGGGTCAATTTCAATGCCCCGTAAATCAATAGCGCGCGAGGCCAGCAAATCCAGCAACTCGCGCGTCAGGCCAATTCGATCTTCACAAAAGACTTCCAGACGCATTAACAGCTACCTTCTTCCAGGGGAATGGATATCACTGGCATCATACCGCGTCCCCTTCCACGGATGAAGCCACCTGTCAGCAAAAGTTGACAGGTGGCAACATCTTTTTTCCCGTTGGCGCTATTTCAAGCGCTCGTGGGCGTTACGGCGGCGTTGGTGTGGTTTTTTTCTGTACCACAGCTTTGATCTGCCCGACCAACTCACGCCGGAAATCCCCAAGCTGCGGCTTATCATCGAGCCAAGGCAATGGACGGCAGAGCTCCATCGCCTTGATGCCGAGTCGCGCGGTCAGCAAACCGGCGCCAATACCCTGTGCAGCGCGTGCTGAGAGGCGCGCAGCCAGATCCTGCGACATCCAGTCCATGCCAATTTCACGCACCATCTCTGACGCGCCGGCGAAAGCGATATTCAGCAGCACCAATTTAAACAGACGAATGCGGCTAAAATAGCCCAGTTCAATACCGTAAAGCGCGGCAATACGATTGATCAGACGCAGGTTCCGCCAGGCAATAAAAGCCATGTCCACCAGCGCCAGTGGGCTGACCGCAATCATCAGCGTCGATTCGGCGGCCGAACGGCTGATCTCGCGGCGTGCGCGGTTATCCAGCACCGGTTGCACCACATTGGCGTACAGCACCAGCACTTCTTTATCGTTGTGAGTCTCATGCAGCGAGGCGCGCCAACGCTGGAGTGCAGGATGTCCGTCATCCAACCCGGCCTGCTGCGCCAGCCTTTCACAAAAATCGCGCCCCTGCCCAACAGCGAGGCTACCGAGCAACTCACGGGCTTTATCGCGCGCTTCGGCACGCGCCCGCAAACGGTACAAACGCCGCCATTCGGCAATCAGTGAGCCTACACCGGCGACCACTATCATGCCGCCCGCCGCCAACCCACCCAGCGCGATCCACTGCTGTTCCAGCCAAGCGGTATGTACCGATTGGATACCCTGCGCAACCGCGCTGGCGCCGAATAAGGTAAGACCCGCCATCACCAGCTTGCGCCATAGGCTGCGGCGTGGTCGCAATGCCGCTTCAACGGCGGCTTCCGCCTCGCCTTCGCGGCTCAATTCCGCTTCGGGCACCGTCGGGGAGAAGTGACGCGAGGCATCATCATCAAAGGCAACGGTACTGCGTAGCGTGGATGCGGTTGCCGAGGGTGCCTCGTCATCAAAGGTGATGCGCGGCTTTAGCGGTTCACTCATCGCAATTTGTCCCCCAATAAAAATTCCATGACGCTGTCCAGCCGAATGTGTGGCAGCGGCGTATCAACGTTCATCGCTTGAGGTCGAAAATCTTCAAAATGGAAGCCCTGTTGCTGCCAAAAGGCGGCGCCGGGCAAACGCGCGGGCACTTCACCGGGATAGAGCGTCAGCGGTTCACCGTCGCTAAGACGATGTCCGCGCAACGCGGGCAAGTTCTGTCCGTGATACTCCACGATACCACTTTGGGTTGACTGAACGGAGGCAATACCCGCGCAATCCATGGTGATGCCTTCAAACGCCGCATTCTGCCAGGCTTCCTGTACCAGTTGCTGTAAGAGCGACACCAGATTCGCATGCTGATCCGCCGTGATATGGTCCGCTTTGCTAGCCGCAAACATCAGTTTATCGATGCACGGCGAAAATAAACGGCGCAGCAAGGTGCGTTTGCCGTAATGAAAACTTTGCATGAGTTGCGTCAGCGCCAGACGCATATCAGTAAAAGCGTGCAGTCCACGATTGAGCGGTTGCAGGCAATCCACCAACACAATCTGGCGATCGAAACGTGAAAAGTAGTGCTTGTAAAAACCTTTTACTACGGTCTGACAATAATAGTTATAGCGACGGCGTAGCATACCAAGCGTACTTTTTTCATCCGCCTGCGCCAGTGCGACGTCTCCCAGTTGTTGCGCCTGCGGCCACGGGAAAAATTGCAGAACCGGCGCACCGGCCAATTCCCCCGGCAACACAAAGCGCCCAGGCTGAATAAAATGCAGCCCCTCCTGCTTGCAGCGCAGCAGGTAATCGGTGTAGCGCTGCGCAATCTCGGCCAGCAGATTTTCATCTGCGGGAGCCAGTGGATCGAGTTTTTCGCACAAATCTAACCACGGCTTAGCCCAGAGGGCGCGTTCGCCTTGCAATAATCCGAGCATTTGCCGCGACCAGGCGAGATAATTTTGCTCCAGCAACGGCAGATCCAGCAGCCATTCACCGGGATAATCGACAATCTCCAGATAAAGGGTAGAGGTATCCTTAAAGTGGCGCAGCAGCGAATCGTTGGAGCGGTATCGCAGCGCCAGGCAAATTTCACTGACACCGCGAGTCGGCGTCGGCCACTGTGGCGGATCGCCAAACAGCGACATCATGCCGTCGTCATAGGCGAAGCGTGGCACTGCCAGATTGCGCTGAGGAACCCGTTTTGCGCCGAGTAATCGCCCTTCCCGCACCGCGGAAAAAAGCGGCAGCTGCGCGCCGTTATGCACGTTGAGCAGCTGGTTGACAAATCCGGTAATGAATGCGGTTTTACCGCTGCGACTCAACCCAGTTACAGCCAACCGCAGTTGGCGATCGACGCTGCGGTTTACCAGGGCTTCAAATTCATGCTGTAAATGATGCAAAGGTTGCTGTAGGGGCAATCCGTCACTCCTTGTTCTATACCTCATGATTTATACGCCAGTAGATGACATCACAGTTGACGAAAACAGCTCTGTACCGCAAAGGTCTCCGAGGTGACATAGCGCTCCATGTCACGCAAACGCGCTTCACTGTCACGCAGTACCGCATCGGCCTCGCTCAGCGTTTGGCTTGGTCGCACGGCATTATCATCGTGGTCATAAGCGCCCTCCGGTGCCGGATCGAGGACAAAGGTCAGCACGATATACGCCACCAGCGTAAAGAAAAATAGACCAAAGAACAGCGACAGTACCACAATGACACGCAGCAGTTTCACCGGAACATCCAGATAGCGCGCCAGCCCGGCGCACACACCTTTAATCATGCCCTCTTGCGGTAACCGGTACAGCTTGCGACCGTGCGAATTGATCATCGTGTTCAATTTTCCTTTTATCATGATTGCCTCCAGTGGGGATGCTCTGCATCCAGAATCTCTTCCAATGCCTGGATCCGCTCGCGCATCTGCTTCGCTTCTTGAGACAGCGTGGTCAAACGCTGGAGATCGCCTTGCCCCCAGGATGCCTCCCCTTGCGCCGCATCACGTTGCTTGCGCTGACTGTAGTGCAGCCAAAGCCATACCGGGGCCACGAACAACATGAAAATGGTCAATGGGATGGCAAGAAACAAAGCGCTCATTATATCTCCTTGATAGGCGTATTAGTGTGGTGCGAGCGGTCCAACAAACTGGCCGCCATCAGGCTTCTGGTTTAATTTTTGCTTTTAACGCGGCCAACTGAGCGCTGATTTCATCATCAGCCTGCAACTCGGCAAATTGCTGATCCAACGATTTCTGCTTACCGAAACCGACGCTCTCAGCTTCCGCTTCCATCGAATCGATACGGCGTTCGAACTGCTCGAAACGGGCCATCGCTTCATCCAGTTTACCGCTGTCGAGTTGACGACGCACATCGCGAGAGGAAGACGCTGCCTGATGGCGCAGCGAAAGCGCCTGCTGGCGAGCGCGGGTTTCCGTAAGTTTGTTTTCCAACTCACCAATTTCACGTTTCATGCGCGTCAGCGTTTCATCCACATTTTCCGCTTCGCGGGTCAGCACCACAATCACGTCGGCCAGTTTCTGCTTTTCAAGCAGTGCTGCACGAGCCAGATCGTCTTTATCTTTGCGCAACGCCAGTTCGGCTTTTTCTTGCCATTGCCCCTGCTGGGATTCAGCCTGCTCGACGCGACGCGCAATCTGCTTTTTCTCCGCCAGCGCCCGCGCCGAGGTGGAACGTACTTCGACCAGTGTGTCTTCCATTTCCTGGATCATCAAGCGCACCAGCTTTTGCGGATCTTCCGCTTTGTCCAGTAACGAATTGATGTTTGCGTTCACAATATCGGCAAAACGAGAAAAAATACCCATTACAGTGTCCTCTTGGTCATATCACAGTGCGCATGCACTGGGTGGTGATGTTGATTCGTCATGCTTGATGTCGACCAACCTTAGCGTTCTCCCTTGCTATTACAAGATGCGTGCCAACATGGCCAAAAAATTATCCATATGAATTTATTGATTATTATTTTTTTGACAAATAAACCTCATCGGATAGATTAGTTAAATACACCAACAGTTGGTAAAATTAACCGCGGCAAAAGGTGGTATCTGATGGACAAAGGTCAGGAGAATCTACTGGGCGAAGCCAACAGCTTTGTTGAGATGCTGGAACAGGTCTCACAATTGGCACAGCTCACCAAGCCAGTGCTGGTATTAGGTGAGCGGGGCACTGGCAAGGAGTTGATTGCCAGCCGCCTGCACTACCTGTCGCCACGTTGGCAAGGCCCGTTTATCTCCCTGAACTGTGCGGCGCTTAATGAAAATCTGCTGGATTCAGAGCTGTTCGGCCATGAAGCCGGCGCGTTTACCGGCGCGCAGCGCCGTCATCTGGGGCGTTTTGAGCGCGCTGACGGCGGCACGCTGTTCCTTGATGAGCTGGCAACGGCACCAATGCTGGTGCAGGAGAAATTGCTGCGCGTCATTGAATATGGCGTATTGGAGCGTGTGGGAGGCAGCCAGCCGCTTCAGGTTGATGTACGTCTGGTGTGTGCCACCAATGAAGATCTGCCCGCACTCGCTACGGTTGGCAAGTTTCGCGCCGATCTGCTCGACAGGCTGGCCTTCGATGTGGTGCAACTGCCCCCGCTGCGCGAACGCCAACAGGATATCATGTTACTGGCAGAACACTTCGCTATCCAAATGTGCCGGGAATTGCATCTCCCGTTGTTCACTGGATTTTCTGCACACGCTCGTCATACCCTGCTGAATTACGCCTGGCCCGGCAACGTGCGCGAATTGAAAAACGTGGTCGAGCGTTCGGTCTATCGACACGGTGCAACTGCCGAACCACTGGATGCCATCATCATTAACCCGTTTCAACGCGCTGTTGAAACGCCACTCGCTGAACCGTCTGAGGAAAGCGCCCTACCGTCTCTGCCGTTAGCCTTACGAGAATGGCAGCAGGTGCAAGAAAAAGCCTTGATCGAACAGGCACTGTCTCACGCGCGTTTTAATCAACGTAAAGCAGCTTCACTACTCGGCTTAACCTACCATCAGCTGCGCGGACTGCTGAAAAAGCATGACATCACCAGCGGTGAGGCATAAATTGCAGACAAAAAAAAGCCAGCAAACGCTGGCTAAAATAATACTGGAAGCAATGTGAGCAATGTCGTGCTCCCCTTGCGCGCTTACGAGAAGCCGTTTGGAGTGCGAGATTAATGATAATAGTTATCAGTATCAGTTGTAAAGCACTTTGTTGAGAATTTTTCTCATTTCCGTAGTAACGGTAGGGTTCTTTCTGGTTTAGCTTTACCTCTGTGACACTATGCACCCGGCACGTTATCGCCCCCCCCCTGACGAACCATGTTCATGTTTTATCGAATTTGGTGGAAAATACAGCAGGTGAGCATCGACACAGTGGGGCACTTTAGCAGAGTGCGGTACACTCTTATCATGACAACTCTGATTTTTAGCCAACGTAAGCGCATCGTATGTCTGGATACACCTCCTGCCTGATCAAAATAGGCGCGCTGTTCTCCGCCTGCCTGATAGGGTCTGCGTTCGCTGCAGCCCCCGCACAGACGCAGCGGGAAGATATCCGCCACAGCGGTTTCGTGTACTGCGTCAACGGCGTGGTCAACACCTTCAACCCGCAGATGGCGCGCAGCGGCGTAATAATCGATACGCTGGCGGCACAGCTTTACGATCGGCTACTGGATGTGGATCCTTACACCTACCGCTTGATGCCGGAACTGGCCCAGCGCTGGGAGGTTCTGGATAACGGTGCGACCTACCGTTTATATCTGCGCCACGATGTGCCGTTTCAAACCACCGATTGGTTTACGCCTACCCGCCCGTTAAACGCCGATGATGTGATTTTCAGCTTGCAACGAATGCTGGATAAAACCCACCCGTATCATGACGTGAACGGCGGTGAATACCCCTATTTCACCAGTTTGCAGTTTGCCGATGTGGTACAAAGCATCCGCAAGCTGGGCGACTATGCGCTGGAAATCCGCCTTAACAGCCCAGATGCCTCTTTTTTGTGGCACCTGGCAACCCACTATGCACCGGTACTTTCTGCCGAGTATGGCCAGCAGTTGATCAAACAGGACAGAAAGGAACTGTTAGATCGTGAACCCGTCGGTACAGGTCCTTATCGGCTGGAAGCCTATCGCAGCGGGCAGTATCTGCGCCTGATGCGCAACGATCGCTACTGGCGTGGAAAACCACGAATGCAGCAGGTGGTTGTCGATTTGGGCGTCGGAGGCACCGGTCGTCTCTCTAAATTACTGACCGGCGAGTGCGACGTGCTGGCTTACCCTGCCGCCAATCAGTTGCCTATTTTGCGCAACGACCCGCGGTTACGGCTCTCGCTGCGTCCCGGGATGAATATCGCATATCTCGCCTTCAATGTGCGTAAACCGCCGTTGGATGACATGCGCATTCGCCGCGCCATTGCGCTGGCAATTAACAATGATCGTTTGATGCAGTCCATCTATTACGGCACGGCAGAAACCGCGGCGTCTCTGCTACCCCGCGCCTCTTGGGCTTATGACAGCGAATCGCGCATTACCGAATACAACCCGGAAGAAGCACGCCACCTGCTGACAACGCTTGGGGCAACCGACCTTAACCTCAAGCTGTGGGTGCCAGTTGCATCGCAATCCTATAATCCCAGCCCGTTAAAGACCGCTGAGCTGATTCAGGCGGATTTGGCGCAAGTGGGAGTTAAAGTGACCATTGTTCCGGTCGAAGGCCGTTTTCAGGAGGCTCGCCTGATGGAGATGAGCCATGACCTGACGCTCTCCGGCTGGATCACCGACAGTAACGATCCTGACAGTTTTTTCCGCCCGCTGCTCAGTTGCGCTGCCATTCACTCGCAAACCAACTACACGCATTGGTGCGATCCTACGTTCGACAGTGTGCTACAAAGCGCCCTTACCTCACAGCAGTTGGCCAAACGCATTGAGTACTACCAACAGGCCCAACAGATATTAGCGCAGCAATTACCAGTGCTGCCGTTGGCCTCTTCGCTGCGTATGCTGGCTTACCGTTATGACATGAAAGGGCTGATATTGAGCCCCTTCGGCAATGCCTCTTTCGCCGGCGTGTATCGCGAGTTAGGTGAGACCCCGACGCCGGAAGCACCACCGCAGGTGGGTAAAGAGGGAGAGCAGCCATGATCATTTTTACCCTGCGTCGCCTGTTGCTGTTGCTGATAACCCTGATGCTGCTCACATTGGTCGGCTTCAGCCTCTGTTACTACACCCCCAACGCCCCACTGGGCGGCGCCACGCTGTTCGACGCCTACGGCTTCTTTATGCGCAGCCTGATGCGCGGCGATCTGGGTATTTCGTCGATTAACGGCGAATCGATCAGTGTGCAATTAAAGGAAGTGCTTCCCGCCACCATTGAACTGTGCGTGTTGGCCTTCTCACTCTCTTTGTTAGTCGGCATCCCGCTCGGCGTCACCGCGGGGGTGATGCGCAATAAAACGCCTGACATCATCATCAGCGCCATCGCGTTGGTGGGTTTCTCTATTCCGGTATTTTGGCTGGCGCTGCTGCTGACGTTACTGTTCTCACTGCAACTCGGCTGGCTGCCGGTTTCAGGCCGTTTCGATCTGCTTTATCAGGTTGAGCCGGTGACTGGGTTTGCGCTCATTGACGCCTGGTTGTCCAATTCTCCTTATCGCGATGAAATGCTGATCAGCGCCGTGCGCCATCTCATTTTGCCGATTATTGTGCTGGCCGTCGGCCCCACGATGGAAGTCATTCGTCTGATGCGCATTAGCACCACGGATGTGATCAGCAAGAATTATGTCAAAGCCGCCGCCACCCGCGGTCTGTCGCGCCTTACCATTATTCGCCGCCATGTGCTGCGTAATGCGCTACCGCCCATTGCACCGCAGCTAGGACTTCAGTTTCCCACCATGTTGACGCTGGCGATCATTACCGAAGTGGTGTTCAGTTGGCCCGGTATAGGACGCTGGCTGGTGGATGCCATTCGCCAGCAGGATTATTCCGCTATCTCCGCCGGCGTTATGGTGGTCGGAGCGATGGTGATTACGGTTAATGTGCTGTCCGATATTTGGGGCGCAATGGCGAATTCACTGAAACATAAGGAATGGTATGCCCTGCGATAGGGCTATCACAGAATAATAAATAGACATCAACCGATTGAGTAATCACTCATGCGTTAAGGTGATCAACACACCGTATCTACATCTCATCATGAGTGAAGACCTTCATGGGTAGCCATACAAGGACCACTCACCCCAGCCCTTTTTCACGCTTGAAGATGCACTCGACATTATCGGCGTGCGCTGAGGCATTTTCACTTTGCAGGTTTAACATGCGCTGGCAGCGACGCCCGTAGCACAATAATGTTTTTTGATATTACCTATTCTCTCTTTCGGGGAGAATATTCAGCAGTCCATTCATTGGCGGAGCACGACGATACGATATTCATTAATGATTAATCATTAAGGATAACACCATGAACAGAGTCGGTTCAGAACGTCATCAACACCCTATGTGGCGGACATTACAAGACAATGTCGGCCCCCCCAAGGGCTGCAACCTATAACAAAGGGATCATTAATTCTTACGTAACCGAATTAAACGCTTATCACAAACCCGAGCCGGATTACAGCTAAAGAAAATACATTTCTGAATTAATCTCTAACATGAAGCATGCCGACAGTGATGACGTGCAATCTTCTTTAAAAACCGAGTTAAAAATGGCTATAGCAGGCCTCATTAGGGATATAACGCTAACACGACATAACACATTCGTGATACATAATGAGTATACCAAAGATGTTTATGGGGTTTTGGCAAATAACTGCACAACCAATGAGTGCGATAACTAGGTGAAAAGTGTTGTGATTCTACATGAATTAATCAACGACGCTAGCCAACTGGCTGACACGCCATCTAACTATCACTCTTAATATCCCAGCGTTGAAGGACCCTACCTCTCTTTCATTCAGACCCTATCTTGTTTATAGACAAATAAACCGAACGGTTACTGTCGTCACTTTATATCGTTGCCATTTCGTTAATCGTCATCACCACAGGGTTCAGCACAGCCGGTGCTCTCGGGCAGCTATAATCGGCGTTGGTTTCTCTCCGCGTGTATCATCACCGCTCTCATATCGGCTAACAGCGCGATGCCCACCAGTGATTGACTCTGTTCTTCAAAAAGAGCCTCCCTCTGCCAAAGGGTGCTCTGACACTCGAAATAATCACGTGTTCTGATATAATTAACAGCGTTGAATCCTTGATATGTTGCTCTAACTTGAACTGATTTAGCGCTCTGATCGAGTATCATTACAATAGACTGTATGCGGTAGAGATACTTAATTGATAATCATTATTACTTTAATCATAAGGAGTATCTTGAATGAAAAAACACCTTCTTTTTTTTATGTTTTTGCTGATTTCCTCTGCCCCCTTTAGCGCAGAACCCTCTACCTGCTTGGCCATTCAGGACATCAATAATAATCTATATCATGGCCGCACGCTTGAATTAACCACAGATTTACCTTCATGGATAACCTATTACCCAGAAAATACCCTTTTTCAGAATAAAACACCCGATGGCAAAGCGGGAGCTCGCTATCAGTCTCACTATAAAATACTTGCCATTAGTACCAATGTATATGACGACGGTGATATTTATAACATTTTCCAGGGTATGAACAGCGGGGGGCTTTCATTCAGTGCGAGTCTGATAAACAGTGCGGATCTTGATGATGTAAAGCCTAATGAATATCAAAATGCTATCCCGGTAACGGCGATCGGCGAATGGGCCCTGTCTCAATTTTCCCGCGTCAGTGAAGTCAAAGCATCTGTCGAAAAGACCAAATTCCGGCCTCCTGTTATTAACGGATTTGGTAATATTAAAGCGCCACTTCATTATGCTTTCTATGATAAAGATGGCGGCAGTATCGTGATTGAAGCTGTTGATGGTAAATTAACCGTTTATGAAAATCCAACTCGGGTTATGACCAATGGACCAGGTTTCCCCTGGCACTTGCAGAATCTCAATAACTATACGCATTTGACCAATATAGATCGTTCTCACGCAACGCTTGGCAACGTATCAATCCGTCAACCAGACAGCGGTATTGCCATTGCGGCACTCCCCTCTTCAGACACGTCTGTAGGCCGATTCATTCGTGGTGTATTTTATACCACCTCTGTACCTAAACCGGTAAATGCTGCGCTCGCGATGAATACGCTAGCTCATATTATGAACAGGTTTGATCGTATTAAAGACATCACGGTAGACGAGCGGCAGGCGCGCGGAGAGGTCAAAACGTCACAGACGGAATATACCGTATGGACCAGCCTGTCTGACCTTAAGGAAGGAAAGATGCTGGTGAAAGGATATGCTGATATTAACTATACCAAATTCTCTTTTGATAAAATGAAAGACAAAAAAATGCCTTATTTTGAAAGAATAAATGCAGAGCAGTAAACGGCATTCCGGTAGCTCGACACACAGGTCATAACCGTCGGTGATCCTCCAGAGAGCAAATTGCTGCCCACGCTCTCTTGCCTGCGACAGGGATATAGAAGGATAATCACCTATGCTTAACGCTATGGGCTTCTTTCCCCGGCGGTATCGGTAAAAAAGCGGCAGCACAGGACATCACGAACCTGACATCCAGTCAGTGTGAATCAGCGATTATCTCTACTTTGTCTCGGTGTTTTTCTGACCCAAGGTAATGATATGATTGATATAAGTAGAGTAACACCACATGCATCAAAAGCAGTTCAAGTGAAATCATATGCCCTTCGATAACGTTTACAGTGAAAAGCGCCTGCCCAGCCGCGTGCGGGATATCTGGCAATTTTTCCATCGCGATACGCTGGCGATGATTGGGCTATACGGATTTTTGGCGCTGCTGTTTCTGTGTCTGTTTGGTTCGGCCATCGCCCCTTATGCTGTCGATCAGCAGTTTTTGGGCTACCAGTTGTTGCCCCCTTCCTGGTCACATTACGGTGAAGTCTCCTTTTTTCTCGGAACGGACGATCTGGGGCGCGACCTATTGAGCCGGTTATTGACCGGTACTGCGGCGACCGTCGGTTCAGCGCTGATCGTCACCTATGCGGCGGCCTTCTGCGGCATTGTGCTCGGCACATTAGCAGGCGTAACACACGGCCTGCGCTCCGCATTGTTGAAACATATTCTTGACACGTTACTGTCAATACCCTCATTACTGCTGGCTATCGTGGTGATTGCCTTTATCGGCCCGGATTTGACGCACGCTATGCTGGCCGTGTGGCTGGCGCTGCTGCCGCGCATGGTGAGAACGCTCTACACTGCCGTACACGATGAGATGGATAAGGAATATGTGATCGCCGCCCGGTTAGACGGCGCATCAACCCGCTATATCATTTGGTACGTGGTGTTACCCAATATCGTGCCGGTGCTGGTGTCCGAGTTTACCCGCGCGCTCTCTATCGCCATTCTGGATATTTCAGCACTGGGCTTTCTCGATCTGGGCGCTCAAATGCCAACGCCCGAATGGGGTGCCATGTTAGGCAATTCGCTGGAACTGGTGTATGCCGCGCCCTGGACGGTGATGTTGCCGGGTGTGGCCATTACCCTCAGCGTACTGATTGTGAATCTGCTGGGCGATGGCATCCGTCGTTCCCTGCTGTCACAAATGGATTAATGGCGGAGAAGAACCATGGCACTACTTGATATTCGTAATCTGACCATTGAATTCCTTACGCCTGACGGCCCGGTCAAGGCCGTCGATCGTGTCAGCATTACCCTGACTGAAGGGGAAATCCGCGGCCTGGTCGGCGAATCAGGATCGGGCAAGAGCCTTATCGCTAAAGCCATCTGCGGCGTAACCAAAGATAACTGGCGAGTGACGGCTGATCGCTTCCGTTTTGATGATATCGACTTGCTGCAACTCTCACCCCGCGCACGGCGTAAGCTGGTAGGCCACAATGTGTCGATGATTTTTCAGGAGCCGCAATCCTGTCTCGATCCCTCCGAGCACATTGGCAAACAGCTGATGCTTGCCATTCCCGGCTGGACCTACAAAGGTCGTTGGTGGCAACGCTTTCAGTGGCGCAAACGCCGCGCCATCGAACTGTTGCACCGGGTCGGCATTAAAGATCATAAAGATATCATGCGCAGTTACCCCTATGAATTGACGGAGGGTGAATGCCAGAAGGTAATGATTGCCATCGCCTTGGCGAATCAGCCGCGTCTGCTGATCGCCGATGAACCAACCAATGCGATGGAATCGACCACGCAGGCACAGATTTTCCGGCTACTGTCGCGGCTGAACCAAAACAATAACACCACCATTTTATTGATCAGTCATGACCTGCAAACCATGAGCAAATGGGCCGATCGCATCAACGTGCTTTACTGTGGACAGACGGTGGAAAGTGCGCCAAGTGAAGAGTTGATCACCGCGCCCCACCACCCTTATACCCAGGCGCTGATCCGCGCCATGCCCGATTTCGGGCGTTCGTTGCCGCACAAAAGCAGACTCAACACGCTGCCGGGTGCGATTCCGTCTCTGGAGTACCTGCCGGTAGGCTGCCGTTTGGGCCCACGCTGCCCCTATTCGCAGAAAAAATGCATGCAGACACCGCTGTTGGTCTCGACCAAAAATCACTGGTTTGCCTGCCATTTCCCGCTTAATACGGAGGAGCAATGATGGATGACATTCTGCTCGAAGCTCGCAACCTGACCAAAACGTTCCGCTACCGTACCGGGTTGTTTCACCGCCAACACGTTGAAGCCGTGAAATCGGTGAGTTTCACGCTGCGAGAGCGGCAGACGCTGGCGATTATCGGTGAGAACGGCTCCGGCAAATCGACCCTGGCGAAAATGTTGGCGGGCGTCATTCCACCGACCTCCGGTGAACTGCTGATTAACGATCACCCTTTGTGCTACGGCGATTATCGCTTCCGCTGCCAGCAGGTGCGCATGATTTTTCAGGACGCGGGCAATGCGCTCAACCCACGTCAGCGTATCGGCCAACTGCTTGATATGCCGCTGCGGTTGAATACCACATTGAACGGTCATGAGCGGGAAAAAATGATCAACCAGACGCTTCAACAGGTAGGCCTGCGCCCGGACCACGCTTACTACTACCCGCAGGCGCTGGCGCCCGGCCAAAAACAACGCGTGGGATTGGCTCGGGCGTTAATCTTGCAGCCCAAGGTGATCGTGGCTGATGAGGCGCTGGCCTCATTAGATATGTCGATGCGCTCGCAAATCATTAATTTGATGCTGGAACTTCAGGAAGAACAAGGGATCTCCTATATTTATGTCACTCAGCATCTGGGCATGATGAAGCACATCAGCGATCAGATCGTGGTAATGCACGACGGTGAAGTGGTCGAGCGAGGCAGCACCGCAGACGTGTTGGCCGCACCGCTGCACGATTTGACCAAACGCCTGATTGCCAGCCACTTTGGCGAAGCGCTCAGTGCCGATGCCTGGCGCCGTGACGGCGCGCAGTTTTAACCAGATTCGCCAGTGCCACATCGCGGCAAACGCACGGGCGATACTGCTCGGAGTACCCCACGGGGGGCAACCATGCTAGAATCTCCCGGTTTACTCACTTCGAACGCCCTGATTAACGCATTCTGTGCAGACGTTCGCAGCAACTATAATCACAAGGATTACTGCTATGGGTTTTCTAACCGGTAAGCGCATTTTGGTAACGGGTGTTGCCAGTAACCGCTCAATTGCATTCGGTATCGCACAGGCGATGCAACGCGAAGGCGCTGAACTGGCGTTTACGTACCAGAACGATAAGCTGAAATCGCGTGTTGAAGGCTTCGCACAAGAGCTGGGTTCCAGCATCGTACTGCCGTGCGACGTTGCGGAAGATGCCAGCATTGAAGCGCTGTTTGCCGAACTGGCTAACGTATGGCCGACCTTTGACGGTTTTGTCCACTCCATCGCGTTCGCTCCGGGCGATCAATTGGATGGTGATTACGTCGACGCCGTGACCCGTGAAGGGTTCAGCGTTGCACACGATATCAGTTCCTACAGCTTTGTGGCGATGGCAAAAGCCTGCCGCGCCATGCTGAACCCGAACTCTGCGCTGGTCACGCTCTCCTATCTGGGTGCCGAGCGCGCTATCCCGAACTACAACGTGATGGGCCTGGCCAAAGCCTCTCTGGAAGCGAACGTTCGCTACATGGCGAACGCCATGGGCGCACAAGGTGTGCGCGTTAACGCCATTTCCGCAGGCCCCATTCGCACGCTCGCAGCGTCTGGCATCAAGAACTTCAAAGAAATGCTCTCCCACTGCGAGGCCGTTACGCCTATCCGCCGTGTGGTCACGATTGAAGACGTGGGCAACACGGCTGCGTTCTTGTGCTCGAATCTGGCTGCGGGTATCTCCGGTGAAGTCCTGCACGTGGATGGCGGCTTCAACATCGCCGCCATGAATGAGCTGGAACTGGATTGATTTCCAACCGCTATTAGCAAAAACCACCGGTATCCGGTGGTTTTTTTTTCGTCTCAACTCAATCCGCGTGTGCTGCCAGCCACGTCTGCGCGAAAACAAAGAAATTTTGCGCCAGGGCAGTAACCTTGCCAACCGGAGCCACAACCAGCGCCGCCTGACGCTGCATCGGTGGCAACGTGAGTGGGCGAAAACGCAGTGCGGGTATCATTTCCGGCAACAGGCTTCCCTGAGGCACAACGGCGCAACCCAATCCTAAAAATACGCTTTGCATCAATTGCATCACCGAGGCACTTTCCACCTTCACCCTCGGCGTCACGCCCGACTCGCGAAAGTGTCCATCAAGATAACGCCGAAAATAGCGGCTGGGCTCAGCCAGACACAGCGGTATATCCGCCAAATCCGATAATGCCAGCGGCGTCTCTCCGACCATCTGCGGGAATGACTGCGGGTGGTACACCAGAGAAATCTCACGGCGTTGCACGGGAGCCGCCTGAAAAGCCAGCTCTTTGAGCGTGGCAAGCTCGAAAAAACCCAGACCGATATCCACCGCATGGGCATTCAACGCCTCAAGAAGCTGATCGGCACTGAACAAGGAGACCTGATAGTCGAGCTGCGGGTAGATCTCATGGGCGGCAGCCAGCAGTTGCGGCAGCACCATTCCCGATTGCGGCACCGCACCAATGCGCAATACGCCGCTCACGCCACGCTTGAGCGACGCCACTTCCAGCTTCAATCCCTGATAAATCGACACGATTTCTCGCGCCCAGGCCAAAACGCGCTCACCCTCTGCCGTGAATCCTTCAAAATTGTTCCCGCGATTGATCAGCGCCAAATCGAGCTCGCGCTCCAGGTTTTTTAGCCGCATTGAGAGCGTGGGCTGGCTGACGAAACTGGCCTCCGCCGCACGGCCAAAATGACGTTCTTTCTCAAGATTGCACAGGTAAATAAGCTGTTTGATGTCGATGATATCGCTTCCTGTCTGGCGTGAACATTAAGGGGAACGTCCCATTGAAGTGACAGTGAAACCAATTTCTCCGTGTACCGCAAGTCATTCACCAATAAGGGGTTATAAAATACGAAATGTACCAAGTACATAAATTCAATAACCCTGACTAATCGCGCCATAGTCACAGTCGATTAGACGACCGACGCCCTCACTCTTAGACTGACCACACATCGCAAATATTTAATATAAAATTTACATAACACAAACATTTAACACCTGCGGACACCACCATGAAATTTAAACCCGCCATCAAGCCATACCAGAGCGCAGCAGGTGGTTGGGGCTCTTTAGAAGCCACAACCCGCTTTGTGCTCGACAGCAAGCAAGCGCTGAAAAATATCCGAAACTTGCTCCGCGTCAATAAATCGAAAGGCTTTGACTGTCCCGGCTGCGCCTGGGGTGACGATAACAGCAGCACCTTCAGTTTTTGCGAAAACGGGGCCAAAGCAGTGAGCTGGGAGGCCACGCGCAAAGCCATCGATCCGGCGTTCTTTGCCGCCCACAGCGTGAGCCGACTGCGCCAGCAGAGCGACTATTTTCTCGAGTATCAGGGACGGTTGACCCATCCGATGCGCTATGATCGCGCCAGCGCTCGCTATGTCCCGATTGCGTGGCAGGACGCTTTTGCGCTGATCGCCCGGCATCTCCACGCCCTGGAGCACCCCAATCAGTTGGAGCTGTACACCTCGGGACGGGCCAGTAATGAGGCCTCTTACCTGTATCAGCTGTTTGGTCGCCTGTTTGGCACCAATAACTTCCCCGACTGTTCCAATATGTGTCACGAAGCCAGCGGCACCGGTTTAAAGCAAAGCATCGGTGTCGGCAAAGGCACCATTCGCCTTGAAGATTTTGAACATGCCGATGCCATTTTCGTCTTTGGACAAAATCCCGGCACCAACCATCCGCGGATGCTCCACAGCCTGCGCCATGCCGCCGATCGCGGCGCACACATCGTGTCATTCAATACGCTGCGCGAACGCGGTCTGGAACGCTTTGCCAACCCGCAAAACCCGCTGGAACTGCTGACACCGCTATCTGGCACCATCAGCGAAACCTACCTGCAACCCCATCTCGGCGGCGATATGGCCGCAGTGCGCGGCATGGTCAAAGCCCTGCTTGAAACAGATCGCCTGCGTCTGGCACAGCAGCAACCGGGACTGTTTGACCGTGCGTTTATCGCCAGCCACACGGCCAACGTTGAGGCGTATCTGGCAGTGGTCGATGCCACCACGTGGGCCGAGATTGAACAGCAATCGGGTTTACGCGAAGCACAATTACGCGCCGTGGCCGATATCTATCAACGCTCGCCGCGCGTCATTTGTACCTGGGCCATGGGTGTCACACAGCATAAACACTCCGTTGCCACGGTGCGAGAGATCGCCAATCTGCAACTGTTGTTTGGTCAGTTAGGCAAACCGGGCGCTGGGCTATGCCCGGTGCGCGGACACAGCAACGTGCAGGGTAATCGCACCATGGGCATTGATGAGAAACCGAGTCGAGCGTTTCTTGACAGCCTTGGTGCGCACTTTGGTTTCACCCCTCCCCAACACCCCGGCCATAACACCGTGGAAGCGCTGGAAGCCATGCTGCGCGACGAGGTTCGCGTGTTGATCGCGTTGGGCGGTAACCTTGCCGCCGCCGCGCCGGACTCGCCTCGCGCCGAAGCCGCATTGCAGCGCTGTCAGCTCACGGTACACATCAGTACCAAACTTAACCGCAGCCACCTGATCACAGGTAAGCAAGACGCGCTGATCCTGCCGACGCTGGGACGCACCGAGCGTGACATTCAAGCCAGCGGCCCACAGTTTGTGACCGTCGAGGACTCATTCAGCATGGTGCACGCCTCGGAAGGTGTGGGCTATCCCCTGTCTGAGCAGCAGCGCTCTGAGACCGCTATCGTGGCTGGCATTGCCAATGCGACGCTGGGCAACCAACCGGTGGATTGGCTGGCACTTGCGGGAGATTATTCTCTGATCCGCGATCATATTGCCGCCACCTTGCCCGGCTTCAACGATTTCAACCTCCGTTGCGAACAACCCGGTGGATTCTATCTGGGCAATGCGGCGGCTGAACTACGTTTCAATACGCCGAACCAGAAGGCCAACTTCGGTGTCGCCGAACTGCCGAAAACCCTGTTCCCGCAGCTTGGCTGTCAGCAGGCTCCTTTTACCCTGCAAACCCTGCGCTCGCACGATCAGTACAACACCACCATTTATGGCCTTGATGACCGCTATCGCGGCGTTTATGGACAACGCGAGGTGCTGTTTATCAATCCGCAGGATATCGCCGCATTGGGGTTGGCTGACGGTGACAACGTGGATATCGAGACACTGTGGCACGATGGCATCACACGCAAGGTAAGTGGATTTCGTCTGGTCAGCTATAACATTCCTCGCGGTAATCTGGCCGCCTACTATCCGGAAACCAATCCGTTGGTGCCGCTCTCAAGCGTAGGTGATGAAACCTTTACGCCGACCTCAAAATCCGTACCGGTGGCCATAACCCGCAGTCAACGCAATACAGATACTGAGCGACGTATCGCCTGATACACAGGCGTCTCGGCACTGGCCGGGACGCCTGTGTTCTGCTCCCGTTACGCGCTGCATTGCGGTTACTCTTAAAACGCGAAGATTGCTCTTATTGATATACATCACGCTTGCCGCCAGCACGGGTTTCGCGTAAAACTGTCTGCCATTGATTAGTGTCGTTAATAACCGCATCTGGACATCTCTTTTACTCATTATGTTTCAAGATAATCCGCTGCTTGCCCAGCTAAAACAGCAACTTCACTCCCAAACTCCGCGTGCTGAAGGCGTGGTGAAAGGCACTGATAAAGGGTTCGGCTTTTTAGAAGTCGACGCACAAAAAAGCTACTTTATTCCACCGCCGCAGATGAAGAAGGTGATGCATGGCGATCGTATCGTTGCGACGCTGCACACCGACAAAGATCGCGAAATAGCAGAACCGGAATCTCTGATTGAACCTTTTTTGACGCGCTTTGTTGGCCGGGTGCAGAAAAAGGATGACCGCTTTGCCGTCCTGCCCGATCATCCGTTGTTGAAAGAGGCGATTCCCTGCCGTACCGGGCGCGACGTAAATCACACCTTTCAGGATGGTGATTGGGCGGTGGCGGAAATGCGCCGTCATCCTCTCAAAGGCGATCGCAGTTTTCATGCTGAATTAACACAATACATCACCACTGGCGACGATCCGCTGGCGCCGTGGTGGGTGACGTTGTCACGTCACAATCTTGAGCGTACCGCGCCAGAAATGGACAGCGAATTGACGCTCAATGATAGCAATCTGACGCGCGAAGATTTGACCGCATTGACCTTTGTTACCATCGACAGCGCCAGCACCGAAGACATGGACGATGCGCTGTATGCCAAAGACAACGGCGACGGCACCTTGGAACTCACTATCGCCATTGCCGATCCGACTGCCTATGTGGAAGCGGGCAGTACGCTGGATACGCTGGCGCGTCAACGCGCGTTTACCAACTATCTGCCGGGATTCAATATTCCGATGCTGCCGCGCGTGCTTTCCGACGATCTCTGCTCCCTGCGCGCGCTAGCGCGCCGCCCGGCAGTGGTGTGCCGCGTCACCGTCGCGGCTGACGGTACGCTGGGTGATGATGTGCAGTTCTTTGCCGCCTGGGTAGAATCCAAGGCCAAGCTGGTTTACGACAACGTTTCAGACTGGCTGGAGCAGCAGGGTGAATGGCAGCCGGAGAACGATGCCGTTGCCGAACAAATCCGTTTGTTGCACCGCATCGGTCTGGCCCGTAGCACCTGGCGCGCCACCCATGCGCTGGTATTTAAAGACCGTCCCGATTACCGTTTCCTGCTCGGCGAGCAGGGCGATGTGTTGGATATCGTGGTTGAGCAGCGCCGTATCGCCAATCGCATCGTCGAAGAAACCATGATCACCGCCAATATCTGCGCTGCGCGCATGCTTAAAGAGAAGCTGGGCTTTGGCATTTACAACGTGCATAACGGCTTCGAACCGACACAGGTCGATCAGGCCGTGACGGTGTTAAGCAACAACGGCATTGAAGCGGATGCTGCCGCGCTGTTAACGCTAGACGGCTTTTGCAAACTGCGCCGTGAGCTTGATGCGTTACCGACGTCATTCTTAGACAGCCGCATTCGCCGCTTCCAAACCTTCGCTGAAGTCTCTACCACGCCGGGTCCCCATTTCGGTCTGGGGCTGGATGCGTATGCCACCTGGACCTCGCCCATTCGTAAGTTCGGTGACATGATCAACCATCGCCTGTTGAAAGCGATTATTTGCCAGCAGCCAGCAGAGAAACCGCAAGATGACATCACGCAACACATGGCGGAACGCCGCCGTTTGAACCGGATGGCAGAGCGTGACGTCGGTGACTGGCTGTATGCCCGTTTCCTGAAACCGAAAGCCGGTACCACTGCCCGTTTCCGTGCCGAGATCATCGATGTGACGCGCGGAGGTCTGCGCGTGCGTTTGCTGGACAACGGTGCCGTTGCGTTTATCCCGGCTTCGTTTATTCACGCCGTGCGCGATGAATTAGTCAGCAGCCAGGAAACCGGCACGGTCTCCGTCAAAGGTGAAGTAGTCTACCGCCAAAGCGATACGCTGGACGTAGTATTGACCGACGTGCGCATGGAAACGCGTAGTATCATTGCCAAACCCGCAGCATAATCCTCTGGTGTCGCCACCCTCTGGGTTGGCGACACCGTTTTTCCCGCATCAGGCTCTCTCTTCGCACATCGTCAGTAGCTAAAACTGAATTTAATTTACAAAAATTCACTCTTGCTCACATTTTCTCATCTGCACCTGCCGCGCATCACGCTGAAATACAATATGTTTTTAAGGGCTGCGCCGTTCGCTATGGCGTTATGCCCTAAAAGCCAGCAAAACTCTCGCCCCATTAGTTGGGTAACGAAGGAGCCGTTGTCATGAATAATGTCAAGAGCATAGTGATCTGGCTGTTGGTCGCATTAGCGGGGGCTATCGCCTTCGCTATGCTGGCCTTAAGCCGCGGAGAGCACGTTAATGCCGTGTGGTTGGTCATTGCCGCCGTATCCTGCTACAGCATTGCCTACCGCTTTTACAGTCTGTTTATTGCTAAAAAAGTGTTTGAACTGGATGACCGCCGTGTCACGCCGGCTGAACGTCACAATGACGGGTTAGATTATGTTCCTACCAACAAGTGGGTGCTGTTTGGTCACCACTTTGCCGCTATCGCCGGGGCAGGCCCGTTGGTTGGCCCGATTCTCGCCGCGCAGATGGGTTTTCTGCCGGGCACCATCTGGATTTTGGTTGGGGTAATGTTCGCCGGTGCGGTACAGGATTTTCTGGTTCTGTTTATCTCGACGCGCCGCGATGGCCGTTCGCTCGGGGAGATGGCAAAACAAGAGCTGGGCACTTTTGCAGGCGTGGTCACCATGCTGGGCGCGCTGGGTGTGATGATCATCATTCTTTCCGCACTGGCACTGGTGGTGGTCAAAGCGCTGGCTCACAGCCCCTGGGGGGTGTTCACCATTGCAGCAACGATCCCGATTGCGCTGTTTATGGGTGTTTACATGCGCTTTCTGCGCCCCGGAAAAATTGCTGAAGTCTCACTGATCGGTTTTGTGTTGATGATGATGGCCATTGTGTACGGCGGCGACATCTCTGGGTTCCACGCGTTGGTCTCCAGCGGTACTACGCCTAAGCTGATTGAACGTGAAAGCCACATTCGCATGATTGGCTATGGCGCGATGCTGATGGAATCGTTTGTGGCGATCATGGCGCTAATTTGTGCTTCGGTTATCGATCCGGGCGTCTATTTCGCCATGAACTCCCCGTCAGCACTGATCGGTACCACCGTTGAACAAGCCTCGCAGGTGATCAACGGCTGGGGCTTTATGATCACACCGGAAGCCCTGAGTGAGATTGCCAAAGACGTGGGCGAAGCCTCTATTCTGTCACGCGCCGGGGGGGCACCGACCTTCGCGGTGGGTATGGCGCATATCATCACCGAAATCTTTAACAGCCGGGCCATGATGGCATTCTGGTATCACTTCGCCATCCTGTTTGAAGCGCTGTTCATTTTGACTGCCGTCGATGCCGGTACCCGCGCCTGTCGCTTCATGGTGCAGGATCTGGTTGGTCTCGCGGTTCCTGGCATGGGCAAGAGCCACTCCTGGCTGGGCAACATGGCGGGCACCACAGTAGCAGTGGCCGGTTGGGGCTTCTTTGTCTATCAGGGCGTTATCGATCCCCTTGGCGGAATTAACACCTTGTGGCCGCTGTTTGGTATCGGGAACCAGATGCTGGCGTCCATGGCACTGATTCTTGGCACCGTTGTGCTGTTCAAAATGAAGAAACAACGCTACGCCTGGGTGACCATCTTGCCGACCATCTGGCTGTTTATCACCTCGATGACCGCAGGTTGGCAGAAAATTTTCCATGAAAAGGCCAGCATCGGTTTTCTGGCTCAGGCTAAACGCTTCTCGCTGGGCATTGAGCAAGGTACGTTAATCGCTCCGGCCAAGACCATCAAAGATATGGAAACCATTGTGTTCAGCAACCAGATCAACGCCGCACTGTGCGGATTCTTTATGCTGGTCGCGGTCACCATGCTCATTTCTGCCTTTTTCGTGATTCGTCGTGCGCTGGCAAGCGAGACGCCGACGGCAAAAGAAGTGGCTGTTATCTTACGTGAAGAAACTACGCACCGTTAATCGCCTCATTAGCGGTGCTGTGTGCCCATGCCCGTCAGCAATGACGGGCATTTTTTTCCATTATGCTACGAGGATGAGGCCTTCGGTTGCAGGGTGCGTTCGCGCGACTGCCCGACAAAATAGGGTAAAAACAGTTGGATCAGCGGGCCAATCGCAAAGGCATACACTACCGTACCCACGCCGACCGTGCCGCCGAGTATCCACCCCACCACCAGCACCGTCAGTTCGATGCCGGTTCGCACATAGCGAATTTGCCATCCGGTGCGTGCCACGATGCCGGTCATCAAGCCATCGCGAGGACCAGGGCCAAAACCGGCACCGATATACATGCCCGTGGCTAGCCCATTGGTGATGACGCCCCCTACCAACAGCGCCGTGCGTGCTCCGAGGTGTTCTATTTCTGGCAGTAAATCCAATCCCACGTTGGTTGCCAGCCCAATCACGATAACGTTACTGATGGTCCCCAATCCCGGTCGCTGGCGCAGCGGGATCCACAGCAGCAGCAGCAACGCGCCCATCAGGATGATGATAGTCCCCACACTCAGTGGCAAATGCTGCGCTAACCCGAGGTGAAACACGTCCCACGGGTCCACCCCTAAATTTCCCCGGATCATCATGGCGATTGCCATGCCGTACAGCGCTAATCCCACATACAGTAACCCAAGCCGATACGCCATAGTACTTCACCCCACCATAAACCCTTCGTCACCAACAGTATGACGTCATCAAGGAAGTTGTGCTACATTGACGAAAAATGGACTTTATTTTAAGGTCCAGTTTATCGAAAGTGGCTTTTTAATCCGTCTGGGAGTTTACCATGGCTGCACGGCGAATCGGCTCGGCCTCATTACAGCGTCTGCTCGGTAACTGGCAGCAACCCGAATCACGCACTCCTGCTTATCGCCAGTTGGCAGATGGCTTGCGGTTGCTGATCCTGGATGGACGTTTGCCGCTGGATACCCGTCTTCCGGGCGAGCGCGACGTGGCAGAAATACTGCACATCAGCCGTACCACGGTAACGGGTGCCTTGGCCGAACTGCGCAGCGAGGGTTATCTTGCCAGCCGCCAAGGTTCTGGCTCTCTCACAACACTGCCCATTGCGCGCACTGAGCCTGATATAGCCCGTTTGCCGTTGCCTGCGGTCGATCTCTCCTGCGCCGCCCTGCCCGCAGGTCCGGAAATCCATCAGGCCTATACCCGCGCCCTGTCTCAGTTGCCAGAGTATCTCGAACACAGCGGCTACGACGCCGCTGGACTGCCACGACTGCGCACCGCGATTGCGCAACGCTACAACGATCGTGGTCTGCCCACCACCGCGGATCAAATCATGGTGGTGAACGGCGCGGTCAGCGGTTTTACCCTGCTGCTGCGGCTGTTTACCGGTCCTGGAGACCGCGTGATTATTGAACACCCGACCTATCCTCACGCGATTGGTGCGATAAAAGGCGCGGCCTGTCGCCCGATTCCCGTGGCACTGCCCGATCAGGGATGGGATACCGATGGTCTTGCCATCACAATTGCTCAGGCAGCGCCGCGGCTCGCTTACCTGATCGCCGATTTTCATAACCCCACCGGTCGCTGCATGGACAGCGCTACGCGCCAGAGTGTGGCGGAGATCGCAGCACGTACGCGCACGCCGATGGTGGTGGATGAAACCATGTCTGAACTGTGGTACGACGTACCGCCGCCACCGCCGCTCGCCGCCTTTGATGACAGCGGACACGTCATCATGCTGGGTTCGGCGGGCAAAAGCTTTTGGGGTGGGCTGCGACTCGGCTGGATTCGTGCCAGCGCTCGCACCATCGCCGCACTAATACAGATGCGCGATACCATGGATTTAGGCTCTCCGCTATTGGAACAGCTCGCCTGTGCAGAGTTGTTGCAGGATGCAGAACAGATCTTGCCTGCACGCCGCGCCGGTTTGCGCCAGCAGCGGGACCAAACCGGGGCTGCTATCGCGCGCCAGTTTCCTGAGTGGCAGTTGAATACGCCCAGTGGTGGCCTCTGTTGGTGGGCAGAACTGCCACAGCCGGTCTCCACCATGTTGGCAGCCAATGCAGAAACCTTGGGGATACGAATTGGCGCAGGGCCGCGTTTTGGGATTGAAGGGGCTTTTGAACGCTTTTTGCGCGTCCCTTTTACGCTGCCAGTCAGTCAAATTGAAGATGCGTTGACACGCATCAGGCCAGTGTGGGATCGCATTGCAGCCCACCGAGTCAGTTATCCACGCGGTGGGCTGATTTAAGGTTATTGTCCGTAATAGGCGTTTTTACCGTGCTTACGCAGGTAGTGTTTATCCAGCAGTTGCTGCTGCATCGGGCCAACGTCCGGTGTCAACTGGCGGGTAAAGATGCCCATATAGGCAATTTCTTCCAGCACCACCGCGTTGTGCACCGCACTGTCGGCGTCTTTTCCCCAGGCGAAGGGGCCGTGCGCGTTGACGAGCACGGCGGGGATATCCAAGGGGGAAAGCTGGCGTTGATGAAAGGTCTCTACAATCACATTCCCCGTTTCCCACTCATAGCGGCCGTCGATCTCTGCGTCGGTCATCAGACGAGTGCAAGGGATTGCGCCGTAAAAGTAATCAGCATGGGTGGTACCAAAGGCCGGTAAATCTTTACCCGCCTGCGCCCAAATTGTCGCATGACGTGAATGCGTATGCACAATGCCACCAATTTGATCAAACGCCAGATAGAGTACGCGATGAGTGTCTGAATCCGATGATGGCTTCTTGCTGCCTTCAACTACCCGCCCGGTTGCCAGCTCCACCACCACCATATCTTCAGCGGTCATCACCGGGTAAGCCACACCCGACGGTTTAATCACCATCACTCCCTGCTGACGATCGACTGCACTGACATTTCCCCAGGTAAACGTCACCAGGTGATGCGCTGGCAGCGCCAAATTCGCCTCCAGCACCTGCTGCTTAAGTTCTTCTAACATCGTTCGCCCCCTTTAATCCGATAGGATATTGTCGGGGAGTCGAGGAGCCGCACCTATGGGCTAACTGGCTAAAAACCCTGCTACGTTCTGCTACGCATTACCCTTTATGACAGGGAAGTCATTTATCACCACGCACAGCGTGATGACACTACGGTCATTTACGACACACTCGCATGAAGCAATTAGGATTTTTCCACCTGCCCAGAGCACTTCCGACGATTATACTGAGAGAAAGAGAGAGATGGCCGACAAGGTCAGATTAAATAGTGCAAATATCGTGTAATGCGATATTTTCCCGCGTCGCGGGCGAAAACATCAGGAGATCACCATGGTTGTAAAAAAAGGTTTCGTCGTTACTGCCCTTGCCGTTGCAGTAGTCATGACGCTCAGCGGCTGTTCCAACATGTCCAAACGCGATCGTAATACCGCCATTGGCGCTGGGGCTGGCGCGGTTGGTGGGGCAATCCTGACCGGTGGCGGCACGCTGGGCACACTGGGTGGTGCAGCCATTGGCGGCATTATTGGTCATCAGGTCGACTAATAGCGAGTGACAGCAGGGGCCGCCCTGCTGTCAGATTCTGTATTAACCGCCCGCCAGCTTGACCTTCAACCCCTTCGCTTCTAATAGCTGTTTTAACAGATCGCGCTTATCGCCCTGAATCTCAATGGTGCCCTCTTTGACTGCGCCACCACAGCCGCATTTCTTTTTCAGCTCTGCACCCAACGCAGTAAGCGCAGCATCATCCATATCGAGACCCGTGATAATACACACCCCTTTTCCTTTGCGCCCACTGGTTTGTCGTTGAATGCGCACTACGCCGTCACCTTTGGTACGGGCCACCGGAGCGGGTTCTTCCTTGATGCGTCCGGTGTCGGTGGAATAGACCAACCGGCTGTTACTGTCACTCATGCCTGCCCTCCCGCCAATAACGAACGCCGAATCTGCGCCAGCGTGTGCGCCGGATCGGCAGATTGGGTGATCGGACGCCCAATGACCATATAATCAACGCCGGCCGCCTGCGCCTGTTCCGGCGTCATAATGCGACGCTGATCGCCACTGGCACTGCCCGCTGGACGAATACCCGGCGTGACCAGCTGAAATGCGCTACCACAAACCTGTTTCAGGCGCTGCGCTTCCTGGGCTGAACACACCACACCATCCAATCCACAATCACGGGTCAGCACCGCAAGGCGCTCCGCTTGCTGCGCCGGTGTCGCAGTGATGCCTAACGCCAGCAGATCGTCGGCTTCCATGCTGGTCAATACGGTAACAGCAATCAGCAACGGTGCATCGGCTCCAAAGGGCTGCAATGCCGCTTTCGCCGCTTCCATCATCCGTCGGCCGCCACTCGCATGGACGTTGACCATCCACACCCCTAGTTCTGCCGCCGCCGCCACCGCATGCGCAGCTGTGTTAGGGATATCGTGAAACTTGAGGTCGAGAAAAATGTCAAAACCGCGCTGCTGCAATGCCTTAACAAATTGCGGACCGAAGAGGGTGAACATCTCTTTGCCCACTTTCAGCCGACAATCCTGTGGATTGATGCGATCGACAAACGCCAACGCCTGATTCTGGTCAGCATAGTCCAATGCGACAACGATCGGCGACGTAACGGCATGCGGTGGGGTGATGTGTTCGCTCATGTGGCCCTCAGTTTTGCTTGGCGATTAAATCCGTGGAGTGAGATTGGTCCGCGTATAAAAATTTTCCGCCGCATTCTACCCTTCTCGCCCGCGAAAGCCCAGCGGCCCTGCCGGACTGTGCGGCATTTCGCGCGGTGTTCATCGCGGATTCGTGCTTAATTAAAAGCATGTTGTAACTAAATCGCGTTTTATAAAATGGACAATAAGCATTAGGCACACTGCACGCCTCAGGCTATTGTCCATCCAGACCGCGAATCGGTTTGATGCTGGCCCATGAGCGGCATGAAGGACAGTGCCAGTAGAGGGATTGCGAGGTGAAACCACACTTCTGGCAGCTGTAGCGTGGTTTGGTGCGTATCTGTTCTCCCACCATATCGCGCAGCACCAGCAAGCTCTCTTTAGCTCGACCATCTTCGGCTTCACTCAGGTGAAAATCCATCAAGCGATGGAAAACACGCATAGTCGGGTGGCGCTGTAACTGGCGGTTGATGTAGACCTGCGCCACCTCAGCCCCTTCCTTGCGCTCAAGGATATCCGCCAACATCAGGTCGGCGCTGGCGCCGGTGTTCTCTTCAACACAGCGTTTGAGAAAATCCTCCCAGGCCTCCGACGCAGGCAAATGCTGATAACAGGTCTCCAGCATCGGCAAGGTTTCACTGACAAAGGCTTTATCTTGTTCCAGAACCTGCTGGAGCACCTCTGCCGCAGGCGCATAGCGTTCCTGGGCAATATGAATACGCCCCATCATGATCGATGCACGTGCGCACGCTTTGTCCGTTGCTGCGCCCTTTTTGAGTAGCGTCAGGGCTTTATCCAGATCGTCACTGCTCATCGCTTGCAGCGCCAGTTCGCAGTAGAAATGGGCGATTTCCGTATTCAACTGCGGCTGGCCAAGTTTGACCAGTTTTTCCGCAATATCGATCGCCTTCTGCCACTCACTGGTAGCCTGATAAATCTGCAACAACTGTTGAAGCGCGCTGCGACGAAAATCTTCTTCATCCACCAGTTGGGTGAAGATCTCTTCAGCGCGGTCATACAGCCCGGCGGCCATATAATCACGCCCCAGTTGCTGCACCGCCAACAAGCGCTGTTCGAACGATAACGACGCGCTTTCCGTCAATGCCTGATGAATGCGAATAGCGCGGTCGACCTCACCGCGAGAGCGGAACAGGTTACCGAGGGTCAGGTGCGCTTCAAAGGTGTTACTTTCGTCCTTGATCATATCAAGGAACAGCTCTACCGCTTTATCTTGCTGATTGGAAAGCAAAAAGTTTACACCTGTCACATACTCTCGCGACAAGCGGTTGGCTTCCTGATCTTTGTCCTGCTGCGCGCTTCTGCGGCCCATGTACCACCCGTATGCGGCGGCCACCGGCAATAACAGAAACAGCAGTTCTAACATAGAGGAGGATCCTTAGTGGGAAACAGAGGGCGCAGAGGGCGATGGTTCGCTCTCTGTTACAGACTGCTGCTGTTCCAGACGTTTGATTTTACGCTGCGCACGACCCAGCATGATGCGCAATCGCAGGTAGAATAAACCGCAGATCACCCACCCCAGCACAAACCCCACGGCAAACAGCGTCGCAAGTAGCGTGGAAACACGATATTCGCCCTGCGCCAGCAGATAGTTGAAGGTAACAACCTGCTCGTTGTGTGCCCCCAACGTAATGGAAATGATGAATATCGCCAGTACCAATAAGAAGATCAGCAAGTATTTCACGTTCTTGTTCCTGTGATATCGTCTTAACCTGATGATTATGCCAAATGTTGGCGCTAAACCCCATAGAATTATCCATTATAGCCGGAGAAAGGACACGGCTAACGGAGGTAGGATCAGGCAAGAGCGGCAGCGCCATCTGTTTTTGCTCAATCTGCTTACAAAAAGCGATGATCGACAAAACGCGATTCAGGCAAAAGCAATTTTATATAGGGCAAGAGCGCGTGGCGAGTTTCCGCCGGAGGCATGAAATGGCCGCTGGCATTACGCCAAAAAGCCAGCCGCTGTTGCACGAATTTCAACACCCCGGCGAAATGCACCTTGGGGATTTCTGCACCGCTGAGGCCAACTTCCGATTACGGATATGTGTATTGGTCACAGAGACGGTTTTACGCATCAGGCCGTTCAAGGACAGTCGGCGCAAGTGATGATCGCTGACCAAAGTCCATCGACCTGAAACACCAGTTGGGTTCAGGGTCTGAACCGCAATGTCTGACATCATGAACGGCGTCACTGGTGCTCCTGCTTCACGTTATCATCACCTTGTTTTTCCTGAGGCGATCGCGTTAATGGACCACACCAGCGCTGCGCCAGCGTACACGCCAGCACCACTAACACCCAGCTCATCAGGGTGGCCGCAATCAAATCCTGCGGCCAGTGCATGCCCAAGGCTAAACGACTGGCCATCACTCCCGACGCCCACACCATCAATACCGCCACGGTTTTATAGTGCCGCCGCGCCCACAACAACCCTACCGCTAGCAGCGCCCAGGTTGCTGCGAACAGGGTATGCCCCGAAGGAAAAGCAAAACCGGTTTCAAATTGCCAGTGGGCGCGCAGCCATTCAGGGATCTGCGTTTGTGCGCTCAGTTGCTGCGCCACCAGACGCGCGCGTTCAGGACGCGGCAAAGAATAAAAATAGCGTTCGTCGACATGGTACGTTTTTTCCAACCAGACGACAAAGGGGCGCGGCTCCTGAAGCCGCTCTTTAATGAACGACTTCATGCACTGACCAACCAGCACCGTCAGCGCCATGATTGCCAGCACGCCCAACGCCGGTTTGAAACGAAAACGTAAACACCACAGAAACCAGAGCGCCAACAACGCGCTGGTCACTATCCCCCAGGGGCGTGTCACCGTTTCCGTAACCCAGAACAGTCCACGCAGCCAAAGTCCCTGTGTTTCGGGTTGCCATTGCCAGCCGCTCACTCCTACGGCAATCGGCAATATCAGCAAAATTCCCGCACCGAGGGCAGTGCGCTTGGCAATGTCGTACATAGCTTCCCCTGTTTCATCCTTCGCCCACAAACGCAGAAACACACGGTTGAAGCGTGGGCGTAAATCGCATTTTTTTCATAAATTTATCACGAAATCGCCCCGCCTTCGTAAATGGAACGTAAACTACTCAATCGTTATGTCAGTACCTGTGCTGCTGTACAAACATCGTGCTGAGGCACAATCCGGATGAACACAGCTGAGCACCTGCACGGTTTAGCTTGGTTTTACTCCTCAATGGCGTTTTTACTGGTTAATTGCGTTATCCGGCAGTAGGATATGCGCAATCTTTTTGTGTTGGAGATGTAAAATGCAGCTTAAACGGGTGGCCGAAGCAAAATTACCCACCCCCTGGGGCGATTTCCTCATGGTAGGATTCGAAGAGTTAGCCACAGGACACGATCACCTCGCACTGGTTTTCGGTGATATCTCCGGTCCAGCGCCTGTTTTAGCTCGTGTCCATTCAGAATGTTTAACCGGTGATGCATTGTTCAGCCTGCGCTGCGATTGCGGATTCCAACTGGAAGCCGCATTGGGCCATATTGCTGAAGAGGGGCGTGGTGTGCTGCTCTATCACCGACAAGAAGGGCGTAACATCGGCTTGTTGAACAAGATTCGTGCCTATGCGTTACAAGACCTGGGGGCGGATACCGTCGAAGCGAATCATCAACTCGGGTTTGCGGCTGATGAGCGCGATTTCACGCTGTGTGCGGATATGTTCAAGCTATTGGGCGTGAATGAAGTCCGCTTGCTAACCAACAATCCGCAAAAAGTAAAAATCCTCAATGACGCAGGCATCAACATTGTTGAACGTGTGCCGTTAGTCGTGGGACGTAACCCTAAAAATGAGCGCTATCTGGCAACGAAAGCGGCCAAAATGGGCCATATGTTGGATCTCCCTCCACGTTAATCTGTGTCTATAACGATTTACCGCTATCAGCAACACGCTGACGTTGTTATCGGGGCCTTCGGGCCCCGATATTTTTGCTCACTGCCCATCACAGCATCTTGCGAATGACGTAGTGCAAAATCCCGCCGTGCTGATAATAGGTCAGCTCATTACGGGTATCGATACGGCATCGCGTTTGAATAATCTGCGCCCGTCCCTGACGGTCTGTGAGGGTGACATCCACCGTCGCACCCGGTGTCAACGCTTGCAGGCCTGCTACCGAGATGCATTCTTCCCCCGTCAGCCCTAAGGTTTTACGCGTTACACCCGGAGCAAACTCCAACGGCAAAATCCCCATGCCAATCAAATTGGAGCGGTGAATACGCTCAAACGACTCTGCAATTACCACCATGACCCCGAGCAACCGCGGCCCTTTTGCCGCCCAGTCGCGGCTGGAACCCGAGCCGTACTCCTTTCCGGCAATCAACGCCAACGGTACCTGTTCATCCTGGTAGCGCATTGCCGCATCGTAAATGGCCATGACGTTTTGTGAAGGGATATGCCGCGTGTACCCCCCTTCCGTGCCCGGCGCCATCTCATTGCGGATGCGTACATTGGCGAACGTACCGCGCATCATCACCTCATGGTTACCCCTACGTGAACCGTAGGAGTTAAAATCCTCCACGCTGACCCCGCGTTCGAGCAAGTAACGGCCCGCGGGGCTCTCTTTTTTGATGCTGCCCGCAGGAGAGATATGGTCGGTGGTAACCGAATCCCCCAGCAGAGCAAGAATTCGCGCCTCGTGGATATCCTGTATCGGATCGGGATCTTTGCCCATGGTGGTGAAAAACGGGGTTTCGCGAATATAGGTAGAATCCTGCGGCCATTCGTAAGTCGGATTATCCCCTACGGCTATCGCCTGCCACTCAGGCGTACCGTCAAAAACCGCAGCGTACTCTTTGTGAAACAGGTCAACGCTGACATGTTGCACCGCGTCGGAAACTTCCTTCGCTGAGGGCCAGATATCTTTCAAAAATACCGGTTCACCGTTGTGTCCGACCCCTAGCGGATCAAGGGTCAAATCCAGCGTCATATTGCCTGCCAATGCATAGGCTACCACCAACGGCGGCGAGGCCAGCCAGTTAGTTTTCACCAGTGGATGGATGCGTCCCTCAAAGTTGCGGTTGCCCGAGAGAACGGCCCCCACCGTTAAGTCGGCGGTTTTAATCGCGTGTTCGATGGGCTCCGGCAATGGCCCTGAGTTACCAATACAGGTGGTACAGCCATACCCTACCAGTTGAAAACCCAGCGCATCGAGGTAAGGCATTAATCCCGCTTTAGCGAAGTAATCCGGAACCACTTTGGAACCGGGTGCCAGCGAGGTCTTCACCCACGGTTTACGCCGCAGACCGCGCTCTACCGCATGCTTTGCCAATAGTCCCGCCGCCATTAACACGCTGGGATTGGAGGTATTGGTGCATGAGGTGATCGCCGCAATGACGACGGCCCCCTGCCGTAACGAGAAGCTTTCATCCGCCCATGTGACATCAACCGCGTCGACCGCCGCACTGCCACTGCTGACATCCAGTTCACGGCTGGCGGTAAACGCAGCCGGCACCTGTGCCAACGCCACGCGATCCTGTGGGCGTTTTGGCCCTGCCAAACTGGTTTCCACCGTCCCCATATCCAACGCCAGCTGACTGGTAAAACGGGGTTCATCCCCCGGATGCCGCCATAGTCCTTGTGCTTTGCTGTAAGCTTCTACCAGCGCAATCTGTTCGTCGCTACGGTTGGTTAAACGCAAATATGCCAGGGTGACATCGTCGATAGGAAAAAAGCCGCAAGTGGCGCCATATTCGGGTGCCATATTGGCAATGGTTGCCCGGTCTGCCAGCGCCAGGTTGTCCAGCCCGTCACCGTAAAACTCAACAAATTTCCCGACAACGCCGTGCTTACGCAGCATTTGCGTCACGGTGAGCACCAGGTCGGTTGCCGTGATCCCCTCCCCCAGCTTTCCGCTGAGTTTGAAACCCACCACATCCGGCAGCAGCATCGAAACCGGCTGTCCTAACATGGCGGCCTCGGCCTCAATACCACCCACGCCCCACCCCAGCACACCTAACCCATTGATCATGGTGGTGTGTGAATCGGTGCCGACCAGCGTGTCGGGATAGGCGATAGTTTTATCCTCGACGGTTTCACACCACACGGCGTTAGCCAAATACTCCAGATTGACCTGATGGCAAATGCCGGTGCCCGGCGGCACGACGCGGAAATGGCGAAACGCCTTTTGTCCCCAGCGTAAAAACTGGTAACGCTCATGGTTACGCGTCATCTCCAGGCGCGTGTTTTCTAGCAGCGCCTGTGGATTACCAAAATGGTCAACCGTCACCGAGTGGTCTATCACAAGATCGACCGGGGAGAGCGGATTCACCCTGCTGACCTCCCCCCCCAGACGGTGCACCGCATTGCGCATTGCCGCCAGGTCCACCACGGCAGGTACGCCGGTAAAATCTTGCATCAACACGCGTGCTGGGCGATAGGCGATTTCACGATCAGAATGGCCGTGTTCCAACCACGCGGATACGGCGTCGAGATCGGCCTGTTGCACCGTTTCACCATCGAGATGACGCAACAAATTCTCCAGCAGCACGGCCAGAGACTTCGGTAATTTTGTTAATGAGCCTAACGATTTCTCAGCCTGTGACAGGCTGTAGTAGTGATAAGTCTGTTGCCGGACACTGAGCCTATCCAGATAAGCATTGTGTAGCGCCTGTGACATGCTGCCTCCCAATGGCTTGACAGGTTATCTGTATTATTGCGCCGTCATGTCACAGGAGAGAGATACCCCGCTGCTTCATGCGGTCTTGTTTAAAGATAACACAAACAAAAAATAACGTTTTAGTAACAAGGAGGTTATTCAGCTATCACTGCAATCATCGTTACAAATCGGCTTTTTTGAAAAATTCAGGGGAAAGCGAGTACAAAAGCGTAAAGACATCGCTTAGTTATTGTCAGTAATATGAATTTTTTATATCACAATCTAATTGCGAGTGATCGCACACCTTGTTGAATGGATTTCGGGCACGATAGAGGGTGGTTGGGGCGTTTGAAACACACCACGGTCTGGCGCATTTTTTTGTGGAAAGGGTCTTCCGCTCTCCATGTCCTAATCTAATGATAAGAAGGAGCTGTTCATGAAGTTGTATTATACAGCAGGAAGTTGTTCTCTTTTTCCCCACATTGTTTTACGCGAGGCCGGTCAAGGTTTCACGTTAGAAAGCGTCGATATTAAAAAGAAAAAAACGGCTGGCGGTAAGGATTTTACGGCTATCAACCCGAAGGGGATGGTGCCGGTACTTCAACTGGACGATGGTACGGTGCTCACGGAAGGCGTCGCCATCGCGCAATACATTGCGGATAAAGTGCCCGAATCCAACCTGATTGCACCGATAGGCACCATGGCGCGTTATCACTGTGTTGAGTGGCTTAACTATATTTCCGCCGAACTGCACAAAACGTTTACCCCCATTTTTCGCCCAGGTACACCGGAAACCTATAAGGAACTGCTACAGGAATACCTTCAGGTTCGTTTCCGCTATATCAATATTGTGCTCAGTGAACAAAACTATCTGGTGGGAAATCGTTTTTCCGTCGCGGATGCCTATCTGTTTACCATGATGCGGTGGGCGCAGTCGTTAAAACTCGATATGTTCCGCTATCCGGCCCTGGCTGCTTATCTCGATCATATTGCAGAACGCCCAGCGGTATTGACGGCATTGAAGGTTGAACGATTGAAAGGGTAAGAGAGAGTGCGGCACCCAAGGGTGCCGCCTAACGCGCCATTAACCGAGGCGTTCCGCCTGAAAATGATGACGCGGATTGGCAATGCCATCTTGTGCCGCCACCAATTGCAGTTCGTACTCGTCCATCTCTTTGGTTGCCAGCATCACTTCATATACCGCTGCCGTGGTATGTTCCAGCGCCTTATCTAACGCCACGCCTTTGAGCAGGTTCACCAGTAACAGGCCGCTGGTCAAATCCCCGACACCAACAGGCTGACGTTCGAATTCCACCAGAGGACGGCGAATATGCCAGGCGTCAGTAGGCGTAACCAGCAACATTTCAAAACTGTCAGCACGGCGCGCTGCGCGGCTGAGGTGTTTAACTAACACGATTTTCGGTCCGCGTTCACAGAGCTGACGCGCTGCGGTAACGGCCTCATCCACATTGTGCACCGTCACACCTGCCAGCAACTCCAGTTCCGGCAGGTTCGGCGCAATCACATCGGCTGCCAGCAGCGACTGGTTACAATGGAAGCCCGAAACACCGGGTGCAACAAAACAACCTTTCTCGGGCGTGCCCATCACCGGATCGCAAAAATAGATCGCCTGCGGATTCACTGCCTTGACCTGACGGACGATATCCAGAATGCTGGCACCCTGCTCGGGGGAACCGATATAGCCACTCAGCACCGCATCACAGCGCGCCAGTCTGTCAATATTGGCAATGCCCTGCACAATGTCGGTCAAATGGCTAGCGTCCATCACACTGCCGGTCCACTGACCATACTGCGTATGATTGGAGAATTGCACTGTATTAAGCGGCCAAACGTTTGCGCCCATACGCCGCATCGGAAATTCGGCGGCACTGTTCCCTGCATGTCCAAAAACCACATGGGACTGAATAGAAAGAATGTTTTTCATTTATCAACAACCTGACCTTGCTTATCACTGACTTCGGAGTATTACCAAGAATAAAGGGAGCCTTCGCTCCCTTGTGCATGCTGTTTTCTTATGCCGTCCAACAAATCAGGCAGTAGTGCTTTTTACCACGGCGTAGCAGCGTATAACGGTCAAACAGACGATCGCTATCCGCGAAAACATATTCCGGGTTAGCCTGTTTTTCACCGTTAATGGTCACCGCATTTGAGGCGATCATGGTACGCGCCTGACCACGCGAAGGGACCAGTTCAGCCGTGACCAATGCCTGCTGCAAGTCAGCGTCGCGCGCCAGTTCAATAACCGGCATGCCGTCTTGCGCCAACTGGGCAAAGTCATTTTCTGTCAGCGCATTCAGTGCACCTGAGAACAGGCTCTGCGTAATGCGCTGCGCCGCTTGCAGACCCTCTTCACCGTGCACCATCCGCGTGACGTCTTCTGCCAGCACATACTGGGCGCGCGGCGCCTTGCCACTGTTTTTGTCCTCTTCTTCCAGCGCCATAATCTCTTCAATGCTGAGGAAGGTAAAGAGCTTCAGGAAACGATAGACATCCGCATCGGCGGTATTGATCCAGAATTGGTAGAATTTGTACGGGCTGGTTTTCTTGGCATCCAACCAGACCGCGCCGCCTTCCGTTTTACCAAATTTGGTGCCATCTGATTTGGTGATCAACGGAACGGTCAGGCCAAACACCGTATTCTGGTGCAAGCGACGGGTCAGATCGATTCCGGAGGTAATATTGCCCCATTGGTCTGAGCCGCCGATCTGTAACGCAACGCCATATTTCTCGTTCAACGCCGCGAAATCATACCCTTGCAACAGGTTGTACGAAAACTCGGTAAAAGAGATACCGACATCATCACGGTTCAGACGCTGTTTCACCGCTTCGCGGTTAATCATTTGGTTAACGGAGAAGTGCTTACCGATATCGCGCAGGAAAGTCAGCACGTTCATGCCGCCAAACCAGTCATAGTTGTTCGCCATGACGGCGCTATTTTCCCCGCAGTCAAAATCCAGGAACGGCGACACCTGATTGCGGATCTTTTCCACCCACTCGCCCACAGTTTCGCTGGTATTGAGTTTACGCTCTGTGGCTTTAAAACTCGGATCGCCGATAAGGCCGGTAGCCCCACCGACCAATGCCACAGGTTTATGCCCTGCAAGTTGGAAGCGGCGCAGGCACAACAGCGGCACCAGATGCCCCAAGTGCAAGCTGTCAGCGGTCGGATCGAAACCGCAATACAGTGCAATTGGCCCTTGCGCCAGCTGCTCTGCTAACGCGTTTTCGTCCGTTACCTGAGCAACCAGGCCCCGCTCTTGCAATTGTTGAATCAGGTTACCACTCGCCATCAATAGCTCCATTTTCGTAAAAGAAACGATGTTTGAAAAACTGTATTCCAAGGGAAATAACGTAACGTCATAGAATAAAGCGCCCCCGAGGGGAGCGCCAGTATTTAAAGGGGATATTTGCTACAATTCACAGCACTTACGGTGCCAGACGATCAATTTGCCAGTTATCACCATCTCGCTGATAGATAAAGCGGTCATGCAGGCGATGCGCCCCGCCCTGCCAAAATTCGACAGTATCAATGACCACACGGTATCCGCCCCAAAAACTCGGTAACGGCACCTCGCCTTTCATGAATTTTTGTTTCAGCTCTAAAAACTTGCTTTCCAGCACGCCACGGGCCGATATGCGGCTCGACTGTTGTGAAACCCAAGCGCCTATCTGACTCTCTTTTGGCCGGCTGTGGAAATATTTCAGCACCTCGATGGTGGATAAGCGTTCAGCATGCCCCGTCACAATCACCTGACGATCCAGGCTGTGCCAGGGAAACAGCAAGCTGATACGCGAATTCAGCGCCAAATGCTGTGCCTTGCGACTGCCCAGATTGGTGTAAAACACCATCCCTTGCTCATCGACGTGTTTGAGCAACACGATGCGCTGGTAGGGCTGGCCCTGCTCATCAACGGTGGCAACACACATCGCAGTGGGATCGGACAGGCGCGCATCGCACGCCTGTTTGAGCCACTTGTCGAACAGATCGAGGGGGTTAGCGGTCAATTCATTGCGGCGTAAACCGCCGCGGGTATATTCGCGTCTGACGTCCGCAATTTCATCTTCGGTCGGAAATGCGGCGGAGGGAGGTGAAGTGTTGTCCTGTGTCATAACATCCTGCTGTGGTGTATCGGGACGAAAATCATCATTCCATTCTGCGCCCACAGCGGGAAAATCTCAATGTAACACGTTGCGTCAAGGTGCATTCTCTAGGAGGCAATCATCCGCGATGATGTGTCCGCTGCGCTCAATAAAGGCGCGCTCCCCCTTGCTCCAGAAGGTATACCGGTTATTGCTGTATTTGGTGCCTGAGGCAGAAACCACCTGCGGAAGTTGCAAACGTTCGCCATCCAGCAAGAAATGCACTTCCGCTGGCTGGATATCTTGTTTCAGCGTCACGGTGAGCGGCAGGGTGCCACATTGATAATGCAACGTTGTTACCAGTGCCTGCCGGTTAAAACCGCTACAGCCGGACAGCACCATAAGCCCTAACAGCAGGCCAGAACGGCCCGATAGCATTAATGTCATTGTTATTTTCCCGTTGTTACCTGTCTGAAGGTTATCGCCACGTGACCACGACGCAGCCAGTCGAGTCACAGATAACAGCAGTGTAACAACGGGGTCTACAACGACTTCTAAGCAAAATCTGATTAGTCGTTCAGAACGGGGAAAATGGCCCCCAATATCGTCGCTTTGCTGGCACCGGTCACTGACGGCAAGTTACCGGGCAGGCCCGACAAGGTGCGCGCTGCAAGCCAGGCAAAAGCCAGCGCTTCCATATCGTCGCCGTTCACGCCGCACTCATCGGTGGTGTTGACCTCAATACCGGGCATCAATGCGGACAGACGCGCCATCAGCAGGGGATTACGCGCCCCACCGCCGCACACCAGCACACGTTCACAGCCCCCCGTCAACAGCACCTGATCGGCAATGCTGACGGCGGTTAGCTCCGCCAGCGTAGCCTGTACATCCTGAGGAGCAAGGGTGCCATACCCCACAAGCTGCTTTTCCAGCCAGCCCAGATTAAAGTATTCACGCCCGGTGCTTTTAGGTGCAGGTAAAGCGAAATAGGGATCGGCCAGCATGCGGCGCAGCAAGGGGATATTCACGCGCCCAGTTGCCGCCCACTGCGCGTCTTTATCATAGGGTTGCCCCTGACGACGCCAGATCCAGGCATCGAGCAACATATTGCCGGGTCCGGTATCATAGCCGCGTACCGGACAGTCAGGAGCCAGCAGAGAGATGTTGGCAATCCCCCCGATATTGAGCACGACGCGACGTTCATCAGGATGCATCAGCAACGCATAGTGGAACCCCGGCACCAGCGGCGCACCTTGCCCGCCAAGCGCAATGTCACGTCGGCGAAAATCGCCCACCGTAGTGATACCCGTCAACGCTGCGATTTGGTTATTATCACCGATTTGCAGCGTACAAGGCGCGTCACCGAGCGGTTCGTGCCACACCGTCTGTCCATGACAGCCGATCGCCATGATGTCGCTGGCATCGAGTTCGGTCTGCTTCAACAACATTTGCACCGCTTCAGCAAACAGCTTGCCGAGGCGTGTATCCAACTGACCTAATGTAGACAGCGTTACCGCCTGCCCCTGGCATACGTCCAGAATGGCTTGCTTCAATGTCAGTGGCATTGGATGACAATAGCTCGCCTGCTGCGCGACCGTGTGCTCATCAATCGCTGCCAGGACCACATCGACACCGTCCAGACTGGTGCCCGACATCACTCCGATGTATCTGCCTGATTTCATAACGGTGTATTTCCCATCCCGCGCTGTACACGCACACAAAATTCCCATAAACCAAGCTGCACTTGTTTACAAAATAACATGGCGAGCGGGCAAACGGCTCAGGTATTCTTCATTCTACGGCGGATTCGACGTCCTATACTTTGAATGCGCGTTTATTTTGAGGAAAAAAAGGCCGTTTTTTGCTATAAAATGAACATATGCGCCAATAGGATGAGAGAGAATTGTGGCAGCAAGGAACTTTAGCCATTTTTCATTATCAATATATACCCTAAATAATTCGCGTTGCAGGAAGGCGGCAAGGGAGTGAATCCCGATGAGCTTACTCAGGTAAGTGATTCGGGTGAGCGAGCGCAGCCAACGTACCTGCAATGCGAAGTATGACGGGTATAACCCTATTCTATCAGGGTGCGTTGTGCGCAACGGCCATTCGACGTTTCGCAGTAACCGTTTGATAAGCATTACCACGTCGGCTTTCAGTAACAGAAAACTGACACATTGCGATTACAGGAGTCTTACATATGATGAAGCGTTTACTTGTGATTACTTTAGCCGGTATGACATTGGCGGGCTGCGCCAACACCAGTTCGCTTTCCGGTGACGTTTATCGCGCCTCTGAAGCCAAACAGGTTCGTACTGTAACTTATGGCACCATCGTTTCATTACGACCTGTACAAATTCAGGCTGGCGATGAGAATGGCACCATGGGCGCTATTGGTGGCGCAGTGCTGGGTGGGTTCTTGGGTAACACCATCGGAGGTGGATCGGGTCGCTCACTGGCAACCGCAGCAGGCGCGGTGGCGGGTGGCGTAGCGGGTCAAAGTGCACAAGGTGCGATGAACCGCGTTCAAGGCGTTGAGTTGGAAATTCGCCGCGACGATGGTACCACCATCATGGTTGTACAACGCCAGGGCGATACCCGTTTCAGCGTGGGCCAACGTGTTGCCATGTCCAGCAACGGCCAAAACGTGACAGTTGCACCACGATAAACACCCCCTGTTTTCTGTTATCACCACCAGCACGGTGGTGATAACCTAGATTATTGCTTAGATCAATAATGTCACTTCACATGAAAAACTCATTCTGACAACGAGCGGCCTCAATCGTACAGGCAATAATTGCGCTGGCTCAAAACACGTCGGGTACAACACGTTTTTAACGAAAAATAGCACATTGTCTAAGAAAGATACCAAAAGGTATATCCTCTGCCCAGGCTAAAACCCATCAGTTTTTTCAGTAAAAAACATCCACACGACATCAATAATTCACCAGAAATAGGGTTCAGGTAAAGGATCGCAGCGTGATGCCATGTTTGAATGCAGCGCAGTATTCAATTCGGCTTGATGGACATTTATTCTACCCAAGCATTATTTTGTCTGATGATGCTTCAATGACGACTTTCATGACTCTCATGTAAAGCGAGAATATTTTTCTCCAAGCGGGCAATAAGGCCCGTCAGGGCACTGACTTCCTGCCCCGATATACCCAGCAATATCTCACCACGCGTTTGGCTTATCACATCGTCCACCGCTTGGATGATCGGCTCTGCCGCATCGGTCAACGCGATGCGCTTTGCGCGCCGATCGTGAGCACAAATACTTCGAGTAATCAACCCCTTCTCCTCTAACTGATCCAAGGTTCTTACCAGCGATGGCTGCTCGATGCCAATGGCTTTTGCCAATTGAATCTGCGACTGTCCAGGAGGCAGTTGGTATATATTATGCAGTGTAGCCCAATGGGTTTGGGTTAATTCCAGTGGTTTCAGACGAAAATCAATTAATGATCGCCACACCCGAACCAATCTGGCCAAATCAGAACCTAACGGCAATTCCATAACACCTCCTTATTATTAGCGTACTAAGTTATATCCCTGGATTGCAATCAACTCTGATTTTAAAAAAAATGAAAAAGGTGCTCTGCTTAATAATTTATCGATAAATAGCGGTAACCACGTTGCTGTTATACCAAATATATTCACCTTGAGGAAATTCTCTCAACGCGTGCAGTGGAAAAGATTGTTCTCTCTACATTATGCAACATAAGTTATTAGAGCCCACAGCACACTACTCATCGTTGAATAATGAGGGCTGCTGCCACTCGCTATTCAGTGTCGCTTTTTCCGAACGAACCATCCGTTTCTCGCGATGCCTGCAAAGCCTTAGCACGTCCTGTTTTTGCGTATCGCTCATTTCCCCCCAGGAGAAACGCTCACTGCGACTGCGAAAGCAACCCAGACAATAACCGCGCGCATCCGTTTGGCACACGCCACGACAGGGGTTGGGAACAGCAAAAAGCTCAAGTTGTTCAGGCACTGCACCTCCGCTATCCATCACGTTCATTGAAGCGTTACAGGGCGACAATGGCAAGCTTTAGGTGTAGAGCGGCGCTGGTTGTAAACGATACTCAGTATTATATATTGTAGCGCCGAAGATTTCTCTAGCGACACTATTTATTTGGCTTGTTATTAATATACCGCAAAGCTATGGCATAAATGTGATTGCCGTCTACTGTGGCACCTTAAGTGTGCCTTCTACATCAAGGGTTTGGACTCAACCTCGTTACAACGGTATACTTTGTAACGAGCCTTTGCGCTGTCGCCCCGGTGATGGCGGTCAACCACAGTAGTCAATCGAGGATATTATGCGCTTACTTCATACCATGTTGCGTGTTGGGGACTTACAACGCTCAATCGATTTTTACACCAAGGTACTGGGGATGCGTTTGCTGCGAACCAGTGAAAACACCGAATACAAATACACGCTCGCCTTCGTCGGTTATACCGAAGAGAGCGAAGGGGCCGTCATTGAACTGACGTACAACTGGGGCGTTGATAAATACGATTTGGGTAATGCTTACGGGCACATCGCACTGGCGGTTGAAGATGTTGCCGCAACCTGCGAGCGTATTCGTCAGGCAGGCGAAAAAGTGACGCGCGAAGCTGGCCCAGTTAAGGGCGGCACCACGATCATTGCCTTTATCGAAGATCCCGATGGTTACAAGATTGAGCTGATCGAAAAAGCGCAATCAGGAAACGGGCTCGGCAACTGATTGTCAGACGATGCTCTGCGGCGGCTTCTGCCCGCCGCTTTTTTGCTTTCTCTCTTCCCCTTCTCTCATATATGTCGTTCATGTCATTGCGCTCGCATTCCTTTCAAGGCGTTCAAGACATCAGGTTTACTGCATTGGTGGCAGGAATTTGCCATAATGCGCGCTGCATTTAGTAAATGATTAAAGAGAACATGGCTGATAAAAATAACCTGAACGCACTGAGTGGCCGTTTCCGCGGGTTTTACCCGGTTGTTATTGATGTTGAAACCGCAGGGTTCAACGCGCAAACTGACGCACTGCTGGAAATTGCCGCCATCACGATGAAAATGGATGATAACGGTTGGTTACAGCCCGATGAAACGTTGCATTTTCACGTCGCGCCATTCGAAGGCGCGCTGCTTGATCCCGCAGCGCTGGCGTTTACCGGCATTGATCCCCACAACCCATTGCGTGGTGCCGTCTCTGAATACGAAGCGCTGCATGAAATATTCAAAATGGTGCGTAAAGGCATTAAAGACAAAGGCTGCAATCGCGGGATTATTGTCGCCCACAACGCCAACTTTGATCACGGTTTTCTGATGGCGGCGGCAGAACGCTGCGGACTCAAGCGCAACCCGTTCCACCCCTTTGCCACCTTTGACACCGCCGCACTGAGCGGATTAGTGCTGGGACAAACCGTATTGGCGAAGGCCTGCATGACCGCTGGCATCGCCTTCGACTCCGCGCAGGCACACTCAGCGCTTTATGATACCCAGCAAACCACGGCGCTATTTTGCGAACTGGTGAATCGGTGGAAGCGACTGGGCGGTTGGCCACTGCCCCTGGAAGATCAAACAGTCTGAATTCTCCGAGTGGGGTCATCAACAAATTTGATACCCAAAAAAAGGGGACCACGGTGCTGGGTCCCCTCTTTAACCTCAAATACCGGCGGAATACCCGCCAACAGGCGCAATTTACTGCGCGCTGTCTCCATCCTGCGGTTCACGGTATTTGTCTGCGGTTTCTTTGATCAGTTGCTGCAATTCACCACGTTGATACATTTCAATGATGATGTCGCATCCGCCAACCAGCTCACCGTCAACCCACAGTTGGGGAAAGGTCGGCCAGTTAGCATATTTCGGCAGCTCAGCACGAATATCCGGGTTTTGCAAAATGTCCACATAGGCGAAGCGTTCACCGCACGCCGACAGTGCCTGTACAGCCTGGGCGGAAAAACCGCAGCTCGGCAACTTCGGTGAACCTTTCATGTACAACAAAATCGGGTTTTCTGTAATCTGGCGCTGAATTTTTTCAATCGTTGTCGTCGTCATGCTTTTTGCTTCCTCAAACGGTGTTTCTGCGAGCCATCACGCTACCCCATTCCTGTCGGAGGGATCGCTCGGCATCATTATGTAACGGAGTATTATCGCACCATTGTCGCGTATGCGCTTTGTCATCCAAGTGATTGCAAAGCGCATTTACCGTTGCGTCATTGTAGCGAGAGCGGTGATGACAAAAAAACGCCATTTTTTGTAGGGTTTTTCCTGCCACCGTTCCCCCTCAGTCCCCTCGGTGAAATATGCCGCAATAAATGATGATATTTACAGCGGGAAAACAATTATTAACGTTTTCTCATGATTCTGTTAAGCGAAAAGGTGATTTCCTGCTTTTTTCTCATGGCGTTTTCGTGAATACTGTTCGAATTGAGCGAGTTAAGGATTGTATTCGGTCTCTTTTATCATGCGCGTATTTATTACTCTGATCTTTGTTTTCTTCAGCCATCTGTTTGTTAATGTTGCTCAGGCAGCTCCGCATACCAATGCGGAAAAGAAAGCCAGCGCCAGCACGGATGACAAACACCTGAAAAAAAACCAGACCACCAAAACCGCTAAAAAGCCACAAACCCCACCGGAACCACCGAAGAAGAAGACAACGCAGGAAAAAGCTAAAACGCAGCCAGAAAAAAAGATCGTTGAGAAAAAGGCCGTTGAGAAAAAAACCAAGATAGCGCAAAGCACGAAACCGACCAAAACGACCACCACTAAAAAAAGTTCTGCTGACGTCGACATCAAGAGTATCGCGTCAAAAACCGCGTCATCCCGCTACCACAGTGCAACGCCCGCAAAACTGGTGAAGGGGCTCAAAAAAGGGGCTGATGCCACTGAAAAGAAAACGGCGGCAATAAAACCAGGCACCAAGAAAGCGGGCAAAGAGGTAGTACTCAGTGAAGCGCATAAGCGCCGTTATCAGCATGCAAAAATGACGGCAATGAACAAGCTGATGAGTCAGATCGGTAAACCTTATCAATGGGGTGGCAACTCCCCCTATACCGGTTTTGACTGTAGCGGCCTGGTCTATTATGCCTACAAGGATGTGGTGAAAATCCCTATCCCGCGCACCGCCAATGAAATGTATCACTTGCGCGATGCAGCCCCCATCAATAAGGGTGAACTGGAGATTGGCGATCTGGTGTTCTTTCGCATCAACGGTCGCGGCACCGCAGATCATGTCGGCGTTTATCTCGGCAATGGTAAGTTTATTCAGTCACCGCGAACCGGTGCCGATATCAAGATCAGTAAGTTGAGTGAAGACTACTGGCAGGAACACTACATTGGTGCACGTCGCGTGGTGACACCACAAACGATTCGGTGATCGCCAAATCGACATGTTATCGATAATAAAGACCAGGTGATGCCTATGCAGCCTGGTCTTTATTTTAATCGCGATCAGTTCAACACGGCAACAAAGCTAAATACCATGATCATGACTAACGCCCCAACCGTGGTCATTAATGACATTTTAAAATCAGTATTCATTCTATCTCCTTGAAACACAGAAACGCGTAAACGTTGCCGCCGCACCGGATGCTTCGTTGTTTCCTGCACACCAATACCGCAGCACAATGATGCTAAAAGATCATTGTTACACATTTTATAGGGAAAATCTCCGATCCCGGCTGCACTAATTAAATCAATTAACCCTTTCACTTTCGCGGTAAATCAGCCAAAATTCGCAGTTTACCGTGCGCTGCGTCGGTGTCCGAACACGTCATCTTCGATGGGATCAACACGTCCCCTTTAGGTACAAAGTACGTCGGCAGTCTCCTTCTGATATCCTGTTTATACCATCGGAAAGAGAACATTACGCAAAAGCAAACGATTAACAAACTATATACTGCCGTAACAAGTAGGTTCAGGAGTCATGTTTAGATGGCAACGATCAAAGATGTGGCAAAGCGTGCTGGCGTTTCAACAACAACCGTCTCTCACGTCATCAACAAAACACGTTTCGTCGCCGAAGAGACCAAAACGGCCGTGCGGGAAGCCATCAAGGAATTACACTACTCCCCGAGCGCAGTGGCTCGGAGCTTAAAGGTCAATCACACCAAATCCATCGGATTGCTCGCCACTTCGAGTGAAGCGCCCTACTTTGCGGAAATTATCGAAGCGGTTGAAAACAGTTGTTATGCCAAAGGCTACACCCTGATTCTGTGTAACTCGCATAATAACCTGGAAAAACAGCGTGCTTATCTTTCCATGCTGGCGCAAAAACGGGTCGATGGCCTGTTGGTGATGTGTGCGGAATACCCGCCTGAACTATTGAGCATGTTGTCCGATTACCGCAGCATTCCCATGGTGGTAATGGATTGGGGTCAGGCACACAGTGATTTTACGGACACCATTATAGATAACGCCTTCGAAGGGGGATATCTGGCTGGGCGCTATCTGATTGAGCGCGGCCACCGCGACATTGGTGCCATTCCCGGTATTCAGGAACGCAACACGGGCAGCGGACGTTATCTGGGTTTTCTCAAAGCCTTGCAGGAAGCGGATATCACAGTTCGCGATGAATGGATTGTTCAGGGGGATTTCGAGCCGGAATCCGGTTACAAAGCCATGCACCAGATTTTGGCGCAAAAACAGCGCCCGACCGCTATTTTCTGCGGCGGCGACATCATGGCTATGGGCGCTATCTGCGCGGCTGATGAATTGGGGCTACGCGTACCGCAAGATATTTCCGTGATTGGCTACGATAATGTTCGCCATGCACGTTATTTCACCCCAGCCTTAACCACGATCCACCAGCCAAAAGAGCGTTTGGGCCAATCGGCTTTTACCATGCTGCTCGATCGCATCACCAGCAAGCGCGAAGATACACAGATGATTGAGGTTCACCCAACGCTTATCGAGCGTCGCTCTGTGGGTGACGGCCCTTCCCGCGACTACCGCAGTTGATGCTCAAGACGGTTTTCTTATATACCCTAAATAATTCGAGTGACAGGAAGGCGGCAAATGAGCGACAACTCCGTCTGGAACAGATTTGAACAGCGCAAGCGCTGGCCCGAAGGGTGAATCTCAGGGATGAGATTCATTAATCCCGATGAGCTTACTCGGTTAAGTGATTCGGGTGACAAACCTGCCCGGAGCAGATTTGAACGCCGCGTGCGGCGGCCTCGTAAGCGGTGAGGCCCAGGGATGGGCCGAATAATGAGTGCAGACAACGCACCTGCAACGTGAAGTATGACGGGTATAGCACGTTGATTTGTAAATTCTTCATGACTGCATCAATCAATTTTGACTTGTCCTCTGATTGAAGCAGTCATACACTGTTTTTCATTCGGACAATATCCCTACACTTATCCTTATTATAACGAACGCACGACTGCGTATCAGGATATATGCCCCTACGTGTTACTACGTACCGGCGTTGACACTTCATTCCCTCTGGGTATCCAGAGAGTAGACGATGGATGTTATGCCCGCTGCCACTGTGCAACGGGCAAGCATAAACGGCTGCGCACGAATGCAACCGCTTACAATTTGAACAACGGGTAACTTGCCCGTGATTCGAACACGCTGTGTACAAACCGCAGCGTTCGGGTTGATGAGAGACTATCTATGCTGTTCCTTGCAGCGCTGTCTGGCAAGGTTGGGAGAAATTATGAGTTCATCATATGTAGAGGAACTGGCAGAACATAACACGTCCTGGTTCCGGATCGTACACGCGTTATTAGCTATCGCCGATATTAAAATCAATGGTTCACGCCCGTTTGATATCCGGGTACGTAACCCCGATTTCTACAAACGCGTTCTGCGTGAAGGCTCACTGGGGCTCGGGGAAAGCTATATGGACGGTTGGTGGGAGTGCGAGCGTTTAGACTGCTTTTTTCGGCGTATCTTACGTGCAGGGCTTGAGAAAAAAGCCCCCCATCACCTCAAAGACATTTTCCATATTGTCGCTGCACGCTTGATTAACCTGCAATCCCGCAAGCGGGCCTGGATCGTCGGCGAGGAGCATTACGACCTGGGCAACGATCTGTTTAGCCTGATGCTCGATACACATATGCAATATTCCTGCGGCTACTGGAAAGAGGCCACAACCCTTGAGCAGGCGCAACAGGCCAAACTGCGCATGATTTGCGAAAAGCTTCAGCTTCAGCCAGGCATGACACTGTTGGATATTGGCTGTGGCTGGGGCGGGCTTGCCGCTTATGCGGCACGCCATTATGGCGTATCGGTTTACGGCGTGACCATCTCGCGTGAGCAGCAAAAATTGGCTCAGGCACGCTGTAGCGATCTCAATGTCACCATTGAATTGCAGGATTATCGCGACCTTAACCGACATTTCGATCGCATCGTTTCTGTCGGCATGTTTGAGCATGTAGGACCGAAAAACTACGATACGTACTTTCGCGTCGTCAGCAAAAATCTCAAACCCGAAGGGTTGTTTCTACTGCATACCATTGGGGCAAACAAAACCGATTCACAGGTTGACCCCTGGATTAACAAATACATCTTCCCCAACGGCTGTCTGCCCTCCGTACGCCACATTGCCGCACGCAGTGAACCCTATCTGGTGATGGAGGATTGGCATAATTTTGGGGCCGATTACGATAAAACCTTGATGGCCTGGCACGATCGTTTTATCGCCAATTGGCCACAGTTAGCGAACCGTTACTCACCGCGTTTTAATCGTATGTTCCGTTACTACCTGAATGCATGTGCCGGGGCGTTTCGCGCGCGGAACATTCAACTGTGGCAGGTGTTGTTTAGCCCCCAAGGGATTGAAGGCGGCGTGCGTGTAGCGCGCTGATTTCAGTCAGCATAACGCCGTACAGCCAAGGGTGTACGGCATTTTTTATCGCTTTTCAGCTCAGGCGTCAGGCACTCTGCGCGGCATTTGCCGTTACGGCCTCTTGTGCCTGGCGCTGTGCCAGCACACGTTCAACCGTGTCGATCACCGCCTGAGTTTGTGGATCGATTTCAATATTGATCCGGTTTCCCAATCGCTTCTGACCGAGTGTGGTGCGTTGCAGCGTTTCGGGAATCAAATGCACGCAGAAACGGCTGCGTGTCACTTCGCCCACCGTAAGGCTGATACCATCAATCCCGATAAACCCTTTGTGCAGCACATATTTCATCTGCGATTCATCGGCCAGTCGGAACCAGATTTGGTGGTTATTTTCCGAGGTGAGAATTTTAACCACTTCAGCCGTGCACATAATGTGCCCGGACATAACATGTCCGCCGATCTCATCGCCGTATTTTGCGGCACGCTCAATATTCACCAGATCGCCCGGCGTAATATCGCCCAGGTTGGTCAGGCGCAGCGTCTCTTTCATTAAATCAAAACTGACCCGATCGCCATCAATCGCCGTCACTGTCAGGCAACAACCGTTATTGGCAATCGAGGCACCTGTCACCAGGCCGGTCAGTAATTCGGGAGGAAGTTTTACCACATGCGTGCGGAAGTTCGTTTTTTCATCGATGGACACCACCGGCGCGGTGCCTTGAACAATACCGGTAAACATACGCTTGCCTCATAATAAATCAGTGAAATAGCTGAATGCTACTGTGCCAGCCTCTCCCCCTACGCTACGGTGGCTCGCTGCGAGGAAATAAAGGCTGACAAATCATTTTGCAGTTTGCCTCATAACGACTGGAAATCCAAACGTATTCCCACCTTTGGCACCTGACAAATCCGATAAGGCAACAGACCCTCTCTTGTGACACAATATCTTACGAAGAAGTTGGTTTACTTATGCCAAGCCGCTACACTAGAACAACGTTCTGTCATCGATTGATTTTCCATCTCAGATGGATGGCTTCAAAAGCCATTTATGCTCGTTATCTCGCTTGCGGTTGTTTACTTTCATTCATCCCAACCCCCTGCTGGAAAAGTAACGCGCTACCTCGCCGAGCTGTCGTATAACAGAACGCGAGGTGGTATCGACGTCAGTTTTTCGTTTTAACAATTCAAGGAAGGTGTTTGCGTGCAGAAATATTTGTCAGAGGCGCGGAGCCTGTTAACGCTCGCGGTTCCTGTCATTATTGCGCAGGTTTCCCAAACGTCCATGGGTGTCGTTGACACCATTATTGCGGGTGCCTATAGCGCCACCGATATGGCGGCGGTTGCAGTCGGCACCTCCGTGTGGTTGCCGGTCATCCTGTTTGGACATGGTTTATTGATGGCGCTCACGCCAGTGGTGGCCCAGCTCAACGGCTCTGGTCGACGCCCTCGCATCGCCCATCAGGTTCAGCAGGCGTTTATTTTGGCCGCGATCGTTGCGGTTATCACCATGGTGGTGCTGTATAACGGCAAACACGTTATTGCCATGATGCACACCGACTCACCGGAACTGGCGAATGTTGCCATCGGCTATCTGCACGTGATGTTACTGGGGGTGCCGGGCTATCTGTTCTATCAGGTGCTGCGCTGTCAGTGTGAAGGGTTGTCCAAAACCAAGCCGGGCATGGTGATTGGTTTTATTGGTGTGCTGATCAATATTCCCCTGAACTATATCTTTATCTACGGCAAATTTGGCATGCCAGAACTGGGGGGCGGCGTGGGGTGCGGCGTCGCGACTGCCTCTACCTACTGGATAATGATGCTGATGATGGCGTTTTACAGTATGCGTGCTCACTGGCTGCGCGACATCAAATGGCAGCGCTGGCAGATTGATTTCTCCGCCATGCGGCGTCTGTTTTCACTCGGTTTACCCATTGCACTCGCCCTGCTGTTCGAAGTGTCGCTGTTTGCCATCGTCGCCCTGCTGATCCTGCCACTCGGTGTGATTGACGTTGCCGGGCACCAGATAGCACTGAATTTCAGTTCACTGATGTTTGTGCTACCGTTGTCTATCAGCATTGCCTCGACGATCCGTGTTGGTCACCGGCTGGGAGAAGGCTCAGTGGAAGATGCGCGTGTCGCGGCCTATACCGGCATCGCGACCGGCGTGATGCTGGCCTGTTGTACCGCCATTTTCACGGCACTGCTGCGTGAACAGATCGCTTTGTTGTATAACAAAAACCCGGAAGTGGTCGCTATGGCAGCGCAGTTGATGCTTTTGGCCGCGATTTATCAGATCTCTGACGCGGTGCAGGCTATCGGCAACGGCGTATTACGTGGCTATAAAGACACGCGTTCCATTTTCTACATCACCTTCGTCTCCTACTGGATACTCGGTTTACCCAGCGGTTATCTGCTGGCAATGACCGATTATTGGGTACCACGCATGGGTCCTGCCGGTTTCTGGTGTGGCTTTATCATTGGGCTCACGGCTGCCGCGATCATGATGGTGCTACGTATCCGTTACTTACAACGTCAACCCCCTGGCGATATTCTGGCGCGCGCGGCGCGCTAACGCTGAGATCACCCAGCGCAAGGGGCTGCACGCAGCCTGCGCTGGGTGAAAAAAACGCAAGGTGAACACAAGTGCAGCAGTCGTGCAGTTCAACCACATAAATGTTGTATTTGCGTCTTGCCAGCACCACGCTCACTCGCTACTATGCGCCCCGCACGGCAGCACAGGGCATCCTCCGCTGCTTTAGCAACCAGCCTCAAAAAATGCGTTCTTAGCTCAGTTGGTTAGAGCACCACCTTGACATGGTGGGGGTCGATGGTTCGAGTCCATTAGAACGCACCACTTCTTGTTTTCCAGTGTTTCAACAACGCTCACAGTTTACTGTTAAAACAGCGCCAGTCTGTTCCAATAACGTCTACTGAGCTTTACCTACATCCAGCGTATTTTAGTCCAAAGATCTTGCTCCCTTTCGCCTATCTCCTGGTCAAAAATACGGTTTTGATCCGCGTTCGATAGTCCCTATCTGTAGGCATTGATTGACGTCAATCTCCTGCCTAACCACGGCACTTGAAGAAGGGAATGCCCGAGTCACAAACCACTACCATGCTTGCAATAAGACTTGTGCTCAAATTCCTGCACTGTATCAACGCATTCAACTACTGCTTGCATAAAATATAAAAGGCCATTAATAAAAACTGAAATTATTTACTCTGTATGTTTTTCAAAGAATAGATGGATATTGATTAAATCGTTTTAAATTGATTCCTTCAGCTTAAAATTTTTAATAAAAGCGTTAACTAACGTTATTTTTTCATACAGAGTAAAATATCAACTTTCATTAAATGATTTTACATGCAAACAGTCATTGACGATTAGTCACAAAAGATATTAAAAAATCCCCTACCTAACCAAAACATGAAAGAGTAAAAATGGATAAAATATTGATAACAGGTGGTGCAGGATACATCGGAAGTCATGTTGTGGAAATTTTACTCATGAATAATAAGCAAGTTCGGGTATTGGATAACGGAATGTTTGGTTTATGGTCTCTGTACCCTTTTCACGAAAATCCAAACTTCGAGTTAGTAGAGGGTGATCTGAGAAATATTTCTGATATAAAAAAATCAGTCAGGAATATTGATGGGGTTATTCATCTTGGTGGTATCGTGGGTAATCCCGCATGCAGTTACGATAAATTAACCTGTCAGGATGTTAACGTGATCGCAACGGAACGTCTTGCTGCCGCATCAAGCGAAGCGGGCGTAAGTCGGTTTATCTTTGCCTCTAGCTGTAGTGTCTATGGCTTTGGAACTCAGGTGTTTACAGAAGACTCTGCCTTGAACCCGGTAGATTATTATGCAGAAAGTAAAATTGCTGGAGAAGAAGTATTAAAAAAATTTAAGACAGATATGATTATGTCTACCTGTAGGTTTGCGACCGTTTTTGGTGCATCACGTAGGATGCGTTTTGACCTTGCTGTAAATGGTATGACAGCTTCAGCTCTTTATGACGGTGTATGCCATGTTCACGGCGGAGCAGAATGGCGACCATTTATTCATTGTCATGACATAGCTATTGCCCTTTGTAAAATCAGCTGCGCATCTGAAAATCTTGTCAGAAATCAGGTTTTCAATATCGGTTCAGATGACATGAATATCACTCTTGCTGAATTGGGATATAAAATAGGGAAACTGATAAAAGCATCACGCGTTGAAATTAATGATACTCTATCTGATAACCGTAGCTATCAAGTTTCTTTCAAGAAAATAAGAGAATGCTTGGGGTTTACGTCAAAAGTTTCAATTAATGAAGGCATCGTCCAGATTAAAAATATTATAGAAAGTCATATCATCCCCATTCCCACACTGCGCATTTACAGTAACCTTAAAACGACTGAACAACTGGTGGTGTAAATGATAAATTTAATAAAACCATTTACAGCCGATAACAACACTAAGATATTTCCGGATGGACTCCCTTTTCTTAAACCCTATCTTCCCTGCTTTAGTGAGATCGAGAATAACCTTAGATCAGTCATATCTTCAGGAATGCTGACTAAGGGTAATTTCAACGCACTTTACGAAAAAAATATCGGCGAGTATATAGGAACACCAAACGTGATTGCCGTCTCTTCTGCAACCACAGGCCTGATTTTGACTCTACTGGCGATGAACATAACTGGGGAAGTCCTTGTTCCTGCATTCACTTTCTGTGCAACGGCAAATGCAATCGTAAGAGCCGGCGCTACACCCGTGTTCGTGGACTGCAACCCCGATACATATACGATCTGTCCAGAGGATCTGGAAAGGAAAATTACTTCTGGAACTCAGGCTATCATGGCCGTTCACGTTTTTGGCGTACCCGCAGAATGTGAAAACCTGAAAAAAATCGCTGAGAAAAATAATCTAAAACTGATTTTTGACTCCGCTCATGCCATGGGATCCGAGGTCAATGGCAGAAAGGTTGGAGGATTCGGTGATGCAGAAGTGTTTAGTACCACCCCAACAAAAACGTTGGTAACTGGCGAGGGTGGGCTAATTTCGACGAACGATAATGCCCTTGCAGAACGTATAAGGATAATGAAGGAGTATGGGAATAACGGCGATTATGACAATGCGTTTGCCGGGTTAAATGGGCGACTGAGTGAGATGCAGTGCGTACTTGGAATAGCGTCTCTTCAGTATCTAAAGAAAAGTATAAGCTTTCGCAATGTACTCGCGGAAATCTATAAGTCAACGTTAAGTGATGTATCTGGCATTAAGTTTCAGATGGTGCCTGAAAATATTAAAACCACTTATAAAGATTTTTCCATTGTGGTTGATGAAACACTATTTGGATGTAGCAGAGACGGACTAGCGGAAGAATTACAGCTGATGGGGATTGCTACGAGAAAATATTTCTATCCTGCCTTGCATGAAATGAAAGCATTTCGTAACTATTTTCGTTCCGGCCTTCCTATCACTGAATATATTGCAAGAAATATATTGTGCCTTCCTCTGTATCCAGATTTGGCAGAAGAAGACGCCAAAAAAGTAGCAGTGGCAATACGCTCTGTTCAACGAAAAAATTTTAAATAATCAGGTAAAATATGTCATACGTAAAACACATGAGAAGTATGATAGGTCACCAGCTACTGCTTCTGGCTGGCGCTAACATAATTGTCCTGGATGGCAGCAAACGTGTTCTTCTACAACACCGTACCGATGGAAGCTGGGGACTTCCAGGTGGACTTCTTGAGCCGGGAGAATCATTGGAGCAAACGGCTCTTCGTGAGGTGAAAGAAGAGACGAACATCGATATTCATGAGTTAACACATCTTGCTGTTTTTTCTGGCCCAGAATATACATTTACTCTTGCGAATAATGATAAAATAAATGTCATCACCTCTCTCTACTTTACTAATAAATGGTCTGGGGAAATAATAAACAATATTGAGGAAGGTCTATCGCTTGATTTTTTTGACATAAAAAAACTGCCTAAGAATATGGATGCGGAGTATGTTAATTACATCCATTATTATCAGAAGAAAATGCAATGTCTCAGCCAGGTGTAAGTTCTAATGATTTTATTTTACGGGCTTCGGCCCGTTTTACATGTAAAAAATGGTCAGTTTTTATCGCATTGCTTTCTTTATTATTGTACATTGGTTCAGATTTCCTTTCAAAAATACTGCTAAGTAACATTCCAGTTTCATGGGTATCACTTTTCCGATTTGGTTTCGGCGTGCCACTTTTATTGTGCTGCAACTTTCACGCTTTTAAGAACAGGAAAGTAATTACTTTTGCAAGCGCCAATATCATTAATTCAATATGTGGAGTGTATGCGATTTTGGCTGGTAGTTTATCTGGCTTTGCATTGGCTGGCCAGCTGAGTCCAGTTTTCATTGTGTTTTTTAGCGTGATACTCTTCAAGTTAACTTATAACATGAAGTCATGGCTGTTGTTTTCAATCATCGTCATTATAAGTCATTTTTTGTTCGCATTTGACAAAAACATTGGTTCTCAAGCAAACTACATTTATATTGGCAGCGTGGCTTTTCAGGCATTTGTATTCTCCAGACTGTGCCGTAACAACGATAGTCTCGTTAGTTATCTTGCAGTCTATAACACCTACGGATTCATTCTGACACCTCTCTATATATTTTATAACCAGCTGCCCTTTCCGGACACACTCAGTATTCATGGATTGGTTTTGAGTGGAATTCTGGCTATGGCTGGGAGTATACTGAGCATTATTTCATTAGCCACACCGTTCAGGGTTGAGGTTAGCTCCGTGAGCTATATTCGGCTCCCTCTAACTCTACTTCTTTCATGGCTACTTTTGGGAGAAAGCACCCCTGCTTTAACATGGGGGGGATGCACAATTATTCTCTTGCTTGTATATTTACTTAACAAAACAGCATCAATGAAAAAGTAAGTTTTAGGTTACTGACTTATATAAGAAACACACGCCCGAATTCTGTTAAGCCATGTTTGATCTGGCCGAGGCATAGGTGTGAAGACTGCCGTGCGTGATCTATGCTTTCACCAATCCCGGTGTATACTTGGTGTAGCAAGCAGCAGCATCTTACGACTTCCGCTGAGCGCTGATATAAGTAGGCGTGTGTTGATTTTGCTGTCAGCCTAAGCGCTATGTTCAACACGCTAAGCCTATAGATACGCTGAGTATGTTCTGGCCAGTACGTCAATGCCAGCGACATCTTACGTGAAGTAACAGACAAGGAGGGAATGATATAGCCTCAGGCTGCTTGACGGACATTATCGATGATCAACTCGAAACATTCTTCGTCCATTCGACATTTATCAGCAAGAGGCAACCCAAAGAAGTGGTCTGCGCCAGGATTGTGCTTTACACTGCGCGCTGCAAAAATAAGGTGATAAACGATTAGGTAGGCGGTAATGGCGATGAACGGAACGATTACAACCTGGTTTAAAGATAAAGGTTTTGGGTTTATCAAAGATGAAAACGGTGATAACCGTTATTTTCATGTGATTAAGGTTGCCAATCCAGACCTGCTTAAAAAAGGCGCGGCCGTCAGTTTCGAACCCACCACCAATAAAAAGGGTCTATCGGCTTATGCCGTGAAAGTCGAACCAGAAAGCAAATACATTTATATCGCGGGCGAACGTATCAAGCTTACCGCCATTAAATCCTTTCTGGTATTCAGCGAAGAAGTGTCGGCTGATACCCGTATTGATAAAGAAAATACGGTGCTTTCTGTGGGAGCGCTGATGGGAAATATCAGACCAAAATCAGCCGCTAAACCCAGTGACGTTCGCGCGATGAAAAAATTGGCGATCACCACCTTTCAGGGGTCGACGTTAATTTTTACTGAAGATGAGATAGACATTGAGGCCACGGTGAAACTGCTCAAGGTGTGACGTCATTTCGCTGTCGTATTCACTGCGCCCCTGATGGCGTCTTCCACATTCAAACGCCGTAGCGTTCGGGCTTTGCGCCCGGTTACAGCCTTGGCGATTACAGGTATAATTCCACAAATTTTTCTACGGGTTTCGAAACGACGATGACAAAACTCACCTTACAAGAGCAGATGCTGAAAGCGGGATTAGTGACCAGCAAAAAAATGGCCAAAGTTGAAAGAACGGCCAAAAAATCACGCGTTCAGGCGCGTGAAGCCAGAGCCGCGGTAGAGGAAAACAAAAAAAATCAGCTTGAACGCGATAAACAACTCAGCGAACAACAGAAACAGGCAGTGTTATCTAAAGAGTATAAAGCACAGGTGAAGCAACTGATTGAAATGAACAAAATCGACATTTCAAAAGGTGATATTAGCTTTAACTTCACAGATAACAATGTCATCAAAAAAGTGGTTGTTGATAAACTTACACAAACGCAACTGATTAATGGTCGTCTCGCCATCGCACGTTTGGTTATTGATAGCAAGGGCGAGAGCCAATACGCGATTATCCCCGCGAGCGTGGCCGAAAAAATTGCCCAGCGGGATGCAGGCAGTATCGTTTTACACAGTGCGCTGAGTCAGGAAGCGCTAGATGAAGAAGATCCCTATGCTGACTTTAAAGTACCCGATGATTTAATGTGGTAATTGACGCGGTATGCGGTAGTCATTCGCAGAATGTGGTCACCAGGCCGTACTGACAAACACCTTACCCCACGGGACGACGTATGAACAATGAAATACCCCTTAAATATTATGATATTGTGGATGAGTACTCGACGGAATCCGCTGAGCTAGTGGGCGAGTCAGAGCGTGACGCGCTGGCACACTATTTCCAATTACTGCTCACTCGCTTAATGAATAATGAAGAGATCAGTGAGCAGGCCCAGCAGGAAATGGCGCGTGAAGCCCATATCAACGAGCAGCGCATTGATGAGATAGCGACGTTCTTGAATCAATGGGGCAATGAGTAGTTTTGCACCGCACATAAACCAAGGGCGATGCAGAGGTGTTGTTTCTCGCACATCGCCCTTCAATAACGTGCGTCGCGCCTGTGCTCTGCCCCCTCCCCCTTTAATCTGGATTGCCCAACTTGTGCAGCAGAATCTGTCGGGTATGAGCCAGGCGCGGCTGACGCAACGCACTCGGCAGCCACACCAGGTTGTAACGAATTTCCGTGTCTCCCACCGGGGGGTTAAGACGGGCCAGCTTACCCTCATCAAGGTGCGCCCGGCACAAAAACTCCGGCATGACCGTCCAACCAAATCCTTTACACAACAAGCTTCTCTGACCGCGTAAATCCTGACCGACCATAGCAGGAAGCAACGAACTGAATTTTATTCGGTTCTTACCCAGCCAGTGTTCGATCAGTGAAAGCTCAAGATTGTAGGCCAGCAGCGGCTCATTCAGTAAATCCCGGCCAAAATGCTCACTGCTATTCAGACGCTCGGCGAGCTCGGGTGATGCAATCGCGATCACGCGGTCGGTAAAAATGACATCCCCCTTCAATCGCGTATCGGTAACCGGATGCGCCGTGATGCCTAAATAACAATGTCCTTCTATCACCATCTGGGTGACCATCGGGCCATCTCCGGCATGTAAATGCACGCGAATACCACTTTCCAGTAAGGGCAACAATTCCCCCGCCAATTTTTCTGCCATGAAGTCAGAATGACCAATGATCTGTAGCGTCCCCGCAACATCCATGGACCTGGCCCTCGCAGAGGCGAGCGCGGATTCAGCATCATCCAGTTTGTTGCCAATATCTGCCGCAAGATCGTCAGCGACCACGGTCGGCTTCACCCCCTGCGGCTGCCGTTCAAACAAGGGCCTTCCGATGGCCACTTCAAGGCCAATGATATGCTGAGAGACCGCAGGCTGAGTCAGGTTCAGCACCCGTGCCGCACCTGAAATCGAGCGTTGCCGATACACTTCCATAAAAGTACGTAGACGTAACAATGACATAGCTTAGCCATAAATTAATTTATACCCCTGACAAAATAGCGTTGTTATCCGTAAACATCCAGTTCCTTTATGCTGTTTCCAACCCAAGAAACCTCCGCACTAACAGGACAGTGACATGAGCGAACAACATCATTTTCAGGCGTTATCACACATTCTTGACGCCATGAAAAAGCACCATCGACACAATGAGCCCGCTACGGCTGCCTTACGTCGCGATCGTCTTATGCGCAGCGCTGCCTTGATTCGTGACAACCATGCGGCCCTGACCGCTGCGATCGGACGCGATTTTGGTCACCGCAGCGGTTATCAAACACAGGCTGCCGACCTGATAACCACCATCAATATGTTGACGCATTCCGCTGAAAAGCTGGAGCAATGGATGCAACCAGAGGTGGCCGAGGTACCGGTTCCGGGGATGCAGGCATGGATCGAACCACAGCCGCTGGGCGTTGTGGGCATTATCAGTCCGTGGAATTTCCCGATAAACCTCGCCTTCGGTCCGCTGGCGGGTGTCTTTGCGGCGGGCAACACCTCGATGCTGAAACCCTCCGAGCTGACACCGTTTACCTCTGAATTGCTTGCGGAACGTGTTCCCCATTATTTTGATTCGAATGAGCTCGTGGTGGCATTGGGTGATGCGAAAGTAGGCCAGGCGTTTAGCCAGTTACCGTTCGATCATCTGGTCTTTACCGGCAGCACCGCAGTTGGCCGTCACGTCATGCGCGCGGCTGCCGAAAATCTGGTTCCTGTCACGCTTGAACTGGGTGGAAAATCGCCGGTGGTGCTGGATACCGATGCAGACATCAGTATCGCCGCTGAACGGATACTGACAATAAAGACGTTCAATGCCGGGCAAATCTGTATCTCCCCGGATTATGTCCTGCTGCCGGAATCATCCGAAGCAGACTTTGTCGACGCGGCAAAACGTTTTATGCATGAGAGTTATCCAACACTTCAAGGCAATGTGGATTACACCGCTATCATTAACGACAGACACTATCACCGCTTGCTCATGCTGCTGGACGATGCCGCCCGCAAAGGGGCTAACATCATCAGTCTCGCGCCCGACAACGAACCTGATGCCGATCCACACAGCAGAAAGATCGCGCCACATCTCATTCTTGGCGTCACAGAAGAGATGCTTGTGATGCAGGAAGAGATCTTCGGACCCCTCCTGCCGTTAAAAACATACACAGCCGGGATCGGTGAGGCTATTCGTTACATCAACGCGGGCCCACGCCCACTTGCTGCCTACTACTTTGGTCATGACACGGAGCATCAACGTCATATAGCCACAAGGACAACGTCTGGTGCCTTGGTTATCAACGATGTCATGACCCATGCCGCAATCGACAGTCTGCCCTTTGGCGGCATCGGGGCGTCAGGAACCGGTGCGTATCACGGTATCCATGGTTTCAGACGTTTCAGTCACGCAAAACCGGTTGTTGTTCAGGAGAGCGCCGGCATGACCAATCTTCGACTTCGCGCGCCTTATCAGGATAAAGCGGCTGTTGCCGAAGCGTTCCTGAACAACTAATTCACCTGCAGCAGCACTATCGAGGTTAACAATGAAAATTTTAATGGTTCTGACATCCCATGCCGAACTGGGCAACACAGGAAAGAAAACAGGTTTTTGGCTGGAGGAATTTGCCGCACCCTACTACGTCTTTAAAGACGCGGGGGCTGAGGTGGTTCTCGCCTCCCCAGCCGGTGGCCAGCCGCCGCTGGATCCCAAAAGCGATCTTCCTGAATTTCAGACGGCACTGACGGCACGTTTTAAAGCCGATCAAGACGCACAGGATGCGCTGTCTCAAACGGTCAAACTAGAAACCGTGTCTCAGGAGGCGTTTGACACCGTGTTCTATCCCGGCGGCCACGGCCCACTGTGGGATCTTGCGGAGTCAGCAACGTCGATTGCGCTGATTGAATCGTTCGATCGCGCCGGAAAACCGGTGGCCTTTGTCTGCCATGCACCGGGCGTGCTGCGTAAGGTTACTGCCAAGACCGGCGCTCTGCTCATCAAAGGACGCCACGTTACCGGCTTCACCAACAGTGAAGAAGAGGCCGTTGAATTAACTCATGTCGTCCCGTTTTTAATCGAAGATACCTTTATTGCCGCTGGCGCACATTACCAAAAAGGTGCCGATTGGATGCCGTTCGTCGTGGAAGATGGCAATCTGGTAACAGGGCAGAATCCGGCCAGTTCAGAAGCCGTCGCCGTCGCCTTGCTGAAAAAATTGAATAACGAAAGCTCAATGAGCCATTAAAAATTACAGAGTGTGCTGTTGGGCTAGGACAATTAACTATGATAACAAAGTAGCTATCAATGCAATGACAGGGAGTTATCATGGCTACAATGAAAGATGTAGCCCGCCATGCGGGTGTTTCTGCGGCAACAGTATGCCGAGTGATTAACAATAACGTTTATGTTAAGCCGGTCACTCGCGAACGGGTTGAGACGGCGATGCGTGAGTTCAACTATCAGCGTAATGTTACCGCACACGCCATGGCGAAAAGGAGTGGCAAGACTCTCGGGCTGCTTACCGGCAACCTGGACGATCCCTTCTTCTCGCGCATGGCGCGGGGCATTGAAGATACCACGCGTAAAGCCCGGGTACAGTTGGTCGTTTGCAGCGGCGGACATCGCGCCGAGCAGGAAAAGGCCGGGCTTGATTTACTGATTAATCAGGGGTGTGAAGCCATTGTCGCTCATCTGCCCCGTATGAATGAAGAGGATATCTTGCGCTATGCGGCCCATACGCCTGCATTGGTGGTGATAAACCGCTATTTACCGGTCATCGCCAACCGCTGTGTGTGGCTGGATAATGTCAGTGCCGCTCAGGCCGCAACCAACCAGCTTATTCAACATGGCCATCGGAAAATTGCCTGCATCACGGCAGATATTCCCATCGATGATAGGACCCACCGTGTCGAAGGCTACCGTAAAGCCATGGACATCGCCGGGATCCCGGTAGCCGATGATTGGATCATCAGCGTTCCATTCAATGAACACGGCGGGGAGCTGGCAGCAGAAAAATTGTTACAGGCTGGGCTTAACTTCACTGCGTTGGTCACCTTTAATGATGTCATGGCCGCTGGCATCATGCGAACCTTTCACTACCATCAGGTTCGCGTACCCGACGATATCTCCTTGGTGGGCTTTGATGACATAGCCTGGGCCAAATATCTGCATCCTACCTTGACGACCATGCATAATCCTATTGAGAAAATGGCGCGCCGTGCCGCGACGCTGGCGTTACAACTTAATGCCGGTATCGTCGGGCTACCACAACATAATGGCTATTGCGCTGAGCTTATCCCTCGGGCATCGGTTAAACCGCTTTAATTCTGCGTTGTCAGCCCGGTGTAGGCCAAAAAAATGCGAATGACTTCGCAGTGATTAAACCCATGAAACCCGTTACACCCACAGCGGTCCGGGATCACATTTATGCTGCCTCACTCTCACTACGCTGGCCTCTTCAATGCTTAAAGGAGTGAGAAATGAAAGCCAAAAAGGAGCTTAATCTGGGATTGGCACTGCTTCCCATCGTTGCCATGCTCATGTTATTGGTTATTGGTTATGGTCATTATAAATTGCCCATTGAGTCGTTATTGTTGGCGTCGGCAGCCGTTGCGACAGCCGTTGCCTATTGGCAAGGCTACCACTGGGTAGACATCATGGACGCGATTGTTGCTAAGCTTGCCAAAGCGATGCCCGTGATACTGATATTGATCTGCGTCGGTGGCATGATCGGTGCCTGGATGTTAAGTGGTACGATCCCTTACATGGTGTATTGGGGACTGAAGCTGATCAGCCCTCAATATATCGTTATCACGGCTTTTCTTATCACCTGCGCAACGTCAGTTTGCACAGGCACATCGTGGGGCACAGCAGGCACCGTGGGGGTGGCGTTGATGGGCGTCGCCGCTGGCCTTGATGTCTCGTTACCCGCCACGGCGGGTGCAGTGGTTTCAGGGGCCTATTTTGGCGATAAGTTGTCACCGCTGTCTGATTCCACCAATTTCGCCGCCATCGTCGCTGAGACCGATCTCTACAGCCACATCCGCCATCTTATGTATACCACCCTGCCGAGCTTTGCTTTAGCCGCTGGGGTCTATCTGCTTTTTGGCTATAACCACTTGCCCAATCATGCAGCCAATCTGGACAAGGTTGATCAAATCATAACGTCGATAGCGAGCCTGTATCACCTTAACGCTATCCTGCTCGCCCCTCCCATCTTGGTATTGTGGGGCGCCATTACCAAACGCCCTGTGATACCCGTTATGTTGGCAGCGTCCGTCATGGCAATAAGTATCGGGGTCGGCCTACAGGGGTTCACCGTGCAACAAGGGTGTATTTCATTGATTCACGGTTTCAGCACGTCAATGTTTGCAGCACAGGGCACAGAGGTAACCGGCTTGGTCAACGACATTCCCCGCTTGCTCGATCGCGGAGGGATGTTCTCCATCATGAGCACCATCCTCTTGGTGCTCTGCGCATTTTCCTTTGCAGGGGCCTTGACCTTGACGGGAGCCCTGACCGTGATCATTAACCGGTTGCTAAAGGCGATTCGCAGTGTGGGTCAGTTGATTGCCGCTACCGTGGCAACCACGTTATTGGTCACGGGCGCGACCAGTGACGGGAAGTTGGCGCTGCTTATTCCCGCTGAATTGTTTAGAGAATCTTATCTGCGCATGGGGCTGGACACCAAGAACCTGTCGCGAACGGTGGAGGATGCAGGTACAGTGACTGAGCCACTGCTACCCTGGACCTCAGCCGGGGTATATATGGCCAGCACCCTGGGGGTTAGCACACTGGATTTACTCCCGTGGGCAATCCAATGCTATGCGGCGATCTTCTTCGCGCTGATATACGGCTTTACCGGATTCGGTATCGCCAAATTACCCGCCGTCGCCAGAACAGCACCGCAAGGCCTAAACCCAGTGTAATACGGGCGATCCAAAATAATGACACCCAGCCATGCTGCCACACTGGCTGGGCACACCATTAAGGTCATGTGTTAAGGCAGGCAAAAAAGTATGTGGAGCCTCGTTAATATTCTCCCCCTTTTGTCCTGAAACCCTGATTATGGATTAACCTTCTGCCTAAACGTCTGCGGAACAAGCCCGAATTTCGAAGCAAAGGCTTGCACCTCCAACGGCTTACCAAACCAATAGCCTTGTCCTTCCTGACAGCCGTGCTGGCGTAAGTCATGCCACTGCTCTGCGGTTTCGATGCCCTCTGCAATCGCTTCAATCTCGAAATTACGGGCAATATCAAGAATGGCATAAGCAACAGAGGCATCACGTCGGGAAGTGAGCAAATTTTGAATAAATGAACGATCGATTTTTATGCGTGTTACCGGGTACTGGTTAAGCATACTCAACGACGCGTAGCCCGTACCAAAATCGTCGAAGGCAATAGAAACGCCCATATCATGAATTTTTTGCAGTGTGTCCGACATGATTGAATCATTGTTATTATTCAGGGCGATATTTTCCGTTAGTTCAATTTCCAGGGCTTCGGCGGGAAGACCGTGGCGTTTTAGCACATCCGCAATCTCTGCGGCCAAATCCCCAGTGGTCAGTTGCACATCGAACAAATTCACGCCGATGCGAAAATCAGGCGCACCGCAACGGCGCCAATAGGCAGCCTGCGCGCAGGCTTCATCGAGTATCCAGGATCCCACGCTGACCGCCATTGGCCCACGGGCTAATGTGGTTAAAAACTCCGAACGGGGTAATAGCCCTCGCGTGGGATGGATCCAGCGGATTAACGCTTCCGCACCGGACAATGAGCCGTCGCTCAGTTTTATCTGTGGCTGATAAAACAACACAAACTCGCTGTTGTCCGTTGCGCGTAATAGCTCCATAGCATGATGACGGCGCGCCGTTGCTTCCTGACGTAACTCCGGCGTAAAGATATAGAGTTGATTTCGTCCTGTCCGCTTCGCCCTTGATAAGGCCAGGTCGGCATTGGCAATCAGTTCCAGCGCCTCATAGCCGTGTTTCGGTGCCAATGAAATGCCCCCACTGCCCGTTACACTTATTGGGCTGCCCTGCACCAGAATCGGCTGAGCGATATGCGCCATGATCTGCTGGGCACAAAACCCAGCGTCAGCCTGTTCGTAAATATCCGGCAGCAGCACAGCAAATTCATCACCGCCAATACGCGCGACAATCTGCGTTTCCTTGGTTGATGTGAGCAAGCGATGGGTGATTTCACATAAAATTTCGTCACCGGCGGCATGCCCAAAAGCGGCATTGACATCCGAGAAACCGTCAATATCAATCATCATGATGGCAGCATTGGGGTCTCGCAATACGGCGTCTTCGACGCAGCGATAAAAGCGGCGCCGGTTTCTCAGCCCGGTTAGCGGATCGCAATCGGCACTGATGGCAATGGCCTTTTTATCCTGTCGATAACGCGTCATATCGCGTAACGCGGCGGTAAACTGCAAATTGCCCCCACAGCATTCACAAAACAGCGATAACACAAGGAACAGCGGGCTGCCGTTTTTATGACGCCCACTCACCTCAAAAGGCGGTGTTTCACTGCATGTACCGTCCGCAATAACGCGGCGGATGGCGTTCCAAAACTCTGTATTTTCATCAATACCAAAAAGGTCGCTGACCACTAATTCGGCGAGATCATCCTCCGCGTAACCACACAGCTGCGCGGTTGCCTCGTTCCAACTGGTAATGCGCAAGGCGCGATCAAAGTGGATAACCGGCGCTTCCCCCGCCAATACCGTATTCTCCATCTCAGCGCGATGTTCGCTGGCCACTTCAATGCGTCGCAGTTCAAGGCGATCGGACGCCATTCTGGCCAATTCTGTCAGGCGAGCATGATCCTCAGCAGTAAAGTTCTGATGGGGGCTGTTATCAAGAATACATAACGCACCTAGCGCATATCCTTCGGGGGAGCGTAACGGCACCCCCGCATAAAAACGGATATGACTCGGCCCGATCACCAAGGGATTATCATGAAAGCGCTCATCCCGTTCGGCGTCACGCACAATCATCCCATTTTCGGTGAGAATGGCATGCGCACAGAAAGAGGCATCTCGGGTCATATCAACAGACCCCTCGCCTAACCCATGACTCGCGGCAAAAAACACGCGATCGCTGCCGATCATATTGACTGCAGCTATCGGCATATCGAACATACGGGACGCGATGCGCACAACTGGCGACAAACTGGATAAGGTAGCCCCAGGATCAAGCGCATATTCGCCGAGCGCTTTCAGTCTTTGTGGATCATCATCAGGAATGCTCGGACACTTCATAGAGTCTCCTTAATACCAAACCATACAGAAAATCTTACAAAAAAACTTCACAGAGATAAGCGTAGGCCAAAACTATATAATTCCGCCACTCCCACACTTTTTCATCGCACGCCAGCAGGCATCAATACAGTGAAAAATTTTTGTCATGTTGAGAACAATTGAGCTCTTTGGCTTGTGAACCATTTGAAAATAGATACATTACTTATTTTAATGAACCGCACAGGTGTGTGCAGATTGATGTAATAAAGGAGTTTTCAATGCCCCGGTCATTTTCTGTGGTAAGCCCCGGTGAAATTCGTTTTGGCCGCGGTGAAGCCGCGGGTGCCGCCACCTGGCTGGCCGCGCGCGCACGGCATGTCCTTCTGGTTCAGGGCGCCAACCCACAACGCGCCGCTTTTCTTATCGAAAAACTTCATGCGGCGCAGGTGCGCGTCAGCACGTTCACCATGGCTCACGAGCCCACGCTTACCAATATTGAACAAGGGGTTGAGCTCGCCCGGCAGCATGGCGTAGATGCGGTTGTCAGCCTGGGTGGCGGCGCGGTTATTGATGCCGGCAAAGCAATCGCAGCCCTGGTGAAAGCACACGGACCACTGATTGACTATCTGGAAGTGGTCGGTACTGGCAGGATCCTGGAGTCAGCCCCCTTGACTTTCGTTGCACTGCCGACTACCGCAGGAACCGGTGCCGAGGTAACCAAAAATGCCGTTATCAACGTTCCAACGCACCGTCGAAAAGTCAGTCTGCGTGATAATCGCATGCTGCCAGATCTCGCCATCATTGATCCAGCCCTGACAGACAATACGCCTCGCAGTGTGACGCTCGCCTCTGGGCTGGATGCCTTGACGCAGGTCATTGAACCTTATATATGCAATCGCGCAACGCCCTACACGGACGCCCTGTGTCGGGCCGCAATTCCGCAGGGCATCAGTGCGTTAATGCAGTTGATGAAGCAAGAATGTCCGCAGAGTCGGGATACTATGGCGTGGGTAAGCCTGTGTGGCGGCCTGGCGCTGGCGAATGCCGGGCTTGGCGTGATTCATGGCTTGGCGGGTCCATTGGGTGGGTTATGCGATGCCCCACACGGTGCGCTATGCGGTAGCCTGCTCCCCTTCGGCTTGATGCTGAATAATGCCCATGTCACCGATCCAGCTTTACTGGTGCGCTTTGATGAAATACGCCATTGGTTTGCCAGTGCGCTCGACGTTCCTCCGATTCAGGCCTTTGACGCACTTCGCGACTGGCGTCGCCAGGCTGGTTTAGGTTCACTCAGTACGCTCGGTGTCTCGCAGGACGCATTGCAATCCGCTGCGCTGGCGGCCAGCAGTGCATCATCCATGAAAGCCAATCCGGTGCCGTTAACCTACGAGCAATTACTCGGGATGTTACAACTGGCTTGGGAATAATGCGTTCACAGCGACGCAGGCCAAACGCGATCTTACCAATTCACTTTCTGAATGTATTGAAAGTGCACTTCTCACCACCATCAGTGGGGGCCCCACATGGCGTATTGCTCAGGGAATCAGATTGGTTCCTGCCGCCACTTTTAGTGCGAGTACATACTCAGGCACTACTGTTGTAGGCATGAACGGCACGATAGGCTTGAATGGCACACAAGGAGAAATGTCGACGGGTGGAAGTGCAGCGATCCCATCAGACCGAGCATGGTGCCTGAACGTTGGTGGTATAACGCCATCAATTCAACAAAGTTTTAGTGTTTCAGGACGTTGGGTGATATTAACTGATGGCACTCAACAATTCGGTCTTTATACCATACCCCGAATGTACGCAGGTACGTTCACTAGTGATAAGCGTAATACCATAGGAATGATTACCTATGCTCACCTACGCGTTAACGTCGTATCTTGCACAATTGCGACCCCCGCCGCTGTTAATTTCGGTAACGCGGCTCGGAATACGACCTCTGGCGCCGAATTGGCCAATCAATTTTCTACATTTCCCGTCGCGTGCGGACAAGATGACCCGAATACTATTGATACGAATATCAACGTCCAATCCAGCGGCAATGTGTTTGAAGGAAATACATCGCGGTTAGCATTAAACGAAGCTGGGGGATATATCACGGAAGAGATCGGAAACAGCGTCACGGGTAGCGGCACCTGTGATGCCACTACCGGGGTTAACGTTAACAGTACCGATATTCATGTCGGCGTGCTCACTGCCAGTACGCTAGACCAAACCGTCGACAACCAAATTACCTGGCGATTGTGCTCGGGCGGAAACGCGTTACCTACCGGGCCGATTACCGCTTCCGCCAATGTGGCAGTAACCTACAATTGATAACGACGCGCAGGCGGTTAATCTTACGGCTATGCCAGCGCGGTTTTATAGAATTTGTTGACCAGGCTGGCGAGGCTGTCCGCCTGCATTTTTTCCATCACGCGGGCGCGGTGCACTTCAACAGTGCGCAGCGCAATATGCATTTTTTCCGCGATTTCCCGGTTGATCAACCCTTGCACCACATAGCTGGCCAGCTCCCGCTCTTTAGGCGTCAGCTCGGCGTAACAGCGTCGGATCTGGAGGCAGGCATAGAGATCGGCAGAAACGGTAAAGGCCTGGGCCAACGCGGCGGTTAACGGCGCAACGGCAACCGGTTTTTGTAAAAAATCCACTGCGCCCTGTTTGATTTGTGTGACCGCCATCGGCACATCGCCGTGTCCGGATAAAAAAATCACCGCCAGCGTACTGTGCTGTTGCCGCATGGTGGCGTAAACCTGCTGCCCATCCATTCCTGGCATACGCATATCCAACAGTACCACGCCTACTTCATGCAGCGGCGCCTGCATGAGAAAGGGCTCCGCACTGTGCCAGCAGGTCACGCTATAGTCCATGCTCTCTAACAAAAACTGGCATGCCTCGGTCACCGCAACGTCATCATCCACCAGGTGGATCATTGGCATTTATTCCCTCCGTCAACAATCATGAAGCGTAACGTAACGCATATCCCCCGCGTGTTTTTGGGACTGGGGCGGTTTTCCAGCGTAATCTCGCTGCCGCATTGCCGCATCAAACGCTGGCAAATCGCCAGGCCTAATCCCATGCCCGTTGCTTTGCTGGTGGTAAACGGCGTAAAGGCCTGACTGAGTGCATTATCACTCATGCCACCCGCATTATCCTGAAGCTCAAGCACCACAGCGGCTTCATCACGCCATCCGCAGAGCCAGAGATCCTGTGCGCCTGCCTGCGCCGCATTCAGCATCAGATTCGCCAACACCTGATCCAGCAACACGGGCGGCAGCCTCAGCGTCAGGTCATTTTCGATATCCAACCAGAGCCGAACCTGCGGGTATTGTTGCTCCATCCGCAACAGGTGCCAGACATGCTGTGCCGCCGTAGCCACCGCCACCGATTGCCAATCCCCTGCTGCCGCACCTTGTGATTGGGTCACCCACATGCGTAAATTATTCAGGGTATCACCGCCGCGTTGCGCTTGAGCATCAATGTGTTCCAGCGCCGGGATCAGCGAATGGTGTGCATCCGCATTGCGTAAACGAATCAACCCCCCTTGCGCATAGTGGCGTATCGCCGCCAGCGGCTGGTTTAATTCATGCGCAAAACCGGATGCCATTTCGCCCAGTACGCTCATTTGTCGCGCCGTCGTCAAAGCCTGTTCCTGCTGATGCAATTGCGCACTGGCCGTTTCCAACTGCTTGCCCCGCCGTCGTACCAGCAGCATCACCCAGACATAATTCACGGTCAGTACCGCCAGTCCCATTGCCAGGATGCTCATCACCAGTTGGTGCTGAATCAACCAGCTTTTAATATCCAGCCATAAGCGCCGCTGTTCCGGGTGCTGGTTCACGTCGCGCAGTAACGCTTCAACCTGGTTGGTGGAGGCTGGCGCACTCCATTGATATTCCGCCGTCTCGGGCGCATTCAACAATGCGCGCGCCACGCGATCGACCAGCACGTTATCCACCTCCGGCAAAGCGGCAAACGACCAGTTAGGATAAAGCGCCGTGCTGGTGACACACGGAAAGGGCTGCGTTTGCGCCAGCAACGGACGGAATTCCGCCTTGTTGATCAGCCCCTCTTCATCCATGTTTTCTAACAAACATACCGGCACAATCGCGGCCTGAATGGCGCGTTCACGCAGCAGATACAGCAAGGCATCCGCAGGGAACCCGGTAAAACGCAGTTGGAAATCGTGCTCCGGCCTTAACCCGGCGTCGTTAAGCACTTTATAACCTAATAAGTAGCCACCAAACGCTTGTGTATCAATCGCGCCCACGGTTTTCCCTATCAGCGCTTGCGGGCTGACAATATCACTGTCACGCCGCACCAGAATGGCGCTGCCAATCAGGTTCCCGCCCTCCATGCCTCCGCGCCGTGAGCGTAACGACGCCAGCCAGCGCAGATGATAATGGCTGTTTAGCTGAACAAATTGCGCCGGGTTGGTCACCAGAAACTGTACGCTGCGCTGGTTGACAGCCTCGCCCATTTGCCGCAAATCCAGCGGTTGAATATGAAAGCGTTCCTCAGGAATCGTCTGATTTAACATCTGTTCCAAGGCTTGCCACTGCTGACGGGTATTGGCCTCACCGCGCATGGCCAAAACCCCCACCGTCCACTCCGCCGCCAGCCCCCTTGGGCACAGCAGCAGGCACAACACCGCGACCACAACCTGTTTCACCCCACCTCCCACGCAATACCCCTGTCGTTATTGTTGTTTTAGATCAACAACGCTTCGGGTATGTGGTTAACCACAATAGAGCCATACCCCCGCCATTTTTACACTGTAAATCATCGACATTGTTAATTCATCGCTCACCGGCTGACAGCGTGACGCAGGTTACGCCGTTACGACGTGATGGGAGAACACCATGGACAGCAGTAAACGACAATTTCTGCAACGTATAGGCATGATTACCGCAGGTGCATCGCTGGTTCCACTGGCGCAGGCGGGCATAACGTTGGCTCCTCAGCGCAAAGGAGGCTCCCGCGAACATCGCTATGCGATGTTGATAGACCTGCGCCGCTGCATTGGCTGCCAGTCCTGCACCGTCAGTTGTGCCATTGAAAATCATGTCCCGCATGACGCTTTGCGCACCCACGTTAATCAGTACCAGGTGGTGTTAACTGAGACACATTCGGTCACCAATGTGCTCTTACCACGATTATGTAACCACTGCGATCAACCGCCCTGTGTGCCCGTATGCCCGGTGCAAGCCACCTTTCAACGCGAAGATGGCATCGTGGTGGTGGATAACACCCGCTGCGTCGGCTGTGCCTACTGCGTACAAGCCTGCCCTTACGACGCACGTTTTATTAATCATGAGACTCAAACCGCAGATAAATGTACGTTTTGCGTGCATCGCCTTGAGGCGGGATTACTGCCCGCCTGCGTTGAGTCTTGCGTCGGTGGCGCTCGCATCATCGGCGACCTGCGCGATCCCAACAGCAAAATCAGCCGCATGCTGACACACCATCACAGCGACATCAAGGTGTTGATGCCGGAACAGGGCACTGCGCCTCACGTGTTTTATCTCGGTCTTGATGAGGCCTTTGTCACCCCACTACTGGGGCGCGCGCAGCCTGCACTGCATCAGGAGGTTTAAATGACACAGCCGATTATCATCGAAGAGTTGGTTACCCAGTCGCAATCCATCACCTGGTTACCCTGGGCCGTACAGTATTTCTTCTTTATTGGCATTGCCGCCTGCGGTGCGCTGTTTGCCTGCGGCCTACGCTGGCGTGGCGATGCCCATAGCGCACGACTGGAACATATCACGCTCATCATTACCCTGACCTGTGCCATTACCGCCCCCTTGGCACTGACCGCCGATTTGCACCAACCCGCGCGCGTGTGGCATTTCTACGCCTATCCAACCCCTTGGTCATGGATGCCGTGGGGCGCGGTGTTTTTACCGCTGTTTACCCTGTTACTCGGGCTATGGTTTATCGCAGTACAGTACAGCGCACAGACAGGAAAATCGTTTGCCGCCACGCGTTGGCTGGCGCTGTTCAGCGCACTGGCCGCTATCGGATTGCTGATCTACACCGGCAGAGAAGCGTCGATTGTTAAAGCACGGCCAATCTGGTTTAGCTATGCCTTTCCCCTCACCATGTTTCTGAGCGCACTGCAAACGCTGTTCGCGTTACTGATTTTCGCCCTACGACAAGACGACGTGTGGCGACGCCGATTAGGGCGCGCGCAGCTTGTGTCACTTCTCGCGTTAGCGGGCACCGTTATTCTTTGGACAACCGGCGATACCGTCTCCGGCAACGCGGTTCGCCTGTGGCTGGCAAACAGTGCCTCGGCGCGCCTGTATGCCGGTGCATGGGGAACGCTGTGGTTATGCACCACCTTGCTCGCTATCGCGGTAAGCCTTCGGGCGCGGGCACCGCGCATGTTGCTGTGCGGAGCCTGCTGTGCCATGGCCCTCGCCTGGCTGATTCGTTGGTCACTGCTGATTGAGGTGCAAACCGTTCCTAAATACAACGCGCACCTCACCCCTTATACGCTACCGAGCACTACCGACGGCCTGCAAGCCCTTATCGGTACTTTCGGACTCTGGGTAACACTGCTGATTATGGTTCGAGAAGCCCTCGGCTGGCTCGCAAGGAGAAAACAACATGGCTAAATTGACACGACGCCAGTGGCTGAAAGTGGGCCTGACGATCGGCGGACTTTCCGCATTTGGGTTAAGCTATCGCGATGTCGCAAAGCGCGCCGTTGATGGTCTGATGAAGGGCACCTCGGGTACCATCACCCGCGATCGTATCATCGGTAATACGTTGGAGCCGGAAGGGGTAGCCCTCAATGGCTGGCAAGCCAACCCACAACAAACCGTATCGATGACACAATGCTTCGGCTGCTGGACGCAATGCGGTGTGCGCGTCAGGGTCGACCGGACATCGGGGAAAGTACTGCGCATCGCGGGCAACCCTTATCACCCGCTGTCGCACGAACGCCACATCGACGCTGCCATTCCGATGGCTCAGGCGCTGGCGAGTTTATCCGGCGAAAGCGGCCTTGATGGGCGCTCTACCGTCTGCGCCCGCGGCGCCACGCAGGTAGAAAGCCTTTACAGTCCGCTGCGTATCCTTGAACCAATGAAGCGCGTTGGCAAGCGTGGCGAAGGTCAATGGCAACGCATCAGCTTTGAACAGTTGATCGCTGAAATCGTCGAAGGTGGCGATCTTTTTGGTGAAGGACAGGTTGACGGTCTACGCGCCCTCCACGCGCCCGATACCCCTATCGATCCGCGCCATCCCAGCTATGGGCCTAAAACCAATCAGCTACTGGTGACAAACGCCGCTGATGATGGACGCGATACCTTTCTACGCCGTTTCGCGCAAAACAGCTTTGGCAGCAAGAATTTCGGGGCCCACGGTGCTTACTGTGGCCTCGCCTACCGCGCCGGTTCAGGCGCCCTGTTAGGCAATCTCGATAAAAACCCACATGTGAAACCAGACTGGGATAACGTCGAATTTGCACTTTTTATGGGCACGTCTCCGGCACAATCCGGCAACCCGTTTAAACGCCAGGCCAGGCAATTAGCCAGTGCACGGTTGCGCGCAGCGTTTCATTACGTGGTGGTCGCCCCAGCACTGCCGCTCACCACCGTGTTGGCAGACGATAACGGTCACTGGTTGCCGATCAACCCCGGCAGCGATGCCGCGTTAGCCATGGGGATGATCCGCTGGATCATTGAAAACCAACGTTATCAATCCGCTTACCTCTCCATTCCCAGTGTGGCGGCAATGCAGCGCCAAGGAGAAAAGAGCTGGACCAACGCGACACATCTGGTCATCGTTGATGACGATCATCCACAAGCAGGCCAGCACCTCACCACCGCACACCTCCTCAACGACGGCACAACCTCTGCCATGCCCGTCGTGGTTGATGCCAGCGGTACGCTGGTTGCGGCGGATCGCTGCGATGCGGCGACGCTGCTGGTGCACCAACTCGTCACCCTGCACGACGGACGGCAAGTGACGGTGAAGAGCAGTTTCCAGCGCCTGAAAGAGGCGGCGGAGCAGATGACATTGGCGGCCTACAGCGCGCAATGCGGTGTGCCGGTTGCACAGATCCAGCAGCTTGCGGAAACCTTTACCCGCTATGGGCGCAAAGCGGCGGTGATCACCCACGGCGGCATGATGGCGGGCAACGGTTTCTATAACGCCTGGGCGACCATGATGCTCAATGTGCTGATCGGTAACATGAGCCTGTCTGGCGGCGTATTCCTCGGCGGCGGTCAGTTTAATGGCGTCAGCGACGGGCCACGCTATAACCTGGTTAGCTTTCCCGGTCAGGTTAAGCCGAAAGGGCTCAATATTGCGCGCAGCAATACCGCCTATGAAACCTCCGATGAATACCGGGAAAAAGTTGCTGCGGGCGTCTCGCCCTGGCCGGCAAAAGCGCCCTGGTATCCGTTCGTTGCTGGGCAACTGACGGAACTGCTCAGTTCCGCGTTGGAGGGGTATCCCTACCCGCTCAAGGCCTGGATTTCCAACATGACCAACCCGATGTACGGCATCCCAGGCTTACGCGGCGTCGCGGAAGCCCACTTGAAAGATCCGGCACGCTTACCGCTGTTTATCGCCATCGATGCGTTCATGAATGAAACCACCGCACTGGCAGACTACCTGGTGCCCGACACCCATAATTTCGAAAGCTGGGGATTCAGCGCGCCTTGGGCAGGTGTAGCCAGCAAAGCCTCCACGGCACGTTGGCCCATCGTCACGCCAGCAACCGCACGCACCGTCGATGGGCAAGCGATCGGCATGGAAGCCTTCTGTATTGCCGTAGCAAAACGGCTTGATTTGCCCGGTTTTGGTGAAAACGCCCTCAGTGATACGCAAGGCAATCGCTACCCGCTGCATTGTGCAGAAGACTATTACCTGCGCGTTGCAGCCAATATTGCTTTTGCCGGTAAAGCGCCGGTCGCCGCCGCGACGCAACAAGATATTCAACTGTGCGGTGTCGATCGCATCATGCCGTTGCTGAAACAAACACTTCGTGCCGACGAAGTTGACCGCGTGGCCTTCATCTACACGCGCGGCGGCCGTTTCGCCCCCGATGCCAGTGGGCGCGTTGATGACAGCGTGGGTAATCGCCTGGACACACCGTTGCAGATCTGGAACGCACAGGTCGCTGCTCATCGCCATGCCATTACCGGTGAACGCTTCAGCGGCTGCCCAACCTGGTATCCCGCACGCTTATCCGATGGTCGCGCCATTGAACAGCTCTACCCTGTCACACACTGGCCATTAAAGCTGATCTCGTTTAAATCCAATACCATGGCAAGCGCCTCTGCGGTGATCCCACGGCTACATCAGGTGAAACCAAGCAATCTGGTCGCGCTCAACCCAGCGGATGGACAGCGTTATGGGCTACAACACGGCGATCGGGCGCGTATCACTACACCGGGCGGTAGCGTCATCGCCCAGATCAGTTTATTGAGTGGCGTCATGCCCGGCGTTATCGCTATTGAGCACGGCTATGGGCATAAGGAAATGGGCGCGGCACAGCATTATCTGGACGGTGTTGCGCTGCCCGTTAATCCTCAGGTGGGCTCAGGGATCAATCTTAATGATTTAGGTTTTACCGATCCCACGCGCCAGATCCCCAATACCTGGCTTGATTGGGTTTCTGGCGCTTCGGTGCGGCAAGGGTTACCCGCCACCATCGCACGCCTGTAACGCGGCAAACACGCGGGTTATTCATCACACCCGCGTGTTTTCACCTCATGGCATAACAAATAAAAAGACCTGATAGCTGACAACCGTAAATGGATATGCAACACTTACTCGTACAAATGTACGATGCGTAAGAAACGATTATTGGTGGTGAATATTTATTCCCGGTCAATAATCACACTTACTGCTATGCGTGCTGTGCAACCCGATAATGTGATTAAGGTTGGCTGTTATGTCTTCATCCGTTCTGCGCCAGAAAATGGCGTTATTTTCCCTGATGTTTTTGCCCGGCTTTGCCTGGAGTTCCTGGATCACCCGAACGCCGTTGATACGAGACACGCTGCATGCGTCTACTGAGGTTTTCGGATTGATTTTGTTTGGTTTTTCCTGCGGGTCTATGGTGGGGATACTCGGGTCAGGAAAACTGATCAACAAGTATGGCATTCGTCGCGTTACGCTGGCCGGTTTTATGCTGCTGGCGATCGGTTTTCTGCTGCTGGCTGTAGCGCTTTTACTGGCAAATCAACCTGTCGCGTTTTGTGCGCTGGCGCTGTTTGGCATGGGACTGGGCATGATTGATATTGCTTTAAATATTGAAGGTGCCGCGTTTGAACAACATATCAATCAAGTCATCATGACCACGCTGCACGGCTTTTTTAGCCTGGGCACGCTGGTTGGCGCGCTGATCGGCATGGGGATGACCGCACTTAACGTCAGCATCAACCTCCATTTTGGCATAATTATCAGCCTGACTGCGCTGACGCTTGCATTGCAATTTACCCATATGCCGTGGGCAAGCGACCTTGTGGCAGAGCAACACAGTGAAAACCGCAGCTATAAAGCGCAGGTGATTCATGAACTGAAAGACACGCGTCTAATGCTTCTGGGCGTAGTGATTTTAGCGATGGCGCTGGCAGAAGGCTCTGCCAATGACTGGCTGCCGTTGTTGATGATCGATGCGCATGGTTTCAGCCATACATCAGGCTCTCTGTTCTTTGTCGGGTTCGCCGCTGTTATGACCGCTGGGCGCTTTGCAGGCGGTTACATCGTCAACCAATTTGGCCGCACAGCCATTCTCAAATTCAGCGCGGTTTCAGCCGCCGTGGGGTTAGGGCTGATTATTTTAACCCACACACAGTGGCTCGCGGCCCTCGCGGTTATTCTGTGGGGGATTGGTGCATCGTTGGGCTTTCCACTCACTATCTCTGCCGCTGGCGCTACGGGAGGCAACCGTTCGGTGCGCGTCACTCTTGCAGCCATTCTCGGCTATATCGCTTTTCTGGTCGGGCCGCCAGCGCTGGGGTTTATCGGCGAACATGCTGGGCTGCGTATCGCCATGCTGCCGGTCTTGTGCATGGTGATCCTGGCGTTTTTCTGCACCTCTGCCGCCAGTGAGAAAAAGACCCCGTTGAAACATCCCGCGTGATACGTTTTGCTCTCACCGTTGGTGCCGCTTATCTGGCACCAACGGAAAACTGAGGCTATACCTATCTCGATGCCGACCGCCATGCCTGACGATTAACCATTCCGATGCCAGTACACACCAATACCAGCGCAATGGCATAGCGCCACTCCAGCATTTTCTCGCCCAAGAACAGCGCAGAAAGCAGCACGCCAGCAACCGGGATCAGGAAGTTAAACGGCGCAAGTACCCCCACTTTGTTGTACTTCAGCAGTTGGCTCCACAGGGCAAAACTGACCGACGAAATCAGCACCAGATAAAGCAATACCATGCAGGCCGTGCCGCTTTCGACACGAATATTGCCGCCCAACAGGTAGCCCGCCGCCATCATGACTACGCCGCCAATGGTCAATTGGTAGCCCGTCATCATTGTTGCATCCATGGCAGCAGAAATACGCTTACCGTAAATACTCGCCGCAGAGATTAAAAATGCCGATATCACGATGAAACCGTCGCCCATCAGCGTAAACGTGAAATCCCCCAGCCCGTTGATATTCACGATGGCAACACCGATAAAACCCACCAGACAGCCAACGCTTTTATTGATGCTTAACTTGTCATTGTTGTATAAATAGTGCGCCAGCAGCACGCTGAAAAACGTCTGGGTGGCATTCATGATCGATCCGTTAACCCCGGTGGTGTGCGCCAAACCAATATAAAATAGCGTATATTGCACCGCGGTCTGACTTAACCCCAGGATCACCAATTGCTTCGGTTGGCCCGGCAGTAACTGCGTCAGGGAAAACCCGCGCACTTTTGCCAGCAGCAGCAACAAGATACCGGCAATCGCAAAGCGATAACCGGCAAAGAGCAGTTTCCCCGGAATATCGCCGTCAGCGATATGAAAAAGCGCATAACCATTTTTTATCGCCGGATAAGAACTTCCCCACAGCAGGCAACAGAGTGTTGCCAGTATAAATACCACTTTCTTATTGGTATAAAATGCAATCGCATTATTCAAAATCCTCTCCTTTCCCCGATCCCAATGCCACTATCTCAAAGACCAAGGCATTCTCGGGTCTTGGTTTTCAAGAGTGAATTACCGCTTCAGAATAAGGGCTTACTCAGCGCGACAACAGAAACATCTATGAATAAAATCTCATAACGTACCATTTTAAAAACTAAAAATAATATAAGCTGATGATTGTTAATCATTTAAATAAAATGAAAATATTTTCACTTATAAGTTTGATGAATATCACAGACTGCAATAACGGATAAAACGACTCATTAAGTACAATAACCCGATATAAAAATCTGAGCATTAACAACAGGGTTTATCGCCTCAAGGTAGCGAATAGCTTAGAATGCCGTGGAGTCCAGCGCAGCAGCAATGGGGAATAAGGAGCAAAAGATGGCCGCCTCGTGCAATCGGACAGATATCGTAACAGATACACCCACCAGGATCGCGCAAGCCGCGTTAAACGTAATCCTTGAACACGGTGTGCGCGCAACCACGTATCGCCGAGTGGCGGCGCGGGCGCAACTCTCTTTAGGTACCTTAACTTATCGCTATAAAAGCATTGATGCGCTGCTGATCGACGCGTTCACCTTTATGATTGACGAAATTTCTCACGCCTTCCATCAGCGACTGGCACAAGCAGAAGACATTGATAGCGCCTGTGAAGCCGTCGCCGATCTGATTTGCGGGAATATCTGGGCAACGCCGAACCACCTGACGTTAAGTTTTGAACTCTATGCGCTGGCTTCGCGCCAGGAAGCCTACCGCGCGCTGTTACAAGAGTGGATGTCCCGCAGCAGGACTGCATTGCACCGCCATTTTACCGAGGAAACGGCATGGACGCTGGATGTGTTAATTGAGGGGTATACCATTCATAACTTTTTTAATCGCCACCCCATGAGTCGGGAAAAAATTTTGCTGGCGATCACCCGACTGGTGCGGGAATAAGGGCACAGCGCGATCAGCCAAGCCCCGTATTCACCCGTTTGCCAATCTCTTTCAATTGCGCGTATTTTTCCAGTAGCGCCGGGCTGTCATCCAGGCTCATCACAAACATCCACAGGTAGGTCATCACAGAATAAACGTGCCCAGCATCGATGCCTTTTTTTCCCGCCATCAGCATGATGGCACCACCAAACAGCAGTGCCGAAGCAGCACCGATGGCAAGATAGCCACACGCTTCACGATCGGACAGACGGATACGCAGACGCGCCATCACATCATAATGGCGATGCAGTTTTTTTTCGCCTGCACTGCTGACAACCGCAATATCCTTTTCTAATCGGTTATTAAGTCGTTGATAGAGAACTTCATTCCGGCGTGTATATTCCGACAGGAAAAGAGCGAAAAAAGCTAGGATCCCCAGGCAAAAGAAACCGGCCATGCGCTCAATGACCAGCAGCATGACAACGGCACCGCATATCGACGCTAACGACGTAATCAACAGAGGCAAATGCGTTTCGAAAAAGCTGACAAACTCTCGAGACAGCGCCAAGCGAGCGGCAATGGTAGAGTTGTTCTGCGCATCCTCACGCTGAGTCAAAATCACCGGAACCGCAAGCGCAGCATAAATACGCGCAAAAGTACGCGTATCAATACTGCGCCGCGCCGCACCAATCCCCCACATGAGTAGCACCAGTGCGGCATAGAAAACCCCGTGTGCCGCCTGCCCCTTCATTATCGCATTGATGGCAAAGCCCGCCAGCAAGGGATACAGCAAGTAGATCACGTTCTCAGCCACAACCAACAGCAGTGTAAAAAACAGCTTTTTTTTATGCCTGACGGCCAGGTTTTTAAGTGTGCCGACGGCGCTGTGAGAGCGCACTGCGGTTGCATGGTAAGATGTGTTTTGCATGACAACTCATTCGTGGGTTATGATTTTGAGCAGTTGCTCAAAATCATGTCGGAGTGTATTTGAGCACTTGCTCAAAGTCAATATGGACAACAGGATGAAAGAAGATCGCACAGCACTACGGGGGAGAATTTTGGATGCCGCCGTTGCCCTTTTTATCGAAAAAGGCAGTGAAAATGTCACCACGCGAGAACTGACAGAAGCACTGAATCTTTCCCGCAGCCACATTTATCACTATTTTTCAGACTGGCAGACGCTGTGTCTCGAAGCCTACTCGCGTTTTATGCTGGCCGATCTGGATAATTTTGCCAAAACGGTGCGAGCAGCACCGCCCGCCCAGCAGCTTCAGGCTTTTGTAACAGAATATCTGCCGGAAACCAGCGATGCCATTTGGCAACTGTATAGCGCGCTGTGGCGCAAGGCCATTCATGAAGAGCAATATGCCGCGCTGGCGCTAACGCTCACCCATGTCTGGGATGGATTATTAAGCGACATTATTGCAGCGAATGTTAGGCAGGACGTTGATGTGTTGCAGGTCACCCGGCAGCTAAGCGCGCTACTTAACGGTTATGCCGATCATCTGATTATCAATCCAACACCAGAAGCCCGTCGTCAGGCAATGTCCGATATCGATGCCTTTCTCCAGCGCATCCAGTAGCAATACGCATTAACGCACCGCATATGCCATCCGTGGGCACCCCGGTCAGTTTGCGGGGAAAAATACGTTAGGCAGACATCAGTTGGTTCATGATGTTGCGGTGTGTTGACCGACAATCAACCGCGCCGGTGCGGCCAACAAATAGCCGGTGCGCCATTGAGTTTGGGCTTAGCAAAAAGGAATCCCTGAAAACGTCTAATGCCTGCAGCTTCTAGCCAGCACCACTCTTCCACCGTTTCCACCCCTTCAGCAACGACGCTGATTTCCAGCTCCGCACAACATTTTACGATGGCCTGAACAATCGCCTGCTTGGGCCCATGTGCATGGATATCCGTTACGATACTACGGTCGATTTTGATCTTGCCGGGCTGAAACTTGGCGAGCAGCGATAGCCCGGCAAAACCGGCACCAAAGTCATCGATAGCCAGACCAATCCCCGCCGAACGTAATTGCCGAATAGCAGAAGAGAATTCGTCGAAACTGGAAATGACTTCATCCTCCGTCACTTCAACGATGACCTGCTCAGGCACCAGGCCATTGCGATCGATCTGCTCCAGTAAAATATCAACGGCATTCGGCACCTTGACCAGCGACATCGGCAGCAAGTTAATAGAAATTTTATGGCTGCCAATATTGATATTTTTCGCCAGCGCCAACGCCCATGCTTTGGACGAAAGATCGGTTTCATGCAGTTTGTCGGGCGGGATCGACGCGAAATAATCCTGCGGCGACTCACCGTTCGGACCACGGATCAGCGCTTCAAACGAGCTGATTTGCCCACGCAGCGGTTCAATAATAGGTTGCAGCGCGAACTGACAAGGTTGCCCCAAAAACGACTGTTCGGGCGGAGAGGTAAAGGGCGGCGCTTCTGACAAGAACCCCCAGGATTCAGGTTCACTGCTGTAGGCCAGCTGTTTCTTCCAGCGGCCTTCAACAAAGGTACGAATAAATTTATAAACCCGGTCATCACTCGCCAGATTATAACGCAGCGCACCGGTTTTTATCACCGCTCGCAGCACGGCACCGGGTTTATCATGGCGTAAATCAAACAGCGCCATGCCCATATTGATAAAACGGCGCTTCGCCGCATAATCACGCATCAACTCAACCACACCGTCATGGCGAGGATCGTCGCAGATAGCGTCATACAGCTGATTCACCGTTTCGGGTTCACCTTCCAAAACCTGAAGAAAATGACTGCCATCAAAGATCAGAATGCCGGTCAGTTGCAGCGTCATATTACGCACCTGAGACTGCGCCACTAACGCATCGAGCAGCGATAGATCAAATGTTCGGCTTGCACGACTTCGGTAAATCAATGTAGACAGCATAAGACCCAGACTCTTAGAAAAAAAATAGGTGTTTCAATATTCCCATCATTAGGGAAAGGCATCACGATAGATAAGATAGCAGACAAGATGCCTCTCGCGTATCACCGTTTTTCCTAAACGTACAGCGCTGACAACCCGTGCTCAGCGGACGATCGCCGTTGTAAAGTGTCCACTAAAAGACACGCTCATGGACAAAGATTAGCAGTAACAAAATTCATCCTCCAGTTTTCAATACCCCGTATCACACCAATAACCCGTTGACATCAATGACTATGCCCGCAAATCGTTACCGAACAACACGGTAGAAAAGCGTTTCTTGCTAGTGTTGCAAGTACAGCAAACCGGAGAAAGCGTCACCACGCAAACCTTGCCTGTAAACCACTCGGTATAATAGTCCATTACAGGAAACTATCAGAAAAACGCTTGATCGATGGTCATTCCACATATGCTGTGTTTATATACATATATAGAGAAAATCATCATGTCGTTATCCACGCCCACACGGCCTCCACGCCTCAGCGTCAATGCCTCTTCGTTGCCCTTTTTTATCGAACACGTGCCCTGTGGTTTCCCCAGCCCGGCGCAGGACTACGTGGAAGATAGGCTAGATATCAATCAACTGGTGATCAAACACCCTAATGCTACCTACTTTATTCGCGTCAGCGGTGATTCGATGATTGATGCCGGCATTAGCGACGGCGACTTGCTGGTGGTTGATCGGGCATTGACGGCACAGCACGGTGATATCGTTGTGGCCGCCGTGGACGGCGAGTTTACCGTTAAGGAGTTACGCATCCGCCCTTTTATGCAATTGGTGCCGCATAACACGCGCTATTCACCGATACACTTCCAGCATGAGGAAGCGCTTGAGATCTTTGGTGTGGTCACCTTTACGGTAAAGGCGATGCGCTAGCGGAAGGAAAAAGAGCAATGCGCCTATCGTTCGACGCATGACATCCGGTTAAATCAGTCCTTCTTCTCTGCAAATCAACCACAAACGCATGTCAAACTCATACTGATGGTAGTCCGGCTCCATGTGGCAACAGAGTTGATAAAAGGCTTTGTTGTGGTCCTTCTCGCGCAGGTGTGCCAGCTCATGCACCACGATCATGCGCAAAAAGGCTTCAGGCGCGTTCCTGAACAGGGTCGATATCTTGATTTCATTCTTGGCTTTTAACTTCCCGCCATGATTTTTAGAGATAAAGGTATTGGTGCCGAGCGTGCCTTTAACGGGATTTAACGCACCGTCATAAATAATTTTAGCAAGCGCGCTTTCCTTTTTCAGATAGCGATTTTTTATGCCATTGACATAGTCGTAGAGCTGTTTGTCATTCGTCACGGTATGCGTTGTGGGGTACTTTTGTTTAACCACCGCAGCCAGCCTGCCAGCTTGCAGCAAGCTATCGACACTGGCGATCAGTTCTGATGGGTAATGCTTTATGTAATCCAGTTTGCTCATTGTGGCCGTAAACGCGTCAGCAGCAGTGAATGCACAGGGCGAAAAAGTTACGGACATGCTAATCGATTTTCCTCACCGAGGCTATCTGGCAGATACCGAACACCGTGTCATTTACCCGCATGGACAGTGAGTAAAAATAGTTATCCCGCCCTATCAATGGATTGCTGGCAGCACATGCAATACCACTTGATCGCTTTACCCCACAAATATACTGTATATAAACACATACCCAGAGATTCCCACCATGTTCGCCCTTATTGACGTCAATAACTTCTATACCTCCTGTGAAACCTTGTTTCGCCCAGACCTGCGCGGAAAACCGGTGGTAGTGGTGTCCAACAATGACGGTTGTGTGATATCCCGTTCACGAGAAGCCAAAACGTTGGGGATAAAAATGGCAGCGCCCTATTTCATGATGAAAAAAGCGTTTCCCGATGCGCAAATCGCCGTGTTCAGTTCTAACTACACCCTCTATGCCGACATGAGTAATCGCGTTATGGCCACATTGTTTGAGTTAGCGCCAACGCTGGAAATCTATTCGATCGATGAAGCCTTTATGGATTTGTCCGGCGTCAGCAACGCAACCCCGCTTGCCGTGTTAGGCCAACAGATCCAACAAAAAGTGCATAAAGAGATCGGGCTGTCGGTCGGTGTCGGTATCGCACAAACCAAGACGCTGGCCAAGCTGGCAAATCATGCCGCCAAAACGTGGCGAAAAACAGGCGGTGTGGTGGATTTGTCGAACACCGATCGGCAGCGCAAGCTGCTGTCACTGGTGCCCGTCAACGAGGTGTGGGGCGTAGGCCGGCGTATCAGCAAAAAGCTCAATCAGATGGGCATAGAAACCGCGCTGAATCTCGCGGAAAGCCCAACCTGGCTGATTCGCAAGCACTTTAACGTGGTGCTGGAACGCACCGTGCGTGAATTACGCGGTGAACCCTGCCTCGAGCTGGATGAGTTTGCTCCCACCAAACAGCAGATTGTCTGTAGCCGTTCATTTGGTTATCGCATCACCGATTATAGTGACATGCATGAGGCTATCTGCGCCTACGCCGAGCGCGCAGCCGAAAAACTACGGCAGGAACAGCAATATTGCTGTCAGGTTAGCGTGTTTCTGCGTACCAGCCCACATACCGATGGTGAAGTCTTCTATGGTAATCAGGCTTCCGGCAGAGTGAGTATTCCCACCAGCGACACGCGCGACATTATTCGCGTGGCCATTCAGGCGCTCGATCGCATCTGGACCAACGGGCACCGTTACATGAAAGCCGGTGTCATGCTGAGCGATTTTTACAGCCAGGGCACCGCCCAGCTTAATTTGTTCGATACCAACCAACAGCAAGCCAATAGCGCAACGCTCATGCAGGTTATTGACCACGTAAATACCTCGGGAAAAGGGTCAGTATGGTTCGCCGGCCAAGGTATTCAGCAACCCTGGGCGATGAAGCGCAACATGTTGTCACCCGCGTATACCACGCGGTTTGCCGATGTACCGATTGCAAAATAGATGACAAACCTCACCAGAATGGCATGCGCAACCCACTGGGAGGAACACAGCGCGATTAGTGCGTTACCATATCCATGACGGGGGTGAGTAATTTATTTCTTCTGTTGCGACGTAAAAAACTCAGGTATATCGATTTATTGATTTTCTGCTTTAATGGAATAGTCACTACATGCTCACGTTTATATAAATCGACAATTGAACTGGAAAAGAGTGCAATACCCGCATTGTTTTCAACCATATCCATCACAATATCGATCTGGCTGCACTCTTTGTACTGTCTGGGCTTGATGCCCGCCAGAGAAAATGCCGTTGAAATAATGGAATACGACCCCGTGTCCTTTTGCGGCAAAATAACGTTTTCATACGCCAAATCGGACAATCCGATCTCCGATTTCGACGCCAGTGCGTGCTGTAACGGCAGCACCGCGACAACGTGATCTTCCAGCACTAACTGATGTTCCAGCAGACCATCGTCAAGTTCCTCTTGTGACGGCGTACCGAACGCTGCCAGCAGCGTTGTGTTTTTCACTTTTTCAATGAGCGCGTGGCTGGAGCCGTCAACAAAGGAGTAATTAATATTTTTGGCTGTTTGATTTACTGCCAGGAAGTTTTTAAAAAAATCCATACGCCCGACAGGCGGAATAACGCCGATAAAAGCATGATCTAATGTCCCCTGCCCCTGATGCGCATCGACGAGTGCCATTAATTGATCGAATTCATCGACAATACGCTCACAGCGCTGCGCAAAAACAGCACCAAATTCCGTCAGTGAAAAAGTACGTGTCGTACGGTTGATTAATTTAATGTTGATCTCTTGTTATATTTTTGTGATTAAATGTGTTAAGTTGGATTGTGATATATTTAACATTGTCGCAGTCTTAGTAAAACTTCCAACTTTACTAAGAACCTGAAAATGAATGATATTTTTAATATTCAACATACAACGAAAAACCTTTTTTATCGACATTATTAATAAATGATATCCATTATTTCAAAAAAAATAATGTGAGGCCAATCCCAATATCCTTCTCGCTGTTCCGCAAATATACCCGCCATCAATGTATCTGCGAACAGGAGTAACAATGCTTCAAAATAACTATGACGTTGTGGTGATCGGCGGCGGTGCCGGCGGTGTTGCAGCAGCCATTGGCGCAGCACAAGCGGGGAAAAAAGCATTATTGGTAGAAAGAAGCTCCTATTTAGGAGGACAAGCCACGCATTGTTCTATTCCCACCTATGACGGTTTTTTTACGCGTCATGAAAATAGCGAGCAAATCGCGGGCGGCGTCGCCAGCATGGTCATGGAGAAACTCAAACAATACCGCGGCTGCGGTGAACCGCTGAGATCGCCGTGGGGCAACGTGATGTTCCCAGTAAACAACGAAATGACCAAGATTGTATTGGAAGAGCTGGTCATGCAATCCGGTGCCCACCTGTTGCTCAACAGCCAGTTGTGCGATGTGGTACGTAACGGAAATACCATTAAAAGCATTACCTTACTGACCGATGGTGACAAGGTGCAGATCACGGCACAGGCCTTTGTCGATGCCAGCGGCGATGGCAACCTGGTTTACCTGTCCGGAGCGGAACACACGTCACCCGACGTAGAAAATCTGCAATTCGGATCTCTGCTAACCCGCTTTGGCGGCGTGGCAAGCGAGGCGGATGTCAGCCCGGCAGCACTGCGTGCCGCCATCGCACAGGGCAAGGCGGCGGGTATTACACCACTCAGCAAAGACAGCGGTTTTGCCATGCGTATTGTTGGTACTGAGGATGTCATCGCCATTCTGTGCAATGAGAAGGTGAACCCGCTCGACGCCGACAGCATGACGCAAGGGCAAATTCGTGCACGCAAGCAGGCAATGGCCTATTTGGACACCTTCAAGCGCTTCTTGCCGGGTTTTGAACAGGCATACGTCATCAACACTGGGCCACATATCGGTATCCGCGAATCGCGCCACGCCGTGGGTGAATATGCGCTGACCGGGGACGATGTGGTCAATGCCGCCACCGTTGACGATGCCATCGCACGTGGATGCTGGCCCATTGAACGCCATACGTCAGCCAACAAGATGCAGGTCTATACCTGGATCAAAGATGACGGCTATTACGAAATTCCGCTGCGCAGTCTGAAAAGTATCAATATCGATAATCTGTGGCTGGCAGGCAGAATTATTTCCTGCGACAGCGAAGCGTTCGCTTCGGTACGCGTTATGGGTACGGCATTTTTAACCGGCCACGCCGCAGGTATTGCCGCCAGTATGAAAAACACGTCAACAGAAAACGATATAGCCGCGATCCAATGCGAATTAAAACGACAAGGCGCGCTCATTTAAATCAGGGATAACATAATGAAAACAGAAACGATGGTTCAACCTACCTCGCATATTACTCGAAAGCACATTACGATATTTGTGCTGGTGTATGCCTGCTATTTACTCTCCTTTTTTTCACGATTATTGATTAACCCCATCATCCCCACCATTTCCGTCGATCTGGGGTTGACCAAGGCGCAAATGGGCGGATTTATGTCTGCCTTTTATCTAGGCTATGTATTGACCAATCTGCCGGGTGGCCTGCTAACCGACAAACTCGGCTACCGCAAAGTGATTCTCGGCACCCTGTTAGCATTAGGTGTCAGTACCCTGCTGTTTGGGACTGTGACCAGCTATAACACCGGCTTTATGATCCGCGTGCTGGCCGGTATCGGCTCTGGGGCGACGTTCTCCGCTTGCCTGCGTGCTATCTTTGAATGGTTCCCGAAAAACAAAGGGATGGCGACTGGTATTCTGCAAACCGGCACCACCGGCGGATTACTGCTGGTGAATCTGGCAGCACCGCCGTTTACCGAGCAGCACGGTTGGCAATACACCTTCTTTATTATGGGGTTGATACCGTTGGTGTTCTTTGCACTGTCCTTCTTCTACCTGCCTAACCCGGTGCAGACCGACAAACCGAAAATCAATAGCACCCCCTCCACGTTCTGGCGTGACGTGCTGTCGATGTTCAAGAACCGCAATCTGGTTTTACTGGGCCTTTCTGGTTTCTTCGCGATGGCTGCCACCTGGGGCACCGCATCATGGGCAAACACCTACCTGAACGGTCAACTGAATTTATCACTGGTGACGGCCGGTTCCTGGATGTCGCTGTATGCCATCGCCTCCGTGATCGCTAAGCCGCTGACCGGCTCCCTGATGGATAAATTCCAACGCAAAAACAAGAAATATTATCTGTCAGCGCTGCTGTTGGTGCTGGTGCCTGCGCTGATGTGGTTTAGCCGCAATAATAGCGTTAGCGCGCTTTATGTGCTGATTCCTCTTCTGGGGATAACCGCCTTCGCTTACAGCCCGGTAATGAATACGTTTATCGGCGAGCTGGTCCCGGTAGAAAAAACCGGTGCGGCAGTGGGATTCCTTAATACCATTTGGCAATTGGGATCGTTATCCGCACCGATCGGCATGGGGATGATTCTGGACACTTTTGGTAACAGCTATTATTACGCGTTCTCCGCACTGGCTGTGTGTGCTTTTATTTCCGGGATGATCGTTCTGTTTATTTCCCTGCCTCATACTGAGAAATAACGTTATTAATAGAAAGTAATCCATCCTTTGGTTGTTATACCGGCAAGCACGATTGTCGCAGGATAAGTGTTGCTTTTAATCAGAGCAAACACCTTAAAACAGCTGCCCGAATATAGCATTCGGGCAGTTTATTATTATAAACACAGCACGCTAGCGCCGAATCCAATATAGATAGAGCGTGATGGTCACAATCGAAATCAGCGTCGAAAACAGCACGCAGCGTGAGGTAATACGCCCCTCACGCTGATAAAACTCTGCCAGCATAAAGGGGCCTGTTCCGGTAGGCAGTGCGGCCAGCAATACGGCGGTATGCACCAGCATCGACGGCAAGGCGAATACCCATGTTGCCATCACCCATACAATAAGCGGATGCAGCAGCAGTTTTAGTGTGACCAATAGGCCGATGATCACATTGGGTTGATACGGCGCTTTACGCGGTTTGTTAGCCAGAAACAACCCCAACGCGATCAGGGCACAAGGGGATGCAGCACCGCCGAGTAGCTTCAAAAATACCGTGACCGGTGATGGCACACTAAGCCCGGTCAAAGGGAAAAACATCGCCACAACCGGAGCCACCAGCAGTGGGTTACGCACCAGAGAACCTGTCACTTTCATCACCAGACGCACACCGCGCTGTTCACTCTGCACGCCCACTTCGATAATCACGATAGCAATAGCAAATAGCACGCAGACGGTAATGATGGTAGCGATCAGCGTCGGTGCCAGCGCATCTTGCCCTAAAAATGCCAGCGCCAAGGGAAATCCCATAAAACCCGTATTGGCATAGCTGGCATTGAGTGCGTCCAGTGCGGCATCGGCCAGGTGGCGTGAGCGTTGCATTTGCAGCACTACCGTGATGACAAACACCACTAGCGTTCCAAGGGTAAACGCCAGAATAAAACCAGGTTGCCAAACGTCTGCCGGACGCGCGTGGGCGATAATATCGAATAACAGGGCAGGCAATGCCAGATAGACGACAAAACGATTTAGCTCGCTGGTCGCATTTGGGCCCAGAATGCCCAACGTGCGGGTAAACCATCCGGCAAAAATCAGGGCGAAAATCGGTAAAACAATACTCAGGGTGGATAGCATGACAACTGCTCACTTCAATGGATAAGCCACGACAATTCGGGCAACAGCACCAGGCGAGGGATAACTGTAAAAGCGCACAGTCATATAATCCAATGCACTTTTACAACGATCGTGATACCTTTTCGGTATCATGATCGATATACGTCAACTTCGTTACTTTGTGGCACTGGCAGAAACGCGCCATTTTGGTCGGGCAGCACAGCGCCTGCATATCAGCCAACCCCCACTGAGCCGCCAAATTGCCGCGCTGGAAAAAGCGCTGGGTGCACGACTGCTGGAACGTCATGCCCACGGGGCCACGCTCACCTATGCCGGTGAAATTTTTCTTGCCGAAGCGCGTGACGTGTTGTCAGCGTTTGACCGGGCTTGCCGCAATGCACAGTTGGCAGAACGCGGTGAACTGGGCAACCTCGCCATTGGTTTCATGATGCATGCCGCTTACACCAGCGTGCCTGAGCTGACGAGACGCTTTATCACCCACTATCCCCAGGTGCAATTGGAACTGCGGGAAACCATTCCCGGTCTGTTAGCGGATGAGGTGCTAAGCGGACAATTCGACGCGGGGATTCTGTTTAATCCCGGTCCTGTCGATGGATTAGAAGCGTTATCACTGTACCGTGAGCGCCTGTGTTTAGCGCTGTACACCACCCATCCCCTTGCACAACGGCCCCAGCTTAACGCGCGTGATTTGCAAGGCGAAGCGTTGATCGCCACACCGCACGAGGTTGCTCCCATGCTGCGTGAAGCCATTGAGGTGTATTGCCGCTCGGGTGGCGTTGCACCGCATTTCCGGTTGGAAACACAGTTGCAGCAAACCATTATCAGCTTTGTCGCGGAAGCACTGGGCATCGCGTTGGTGCCGCAGTCGATTGCCAAAATCGGTGTCGCCGGCGTGGTTTACCGCGAATTGGAAAACAGCCCCTGCGTTGAGCAAGTGTTGGTGTGGCGTGCAGGCAATCGAAACCCTTCGCTAGCACTGTTTCTGAAAGAAGCCGAAAAGGCCGCGCAGCGCTGGGCTACGCCAACCTGAAGAGACGGTACACCACGCCCCCGCCATGCAGCGGCAAGCGTGGCCTACAGCACGGCTTAATTGCTGAGATCGACACCGTTAGAGGCAATGACTTTCTTGTACCAATGGAAGCTTTTTTTGCGTGAGCGCTTCTTGCTGCCATTACCCATATCATCCTGATCGACATGGATAAAACCATAGCGTTTTGACATCTGTGAAGTACTGGCACTGACCATATCAATCGGCCCCCACCAGGTGTAGCCAAACAGTTGCACGCCGTCGGCAATCGCTTCTCGCATCTGCTCAATGTGCAGCCGCAGATAGTCAATGCGGTAATCATCTTCAATGATGCCGCTGGGTCCCACTGTATCAACGGCACCGAGACCATTTTCTGCAATGAATACCGGTTTCTGATAGCGATCATAGAGTTGATTCAACGCCAGACGCAGCCCTTTGGGATCGATCTGCCAGCCCCAGTCGCTTTCCGGCAAGTGCGGATTGCGAATACCGCCGGTGATCAGATTGCCCTTAACCCCCTCCAGTTTTTCCGGATGTGCGCTGACCGTGCTCGACATGTAGTAGCTGAACGACACGAAATCTACCGGGTATTGACGCAGAATCTCATCGTCGCCCACCGCTTTCTCCAGCACCACGTTCTTCTCGGCAAACATACGTTCTGTCCAAGCGGGGTAGTAACCGCGTGCCTGCACATCACTGAAGAACAAAGAAACACGCTGCACCTCTTCACACGCCTGAAGATCGTCGGGATGGCAGGTATGTGGATAGAGGATTTGGTAGCTGATCATGCAGCCGACTTTGGAGTCGGGAATGATGGCATGGCACGCCTTGGTTGCCAACGCACTGGCAACAAACTGGTGATGTGCGCCCTGATATTTCGCCTGCTCCAGATGCGGGTGATTCTCCTCCACAACGCCGATGCTGACGTAAGGATGGTGCTTCACGCAGTTAATTTCATTGAAGGTCATCCAATACTTAACCTTGGTGCGGTAACGCTGGAACACCGTTTGCGCAAATTGGACATAGAAATCGATAATCTTGCGGTTGGGCCAACCGCCGTATTCGGTCACTAAGGTCAGCGGCATTTCATAGTGGGAAAGCGATACGATCGGCTCGATATTGTGCTTGCGCAGCGTATCGAACACCTTATCGTAAAAGCGCAGCCCGGCTTCATTAGGTTCTGTTTCATCTCCGCGCGGGAAAATACGCGTCCAGGCGATAGACATACGAAAACATTTAAACCCCATTTCGGCAAACAGCGCGATATCTTCTTCATAGTGATGGTAAAAATCGTTACCGTTACGCTTCGGATAGTATTTCTTACTGTCAGGATCCTGCGCTTCCGCCACCTGAGCATGGGTCATGCCCGCCCATTGATCCAACCAGCGTTCTTTGGGTGCATTGGCATCGAAAATAAAGACATCAGAAGCAGACAGCCCCTTGCCATCAACCTGACAGGCGCCTTCCAACTGGTTAGCCGCCGTTGCGCCACCCCATAAAAAATCGTCAGGGAAATCCTTGGTAAAGGTCATCATCTTTCCTTACGCCGCGGTCGCGGACAGTTGCAAAAAGGGTTCACGTTCACTGATATTTCCCTGTTTCACCAGGCTGATATCACTGTAGTTTTCGGTATTGGTCACGATCACTATCACGCTGGGGTCGATGTTTTCTGCCAACAGTGCATCGAGATCGAAGCTGATTAGCGGGTCGCCCACCGCCACGCGCTGCCCGTCTTCGACGTGACGCGTAAAGTGGCGGCCATTGAGTTTCACCGTGTCGATACCAACATGAATCAGCACCTCGGCACCGGTATCGCTTTGCAGCGTGATGGCGTGATTGGTGGCAAACACCGCGCCAACCACGCCGGCAATCGGTGAGCGCAATTCGCCGCGTTGTGGCACGATCGCAATCCCCTTGCCAAAGACTTCATCGGCAAACACCGGATCGCTCAATTGATGTAAAGGCACCATGTTACCGGCCAGTGGGGCAAACAGCGCTTCACTGCGCGCGACCACGGCGACAGGTTCAGTTACGGCAGGGGCTTCCACGTGTTCATCTTTCGGTTGTGTCTTTTCAGCCGGGTCTTCAAATCCCATAAAGACGGTAAGCACGCTGGAAACCGTAAAGGCAATAACCAGACTGACCAGCGCCCAGCCAAAAGTCGGCCCTACCAGCGCCGGAAGGCCGGGTAAACCGCTTAACGCGTAAGCGTAGGTATTGACGCCCATCATCAGCGCAAATCCACCGCCGCAGGCACCGCCCAGCAACGCCGCAGCAAACGGACGCTTAAAGCGAATGTTGATACCATACATCGCCGGTTCAGAGACCCCCATCAGGGCACTGAATGATGTCGACAGTGCCAGCGATTTCAGCTTCTTATTGCGTGAACGCAAGAACACACCGAATGCCGCGCCCGCCTGACCAAAGTTGGCAACAAAGAACAGAATTTTTACCGGATCAAAACCCATGCGGCTGATGTTGTTGATCATGATAGGCACCAGCACGTAGTGCATGCCGGTAATGATCATCAATGACAGCGTGCCCCCCACCAAAATCCCTGCCAGCGCCCCCATATTGGTCAGCAGCCAGAATATGCCACCCGACATGGCGTTACCGAGGGAGATACCAGCTGGCCCGATAACAATCAGCATCACCGGCGCCACAATCAGCAGGCTCAACAAAGGCACAAAGATGGTGCGCAGCGCGGCGTGCATGACGGCATTCAACAGGCGCTCCACCCAACTCAGCAGCCAGACAGACAGCACAATCGGAATCACCGATGAGGCATAGGAGACGGGTGAAACGCTCAGCCCCAGGAAGTGGACCGGCGCGCCAGATTTGAGTAGCGTGACCAAGGTCGGGTGAAACAGTGCCGTCGCCAGCGCCACGCTGACAAACGGGTTAGCACCAAATTTTTGCCCGGCGCTGAATGCCAGCACAATTGGCATAAAATAGAACACACCATCGGCGATCGCAGAAAGGATCTGATAGGTCTGATTGGTATTCTCCACCCAGCCAAAGGAGATGAGCAGCGACAGCAACCCCTTCATTACCCCGGCACCGGCAATGGCCGGAATAATCGGCGAGAAAACCCCGGAAATCACTTCAAACAGCGCCGAAATCGGGTTGCGTTTTTTCGTCGTGTCGCTGTGGTTTTCACCTTCTGCGGCCTGGCGTTCAAGGTGGGGCAATTGCGCATAGATGGCCTGACACACCTGCGCCACTTTCCCGCCAATAATCACCTGAAATTGATCGCCCGACAGATTGACGCCCATCACGCCATCCAGGTTTTCCAGCGCCTGACGATTCACCTTATCGGTGTCTTTTAAATTAAAACGTAAACGTGTGATGCAATGAAACAGGGAGATAATATTCTGCTCGCCGCCCAGATGTTCAATTATCCGGGTAGCGCTTTGTTTACTATCCATCGCCGAGATTCTCCAGAAAGAAACGTGTTGTTTCGCTCAATATCGACCGATAGCAAGGCTATCGGGCACCTGGCTTCCTCTGGGGTTTGCCTGATTAAACAGTAACAAGCCTAAATGGAATGCTGTTGTCGTTGCATCATGTTTTCAATGTGCACCGTTAAATACAATTTTTCCGCATCTGTCATCTGATACTGGTAATTTTTTTTAATGAAATCGCCGATCGCATTGACACAATTAACCGTTTTTTCATGCTTTTTCTTGACCAGATTAAATAAGTCATCGACATCATCATTCAGTTCGGTTTTTCGTAATACGCGCTGGGCAAAGAATTTAATATGTGTAATAAAACGTTGGTAGCCGATACTTTGCTCATCAATAGCCATGCTATACCAGTATTTTACGATATTCTGAATTTGATAGATGAGCTTGGTGATTTCAGTTACCTGACCATCGGGGCTTTTCATACCGGCGTTTACCATATGCAGCGCGATACTGCACGCCTCGGCGTTGGGCAACACTACGCCAGTTCGCGCGGCAATAAGCGCGAGCGCCTGTAATGCGACGGTATATTCCTCTTGATAAAAGTGTCGAACTTCCCACTCCAGAGGATTGTGTATTTCCTGCCCCTGCTTTTGCCGCTCAATGGCATAATGCAAATGGTCAGAGAGGGAAACATACAGCCCTTCACTCAATTTGTAATCCAGCGCCTGTTGTGCCAGTCGAACAATATCATCGGTGAGCTGAATAGTTTCCACCGGAAGCTCATTGAGCAACACCATAAAACGGGAGGTGATCTTGTCATCACGCAAGTGGAACGTTTTTTCCACTTTATCTTCCGACACAATATCGCCAACACGCGCTTCAAACCCCAAGCCTCTGCCGGTCAAAATACGTTCATTGCCTGCGGTGTCAATGGCACTGACCACATTGTTATTTAATATTTGTTTGATCGTCTGTGTCACCTGCCATCCCCCAAAAACAAAAACGGGCAAAACATAAATGCAAACGGAAAAGAAAATGTTCTTTTTCGCGCCTGCAATTAGATTTTGCCCGCCGAACGGTAACAAGCTCTAAAAGCTGTCTGAAATCTACCACTGCGGCAATAACGGGTCAAGGCAGTGCCATAGGCCAAGGGGATAGGATGTTAAAATTGTGATCTCGATAACATCGCAGACAAGGGACTGCGTTTGCTGTGCATTTATGCGAAACACCATCACTGCGGCGGCATAGAACAAGCAAGGCAGATGCCCCCTCCGCCGATGATTCATGAATTATACTCATTGGTGCATGCACATTTTGCTATCTGGTATCGGATTACGCGATGCGATACGCTCGATGTAATACCGTTTCGCGCCGCCATAACACAGTGATGCGCGCTGATGACAAGCCGCATCGCCCTTTTATTTCGACGCATATCGTCAATCACGCCAAACAGAGAGCCTACCATGAAAACCATCGGTTACGCCGCACTGAGCCCCAGCACGCCGCTCGCCCCGTTCACCTTCGAACGCCGCGCCCTGCGCGCCAATGATGTTGCTATGGAAATTTTATACTGCGGCGTGTGTCACTCGGATTTACATACGGCACGCAATGACTGGGGGTGGACACAGTACCCCGCTGTGCCAGGCCATGAAATTGTTGGGCGCGTCACCCAGATCGGGGCCGACGTTACCCGCTTTCGCGTGGGCGATGCGGTTGCAGTGGGTTGTTTGGTCGACAGTTGTCAGGAATGTGACCATTGCCATCAGGGCGAGGAGCAGTTTTGCACCAACGGCAGAACCGATACCTATAATGCCCCCGATCGCATCACCGGAGAAAACACCTACGGCGGCTACGCCAAGCATTTAGTGGTGCGTGAAGAGTTTGTGCTGCGCGTACCGGATACCCTGACGCTAGCGCATGTCGCGCCGCTGCTGTGTGCAGGCATTACCACCTATTCTCCGCTGCGCACCTGGAATGTCGGCCCCGGCAGCCGGGTCGGAGTCATTGGACTGGGTGGTTTAGGCCATATGGCCGTCAAGCTGGCTGCGGGTCTCGGCGCGGATGTTACGGTAATGAGCCGGACCAACAGCAAAGAAGCTGATGCGCTATCGCTCGGGGCCGACCGACTGCTGGTCTCCAGCGACAGCGCCGCTATGGCGGCTGCACAATCTCATTTTGATCTGATTATTGATACCGTTCCGGTCAAGCACGACGTTAACCCCTACATGCCGCTGTTAAAAGTCGACGGCACGCTGGTGTTGGTGGGGCAAGTTGGCCCGCTGGCAGAACCGACCACGGTGCCGTTGATCCTCGGACGTCGGCGTATCGCCGGATCGCTGATTGGCGGCATCCGTGAAACACAGGAGATGCTTGATTTCTGCGCGAAAAAACAGATCTTACCCGATTGCGAAATGATTCGTATGGACCAGATCAACGAGGCTTTCGAACGTATGGAACGCGCCGATGTGCGTTACCGTTTTGTCATCGATATGGCCTCACTGCCTGCGCCCAGCGCACAGTAAACCGTTGATCAACGCGCCGCCGCCCCATGCCGGTGGCGCCAACCGGAAAGCCATATGCTGAAAGAAAACTTCAACGATCTGCTGTCATTTTTAGCGGTTGCCAGAGAACGCAGCTTTACCAAAGCCGCCGCTCATCTTGGCGTATCGCAATCCGCGCTGAGCCATTCGGTACGCAGTCTGGAAGAGCGTCTGGAGCTGCGACTGCTCACCCGTACCACGCGCAGCGTCGCGCCAACCGAGGTTGGCGAGCAGCTCGCAAGCCGAATTGAACCGCATCTGGCCGATATTGAAAACGAGCTCATTGCCCTGCGCGACATGCGTGCTCGTCCGGCAGGAAATATTCGTATCACCGCCGGTGAACATGCCTCCGATTATGTACTATGGCCGATACTGAAATCGTTCCTCGCCTCTTACCCGGATATCAATATTGAAATTACGGTGGATAACGCACTCACCGATATTGTCAGCGAGCGCTTCGATGCGGGCATTCGTCTGGGCGAACAGGTAGCGAAAGACATGGTGGCAGTACGTATCAGTCCGGAGATGCGCATGGCCGTCGTCGGCTCACCCGACTACCTTGAGCGCAACGGCGTGCCCTCATCTCCTCAGGCGTTGCAGCAACACCGTTGCATTAATATGCGTTTGCCTACGTTGGGGGGATTGTATGCCTGGGAATTTGCACATGCCGGTCGCGAAATGCGGGTGCGCGTGGATGGACAATTAACCTTCAACAGTTTGCGCCAGCGCATTGATGCCGCACGCCACGGTTTCGGCCTGGCTTACGTACCGGAAGATACCGTTTGCCAGGAACTTAAGGCCGGCACACTGACGCGGGTGCTGGAGGAATGGTGCGCACCGTTTCCCGGCTACTACCTTTATTATCCGACACGCAAGCAGCACCCCACGGCATTTGCCCTGTTTATCGATGCGATACGCTATCAGGATAAATGACCGCCAAGGATGCGCGCAGCACAAACATTCAGCACTCGGTAAAAAAGCGGTAATAAAGCACTTGCCATCACGGGAGGACAACGCCATAATAGCGCCCACTCCTCGAGCGGGGGTGTCAAAAAATGTATCTAATCAACTAATTGATTGATACTACATACAGTACGACCATAGCTCAGTTGGTTAGAGCACCACCTTGACATGGTGGGGGTCGGTGGTTCGAGTCCACTTGGTCGTACCAATTCATATTTTATAGACGGACAGTGATGTTTATAATGTCTTGAAAAATCTTATTTCCCTTTATTCAGATCGAATTTTCGAGATATACCCGTATCCAAATCAGTTTGATGTCTCCCTACGAAGCTCGTACGTAGGGCTGTTAGCGAAATATCGGCTGCCTGTTCCTTGTCCCACAGGAAAAGTTGATGGGAATTGACCATGGCTGAACAGGATTCATCGTCAGAACCATGCATTTTCAAAACCGAGCGCCGCTACATCGTGGAATACCGACCGCAAAATGGCAACACTGGCAACTTACCCCTGCGCTGGGAGGTTTGTCCCTCGCGCGCCTTGCTAACCCGGCGGCCAAACTGTCCGGCAAGTGGCTCAGAGAGTTGGGATTTGACACCGGTATCGGCGTGACCGTGCTGATACCCGACAGCGTTCCGGTGCAATAGCGGTACTGTTGGCCCTGATAACGCAGCTCGAAGTAGACTTCTTCGTTTGCGGCATCACCCAGATAGCGTCGCAGTGGGATTGGGCTTCGAACCTCGCGTTGATCTAACTATAATCATAAATTTATCGTTCTAGAATATAAACCACCCCTACCTTATGTGGCCCTTCATATATTTCAAATGCATCATGATTATTTAGCTGCTCTTTAGGGGCATTATCCATCATGAATTCAACAGTCCCTGCACTTACTTTATATCCATTAATACTTTTAGGTGGAGATAAATCAAAAATAACACTCCATGCATTATTTTGCCACGTGGTATCATCAGGAAATCTAGCTATTGAGAGATACCGACCACCAGGAGGAGGAGTTTGCCGCCCCCCCTCATCAGGGCTTAACCATTTTACGTTCACATTAACCATACACGTCACATGCTTTGTCGTAACAATTCTCTTGTTTCCATAAGTATTATTCCAAGCATATTCTTACCCGTTCCATCTCCGCCATCAGCCCAGTATGCATCATTTTTGGTATGCTCAACGAGTCGTGCATTGCCTGTAGATAGCAGAATTTTTCTCGCATCCGCATTTTGCTTGAATTTTTCCATAACCGCAAAGCGCATAATACTATCTTTAACATCATCCCAATCATCTCTTAATGGAAGAGTTCTATCTCGTCCTAATTTAGCCGCATCCATAGGCGAGATTAAATTATTTATTTTTACTTTCAACGAGTCATTATCAAATTTTTGAGACTGAAAATAATGTTCAACCGTTCGCCAATGGGTGTCATTAACGTAAAACCCCACATTATAAAAGTTAGAAAATATCCCATAAGAATCATTAACCCTGTAAAATAAAATTACATCATTCATATCAAATTATTCTCGGACCACTAGCCTTAACATCATCCACAGACTCACCCGAAATAAGCATATTAAAACAACGCATTATGAATTCAGACATATTAGATAACAACTCCTGTTTGATATGATAATTTTCACAATCTATTCCAACAGAAATCAAATAAAGCTCTAAAAGAATTTTTTTCGGAATCAGCTCTTCATTCTTATATAACTTTGTAAGTTCCTCAGCAACAGTAAGTAGCTCTGAGAATGCAGGCTCAATAATCTCCCCTCCCATTTTCAAAGGATAAATAAACCTCGTCCCTTTCTCTTTTAGAAGCTCTAAAGCATTATCCTTTTCCACGATCATTTAATCACACCTTTTATAGCTGAGTTGGGGATTTCTTTAAATACTGTGACTTCTTGGGCCCAAATAGACCGGTGATAAGGCAATCCGTTAACTCCATTTGCTCTTGGAGCTGTTTTCCAAACCTCAACACTTTGAGATGTCACCTTGTTAAGGTCAATTTCAATTATACCATGACCGCTATCATATGCTTTTGCTATATCTAGATCTTTTGTAGTTGATATCCAAGGACTATTTTTAAGTGGCCCCCCTGTGGCTTTAGATGTAGCTGACAACGGTTGGTTAGCAACATGCTCAGCTGCCGTCCATGTTCCATCTACAGCTTTACCTTGTATAGATTGTCCTTGCGCTAACCTTGCTGCATCTTGCTCTGTCAAAGCGCGATAGACTATATTGCTCTGTGCCTCTTTCGAGGTCAGTCCCAGCGGATCACCCCAAGTGAGCGGATTGTGAACGTATCCTTGAGGCCTTATCCCCCCTGCCAGCCCTATCGGGTCCGGCGAGAGATACTACCCGCTATCCGCACCATAGTAACGATGCCGGTTGTAGTAAAGCCCTGTCTCCGCGTCGTACAACTGCCCCTGATAGCGCAGTTCGCAATATACCTCTTCGTTCGACGCATCACCCAGATAACGCCGCAACGCGATGGGCCGGTGCTCCTCGCGATGATTGCCCCACAGCACCTGTTCACTCCGCCAGTGAACCTCTCCCTCCTCGCTGCACAGCTCGCGCGCCGTACCCGTCAAATCCGTGACGATATAGTGCAGCCGGGTAACATCGCCTTTTTCTTCCACCTGTGCCAGCGAACGGAAACTCCCCGGTTCATACACCCACTGCACTGTACGTGCCGCAGTGCCATCCGCCAGATACTGCTGTTGCCCTACCAGCTGGTCTCCGTCCCAGCGATAGGCTACCCGCGCTACCGCCTGCTCTGAGGAGGCTTGCCCCTCGCGCACCTTGCTGACCCGGCGCTTAAGCTGTCCGGCAAGTGGCTGAGAGAGGGGGATTTGACACCGGCACTGGCGTCACCGTGCGGGTTACCGATGGCTGTATCGTGCTGATACCCGACAGCGATGAGATACAGCAGCTGCGCAAGCAGCTACAGCAGACGCAGCAAGCGGTTAAGCGGATGGCGAACGAGGCAGCCGCCGCATGGGACTGCGGCAGGTAAGCAATAGCCAGAAGGCTCATAAGATCTCTTCCGGCTTTTTACATCAAAAAAATCAAGTTAGAGATTCTTCTATTTGATTGAGGAAAAATTCACCGAAGTTATCCGCAATAATAGTTTTTTCACCATGTATTTTAAAAGCTAAAGATGTTTCTACTACCACTGGCTCACCTGCCTTTCCCGTTACATCAGTATCTATAGAATAAGAAGGTCCATAACCCGATGATTTGATTTTTATCATTGCATTACTGATATCACCCTGTTCTCTCGCATCTTTTGTTGAAAAATAAACACAAGGAACCTCATTAGCATCTTTACCATCTCGTGTAATTCCATAATATGTATCACCACTAAAAGATAATGCCCCATATTTTTTCAAAAAAAGCTTATAGGACTCAGGGAAAGCGACACCAAGCAAAGTTTCAAACTCTTTTATTTCTTCCTCACTAACACCACCAGTAAACCGAATCCGCTCACCGCTCTCTTTCATTTTTTCTTCTGCTTCAGCAAGAAAATTCATATCTTTCTCCTAAAAATCAAGTGATCTTGTTTTCCAGTACGATTTTTTCCATTGATTAAAAGGACCACGATTCATTGACGGAGGAGCACTATTATATGTTCTCCTTACTCCGTCAGAATCAATCCACGTTTTATCCCACTGATTTGAATACATATGAAGGGCACGATCGTTTTCACTATGGAAAGTACTTGATATTTCTGCCATTGACCCCGGTTCATCTTGAGTAAGATGATGCAAGTTTATTTCTTTGCCGTCATGTCCTATTGGCGCATTACCCTGTCGCATTCTTTCAATATTACTATATTACTATCTCCAAATTTATCGACACGGTTTGGATCAAAAAGGTCATCAAGCTGATAAACTTTTCGGCCATTAACCTATTTGGCCGTCCAACGTTTATTTTTCTTATCCAGCCCAAACGGATCAACCCACTCCAGCGGATTATGCACATATCCCTGTGGCCTCAGCCCTCCCAACAGCCCTATCGGGTCCGGCGAGAGATACTACCCACTATCCGCATCATAGTAACGATGCCGGTTGTAGTAAAGCCCTGTCTCCGCGTCGTACAACTGCCCCTGATAGCGCAGTTCGCAGTATACCTCTTCGTTCGACGCATCGCCCAGATAGCGCCGCAACGCGATGGGCCGGCGCTCCTCACGATGATTGCCCCACAGCACCTGTTCACCCCGCCAGTGACTATGTAAGCACACCTGTTTTAGTTCCACGCACTTTTTGAGAGTTCCGGTTTTTCAGCCATCAGCCGGTATTCTTCCGGCGTCAGGTTATTCAGGGATTCATGGGGACGCTCGCTGTTGTATTCATTCAGCCAGCGTGCCGTAATTTCCCGTGCTTCATTCAGTGTTCTGAACAGGTAAAAATCCAGTATTTCTGTCCGGTACGTCCTGTTAAAACGTTCGATAAACGCATTCTGCGTCGGCTTACCCGGCTTGATAAATTCCAGTGCCACACCATGTTCTTCAGCCCACTGCGCAAGTGTCAGTGAGACCAGTTCCGGGCCGTTGTCCATCCTCAGTTTCAGCGGATACCCCCGGTTCGCCACTATCCTGTCCAGCACTCTGACCACCCGCTGCGCCGGGATATTCAGATCAATTTCTATTGCGAGGGCTTCGCGGTTAAAGTCATCCACCACATTGAAAGTCCGGAAACGCCTGCCGCAGACCAGCGCATCATGCATAAAGTCTATCGACCAGCTCTGGTTAAGTGCCTCAGGTGTCACCAGTGGCGCCGGGTTACGTACCGGCCTTGCGGCGAAAATTCAGTTTCAGCAGGCAATAAATCCGGTGAACGCGTTTATGGTTCCAGGTGTTACCCTGCCTGCGCAGCAACTGGAACAACTTCTTAAAACCGTATCGCGGGTAGCGCTCTGCCAGCTCAGTCAGCAACTGGATCACCGGTTCATCGCGCCGGGTATCTGGCTGGTAAAAATACACCGTCCTGCTCAGCGATAATGTCCTGCAGGCCTGGCGGATGCTCATGGCAAATTGTGCCGTCAGATAGCTGACGAGCTCCCGCTTTATCGCTGGTTTTAAAGCTTTTTTTCGATAACGTCTTTCAGTGCCCGGCATTCAAGGCTGAGATCAGCAAACATCTGTTTTAATCGCCGATTTTCATCCTCCAGGTCTTTCATCTTCTTGATATCAGACGTTTCCATACCGCCAAACTTCGCTTTCCAGTTGTAATAGCTGGCTTCAGAAATACCGGCTTCACGACAGACATCCTTAACGGTACGTCCGGCTTCGACGGACTTCAGAACGGCAATGATCTGGTGTTCGGTGAATCGGGCTTTACGCATGGCGATCTCCTCAGAGGACATAATCAGTATGTCGGAAGATCTCTAAAAGTGAATGGTTCGGTTTACCGGGATGCTTACAACTACACCACCGCATCTTTCTGAGTCAGCGCTTCGCCCATACCGGGCGCTATCTGAAAGATTTCACACAGATTTTAAATATTGTTGCGCAAAATCTAGGGGCTGTTGACAATTAACACAGCCAGACGAATGCAGCAGCGAGCGCAACGAATGATGCGAAGCGTTTTGAGAGTTTGTCGAAGCGTGTAGCTACGCGTCGAAATTGCTTGATACGGCAAAAGAAACGTTCGATCAAATTGCGTGAAGCGTAAAGATGTTTGTCCAGTGGGCGTTGCTCACGGCGATTCTCTTTGCTGGGGATGACAGCCTGAATGCCTACCGACTCCAGATATTGTAGGATCACATTCGTATCGTAGGCTTTGTCTGCAGCCAAGCTTGAAGGTTTCAATTCACCAAGTAAAGGCAATGCTTCTCTGGTGTCGCTCTTTTGACCACCAGTCAAACTAAAACGGGCAAGCATGCCCAGCCCATCAACCAGAGCGTGAATCTTGGTTGTCAATCCCCCGCGAGAACGACCAATCGACTGGTCACCGTTTTTTTGGGAGCGCCCGCTGCATGCTGATGAACCCGTACGATAGTGCTGTCGATGAAGATTTCCTCGAAATCGGCATCGCCCGCAAGTTCAGCAAAAACGGAATGCCATATTTCTGCCCGTGACCATCTGGCAAAGCGTTTGTACACACAGTTCCAGAGTCCGAAATCGGGTGGTAAATCTCTCCATGGGCTTCCAGTTCGGGCGATCCATAAAACCGCTTCGACAAAAAGCCGATTATCTGCTGCTGTTCGTCCCGGATCCGAATCCTTTCCCGGCAAAAACGGGCTAATCCGTTCGTATTGGTCATCACTGAGCATCAATCTTGGCATTCTGCTTTTCCAAAAAAGACAGAATGTAAACAGATTCTTTTACAAAAAAACAGGTTCTTGGCGATGATTGTCAACAGGCCCTAGAACCGGCATTTTTATTTTGACCTCTCTCTCTGCGCGCGAATCGGCTCAATCTGCGCGACCACGCGCCAACCAGAGGACGCGTGAAAAAAGCGTGCGAATCAACACAGGAATAGCGTCATTGCCGCGTTCGGCCGCAGCCATTGCCACTTCGATGGCCAGGTCCGGTTTTGAGGCGCGGTGAATCGCTTTGACAATCACTTTCGCGGCCGAGAGCGGCACATTTTCCGGCAGTTGTGCAATGCGGTGGAAAACGTCCTTATAGCCATTGCGATACATAAAATGTTCCATATCAGGGGCAGAAAGCATTGTGATGTGGTCTCGGTCAGTTTCCCCCTGTTGGGTCAACAGGCTACGCGCCGTGGCAGCATACTTTTTACCCGCATCATCGCCGTCTACCAGTACATGCCACTCGATGCCCACGCGGTGTGCAAACTTCAACAATGGTCGTAGCCCTGATTGAGCAAATTCAATGACGCGCACCCCTTCTGCCTCGAAGTGATGTCCACATTGACGGCCGAGTTCGCTGAGCATCCACACTTCCGTTTCGCCTTCGACCAGCAGCCAACAGCGCGCAAACAGCGGTGAGGGGCGATTAAAGCGGATATGAAACGCGATACGGCGGCTGTCTTCAGGGCTCATCCCTTGCTTGCCGATACGGTAAGTCGCCACCCGCGAGGACTCCCGCACCAGGCGGCACACTTGCTCCACCGGCACCAGCGACAGCAGATCGCCGGAATTGGTGGTGGTGACTTTTTGCAAGGGCAAGTGCATCAGCAACTCCCAGGCAACCGACAGCATGATCGGGTGCAATCGTGTTTCAGGATCTTCTACCAGCAACAGTGGACGCGATTCCGTATCCAGTGATACTGCGCCTTTCGCCTGCAACAGCGTCGAAAACAGTTCAAGAAGAATGATACGGCGACTGCGACTATTGGGATCGCTTAGCATCCGGTTGATATTATCCAGTGAGCGCCAGGATTTTCCGTTGTGCGCACGCGCATGGCGGGGATGGCGCGGCGTGAAACCGTCATCGTCCTGTTCGGAAAAGTAATGCTCCAGCAGTTGACGCATCGCCACAATCCCTTGACGCAGATCCTGATCGGTCAGCCGCTGCGGGTTGCGAGTCAGTTCCTGCATCAGTTGGTTGAGGTGTTGAGTCAGGTCGTCGCTGTTACTGTCCCGCACCGGCAGCGGTATGACATCGACCCGCTTGCGCCGGGTGAAACGCGCATCGCGCAGCCGCAAAACCGGGTGCAAACGAATGAGTTCACGCGCCAACGCATCAATGTTTTCCAGCGCCAGCGGCTGCCCATCCGCGTCAAGAAAACTGCGCCAGGTACACACCGCACCGCTGTCATCCACTTCACCTTCCAGACGGTAAAAAATACGCTGTAATCGCCCCTCGCCCCTGACCCAAACCGGTGCCAGGCCACGGTAACGCGGCCCAAGGTGATGCCCGACGCCACTTTCACAGAAGGTGAAGATAACCTGCAAGTGATGTTCCCGACTCGCTTCATCGCCGGGCGTAAAGTGGAAATCCTGCAACGAAAAGTGATACAGCGGCAATGCCGGCGACAGCAGCAGAGACAAGGCATCCAACAGACTCGACTTGCCCCAGGCATTTTCCCCAATCAAGACCGTATTGTGCTCCAGTACCAGTGACAGACGATTGATGCCGCGGAATCCAACAACCTCCACGCTTTCAAGGTACATGCACACCTCCTGATGTTTGGGCTGTACAACTGCACAGCGCTGTTTTCATTGTATACCTTAACCAGCGTGCTTTACCCCGACGCCAGTGTCATCCGGCAGATACCTTTTCTGTGATCCCTTACGGGTTCGAACTTGCTTCACCACACGAGTTTCTCTTCGCAGCCTTACAGTACGCCAGCACATCAGTGCCTGAACGCAGCAGCGTCACATAAGATCGAATGGTGTTATCGACCTCCTGCCTGTCAATCAAGGTTGGCGGGCGGATGCGCGCGCCAAAACCGGTGTAATTTGACCATCATGGTGGTCAGGTAAATGCGTTGCGGAATCGCTAGTTCATTATAGAGTTGGTACGCACAGGCATAAAAATCACTGAGCTGGGATAATGTGCAAAGGTTACTCGCCTGAAAAATCACTTCGGCTTGCGCATCAAACGAGCGCAGCTCAATGCAGATATTGTATTGGTACCGGTAGCACAGCGTCGGGCACGATGACGGTTCCTGGCGCATGGTCATCGCCGTCAGTTTCTTACAAAATGCCTCTACGATCTCCATGATGCCATCGTTTAACGTCAAATCGTCTATCGGGTATTGGTACTGAACCGAGATAGTCCTGCCATGCGTAGAGTATGGTCGCACGCGTATGTTGAGTAACGTGTCAATTTCACTCTCAGTCAATCTGTGACACCGGGCCTCAAGGTGTTTAGCCTCTGCACAAATTTTGTAGAATGCGCCTTGTGCACCATAGTGAGGTTTTTCAGCCAACGCGTTGTGCATGCTATTTATCGATATCAGGGCATCGCAAGATCTTCAAACTGCTTGCAAACGCGGTTCCCCTCAGCGCTAACATCTCGCATAGGCAACAGAACTCCTCTACCACAGATTATTTAGAGGCAGCTACTCTACGTGAAAGCGGTAACCCCCCCTTTCATAAAGTAGGCGTTACTCTCCGTGCGCGCGCGCTCCTGCGCAAACAGACTGAATTGAGACGTATTTTCATCCGCCAAGATGAAAATTGCGCTACATCAAATTTACCTGAAGTTGCATGTAAAAAGCCTTTTTTACTGAAGGGTAAGTCACTATGCTTCAAAACAAGCATTATAAATGCAACTTTAAAAAAGGATAACGTTATGTTTTGTGTGCAATGTGAGCAAACCATCCGTACCCCGGCTGGAAACGGTTTCGCCTATGCGCAAGGCATGTGCGGTAAAACCGCCGAAACCTCCGATTTGCAAGACCTGCTGGTCGCCGTATTACAGGGGCTATCTGCCTGGGCACTGAAAGCCCGTTCACTGGATATCATCGATCATACGGTCGATAACTTCGTCCCTCGCGCCTTCTTCGCCACGCTGACCAACGTCAACTTTGATTCGCAGAGAATTATCGGTTACGCACAAGAGGCAATCCAACTGCGTCACGGACTGAAAACACGCTGCCGTCTGCTCGAAGCGGATGCCTGCGTTGATCACCCGCTGTCTGAACTGCAACTGGCGGGCAGCGATATTCCAACGCTGGTACAGCAGGCGAGTCAATTCGCGTTGGATCATGATAAAGCCACGATCGGTGCTGACCTGCACGGTTTGCGTATGCTGTGCCTGTACGGCCTGAAAGGGGCCGCCGCCTATATGGAGCATGCTCACGTACTCGGCCAATACGATGACACTATTTATGCCGAGTTCCACGCGTTAATGGCCTGGCTGGGTACACAGCCGAGCGACATGGATACGCTGCTGAACAACGCCATGGCGATTGGCAAAATGAACTTTAACGTGATGGCGATCCTCGATAAAGGTGAAACCGACGCCTACGGCCATCCCCACCCGACCCAGGTCAACGTGCGCCCGGTGGCAGGCAAGGCTATTCTGATTTCCGGTCACGATTTGAAAGACCTGCGGATGCTGTTGGAACAGACCGAAGGCACTGGCGTTAATATTTACACCCACGGTGAAATGTTACCTGCGCACGGCTATCCCGAGTTGAAAAAATTCTCGCATCTGGTGGGTAACTACGGCAGCGGCTGGCAGAACCAGCAGGTTGAATTTGCCAAGTTCCCAGGCCCTATCGTGATGACCTCCAACTGCATCATCGACCCGAATGTCGGGAACTACGGCGATCGAATCTGGACGCGCAGCATTGTCGGCTGGCCGGGCGTCAACCACCTGGAAGGCGATGATTTCAGCCAGATTATTGCTCAGGCACAAGGCCTGGCCGGTTTCCCGTACAATGAAATTGAGCACAACATCACCGTCGGTTTAGGGCGTGAGACCCTGCTCAGCGCGGCAGATACCGTGATCGACTTGGTGGCTGCAGGTAAGTTGCGTCATGTGTTCCTGGTGGGGGGATGTGACGGTAGCCGCAGCGAACGCAGCTATTTCACCGATTTCACCCTTAGTGTTCCGGATGACTGCCTGATCATGACGCTGGCATGCGGTAAATATCGCTTTAACAAGTTGGATTTTGGCACACTGGAAGGGTTACCGCGTCTGCTCGATGTCGGTCAGTGTAACGATGCCTACTCAGCCATCATTCTGGCCGTGAAACTGGCGGAAAAACTGGGCTGTGGCGTGAACGATCTGCCATTGAGCCTGATACTCTCCTGGTTTGAGCAAAAAGCCATCGTCATTCTGCTCACACTGCTGTCGCTGGGCGTGAAAAACATCAGAACCGGCCCTACTGCCCCCGGCTTCCTAACGGATAACCTGCTGGCCGTGCTGAACGAAAAATTCGGTATGCGCTCGATTACCACCGTAGAAGAAGACATCAACACCATTCTGTCCGCTTGAGAGCAATAGGATAACAAGCGGCGCGGCAACGCGTCGCTTGTGCTGTTTGGAGAGCACACATGACACAACCAACCGCCGCATGCCCGAACCGCATGCAAGTTCACTCCATTCATCAGGAAACCCCTGACGTCTGGACACTTTCGCTGATTAATCACGATTTCTACCCCTATCGTCCGGGGCAGTATGCGCTGGTGTGCATTGCCAACGACCCCGACACCCTGCGCGCCTATACCCTCTCCTCAACGCCAGGCTTAAGCCCGTTCATCACGCTGACGGTGCGGCGGTTAGAACAGGGCACAGGCTCAGGCTGGCTGACGCAGCAGGTCAAACCCGGTGACTACCTGTGGCTTTCCGATGCGCAGGGCGAATTCACCTGCGTCGATGCGGGTCATGGCGAACAGGAACGTTATCTGATGCTGGCCGCAGGCTGTGGCGTTACGCCCATCATGTCGATGAGCCGCTGGTTACTGGCACAGCGTCCTGACACTTATTTGCAGGTGATCTTTAATGTTCGTAACCCACAGCAGGTGATTTTCGCCGCAGAGTGGCAGCACCTTGCAGAGCACTATCCATCACAGTTAACGCTGACGTTGGTCGCCGAGTTTGACGCCGAGCCCAGTTTTCTCGCCGGAAGGTTAACCCCTGAGCTACTGAAACAGGCGGTGCCGGATCTGGCACAGCGCATTGTGATGACCTGCGGTCCGGCCCCTTATATGCAGCACGTTGCCGCATTGGTCGCTGACGCAGGTGTCCCCGCAACGCGTTTTTACAAAGAGCAGTTCCAGATTGGCGCTGAATCACTGGAAGAAGACGGCGAGCAGTTGACGTTGACCATCCGTCAGCCGCTCAATACGCTGCGAGTTCCAGTGGGCATCAGCCTGTTAGCCGCGCTGGAAAGCCATAAAATACCGGTTAATGCCGCCTGCCGTGCCGGTGTATGCGGCAGTTGCAAAACCAAAGTGCTTTCCGGTGATTACACTACCAGTAGCACCATGACACTGACAGCGGACGAGATTGCTCAAGGCTATGTGCTGGCGTGCAATTGCCAACTGCACGGCGATACGGTACTGGCGTAACCTAAGGTGTAGCCACACCCGCAACCGTGGGTGTGGGCTCCTTATAGGCCAATGCGATAATTTTTTTGACGCAGGCATCGATAGAGTAGCGCAACACCACGTCATCGCAGGCGTGGCTGGCCCTCTGCCGGTAAGATTCAGGATGTACAAGGAAATCAGCAATCGCGTTCTGCCAGGCCGCAACATCATCGCACGGCAACAATACGCCGTTTTCCTGATGGCGGATAACATCCGGGATGCCTCCCACGTCGCTCGCCATCACCGGGACGCCAAAATACATCGCCTCAACCAGCGCCATCCCAAATGACTCATTACGTGAAGGCATCAACACCAGATCTGCATGCCGGTAGACGGCCGCTGCCGGAAACAGCTTACCCGCCATCATTACGTTATCTTGCAAGCCATAGCGCGCGATCATCGTGTTGATAACCTTGTATTCCGGGCCATCACCGACGATCAGGTAACGAAACGCATGACCTGACTGCTTGAGCGCAGCCAACGCGGCCAGCGCAGTATCATGCCCTTTTTCACCGCGCAGCATACCAACCTGAACAATAACTGGCGACGTACTGGCCTCCAACCAACATTGCACAGATACAGGCAAGGGTCGTTCGCTTTGGGCATGTAAGGTAGCAAAGTCAAACCCGGGTGCGACCACCTCAATTTTTTCATCTCGACAGCCACCCGCCACCATCGCGCGCTTCATGCCACTGCTGGGCACCACCACCTGATCCGCCAGATAATTGGTGCTAAACGGTTTAATCCTGCTGGTCAAATAAGTTTTTTGCCGCACGAGCGTTGGTTTGCTCCAGGCCAACTTGGTTGCCAGCTCTGCAATATTTGCATCATGCCCACTGTGGCTGACGACAAATAAGGGATGATATTCATTAATAAGCTGTCTGAAACGCCACAGCGAGGGAAAATGATAACTATTTCTAAATGTAATCGGGTATATTGGAATATGTTTTTCAGCGGCAAGTGTGGCAACTTCACTTTCCGGACGACATGCCAATAGCACCTCAAAGCCTAAATGTTGCAAGGCATGTAATTGCATCATCGCCTGCAATTCCTGCCCGCCTACATGCTTAGAGGATTCCGTGTAGAGAATGCGTTTTCTCATAAATAAACCTAATAAAAACAAGCAACACCTTACCCTCAAACGAGGATATGCACGGTGCGTATAATGTCTGGCGTAATTTTATGAGAGCGAAACTAAACGGATGGTAAATACTTTTTATACAGAAGCGTATTTTCGGTAAATAAATACATAAAATGCCCAGGAACATTATTCTGGGCACGTTGTGATTCCATCAAAAGCATCTCAGGTATAACGCTGACCTTTATGTAAAGCAAATAATGAAGAAATAACCGGTGTGGTATACATAAACAGTCGCCACTTAAGCCAGGAGGTGTCTTCTCGCTCTTTGGTACTGATTCGTCCCAAACGCCAGGTGAGATGCTGCGGCATGTTCATGCGGCGCTCTGTGGTATAGAGATAGTCAAACCCTTGCGCTTGAGCAATGGCTGCGTAATCGTGGTTATAAAAACCCATAGGCCAGCAAAAATGGCGGCTGCACGACCCCAGTCGCGCAAGCAGCGTTTCACGACACAGGCGCAGATCGGTTTCCAATGCGCGATGGCGCTCGGCAGGATCGGTGATTTGCCAGTCCCAGCGCTGATGCGTATGGGTATGCGCGTGAAACTCGACGACCCCACTGGCTTGCATCTCTTCAATTTCAGACCAGCGCAGCATGACATCGTCGGCATGGCCTGTAGCGACTTTTTCCTCACAGGCTTTGTGAGAGAAAGAAATCTCCGTAAGTTCGCGTACGGGTCCATCGCCAATCTGGCCGGTAATCAGAAAAATATGCGCCTGCAGCCCAAGACGTTTTAGCACCGGAAACGCATAAACCCAATTGTCTAAATAACCGTCGTCAAAGGTGATCATCACACTTTTACGTGGCAAAGGCTCTCCACGGTAAAATCCTTCCAATTCCGCCGCGGTCACGGTTTTCCACCCGGCACGCGCCAGCCAGGTCATCTGTTCAATAAAGGTGTCAGGCGACAGTGTCACCAACCCAGGTTTAGGGCCTACGTGGTGATACATCAGGATAGGAATTGCACTGGCATTCATTCTATTACGCTCTTTTACGCTCTTTTCTGTATGCGCTTGTTCACAGGCGCAGCTTGCTGCCACTCTCGAAGCGCCAACGTCATAACCAAAAATATAAAAACTATTAATCCTGCCACAAACAACTTCAACAATTCATCACTACAACGCATTCATAACCTGTGATTTTTGATGCTATCGGCGCTAAACCGCAGCATGATAGTCGCCGCTACGGGTAGATTTGCTGTCTGTTATCCTTCGGTCCCGACAATTACAGCCACCCCGCCGCTTAACCGATATTTTGTGCTATTATTTATCCATTAGTCCGCTAATCAGCAAATTTTAACCCACGGCGATTGCATAAGTATCCTGCCGACGTTAACATTCGCGGCATCAATGTATATTCAATTCTTGCGCATGAGTATTCAACTAAACAGCATTAACTGTTTCTATGGCGCGCATCAGGCGCTATTCGATGTCACCCTTGATTGTCCAGCTGGCGAAACGCTGGTGTTATTGGGTCCCAGCGGCGCGGGGAAAAGCTCGCTGCTGCGCGTATTGAACTTGCTGGAAATGCCGCGTTCAGGCACGCTTGCCATCTCAGGCAACCAGTTTACGTTTGCGCAACCGCCGAGTGACGGAGCCATTCGCGAGCTGCGCCGCAATGTCGGCATGGTGTTTCAGCAATACAATCTCTGGCCACACCTGACTGTCACACAAAACCTTACCGAAGCACCTTGTCGGGTATTGGGGTTGAGCAAAGACGAGGCGTTGGTACGTGCCGACAAACTGTTAACACGTTTACGCCTGCGCGATTTTGCCGATCGTTTCCCCCTGCATTTGTCCGGTGGGCAACAGCAGCGCGTAGCGATTGCCCGCGCACTGATGATGGAACCTCAGGTACTGCTGTTCGATGAACCTACGGCTGCCCTCGATCCTGAAATCACAGCACAGGTGGTCGGTATTATTCAGGAACTGGCGCAAACCGGCATCACTCAGGTTATCGTCACGCACGAAGTGGATTTTGCACGTAAAACAGCCAGCCGTGTGGTGTACATGGAAAATGGCCGTATTGTCGAACAGGGTGATGCGAGCCACTTTACCGCGCCGCAAACCGCTGAATTCGCCAGTTATCTTTCTCATTGATGAACAAGATGGAAATGACAATGAAAAAATTACTCGTTGCAGCACTCCTCGCCAGCGCCAGCGTTGCCGCCAGCGCCGCAGAAACCATCCGTTTCGCGACTGAAGCCTCTTACCCTCCGTTCGAATTCGTGGGCGATGATAACAAGATCCAAGGGTTTGACGTCGATCTTGCTAACGCGCTGTGCAAAGAGATGAACGCGACCTGTACATTCAGCAACCAGGCCTTTGACAGCTTGATCCCAGGGCTTAAATTCCGTCGTTATGAAGCCGTTATGGCCGGGATGGATATTACCCCGGAACGCCAGCAACAGGTGACCTTTAGCCAGCCTTACTACGACAACTCAGCGCTGTTTATCGCACAGAAAGGCAAAGTGGCCGATATCAGTGCCCTGAAAGGTAAACGCGTCGGCGTGCAGAACGGTACTACTCACCAAAAATACCTGCTGGACCAACACAAAGATGTGACGACAGTGCCTTATGACAGCTATCAGAATGCCATTTTGGATCTGAAAAGCGGCCGTCTGGACGCGGTATTCGGTGACACCGCCGTGGTGAATGAGTGGCTGAAACAGAACGACCAGTTGACTACCGTAGGCACTAGCGTGACGGATAAAAACTACTTTGGTATCGGTTTGGGCATTGCGGTGCGTCAGGGTAACGATGCGCTGGTCAAACGCTTCAATGATGCACTGGACAAAGTCAAACAGGATGGCACTTATCAGTCCATCTACAACAAATGGTTTCAGCAGTAATCTCGCTCAATGATTGAATTTCATCCTCTTGCAAGCGCCGCCGGCATGACCGTCGGCCTTGCCGTTTGTGCACTGGTACTCGGTTTGATTCTGGCGATGCTGTTTGCCGTCTGGGAAATGGCACGTTGGAAACCCGTTGCCTGGAGTGGCACAGCGCTAGTGACGCTGCTACGCGGTCTGCCGGAAATTCTGGTGGTGCTGTTTATCTATTTTGGTTCATCACAGTTGCTGCTGATCCTGGCGGATGGCTTTACGCTGAGTGTTGGTGGTACAGAGCTTACCATCAGGTTAAACATTGAGACGTTTGAAGTCAGCCCATTTCTGTGCGGTGTGATTGCGTTGGCGCTGTTGTATGCAGCCTATGCGTCACAAACGCTGCGCGGCGCGCTGAAAGCGGTTCCTCAAGGGCAGCGCGAATCAGGGCAAGCCTTGGGCTTGAGTAAAGCAGCCATCTTCTTTCGCCTGATCATGCCGCAAATGTGGCGTCATGCCCTGCCCGGCCTCGGCAACCAATGGCTGGTGTTACTGAAAGATACCGCATTGGTGTCATTGATTAGCGTGAACGATCTGATGCTGCAAACCAAGAGCATCGCCACACGCACCCAGGAGCCTTTTACCTGGTATGTGATTGCGGCAGCGATTTATCTGGTAATTACCTTGTTGAGTCAATACGTCCTCAAACGTATCGAACTGCGTACTACGCGCTTTGAACGGAGGCCGTCCTGATGCTCGCCTACTTACCTGAATTGCTCAAAGGGTTGCACACCAGTCTGAGCCTTACGCTGGTGGCGCTGATTGCTGCACTGGTTATCTCTTTGGTGTTGACGGCAGTGCTGGCGTTAAAAACACCGGTGTTGTCCCTGCTGTCTCGGGCGTACATCACCCTGTTTACTGGTACACCGCTGCTGGTGCAAATATTCCTGATCTACTATGGTCCGGGCCAGTTTCCGGCAATCCAGCAGATCCCGTGGTTGTGGCACTTACTCTCCCAGCCCTGGCTGTGCGCCATGATTGCGCTGGCATTGAACAGCGCGGCCTACACTACGCAACTGTTTTACGGTGCGTTGCGCGCCATCCCTTCCGGGCAGTGGCAATCCTGCGCGGCGCTGGGTATGTCGCCTGCACAAACGTTGCGTATTTTGCTGCCCTATGCCTTTAAACGTGCTCTGTCGTCCTATTCAAACGAAGTGATGTTGGTGTTTAAAAGCACCTCACTGGCTTACACCATCACGCTGATGGAGGTGATGGGGTATAGTCAACTGATGTATGGCCGTACCTATGATGTGGCCGTGTTCGGCACCGCAGGGATTATTTATTTGTGTGTCAATGGCTTGCTGACATTACTGATGCGACTTATCGAACGACGCGCACTGGCGTTTGAACACCGTAACTGATCCAGTTTGTACGATAAAAAGCAGGCTTCGGCCTGTTTTTTTTGTCTGTTTTATCATCACTCAAATGTATTTTTAATCATTTTATTTGCATACCAATTCACTTAATGGCAATGTAATTGCCGTTGAGCGGGAAGCATGCCGCAGGAAAAATTAAAAAAAATCATTGGAGCACAACATGAAAAAATTCGTGGTCGCCACGTTACTGGCAGGTATGGCATTCGGCGCTAACGCCGCAGACACTATCCGTTTCGCCGCCTCCGCCACCTATCCACCGTTTGAATCTCTCGATGCCAACAACGAGATCGTCGGCTTCGATATGGATCTGGCGAAAGCCCTGTGCAAACAGATGCAAGCTAACTGCACCTTCACCAACCAGGCTTTCGACAGTCTGATCCCGGCGCTGAAATTCCGTCGTTACGATGCCGTGATCTCCGAAATGGACATCACGCCAGAACGCAGCAAGCAAGTGGCGTTTACCCAACCCTATTATGCCAACTCGGCCGTGGTTATCGCGCAGAAAGGCAAATTCAGTGATTTTGCCGCCATGAAGGGCAAGCGCATCGGGATGGAAAACGGTACCACACACCAGAAATTTATGAATGACAAGCACCCGGAAGTGCAGACCGTGTCCTACGACAGCTATCAAAATGCGGTGCTGGATTTGAAAAACGGACGCATCGACGGCGTTTTCGGTGATACGGCGGTGGTCAATGAATGGATCAAGAACAATCCGGAGCTGGCAACCGTTGGCGAACACGTGACTGACGCGGAATATTTCGGTACCGGTCTCGGTATCGCCGTTCGCCCTGATGACAAAGCCCTGCTGGCAAAATTGAACGGCGCGCTGGAAGCCATCAAAGCAGATGGCACCTATAAGGCCATTAACGACAAATGTTTCCCGCAGTAAGTCAGCGTCTGGTCAAAAAGCGCCCTCGGGCGCTTTTTTTTTGCCCGAATCCCCCCAGAGTTACTCACGCCGCAACAGCGTCAACACCTCATAGTGCGCAGTATGCGGGAACATATCGAACAGCTGCACCTGGACAATCTGGTATCCCGGCAACAGGCTGATATCACTCGCCATGGTCTGCGCATTACAGCTTGAGTAGAGGATATACGCCGGGGCCATCTGGCTCAGATAGGCACACAGTTCTCGCCCAATGCCGCGTCGGGGCGGATTCACCAGCACCAGATCCGGCGCACTGGCTTTGCCAGTGGCAAATTGTGTGGAGTCCAGCGCCTGAAATGTCACCTGCGTCAGCCCGAGCTGTGTGGCGGAACGCTGCGCACAGGCGATAGCCTCGGCGCTGATTTCAATCCCGGTCAGGGGCATGTCTGGCGTGGCACAGTGCAACCCAAAACCACAGACGCCGCAAAACAGATCCCACATGCTGGTCACCGGCAACGCAGCAACCCAGTCACGCGCCGTGGCGTAGAGTGTCGCAGCGACGTGCGGGTTGGTTTGAAAGAAACCGCGCGGACGTAGGAAAAGGGGCACCTGATTGAATGCCTCTTCCAGCATTTGGTTTTCCGTCAGCGCAATCTCCTCTTCCCCTTCCAGAATCGCCTGATGAACCGGCTGGATATTGGCTGAAATCACCGCCAACTGCGGTAACTGCTGCTGTAACCAGGGAAGCGCTTGTTGTAACTGCACCAGTTTGGTTTTTGAGCGCAACACGAAGCGCAGCATAAACTCACCGCGCAGGCGACTTTCCGTCAGCAGCAGATATTTTAATTCACCACGTCGCCGGGCCACCTGGTAGGGCGTCAGCCCGGCGCGCGCAATGAAGGTCTTGAGCACAGAAAACACCGGCGCGAACGATGCCGGATAGAGTGAACAGTCACACAAATCGACCGCGCTGCCGTCTTGACGCAGGATACCGAACACCGGGCGTTCAACGCTACCGCTCACCACCATTTTGGCCTTGTTGCGAAAGGCCTGCTGCGGCGAGGGAACCACGGGCAGCCAGGTGCCCACCGTCTGTTGGTCTAGCAGTTCAGCCAATTGTTGCTGCTTGTCAGAAAGCTGCTGCGTATAAGGTTTTTCCAGCCACTGGCAGGAGCGGCAACTGCCTTCGGTATATCGTGCACACTGCATAGGAGAAGAGGAGTCAATAAAGTCGGGGCGGCATTATAGCACCGTCAGGCACGATGTCTTATAGTGCCACAGAACTATGCGGCGCGACGTTGAAAATAGCGGCGGCTGCGATGAGGTACAAAAAGCAAAAAAACCACCAATACGTCGGGCAGACGCTGTGTGGCGAACTGGTGCAGAACGTCCCAGTTGGTCTCTCCACTAAAGTGGAAAATATCAGGCAAAAAATCGCTAAAGGAGGCCAGCAACATGTAGCCAGAGATCGCCCCCTGAGCAATAAGGTAGCCCCAACGCCCCCAGTTTTTCCCTGCCATCACCGCCACCCCGCAGCGCACTTCAAAGCAGAGAATCACCAATGCGGCCAATAGCACCAGCGTTGAATCCCAAGACTCGGCACTACTGCCAATCCAGCCACCAAAACTGCTTAATCCCAGATCCCACAGCAGCATCACCAGGCTCAGTACACAAGTGGCAATAATACCGATGCCCGCGACTGTCACAGCGACAGGGGCATAATTGCCTTGAGCAACCAGTGTCTTCTTGCTTGGCAGCATCGTTAATCGGTTTCCTTTACAGAGACAACAGCGACACCGAAGGGGTGGCGCTGTGCAGTTTATATCCTTACCACTTCACTCAACCGTGTCTGGCTCGCTGCATATCACGAATGCGCTGCTTCTCCGCGCGTGCCATAAACCACCAGGCAATCAAGCCAATCACACCTACCACCAATAATATCAGCGATGCCAGCGCGTTAATTTGTGGATTAACGCCCATTCGCACACTGGAGAACACCAGCATCGGCAGCGTGGTAGCCCCCGGTCCGGAAACGAAACTGGCGATCACCAGATCGTCCAGCGACAGCGTAAACGCCAGCAGCCAGCCGGAAACCAGCGCTGGCGCAATCATCGGCACGGTGATGATGAAAAACACTTTGAGCGGCGCCGCCCCCAAGTCCATTGCGGCCTCCTCAATGGAGCGATCCAGTTCGCGCAGCCGTGCACTAATTACTACGGTGACATAGGCGGTACAGAAGGTCACATGGGCCAACCAGATGGTCAGCATGCCGCGCTCGGAGGGCCAGCCGATAGCATGTCCCAAGGCAACAAACAGCAGCAGCAACGACAAACCAGTGATCACATCAGGCATTACCAGCGGCGCCGTCAGCATAAACGCAAAGCCGTTAGAGCCGCGAAAACTGCCAAAACGCACCATCACCACCGCCGCCAGCGTGCCGAGCACCACCGCCATGGTGGCGGAGGCGGCAGCAATAGTCAGACTTAATGCCACGGCAGTCATCATGGCGCTGTCATGGAACAGTGCGCTGTACCATTGGGTCGACCACCCCGCCCACACCGTCACCAATTTGGAACTGTTGAAAGAGTAAATCACCAGCATCAGCATCGGCGCATACAGAAAGGTAAAGCCGATAACCAGAATCAGGGTACGCCACGGAGAACGAACCACAGGTAAATTATTCATGCCTGATCTCCCGCACTTTTGTTCTGATGCTTGTGGAACCACATGATGGGCACAATCAGCAGCAATAGCATAATGGTCGCTACCGCAGACGCTACCGGCCAGTCACGGTTGTTAAAGAACTCCTGCCACAGGATACGGCCAATCATGATGCTGTCTGGACCACCTAACAGCTCAGGGATCACGTACTCCCCCACCGCCGGGATAAACACCAGCATGGAACCGGCGATAATACCGCCCTTGGTCAGCGGCACAATTACGTGGAAAAAGGTTTTCAACGGACGCGCGCCCAAATCCAGTGAGGCTTCCACCAGCGAATAATCCAGTCGGGTCAAGGCGGTATATATGGGCAACACCATAAACGGCAGATAGGAGTAGACGATACCGATATACACCGCCAGATTGGTATGGAGGATGATCAACGGCTCATCAATGACGCCCAACCACAGCAGAAAATTATTCAATATCCCGTTGTTCTTCAGTATTCCCATCCAGGCATATACGCGGATAAGAAACGAGGTCCAGGAAGGCAGTATAACTAACAGCAGCAAAATGTTGCGCGTAGAGGGCTGGCTGTGCGCGACCGCCCATGCCAGTGGATAGCCAATGATCAGGCAGAGCACCGTCGACACCGCAGCGACTTTCAGCGACTGCAAATAGGCTTCGAAATAGAGCGGGTCATCGAGCAGATGAAGATAGTTGCCCAGATTGAGGGTGATATCGAGCTTATCATCCGCCCAGGAGAGCAAATCGGTATAGGGTGGCACCGCGCGCCATTTCTGCCAGACTGATTTTGAAAACAATCAGGAACGGCAGCATAAACAGCAAGATAAGCCAGATATACGGCAGCGCAATCACCAGTTTGCGCCCGTATTTCAGGTGCCACTGTGTCAACAACTGGCGCAGAGGACTGCGCGGCACATCCGGTGGTTCCGCCGCTTTGCCATCCGAAAGGTTATGTTCAGGAAACATGGTCATTATCTCGCCCTATCACACCGTCAACACCACACAGCTGTCCGCTTCCCAACACAAGCGCACTTCATCACCCCAGGTGGGTGCGCCTTTGCGATAGCGGTAAGCATTTTGCAACTGGGCACTGATGATCTGCCCACTGTTGAGACGCACATGGTAAATCGACAAATCGCCCAGATAAGCGATATGCACCACTTCACCGACAGCGAAGTTACAGCCGTCTTCGGGCACCTCTTCACACAGCATGATTTTTTCGGGGCGCAATGCAACATGCACCGGAACGCCATCCACCACAGACACATCGGTATTCACTTTCAGCGGATGTACCAGCCCAGGGCTCTGAATGATCAACGCATCGTCCTGGCGCTCTTTCAGCAACCCTTCAAACATATTGACCGAGCCGATAAATTCGGCACTGAAACGCGTGGTCGGGTGTTCGTAAATCTCTTCCGGCTCACCGATTTGTACAAACTTTCCGCGATTCATGATGGCAATGCGCCCGGCCATGGTCATCGCTTCTTCCTGATCGTGGGTCACCATCACGCAGGTCACGCCGACACGTTCAAGAATATCCACCACTTCCAGTTGCATACGGTCGCGCAGCTTTTTGTCCAGTGCGCCCATCGGTTCATCCAGCAGCAGCAGTTTCGGGCGTTTCGCCAAACTGCGTGCCAGTGCCACGCGCTGGCGCTGACCACCGGATAGCTGATGGGGTTTGCGTCCGGCAAACTCCTGCATATGCACCAGCGTCAGCATCTCTTCCACACGGTCTTTAATTTCAGCACGCGACAGCTTGTCCTGCTTCAAACCAAAGGCAATATTCTTCTCAACCGTCATATGCGGAAACAGGGCATAGGACTGAAACATCATATTGATGGGGCGCTGATAGGGCGGCACCAGCGACAGATCCTGTCCATCCAGCACAATCTGCCCCTGAGTGGGGTGTTCAAAACCGGCCAACATACGCAATAAGGTGGATTTACCGCAGCCGGAAGCCCCCAGCAGCGCGAAAATTTCACCTTTGTAGATTGTCAGACTCACATCATCCACTGCCGCCTGACCGTCAAAGGATTTGGTCAAATTGCGCACTTCCAACAGTGGCGTTACGGCCTTTTGCGTTTTAGGCTGGGGACGGGAAATTGCATCATTCACTTAGCATTGCTCTCCGGCAAAAGCAGAACAAACGAATAACCCACGGTGGAGAAGGGCCTGCGACAGCCACCCTCTCTCCGTGCGTTACACCACATACAGCACAAACAGGCGGGGATTAGCCGCCTGCGGATTATCACATAATCTCAATGTACAAAAACAGTTACTTACCGCTTTTTACCTTGGTCCAGGCACGTGTACGCGCGCGATCAATCTGCGGTGATTGCACTTTGAGCGTAAACAGCTTGGCACGCACGTCATCCGGCGGGAAGATGCCCGGATCGTTACGCACCGCTTCATCAACCAGCGGAACGGAAGCTTTGTTACCGTTGGCATAGAAGACGTAATTGCTGATATTGGCAATCACTTCCAGTTTCATTAGGTAGTTAAGGAATTGGTAAGCTTCCTCTTTGTTTTTGGCATCTGTTGGCATGGCGAGCACGTCAAAAAATGCCAGAGCGCCTTGCTTCGGAATGCTGTAGCCGATGTTCACACCGTTATTTGCTTCTTTGGCGCGGTTAGCCGCCTGTTTCACGTCTCCGGCCCAGCCGATAGCAACGCAAATGTCGCCGTTGGCCAGATCGTTAATGTACTGCGAAGAGTGAAAATAGCGGATGCTCGGGCGCAATTTCAGCAACAGGTCAGTCGCACCTTTGCTGTAATCATCAGCCTTGGTGCTGTTCGGATCTTTCCCCTGATAATTCAGCACCGTCGCGAAAATCTCTTCTGGTGCATCCAGGAAAGCCACGCCACAGCTTTTCAGTTTTTCAAGATTCTCCGGCTTCAACACCAGATCCCAATTATCGATTGGCGCATCTGCACCCAACGCAGCTTTGACTTTATCGATGTTAAAACCGATCCCCGTGGTGGCCCACAGATAGGGAATCGCATATTTGTTGTCAGGATCGTGCTGAGCAATCAGCTTCATCAGCTCAGGATCGAGGTTTTTGTAGTTAGGCAGCTTGCTTTTATCCAGCGGCTGGAAAACGCCGGCGGCAAGTTGGCGCTCAAGAAAGCTGGCAGAAGGCACGACCAGGTCAAAACCGGTGCTGCCTGCCATCAATTTGCCTTCCAACACTTCGTTGGAGTCAAACACGTCATAAACGACTTTGATGCCTGTTTCTTTCTGGAAATTGCTCAGGGTGTCCGGCGCAATGTAATCTGACCAGTTATACACATGCAGCGTTTTTTCTTCCGCAGATGCGGTGACGGACGCGGCCATCATCAAGCCGGCAACAACACCCGAGAGCCATGTTTTACGTTGGGTGAACATCCGTTCCTTCCTCCATACCAGGGGTGAATCATGGAATAAAATCCGTATCAGGACGATACCGGACACATACCTGAATTTTTCGCGCCGACGGACGGGGATGTTGAATGGCTATGCACTAAAAATAATCATAGTACACACAGACATAAATGCATTGTCATCGCCTGACGGTCACAGGAAGTTAGCATAACCGCCTCGTGTTCGCGGTGCTATATGTACAACGTAAAAAACGGCTTTTATCGATTAATTATGCAGGAGTTGGCGCGGTGAGCGGGAAGTCTTTACTCTGGGCGGTGGAATATATCGAGAAAAAGATTTTTAGCAGAATAAACCAAAGGTAACGGAAAAATAAGAAAAAATGATTGCTGCCCACAGGCAGCAACAGAATCAATGCAGACTGTGTGACAGAGTGCGCGCAGGAGAGGTCTCTTCTTCTTCACCGAGAAACAGCATATTGTTAGCACAGGCTTCCAGAATAACCATGGAGATCTGCTCTTCTGATTGCTGCATAAAGTGGCGGAACTGCTCAATGACCACGCCGGCCGCCACATCGAGAGTCTGACAAACGATAAGCTTTGGCAGATTATCGTCTTGCACATCAAGAAAGGCTTTCACCGTCAATGAACTGGCATTAATTTGGCTCAGGTTACCCGCCAGCGAAATCAAGGCGCTGGGCTTCACCTCGGCCAATGCAGAAAATAAAACAACGCCGTCTACCAGATCGACCTTGGCATCGAAAATGCCATCGAAATTCTGCATATGGGGCAAATGCAACGCCTGACAGGAGTCACATTCAAAATAGAGAATATTGAGTTGATCCAACCACCGCCGCAGCAGATTCAGATCCGGAACGATGAGTGAATCCATCATAGTTTGCCTCATTTGCACCTGTAACGTAAAAACCTTACTAGCTTACGTAAAATTTGCGCGCGATACCAATAGAAAAGCGGGATTGCCTATCTTGCTGGCGATACTCCGTTGCATGCATGCTGCTCAATGAACGCCATCATCATGTCGGCAATATCCAGTTGGGTGGTTCGTTCAATCCCTTCCAGACCGGGAGAGGCGTTTACCTCCATCACCAGCGGCCCACGCGTTGCGCGCAAAATATCCACGCCCGCCACGCTCAACCCCAGCGTTTGCGTCGCTTTCACCGCAATGGCACGCTCACGCTCAGTGATAATGACTGGGCGCGCGGTGCCGCCGCGGTGCAAACTGGAACGGAAATCCCCTTCTTTGGCCTGACGTTCGATGGCCGCGACCACTTTATCGCCAATCACCAGACAGCGGATATCTCTCCCCTGCGCCTCGCGCACATACTCCTGAACCAGAATGTGTGCATTCAGGCCGCGAAACGCATCAATCACGCTCTCAGCCGCCTGACGCGTTTCCGCCAACACCACACCAATCCCCTGAGTGCCCTCCACCAGTTTAACCACCAGCGGTGCACCGCCCACCATATCGATCAAGTCGCTGGTATCGTCCGGTGAATGCGCAAAACCGGTAATAGGCAAATCGATACCCTCGCGCGCCAGCAGTTGCAGCGAATGCAACTTGTCGCGCGCACGGGTGATTGAGAGCGCATTGTTCAACGCAAAGCTTCCCAGCATTTCAAACTGGCGCAACACTGCGGTGCCTTAAAAGGTAATTTGCGAGCCGATGCGTGGAATTACCGCATCGTATTTTACCAACTGGCGGCCGCGATAATGCACCGTGGGCGCAGCAGAGTTGATGTTCATGTAGCACGAGAGCGGGTCAATAATATCGACAACGTGCTTGCGCGCCTCTGCGGCCTCACGCAGCCGCATGCAGGAGTACAGACTGCCGTCCCGAGATAAAATGGCGATCTTCATCAGTTCCTCACCCACGCTTTAGCGGATTGCCCAACCTTGCTGATGCAAATAGTCCAGAATAAAGGGCCTCAGCTCTTTTTGCAGCGTGCGCACTCCAGGTATCGCGGCGACGATTACTGCCACGCTGTTGGTAGTAATCGCCCAATTGCTGGTCATACTGTGCCAGCGCGGCCTTATCTAAGGGTTGATAGCCATTCTCATGCACCACCAGCGAAGCGGGCAGGCGCGGTTTGAGGTCAGGCATCGCCGCAGGGTAGCCCAGACAGAGACCAAACAGCGGCAGCACCTGCTGTGGTAACGACAACAGCGTAGTGACATCGGCAATGTGATTACGAATACCGCCAATGAACACGCCACCCAGCCCCAGAGATTCCGCCGCAATCAGTGCGTTCTGCCCCATCAACGCCGTATCCACGCATCCCAGCAACAATTGCTCTGCCATCCCGATTTGCGCCTGCGGAAAAATGTCCAAGTGACGATGGAAATCGGCGCAAAATACCCAAAACTCGGCGGCGTCGGCCACATGCTGCTGATCGCCACAGTAATGGGCTAACGTCTGGCGCAGCGTGGGATCGGTAATGCGAATAATGGAGCTGCATTGTAAAAAACTCGAGCTGGATGCGCTCTGGGCAGCGGCAATAATGGCGCCGCGCGCCTCCGGCGCAATAGGCTGTGTGCTAAAAGCACGAATGGAGCGATGGTTTTGCAGCAAATCGATAGTTGGCGTCACACTTCGTGTCCTTATGATGGTATGTCCTGAAGGCAGCGGGATAGGTTCTGTGAACCAGATAGCCAGGCGCTTAACAGGCAGTATAAGCCAGCCGTCGCAACTGACCAATGCTGCTCAGCGTATGTTATGCGGCTTGATAGCCATCACATATTAATGTAACAGGAATTTACTGCTTTTTTTTCATAGCGGATGGGGGCATAGTACCCACACAGAAAGACGAGAATACTATCGTTTACAGCCTTTTGTTTTGATAAGGAGTTAACATGTTTGCTGTTATTTTTGGCCGCCCTGGCTGCCCTTACTGTGTTCGCGCCAAAGCGCTGGCAGAAAAACTGACTGAACAACGTGACGACTTCAGTTTCCGCTACGTTGATATTCACGCAGAAGGGATCACTAAAGATGACCTGTCTAAAACCGTGGGTAAGCCCGTTGAGACGGTTCCACAGATCTTTTTGGACGAAAAACACATCGGCGGTTGCACCGATTTCGAAGCCTATGCCAAAGCGAATCTGAACCTGTTTCAGTAAAACGGCAACGCCTCGACAACACCCTGACCAAAGGCGCACTCTGCGCCTTTGGTGTTTTTATCTTTAGCGAAAATAGCGCTGGCACGAAACATAGACGAACAAAAAGCCCAGCGCGCCCATCAGACTCCAGAACACCGCACTCATCACGTAAGCCAGTTCCTGCCAGAACGCGTTCATCGGCGTGCGCCAAAAGTGCAGGATAATCAGGCATAGCGGCATGGCCATCAGTGCGCCGAGAAAGGGATAACGCAAACGACCACGCGCTGATAAACCGCTGGCTACAATGCCGGGCAACAAAAATAACAGCATTCCAGGCTCTCCCCGAAATCCCGTTTCCGTTGCGGAAAAGACATCCATTTTTTGACTCAAAAACACCACGGTAAACAACAAAAAACAGCAGGTTGCACCGACACACCCCTTATTGCTTCCCATATTCGCCTCTCTTTGCCCCACACCCACGTCGCAAGACGAGGTCGAGTGAGGCGTATTTAATCGGAACAACATCGGAATATCCCTGATATAACAACAAGCAAGGCGGCATCACTTTTTATAAAATAAAGGCTGGCTGTAACACAAACACCCAACTAAAATGGCAGCACTCTTGCTACGCGTCGGGCAATTTATTTTTAGAAAACGGGTGACACCTGTGCCGAATCACGCATTTTCCTTGCCGGATTCTTCACGCCCTGTTCCACTATTGCCCTACAGTGAGTATTCTGAGTGAATGGCAATAAATTTAGCCCTTACCTTCATTAATATCAAGAACTTACTAGTAAACAACACGTTACAGGTCATGAATATAAACGTCGCTGAGTTGTTAAACGGGAATTACATACTGCTGTTATTTGTGGTGCTTTCGTTGGGGCTATGCCTGGGGAAAATACGGCTAGGCAGCGTTCAACTGGTTAATTCTATTGGTGTTTTAGTGGTGTCGTTATTATTGGGGCAGCAACACTTTGCCATAAATACCGATGCGCTGAATCTTGGTTTTATGCTGTTTATTTTTTGCGTTGGCATCGAAGCAGGGCCCAATTTTTTCTCTATTTTTTTTCGTGACGGTAAAAACTATTTCGCCCTGGCATTAGTGTTGGTCAGTTCAGCGTTGGTGCTGGCACTGCTGTTGGGTAAGCTTTTCGGCTGGGATATAGGGCTGACGGCAGGCATGCTGGCTGGGGCAATGACCTCAACACCCGTACTGGTCGGGGCGGGCGATGCGCTGCGCAATGCCAACAGCGTCAATCCGCAGCTCAGTGTCGAGTTGGATCACCTGAGCCTTGGCTATGCGCTTACCTATCTGGTCGGGTTGGTGAGCTTGATCTTTGGCGCACGCTACCTGCCAAAACTGCAACATCAGGATTTGCCAACCAGCGCGCAACAAATCGCGCGTGAACGCGGTCTCGACCCGGACAGCCAACGTAAAGTGTATCTGCCCATTATCCGTGCTTATCGCGTCGGGCCAGAGCTGGTGGCCTGGGCTGACGGGAAAAACCTGCGCGAACTGGGCATTTACCGGAAAACCGGCTGCTCCATAGAGCGTTTGCGCCGTAACGGCATTCTCGCCACGCCCGATGGGGACGCGACCTTGCAACTGGGCGATGAAATTGCGCTGGTGGGTTATCCCGATGCCCATGCGCGCCTCAACTCCAATTTCCGTGACGGCAAAGAAGTGTTCGATCGCGATCTGCTTGATATGCGTATCGTTACCGAAGAAATTGTGGTCAAAAACAACAACGGCGTCGGCAAACGCCTTAGCCAGTTGAAACTGACCGACCATGGCTGCTTTTTAAATCGCATCGTGCGCAACCAGATTGAAATGCCGATCGATGACGGCGTGGTGCTGAACAAAGGGGATGTGCTACAGGTGAGCGGCGATGCGCGGCGGGTGAAAAGCATCGCCGATCGCATCGGATTTATTTCCATCCACAGTCAGGTTACCGACCTGCTCGCGTTCTGCGCTTTCTTTATCATCGGCATCATGGTCGGGCTTATCACCTTCCAGTTCCGTAACTTCAATTTTGCGATTGGCAGCGCAGCCGGGTTGCTGTTTGCCGGGATCATGCTGGGCTTCTTACGCGCCAACCACCCGACCTTTGGCTATATCCCACAGGGTGCGCTGAATATGGTAAAAGAATTCGGTCTGATGGTGTTTATGGCAGGTGTTGGCCTGAGCGCTGGCAGCACCATCGGCACCAGTTTTGGCTCGGTGGGGATACAAATGTTGTTTGCCGGGCTGGCGATCAGCCTGATACCGGTAGTTATCTGTTTCCTGTTTGGCGCCTATGTACTACGCATGAATCGAGCGTTGTTGTTTGGCGCCATTATGGGCGCGCGTACCTGTGCGCCCGCCATGGATATCATCAGCGATACCGCACGCAGTAATATCCCGGCGCTCGGCTATGCGGGCACTTATGCCATCGCCAACGTGTTGCTGACATTGGCCGGTTCGTTGATTGTCATTATCTGGCCTGAACTGCCGTTTTAAGCGGTTTGAAAAAAATTGTCACTATTCTTTAAATAAAACCGAACTTTTTCGCATGCAGAGCGTCTGAATAAGTGCTGCTGCTTTTCTTTGAAATCCCCTTATTGAGGAGCCCGTCGTTCCCGCCTTTTTAGGTTCAAGAATGATGGGCCTTTTCTTTTCTTACCGACCAGACTTCTCTTTGCGACCCGATTCTATTGGATGGTACTATTTACGCCGGACTCACAGGGGATAACCACACGATGGAAACACGGCGCGCAGCACGGATTAACAAACTGACTCAGGCATTGAAAAATGGCGATCGGCTGCACTTGAAACAAGCGGCAGAATTGCTGGGCGTATCCGAAATGACCGTGCGCCGCGATCTGAACGCCACGTCAGCCAGTGTGATTCTGTTGGGCGGCTATGTGGTCAACGATCCACAGAGCAGCGCTATCGGTCACTATTTTGTGTCCGATCAGCAGAACCAGCAGGTGCAGGAGAAACGTGTGGCGGGCCGTCTGGCGGCGCAACTGGTCGAGGCGGGTGATACCGTTTTTTTTGACTGTGGCACCACCCTGCCCTTTGTTATCGATGCTATCGACGAAGATCTGCCTTTTACCGCGGTCTGCTATTCCCTGAACACCTTCCTGGCGCTGCAAGCCAAACCCGCTGCCAAAGTCATTTTATGCGGCGGAGAATTCCACCCCGATAATGCCATTTTCACGCCGCTGACGCGGCAGAGCGAATTGGACCCGATCTGCACCAACAAAGCCTTTATCTCTGCGGCAGGGGTCGATCTCAAGCGGGGAGCGACCTGTTTTAATTTTGCCGAACTGGATATCAAACACCGGGCGATGGCGCTATCGCAGCGCGCTATTCTGGTGGCCGACAGCAGCAAGTTTGGCCGAATACAGCCTGCCGCTATCGGCGCATTGACGCAGTTCGATACGCTGGTGACCAACTGCGCTCCGCAAGGCACCTATCAGGATTTCACGCTAGACAATGGCATTATGCTGATCTATCCCGGTTGTTAAAACCAGCCACCAAACCATTTGGTCAGGGTTAACCAAATGGCATCCCATAGCCGCCCGAACAAACCGGCCTCAGGCACTTCATCCAGCACCACCAGCGGTCGCTGGGCGATCACTTTGCCATCCAATTGGAAATCCACAGTACCGACGGCCTGATTTTTTGCCAACGGGGCCTGTAAATGTGGCGATGTCAGAGTAAAACTGGCTTTCAGATTGCGCATTTGCCCTTTAGGCACCGTGAGTGCAACATCGTCTGCAACTCCTAACCGCGCTTCACTCCGCGCGCCGTACCAGACACGCTGGGTGGTAAACGTGGTATTGGCCTCAACCGGCGTGACCGTTTCGAAGAAGCGGAAACCCCAGGTCAGCAGCTTTTCACTATCGCGAAAACGAATGGCATCCGTCGGTGCGCCCAGTACCACAGAAATTAACCGCATATTGCCTTCCGTTGCGGAAGCCACCAGATTATGTCCCGCACCGTTGGTATGTCCGGTTTTGATGCCATCAACATTCAGGTTGCTGCTCCACAACAAACGGTTGCGATTGGGCTGTTTGATGTTATTAAAAGTGAACTCTTTTTCTTTATGCAGGGCGTACTCTTCCGGTACATCGCGAATCAACGCCTGCCCCAACAGTGCCATATCACGCGCCGTACTGTATTGGCCGGCGGCATCCAATCCGTGCACGGTGAGGAAATGGGTATTGGTGAGGTTAAGTGATTTGACGTAATAGTTCATCAGGCTGACAAACGCATCCTGACTGCCAGCCACGTAGTCGGCCAACGCAATGCTGGCATCGTTGCCCGATTGAATAACGATGCCTTTATTCAGTTCCAACACCGGAATTTTATCGCCGGGTTTCAAAAACATCAGCGACGATCCTCGCAGCGCCGGATTACCCGTTGCCCAGGCATCTTTACCGACGGTAACCAGATCGTCGGGTTTAATTTTTTCCGTTTTTATCGCCTGACCGATAACGTAGCTTGCCATCATTTTCGTCAGGCTCGCGGGGTCCAGTCGCTCATCCGCTCGCTGTTCCGCCAGCACCACGCCACTGTGGTAATCCATGAGAATAAAGGCTTTGGCCTCAATCTGCGGTGCAGCAGGTGCCTGTTCGGCATATACGTGTGGGGTTAGCGTCAGCCACAGCAGCGTTGCGCTGCATAGCATCAAGCGGGAGCATGCGGCCTTGGGAAATCGAGCCTGGGGGAAATGGGCCGTAGTGTTCATGCGTCCTCCATGTCGTAAGTCGTGCAGTTAATCTGATCAGATTTCGATATTTTTTGCAACGAATGGCAATAAGCTGTGTACCCTAAATACGTCGAGTTACAGGAAGGCGACAAGGGAGCTAATCCCAATGAGCTTACATAAGTAAGTGATTCGGGTGAACGCGCGTCGCCAACGCACCTGTAACTTGAAGTATGACGGGTATAGACGTTACCGTCCGCCGCCCGACATTAAAACGCCCTACTCTGTAAAGATACTCAAAGAAATGCAAACGTCTAGAAAATACGCTGATTTATAAATACGTTATGAGAGTTTTCTCATGGAAGGTAGGGAAAACCGGCAAGCGGTACGGACCGCTCGCCGGTAACAGACTGTTAGCGACGATCGCGTTTATCCGCGCGCTTGGCAAACCAGTCACCCAGCATCTGCACGACTTGCACCAGAATAACCAGCGCTACCACGGTCACCACCATCACCTGCGTTTCATAGCGGTAATAACCAAAGCGGATCGCTAAATCACCGACGCCACCACCGCCCAAAATGCCTGCCATCGCAGAGTAGCCAATCAGGCTGACCAGCGTGATGGTCAGTCCACGCAGCAAACCTGCCTTGGCTTCCGGCAACAGTACGGTCGCAATAATGCGCATTGGGCTGGCGCCAAACGCTTCCGCTGCTTCAACAATGCCGGGATCGACTTCGCGCAGGGCGCTGTCCACCAGACGCGCATAAAACGCCATCGCAGCCACCGACATCGGCACCGATGCCGCCACCGGGCCGATGGTGTTACCCAGCAGAATTTGGGTAAGCGGCAACAGCAGCACCAGCAGGATGACAAACGGGATAGAGCGGATGATGTTGACCAAAATGGTGCTAGACAAATACACCGCACGGTTTTGCCAAAACAGGTTTCTGTCGGTGACAAAAATCAACAGGCCCAACGGCAGGCCACCGACAATGGCGCACAGCGTTGCAATGCTGACCATCTGGAAGGTTTCACCAAACGCAACGGTCAGGTCGAGCCAAAAATCACCCATGTAACACCTCCACGCGCGCGGTGCGGGTCTGAACATAATGGATAGCGGCGGCCAGTTGTTCGCTGTCCGTCGGGTGGGTCAGCAACACCACCAGAATACCTAATGCACGGTTGCCGATATACTCAATCTTACCGTGCAAAATATTGACCGAAACGCCATAACGCACCGCCACATCGGATAACACGGGCTGCTCGGCGGAATCGCCGATAAACAGAATTTTCAGCAACGTGCCTTGCAGTTCCTCTTTCAGACGCGCGGGCAATTCCAGATTCAGCGTGTGGGAGACCAGTTGTTGCGTGAACGGATGTTGGGGTGCAGCAAACACATCGAACACATCACCCTCTTCCACTACGCGGCCTTGCGTCATCACCGCCATGCGATCGCATACGGTTTTGATGACGCTCATTTCATGAGAAATCAGCACAATGGTGATGCCCAGGCGCTGATTAATCTCTTTGAGCAGCACCAGAATGGCGGCGGAGGTTTCCAGATCGAGCGCCGAGGTTGGCTCATCGCACAGCAGCACTTCGGGATGGTTGGCAATCGCGCGTGCAATACCGACGCGCTGTTTCTGCCCACCGCTCAGGCGGGAAGGATAAACATCGGCCTTATCACACAATCCGACAAGGCTCAGCATTTCAGGCACGCGCTGGGCTATTTCCTGCGCAGATTTGCCCGCTGCTTTCAAACTGAACGCGACGTTTTCCGCTACAGTACGCGTTTGCATCAGGTTGAAATGCTGAAAAATCATGCCAATGCCCTGACGGGCACGACGCAGCTCACTGCCGCTTAAATCACTGATCGTGACACCATTCACCGTGACACTGCCGCTCGTCGGGCGTTGCAACAGGTTAATGGTACGCAACAGGGTACTTTTTCCCGCACCGCTGGTGCCCACAATCCCGAAAATTTCACCCTGCTGGATACGCAAACTGACGTTATCCACCGCCGCCGTTGCGCCCGCTTTGCCCTGCGAAAAATTCACGCTAATCGCGTTGAGTTCTATCATCACCTATTCTCTGTTTTATCCCAGCCAAAAATATTATCCCGGCCAAAGGCCGGGATAATAGCACGCTGTCGCAGTCGCTTATACCGACTTACTGTGCGGCACGCGCCTTCATCCATTCTGGCTTCTGGAATTCACTGAACACGCTGCCCGGTGCGTTGATCGCAGCAGCATACTCCTCGGATTCCACGGCGGCTTTGATATCTTTGGCAAACGGTTTATCAATATCGTCCGCACGCACGGCAATCACGTTTTTCAGGTTTTCGTCCAACGTTTCCAGCTTGAGAGCAGTAGACAGTTTCAGTCCGGCGGCAAACGCAAAGTTACCGTTAACCAACGATGCGGTTACGCTATCCAGCGTGCGCGGCAGTTGGGCTGCTTCCAGCGGTTTGAATACCAGACCACGTGGGTTATCAACAATATCTTTTTCTGATGCTTTGGTGGCATCAAGCTCCGGTTTGATGGTGATCAACCCAAGCGATTGCAAAAAACGCAGTCCGCGTGCCAGATTGGTCGCATCGTTGGACAGGGTAATCACATCGCCTTTTTTCAATTCGTCCAACGAGTGGATTTTTTTAGAGTAGAACCCCATGCTCGCCGTCGGCACGATGATCAGTTTCTCCAGCTTCAAGCCTTTGTCAGCTGCAAACTTTTCCAGATAGAGTGAGTGCTGGAACAGGTTGGCATCGATACTGCCGTTCGCCAGCGCCAGGTTGGGCTGCACGTAGTCGCTAAACTCACGTACCACCACTTTATAGCCCTTTTTCTCGAGCTGCGGTTTGATGGTCTGATTTACCATGTCGCCATAAGGACCGGGTGCCACACCAAACGTCAGCGTCTGCGGATCGGTGCTGGCCAATGCCGTGGAAGTGCCCGCCACAAACGGCAGTGCGGAAAGAAGCGCCGCGCCCAGCAACGCGCGAAAACGATGGGTCAAAGTCATTGTGGTTTCCCTGTTTTATATTGTGTACTGCATTATGAAAAATCCGCTTTGGGATGATAAAGATTAAATTGGCATATCTTTATGTCGGCGACACGTTAGCACAGGCAAGGCAGGATCAAAACAGCATGCTAATCAGGACGATAATTCCCTTTTCTTATCTCCCGCGCCGTTGAAAAAACGGTATAGTGGTCAGTGCTGTTGCTGCCGGGGCGTGAAGGCGCGTCCTCCCATTCGTCATCAGAGGGTTATCATGCTTACTTTATGGGGCCGAGAGAATTCGAGTAATGTCAAAAAAGTCCGCTGGCTCGCCGCAGAACTGGGGTTGAGTTATCAGCACATTCCAGCAGGCGGTCAGTTTGGCCGTAATCGCGAGACGGATTATCTGGCCATGAACCCCAAAGGGCTAATCCCCTGCCTGCAAGACGATGACCTGGTGTTGTGGGAATCCAACACCATCGTTCGTTATCTGGCCGCAAAATACGGTCAGCAGAGCCTGTATCTGGCCGATCATGGTCAGCGCGCCAATGCAGAAAAGTGGATGGACTGGGCAATATCGTTGGCCGTACCGTTTGGCAGCGTATTTATTGGCCTGGTGCGCACTGCGCCTGAACAGCGTGATGTTGCCCTGATTGCCAAACAGAAAGCAGAGTGCGAACGCCTGCTGGCTATCGCTGACGATGCGCTCTCCCGTCAACCCTGGCTGTCCGGGCCGGCATTCGGTATTGGCGATATTCCTCTGGGATGTATCGCATATGGCTGGTTTAACATGGACATCGAACGCCCGTCATTGCCACATCTGGAACGCTGGTATCAGCAGTTGACCGCGCGCCCCGCCTTCCGCGACACGGTCATGCTACCGTTAACTTGATGCGATTTATCCGGCGTCATTCTTTAACGGATGTGCGCCGGTTATTGCAGCCCGACACGTAGTAATTTGCCATCGCTGTCATCGGTCAGCAGGTACAGGTAACCATCCGGTCCCACCCTGACGTCGCGGATACGTTCATTACGATCCGTCAGCAAGCGCTCCTCAGACAGGATTCGATCGCCTTCCAGCGTTAAACGGATCAGATTGCGTTCTGCCAACGCGCCGATAAACACAGAATTTCTCCACTGCGGGAAGCGCTCGCCCTGATAAAATGCCATACCGCTGATACCGGGTGATTTTTCCCACACGTGCACCGGATCGGCCATGCCCGGCACGCGGGTTCCCTTCGCTTCCGGAATTTTCAGCCCAGAGTAGTTGATACCGTGCGTCGCCAGCGGCCAACCGTAGTTTTTACCGGCGGCGGGAAAGTTGATTTCATCACCACCGCGCGGACCATGCTCGTGCTCCCACAGCGTTCCGGTAACCGGGTTAAAGGCCAGCCCCTGCGGATTTCGATGGCCGTAAGACCATATTTCCGGTCGCGCCCCGGCCTTGTTCACAAAGGGATTATCGGCTGGGACTTTGCCTTCGGCCGTCAACCGCACAATCTTCCCTTGCAGCTTATCCAGATCCTGCGCGGTGGGGCGTTGGTTATTTTCACCGAGCGAGATAAACAGCATACCGTTTTTATCGAAAGCCAACTTGCCGCCAAAGTGATTGCCGCTGGAGAGTTTGGGCTGTTGGCGGAAGAACACGGTGAACTGATCCAAACGACGATAATCCTCAGATAAACGCCCATAGCCCACGGCAGTGCCGGCGTTACCGTCATCGCCCACTTCGGCAAAACTCAGGTAGATACGCCGACTTTGCGCAAAATCCGGGGCCAGAGCGACCTCCAGCAAGCCCCCCTGAGATTTGGCAAATACCGCCGGTACGCCCTCAATCGGTGCGGAAAGCCCTTTTCCCTCCTGCCAGTGCCGCAATTGTCCGGCGCGTTCGGTGATCAGCATGCCGTTATTTCCCGGTAAAAAAGCCAGTGACCAGGGGTGGTTCAGTTTATCTTGCAACTCGGTCACCGCAGGCTGCGCCGCCAGCAACGGCGTGGCAACAGTAAGTGCAAGCAGCAGCAAACCGCGAGCAAAGGCAGTAACGATGAGGGTCAATGAAAACAGCATGGTAGGGCTCCTTGGCAAGGCATTTCACTAACTGTAGGCAGCACGGTCACGGCACGCAAAAAAAGCGGGGGCGTTTTACTTTTCTTGACGTTAGCGCGACCAGAATACGCAAAACACGCGCCAGATAGCGCATGTCGCCACGTTCTCGCATTACCCCCACACTTAGCTGTATAATGTTTGTCGTATTGTCATTAAAATCCCGCGCCATTGATGCAAAGTGAGTAACGTTGAATGTCCCACACAAAAACACCTGCCGCCGCGCCGAAAGTCGGTTTTGTCAGTCTCGGTTGCCCGAAAAACCTGGTCGATTCCGAGCGTATCCTGACCGAATTGCGTAATGAGGGCTATCAGGTTGTGCCAACCTACGATGACGCCGAAGTGGTTATCGTCAATACCTGTGGTTTTATCGACAGCGCGGTGCAAGAGTCGCTGGAAGCCATTGGCGAAGCGCTGAACGAAAACGGCAAAGTGATCGTTACCGGTTGCCTTGGTGCCAAAGAGAACCAAATCCGCGAAGTGCATCCAAAAGTGTTGGAAATCTCTGGGCCGCACAGCTATGAGCAGGTGATCTCGCATGTGCATCATTATGTTCCCAAACCGGCGCACGATCCCTTTACCAGTCTGGTACCGGCGCAGGGCGTCAAACTGACCCCCAAGCACTATGCCTATCTGAAAATTTCTGAAGGCTGCAACCATCGCTGCACCTTCTGTATCATCCCGTCGATGCGTGGCGATTTAGATAGCCGCCCCATTGGTAGCGTGCTGGATGAAGCCAAACGTCTGGTCGAAGCCGGTGTAAAAGAGCTGCTGGTGATTTCGCAGGATACCTCGGCCTACGGTGCTGATGTGAAGCAGCGCACTGGATTTTGGAACGGACAACCGGTAAAAACCAGCATGGTCAGTCTGTGTGAACAGCTTGCCTCACTGGGTGTGTGGGTGCGGTTGCACTATGTTTACCCCTATCCACATGTGGATGACGTGATTCCGTTGATGGCCGAGGGCAAGATCCTGCCCTATCTGGATATTCCGTTGCAGCACGCCAGCCCAAAAATTCTCAAGCTGATGAAACGCCCCGGTGCGGTAGAACGTACGCTGGAGCGCATCAAACAGTGGCGTGCGATCTGTCCCGAGCTGACACTGCGCTCCACCTTTATTGTCGGCTTTCCCGGTGAAACCGAAGACGATTTCCAAATGCTGCTCGATTTTCTGAGCGAAGCGCGGCTGGATCGCGTGGGCTGCTTCCAATACAGCCCGGTAGAAGGCGCAACTGCAAACGCCCTGCCGGATCAAGTGCCGGACGCTGTCAAAGAAGACCGTTTCCACCGCTTTATGGCACTGCAACAGCGTATCTCCGCAGAACGCTTGCAGGAGAAAATCGGCCGCACAGTGCGCGTGCTGATCGATGAAGTGGATGACGAAGGCGCGATTGGACGCAGCATGGCCGACGCACCGGAAATCGATGGCAGCGTCTACCTTAACGGCGAAACCAGCGTCAAAGTGGGTGATGTTGTGCAGGTGCTTATCGAACACGCCGATGAATACGATCTGTGGGGCAGCCGGGTAAGCTAACCGGATCTCACACCGCACAAACCGGCCCGTTGGCCGGTTTTTTTTGCCTGCTTTTCGCGCAATCGCACAACAATCAATCAATAATCGGCTATTAGCTTGGCTATGGCTTGCTTACGCCAGACGGGTAAAGTAGCCTTTGCTCATGATCATTTTTCTCATTTTGATACCCGTATGAGCATATGGAAACGCCTGATCGTCGGTTCAGGTATTGTTCTTTGCGTATCATTACTGTCAGCATTCGCTCTGGACCGGTGGATTGGTTGGAAAACGGCCCCCTACATCTATGACGATTTAGCGACGCTGCCGGAGCGTCAAGTGGGCGTAGTGCTGGGCACGGCAAAATATTACCGCGTTGGCGCATTGAATCAGTACTACCTGTTCCGTATTCAGGGGGCTATCAATGCATACAACGGCGGGAAAGTCAGCTATTTGCTGCTCAGCGGCGATAACGCGCTGCAAAGTTACAATGAGCCGATGACCATGCGGCGCGATTTGATCGCGGCGGGCATTTCACCCAGCGACATTGTGTTGGATTACGCGGGATTTCGCACGCTGGACTCGATCGTGCGCACGCGCAAAGTGTTTGATACCAACGATTTCACCATTATTACCCAGCGCTTCCACTGCGAACGCGCGCTGTTTATCGCTATGCATATGGGCATTCAGGCACAGTGTTATGCGGTACCCTCACCGAAAAACATGATGACGATCCGCTTGCGTGAGGTGGGTGCCCGGCTGGGGACGCTGTTCGATCTCTACATTCTCAAACGCGAACCCCGCTTCCTGGGCCCGCTTGTGCCCATCCCGGCAGAGCATAAAATTGCCAAGGATGAGCCTGATTATCCTGCTGTCCCCCCCGAATTGCTCAGCACGTTAGACAATCCGCCCGCTGAAAAAGCGCATGACGGCAGCGCCGACGCGAATGGCGCGTCGGCGCCACAACAGCCGTAATACCGGTGCCAACGCTAGCAGACGACGTTATCGGGCCAGATTAACGCGAAGGCCCGGCAATCAGCCTGGTTAAACGCCGCCATCCCCATTCCAGTGGGCCTTGTTCAAAATTACGCAGCCAGTAGTGCGCCACTACACCGTTAATCAGCCAGATAAACGGCACGATACCCAGCAATTGCAAACGGTCGAACTGCATAAAACCGCCCCAGTGATAAAAGAACCGTGTACAGATCAGCGTCTGCAACAGATAGCTGCTTAACGCCATCCGTCCGATGTCACCTATCCAGGAGGACACTCGCCATTGCCGCAGCGTTGACCAATACCCGTAGCAGAGCGCCAGATAACCGATGCCCTGAATGGGCGCGGCAATATCGCGAGGAATTTGCAGCAACAGCCCACTCCAGCGATACTCCCAGGCAAGATGCCACTGTAACACTATGCCGACAGCGTCAATCAGCAGTCCCCCAGCGATGAACCACAGCGCAACCTTGCGATAATGTGCCGTGCTGAATTCACCACGTAGCCAACCGCTGCGCATTAACCCCGCACCCAGCAGCAATGAGCCTGCCAGCATCCAGCCATATTGCACACCCAGCGACAATAAACTCTCGACCAGCAGATCCACACGATTGCGCCACGCTTCAACGCCACCCAGTTGGAGCCAATAGGCTTCATACGCCATGTCAGCGTCACCTGGCAACCAGTAACGCCCCGGCTCCGGGCTGAGAATCTGGCTTAACACCACCAGCATGCCAACGCCTACGGCGTACATCACCACGCCCATACGCATCAGCATGCGGCTACTGTCCGCCTGTCGGATCAGGGTAAAGCAAAGCAGTCCGATCAGGCCGTAATCCAGCAAGATATCGCCATCCCACAGGAAAATACCGTGCAACAACCCAATAAGCATCAACCAGAACAGACGAGCATGCACCCACCGCGTACCGCGCGGCAGCAGCAACTGTAAGCCTGCACCAAACAACAGAGCGAACACGGTCAGAAACTTCGCCTGCGCCAGCAGATCCATCACAGCCCAGGTCAGGGCATCATGCAATGCAGGGTAACCGGCATAAGCGGGATTGAGATAAGCGGCCTTGGGCAGGCCGAATGCGGTGATATTGAGCAATAAAATGCCCAATACGGCAACGCCGCGCACAAAATCCAACGTGGCGATACGGCGAGACGATGACGGAGAGAGAGGCTTCATAGGCGTTTGTGCCAATCCAAAGGGCCGCATGCCGCCAACAGCCACACCCGGTGGCTGCGGCACAACGATCAGTGCTGGTGGTGACGCACAGCGCGCAAGAATTCCTGACGCGTATTCTGGCTCGATTTGAACAGGCCACCCAGCGAAGTGGTAGTGGTCGCACTGGTTGCATCACAAATACCGCGCGCTTTGACACAGTAGTGCACAGCATCAATCGATACTGCAACATTGCTGGTACCCAGCAGGGTTTGCAGCGCGACAAGAATCTGCTGGGTCAAACGCTCCTGTACCTGCGGACGCTGTGCAAAAAACTGCACGATACGGTTGATCTTCGACAGGCCAATCACCCCTTCCTTCGGGATATAAGCGACAGTTGCCTTGCCATCGATGGTAACAAAATGGTGCTCGCAGGTGCTGGTCAGTGTGATATCTCGCACCGTCACCATTTCATCCACTTTCATTTTGTTTTCAATGATGGTGATTTTAGGGAAATTGGCATAGTCCAGCCCGGCGAAAATTTCATCCACATACATTTTTGCGATGCGATGGGGGGTTTCGGCCAAACTGTCATCTTGCAGATCGAGGCTCAGCAGATTCATGATTTCGGTCATGTGTTCGGCGATGCGTGCCTTGCGAGTGGCGGCATCCAGCAGCGCGCCGCGCAGCGGGGTTTCCAGACCGCGCGCCAGCAACGCTTCATGAACCAGCGCCGCTTCGCGACTCAACGTGGGGGTCATTCTCTTTCTTCTCCGGCAGGTGTGACATTCCAAGCGCGTTCACTCTAGAGGAGTGACGCAGGATTATCCAGTGATTGTACTTAACGGGAGAGAAAAAGTGAAAGCTTGATGATGTAGATTTAAAGCGGGTTTAAAGCAGAGTGTTAGCGCAAGACGAACCATGCCAGCGTGCTGATGTGAGTTGTTTTGCGCTAATTTTTTGTCCCATATATGCCCCATAGCCATCCTTGGCATTCACACGTCACAATCTGGCACAGTACGACACGTGCACGGCACTCAGATCTTAGTGGTTGGAATCGGTTGACTATTGGTTTCATTGATAGGTAAAATCGCTCGACCTTATAGCCGAGCAGCGTGGGCTTTTGCTTAACTTTATATTTAACAATTAATCAACAAAGCCTCCGGCTTCCTGTCCCGTGTGGGGCATGATAAAGTTATTGGCCGAGAAAAACGGTGAGCCTTGAGAGGGGCAAGCGATAAGCACGGTTCTTCTTTAACAAGGCTTTGTTGAATAAACAGATTTTATGCTGGCAGCCCAGTGAAACAACGGAGCCTCGCAACGCAAAATCATGCAGTTAGGCCTCATGAGAAAACTGTACACCTGAGGTGACGAGCTTTTTCTACCAAAACTTGCTTGGCAAAACAGCATGATTACCTATTATTCAACAAAGCCTGTCAAGGAAAAACAGGACAGAGAACTGATAATATTCAACTTAATTAGAGAAATATTTGAAAAATGAATTTTTATTTGGAATTAAGAAAATTAAATAGACAAAGAAACATTAAAACAAAAGCATTAAAGAAAAAACTAAAAATTTTTTTTCTTAAGCTATTCTATCGAAAAAAAAGCACGTTTATTAAAAATGATTACAAAAATATATGTATATTTATGCATTCTCAGGCCATTGGAGATGCTATTGTAACATCAGGTATAATTAAAGCACTTAGAGATAATGATTTTAAGGTTTACGTAATAATACCTCCCAAGATATCATTCTTATTCATAGATATGATCAAAATTGATGGTTTTTTTATATATCAAAAAAATGATTTTAAGAAAATCAGAAAATTATTAAAGTTTAACATTGATTTGGTTATTGATCTTGCTGACTTTGATACATTTTCTTATTACAGACTTAAAACGCTATCATATATAAAACCAAAACACGCAATCAGTTTTAATCAACCTCAAAATACGATATTTGACACGAATATTATCACGCATAAGTCTGAGCACATTACAACAAGAATGATAAGCATCATTAAATTTTTTTCTATTGATAGTAAGTGCCAACCTTACCTCACATTCAATGAACATTATGTTTATGATGCATATATCTTTTCTCAGCAAATTAAAATGAAAAACGAAAAAATAATTATATTCAATCCATTTGCATCCCAAAGAAACCGTAGTTTATCGACTAATCAAATTAATATAATACTAACTTACTTAAACACATTGGTAGGATATAAAACTATTGTTTTTAATTTAGGTAACGAAATAAATAATCGTTTGATGAAGAGCATTGAGATTAATCCTTTCGAGGATGCAGAGCGCTCATTCGCTCTTGTTCAATATGCAGACATTGTTATTACAGTAGATACTGCAGTTGTTCACCTTGCTAGTGCGCTGAATAAGCGGCAATTCTGCATTTATAATAATCGTTTGTTTAATTCTGTTTTTGAGAATAATATAGTGTGGGGGCCTAATAGTAACAAAGCCACTCAATTGACAACAACTCAGTTTTTAAAAACTGAGATAGGGGATGATATAACATCATTTGATACTTCAATTCTAATAAAAGCATTAAGAAAAGAGTTAAATAAAATACAAGAATTTAGATCGTGACTCAGATTGTTTGATAATAGAAGATAGTCATATGCCATTGAGTTTTCCTGTCATGTATCATTTCTTATTTTTCTAAAACAGATTCGGGTAAATAGTATGATTCAATATCATTCAACAGAGTCAATTACATTTTAAATGTGTTAACGGCATAGAAATAATAAAGTGAGATAAAATAACTCGGCCAGTTCGCGCAGAGGCACTGATGACTGTCCCGGCTCTTTGAGGGGGCCGGGGCAGTTATGGTGCCGACGCTAATTCCCCGTTTTTTTCACCTTCAGGCGCTTCCGGCCATTCAATATCCGACGCTGTATCCAACTCGAGGCGGTTTAGCAACACGCGGTAGGTTTTCCACGCGACAAGCTGCGCCCTTTCTGCCTCAGTGGCCATATCGAGGTCTGTTGCATCCTGTAGCGGCTGAATACGCGCACTCGCAACGGTCAGCCGTGAAGCTAATTCCTGCTTTGCCGCCTGCTGCGCCGCTTGGACTTCTGCTGTGTGTTGGGCGGCTTTGTCTGTTACCCATTTCTTGTCGTTCCAGGTATCAAATTCCGTTGCCGGAGACAGTAGCGTTACCGCTTCGGGGAGCTCACCCATTTCCGAGACAGTCGAGGCTTCACGTGTCCCGGTGTTGTAAACGGTTTTACCCCGATAATCGGGTACATGCTCCCAAGACAACCCGTCAAGGCTGCGCCGTAATGCCTGACCCGCCGGCGGCAACACCGGTTTATCGGGGTAACTGTGCGCAGGTAAACCTACGTCCGCCATCAGATATTCATCACTGGCACTCAAGTATTCCCGTGTGTCCGGATGCACATGATAGACCGTGATCCAGCCAGCCTTTTTGCTGAGGCCGTTTTCGCCTAATTCGGCAGTCTCAATATCCGTTGAATAGTGGCTCATCATGCTGCTCTCACAATGTAGTTAAAGGCGATATTGCGCGGGCGGGTTTCGTTAGCGGTTCGTGTTTGTAGCGAGGAATCAAACACCCCGCGTGCGCCACTTCTCGCACGTGTTGATACCGCGTCGAAATTAACCGTCGCGGTGCTGTCGATGTATAACGCCCCGGAGGGAGGATAATCGATAGCTCCATCAGCCGCCATATCGTCTAGAACCCATTTTGCTGTTATCGGTTGCATCGCATCATTCTGCGCCGAGAGCAGTGAACGCCCCGTATCAACACCGCGCCCATCATCCCAGCCACGAATAAACTCGCCGCGCAGGTCGGGCAGCTTGCCGGTGGGGTAGAGAGAGGCTAAAACCGGATAGGTGGTTTTGTTAAAAATTTGCCCTTTGCATTTCAACCATCCAGAAGGGGGATCTTCGCCTGGGAACGGCAGCGGAATACCCGCCAGTTCATTGGCGGTGAATACCTGCGCCCATGCAGACCAGGGCGCACTCCCAAAATCCCGACGACTGCGAATATAAAGCGGGGCATGAGCACCACTGGTGCCGATCCAGCCCATCAGCAATTCACCCTCCCCGCCAGCCGATGCGCCTTTGAGATGGATAACATTACCGTAAGGGATCGGATAACCATTGTTGTAGGCTTCATACAGCTGGATACCGGGCGTACCCTGATCGTTGCCACTTAATGCCGGAACCAGGCCACGGGATACCAGCGTATTGACACTAATGTCAGCCGAACCGTCAAACGGCACGCCGTTAATCTTTCGCGCCGTTGCCAGTTTGGTTGCAGTGGCGGCGTTGCCCGTGGTAGCTTGACTACCGGCAGCATTAACGCCGGGAAGGTTAATGTTGGCCGTGCCATCAAAAGATACGCCACCAATGGTTCGCGCCGTTGCCAGCTTGGTGGCTGTATCTGCCGCCCCACCATCGGCAGTCGCAGTAACAGTGATGTTTGCTGTACCGTCGAACGCTACACCATTAATCGTTCTCGCTGTCGCCAGTTTAGTCGCGGTAGCAGCATTACCCGATGTTGCTTGCGTGCCAGACGCATTAACACCAGGGAGGTTAATATTAGCTGTGCCGTCGAAAGATACACCGCCAATGGTTCTTGCCGTTGCCAGCTTGGTCGCAGTGGCGGCATTACCGGTGGTAGAAAGAGTGCTGAATATTTGTTTCAACGCCGTCAGTACCTGTGTATCATCTGACGCATCAAGTTCATTGCCAGCCTCTTCAATGATATTGGCGAGTTCTTCCTGCATTGCATTAAAAGCAGCCGCACGTAAGCGTGTTGCTGAAATACCGCTAGCAACATTGCCGTCAGTATATTTCCCGTCTTGAGCCGTACTCTCTACCTGCCCTATTCTCAGCATGGGTTATCCTCACTTATTGATAAGCGATTGAAATGTGACGTAGTGGTGTTAACTACTCGTAATTAAAAATAAGTCGTAAATGGGAGGGGGCTATTTTGGTGATCGCACATTCAAGTTGCTTATTTCCCCATGATGCCAACGGGTCAGTGCAATAGGCTCCACCCGCAACAGCATATTTCATCGTGGTCAGCGGGGAATTGATGCGCCAGGTAAACGGCCACTCATCGCCATTAAGCGCATCACCGCATACCGTCATGCCTGACATGGCAGGCCGAAATTGCGAAATAGTGATGGTGTAGCCCAATGCAGCGGCTACCTGGATATAATATTGACGGCTGAGCCCTCCGGTACTGATTAACTTGGACACCACCGCCAGTTGGCGATCGCTGATCCCACCGATTTCACCAATTGCGCAATCGTCTGGCAGACCCAAGGTATTTTCCCATTCAGTGAGCAGGATCGTCGCAGCAGAAGGGAATGCGCCCACCAGCAATCGCTGAGCATCATCATCTGAACGTGCGAACGAACGCGCCAGCGCCCGGATCACGGCAGCCTGCACGGTTGTTGACTCGCGCGGCCAGGCGCGCCCCTGCGGTAATAGGTTTTGTAGCGCGCCGCTATAATCTGTTTTCGAGAATAGACTCATATAAAATCTACCTGGCCTAGGACCGGGATTTCCCCCACACCCAGTACAATATTGGCGGTCGGTGCATTGAGAATGTATCCCGCGGTTCCCGTGACATCACCGATGCTTTGATTGATATCCGACAAGTACACTTTGCCGGTGCCGTCTGGATTGGCATTATCAAAAAAAACGTCCGTTAGTGCATCCTTGATCGCCTGTACCGTGGTGCTGTCAGCACTGGTTAAACCCGAAATCTCAAAATCAATAATGCGCTTCACCGGGGCACAAACAAAAACTATCGCGGTATCGGTCTGGCGCGGGTAGATGTAATCAGCAACAGTAAGCTGGTCACCCGTTGCATTGATCGCTCCCCAGTCCTCCAAAGGCGAAATACCGTCTGTCCCAACTGGAAAGCCCTCATTGTTGTTCTCATCACACATGATATAGACCCCTACGGTTCCCGCACCGCTCAAACGCCGTTTTACCCAGGCGCGGGTGACACCTGACACGGCCAGCGCCCATTTTTTATAATCGGCATCGCTCCCACCTTGGGGGGCGTTTTGGTAGGCATAGAGTACGCGGGAGCGGAAAACCTCTTCATCTTCAATATCCGTACCTCCGGTAGCAGCCGTGTTTAGGGTCACCGTGGAGTCAATGCCCAACCATGAAATATCCAGGGATAGCAAGGTACCGGCATCCGCGTTACCCTTATCGCCACCGGTGGTTGCATCTTCTTCCGGGTCGAGCAGCACAGCAGTAATGCTCCCGCCAGCCGTGCCATCACTGCCCAGAGTGATCGCTTTATCCAGGGTGTACTGATAGCCATCGCTGCGGTTGAGGATGGCGCCGGCAGTCACCGTTGATCCCTTGGAACCGGTGAACACCACGGATGAGCAGGTCGCCGCCACCGCCGCTTTACGGTAGATAGCTTTCAGTGCCCCCCAGGCGGCAAGGTATTCATCCGTGGCGGTATAGGGCACAGCCTGTTTGGCAATCCAGTCCAGATAACCGTAATGCAACCAGGCCATACCCGCGTCGGCATCTGACAGTACCCGCAGATTGGAGAACCGCAGTAGTGCACCAATGTCCTGTAATTCAGATTCGACAAATGCTTTGTTTCGTTCACGTAGCTCTGTCAACGTCGGGCGGTTAAATGGCATTGTTGATTTGCTCCCATACCCATGAGAATTTTATTGATGTGCTGGTTTGGTCAGGCATTTGATAAGTGATCGTTAGATATAATCTGGCCGGATAGACAATCTGAGCTTCAACGCTGAACGCAGAGACCACACCATCATCAATTAGCCACTGCAACGCCTCGGTGGTGTAATCTTCTGCCCGTTGTGCGGTGTTGGTGGTTAGTTTTTGTCGATTAAGTAGCCACAGCCGGGAGCCAATGTTATCAGTAGACCCCGTGTCGCCCCACCAACCGCGCCGCGCTTCGCCATCATAATCGTCATCACTGCGCGCCTGGCGGTCAGTGAACAAACTGATCAGAATGGCGGTTTGGAGGTCATCGCCACTGGCCAGATCGCCCATTGAGGTTTGCCAATCCCCCCGCGCTTCATCCACCACCCATAGGGTTTTAATATCAGCCATCAGACAGACTCCGTGGGCTTATCGCTGGTTAACGTGGCGCTACCTGGTTGTACCCCGGAAAGGGCGTGTTCGTGGTGGTTAAAGGCTTCCCGTAATTGTTTTAGCGTGGCAGATTGCGTATCGCAGTTATCCGTAATATTTCCGGTCACCTGCAGCTCGGGGGTTTCCAGCCGGATTTTTTCTGATGCCGTTACCGTCACTGTAGTGGCATTGTTGACCACTACCGGTTGGTTTTTGGCTTCCACTTCAATGCCGGTTTCCGTCAGCTTGATGTGCATGCCCCACTGGTTATAGATAACCGTCTCGCCCGGATTAAGCCCAGTATGGCGATAATCCTGATTATTGGTGGCAATCACTACCGCATTGGAGCGATCACCGCCCAGAAACGCTAGCAGCACATCACTGCCTGCAGGTAAGCCAGAGGAAAACCCGAATTCCGCCATGCGCGGCGTATCACCGCGAATTTCCAACGGCACCTGATACTGAATTTTCTGCACTTTCCCGGAATCAGAACAGGCGGTAACGGTGCCGATCCCCAGCATCATCAATGCCCGCCGGAACAGATCATGCATGTTCATTGGGTAAGCTCCTGCAACAAACTGTAGAACTGATAGGGTTGGACAATGAACGCTTCTGGCGGCATCAACAGCATTTGCGCATGGGTGCCGCTGTCATCACGGGTAAAAGTGACCTCGCCCAACAACCAGCTTTCATCCTCCAATCCCATGACTGGGATCGAAATTGGAATTAAGGTGTTTGGCTGCCATAGCGCACCGGAACTGTCCCGCCAACTGTCAATGGTGACCTGCAATTGTCTAGAGCGGCCATAGCGGCGGTTCATTTCCCAGTTAATGCATTGTTCTGCCAGTTTGTTGGCCGCCATAGTGCTTTCGACAATAGTGATGTGCTTGCGGTAGCGCATGGTGGCCACATCAGGATCTTGTGCCGTAGCCAGGGTGAGAGAACTGTAATCACCTTCCAACTTATTCAACGACAACGACAAGCCGACATAATCAGAGAAACGCTCATCAACACTGGACTGAAAAAAGGCTTGTTCAATATTGACGCCCTGTTCTACCCCACTTGCGGCGGATTTGGCACCCACGCGGGTCAGGTACAGATTACCATCAGGTTTGTCGTAATAAAGGAAGGCCGAATAACGCGAAATTCTATCGATAATGGCCTGTGGTGACTCGCCAAAATTGATTGTGAACTGGGGCACCGTCACCATATCGGTCACGTCGCTGGTCACCGAGATGCCGTAAGGCGCCGCCAGTTTTTTGGCGATGTCCAGTGCGGTCGAGGTGTTGATGACGTTATTTTGCCATTCGGCAGAGCAGTCCACCAGATCCTGGCATTTGCTACGCCCCATGGCACGAACCTCATGCTGGGAACGAAACAGGCCAGATGTCCAGCGGTCGAGATAGCCGGTGATCACCAAGTCATCGCCAAGCGCTACCGTGCATTTATCACCTGGGTTGACGATCTGCCGTTCTTTATCGCCTGTGGCGTAATAGTCCATCAAGCCAAGGTCAAAATCGGACGGCAAGCGTTCAATGCTGCGCGTAACACGCACGCGATCCCAGCCGGTAATCGCACGGTTTTCAACGGTCAGAATTAATTCATCATTCATGACGTCAGCGCCTTAAGCGTTGTCGGCATAAATGCCGGATGCACTGGATTGGCTGATTTAATCAGTGAACCGGCACGAGAGGCATCCTGATAGAGTTGATTGGAGAGAGTCAATGCCGGGATGGGGTGCGGCAGCGTCACCGTTTTGACCTCTGCCAGATCGGCACCCGCAGCACGCATCACATCCGTAATGTCGGTCCTTAGTACCAGCAATGCCTGATAGACCTCGATGTATCCCGCATCCGCAGCGGTCACCGCTGCCACATCCAGCGCAGTACTCACCCGACTCAACACCGCTGTCGCATCATCACGACTGGTCGGGGTATAGGTCGAGGCCACATAGGCCATAGTGGCGGCACAGGTAATATTAAGATAATTCAATGTCGCGGTTTGAATGGCGGTGTCCTGATCATCACCATACAGGGTGGTGTCAGTTGTTGCTGACAGGCGTTCAAACACCCGCAGCAAATCGGCAACATTGGGTACCGCCGCCATTACCGCAGCGATCGTCTGCTGCGTGTTATCAGTTAGGCTATCAATCTCTTCTGTTGCCAGCAGGGCACTGATTGTGGCGGCAATAACCGCGCGATCCTGCACCACCGTTGCCATTTTATTCGCAACCAGCCCATCGTAATCAGTGGTATCACCCTCAGTTGTCGATGTTGCTGCAACACCTGACGTATTTCCCCCGACACTGCCACTGTTATAACGACCATAACGTTCACTGCCGAAAGTACTTGATAGCACATTGCCCAAATTGGTGACTTCATTAGATAATGACGTGACTGAATTGATCCAGTATGACAGGGTGGCCTTTATGGTTTTTATTGCCTGGGTAACGGTTCGCAATGCCCCTTTAACCGTCGCAATATAAGTGGTCGCTGTTTTTGAAATAACGGACGCCCAGGATTCAGTCACGGATGACTTCGCTTTAGCAGCATCAGTAATAGCAAATCTTTTTGCACCTGATTCAATAACCGAGAGAGTGAATGAAAACATGCGCCCCTGTTCCATGCTTTCGGAGAGGCGAAGCCCACCAGCGGGAATACTGACGATGATCTCTCCCAATGTGGGATGAACCAGGGTACCGGCTTCCCCGGTTTCGCAGGCAGCAATCAACGAATCGCGTTGCTTGAATACATCGGATGCGGTGTAAAGCTTGCTGCTCTGGACAATAAAGCCCCGGAGAGTGATTTTCCGGTTGGAACGCCCCATATCCTCGATCCATGGTACATCCCGGTATGGGTATTCGTGCACAGCCTGACGGCGGCCAAAGGAACCATCAGCAGAGATCACCGCAAAGGGTACCCCACGGAACGACGCTTTTTGCAAATTTTTGGTCCAGTCCCAGCTGTCACCACCAGTAGATACCAGACTTTGCAGCGATGGAATAACTGACATTTACTTTCCTCCGAGCAAAAAAAAAGCCCCGACACGCGGAGCTGTTGTTTCGCAAATTAACTGACGCTACAGGGCAATATTGCACAGTTTGGTAAATTTTTTGACACTGGAAACCGGATCATATAATCCAATTTTATAAGGGCGATAGGCGTACTCCAACTCTTCCAGTACATAAAACCCTTTCGGATTTTTCGCAAGAAGTTTCAAAATGGTCAACAAAGTTTCATGATCATCGAGTGTAATACCAATCGAGAGAATATTTTGCCGGGTCAGCGGTCCTTCCATTCTGAATTCGGCACCGTCTATTTTAAATATCAATGCGCCATAAAGGTCTTTTTTCAGCAGTGTGCGCTGGTCTGAAAAGTAATAGGTCAACGACAACCGGCCTTCTTTGCATTTGAAACCGATCATTTTACTCTCACTAACCGGCAAGACCATTATGGCGTTTTCATTGCCTTTCAGTTCTTGTTTGTTAGTCGTGATGTTCCATGAGAGCGCCTGGGTAGATAATAGGGCAAGCAACAACAAACACCATTTACGCATTTTCAACCACCATTACCATTGCATAGCCGTTGATATTTTTGGACCTGTGCCGGAGAACGTTTTCTTTTCTCCGGTTTTGTCATCCACCAGCGTGACCTCGATCTGCATCTTGTTGTCCACCAGCACAGAGCGAATCGCATTGGATACCTTATCAGCGATAACATCCCCACGACCTTGATCTTGCTGCCTGAAAATGGAATCGCTGGCATTCTGTTGATTTTGTTGATTCACTGTAGCATCAGACTGCCCAACCTGGCGTTCATCTTCCGGCACTGACGGGCTGAATATCGGATCATTGGTGTGCTGCTTGCGCTCAGGGTAGTGGTCGTCGTTATCCCACCGCACGGGGCTCTGTTTACCCAAGGAGAAAAGATTTGTGTCACGCAGAGGGTCTTCTCCCCCGTTGCTCACCTGTCTTTGTGATCTCCACTGTGGATCATCCAAGTTCTGATTACGCACAGGCGACAGTGTGTCACGCCCACCCAAGGCGTTCCAGCGTTCATCCCGCTGCCCCTGCTCTTTACCGGTTGGCGTAGACAGGTTTTGATTACGCTGAGCGTAAAGGTTATTGCTATCACGTAACCCGCTCCAGCGAGCATCATGTGTTGCGTTAGCGATCCCGTTCATTATATCGCGGCCACTGAATGGCTGAGCTTTATTCTCATGCTTGATCATCGCTGCCATTAACGTCTGTAGCGTGGCGGGATCATGCAGGTTCAGCGGTTGTGACGGTTCATACCCTGTTGTTTGCGAAACGGCCCTAATATAAGATCGAGTGTCATTTTCACGAGGGGGGGCGTAGGTAGAAATAATATCGTTTAACCTGCTGGTCCCGCGATCACCATATAACATCAGTTGGCGCGCCATCGCCGCCAAGCCATCGTTTGGAGAAGCAAAGGTGGCAAAACCGCCATTGCTCCCGGTTGTATTGGGTGCAGTTCTCAGATTGCCCGGATTATTATTTCGCAGCCCCAGTGTCTTACTGCTTGGTTCGTTGAAAGGGCCATTGGCTGGATTGGCAGGTTCATAAACTCTGGGGGGGTTAACCGTTGCCATATCCTTTTGCAATTGCTGTGCCGTCCAATCTATTGAATATTTACGGTTCAATTTATCTTGCAACGGTTTACCTGGGCGCCCAATGGCCAGCTCGACCCCTTCTTTAAACGTTAAAGCATCTTTAAATTCTTTATCCCTTCTTGCTCGGGCCATCATGTCCTGTTGTTTATCGCCATGATAAAACTGATTTTCATCATCCTTATCATGTTTTTTCATTTCTCTGAGGGCCTTCGAGGTTGGATTATCTGATTCTTTTCCCAACCATGCCTGAGATTTTAAAATCAACCCATCGTAACGGGATGAAATTTCATTAATGTTTTGCCGAAAGGCCACGGCATTTTGCACGTCTTTATCGCTGAGAATCAGCCCATCACGTTGTGCCTGATCCTTAAGTTTTTGCACCTGCTCTGTGGTATTACGCAAATAACTCAGTAATTCGGGAGATAAAGCCAGTTTCTGGCTCCACAACGCCTGTTTTCCGGGAGACAGGGTCTGCATTTTTTGGTTAATGTCATCAATCAATCGGCCAATATCCACCAGCCCTTCTTTAGTGGGATGGATGTCTATTCCTTCCTGCAATAACAACCCCATAAACCCAGCGTTTTGCCCGCGCTTGGCATCACCGGCCTTATTAAACAGGTCTACCAGTGCATTTTCTGCATCCTCACGCTTCGATCCATTTTCAACCATCGCACCGGTCAACTCTTGGAGCGCCCTGGTAGACATACTTATATTTTTTGCTGTGGTATCCATACGATACCCATAATTAGCAAAATTGGTCATGCCCTTCATCGCTGCATTTATGGCTGTAGCCACACCACCCAACCCGGCCGTCAGACCGGTGATCATCTTCAACGGTGGGACTATGTCGCCGATAAACTGAACGCTATCCTTCGCCGACCGGCCCAAGCCGTCCATAACTTTATTGATTTTAGCCACACTATCAACTGACTCACTACCTCCCAGTTTTAAACCATCCTTGGTTTTATCTAATTGTGGGTTAATACGACGAATGGCTTCTTCTATGCGAATAACCGTGGCACTAGCTTGATCATTAGCTGTCAACTCAAAATCGAATGCATTAGCCATTATTATTCGCCTTTATTTTTGCAATACGTTTTGCCTGGGATGCCCACCATTGTAGCTTTGTGTAGGTCATCCCCCAGGCGACATCAGGTTCCCAATGGAAATATAACGTGATATCAGCAGCCAGTTCGCGCCACGCTTCTATTTCTCGTAGGTCAAAAAACCCAACAAAAAACCCTCACACTCGCGATAATCGGTGAATGCCATTCGCCCCAGTGCAGACTCAGGCACACCAGAAACCAGAGAGATAAGTAAGCGCATCGCAGCCAGTGAACTTGATTTGGTCTGTTTGTCGTAGAACTGCTCAACTTCCAACAAAGCAGGTTCACGCAGTTCAATCTGTTCCCAGGCGGTTTTCTGCGTCTTATCGTCTAACGGTTTCGATAATGGAATGATTTTGGTTTTTTCCATCTTAGTACTCCTTGACGCTACCACCTTCGAAACGAAGGGTAAGCGTGGCATTTTCTGATTCAACGTCTTGGGTATTTACCGACCACATAGCGGTACCCAGGATAGTTTTCCCGTTCGCCAGTTCAGCGCTGACCGTGACGTTGGTCATGCCATTAAAATCGGAAACAGTGGTACCACCGCTATCTCGCACCTGAATCGAAATAAACCCGGATGTGGGTTTTTCGCTATAACCATGGATCCCGTCCATACCGACTAACGTGGTGCGTTCGACACCCGACGGGCGATATTGAAACTGGCCAGCAACCATAATACTGAGGCCATCCACGGTAACGTACGCCGTTCCCGCCAGACGATTTGATGTATCTGCCATGGTGACTCCTTAAGCCGACGCTTGCAGGCGGAATTGATTGAGCACGGCGAAAATGCGTAACTGGTTGATCAGCACACCATCCCACAACACATTGACCCGATTCGGGTTGCTAGTGTCTTGCTCCACCAGTAGCCCATCGGCAAATCCGTCGGTGTCCTGGACATAGCCGTTATATTCCAGCGTGGTGTATTGCGCGATCAATTCTGCCTTAATGATTTTGGGCGTCACGATGGCCTGCCCTGGCGCAAAACGTGTGCCATCCGCAGCCAACTTCATGCGAGGAAATTTGGAGGTGATCTGGGTTCTCAGATAGCGGGTGACGAACATCAGCAGATACAGGGTTTCGATCTGCAGATAGCTGTCATCCTCCGCGCCGTAACTGTTTTTCTGGTAGGTGGTAATGATATTTTCCACCTGCACACTGTCATCATCCGCTACGGTAAAGGTTGAGATACCACTGAACAGCAAGTTATTGCGTTCAGCCCACTGAAAGCGACTTTCCTTGGGCGGTGCCAATACACCGGAAATATCCAGCGTTTGAGTCGGTCGGCCCGGATCGTTTCGTACTGAGGGGGCAATGGCACCCACCAACGCGGCAGTCCATACATAGGCGGGGGTTGGTGAACCATAAACACCCAGCAGGGTTTCATGCTGATTGTTACGGGCCTCCCCCTTGGCGGTTAACACGCCATAGCTGCCTGCCACACAGCCGAACGCATGACCATACAGCAATTGGTTATAGCTCCAACGCCCCGTTGAATCGTCCAGGAAGCTTTTCACCGCATCCAGTGAGGTGGTGTCTGTGTAGGGGTTGACGATAAAGTCGTAGCTGGTATCCCCCAGGTTAGCCAGTGCATCATCCAGTTCTGGCGCACCCAGCCCACCGGCCATCGCGGTAATGGTCAGCGTCAAACCGCTAGGCATGGATTCGCCGCCGGTGCTGCCCTGATAATTCAAACGCAGGTCAATATCATTGCCATGCGCGCCCCGGTTTTTTGCCGTTAGCGTAATCACCGCAGCAGCGGCGATTGCCGTTACCGGCATTCCCGATTTGGCATTGATCTTTGCCGCGAGTGCCGTGGCTATCTCGCTGACAGAATCCGTTGCCGTTACCGTTAACTGGACGCGCGCCCCAGCGATATACAGGGAAATGACGCCCGTTGCGGAGGGTGCGGACGCCACCGTGAGGGTGCCGGTCGCCGCTGTCATGGCCGTTGCATCATCTGCCAGCGGCAGAACATGAATGATCGCCGAGCTATCGTTAGCCAAATAGGCAGCAATCAGGGAGTGGAGCATTGATCCATCGCCGTATAAACCCGCCACGGTAGACGCAGAAGACGCTAGCGCCGGAATATTGGCGGCCTGGCTGCTACTGTCCAACTGTTGCCCAATAATCAGCGTGCGCTGGGTAGCCGTGGCGGTATTAGCCTGCGAGTTATCAAACTCGGCATAGAACAACGGAACCCGAATCTGGTTGGGAATTTTGCTGAATGACACCATTATTGGTCCCCTTTGGTACTGGTTTTGGTCGTCACCAATTCCACATCACCGTCACGCAGACGGCGACGCCAGAACGGCGAATCCTGCACGTCTGCACCGGATTCGGGCAAAAGCGTGCCTTTAACCGGATCACGCACAGCGCGCCCGGCGGTCGGTTTGACTTTCATGGATTACTCCGTGAGATCGATGTTTACGATGGGTTGGTTGGTGCCCGTCGGCATCTTGATAGTGATATCAACGCCCTGCAGCGTATGGGTTTCGACGGGGTAAAAATCTTCCGGCCCCTGGTAGTATTCAATATCGATCTCCAGCAGCAGTTGGGCCAAGTGGCCTTCGCCGCTGGCGTCGATATCTATCGTTGAACGCACTTGGGAAAATTGCTGGATGTGCCGGGTAAGGTCATAACTGTTGATAACCGCCCGCTCGACTTGCTCTCGCAACGCTTCCAACGCTAACTCCGCCTCCATTGCGCCATCGTCTTCGGTTTCACCGTCATATTCCTGCACGCGGCCAGTAATACGAACGGTGGTGACGGTGGTAAATGCCGGGGTGTTGCGTCCCTGCGAATGTTTAAGGTCAAAGGGGGTTTGCACCAGTAGAATCGGGTACATATCACGGGTGGTAGGCAAATCACGCGGCGAATACACGCGATCCGCCGCGTCCGTCGCCCCTTGCAGCGCCTCCACCACCAGTTGGCGAACCGTGGCTGCATTCATCGTTTTTTCACCAAGTTGAGCACCAACTTCGAACCGCCATGGCTGTCCGGCTGCACATCCGCAACGATAAAAAGTTGATTCACCGGCACACCGCCGACGGTATTGATAAAGACGCGATCACCCTGTACCGGCAAGGCGTAACCCGAGGAAATAAAGTCGGCATCACGCACACCCAACGCCGGATTGGTGGTATTAATTTCCGAGTCGCCATCCAGGTTTTCCGCAGCCTGAACATAGCCACGATCAAAAATCCCGTTCACTGTGAACGGGACGCCATCTTTTGGCCGGTACTCGTGTTCATCGCCGAAAATGCCATGCAGGGGTGCAAGAAGATGCAGGTCCCAGTTAACGCCCATAGTTACTCCGTCGAAACACTGACTGCTGGCTTAGCCGATAGCGTACGCTGGCGTAGCACCTCGATATCGCCAATCACCCCAGCGTTCATCAAGCGCACAGCATCAGACCCGCTGACTGGGATGGTATCGTTCTCACGGTATACCTCACCATCATGCCGGACGTGATTACCCTTCAACACAACATATTGTGGAGTAGTCACATCTTCACTGGTTAACGGTGTTTCAGTGCTATCACTATTGCTGCCTTCAACCATGGTTGACGTTTCAGCGCTGTTGTTAGCCGCCACCGGCGTTGTTTCCCCACCGGCGTTCAGGTCTTCGTCTGCTACCTGGGTTTTGTCAGTTTTCGCCATTTCACACCACCTTTGCACAAAGAGAGGCATTTACTCGGCTGGGGATTACCAGAGGGGAGGACTGCGTTAAAATCAGTCGCTGTGCTGGGTTCTTTTCAACCCAGGATTTAGGTGCATAGGCCATGGGGCCGTAATTAAACTCAGGATCCAAAATAACGCCAAATGCGCGGGTTCCCATCAAGTCGGCACCACTCATTATGACGGCACCGTCCGGGATCATGGGTTTTTCAATATTGTCCAGCGGATCAATATACCAATCGTTATACAGCCACAGATCAAAGTTACCCCAACGCCCTTTGTAAACGGCTCCCTTATTTGCCTGAGGTCCCGCATTGATCTGATTACCGAATGGACTCATATTCGGGAAAGTGATCGCGTTGTCTTTGATGGTGGTATCAAGACGGAACGCCTTCCACGATTTAGTGGTGAACACCAAGTCCGTAGGGACTGCACCGGAGTTTTTCAGGATCAGGGTCTGCCACTCTTCAATGTCGTCGGAAGGCTGTGTGTTGGTTGTGCCTGCAGCGACACTCAATGGCCATTTATCAGAACCACTCAGGGTAATGGTCAGATCAGAAGAGCGCCCAAAGTTCACCACCTGGGTTTCATACCCTTCTCCGGTAACTGTGACCGTACCGGTGGTCAGAGCACTGGATGCCATCCACTCTAGGCGACGGTTAATCATGTCAATTTGATCGGCCATCTCAAACTGTAGGTTGATCATTTCCCGCTCTGCAGCCGTATATTCACCGCCGATACGCTCACCAATCTGGCGACGAATCGGTTTCCGAAGGTCGGGAGCACGTAAGTCTTTGACGTAGGCAGGTTTAAAACTGTTGGTCTGGTATTTTTTGGATTCAACCAGTTTTCCCTCCACCAGCGGGGAAACAAACGGGGCCATACGACGCAGGCCGACATCAACATCAATGGCAACTTCTTCGGTATCAGAAGTCACTACGTTTGGGAAGAAGCTATCAAGTAGCCAGTTCTGGCTGGTCAACAGATTAGGAACAACCTGAACCAACACGCTGGTATCAAAAATATTATCCATAGTCAGTCTCATGGTAATGCCGGAAAGGGTGCCGGCATGGATTGGAAATGCGCGCACGTCTGCCGATTAAAGCATTGTGCCGGGATGATGAATTAAATCAGGAAGCAGATACTGGGGCTTGAATGCTGTCTTTCAGGAAAATAGCCAACGGACGCAGCGCGCTTTTCATGCTCGCGAGTGTCCAGGAATCATCGGTGATGATACGATTTTGGTTAAACTCACCCATCAGATACACACCTCCAGCTTGATCAGTGGTGGAGGCATCAACATTATCTACCAAGATCGCCACTGGCGTTTCACTGCCATCAGTAGCCGTCTTGACGCATGCCGTGTATTTCCCGCTTTCTGTGACCATACCGAGCACGGTACCACGCTTAAACGCGCCACCAGTTACTGTCACCGTGTCTGTGATCAGTTGTAACGGACCGGCAATAAGCTGATCGGGAACAAATAGCGAACTGCGCATGCCCGGCGAAAATGGATTTTGACCAAACTGATCCATTATTTATCTCCCTTGGTGGAGTTGTAGAGACTGGTCATGGTTTGCACCAGCGCTGATTTACCGGTTGGTTTGGTGCCATCCTGCCCCAGGCGTACCTGTTCACTGGACTGCATGCGGTCATCCAAGGAGCGACGGCGAGAGCCTTGTAGTTGCTGTTGCCGGTTGCCTTTCAACACATCAATCGCCGCAGTTGAACTCATACCGGTGTTAAAGGCCAATGATGCCGCCAAGGAAATATTACCTGCAGCGTATTTGCTGCCAAAGATGCGCGCACAACGACGGCGTTCACCCAGTCGAGCCTGGCGGCTTGCCTTGTCGTCTTTACGGTCATCACCGTCATCGTCTTCGGCATCCGTGTCGTTGTCGTCATCCTCAGCATCCGGATCGTCGTCTTCTGCGTCAGGATCATCGTGTTCATCTTCTTCGGCGCCAGTGTCATCCTCGTCGCGATCGTCTTCTTCCGCGCGACCTTTGGCCTTTTTGGCTTTTTGCGATTTTTTATCTTCATCCTCTTCAGCGGCTTTCGCGCCACCACCGAAAAGGTGAGCAAAACTAAAGGGTTTGGTCTTAGCCATATCAGGCTCCTGTTAATGAAAGTAACTTTCTGAACGCAGCATCTGGGGTCATCACTCCGTCAGCCAGTCCAAGCTCTACACCACCCGCAGCCATAAAACAGGCTGCTTGCGTATTTTCGATAATGTTTGCGCTAATGCCGCGATTACGGGCCACGGTGTTAACAAACAGTTCCCCCATGGTGTTGATATCACTCTCGATAGCGGCCAACGCTTCAGCAGACAGTTCGCGATAGGGCGAGCCCTCTGCCTTGCGTTTTCCGTAAGTCACAATGGTGACTTTCAGCCCGTCGTCCTTGATACGCTGCGTCCAATCCAAGTGCATGGTGATAACGCCGATCGAGCCAACGCCCCCGGTGCGCGGTACGTAAATCTTGTCGGCCGCGCTGGCGATGGCATAGGCCGCCGAATAGGCGTTTTCCGACAGAATCGAATAGATCGGCTTATCACCCCTGGCATGATAAATTTCATCCACCAAATCAAAACAGCCAGCGACCTCGCCACCGGGTGAGTCGATATCCAGGCAAACGCCGCTAACATCAGGATCATGCATCGCAGTAAGAAAGGATTGACGAATGCCGTCATAGCCAGTCATGCCGCTATAGGGTCGCAGGCTGCCCAACTTTTGAACCAGCGTGCCGCAGATAGGAATGACTGCCACCCCCGCTACGTTGTCGTAGCCTGGGTCACGTCGCGTATTGCGTTCACGGTTGTCGTCATAGCCGTAGTAGTCGTCATCCTCCATCGCCAGCGCGGCTTCAATTTTGGAAATGCCGAATCGGTCCATAACCGCCGCCATCATGACTTCGGCTTTGTTGGGATGAATGGCCAGCGGTGTATTGAACATCCGCTGCGCAAGGTGGGGTAAATTCACTTTTCCTCCGGATCAGTAATCGTTTGGCTGGCGAACTGGTCGGCCTGCGCCCAACTGGGTAAAGGGAGGCCCCGCTTAACACAAGACTCAATTTCCCGCTGACGCTGGTCCAGCACCTCTTCCCAGTCTTCGCCGACGTTTTCCCCCACCTCAATTTCGAGGGTGGAGAGCCCTGCATCCAGGCCAAGAATTGCCCCTTTCTTCTCTGCCACTGGGTCAACCCAACCTCGTCCCGGCCCCATCCAACGCGCACGAGAATAGGCTGCACGCGCATCGACAAAATCCGGTGCGCCCGCGGGCAGCGGCAAATCCTCGTTGTCGTGAACCTCTTCGGCAAACGCGGTGAGGATCGGCTGAGCAAATCCAATGGAGAAGTCATCCCGGCGCCGTGTCAGCGTTTTCCAGGCTTCCAGTAAGGAAGATCGCGCCGAACTGTAGTTCACATCAGACCAATCCTGTGTCACCTGTTGCGGTGAAAGGCCGGTACCGGAAGAGAAATTACGTAATACCGCCGATTCAAACACCTCAAAATTACTGTAAGGTCGAGCGGCATTCACCGTGGTGATTTTTTCGCCCGGATAAAGAATGGGCATCCGTGCGCCATTTTGCAGCGTCAGGCGGCGATCTTTGTGAAATTCAATACGGCCATCTTGATAAGCGCCAAGGATGGAATCGTCAACGCTTTCCCCCATGGCGGCCTGGACCATTTCCGCGTCATAGGGGGATTCGATATAGGCGGCAAAGATGGCATTGAGGATCGCCGCCTCCAGCTCGCTTTGATCATACTTGACCAACATTTTCAGGCGCTGTATCACCGGCGTCAGTATTCCATTACCCCGATGTTGCGCCCCGCGCTCATGGTCAAAGTCATGCACCACATGCGGACGGCCCCAACCGGTTTCGCGCGCTATACGCTTCCAGGTCATGGTTTTCTTGCCGCTCCACCAGTCGCCGATATGCGCTTCGCGAATGTGATAGGCCACCGGCGCGCCATCGTCGTCTATTTCGACACCACCACGGATATTAGGCATATCAAAATTTTGCTGCGGGTTGCTGAGCCGGTCAGGATCGACAATTTGCACCGTGGTGGCGTAGCGCCCCTTACCCCGCCCCAACCTATCGAGTCGGTACTGAAGTACCGCCAGTGCGTCACCATCAATCAATTTGTGGCGAAAACCCAGGCGTAGCATTTGTGGTACGGTCAGCTTGCGTTCCACATCGCAGTAACGCCCGGTGTCATAAGCCCAGGTGCGCCAGTGTGCCTCCAACGCTTTGCCGTATTCCTCAGCCCAGGTGGAATCAAATTTTTTATTGCCGGTGATCATTTTGAGCACACGGTAATCAGGCTTCATGATCGGGCGAAAATTGGCCCCGACCGCATTATCTAACAATCGTGTGACCGCACCGTTGGCCCAGCCATCGTTACGCACCAGATCACGTGCACGGGATACAATGCGGTCGCGATAAATATTGATCTCATTGTCCGGCGACCACAATGCCGGTTGCCAGTTCGCCAATTGATCGCTGAAGGAGTCGGCAGCATCATAAGGAACACGGCTACCACCGGTCAGCATACTGGGGCGCGCTGGACGCAAAGGGCTACCATCCGGCCCGAGAATGTGTACTTTATTCATCAGAATCGAAACCTCGCTGGTCGCCTTGGCCGCGCCACAATCCCCAGTTGCGCCTGCAACAGTTGAATCAATGCCAGCAAATCGGCCAAGGTGCTCTGTTGGTAAGACACAGAGCGCGTCCCGTCCCCCATACCGTAGGAAAACGAAACACCGTGGGTTCCGGTCGCTAAATCAATGTAAGCCTGCTGGGCCTTGGTGAGTGCATCTCTTAATTGGTCATCCGTCATCGCGCCAGCCAGCAAACTGGTGTTTCGGTTAAACATGGTGATCCTTATTGCGGTAGGAGTTTTGACAGACGCTTACGCGGCGGCGGCGCTGGCTCTTCGACAACGGCGCCGGGTAACTCGTAATTCACTTTTTCTTCTGGTTGCGCGGCGGGGGGTAACAACTTGTCGGGGTTGGCCTCAAGATTCGCGGCGCGAACATTCAGTTTTAACCCGATATGCATCAACCCACAGAGCGCGGCGTAGCCATACACCCGGCAGTCCAACGCTTCGTTAGCGCGCCCGGCGATAGCCTCCCAGACACTGAAACGCTGACCAGCAACCACTTTATAGACCAGACGTTCAGCCAGCAGTTGATTGAAATACCCCACGTCCCGATCATCAGGGAAATGCATATAGCCCGGTGCGGCTTCCTGTTGTTTAGGTGGTTCGAGATGCAATCTGCCACGAATCACGTCTTTCGCGGCATTGACACCGATAATGATCGGCCTGAATTGCGCCTTACTTTTCGATGAGGGGCGCTTGGTCGGCCAGACTGGGTTACGCTTGCCGCCTGGTGCGGATTCCCCCTTGATCGCCCATATGCGGCGGCCAAGGCGCTCTTTGGCAAATTCGTACACTTTCTGCGTATGATGCCCGCCGGAGTCATGGCAGGCGGCCATGATGGTGAGCCCCCGCCCATCCCCACGGCGCCAGACCTGTTTCAAATAGGCATCAAGGCGTTTCCAAGGTTCGTCAGTTTCCAGATCGCCGTAAATAACATCATGCGCCACCGACCAGGACTCTTCGTTTCTGCCCCAGCCAATCACTTCAATCTCGAAGCGATCATCCTGGGTATCAATACCGGCAGTCAGTACCGCCACAGCGTCAGCAACTGGGGCCGCGAAAACTTCACGGCGTGCCAGCAGAATATCTACCGGTAACTGCTTGCCGTGGTTAGGCCGATGCGGTAAGCCCATCTGAGTATTCCACCATGCCAGTTCCTTGTCGGGGTCCCCTTTGGCACGTAGGTATTTCTCTGCGATATCGGACGGTTTGTCCTTCTGCCAGGGGCTGAAAAGCTTGGATGCCTGAAATCCGGCGTGATGATTGTCGAGCGCTTCCCGGCCACAATCCGGGCAGCAGGCACGGTAAACGGCATGTCGATCAGATTCGGACCAGTGCCAGACCTTTTCTACTGCATCCGCGCCACCCGCGCGCCATTGCTGTTCATATTCCATCAGCGGTGCATGCCTCTCACCGCAGCATTCGAAGGGCTTGGTTTGATGCCAGCGTAGGGTACGCAGCGCACGCAGTCGCTCACCCTCTGACCATCCAGCGCCGCAGCATTCGCAATAAATCATCGCGGATTTGCTGATGTGCCGATCACCGTCTTTCGGCCACTGGACGTGTTTGAAGAAATCCAGAAATTGGCGGTGACCACAATGCGGGCAGACCACCGATGCCCGACGTTGATCGGACTCTGCGTAACTGTCTGCGATACGGCTTTCATCTTCCACCGTGGGCGAGCAGGCACGCACCGATAACCAATTCAGGCCAAAGGTTGCGGTACGCTCCTCTGCCAGGGTAATCGGGTCCCCTTCGCGGGTTTTCGGGTATTTATCGATTTCGTCCGCCAGCAGAACGCGGATCGGACGGCGCGCCAGGTTATCAGGGCTACCGGCCCCGGCCAGCGCCAGAAAACCACCGGTAAAGGCTTTATACAGTATGGTTTCTTTTGACGTTTTCTGTTTCGAATCACCAATGATTTTACGCAGCACCGGCGTTACACGCACCAGCGGGCTGATGCGCTCTTTTGAGAATTGTTCTGCCGCCTCTTCTTTCGGTTGCAGCAACAAAATAGGGCACGGATCAAGATGCGCGAAATAGCCAAACAGGTTTTCTAACAACGCGGTTTTCATCAACTGGGTACAGCACATCACCGTAATCACATGAACACCTGACTCGGTAGCGGCAAGCATAGGGCCACGGGCTATTTCAACCGTCTCGGTTTCCCAATTGCCTGATGTGCTACCGGCTTCACGTGCCAGTTTACGGTAACGATCTGCCCATTCGGGCACACTGATGCGAGGCGGCGGTGTCCAGGCTTTGCGAACACTTAAATAAAGGCGATCAATCTTCTCCAGGGTTGAACTCGGGTTCTCCGAGGACAGAAATGTGTTTGTGGACATGTTCGATCAACACCTCTGTCATTTTATCCGCTGGCACATCCAGATCAGCGGCCATCAGCGGCGCGACTCGTGAAGGCCAGTTGAGCCATGCATCCCTTTGTTGACGAAAGGCGATAAAAAGGACCTCCTCGGCTTTGACCATATCGATCAACTGACCGCTCTCTTTTTCAAACTCCAATTTGGTCAGCATGGCCAGGTAGTTCTCTTTTATCCTGGCGGCTTCTTCCCGTGACAGGCTTGCTCCTTCTACCAGCAGCATTTCCTGAGCATCATTTTCAATTCGCTGTTCGGTGGAAACGTCAGCCGTTTTTTTCTTTTTGGCGTTGGACGTACGTAGATCTTTGCCATCCCGGTTTTTTGCCAGCGCCGCGTCGGTAGCTTCAACGTCAATCAGCTCACCATCCATCACGATGAACTTGCCTGACTTAATCCAGCGGCCAATAGTTTTACGGTCGACGCGTGCGTGTTGCGCGTAGGCGCTCTGGGTCATTGTGGTCATGGGACATCCTGATGGGACATTTTCAGTGCTGGGACATTACCTGGGACATTTTTTGTGTCCCACACCAAATGTCCCAGGGTAAAGATCGCCAGCACCCCGCAACCGGCAAGGGCTGGCACGTTTTTCGTCAGGGTGGGACATGGGACACAAATTGAAAATTTGTCGCTAGGAAAACACCGCGGCTCGCAATGCCCGTGCCTTACAAAAGTACCAGGAAGGACCCAAAACCCTGCACCGGGTTGGTGCGGGTCATTTGGCGGTCCTCAGAGCCTGATCCAGCGCCCTAGCCATTGCTGACGGCATCAACGCCGCCGCCATGGTGTTGGCTCGGTCAAAATACCCCAGGTGCTGACGCACTGGCAGCGCATCACCAAACCGGATTAACAGCTTTGGTGCGGGCTGTTTCTGTCGTGCGGCGCGCGTACCATTGGGGGATCGTTTCGCCCGCTTCTTGGCCTTCTTGCCTTTTCGGGTTTTCTTTCGACGCCATAGCCCCTCGACACCGCCCACTTCGCCAACAAAAGTATTATTGTTTTTGCGCTGGCTCATCTTGCGATTGCCAAGGTTGCCGTATTTGTTGAGGCGAATGTTTTTGGGGTTCAGTAGCGCATGGCCGTTAAGCTTGTGCTGCCCACCGATTTCAAACGGTTCCAGGTATTCCGCTGAGGTATCCATGATAAAGACGCGGGCCTTTAGCGTGTCTTTTCTGGCACCTTGTGATCGAACTGAATTGGCGGTGAACGGGGTTGGATTGTCGAACGTGCGTTTAATGGCTGTCGTTTGTGCGTCTTTTATCTGCCTGGCTACGCTGGTTAGCGCCTGAGCAGTAGCAAACGGGATTTGCTTTCGTACCCGTTCTAACTGGTTTAGGAGGTCGTTTAGCCCTGGCATTTGCCCCCCAGAACATTGATAACGCATGGTGGCAATAAAAAACCGCCCGTAGGGGGTAATGCCACTAATCAAGTTGCAATAAGCCATGATCCAGCGATTCGGAGTACGCGATCAGCCCCGTGTATTCCGGGATAATTTCGCCATCGCCAGATTTAACGGGGCTTTTGGTGGTACGCACGCTGTTTTTTTGCGTACCGCTTTTGCGTACTTGCGTACCATTTTTCTTATTGCGTACCCAATCCAGCTTTGCCGCCTTTTTCCGTATGGCTCCCTCGGTGATGCCGTCGCCGTACTGTGCTGCTATTTCACGGAGGGACAACACTCCGGCCCGGTATGCCGACTCGATGGCCTCCCAGTCCGGTTTTGCCATGGTTATTTCCTTTCTTGGTGCTTAATTTTTTTGCAACCATTTGATTTTAAATAGGTAATTGTAGCAATGACCTCGATCATTCTTGGAGAAAACTTTCAGGCTGCCAGTCGTTGTTGTTCTTCAATCAGTGGTTGGCGATGGTTTTTGGTGAATATTCCCATCAGCGTGGCCTTGCGTTGTTCAAAGTCCCAGCCCATGCCAATGAATACTGTGTTGGCGCGTTGCAGTTCGGTAATGCAGTGGATTTGCTCTGGCGTCAGATAGTCACGGATGGATTCTTTCTTGCCTATTTCATGGTGGACTCGAAATTTTGCGGATGTCATACCCAGCGCAATGCGGTTTATTAAATCGGCCTCGTTGCTGAAGTGGTGTGGCGCAATGGTTTTTCCCTGTGCCTCACGCTCGTGTTTGATGGCATCGGTCAATGGGCGGTACTCAAGTCGGGCGGTATTGCGATCCATTTTCTTGCTCGCCAGTGCTGAACGCATACGAAAGAATTCAGCAACAAGACGCTTCTTAAAAGCACGCACAGCCTCATTGTTTCGCATGTAGGTAATCAACAATGTCGTTTGCTGCTCGTTAAGCAACGCTATTTCTTGCTTCTGCGTCCCGCCATCCGTTTCAAAGGGTCGCATTTCAAATTCTACCCTTCCGAACTCTTCCAAGTCCGACTTGTACTTGCGAACTAGCTGGATCACGGGTTTGTGATCCTTCTTAATGCCTTGTGCAACAGCGCAAGACGTGGTTACTAAGTCAAATTTTTTTATTTCCACTAATTGCATCACTATTTCCTTTTGGTGATAGAGCCTGCCTCGTAGACATAAGTGGCCCAAGAGTGGTTAGCGATGAAACCGCCACTCTGTCTCAGGCTCATATCCCGAAAGACTCTTGGTTTTGTGCGCACGAGGATGCGCAGGCGAAAAAAATACCGGATTAACGGGGTGGTTATTTCAAGCACTGCTCACGGACGTATTGCTGCAATCCGGTCAGTTGCTTGGTGATGGTTTCTATTCCGGCTCTGAGACGGAAATAATCCCGTTCAGCATATGGAGTAATTCTGGCGGTTCCTGCATTAGCCACGCCGGGGGTGGTGGGATTATTGCTACAGGTTGCGGAGATGAGCAGCCGCTTACGGCCAGCAGCGACATCCCGATGCAAATCGCTAATGATTTTTTTCGCATCGGCTAATTCCTTCGTGTATTTGGCATCAAGCGCCGCAACATCACGCTGACGGGTTTGCATGTCGCTGATCGTGGCGTTCGCCAGTTTTAATGTGCTGGATGTCTCGCTGTAGGCGTCGTGGTAGTGGTAGACACCGAATGACAGCGCAGCAATGAGGACAGCGAGAACGGCGTGGAGATGCAGCTTCATGCACCTAACCCCCAACACGAAAGTGCTGATTCCTGGTCACGCCGCGCTATCTGCCCGTAACAGTTGTTGGCGCGGATACGGCAATCTTTGCCCCCGTCCCACATCCAGCGCTTAATCTCTTTGCAGGCACCCCTCAGATCGCCTGCATTCAATTTGCGGTAGAACGTTGAGGTGAAGCATTTACCGGGGCCGATGCTCCACGGACAAAACGAGGCAATACCGACTTTTTGCACCTCAGTGAGCGGCACGTTAACGTTGCGGGCCACCCAATCGAGCGCCTTTTGCTGCTCTATGGCATCAATCTTTGCGCACCGGTCAGCGGTCAGCTTCATGCCCTTCACGACCGGTTTGCCTTCGACCCACGTCACACCACCGCAAATCGTCCAGAGGCCGCCGCCGTCAGGATAAGCGGTTAACCGCATACCCTCTTTTTCAGACTGGAATTGCGCCATCATCACCGGGGCTAAGGCACCAGCAGCGATGAGCGCCAGCATGGCCGCACTGAGTTTGCTTGCTTTTGACATCACGCACCACCTGTTTCCCTTAACTGGTATTCCTTCCTGCGGTAGTACCAGTTGACTGCAAAAGTGCCCATTGTGCAGACCATGCCGACGATGATCGCCCAATCACCGAGCGTTAATCCAGCCATTTTATCCGCAAGCAACCATACGCTTTCTGTAGTTGATGCGGCGTAGGCTCTGGCAGACGCGCCAAGGCCCATTAAGCCCGTCCCGCTTCCATATGAAAGCCTGCTGTAGAGAGTGCTCATTCGTGTCATACCCTCACCTCCCGGCAGGGATGGCGATATATTATTGAAAGGGGAAATAAAAAAGCTACGCGCCATGCCCGGCGCACAAATAGAAAAGCCCCTGCATTTCTGCAAGGGCTTGAATGAGTTTGGCAACACCCTATGAACACACGAATACCACCATACACCCAAAGTATTGCTCATTTGCTTTTTTAGGTCAAGCCCTTTATGCGACTTTACGTATTTTAGGAACACGTTTGCGGTTATTCATCGCAATTCGCAGCGGTTCATAGAGAAAATACTGGCTAGACTCCAATTTCTCTTTAACGATGCGACGGAAGAATGACAGCGACGGATTGATAACCCTCTTCCCTCCCCTTGTTCCCATTTTGCGTGGCGTTGCGACCTTGTGCATGTAGACTGCAATTGAGTATTGAGATGAGCCGTGAGCGTAGTAACTGAGAAGGATTTTGTAGGCTTCTGGATCAATGCACATGACGGAATCTACAACCTGAGAAATCAACATCCCGTCATCATCGTTGCACATGGGCCTACTCATCACCCTGCCTGGCTCTACTCTCTCCATGAACTGCGCAATTACACTGCTTTGCCGCTTCTCTAGCCTCCCTGAATAAACCCACGCGCCCCATAATTCCAACCACCCTTCAATCCATCGATGCTGGTCATCCGTGAGCTTAAGTTCAGCTATTGGCATTTCTTCCTCCGAGGACTGGCATCCCAGCACTGATAATGCGTTAGCTGGATAGTTGGGGTGATGGGCGTGAAGAGGTTGAGGATGTCGTGAACGCATTTCATGTCACTTCCACCGTATTTACCGTGCCGAACCTGTCCTGCCGTGTGGTGTATAATTTACGGAGTCTCTTTTCCCTTGCCGCGCCAATTTCCTGGCGAACGCTCAGTGTTCCATCGCGCTTTTGGTGAATGCAGTGGTGATGTCGCGTGAGGAGGCGGAGAAATCGCGCCTCTTCTATCGCTGCGTTGATGTCAGTAAACATCAGGCGTCCTCCAATTCCGTGATGACGATATCCAGACTGCCCCCGCGTTCTTGCTGCCCGCGCCTCACCCTGAAATCGTCTATCTGTTCGTCATCCAGCATGAAGCCCGCATGCGTGAGCGAATCGAAAACCGCCTTTTGCAGGTTGTCGAGGTCACGGCGTCGCTTGTCTGGCGCGTTGGCGATGATGGAAATTTTCAGTCTTGCGGGCGTGTTGATATCGAGGTTTTGCTGCTGGATTATCTGGATGATTCTTTGTCGGTATGCTTTGCCTTTCTCGCTGATATAGTGCCTGTGTCGCGCGTGTCGCCAGTAGGTGTTTAGGCTTGGCGGCCACGGCAGTTTCAGGTGATATTCGGTCATCGCTTAATCTTCCCCTGCGCCAGTAAAATCGCCTGTGTACGGATGACGCCTTCCAGATGATGCAGCCGGGCATAGTCGGCATCGGTGATACGCGTACGGCGGTCGATTTCGTCATGACACCCTGAACAAGCCCATGCGCCGAAAAGGTCGTCAGGCTTCATGCCGATGCCGCAAATGCCGGACATTCGGTAATGGGCCAGCACTACAGTTTCAGCGTTGCCGTTACAGATGCCCGAGAGCCTCACCTGACACTCTCGGCCTCTGGCCTCTTTCCTAAGATTCGCCATAGCTACCTCCACATCCGGTTAATCAGCGTGTGTTTGCTTACCACGGTCATCCCTTTAGGGGTTGTTCGCCACGGTCGCCAGATGAACAACACGCTGCCCTTGCTGTTACCCGCCTTGCCTTTTTTGCCCGTTTCAGCGCTGATAAATGACAATCGGCCCTCGGTGATGAAGCGCACCTCATCAACCGTTTTCTGCGCCTGTGCGAACCATGCCGTCGAGGTATCAGCAGGCAGCAGCATAACGACCGTTTTATTCTGCTTGCGGCTCTGCTCAGCAGCTTTATCAACCCAAGGGCGGATATTGCTGTACGGGGGATTGCAGAAGATGGCTCCCTTGCTGCTCCAGTCACAGGCCAGGGCATCATCCTCTGGCGTCAGATACAGACGGCACAGGGCATTGTCGTGGTCAGCGGCGGCATCGAGGTAGAAGCCAAACTCCGCATCCAGCGCTTGGAAGACCTCGGGCGGTGTTCGCCATAGATCCTTCATTTCTTTTGGCGTGTTTGATTTATCTGTCATTCATTCTGCACCTGTTTGAGTTTTTGATATTCGCAGTCGTTAGGTATCGTCAGGTTGCACCCCATTTCACGCGCCCAGCCTTCCACTTGCGTTAGGTAGAGATGCATGTCGCCCGTATCGAGGTCGGACGTATGCCGCAAACTGCTCACCGTTGTTTTTGCACCCGTCACCACATCAACCATTTCTCTATCTGCATAACCCAGATACGTGTGTTTCATAGCGTCCTTAACCCATTCTGGAGACGCAAAAGGCTTGCCGCGCTTAATGAGATAGGCGCTGATTTCTGCGTACCACATGTGGGAAAGACTGTTCTGGGAGAGGCTGCGCTTGTCACGCCACGGCTTGATTATGAGGCGGTAACATTCGCCAGATTCGAGAAGGGGTTGTAACTGTTGGCCTATGGCCTGAAAGTTAGATTTGTGGAGACGGACGCCATCTTTCGATAGCGCCAAACTGACTCCTTACGCATACCATTTCGTCATGCCCTCGAATGCATCCATCGCTTCATGAAGCCCCTGTTCGCGCAGATATTTGACCATCAAATCGTCAGCGTCACCGTGGTCAGATTCCGGGTCGGAGAACCCGCCTACGATTTTCAGCATCCGCTCTGTAAATTCTTCCTGCGACATATCACTCCTCCTGTTTGTTTGCCTAGACGTCAGCGCCTTTTGCGTACCTGCGCACCCTGGTTTCTGTCTGCTGCCTTGTCGTGCACTTCTCCCGCGCTTCGTCTTGGTCGCACTCAATGAAATGACCATTAACGAATCGTTGGTAGACTGTGCCAAGTGAGCCGAATCGGTTTTTTGTGACGATGATTTCTGCGAATGGAGCGGCGGGTGAATTCTCGTTATACACCGCATCGCGGTAGAGCATGATGATTGAGTCGGCATCCTGTTCAATGCTGCCAGAGTCACGCAAATCGGCGTTGGTCGGGCGCTTGTTAGGCCGCTTCTCAACATCTCGTGATAACTGACTAAGCGCGATCACTGTCGTTCGCAGCGTCTTAGCCATTGCCTTTAGGCTCCATGAGATATGGGCTATGGCAAGGTCGTTACGCTCCGCTTTCGGTTTGGCTATCAGCCCGAGATAGTCTGCCATGATTAACGATAGCGCCGGGTGCTCCTGCTTGTGCCGCTTGGCAATGGCTACGATTTCCTCCACCGTCAGGCGGCAAGCGTCGACTACCCACACGTCCAGATCTGCCAGTCGGTTAATGCCGTCCACAATCCTAGCCCATCCCTCATCGTCAAGGTTTGAAGGGTTGCGCAGCAGACTTACCGACATCCGCCCTGCCCCGGCTATCGAACGCTCAACGACCTGTAGAGAACTCATTTCCATGCTGAAAATCAGAACGCCCCTCCGCTGGTTCTCCCCAGGTAACTTCCGGTTTGCAACGCCTTCGGCAACCTTAAGCGCCAGTTCCGTTTTCCCCATGCCGGGCCGGGCGGCGACGATCACTAAATCCTCAGCGTTCATCCCACCGGTGATCGCGTCCAAGTCGTCAATCCCTGTTTTCAGCGTGTCGGACTCTTCCCCGTTTTTCAGGCGGCGCTCTAACGTGTTGGTGTATTCGGAGATGATGTCTCCAAGGCGAACCGGTTTCACTTCCTGCTTCGGCTTTCGAATGCCTGACAGTCTGCCGATAAGTTCGTCCATCGCGACGGTAGCCACTGCAATCGATGAATTTCCGATTGTCCCGCGCATCTCGTCAACAGCCGAAACGAACATCCGGCGCTGGTACATTTCAGCAACCACATCGGCATAGCCACGCAAGTTTGCTGCGCTGGGGCAGCTACGCGCCGTTTCCATGATGTCGGCAAAATACTCATCGCCACATTCCTCGGCAACCATCAGAGAATCAATCATGTTTCTGGTGCGAGCCTGTTTACGGATCACCTCATAGGCGCGTTTGTAAATCGGGATCGCGAAGGTTTCCGCATCCAGCGTTGCCAGAACGTCAGTTGCCGTTGGCGTTAAACCGCCGATCAGCAAACCACCAATCACGCTGGCCTCGATATCCTGTCTCATAGCGTACCCTCCCTGATTTTCGTCAGCGTTTTGCGCTGAAGCAGGTAATCAAAATTAGCCACCCAGCCGCGATCGTTGTCGCCAAAGTGGAACGGCCTAGCAGCAGCCATAAACGCCCTGACGTATGACCTAAAGCCCTCCAGGTTTGGCGTAGCCAGAGATTTAACCAGAGCAGCCAATTTCCGTTTTCGCTCGTCATTGGCTTCAACAGCGTGAGGCAGCCTGTCACCCACAGCTTCGTTGTAGGCGTTCAGGTAGTCGTCGTATTGGATTGGGTTTGATTTTCGTTTAGCGGGTTTACCCCCCTTCACACTTTCACCCGTAGGGGGTAAGGGGGTATTATTTATTTTATCTTTAAAGATATCTTTTGTGTGTTCCGTTTTGGTAACACTAGGTGTATCCAATTTGGTAACATTTTTTGTTCCCGATTTGGTAACAATGTTATCTATTTGGGAACACTCCGGGATCTCCCATTCTGATATGTTTTTGTTTGGGCCAATTTTGCTTCCGTCTTTCACCAGAACTTTCATGGCGATAAGCTCATTTTTGGCAATGTTGGCCTTTGGTCTGCTGATTCTGCAAATCTCAGCTAATTGACTGTCAGCAATGCGATCCATTTTCTTCTTGAAGCCGTATGTCTTTCGGCATACAGCGTGTGCCACCTTGGCTTGATTGCGTGTCAAATTAGCGCCGATCAGTTCTTCGTAAAGCTCCATCGCCAGCATGATGAAGCCATCATCAGTGTCAGCCACGCGATGCTCCACTACCTCAAGTTGAGGTTTCTGGTAGTCTGATATCCTAGCGACGCTCATCCTTTTTCACCCCTGCTTTAGCCAGTCTGAAAACATCGATAAGCCGCTCAGCGAACGGCCTGTTATTAACGGCAGCGACAACTAATCCATCAGGTGAATCGGGATGCATACGTTCCTCTTTCTGCTTGAAATTCCGGTTATTTCGTGCCATAATTCCTACTGAAATTAATTAGTTATTGCAGTTTTAAGCCGGAAAAGTGCTTCCCCACTGACCGGCTTTTTCTTTGGTCAAATACCCCGCCAGCCGTTTGGCTAGCTCAGCCATTTCATCATCGGCAATGCCGTAGTTCAGCACGGCCAGCATCAGGCTCACCTGTTGAAACAGACCGTTCTTCCAGCGACTAACCTGGTACTCCGGTACGTTCATGGCGGCGGCAAAGGCTTTCTGTCCCATCAGGGCTAACTTGTTGAGTAATGCCGACTCGATGTGAGCGGCTTTCTTGCTTTGTGTTGCAGTGTTCATTTGTGATACTTCTCCGTATTGTTAAGACATGACAACCCTGTGGGGTGCCACTGTGTTATTGGGGGTGAAGCACCCACCGGTTAAGTTTGTAAAGAGCGGTGAAGATTATTGGTTTTTTGCTTTTGCCATTGAGTTGAGAAGCTCAGCAGAACTAATCTTTCCGTCAGTCGCCATCACGATTGAGGATATGAAGCGTGCGCTTATCTCTGAACCTTTAAGCCACTTGCTAATTGATGGCTGGCCCGTTCCTACTCGGCGAGCCAACTCAGACTGGGAGCCAGCAATCTCAATAGCCCTTTTGATAACGGCATTCATAGCGGTATTCCCTTTTACATAAATTAGAATGAATTATTCTCTTGAGAATTGAAATAGTCAAGTCATTTTAGACTTTGACATAAAATTCCTTAGGGAATATTTTGCGTAATATGAAAACACTCAAAGAAAGACTGGCTTATGCCATGCATACGACCGGGAAAAACAACCAGACTGAACTGGGACGACAAGCCGGTGTACCTCAATCTTCCATATCAAAAATACTACGGGGGGATAGCGAAACATCGCGCCATACAGGAAAGCTCGCGGCAGCTCTTGGAGTTAGTGCTGATTGGTTAATCAACGGCACAGGTTCCATTTTTGGTGAGGCAAACCAAACCATACAAGCAATTGATGTTTCAAAAAATGTAAAAGTTTTCGATTTTAATGGTTTTACAGGAAACCATGTTTCGTGGTTTAGCACATTACCAGAACACTTTAGAGCCTACGAAATTAAAGGGAGGACGGGTATATCACAGGCTCCTGCTGGAGCTATTGTTATCGTTGACCCAGAAGAGCTACCGGCATCCGAAGATTTAGTTTTGGTCCTACTAAAAGATACAATCTCCGTTTTTCGTTATCACATAGGTGGTGATGGTAAGGGATATTTGTCAGTAGATGATTCACGAGTTCCTCTAGCACCAGTTTCGGATCTCTCCTCAGTGCTTGGTCCAATCGTCCAGGTTTTCATTCCAGAATTGAATAAGTAAACAACCATTATATCTTGTGCCTGAGCGCTGTAATAGCTACCAGGCCCAACTCTTACATACAGTTCCCCCATACTTCCTCCTGACAAAAAACCATCCATTACTGTGTTTTCATCCGGCATAGATCGTAAAATTTACTATTCCAGTAAAAAAAATTCTCTTGAGAATCACCGATAAAATACCCTTTAGAATTATTTTAACAATACTCTATTGACTTATATTATTCTTTATTGCATAGTTAGTCCATCAGCAGGACGCTGGGTAACTCAAACGGATGTGTGCTCTTTAACAATAGACTTGTGGGTGATTCACCCCGCCAAAGTGGTTTGCTTTGGGATGATGACACGAAAGTGTGGTGTAAAAACTCTCCTTGCAGCGGAGAGAACCGTGCGAAAAACACCGCCGCTATTCAGGTGTAGCCATCATCACCAAAGCTAACCAGTTGGAGAATTCAAATGCCAAGAAACAGACACAAGAATCTAGCTCGTGCCATCGCGCACCGGGCGGAGAAAAAAGAAACAATAGCTACAGGGCAACTTACGGTATGTAAGAGAGTCGGAACGGCTGATGTACTGGCTCAGCTGGTAATTCAGTTGCGCGACAGAAAGCTGCAAGAAACAGTCGGCTCAGTATGCATACCTGATGTAGCGCTCTTTCGAGCTGGACATCGCAGCAAGCCTAAAAATCCGTTTCATGTTCAAAAGTGAGGTAATTATGAAATTTAAAGATTTTCCAGATGCACTAGCTCGTCGTCGTTAACTCCTCACTCCAAAATTGCCAGAAGTAAGCTCATGCGCGGTATCAGTGTTTCTTTCCAGCGTGAAATCTGTGATTCGTGTACGCCCATCAGGTCAGAAAACTTTGACTATCCCATCAGGGCTAACTTGTTGAGTAGCGCCGACTCGATGTGAGCGGCTTTCTTGCTTTGTGTTGCGTGGTTCATGTGTGATACTTTCCTTCTAGAAACAAATAAGTAATTAAATGCGCATGTGGATACACGGCACCTGTATTTTGGTGATCAACAGACGTGACGAAGCCGTGAGCCAGTCACAGTGAATGTGTTACTGTAGGATGTTGAGTTCGCCACGTTGTCGGTGGCTTCCGTAGGACGACTGTCCGTTGTGAAGAGCGGGTACTGCTGGTTAGGCTGCGTGTTCCCTGTGAGCAGGAAGCGCATCCGTCGGGTTCGGGTAAATATCTGGACGTAAATCATGGGGAAGAATCCCCGTTACTTGATGTATAGCCAGTACCCTATTTGCTGGAACGATACCCTTGCAATGTGTTTTCCAATTGCTAACGGCCATACCTGAAACACCAATCATTGCACCAAGCTTTCTAATCGAACCGGCTTTTTGGATAGCTTTTTCAAGCGCATTCATTCAAACCTCCTATAACCACAACACAAGAGTAAAGCATAGGCTTACAAATATGTCAATATTTAGATGATTGCTTCTGCAAAGCAAAGGTTTACAATGAAAATCATGGAAAAAGAAAAGACATCAAAACTCTCTACTGCAACAAGGCTGTTAGAGCTTATTGCAAGAGGTCACTCTAAGTCCGATATAGCTAGAATGGCTGGAGTGAGCAGACAGGCCGTCACTGGGTGGTGCATTACCGGGCGCATAAGCAAGGAGGCTGCTATACGCTTAGCCAATGCTACGGGCGTTTCTCTTTCATGGCTTCTTGGTGAGCAAGTTGATGAGCATTCTGGCCTGCGCCCAAAGGAACGAGAAGTATTAGAAATATTTAATCAATTACCTGAAAATGAACAAGAAAAAATGATATCCGCTTTCAAGTTAAGGCTACAGGAGTTGGATGATTTCGTGGAAAAATACATTACCAGAAGGAAAAAGTAATACAGAAATGCCGCCCTACCTATACCAGCAACACCTCAAGCCTTCTCAATTTTAGCCCTCCTTCTAAGCAATAACTGAATACCAGCACAGTTAATACCAAAACCCTTCTAGCAAGGTGCTTTTTTCCTCGTTTATCACGACAAAGTAAATCATAGATTGACAAAATAATCATTCAATGATTAACTCTACAACACCAACCCGCAACGGCAATACCCCGGCAGGCAAGACCTCGAGTTACCCGCCGATTGTCTGAGCGTAAGTAGCCAGCCCGAGGCACACGAACATGACGGCGGTTGCAGAAAATTTCAGATACATGCTCCTTCAAAACGAGCCTCGCGCTCTACGGAAGGCACCGACAACGTGCCGAACCTTTACCCAGATGTTTTTGGGGTGTGGTGGGCTGAATAAAAATTATAGCCAACACCAGGGGCCACCACTGGCTCACCACACCACCAAAACCATCTATTGGAGGGGAGCATGGCTACTATCATTTACCGTAAATCCGTTAATCCTGTTAGCAAAACCAACGCCGCCATTCGCCGTCATGCCAGACGCAAGGCAGAAGCCATCCGGCGTGAACTGGTGACATCTCGTATTGATAAGGTATTGGGGCAGAAGCCAGAAAAACGCAAAGTGCTTAACCGAATCGAATTAGCCTTCAAGCGCAAACGTGCGCCACGAGTTAATTTCAATTTACTGACTAAGTTCAGGAAGCAAATTAACCGTTTCGCGGAAATGTACGACATGGCTAAACGTCTTAACCATCGCATCTGGTACAGCAAGCCGAAAACGGAGTATGGCATTACCGCCAGAGCAAAACAGAGTATGTCGCTACCGATGTAAAACTGGCCCACCTGCCGATGTAAATTTTACCCACTCAGGGTGAAAAAGGCCGCTCTCGCATTAAGCATACATAATGCCGCCTATCGTTAATGCTCTCACTGCAAATACCTGCATTAGCCGCGAGCAGGCAATTAAAGCATTAACCGCACTGAAAGTGCAGCCTTCTCCCGCACACCCGCATCACCTACTCATTAATCAATCAGGAGTTACCCAATGGCATACATCAATGTCAGGGCTATCCCTATGGGTAGCTCAGGTTTCGACGCCATTAAAACAATCCAGTACCACAAGATAAACACCCTCAGCAGCGCATCGTTTGTGCCTAAAAGCTGGCTGCAACGGTTATTCGAGCAGCTTATTGCAACGGTTAATCAGAAGGGGAACCCCAATGCTTAATCCATCAAAGATACAGGCTATTCGCAAAATCATGGAAGAAATGCCGCCTGAAATAACCGAAGACTGTTACGCAGAGGCTGAGCAATTGGCGGAGAAGTCTATCGAAAGGTTTCGTGACTCGCTCAGAAGGCACTGGCCCGACGCTTACACCGAGCAAGCCTGTGAGTACATGGAAGATAGCGATGTTGATTATCAGGAAACAGAAAGCCACCGCATATTTGACGCTATTTTCCACCGTGTAAAGGTTGAGCGGGCATTTTGGATTTATGACAGGCAGAACAGCACGGAGGATGCAGCATGAGCACGGCATTAACAACCATGGCTGGGAAGCTGGCTGAGCGTCTCGGTATGCAGCCAGGTACGGACTTGATGAATACCCTTAAGAATACGGCGTTCAAGGGGGGTAACGTCACTGATGAGCAATTTACTGCCCTACTTATCGTTGCCAACCAGTACGGGCTTAACCCGTGGACGAAAGAGATTTACGCATTCCCTGATAAGGGCGGCATTGTCCCGGTTGTGGGTGTAGATGGTTGGGCGCGGATCATTAACGAACATCCGCAATTCGATGGCATGGAATTCAGCTACGATAAGGACCAGGGCGCATCGACTTGCAGGATTTACCGCAAAGATCGCAAACACCCCACTGTAGTCACCGAATACATGGGCGAGTGTAAGCGCAATACCCAACCGTGGCAATCACACCCTACCCGAATGCTGCGCCACAAGTCGCTCATTCAGTGTGCACGCATGGCCTTTGGCTTCGCTGGCATTTACGACAGCGACGAAGCAGAGCGGATCATCGAAAGCAGCCCGGCAAGCGTTGTTGTTGGACAACAAACAGACGAGCGCCGCCCTGCACTCATTGCCCGGTGCGAAGAGGCGGCTCAGATGAGCATGGAAGTCTTCGCTGAAACATGGAAAAACCTGACCCACGAAGAGCGCCAGATTATCGGCAATGCAGAGAAGGAGCGCATCAAGAACACCGCCCCAATCGAAGCAGAATTCAGAGAGGTAGAGCATGCAACAGCGCAGTGATGAATGGTTTTCCGCCCGTTGTGGCAACGTGACCGCCAGTCGCCTGTCTGACGTGATGGCGAAAACGAAATCTGGATACGCTACCAGCCGTCAAAACTACATGGCAGAGCTTATATGCCAGCGCCTAACCGGAAAGGTGGAAGCAAGTTACTCCAACGCCGCCATGCAGCGCGGCACTGAACTTGAACCGGTGGCGCGGGAGATGTACCTGCTTAACCAATTTGACGCAGAAGTGACGGAAGTGGGATTTATTCCCCATCCAGATATCGCAGGATTTGGTGCATCGCCTGACGGACTCGTAGGGTGCGATGGTCTGATTGAAATCAAGTGCCCCAATACATGGACGCATTTAGAGACCATCAAGACTGGTAAGCCAAAACAGCAGTACTTGCTCCAAATGCACGCCCAAATGATGTGTACGGGCCGAAAGTGGTGTGATCTTGTCAGCTATGACGACAGGCTACCGCCAGACCTTGCCTATTACCAGTTGAGAATTCATCAGGAGGATAAGCTGGTTGCTGAAATAGGGGAGGCGTTAAGGCAGTTTCTGGCTGAGCTTGAAAGAGAACTTGAGGTTATTAGAAACTTATCCAAGGTGGCGGCATGAGTACCTGCACGTCGTCGGGCGGCTATACAGATGAGTTCAGCCTGACGCGGGAGCGGAGTTGCTGAAAGCTGGAGGGTCGAGCAGGGATCGAACCCGCATCTTACGGTTGGGGAACACGTACGCTCTTCCACATTAAGCTACCGACCCAGGGTGGCAGAATTGATTAAAGGGCCGTAACGAGAAAAGCTTTCACAACCAGAGAGATAATACCCAAGATTCCAGCACTCAGCATCCAGCGCATTAACTTCTGCTCTGAGCGGATACCCGCCATCTCAAGCTGTAAATCCTTGCGGACTAAAGATATCTGCGCCTCGGTCTTCTCGAAGCGAGCCTGCATCTGAGCTTCGTTCTTCTCGAAGCGAGCGTCAATATCCTTACGGACATCGGCTATCTGCGCGTCGGTCTTCTCGAAGCGATGAGCCATATCCTTACGGACATCGGCGACATTCCGATTTACCTCAGCGATATCAGCCTTGGTAGCGACATCAGCCACTTCATGAGATTTACGTACGACCAGCGAAATCGCCTTGGCTTGCTCTCTAGATATGCCAGCAGTTTCAAGCTCTTCTGACGCCTGCAATGTATCAAATGCAACCTGGCCCATAGCGGATCCTCCTGTGTTAAGCCAAGTGTAAGCGATCTGACCGCAAATCTGCAAAATTTTACCCGTTAGTCCTCTGATAACCACATACGTTTAATTATGGAGAAATTGTTATGTCTAAATTAGTTGTCATTGAAAATGCCACGATGAGTTGCTGATAAAGAAAATCAGGCCCCTTATCCCGCCGCGAAGCGGGGCGAAATAGTGGCCGGACAAGTATCATTAACGTAACCATGCGGTGGCGAATCAGCGTCTGAGCGGGAGTAATGATATGTGGAAAAAGAAAATGGGTTATCACCGGCGTTCAGTGGCAGAAACAGCGATGTTCCGCATAAAAACTTTGCTGGGTGGCCATCTGAGCCTGCGTGACTATGATGCTCAGGTAGGTGAAGCCATGGCGATGGTCAAAACGCTGAACCGTATCACGTTGTTGGGTATGCCACACAGCGTCAGGATCGGATAACAGGTGTAGCAGAGGGAGTCATCCTGTCGGCTAATTCTGATTTATTCAACAAAGCCATTTATTGAACAACCTTTTTTGTGAAAAGCCGATTATTAATAGTCATTCTAAGAATGAAGAATACAATATACCAATGATATGGTTTATTCTTTTAACTTGATGTCAGATGAATAAGGAAAAGCATGATTAACTTAACTTTAAAGAAACCAAACGTTTGTGTTTTAAATGTGCAACTAACCTCTGTTAGTAATGAAAAAGGTAATGTTCATTCGACAGCATTAGCAAAAGAAATACATTCCATTTATAACAGACCCTCTGTTCCACGCTTTATTTTCAATGAAGTAAATATTAAGTCCGGCCTGAATAAACATGGAAATACCTTTCAGGGGCTCCCGAAAAGTAACGTATCAACGCAGCCCGGCTGTATCAAAAACGTTGCAGACCAACGTAATGGCGTAAATAAAGTAAAACATGAAGGTTGCAGCATTGGTGATCTACTTAATAAACATGGAAATAACTTTCAGGGGCTCCCGAAAAGTAACGTATCAACGCAGCCCGGCTGTATCAAAAACGTTGCAGACCAACGTAATGGCGTAAATAAAGTAAAACATGAAGGTTGCAGCATTGGTGATCTACTTAATAAACATGGAAATAACTTTCAGGGGCTCCCGAAAAGTAACGTATCAACGCAGCCCGGCTGTATCAAAAACGTTGCAGACCAACATAATGGCGTAAATAAAGTAAAACATGAAGGTTGCAGCATTGGTGATCTACTTAATAAACATGGAAATACCTTTCAGGGGCTCCCGCACAGTGACGAATTAACACAGTCAGATCTTTTCAGAAGGTGTGCAGATAAACATAATGGTGTAAATAAAGTAAAATATAAAGGTTACAGCATTGGTGCTCCACTTAATAAAAATGAGAATGAATCTCAAGGGCTTTCTGCCAGCATGAAAGTAGTGAGAGACGTTTCCAAAAGAAATTCTATCGATATAGAATCTTATGGTCATTTTCTTGAAAATGAAAAATTATTCCCTGTGACGAGTGAAGCAGAAGTGCAAGTTGCACCTGTGGATGATGAAGGTGATATAAAACCGATTACGTTTAAAGATAATAAATCCTATTATCAAATAGCATTTGTAGATGACTTTGTTGAATAAATCAGTCATGTATTCAAAATGTTGATATCATTGTAAAATATCATTTTTGTAGACATAAATTACGGCAATTATCGAGGTAAAGTGCAGATTTTGTAATCAAACAGGGCTTTGTTGAATAAATCAGAGTTAGCAGACAGGATGCTTCCCGCCTAGGCTGTCGTTATGCGATGTTTTGATACGGAACATCGCTGTTTCTGCCACTGAACGGCGGTTATTGACGCAAGGAGAACCCATGCGCTATAGTCAGTCTGCATCTGCAAATTCAGGTGCCGGGATTGGAAACCCGCTGTAATACCGTGTCATAAAGTGACACGCAATTTGCGTGTTTTTTTATGCGCCTCAGCACCCTCTATGGTGGCTCAGGCAGGGGAACCGAAAGGTTCACCGGTTCACGGTATCCGGCATTTCCAACCCTGTCTGGGCTACCACCACGAGATTGGAAACTCCAGTGGTAGCAACACATAAAATACCGTTGGAGGTCTCTATGACCGCATTATCTACCACTCCATTTACTTTTGAAAACCATATAGTTCGCACCATCATCATTAATGATGATCCTTGGTTTATTGCTCAGGATGTATGCGATGCATTAAAGCTCACAAATTCCCGCATGGCTCTAAAGGCGTTAGACGACGATGAAAAAGCTGACGTAAGCTTAACTTACACCAGCTCGAACGGGGTCACCCAGAATCGTGATACCAACATCATCTCCGAATCCGGCATGTTCACCCTGGTACTACGTTGCCGCGATGCAGTGAAGCAAGGCACCTTGCCCCATCGCTTCCGCAAGTGGGTGACGAGTTAAGTACTTCCCTCAATCCGCAAAACTGGTAAGTACGAGCATCCACAATACAAACCCCAAGCAGCCGAACTATTCAACAACAATGATATTGATTGCCTCACTCGCCTCGTCTGGAGCATGGCAAATGGTTTTCATTTTGACCGGGCATGGAGTAACGCCATATGGCACGCCCTGCGCCGTGTAACGGGCGTACCCTCCCCTCAGCACTTCGAAATCCGGCAACTCCCCCTGCTGGCCGAAGAGTGCCGCCGTATCTACAGCATTACCAACACGCTCAAGGGTGCCATCTTCGACGCAGAGAAGGAGACGATACGCCGTGTTCTGCGTCATCGCGAGGATGAGGCTATCGTACTGGGCGAGATGCAGCAGATGCTGGAAGAGAGCACGCAGCAGCATTACGGCGTGATGACCCACGCGCTCGAAAAATGGCAACAGGCGAACGTTAGCCAGTTCCTGCAACGCCACTAACCACTAATCCCGCCCCGGTATCGTGCCGGGGTTCCATTATCGTTTTAACCAACGAGGTATACCTGTATGCAAAATTTAACCATTGCACAAACATTAACCATGTCCAGCCTTGAAATCGCGGAGCTGGTTGACAAACGTCACGACAACGTAAAACGGACTATCGAAACGCTGATTAGCAAGGGGGTAATAACTTCTCCTCAAATTGAGGAAAAGCCCACCGCAGGCCGCCCAACCACCGTTTATATGTTCGAGGGCGAACAGGGTAAGCGCGACAGCATTATCGTAGTTGCCCAACTTTGCCCAGAGTTCACCGCCCGTCTGGTTGACCGCTGGCAAGAGCTGGAGAAGCTGGCAGGCCAACCAGCATTGCCAGAAAACTACATCTCTGCCCTGGAAGCGCTGCTTGAGTCGAAAAAGAGTGAAGAGGCGCTGGCATTGGTCAATAAGAAACAGGAAGAGGAGATTCATTGCCTGCAAAACCTCTTTCAGGTCGGCATGACGCCCGTCCAGTTCTGTAAACAACTTAACGGGGTGAATATTATGGGAGTAAATCTGTTTCTGGCAGAGCGTAATTTCCTCTACGACGGACAGAAAGAGGAAAACAAACCTTATGAGTGGCGTGTAAAGGCGTATGCACGCGATAAATACTTCACCGAGAAAACCGTCACTGTTAACACCGAAAAAGGCAAGAAGCAATTTTATGAAGTTATTCTTTTAAAAGAAGGGGCTAAATGGCTTTATCGCCACTATTTGAAAGGCGAGCTTCCGATGAAGAAAGGCTGGAATGGACAATTTACCCACGATAAATACGCTCAGGTCGCATAAGGAAAAATGATGAAGCAATCACAGGAAATTATCGTTGCTCGCATTATTGCAGCATCTAAAGATATTGTCGCTTGTGAAAAGGCGATGGTAACACTGAAAGATATTTATCGTACCTCCATGCGCCAATATTTCCGTGAGCATGGTGACCCCGGTATTGATGGCGGACGACTCAGTCCGCATAAACCGAAATATGCGGGCGTCATCAAACATACTGACCCCTATTTTATCGCCCTCCTCAAGAAAAAACGTGAACTGCATAATGCCCGTCGTCGCCACAGTCGTGCAACTCAGGCATTAATCAAATATCAAATGGAGAAGGAAGCCGACCATGTTTAACACCTTCTGGACACTGAAAATCATTAACGCCATTTCAATTATGGCATGGATAGCGGCAGGGATAACCACTGTCATTGGCATCATGAATGCAGAGCCAACAACAGTTATCTTCTCAGCAATAGCGTTAGTTTTTAGTCGGTTATTTTTGGAATTTATTGCTGTGCAATTTGTACAGGCAGAAACGCTTAGCAAGATTCTCACTCAACTGGAGAAGGCCAATGAAACCTAAAATACCTAACAGGATAAGAGAGCGGGAGAAGTTATTTAAACGCTTATACCGTGAAGGTCTTATCCATGCAAGACGCATACGACGAACCGGTTATTTATCAATACGACTCTCCCTCTACTGGCGCATGTTATCCAAAGATAACGGTCAGAGTTGGAAAACCATGAGTCACGCCAAGTACGACACCCAAATAGCAATATAATCACAGGAGCACCCCATGAATTATGCATTCGCGGGTCATGCTGCCCTCATGGGGAGCTATCACCCGGAAGAAACCCAACTGGATAAATGGGTTCAATGGTTGAGAAACGGATACCGAAAGCTTATCGATATCCTCATTGCATATGCATATCTACGCTGAAATCTGGCGGGATTGTGGTTACAAATGTTAAGTGAGGTGACTATGTATGAAGTAATTCAAGTTGTGCCGAATAAGTGGGTGACTGAATCACTCCTGATGGTGATAACCGGTCTTTCTGGAAATGCTATCAAAGCGGCTCGTAAGCATTCATGGATGGAAGGGAAAGAGTATCGTCACTACTCTGGAGACGGCCAGCCAAAGGATAACAGCCCCATCATGTACAACCGTCACGAGGTCGATTCATGGATTGAACGACAACGCCCGGCGATCCGCCGTCAAAAATCTGCTTAAATACCCTCTCCTATCCACCCGGAGTAATCACAATGTCGAAATATCCAACGGGCGTAGAGTACCATGGAGGCACTTTGCGCGTTTGGTTTATGTATCAAGGCAGGCGATGCAGGGAAAGCCTTGGCGTGCCTGATACACCTAAAAACAGGAAAATGGCTGGAGAGTTGCGAACGTCGATATGCTATGCGATTAAGACTGGAACCTTCAACTATGCATCCCAATTCCCGCAATCACCAATTCTACGTAGTCTAGGTTACACCCCGGCAGGTGTGACGCTAGGCAATATGTCGGATAAATGGCTTGAGTTGAAGCGCTACGAGATAGCTAAAAGCACATTCAAATGCTACGAGGTGTGGGTTAAGGGGTGTGTCGGTGCCATCGGATCGGAGAGGTTGTTATCTGATATCAAAAACGAAGATATCTTGTCGGCCAGAAGTAGTCTACTGACCGGAAGCCAATCCTATTCACATGGAAATGCAAAATCTGGCAGATCTGTGCGCACGGTAAACGCCTACATAAGCTGCCTGTCGGCTATATTGCAATTCGCATTCGATAACGGCTATATAGACAAGTTGCCGTCATCAGGCATCACTCCCCTACGAAAAAGCAAAAGAGACCCCGATCCATTATCAAAGGATGAGTATCGCCGCGCTATGAGAGCGTGTACAACAAACCCCATCAGAAACCTATGGTGCTTTGCGATCAACTCGGGATTGAGGCATGGTGAGCTTGCCGCGCTGGCATGGGAAGATATTGACACTCAAAACTGGACTGCCACAGTAAGCCGCAACATCTCGCTAAAGGGCCATTTTACTCTGCCCAAAACGGATGCGGGGATCAGGGTTGTTAACCTTACTGACGCTGCTATTGATGCGTTGAAAAGTCAGATGACCTATACGCGCATGGGAAAGAGACATAGCATCGTTGTGGCATTACGTGAATACGGGGAGAGCCGAACAGATGAATGCACATTCGTTTTCTCTCCACAAGTTACATCGCACAATGGGATAGGAGGCAACTGGTACTCACCCGGCTCAATTGGGGGAACGTGGAGCAACATTCTAAAGCGTGCGGGGATCAGGCACAGGAGAGCTTACGAAACGAGAAACACTTATGCGTGCTGGGCACTATCGGCAGGTGTTAACCCAAGCTTTATTGCTTCGCAGATGGGACACACATCAGCGCAGATGGTGTTCAACGTTTATGGTAAATGGATGAAGGACAACAACGACACACAGATGAGCATTTTGAACAGGGATTTTAGCGATAATGTCCCACTCATGCCCCAAGAAATACTCCATAAAAAATAAATCCTTTCAAATCAAAGATATTACCTTCCATATCCAGTGATTGTACTTCATCATGGGTGAAATAGGTTCAACTTCATGCCGAGGGATAACGTATCGTAGATCAAAAAAAGCGCCAGACGTGCCCGTCTGACGCTCTGGAATAACCGGTTGCTTAGGGTGACTGTTTTACGCTGCTGGGCGTCAGAACGTCTCCCAGTTATCGTTTGCTGAGGCACTTTTCTTGCTGCTGGCTAACAGCGCAGGCGCGGGAGTTGCACTTTTGCGCGGCAGCGCTACCGCAGGTGACAGATTTTTATCCTGCGCAGAGAGTTTGAACAGCGCAACGGCTTCGGTAAGCTGACGCGCCTGATCTTCCAGCGATGCAGCCGCCCCTGCCGATTGATCCACCAGCGACGCATTCTGCTGCGTCACGCCGTCCATCTCGGCAACCGCTTGCCCGACCTGACTGATGCCACGACTCTGCTCATCAGACGCATTAGCAATTTCACCCATCAGATCGTTAACCCGCGTCACCGCTACAATAATGGCATTCATCACGTCACCGGTTTGCGCGACCTGCTCGGAGCCTTTACCCACCCGCTGTACCGACTCGGCAATCAGCGTTTCAATCTCTTTGGCCGCCTGAGCGCTGCGCTGTGCCAGATTGCGTACCTCACCGGCCACAACCGCAAACCCACGCCCTTGCTCTCCCGCTCGCGCGGCTTCCACCGCAGCGTTCAACGCCAGGATATTGGTTTGGAACGCGATGCCGTTAATCACACTGGTAATATCAGCAATCTTTTTCGAACTGGTGGTAATGCTGGCCATGGTTTCCACCACGTCAGAGGCCACTTCACCACCGCGCCGTGCGGCCACTGCCGCATCCTGAGAAAGCGTACTCGCCTGATGCACGTTTTCAGCATTCTGCTTCACGGTGGCACTCAGTTGCTCCATGCTGGCAGCAGTTTCGGCCAAGGCGGCAGCCTGCTGTTCAGTACGTGCCGAGAGGTGGTTTTTGCCGCTGCGAATCTCGCTCGAACCTTGATAGATGGCAGCAGAACTGTCGCGAATGGTGGAGACCGTACCAATCAATTTATTCTGCACGTCTCTGAGGTAAGGGATCAGTTGTCCCACACAGTTACGCCCAAACTCGACAACCGGGCTACCAAGATCGCCATCTGCCATCACTCGGAAATGGGCCTTGATGTCATTTAACGGCCGCACCAGATAGCTCACCAGATAACGATCGGTGAGCAATAGCATCAAAGCACCGATCACCAATGCCGCCAGCAGCACACTTCTGCCCCATGACAGCAAAGAATAGACCTGCTGCAACGACTCGGTTGAACGCGACGTAATGCTGTTCTGGTATTTTTCCATCGCGCCGCCAAAAGCGACGCTGAGCGGTGGGTAGGTGTTCATGAACAATTGTTGGAAAACCTCGGGTTTGTTCTCTTGCGCCGCCGCAATCATCGGCTGCAACCCATTACTGATAACAGCCTGCCAGGTGCTGACCATGGCAGCGGCAATCTCAGGATCGACGATAGAGTGATCGGTATTTTTGAATTGTTCTAAAGCATCGCTGGTGTTTTTTAATGCAGTCGCGGCGGCGGTCAAGGTTTTTTCAGCGTCTGCGCTGTTGCCGACCTGCTTAAAATCCATTGATCGCACCATGCGAGTCACAGTACGGAAATATTGGTCATTACCTCTCGACAACATTTCTACATTTTTTTTCTGTATTTCACTTGCTTCAAGCAGCCCTGTCATTTTGCTTAATGATGACATGCTATAAAGGGAAACCCCGGCCCACAACAGCAGAAAAGCCCCCAAAATGATAAGAAGCATTGCCCTGATGGTGATATTTCTTAAAAAGTTCACGGATGACTCCTGTAACCAATTCAGCGATCTTCTTTTACGCTTTTTGTCTGTTCTCTGCGTATTCGTCGAGATCGGCCGTCACTGCGTGACACATAGCTCATGCGCCACAACGTATCAAACACTCCTTGTCGTGTAACAAAAAAAAACATTTACCGGTCTTAACTAACATCATCGGCAATAAACGACTCACCTTTACCCCGGCCGAGCATTAAACACGATAAAAACATCGGCAACAATAGATATAGTCAATTGTTAGCACGAACTGATTTTTTTCGTAATAAATTCCGCTTTCATTAGGCTTTTTTATTTTTGACGGTTAAATGCCATTGGCGACACATGCTTTTTTACACGGTGTATTTGTTCGCTCACACCTAAGCATAATAACAGTAGATATTTCTCGGTTTTTAGCCAGAAAATATTAATTTATTTTTATATATAGCGAGCTAATAATTATTTAAAGTCACAGTGAATACCCGGTATTACCCACTTAAGAGAAGAAAATATTACCCATAACGTTGCGAGAAACTGGCAGAAGATCAGATATTTTCTTTGTGCGACAGACGCAATATTACGGTTTTGTAACAACCTTGAAATAGGTTTATCACGCTTTAGCATCGTGCAGGACGTCTTGCACCTCAGCCACGATTTTCTGTCAGATGTAACAAGGACGTTGCCAAGTCTCGTCACAATCGCTAGACTAAGTTTGTCATTTAAAATGAACAAGTGAGTCAAAGTTAGTCTCAAAAAAAGAAAGGTAGATTTATGGACCTGACGCAGCTTCGGATGTTCTGCCTGGTGGCGGAAACCAGCTCAGTGGCTCGCGCCGCTGAGTTATTGCAGCGCGTTCCCTCCAACTTGACGACCCGATTGCGTCAGTTGGAACAGGAATTAGGGCGCGATCTGTTTATCCGCGAGAAACAGCGGCTGCGCTTGTCCCCTGTGGGACACAATTTTCTCTGCTATGCAGAACGGATTTTGGCACTGAGTGAAGAAGCGATCAGCATGACGCGTGCGGGGGAACCCTCCGGCAATTTCGCACTGGGCGCGATGGAAAGCCTCGCCGTGAGCCATCTGCCCACATTGCTGTCGGCCTACCATGCCCGTTATCCCAGCGTGTCTGTCGCCCTGACCTGCTCGGTATCCAGTGATATCGTCGAGCGAGTTAGAGCCGGAACCCTGGCGACCGCGCTGGTAGACGGGCCGATACGGGCTGACGAACTTAACGGGTGCGCCGCGTTTGGCGAAACGCTGGTGCTGGTTTCCGCCTTGGACCATACGCCGATCGCTCACCCACAGGACATTGCGGGCAGCACGCTGCTGGCGTTTCGCGCGGGCTGCGCCTATCGACACAAATTGGAAAACTGGTTCCATCAGGCAGGTGTTACGCCCGGTCACACGATTGATGTGACCTCCTATGCGGCGATGCTGGCCAGTGTCGCGAGCGGTGCCGGTGTGGCGTTGTTGCCCCTGTCGGTGCTGGATGCACTGGCGGCACGCGAACGGATACAACGCCATTTTCTGCCTGAGCCGCTGGCTAGCGCATCCACCTGGCTGATATGGCGACGAGACGCCTTTGGCCCCAATGTGGAAGCCTTTAAGAAACTGATTATCGAGCAGTTCGATACCTGAACGCCCTTTCGCCTTTCGCCGGACACTATCGCGATTGGCTCCCCCCATTACTGCAACTGCATGACCTATAGGAGCACACCATGAACATGATCAAAACCCGCGCCGCTGTCGCCTGGGGACCGAACCAACCGCTCTCGATTGAAGACGTTGATTTGATGCCGCCACAAAAAGGCGAAGTCCTGGTACGTATCGTCGCGACGGGCGTGTGCCATACCGATGCCTATACGCTGTCTGGCAAAGACCCGGAAGGCGTATTCCCCGCCATTCTGGGCCACGAAGGTGGCGGTATCGTTGAAGCCATTGGCGAGGGCGTGACCAGCGTCGCCGTAGGCGATCACGTGATTCCGCTGTATACGCCAGAATGTGGCGAATGTAAGTTCTGTCGCTCTGGCAAAACCAACCTGTGCCAGTCGATTCGTAGCACCCAAGGCAAAGGGTTAATGCCGGATGGCACCACGCGTTTCTTTAAAGATGGCAAGCCGATTTTTCACTATATGGGCACCTCCACCTTCGCGGAACTGACGGTAGTGCCCGAAATTTCCTTGGCGAAAATCAATAAGTAAGCTCCGCTGGAAGAAGTGTGCCTGCTGGGATGCGGCGTCACCACCGGCATGGGTGCCGTACTGAATACCGCCAAGGTGAAACCCGGTGACAGCGTTGCCGTGTTCGGTCTGGGCGGTATCGGCCTGTCAGCGATTATCGGTGCACAGATGGCTGGGGCTGGACGCATTATCGGTATTGATATCAACACCAGCAAGTTCGATCTGGCCCGCAAACTGGGGGCAACCGATCTGATCAACCCAAAAGATTACGACAAACCGATTCAGGATGTGATCGTTGAGCTGACCGATGGCGGCGTGGACTTCTCTTTCGAATGCATCGGCAACGTTAACGTGATGCGTTCTGCGCTAGAGTGCTGCCACAAAGGCTGGGGCGAATCCGTGATCATCGGCGTTGCCGGTGCCGGAGAAGAAATCGCGACGCGCCCGTTCCAATTGGTGACAGGACGCGTATGGCGCGGCTCAGCGTTTGGCGGTGTCAAAGGCCGCAGTCAACTGCCCGGTATCGTCGATCGCTATCTGAAAGGCGAATTCCCGCTAAAAGATTTTATTACTCACACCATGCCGCTGGAACAGATTAACGAAGCCTTCGATTTGATGCATGAAGGCAAATCGATTCGTACTGTTATCCACTATCGTTAATCCGCGCACCAGGAGGCACGCCCCCATGAATGAGACGCTGGAATTACTGGAAGAGCATCGCCTGTTTGGCGGTTGGCAGCAGCGCTATCGCCATACCTCGAGCAGCGTGAATGGCCCGATGACGTTCAGCATTTATCTGCCGCCAACCGCAGACGATACGCCACCGCCGGTACTGTATTGGCTGTCCGGGTTGACTTGCAATGATGAGAACTTCACCACCAAAGCGGGCGCGCAGCGTATCGCCGCCGAACTGGGGTTGGTGCTGGTGATGCCGGATACCAGTCCGCGTGGAGAAACGGTTGCCAACGATCCCGGATACGATCTGGGTCAGGGCGCAGGGTTTTACGTCAACGCCACCCAAGCGCCGTGGGCCGCGCACTATCGCATGTATGATTACGTCAGCAGCGAGTTGCCAGCGCTGGTGCGTGAGCATTTCAACGTCAGCGATCGTCAGTCGATCAGTGGACACTCAATGGGTGGTCACGGCGCATTAATGCTGGCACTGCGCCATCCTGAGCGTTATCGATCCGCTTCTGCGTTTGCGCCAATCGTTAATCCAAGCGAGGTTCCGTGGGGACGTAAAGCCTTTACCGCTTATCTCGGCACCGATGAAACGACCTGGCAGGCCTATGATACCTGCTATCTGCTGGCGCAGACCACGGCTCGATTGCCGCTGCTGGTCGATCAGGGCGACAGCGATCAGTTTTTACCCGATCAGTTGCAGCCCGCTCGCTTGGCGCAACAGGCAGAGGAACAGGGTTGGCCGCTGACGTTGCGCACGCAGTCTGGTTATGACCACAGCTATTACTTTATTGCCAGTTTTATTGAAGATCATTTGCGTTTTCATGCCAGCCATCTGAAGGCTTAAGCGCTATCCCCCAATGAGGCCGATCGTCCGATCTGCCTCATTCCTTCCCTGCCTATCGCTTACGTCGCACCGACAATCACCTATCACACGGCGCTTTGATAGCGTTTTTTGCGATATTGCAACCAGCAACAGATTGTTAAACTGCTTTTTTTATCACACAATCGTTAACTGATTGGGCAATGCAAGAAACTGTTTCAGGGACCTGTTTAGCGAAACAAGACGCCACAAGAGGCGACGTATAAACAGGGAGATTTCACTGGGAGGGATTTGATTTGCAACGTAAACGAGTGGCTTCAAGCGAACTGTTTTCTGTCGGCTATGATGAAGAAAAAAAACATCTGGAAATTGAACTGTTGAACGGCAGCGTCTATCTGTACAGAGGTGTCGCACGGATGATCTATGAAGAGCTGCTGTCCAGTACAGCAAAGTACCGTTACTACACGCGCTACATCAAAAACTCATTTCCCTTCGATAAACTATAATCACAGTGCAAGCGCCTTATCGGTAGCGGGCCAATAACGGCCCGCTGCGCGGTGTCACAGCGCGCTCATCCGCTCAAATCAGGCACCGAATAGCGTTAGAGCCCTTGCTGCTGCACAAATTCATCGATGTTAGCGATGGTTTTTTCCATCAGCACTTGCAACGCAGAGCCGGATGTCCAGGCAATATGCGAGGTAATCAACAGGTTTGGCATGGTTTTCGCCGCTTTCATTAACGGGTTTTCCAACGACGGTGGCTCCTGCGCCAATCCATCCAACGCAGCCCCTGCAATGCGATGCTGCAACAGCACCGACAACAGTGCCGATTCATCCACCAACGCCCCGCGCGCCGTGTTGATGATAAACGCCGACGGCTTACACAGTGCCAACGTCTGCGCATTGATCAAACCTTGGGTATCCGCAGTCAGCGGGCAATGCAGCGAGATAACATCGGACGTTTGCATCACTTGTTCAAACGGCAAATAACCGGGCCGACACTGCATCGTTCTGCAAACTGCACTTTCATGCCCACCGCACTGGCCAACCGAGCGACCTCTTGCCCTATCGTCCCAGAACCGATGATACCGAGCGTTGACCCCGCAACATCTTTTACCGGATGATCGAAATAGCAAAACTGATTTTGCGCGGCCCAGCGATCGCTCAGCTGATCGCGATACCAGCCCATCAGACTATGCTTGAGAGAAAATATCATGGCGATCACGTGTTCCGCGACCGATTGCGTAGAATACGCAGGAACGTTGCGCACAGCGATCCCCAGTTCCTGCGCAGCAACGACATCGATATTGTTCACGCCGGTTGCCGTAACCGCGATCAGTTTTAGCGACGGCAACACTTGCAGAATCTCACGCGTCAGCACCACTTTATTGGTGATTATCACCTCACACCCTTGCGCACGCTCCACCACCAGTTCCGGTGGCGTATAGCTATATTCAATCCATTCATGTTGACATTGCGGTCTGCGAAAAAAATGCTTTTTCCAGAAAATGGTTTCAGGCAATGCCCCTTTATCCAGGAAAGTGATTTTCAACATGATGTCAGCCCCGAGAGTTAGCGTTGTGATTTATTTGATGATAATAACAAACATTAAAAACGACAATGAATACTGTTTTTTATGCACTGAAGGTTAATTTTTTTCATGTTGCCACGCTTTATTGTTATTCGACACTTTTTTTACTTTACTTGAATAGCGGGTATTGTTATCAACGACCGGTGATAATGTTAATTCGCACTTCAAGTTAACTGCAAATGAAATTGAATTTATTAACATTCATTGTTATGGATGACACCAATGGAAGGCACTTTTTGACTGAAATCATGATGGATATGAGCCAGATAATTACCTTGGTAAACTATTTATCAGCACGCTTATACAATATGATAGAAAAGCACGGTGGATATACTGAATTACGACATAAGCGGAGAATTTTTTTTACGCGTTGCAAATTAACGCTGTAACCGTATTATTCGACAGAAACGTATCTTCATAAAAAACGCCATGGATAATTTGATTACCCATGGCGCAATCGAATCACATGCTTAATCGTTATTTGTGAAAGTCAGGAAAGGTCATGTCTTCATATTTCACAATACGCGTCCCGCGAGACAGCTTATAACCAAACCAGATCAGCAAAAATAATGGAATGCCAATATAGGTTGCGGTGACGCCATACCAGTCAATGTTATCCTGCAAAAATGCCTGATAGTTTTGCCCCAGCGTGATCAACAGGCAAAGCACGAACGCGAAGATGGGACCAATCGGGAAAAATCCTGAACGGTACGGCAGCGCGTTAAGATCCAACCCGTGCTGCACATAGCCACGGCGGAAACGATAATGGCTAATCGCAATCCCCAACCAGGCGATAAAACCGGTCATGCCGGAGGTATTCAACAGCCAGAGATACACCGTTTGATTACCAAACATTGAGGTCAGGAAACAGAGCCCCGCCACAACGGTAGTGGCATACAACGCATTGCGCGGCACACCGCCTTTGGAGAGTTTAGCGAACATCCGCGGCGCTTTGCCTTCCTGCGCCAAGGTAAAGAGCATACGCGTGGAAGCGTACATTCCGGAGTTACCCGCAGAGAGCACTGCCGTCAGGATCACCGCATTCATCACCGCCGCCGCCGACAGCAGTCCGGCATTCTGGAACACCAGCGTAAACGGGCTGACCGTAATATCTTTTACATCATTACGCAGCAAGTTGGGGTCGGTATAAGGGATAATCAGGCTGATAATCAGAATGGCAAACACATAAAACAGCAATATACGCCAGAACACCTGGCGAATAGCGCGTGGAATATTTTGCGCAGGATCTTTTGATTCACCCGCCGCTACGCCGATCAGTTCCGTGCCCTGAAAGGAGAAACCGACAATCATCGCCACGCCAATCATCGCCGAGAAACCACCAGAAAAAGGCGCATCACCAATTTGCCAGTTGTGCCAGCCTGCGTTCTCTGCGCCGCGCAGAATACCGACGATCATCAGCACGCCAACGGCGATAAAGACCACGACGGTGACCACTTTGATCAGTGAGAACCAATACTCGGCCTCACCAAACCCTTTTACCGAGATGTAGTTAAGCAGGAACATCAAGACTAAAAACAGGGCACTCCAAATCCAGCCGGAAACTTCAGGGAACCAGTAGCCCATCACCAACTGCGCCGCCACCAGGTCGACGGCTATCGTCACCGCCCAGTTATACCAGTAGTTCCATCCGAGTGCGAAGCCGAAGCCCTCTTCTACGTATTTGGCACCGTAAGTGGAAAACGATCCTGAAACGGGCATAAACGCTGCCAGTTCACCCAGACTGGTCATCAAAAAGTAGACCATCAACCCGATAAGCGCATAAGAGAGCAGCGCCCCACCGGGGCCGGCCTGCGAAATGGTCGCGCCTGAAGCGACAAACAGCCCGGTGCCGATGGATCCGCCAATGGCAATCATGGTGAGATGCCGCGCTTTAAGCTCACGGCGCAGCGTAGGCGCGCCCTGAGATGTGCTATGTAATTCTTGCTGAGCCATAATATCCTGCGCTCTGTCTAAAATGAGGCGGGATTGTAGCAAATCGTTTTCTACAGAATCGCTATCATTATCGAGTTATAAGAGAGCTTCATAACTGTCGCGCCATCATTAGCAATAAGAAAGTCGAATGGCCGCAGTCAACCCTACTTTGCTGGCTGACAGTATTCCAGAAAGCGTTGCAACACATTGGAAAGGTGTTTTTGTCTGTGGTGCACCAGATAAAGTGTACGCACCAAGTGGGGTTGATCCAGTTGCAACGCCACCAGTGACCCCGCGGCAAGCTGATCGGCAATCACCCGGCGCGACAGACAACTGATACCTATACCGTGACGCACCGCATGCTTGATGGCCTCGGAGTTCCCCAATTCCATCACCAGTTTGAAGTGGGGCAATTGTGCCAAGAGTTGGTGATCCAGAATTTCCCGCGTGCCTAAGCCGCGTTCACGTAAGATCCACGGCGCTTCCGCCAGCATAGGGACGGTAAGTATCTGCTGCGCGAGGGGATTATCAGGGGCGCAAAAAACCACAAGCTCATCCTCCAGCCAGGGCTGCGTCACTAAATCCGGGTGATGACAAGGCCCCTCGATAAAACCGAGATCCACGCTGAATTCTGCCACTGCCGTCACCACGTCCTGGGTGTTGCCCACGTGCAGCTCAAAAGGGATAGAGGGATAATCACGCCGATAGCGCGCTATCATGGCTGGCAAGAGATAATTACCAATGGTGCTGCTGGCGAATACGCGTAATGCGCCATTGTCTTGCTGGAACATTTTTTCTATCTCCAGCGACTGTTCCAAAATGGCCAACGCTTTGGGATAAAGCAATCGCCCGTGCTCATTCACCACTAAGCGCTTACCGACGCGATCGAACAGTTGTACACCCAGTTGCGCTTCTAAATCCGATAACGCTGCGCTCACGGCAGACTGAGAAAGGGCTAGCATAACGGACGCTTGTGTGGTCGATCCGCTTTTCAGGACCTCAGCAAAAACTTCAAGTTGTCTCAACGTGATGTGCATCGTTCGCCCTTACCGGAAATAGCAATAGGTTATAAGCATATAATCAATTTCTCTTTTATCGCCACTCATCATAGGCTGTGTTCCAGGTTAGCTCGACTTCGAACAGGTATAACAATGGCATCTCTTTTTATAATTCAAGGTGATAAATATATCCACCCGCTTTTACGCAAGCTGCCTGGCCTGCTTTTTATTGCCCTTATGACCGTCGGTTTTCTGCAACTGGCCGCGCTCCCTTCGGTTGCCCGTATGGGGTTAGGTTCACTCACCCTTGCCATGGTAGGCGGTGCATTGCTCGGCAACACGCTTTACCCCCCCTACAACGCTACTGTGATGAGGGTGTTAATTGGGCAAAACACCATCTGCTGCGTTTAGGCATTGTGCTGTATGGCTTTCGCCTCAGCCTGCAACACATTGCCGCGCTGGGTATCAGCGGGCTCGTTATTGACGCGTTGGTGCTGACATCCACTTTTCTTCTTGCCTGTTATCTGGGCAAAACCCTGCTTGGCCTTGATGACAAGACAGTATATCTCATCGGTGCTGGCAGCAGCATTTGCGGTGCCGCAGCGGTGCTGGCCACCGCGCCAACGGTGAAGGCGGAGGGCGACAGCGTGGCGATTGCCGTCGCTACCGTTGTCATCTTCGGCACTATCGCCATGTTTCTTTATCCTTGTATCTACTCACTGGCCGTGACTGGCGACTATTTGCCCATCGCGCCGCAAACTTTCGGCGTTTATATTGGATCCACCGTACATGAAGTGGCCCAGGTTGTGGCGGCAGGCCACAGCCTTTCACCGGAGGTCGAAAACACCGCAGTGATTAGCAAGATGTTGCGCGTCATGCTATTGGCCCCGTTTCTCATGCTATTAGGGGGATTTCTGCAACGCCGCACCAGCAGCAGCACAGAAAAAACGCCAATGGCCTTCCCCTGGTTTGCCGTGGGTTTTATCGCCGTGGCCGGGTTTAATTCGCTCCATTGGCTGCCGGATACCTGGTTAACCACCGTCAACCAGATTGATAATCTGCTATTGGCGATGGCCATGGGCGCATTGGGCGTGACAACCCGTTTCAGCGCCGTGCGTCGTGCTGGTACCAAGCCGCTGTTGCTGGCGCTATTGCTGTTTATCTGGCTGATAGTTGGCGGTGCCGGTATCAACCTTGGTATTACGGCGTTGTTGGCATAAATACGCCTTTGGTACGCCAAGCGGTTAGCATGTTGTTACGCTTTTTACGCCAAGCGATCACCTTTGGTTAATAACAGTGGCATACTGTGCGCCAGAGCAATAAGGAGAACAGCATGAAATATGTAGGCGCACACGTCAGCGCGACCGGCGGAGTGGATCAGGCAGTTATCAGGGCCCACGAACTCAAGGCAACCGCATTTGCCTTGTTCACCAAAAATCAGCGCCAGTGGCAGGCTGCACCGCTATCCGAAACGGTGATTGCACAGTTCAAGGCCGTCTGCCAGCAGTACGGCTACCAACCGGAGCAGATCCTTCCGCACGACAGCTATCTGATCAATCTCGGTCACCCGGACACCGAGGCGTTGGAGAAATCACGCAGCGCCTTTATTGATGAAATGGCGCGTTGCCAACAGTTGGGGCTGTCATTGCTTAACTTTCACCCCGGCAGCCATTTGAAACAGATTGATGAACGTGACTGTCTGGCACGCATTGCTGAGTCGATCAATATCGCGCTTGATGCCACTCAAGGCGTAACGGCCGTCATCGAAAACACCGCAGGCCAAGGCACCAACCTGGGCTTCCGCTTTGAACATCTGGCGGCCATTATTGACGGCGTCGAGGATAAAAACCGCGTAGGGGTCTGCATTGATACCTGCCACGCCTTCGCCGGTGGCTACGATATCCGCACCGACGCCGCCTGTGATGAAACCTTTGCCGCGTTCGATCGCACCGTGGGCTTTGGTTATCTGCGCGGTATGCATCTGAACGATGCCAAAAGTGCCTTTAACAGCCGCGTCGATCGCCACCACAGCCTGGGAGAAGGAAACATCGGGCACGCGCCCTTCTGCTATATCATGCGCGACCCCCGTTTTGACGGAATCCCATTGATTCTGGAGACCGTTAATCCGGATATCTGGGCCGATGAAATCGCCTGGCTAAAAGCACAAGCCGCATAAAAAACGCCAGCCGTAAGGCTGGCGTTTTTGCATCGCGTTCAGTATTGGCTTACCACTTACGCCGCTTTCACCAACTGCTCGTCAGGGCGCTTCAGCACAGCATACAGCAGGCCCGCCACCGCCGTGCCCGCCAGAATCGCGAACAGGTAACCCAGTACCGGCGTGATTGCCCCTGGGATCAACAACACAAACAGCCCGCCGTGTGGTGCCATCAGGTGTGCGCCCACGGCCATCGACAGCGCCCCAGTAATGGCTCCCCCCAGAATACAGCACGGAAGTACACGCATCGGGTCACGTGCCGCGTAAGGGATTGCCCATTCAGAGATAAAGCACAAGCCGAGCACAAATGCGGCTTTGCCCCCTTCACGCTCGGACGCGCTGAATTTCTTCGCGGCCACCAGCGTCGCAAGGCCCATCGCCAGCGGCGGAACCATGCCTCCAGCCATAACCGCCGCCATCGGCGCGTAAATCTGGCTACTGAGCAGTGTGGTACCAAACACGTAGGCCACTTTGTTCACTGGACCACCCATATCGGTACACATCATGCCGCCCAGGATTGCGCCCAGAATCACCGCGTTAGCCGTGCCCATGGATTGCAACCAACTGGTCAAGCCCGTTAGGATTTTCGCCACCGGCGTACCTACCACGTAGATCATGATGAGACCGGTGATGAGCGTCGCCACCAGCGGAATAATCAGGATCGGCTTCAGGGCAGACATACTTTGCGGCAGCTTGACATGGTCACTGAGCGCTTTCGCCAGATAACCCGCCAGGAAGCCAGCAATAATACCGCCCAGGAACCCCGCACCGGTACTCATGGCCAGCATACCGCCAACCAACCCTGGTGCCAGACCGGGACGGTCAGCAATAGAGAATGCAATGTAACCCGCTAACACCGGTACCATCAGCTTAAAGGCAGAACCGCCCCCGATGGTCATCAGGTGTGCTGCCAGCGTGCCTTCCTCTTTAAACGCCTCGATGCCAAACAAGAACGAGAGCGCGATACACAAGCCCCCCGCCACCACCACCGGCAGCATGTAGGACACGCCCGTCAGCAAATGGCGGTACGGCCCGGAGCCGCCCTTTTTCTGTCCGGTACTGGCTGGTTGTGCACCACTTTGCGCCGATGACTGGTACACCGTGGCTTCTGCCTGCGCTTTATCCAGTTCCTGCGCCGTTTTCTTCAGCGCAAGACCGGTTGAGGTGCGGTACATTTTTTTGCCGGCAAACTTCGACAGATCCACTTCAATATCCGCTGCCACAATAACCAGATCGGCCTGCTCAACTTCTTCCGGCGTGATCGCGTTACCCGCGCCAACGGAGCCGCGCGTTTCCACTTTCACCCACCAGCCGCGTTTTTTCGCTTCCTGCTCGATGGCTTCTGCTGCCATAAAGGTGTGTGCCACGCCGGTCGGGCACGCCGTCACCGCTACGATACGCGGTACTGAAGACGCACTCACCGCCGCCGCAGGAGCCTGATACAACTCAGCCTGTGCTTTCGCCTGCGTCAGGAATTGTTCTGGCTGGCTGGCAGCCAGTTCAACATCACCGACATACACCTTTTTGCCATTGAGCGCGCTGTCAGCAGACAGTGCACCGCCCAAGACAATCGCCAGATCGCTTTCATTGATCTTGTCAGTCAGCGTCAGGTCCGCTTTCGCAGCCGCCGCGCCGAGCAGTTTTTTCACCAGGTGGCTTCTGGCAAGCCCCAGTGATTTATCTATTATTAGCAGCGTTTTCATGATCTATCTCTTGCTGTTAGTGATTGAAGGGTTTCAGGTCGACACGCGCCATCATCGCGGCCAACTGAGGTCGATCGGTAATGCCAACATTGCTTTGGCTTACGGCCAGCGCCGCAACAGCGGTTGCCAGTCGTAAGGTGTGTTCACTTGATTCACGCATTAACAGGCCATAAATCAATCCGCCGACCATGGAATCACCGGCACCTACGGTGCTGACAACATCGCAAGCCGGTGGTTTGGCCAACCAGGCACCTGAGGCGTTGACCCACAGAGCACCTTCCGCCCCCAACGAGATCACCACATGAGCGATACCTTGCTCGCGCAGCGCATGGGCAGCGTCTACCACATCTTCCAGCGTGGGCAGCTTACGGCCTGCCCAGATTTCCAGCTCACGACGGTTGGGTTTCACCAACCAGGGCGCGGCTTTCAGCCCAGCGACCAACGCCTCACGGCTGCTGTCGAAAATAATGCACGGGCATTGGGTACGCAGGCGTGACATCCAATCGGTAAACGCATCCGGATCGACGCCCGCAGGCAAACTGCCACTGACGGCAACCATGTCGAACTGCCCTAACCAACTGAGGGAATCATTGACGAAGCGCTGCCAGTCTTGCTGTGTGACATCGAACCCAGAGAAGTTGAGATCGGTCACTTCACCGGCTTTTTCCGTCAGCTTGACGTTGATACGCGTGCGGCCGGGTACAACCTGAAAACGGTTGGCAATGCCCAGTTCACTGAACAATTGCTGAAAGCCGTCCTGATTGTCTTTGCCCAGAAATCCACCCACCGTGACGTCAATCCCGAGGTCTTTCAGCACTTTGGCAACATTAATACCTTTGCCTGCGGCGTGAAGACCTGCCGTCTGCACCAGGTTGACTTCACCCCGTTCAATTTCGGGGCAATATCCCACCAGGTCATACGCGGGATTCAGGGTAATGGTGGCAACTCGCCTGCTCATGCTGCGCCCTCTCCTAATCCAGAATTAATCGCTTCGCCAATCGCCGCTAATGCCTGTTCAGCATCGCTGCCCGCTGCGGTAAAACGCAGCTTATGGCCCTTTTTAACGCCCAGTGCCACCACTTTCATCAGGCTGCGCCCGTTAGCCGGTTTACCGGTACCATCCAGGTTGGTCACCGTGATCTCGCTGGTGAACTGCTTGATAACATTCACCAACATGGTCCCCGGACGTGCGTGCAGCCCGTGCTCGTTACGGATGGTGTAATCGGCAGTCAGCACATCGTTTTCTTCCGGTACGTCGCTGGTCAGCAATGCCAGCAGCGTGGCGGCATCAGCATTCAGCAAGCGTTCAGCTTTTTGTGCGATCAGCAGGTTGCTTAAATAATCGATAGGGGATAACGCTTGTTCATCTGCGGCCGCGACCGTGATCAACAGTGCAACCGGCTCGTCATAGGCGGTAAACGCGGTGGCGGGACGGCTTACGGTAACCGCACTCGCCAGATTGCCCTTCGCGTTATCGCTCAACCACACCCCTTGCCCCAGATACAGCGGCTTCTGGCTGACGACTGCGCTGACAAACCCGGCATCGACGGCACCGATCTGCTGCAAACGGCCCGCATTCAGCGCCTGTAATGTCAGCAGGCTGTCCGTGGCGACGTCCAGCGTAATCAACGAGGTATCAAAGCGGAAATCCGCACCCTGCTGCTCACCCATCAGCAAACTGCGTAACTCTTCTGCTGACGCGGTTTTTGCCATCCGCGCTGCCACGCTTTCATCGCTCAGCACGTGGGTTAGCTGACGCAATAACGCCAGGTGTTCATCCGAGCGGGCTGCGATGCAGAGCACCACATAGGCCGTTTCCTCTCCCCAGGCAATCCCCTGCGGAAATTGAAACACCTGAACGCCAGTTTTCAGCACCAGATCGCGCGTATCGGTTGTGCCGTGTGGGATAGCAATACCATTGCCTAAATAGGTCGACGTTTGCAGTTCGCGCTGCAACATGCCATCGACATACGCCGGGCTGACACACCCGGCAGCAGCCAGTGCGGCCGCCACTTGCTGGATAGCGTCCTGCTTGTCGCTGGCAGTGGCACCCATATGAATATCTTGCTGTGATAACTGGAACATGACGCTCCTCTCCGCTTTTGTTGAATCGTTTCAGCAAACAAATGAAGATGTAAGGCCACGAATGGCAAGCAATGCAAAAAAGGATGACTGAAACGTTTCACTGAGTCTGGGCCTAATGTTGCTTTTATGCAAATATTCCACGACTTTCATGTGATGGATTTTTGACATCACGCACATTTTAGCCATTCAGCATGCTGAATTAATAGTAGAAAACCGAAGCAGCTGAAGGCCTGCTGAAGCAAAAAAGATGAAACAGCTTTTCAGAACGCGCAAAGCTCGCGTAAAATGCGCACGCTCGCTGTGGTATCAGGCTTGCATTATCTGACTCAAACGGCACTGACTCTCATCTTGCACGTTTTTTGCACGCGCGTATCGCCCATACGTTTTCTGACTCACAAACGCACTGCCCTAGATTGTTAACTATGTCTATATTGAACTCCGTGTTGCGGCGTCAGCCCGATCTGACATCCTCTGCGTTCCTGGTTATTGCTTTCCTGACCGGTATTGCCGGGGCATTGCAATTGCCGACGTTGAGCCTGTTCCTTTCGACCGAAGTGAAGGTAAACCCGCTGATGGTGGGGCTTTACTATACGGGCAGCGCCGTTATCGGCATTGTGGTGAGCCAAATGCTGGCCACGCGCTCCGACAAGCAAGGCGATCGTAAGCGGCTGATTCTGCACTGTTGTATACTGGGTGCTCTGGGATGCGTGCTGTATGCCTGGAACCGTAATTACTTTATCTTGCTGATTGTCGGCGTCATTCTTTCAAGTTTTGGTTCGACGGCTAACCCACAGTTGTTCGCGCTGGCGCGTGAGCACGCCGACCGCACCGGGCGTGAAGCCGCAATGTTCAGTTCGGTGATGCGTGCTCAAATTTCCCTGTCCTGGGTGATTGGTCCACCCGTGGCCTTTGCCCTGGCGCTGGGTTTTGGTTTCCCGGTGATGTACCTCAGCGCAGCCGTTGTCTTTTTGCTGTGTGGCGCGTTGGTGACTTTTCTGCTCCCTTCAATGCCAAAATCCGCCTTGAAAACGGATACTACGCTGGCATCACCGCGTCAGAATCGGCACGACACGCTGCTGCTTTTTTTCGCCTGTACCGCCATGTGGACGTGCAACGGGGTTTACCTGATCACCATGCCTTTATATGTGGTCAACGCGCTGGGACTTTCTGAAAAACTGGCCGGGATCATGATGGGCACGGCGGCAGGCCTGGAAATTCCTGTAATGTTGATTGCGGGCTATGTGGCAAAACGCGTTGGCAAACGCTTTTTGATGCGCATTGCCGTTGGCGCAGGCCTGCTGTTTTATGTTGGATTGGTGCTGTTTAGCGCAGAGTGGGCACTGCTAGCATTACAACTGCTGAACGCCGTTTTTATCGGTATTTTGGCCGGTATTGGCATGCTCTATTTTCAGGATCTGATGCCAGGACAGGCGGGCACCGCCACAACGCTGTTCACCAACACCACGCGCGTAGGTTGGATCATTTCCGGATCGCTGGCGGGCATCGTAGCGCAATTCTGGGGATATCACGCAGTCTTCTTTATTTCCCTGCTGATGAGCGTGGGGGCAGCTTACTGTATGTGGAAAATCAAGAATGTATAAACAACACGACGTCTATCAGGGCGCCGTTTCTGCTTCTAGCCGTAAAAGATAAATCAGCGCATCACCACGGTTTGTCATACACATCTCCGCCTGCGGTTGCAGCGTTGCGCACACCGCAGGTCGCAACGGTGAGCCAAACAGGCCACAGCGCATCGCAGCATCAAGATGAAGGCAGCGTACGTTGGCGGGCTTCCCCTCGGGCATTCCCGGCAGCGGAGTGGATATTGACGGGGCGATACAACAAGCCCCACAGCCTGAACGACATTCCATCCTGTTTACTCGCATGGCGGGTTTAGTGGCTGCTCCAGCCTAGCAAATTTGCTCGATAACGCCAGTTCAATACAGAGACATTCACCATTTTTCCCGTTTTTATCCCCATAAGCGTTGGCGATTTCACGTTTTACTGGCAGATCGACGATTTACTTAGCCATAAGTTTTTAGTATCATTAAACTAGTACAATACATCTACCTTGGAGCTGCAATGTCAGCCGACGTTTTCCCGCTTTCCCGTTCTCGCTCTGCCTTTGGCGGTGCTATGATCATTGCAGGCACTGCAGTAGGTGCAGGCATGTTTTCCATCCCCATCGTTACCGCCGGTGTCTGGTTTAGTGGCTCCGTGTTGTTGCTGGTTGCCACCTGGTTTTGCATGTTTGCCTCCGGGTTGATGATTCTGGAAACCAACCTGCACTACCCCGCTGGTGCCAGCTTCCACACTATGGTGAAAGATCTGCTCGGAAAACAGTGGAATACCCTGAACGGCCTGTCAGTGACCTTTGTACTTTATATTCTGACCTATGCCTATATATCTGCCGGTGGTTCCATCATCACGCACACGTTGGCAGATATTTTTCCCATCGGGCACGCCATATCAGGGGGAATGTTCTCCCTGCTGGTCGCCTTTATTGTCTGGCTCTCCACGCGCGCCGTGGATCGACTGAGCACCCTTCTGATTGGCGGCATGGTAATTACTTTTGTGCTGTCAGTGAGCGATCTGCTCACTCAGGTCAACCATCCTCGTCTGCTGATGAGTGCGCCCCCGGATGCCCCCTACTTTCCCTATGCGCTGGCCGCCTTGCCCTACCTGTTGGCCTCTTTTGGCTACCATGGCAATGTGCCTGGTTTGGTGAAGTACTATCATAAAGAGGGCCGCACGGTGGCGCGCAGCTTGTTGTATGGCACGTTACTGTCGCTGGCGATCTATTTGCTGTGGCAGTATGTGATTCAAGGCAACATTCCGCGTGAAGGGTTTAAAGCCGTGGTCGCCGAAGGCGGCAACATCGGCAATTTGCTTCAGCACATGGGTAGCGCTGCGCAAAGTGCTTATCTGATCCCCTTGCTAAACGCCTTTTCTTATATGGCGCTGGCCAGTTCGTTCCTCGGCGTATCCTTGGGATTGTTTGATTATATTCACGACTCTTTTTCACTGGCAGACACGCCGCGAGGCCGCACACAGGCCGCCAGCATGACCTTCATTCCGCCAACGCTTGCCGCCTTGCTCTATCCGGATGGCTTTCTGCATGCCATCGGCTTTGCGGGACTGGCGGCGACGCTGTGGGCGGTGATCATTCCCGCCTGTATGGTGGTGGCCGCCCGAAAGCGCTTTGCGTCTGATAGCACGACCTATCGCGCACCGGGTGGAATGTGGCTGGTGGTTATCGTTCTGGCGTTTGGTGCCATCAACATCGTGGCGCACCTGCTCACGCTATTGGGTGTTCTGCCGGTGTACGCCTGACCGACCTGCTATAAAATAGAACGACAGCGATGAATGCACGAGCGGATGATAAAATGCCGCTTGCCTGAATTCAGCGGCGCGAGTAACGTGTCGCCACAAAAATGTCTTTTTCTTTATTACAGGGTTTTTTCATGGCAAGAGCGAACGAAATCAAACGTGGCATGGTGATCAATTACGGTGGCAAACTGCTGTTGGTAAAGGATGTCGATATCCAGAGCCCCAGCGCTCGCGGCGCCAGCACGTTGTACAAAATGCGTTTCTCCGATGTGCGTACCGGCCTGAAGGTTGAAGAACGTTTCAAGGGTGACGACATTCTCGATACCATCACCCTGACACGCCGTTTTGTCACCTTCTCCTATGTGGACGGTGATGAGTACGTCTTTATGGATGATGAAGATTACACGCCGTATATCTTCAAAAAAGAGCAAATTGAAGACGAACTGCTGTTTATACCGGAAGGCGGGATGCCAGGCATTCAGTTGCTGACCTGGGATGGACAAATCCTGGCGCTGGAACTGCCGCAAACGGTGGATTTGGAAATTGTCGAGACCGCACCAGGCATCAAAGGAGCTTCCGCCAGCGCCCGCAACAAACCGGCGACGATGAGCACCGGTCTGGTGGTTCAGGTGCCAGAATACCTGAGCGCGGGTGAAAACATTCGTATTCATATCGCTGAGCGTCGCTATATGGGCCGCGCTGACTAAGTCTCTCTCGCGCCGGTCATTGACTGGCGCGCCTCTCGCCTTTCCCATGCATACGTATTTCCGGAGTCTGATGTGTTGACCAAAGTAAACCTGATCACTGGCTTTCTTGGCAGCGGCAAAACCACCACCATTCGTCATCTGCTGAAACAAAAACCCGATGATGAAGTGTGGGCAGTACTGGTCAATGAATTTGGTGAAATAGGCATCGACGGCGCGTTGTTGTCTGACAGCGGCGCGGTATTGAAAGAAATCCCCGGCGGTTGCATGTGCTGCGTGAACGGTCTGCCGATGCAGATTGGCCTGAATATGCTGTTGCAACAAAAGAAGCCGCACCGTTTACTGATCGAACCGACCGGCTTGGGACACCCGAAGCAGATTCTTTCGTTGCTCACCGCGGAAAGCTATCAACCCTGGCTCAGTTTGCAGGCATCTCTTTGCCTGCTGGATGCGCGGCAGTTACAGGACACGCGTTACAGTGAAAACGAAAACTTCCGCGATCAGTTAGCCGCTGCGGACATTATCATTGCCAACAAGCAGGATACCTACCGCGTGGACGACATCGCCGCGCTACAGCGTTGGCAACAGACTGAAGCGGGCGATCGCCCTATCGTGAGCGCCGCCCAGGGCGAAATCGATGTGTCACTGCTTGATGAACCTCGCCGCAACACGCGCGAACTTCCTGATGGTGCACATCATCATGCCCATGCTTCAGAGCGCGGATTGGCCGCATTGCGTCTGCCCGGTGGCGAAGCCTGGCGCCGCGCGCTCAATGAAGGACAAGGTTACTTTGCCTGTGGCTGGATTTTTTCACCAGAAACGCAGTTTTCCACCACAGCACTGTTAGATTGGGTTCGGTTGACGCCGGTCGACCGTATTAAAGGCGTGATGCGTATTCCCGAAGGGACATTGATTATTAATCGGCAGGGATTGGACCTGCATATTGAAACCAAACCGCTTCCCCCACTCGACAGCCGGATTGAGTTAATTCACACCGCATCGGCACCGTGGAATCAGTTCCAAAGCCAGCTGTTGAACTCCCGTTTAAGCTTTCAGGAATACGATTAAAGCGTTTTTTTCTTAATATTTTGAGTTTCTTGCATGTCACAACGTCAGTTTTTTGCCATTCTGCTGCTCAACGCCGCAGGCGTGGTGCTGTTCTTTTCCTGGTATCTTCCTGCTCATCACGGATTCTGGTTTACCCTCGACAGCGCCATCTTCTTTTACTTTAACCAGCATCTGGCAACCAGTCCGTTGCTGCTCTATACGGTTGCCATCACCAACAACCGCGCTTTCGATGCCTGTGCCCTGCTGGCGATGGGATTGCTTTATCTTTACCATTATCGGCGCGGGGATAGCACTGAACGCCAGCGCTTACTGATTATGGGCGTGGTCATGCTGATTACCGCCATAGTGTTGAATCAGTTAGGCCACTTGCTGCCAGTACAACACGCCAGCCCGACCTATTATTTCAGTAATATCAATCGAGTAGCGGAACTGACCGGCTGGCCGACCAAAGATGCCTCCCGTGACAGCTTCCCTGGCGATCACGGCATGATGCTGATGATTTACGCCGCTTTTATGCTGCGCTATTTTCCGCGCCGCTCATTGTTGATCTCATTGGCCATCGTGGTGGTTTTTGCCACACCGCGCGTAATGATCGGTGCCCACTGGTTTAGCGACATTGCGGTGGGTTCCCTGTCTGTGGTTTTGGTGGCACTAAGCTGGTGGCTGATCTCACCGGCCAGCGACGCAATGATTAATTTTTTGCATCGTTCATTACCGGCGCTAGACGCCCCTCTCTTTGGCGCAACGCCACCAACCTGCACCGGCATTCTGGCCCCAAGCGCCTGGATGCCGGCCTGTCATTAGAATGTCATCTGTCTGCGTTAGGGTTACCCGCGCTTTTAGGATAAATCCTATCCGCAATTTTACGAATTATTACATCATTAATTCTTATAAAGAATTTCCATAAAAAGGCTCGCAATCGCCGGAGCGTTAGGGTAGTCTCTGTAAAGTTTGAGTTTTACCGAACGCAGTTACCCTCGCAATGGAAGAAATTATGTGCGATTCCACACAGTTTCATCCTCAAGTGGTTGGTCCAGGTGAAACTCTGTTTTAGTCTGACTCTCGTTTCGTTTCGGCGTTTATATATGGCGTAGTTGCATACATGACGATGGTGGTCGTTAAGGAAATCAAGGGAACATAACGATAATGGTCAAATCTCAACCGAGCCTGAGATATATCTGGCGGACAATTCCCGCTTTGGCGATGGCACTTGCGCTATCTGCTTGTACAAATACAGGATCTCATCAAGCACAAACTGATCGTTCTGCAATAAATGATAAAGACAGTCTTTTATTGCAGGCCTCTCAGGACGAATTTGAAGCCATGGTGCGTAACCTTGACGTCAAATCCAAACTGATGGATCAATATGCCAGTTGGAAAGGTGTGCGTTACCGTTTAGGCGGTGACAGCCGTAAAGGCATTGATTGTTCTGCCTTTGTACAGCGTACCTTCCGTGAACAGTTTGGCATGGATCTACCGCGTTCGACTTATGAACAGCAGGAAACAGGCACCCAGGTGCAACGTAGCAAACTTCGCACCGGCGATTTGGTACTGTTCCTTGCGGGTTCTACCGGTCGTCACGTTGGCATCTATATCGGTAATAACCAGTTTGTTCATGCCTCCACCCGTGCGGGTGTGATGATTTCCAGCATGGATGAAGTGTACTGGAACAAACGTTATCAAGAAGGCCGTCGCGTCATTAGCAAAAGTGCGACCAGTTAATAGCCTAACCAGTTAGTCACATTTCCCTTGATGTGCAAAACGAAACGAAAACAGAGCGCCGCTTAATCCGCGGCGTTTTTTTTGCTATTCACCTTGCATCCACCAACCTCCCCGCTTGATGAAAACCTGCTCAACCCTCTGATATAAAGTAGGTTACTCGTAACTTTCATGGTAAAAAGGTACGAGCTTGCCTATTGCCCATAGGCGGCAACATCGGTTTGACCTATATTCAAATGAAAATCACCGCAACTTTGGTCTGATGCAAGATAATTGCACTGATTTGCAGGAGAAACACAGCGCAATGCTAAAACGTGTGGCCACTCTGGCTTTGCTCGGTTCTCTTTGTTGGGGAGCCTTTGCCGATACCGTCCAGCAGAACACCTCGTTCGCCTTGTTGGGAGAGCCTAAATACCCCGAGGGATTCACGCATTTTGGTTACGTCAACCCTGACGCGCCCAAAGGGGGGAGCATTACGCTCAGCGCGCTGGGAACCTATGATAACTTCAACCGTTTCGCGTTACGCGGCGTGGCAGCTGAGCGCACCGAACGCCTGTACGATACGCTGTTTACCTCATCCGATGATGAACCGGGCAGCTTTTATCCGCTGATTGCACTGTATGCACGTCATGCTGACGATTTCCGTTGGATGGAAGTGGAACTGAATCCAAAAGCCACGTTTCACGACGGCTCACCGATTTTAGCGTCTGACGTAGCCTTCACCTTCACGATGTTTATGACGCAAGGGGTTCCGCAATTCCGGGTGGTGTACAAGGGTGTCACGGTAACCGCTATTGGCCCGCGCACCGTGCGACTGGAAATGCCTGAGCCAGATAAAGAACGGCTGCTGGGATTGCTGACATTGCCCGTTATGCCTGAGAGTTTCTGGAAAAATCACAGTCTTGCCGATCCGCTGGCCTATCCCCCACCGGCCAGTGGCCCCTACCGCATCACGTCCTACCGCACCGGCCAGTACGTTACCTATAAACGGGTACAAGATTACTGGGGTGCCGATCTGCCGGTGAACCGCGGTTTGAATAATTTCGACCAAATCCGTTACGACTACTACCTGGATGACAGTGTCGCGCTGGAAGCGTTTAAGGCGGGCACTTTCGATCTACGTGTTGAAGGGTCACCCAAGCATTGGGCAACACAGTATCAGGGCGGTAACTTCGCGCGGGGTTATATCATCAAGCGCGATCGGACGAATCAGGCGGCACAGGATACCCGCTGGCTGGTGTTCAATATTGAGCGTCCACTGTTTCAGGATCGCCGCATCCGACAAGCCATTGGGCTTAATTTTGATTTTAACTGGATGAACAAAGCGTTCTATTACAACGCCTATCAGCGCGTCAACAGCCTGTTCCAAAACACAGAATATGCCGCGCAAGGAACTCCCAGCCCAGAGGAATTGAAATGGCTGGAGCCGCTCAGAGACAAAATACCGCCCGAGGTGTTTGGCCCCAGCTTTCAACCGCCAGAAAGTGATGGCAGCGGCTACGATCGCGCCCATTGGCAACAAGCCTTGCAACTGCTTGAGGACGCAGGCTGGGAATTAAAAAACCAGACGTTGGTCAACCGCAAAACCGGGGAGCCTTTTAGTTTCGAGTTATTGCTTCCCAGCGCTGCCAACGTGCAGTACGTACTGCCGTTCCAGCAAAATCTCAAACGATTGGGCATCGACATGAAGCTGCGCCTGATTGACAGCGGGCAGTTTACCAATCGTCTGCGCGCCCGCGATTTTGATATGCTCGCCCGCCTTTACCCGGCAAGAATTTACCCGGATGGCAACCTGAAATTTGGCTGGCATACGAAATACCTCGATTCAACCTATAACACGGCGGGTGTGAGCGATCCGGCCATCGATGCACTTATAGAACAAATCGATGCACATCAGGGCAATAAGGCAGAATTGCTGATATTAGGCCACGCGCTGGATCGGGTGGTGACCTGGAATCAATTTATGATCCCCATGTGGTACTCCAATCACGATCGCTACGCTTACTGGGACAAATTCGCCATGCCAGAAACCCGTCCGACTTATACGTTAGGGCTGGATAGCTGGTGGTACGATGCACAGCGGGCGCAATCATTGCCGCCCGAACGCCGTTAAGGAGCCATGGTGGGAACCTATTTACTACGCCGACTTTTGCTGGTGATCCCCACGCTGTGGGCCATTATTACCATTAACTTTTTTATTGTGCAGATAGCCCCAGGTGGGCCGGTTGATCAGGCCATTGCCGCCATCGAAATGGGTCAGGGCAGCGGGTTTGGTGCCGGTGGCGGTATGGATGGCGCGATGGCGCGCAGCGGCGGGGGTACACTGACCGTGGAAAATGCCTACCGTGGCGCTCGCGGGCTGGACCCAGAGTTGATTGCGGAAATCACCAAACGCTACGGGTTTGATAAGCCGATTCACGAGCGCTATTTCACGCTGCTGTGGAACTATGCCCGATTAGATTTTGGCGATAGCTTGTTTCGCGGCTCCTCGGTGATGGAGCTTATCAAGCAGAGTATGCCCGTTTCTATCACGCTGGGATTATGGAGTACGCTGATCATTTATCTGGTCTCAATCCCACTTGGCATCAAAAAGGCTGTAAGAAGCGGCACACCGTTTGATACCTGGAGCAGCACCCTGATTATTGTCGGCTACGCTATCCCGGCATTCTTGTTTGCCATCCTGCTGATTGTGCTGTTTGCCGGCGGCAGCTATCTTGATTGGTTCCCACTGCGCGGGCTGGTATCGAGTAACTTCGACACCCTGCCCTGGTACAGCAAAATCACCGATTACCTGTGGCACATCACGCTGCCTGTACTGGCAACGGTGATTGGCGGCTTTGCAACGCTAACCATGCTGACCAAAAACTCGTTTTTGGACGAGATTCGTAAACAATACGTTGTCACCGCGCGTGCCAAAGGCCTGGATGAAAACAGTATTCTGTACCGCCATGTCTTCCGCAACGCCATGCTGCTGGTGATTGCCGGGTTCCCGGCGACCTTTATCAGCATGTTTTTCACCGGTTCACTGCTGATTGAGGTGATGTTCTCACTCAACGGGCTGGGTCTGTTGGGCTATGATGCCACACTGCAACGCGACTACCCGGTGATGTTCGGTACGCTCTATATCTTCACGTTGATTGGTCTGCTGCTGAATATTGTCAGCGATATGACCTATACGCTGGTCGATCCGCGTATTGATTTTGAGGGGCGCCAATGAGCCGAATCAGCCCAATAAATCTGGCGCGCTGGGCCCGTTTCCGCGCCAATCGTCGTGGCTACTGGTCACTGTGGATCTTTCTGGTGTTGTTTACCCTCAGCCTGTTCGCCGAACTGCTGGCCAATGACAAACCGCTGCTGGTGCGCTATGACAACCGTTTTTATGCGCCGTTGCTGGTGAATTACCCTGAAACCACCTTCGGCGGCCAGTTTGCCACCATCACGGATTTTCGCGATCCCTATGTGGCAGCACGTATCACGCAACACGGCTGGAGTATCTGGCCGCCGATCCGTTATCGCTACGATACCATTAACTATGCCACCACCCAGTCATTCCCCTCCCCGCCCTCTGGACAGAATTGGCTCGGCACTGACAGTCAGGGGAAAGATGTGGTAGCGCAAGTGCTATACGGCTTTCGCATTTCCCTGCTGTTTGGGCTTTCACTAACCCTGTTCTCCAGCCTGATTGGCATTGTGGTCGGCGCAACGCAGGGTTACTACGGTGGCAAGCTCGATTTGTGGGGGCAGCGCTTTATCGAAGTCTGGTCGGGCATGCCGACCCTGTTCCTGATTATCTTGCTGTCCAGCGTTATCCAACCTGATTTCTGGTGGCTACTGGGTATCACTATTCTGTTTGGCTGGATGAGTCTGGTGAACGTAGTACGCGCCGAATTTCTGCGGACCCGTAATTTCGACTACATCCGTGCGGCGCAGGCCATGGGGGTAAGCGATCGGGTGATCATGATGCGCAGTATGCTGCCTAACGCCATGGTCGCGACGTTAACCTTTCTGCCGTTTATTTTGTGCAGCTCAATCACGACCCTGACATCGCTCGATTTTCTGGGTTTTGGGCTTCCGGTCGGTTCGCCGTCACTGGGCGCACTGTTGCTGGAGGGCAAGAACAATCTTCAGGCTCCCTGGCTCGGCATTACCGTATTTCTGGTGTTGGCAACCCTGTTGTCGTTACTGATTTTTATTGGCGAAGCGGTGCGCGACGCTTTTGATCCCAGCAAGGCACATTGATATGAACCCAACTCCGCTGTTACAGATTCAGGATCTCAGTATCGCGTTTCGCCAGGGCGAGCAGGTGCATCAGGTTGTGGATTCGGTATCCCTCAACGTTGAGCGCGGTGAAACGCTGGCGCTGGTGGGTGAATCCGGCTCGGGCAAGAGCGTCACGGCGCTGTCGGTACTGCGCCTGCTGCCTTCTCCGCCGGTTATCTATCCTCAAGGCGATATCCTGTTTGACGGCGAATCGCTGCTGCATGCGCCAGAAACACGCTTACGCGAACTGCGCGGCAACCGTATAGCGATGATCTTTCAGGAACCGATGGTGTCACTGAACCCGCTGCACAGTATTGAAAAGCAATTGATAGAAGTGTTGACATTGCACCGCGCAATGACCCGGGACGTTGCGCGCGGTGAAGTCCTTAGCTGTTTGGATCGCGTTGGCATACGGCAGGCGCAAACGCGCCTGAAAGACTTTCCTCATCAACTGTCGGGTGGTGAACGCCAGCGGGTGATGATCGCGATGGCTCTGCTGATGCAGCCAGATTTACTGATTGCCGATGAGCCAACCACCGCGCTGGATGTCACCGTGCAGGCACAAATTCTGACCTTGTTACGTGAACTTAAACAGGAGTTGGGCATGAGCCTGCTGTTTATCACGCATAACCTGAATATCGTCAAGCAACTGGCTGACAAGGTGGCTGTGATGCAGGGTGGACGCTGCGTAGAACAAAACCGTTGCCTCGATCTGTTTGCCGCACCGCAGCACAGCTACACCCGGCAACTGTTGGATGCCGAACCCTCCGGTTCCGCCCTGCCTCTGCCGGACGATACGCCGACGCTGCTACGCGTAGAAAAGCTCTCGATTTCATTTCCCATCAAACGTGGGCTGTTGCGCCGCACCGTAGCAGAAAAAAACGTGGTCAATGGCTTGAATTTCACCTTACGCCGTGGCGAAAGCCTGGGACTGGTGGGCGAATCCGGTTCAGGGAAAAGTACCACCGGACTGGCATTGTTACGACTCATCGCCTCACGCGGTAACATAGTGTTTGATGAACACCCGCTGCATCAATTTAATCGCCGCCAAATGTTACCGCTGCGTAGCCAGATCCAGGTGGTGTTCCAGGATCCCAATTCGTCATTGAATCCACGGCGCACCGCGCTGCAAATTATCGAAGAAGGGCTGGAAGTGCACCAGAAGATGAGTGCCTCCGATCGAGAACAGCGGGTTATCGAGGTGATGCGCGAAGTTGGGCTTAACCCCGAATTTCGTCACCGCTATCCGTCGGAATTCTCCGGCGGCCAGCGGCAGCGCATTGCTATCGCCAGAGCGCTGATACTCGAACCCGCACTGCTGATCCTTGACGAACCCACTTCGTCACTGGACAGAACCGTGCAGGCGCAGATCCTGACATTACTGAAAACGTTGCAGCAAAAACGCCATCTAGCCTACCTGTTCATTAGCCATGACTTACAGGTGGTGCGCGCGTTGTGCCATCAGGTTATCGTGCTGCGTCAAGGCGAAGTGGTAGAACAGGGGCATTGTGAACAGGTTTTTTCAGCGCCACAGAGCGCCTATACACAGGAACTGCTGCGCATGGCTACCCTGTAACGGCACAACACGCCATGTCATGGTAGGGCATGGCGTTTAAAACGGATAGAGCGCGCTCAGGGGCTCTGCGATAGCAACGCCCACATTTTTGAGACGACACAATGCCGTGCTTTCATCATCTCGGTGCAAAAACAGACACGGTTCCCCTTCCCATTCCAACACCGCACAATCAATCTGAATTTCAGCCAGCGACTGGTTCAACTGACGTAAAATAACCCAGGCCATTTCGCCGTCATGGCTTAATAATTTAAAGCCAATCAGGTTGTTGTCCTCATCTCGTCCCCGCAGGGGAATACCGCTCAGCGGAATCGGTTCCACCTTGATACCGGCAAAACCCGATAGCCAACGATAACTTTGCGGCAAACGATGCACTACCGAAAGTTGGAGAGTGTCCACTGTTACTTTCCCTCAGGTATGATGATGGTCAACAAACGCAATGACATTGGCGTCAAAGAAAGAACGTTTACTCTCAGTGCCCTGATAAGACGGCACTGCTGAATGAGCATTTCTACAAGAATCCGCGTTGCAATAGTCATAAGTCACCCTTCTTAGCGAATGGAAATGATTGCAATACTGATTAATGCCACGTTGATCACATTTTAAGATTTTTATAGGTTGCCCTATATTTAACGCTTTCCCTGCAATATCTCAACCCCTTTTATTTACATTGTTCACTTTTAAATCATACATTTTACATTTATAGAACAACATTCCAAAAAAAGACAATGTGATATCGATAACACTTGACCGTGATGAAAAAGAGAAGATCAAAATAATGGCGTCCGACCTGAGGGTCAGCAAACAGAGGCTTCCGTTCACCGCATCACTGCGGCAAACGGAAAAGCGAGGTCGAATCAGCGTGCGCGGGCGGCGTAACCATAAAGTAGAAAGGCGGCCACGGAGCAAAGTGACATGGAGGCGATCATCGGCCAGGCGCTGGTAAAACTCACCAGCGACAGCAGGCTTCCGACCAATGCACCCATACCAAAACGGAGCGTGCCAGCCAGCGAGGATGCGGTGCCCGCCATATGCGGAAAGTCATCCAGTATCACGGCCATGGCATTTGACATCACCATCGCGATGCAACCGACATAGATAGCGACCCCCAACACCAACGGCAAAAAGCCCAGATTCAACGCGTAGATAGCCACCAGCGCGATACCGACAGCGAACTGTATCAGTAACCCGATGCGAAACATCTGGTTCGCCCCTAAGCGGCGCACCACACGGCTATTGGTGTAGGTGGTCAGGAACAGGAAGACCACGTTCAGGGCAAAGTAATAGCCGAAATGCTGCGGAGACACACCGTAGAGGTCGATATAGACAAAAGGGCCGGCGTTTAAAAAAGAGAACATGCCAGAAAACGAAAATCCGCTTGCTACCATGTAGCTAAAGACTTTTTTGTGGCGAAACAGCGAGGCGAAATTCCCGGCGGTGGTACGAAAATGAAACGGCTGGCGTTTCTCTACCGGCAACGACTCTTTAACAAAACGCATCACCAGCACCGAGGCAATCAATGACAACCCGGCCAACGTCCAGAAAATTGCATGCCAGCTAAACCACAGCAGCAATACACCGCCCAACATCGGCGCCAACAGCGGTGCGACCGTCATGACCAGCATCACAAATGACATCATGCGCGAAAATTCATCTTTGGCGAAGGTGTCACGCATCAGCGCATTAATCACCACCGCAGACGCCGCCGCTGACAAGCCGTGCAGCATGCGCAGCACGGTAAGCTGCTCAATGGTCTGCGCCAGCGCGCAGGCCACGCCAGCCAACATAAAGACCAGCGTCCCCCCGAGTATCACGGGTTTACGTCCCAGGCTGTCCGCCATCGGGTCGTAGAATAACTGACCGATAGCAAACCCCATAATGTAGGCGCTTAACGTCATCTGCACCTGGCCCGGCTCTACGCCGAACGCTTTGGCAATCACCGGCAGCGCCGGCAGGTACATATCGATGGCAAACGGTGTCAGCATCGACAACAAGCCAAGAATAAAAATCAAGCCACGATGTGATGGCGCTTTCCCCACTGCATGTCTCCCAGCGTTTTGCCCGCAAAATAAAAAAATTCACCGCAGCGGCAGGCCTCCACCACGGTGACGGTTTACACAGCATGATGGCCGGTTTGTCGGCACATCGTGTTTACCTCAGAGGGATGACAAGCGCATGACACATACTGAGTGAGCATGGCGCACGTCGGCTCAACGCGGCATAACGCTGGCCACTTCCTCTTCCGTCAGTGTGCGATACTCGCCCGGCTCAAGCGCATCATCCAGCGCAATGCCACCAATACGCTCGCGGTGTAACTCAACCACGCGGTTGCCCACGGCGGCAAACATGCGTTTAACCTGGTGGTAGCGCCCTTCCCCAATGGTTAACCGGACTTGGTGATCGTCCAGTTTTTCCAGTTGTGCGGGTTTGGTCAGCGATTTTTCGCCGTGTAATTGCACCCCCTGCTCAAACAGGTGTGCGGTATCCTCCGCCAGCGGCTGCTCCAACGTCACCAGGTAGGTTTTTTCACAGTGGTGCTTGGGCGACGTGATGCGGTGCGACCATTGCCCATCGTCGGTCAGCAATACCAGCCCGGTAGTGTCAATATCCAGTCGACCAGCGGCATGCAGTTTGTGCGCAACCGGTTCATCGATAAAATAGAGGATGGTCGGGTGATCCGGATCTTCCGTTGAACACACGTACCCCTGCGGTTTGTTAAGCATAAAGTAACGTGGACCATTCTGCTGCACCAGCGCATTGCCATCGAATGCCACCTGATGGTCAGGTACCAACTTGAATGCGCCGCTTTTAACCACTTCACCGTCTACCGTAACGCGCTGCGCACGCAGTTCCCGCGCCACCAATGCGCGGCTGATCCCGAGTTGCTGGGATAAAAATTTGTCCAATCGCATGAGAAAATCAAGTGCCTGTCTGGGTTAAGGAAGGAAAATCATGCCGTAGTATAGCGAGTGATAGCGATTGCTCCTAGAATGTCCGACGTTTTCCCCCCGAGGCGGTAATGGATACGCACAAAATGTGCGATTGCGTTTCATTAACCACAGACGAGGGTTCGCCCTCGGCGCATAAAAATATAGAATAAATACATCTTTTATTTTCAAGGTTATTACAGGAGCACACGATGTCATCTATTCACGGCCATGAAGTACTGCATATGATGTTGGATTCTGCTGAATCCTACACCACGGAAGGGCTGATTGCCGCCATTGAGGCGCGTTTCGGGAGCGACGCGCGCTTTCACACCTGCTCCGCTGCCGACATGAGCGCGGCCATGTTGGTGGATTTTCTGGCAAACAAAGGCAAGTTTATCCCGCAGGATGCCGGGTTTAACACAGCAGCCAGCAAGATCTGCCAACACTAAGCCATGGCGTTCACCCTACGCCCCTATCAACAGGAAGCCGTTTCCGCCACGCTGGCCTATTTTCGGCAACATCAACACCCTGCGTTGATCGTACTGCCCACTGGCGCAGGAAAAAGTCTGGTGATTGCCGAACTGGCGCGGTTAGCGCGAGGGCGTGTGTTGGTGCTGGCGCACGTCAAAGAGTTGGTTGAACAGAATCACGCCAAATATTGCGCCTGGGGATTGAATGCCGACATTTTTGCTGCCGGGCTAAACCAGCGCCGTAGCGAAGGCAAAGTGGTGTTTGGCAGCGTGCAATCCGTGGCGCGTAATCTGCCTGCCTTTACCCAGTTCTCGCTACTGATTATCGATGAATGCCATCGCATCAGCGATGATGATGACAGCCAATATCAGCAAATCATTACGCACCTGCGCGCGCAAAACCCTGCGTTGCGCCTGCTCGGCCTTACCGCAACCCCCTATCGCCTGGGCAAAGGCTGGATATATCAGTATCACTATCACGGCATGATACGCGGTGATGCTCAATGCCTGTTTCACGACTGTATCTATGAATTACCGCTGCGTTACATGATCAAACATGGCTTTCTGGTGCCGCCACAGCGCCTGGATATGCCGGTGGTGCAGTATGATTTCAGCCGTCTGAACGTACACCCTCACGGCCTGTTCAGCGAAGCGGATCTCAACCGCGAATTACGACGACAGCAGCGCGTCACGCCCCAGATTGTTAATCAGATAGTCAGCTACGGCACCGAACGTAACGGTGTGATGATCTTTGCGGCAACCGTGGAGCATGTCCGAGAAATTCACAGTCTGTTACCGCGGGGAAAAGCCGCTTTTATCAGCGGAGAAACTCCTGCCGCCGAGCGTGATGCGTTGATCGCCGCCTTTAAGCAGCAACAGTTGCACTATCTGGTTAATGTGGCGGTGTTGACGACGGGCTTTGATGCGCCGCACGTCGACGTCATCGCTATCCTGCGCCCAACGGAATCCGTCAGCCTGTATCAGCAGATCGTCGGACGCGGCCTGCGCCTGTCACCGGGAAAAACGGATTGCCTGATTCTGGATTACGCCGGGAATCCCCACGATTTGTATATGCCGGAAGTCGGCAGCCATAAACCGCACAGCGGTAGTCAGCCGGTACAGGTGCTTTGCCCGCAGTGCGGTTTTGCCAACCTGTTTTGGGGAAAAACCACGGCGGAAGGTGATATCCTCGAACACTATGGCCGCCGCTGCCAGGGCTATGAAGAAGACGACAGCGGTGTACGTGTACAGTGTGATTACCGGTTTCGCTTCAAAGTATGCCCGGAATGTGGCGCAGAAAACGACATTGCCGCGCGTCGTTGTCACCAATGCGATCATATTATGGTCGATCCTGACGACATGCTGAAAGCCGCACTCAAGTTGAAAGATGCCCTGGTGTTACGCTGTAGTGGCATGCAGATGACGACCGGACAGGATGAGAAAGGCGAGTGGCTAAAGATCACTTATGTTGATGAAGACGGTGCGGACGTCAGCGAACGTTTTCGCCTGCATACGCCTGCCCAGCGCCACGTATTTACTCAACAGTTTTTACGGGTGCACCAGCGTGCGCCAGGACTGACACTGACATGGCAATCCGCCCAAGATATCTTGCGCCAACAGACCGCCCTGCGTGCGCCAGACTTTGTCATAGCGCGACGCCAAGGCAAACAGCGGCAGGGCTTTTGGCAAGTGAGGGAAAAACTGTTTGATTATGAAGGTCGTTTTCGCCGCGCCAATGAATTGCGCTAGCGGCCCCAACACAGTTTCATTTGCCGCCACGCGGATATTCCGTTAGAATGCAGCCCGCTTTTGTCATGCAAAAGCCACTCTGTTCCATTGTGAATAACACATTCCATTGCGAATAACCTAACCTGTTGCTGGGTCGCCTGTAGCAGGTGTATTTTCTAAAGTAGAGAAAATCATGATCACAATTAATGTTGAAGTACGTAAAGAGCAGGGTAAGGGTGCGAGCCGCCGCCTGCGCGCAGCCAGCAAATTCCCAGCCATCATTTACGGTGGTGCGGAAGCGCCGGTATCTATCGCCCTGGATCACGACAGCGTTAAAAACCTGGAAGCTAAAGAAGGTTTTTACGGTGAAGTTCTGACCCTGGTTGTCGATGGCAAAGAAGAAAAAGTTAAAGTTCAGGCTGTTCAGCGTCACGCTTACAAGCCGAAACTGACTCACATCGACTTCGTTCGCGCTTAATCGTTTGGGGAAACCTGTGGGACGCCGCGTGTTTTCCTAGCAAGCAAGAATGTCGATAAGAAAAACGCCGCTTATGCGGCGTTTTTCGTTTTCAGGTCGCTTATTAATCACCGCTGCTCAAACGGCGCTGTAGCTGATCGCGCAAATTCGGCGGCGTCCCTTTGATGGTAAGCGTGTCAGTCGTCGGATCCCAGAAGATACGCTCGCCCAGCAGCAAGGCATCAAAATTGATCGTTAAACCTCCGCCACTGCCAGCAAACTTGGTGAGTTGGCGTAGCGTACTACGATCCGCAGGGAAACTCTCTTCCAATTCATAGTCCTGCTCTTGCGAAAAAGCATGGAAGGTTTTCTCTCCCAGCGGCGGCAGTTCCTGCGACAACGCCGCAACCTCTATCTCTTCCCCAGCCTGCAACTGCTCATTGCAATAGCTGTACACCTGCTGACGGTATTGCTGACGCTCGTTTTTATCCAACTGCGCCTCGGCGCAATAATCGTCTACCGCCTGCAACAGGCCGCGATTCTGCGCCTTGGTATCAAGCCCTGCGCTGGCGCCGAGGAAATCCATAAAGAAATCCGCGACCTTGCGCCCTACCCGCCCTTTCAGGAAGGTTAGATAGCGTTGAGATTCCGGATTGGTCTCCCACTCCGTGAGATCGATACGCGCCACAATATCCGCATGGGGGATATCCAGATAGTGCGTGCTGCTGATATCCAGCTGTTCATTGACGCGCATGCTGCTGCAACTGTTCAACACCGCCACCAACAGATACTCAACCGCCAGATAGCGGTATTGGCAGAACAGCACGATGCCGCCCTCCGCAAAGGGATATTTCGCCAGTTCATCACGCAACCGAGCGGTAGCCGCGCGACTAAACCCGAGAAAATCCTCCTCCCCTTTACGGCAGCCACGCAGTGCCTGGGCCAGTTCGCTCTGTTCCTCGAACACGCCGTAGGCCTTGTTTTTCGCACTGTAGACGCGGTGCAGCTCAGCCATCATCTCGTCAACGGCGGGGGTGGCATCTAATAACGAATCCCGTAACACCAACTCCAACGTTTGCTCATCGCGTTTGACAAGCTGATGCAAGGCAATCTGGTCGATATCCAGACTCATGATAAACTCTCCTTTTGGCAAGGAGCGTATTCAAACACCAACGCAGGTCCCCTGCAAGAGAAAGCCTGCACCCACCAACGGTTGACGCTAAAATGATAAAATTGCGGAAAACGTCAGGTCGTTACGGTAAGATATTCCCCTTTATCAGCTTGAGAATCGCCCTTTTATGGCACAATTATCCCGTTACAGTGACGAACTCGTCGAACAAGTGCTTTCCGAATTGGTAAGCGTATTGGAAAAACATCATGCCCCCACTGACCTCTCCTTGATGGTTTTGGGCAACATGGTTACCAACCTTATCAACACCAGCGTAGCACCGGGGCAGCGTCAGGTATTGGCTCGTTCTTTTGCTGATGCGTTGCAGGCATCTATCACCACCCATAACGCGCACTAACACCGACCAGAGGCTATGGTAAGCAACCGTCACAACTATCGCGAAAAAGTTTCCCAGATGATCAGTTGGGGGCATTGGTTCGCGCTATTTAATATCCTGTTGAGTCTGGGGGTGGGCAGCCGCTATCTGTTCGTGGCGGATTGGCCCTCGTCGTTACTTGGCCGTAGCTATGCCCTTGTCAGTTGGCTGGGGCATTTTAGTTTTATCGTTTTTGCCGTCTACCTGCTGATTGTCTTTCCGTTGACGTTCGTGGTGATGTCACAGCGTTTGCTACGTTTTCTTTCTGCGGCGTTGGCGACCGCAGGGCTGACGCTGCTGTTGCTGGATATGGAGGTGTTTAGCCGCTTCCATCTGCACTTGAATCTCACCGTCTGGGAACTGGTGATCAATCCAGAGCAGAGTGACCTGGCCCGTGACTGGCAACTGATGTTTATCGGCATCCCCGTGATTTTCATGGTTGAGATGCTGTTTGGCACCTGGTGCTGGCAAAAACTGCGTAGCCTGAACCGTCACCGTATTGGCATGCCGGTCGCCGCGGTGTTTATCAGTGCGTTTTTCGCCTCGCATATGATGTATATCTGGGCCGATGCCAACTTCTATCGCCCTATCACCATGCAGCGCGCGACATTGCCGTTATCCTATCCGATGACAGCACGACGATTTCTGGAAAAACACGGCCTGCTGGATGCACAAGCGTATGAGCGCCGCATTGCGCTACAGGGCAACCCTGAGGCAATTACGCTGGATTACCCGCTGAACACTATTCAGTTCCGCGATGCAGGCAGCGGCTACAATCTGTTGATTGTGGTGGCAGACCAACTGCCGCTCACCCGAATGCCCCAGTTGATGCGTTTTGCTGAAGAGAATGTGCACTTCAGCAACCATTTCAATGTGGGCCAGAATGCCCAAAGCAGTCTGTTTAACCTGTTTTACGGTATCTCGACTACCTATATGGATGGGGTATTGAGTGCACGTACGCCATCAGTATTGGTGAGTTCCCTGAACCAACAGGGCTATCAATTTGGCCTGTTCTCAAGCAATGGCTTCGATAACCCGCTTTATCGTCAGGCACTGCTGTCAGATTTTTCGCTGTCAGTACCGGTAATTCAACGTGATGCGGATACCGTGCAACAGTGGCAGACGTGGCTGGAAACCGCTACGCAACCCACATCGCCATGGTTCTCTTATATTGAGCTGGGCACCACTGGCCCTCACGCCCTGACGGATGCTAAAGCTACCGATCAAAGCATCAGTGCAATACTGAATACGTTGCAAAGCCAAGGCAAGCTGGATAATACCGTCGTGGTTATTACGGCAAAATCCAGCGAACAGGAGAAAGGCAGCCGCTACCGTCGCTCACAGTGGCAAATCCCCTTGGTGGTGCATTGGCCAGGAACACCGGCGCAAACCATCATTAAAATGACGGATCAAAAAGACGTTATGGTCACGCTTATGCAGCGTTTACTGTATGTCAAAACGTCCGCCACAGACTATGCGCAAGGCGAAGACCTGTTTTCAGCCCAGCGACGTAATAACTGGCTAGTGAACGGCAACCGCGGGGCGTTGATGATCACCACGCCGCAGCAGATCATCCAATTGGAAGCCAATGGCAGCTACGATGCCTACAACAGCGACGGCGAAAAATTGCGTGATGAAAAACCGAGTTTACCGCTGCTGTTACAGGTACTAACCAGCGAAAGGCGATTTATTGCCAACTAACTGCCTAAATCTAAAGCGATCGCGCCAGCTGGCTATTGCAATCGACTCAGGAGACGGTAATATAGCGCCCCATAACGTCGGCACGTAGCGCAGCCTGGTAGCGCACTGTCATGGGGTGTCAGGGGTCGGAGGTTCAAATCCTCTCGTGCCGACCAAATAATCCCAAAAAAAACCAACCTTTTACGGTTGGTTTTTTTATGCCTGAAATGTGGCGGAGCAACATCCCTGACAGGGGCCTTGAACCTCCACGCACAAAAAAGGGAGCTTTCGCTCCCCTTTCTCGCAGGCCCATCAGCAATCCGGAAATCATTTGTACAGGATTGCGGTACCACGCAGTTGATCGTTACCGGCTACAGACACAATCTTGTAGGAAGATGCACCTGCTGCTTCCGCTTTTGCCGCTACCTGCGCTTCAAATGCGCTCAGCGTTTCTGCGCCGCTCACTTGCACAGTACCCATGTCTTGCGCAGCAAAGCTACCGAAAGAAACCAGACCAAGAGCAACAACTGCGGCAAATTTTTTGATAATGTTCATGATATAAATCCTTCTGTTCGATGTTTGATGTAAAGGCTATTTGCCTTTGATGTGATGAATCATAGCGCCATCGTTCAGGAGTGAATATCAGAGAAAATTGTTATAATAATTCAAATAAATTGAATCAAACAACAAGGCCTTGCGCATCAGCCCTACATACTGAATGACAGCGCATCATCCGCTCATTAAAACCTATCTCCCCTCACAAAAGCACAACACCCTCAGCAATAAAAAACTAACGGAATAAAAAGCCATATCAGCGCCTTGCTGCTTTTATAAATTTAATATTACTGCGTATTTTCATATAATTACCTGGACATAAAGTCTAATCATTTCAACAGGGAAGATATAATGAAACGCATTCTACTGGCTCTATTTACGTTAAGTTTAGCGGCGTCTGCTTGGGTTAATGCCGCAGAAACGGCAACGCCAGCGGCAGAACAATCTGCAACCAAAATGTTGGTCATCACTGAGGGAAAACTCAAGGATACTGAAGGGGGTTGCGCTTGCAGCTATACCGTAAAAAACCTGCAGAGCAGCCCGCTGAAGCGATTTGAAGCCTATATTTTCGTTAAAAATGGACAAGGAAAATTCAGGTGTGATGCCGCGCATTTTAGTTTCAATAAGCCCATTCAACCCAACGAATCACGAACATTATCCAATGAAGCTTACGGAAAATCCTGTGGTACCCATCCTTCCGTCTCTCTTCTGATGGTGGGCACCTGCAATTACACCGATGGTTCAGAGTGTGATACCGAAAATATTGAGACCACGGATTCTGGCCTGAAGTGGACTGAATAAAAGCGAAAACGCCCGGCAATCAACGCCATTGGGGCTCCACGTCTCATTTCAACTCACCGCCTTCATCGTTTGACAGTCATGGGGTCTGCCTGGGTGTTGACCTCATCCAACAAGAGCAAGGAAGTAAAGACGATTCCAATATCATGTCTCCTTGTCTCAGATATAATAGTTATATAAACAACGTTATTAACGTGAGTAGAGCAGAGGCGTTACGGGGGAAGGGGTTATGCAGGAAACACTGATTGCGCGGATTTCATCCGTGCTGGTGGCTGAAAAATCGCTGGAAGGACTGGTCAGGCAACTACTTGAAATGCTTTAACTTGTAACCAATATGGAATCCACCTACCTCACGCATATTGAATCCGATAAAAATGTGCAGCACGTGCTGTTCTCCCGTAATAGCAAAAAAATGCAGATCCCCGAGGGACTCTCCGTTCCCTGGGAGGACACGCTGTGTCGGCGTGCATTATCGGAAGACCGCTGTGTGATTGACGATGTGCCCAGCCATTGGGTCGATTCTCAAGCAGCGAAACAACTGGGTATCACCACCTACGTCACCACACCGGTACGCCTGGACGACGGATCGTTATACGGTACGCTGTGTGCGGTCAGCGGTGAAAAACAGAAACTGGACGGCCGCAGCGAACAAATATTACAGCTGTTTGCCGAGCTGATAGCGCAGTATATCCAGAAAGAGCAGCTACTCTGCCAACTACAGGAAGCCAACGCGGCGCTGACCGCATTTTCCTACACCGACGAGTTGACCCAATTGCCCAATCGACGAGCGGTGTTCAAGCAATTACCTCAATTGTTTTCACATGCGCTCGGCAGTAATCGCTTTGTCGTCATCGCCTTCATCGATTTGGATGGGTTTAAGCTGATTAACGATCGCTACGGCCATGAGGCGGGTGATGACTTTCTGTGTGCGGTCGGTCTACGACTCAGGCAAGGGATACGCGTAGAAGACATGCTGGGACGAATCGGCGGCGATGAGTTCATCGTTGCAACAACAGGCCCGTATATTCATGAAAATGCAAAGGAAGCCGCGCAGACCTTCAAAGCACGCTTGACCCCTTTGTTGATTGGGGACTATGCGCTTGAGGGATGTCACATAGACTACGCAGGAGCCAGTATTGGTGCGATAGCGATCAACCCGGCCCTGAGCACACCGGATGAAGCCCTGAGAGCGGCAGACACCGTGATGTATGAAGAAAAAAAGCAACGCAGACGTCAGCTTCATTGATCTTTTGTTGGCTGTGGGCCAATACCGCACATCGCGATGATTATCAGGTAGACTGTATCTCACCACACTCTCACCACTCAGTGGCTAATCGAGTTTATCCCGTGAAACGATTCCTGATTGCTTTGATCATCACCAGCCAGCTTTCTGGCTGCGGCAGTATCATCAGTCGAACGGTCAAAGGGCAAGGCCAGGGTCACCAGTATTATCCCGGCGTTCAGTGGCTGCTAAAAGATCGCTGGTGGAAATATCTGGTGATTATCGATCAGCCGCTCTCAATGCTAGCCGATACAATATTGCTGCCCATAGACATGAAACACGGCCCTTATGAATAAATAGGATCTCGTCCGTGTAATTCGACCCGATTGCGGCCGCTGCTTTTAGCCTGGTAGAGCGCCGCATCGGCGTTGTCGATCAGTCGTTGGTAATCTGGGTGATAATCAAACTCTGCCACCCCGATGCTGAGAGTAACGGAAAACGATTGGCTGCCGAAGGCGCTGATCGCCGTAGCCGCCACCTTTTCACGCAGCGTATCGACGATAACGTTAGCCTGATGTAACGACGTTTCCACCAACAGCACCATGAATTCTTCACCACCATAGCGGAAAACGTAATCACTGCTGCGAACGTGATCGTAGATCATGGCTGAAATACTTTTCAGCGTCGCATCACCCGTATCGTGGCCGTAGCGATCGTTAACCTGTTTGAAATGGTCCACATCCATCATCACTAGCGTAAAGGGTTTTCTGGTACTGGTCGCCAGAGCAATTTCCCGACGCATGATGGTCGGAATAAAACGTCGGTTTAACAGGTTTGTCAGAGGATCCTTGCCGTTTTCAAACTTGACCAGTTCGTCAAACATGGAAGTGATAATCAGCGTAATTTGTCCGGTGAGCTGCCGCACATTGCGTAACAGCCGCATGCGCGCCTCCGCCTGAGCGATCGCCGCTGGCGCAGCTGCGCCTATTTCACGGTCAACCTTGTCGATCAGGGTATCCGTTTCACGCAACAGGTCGGGGAAACCAAACAGGTGTTTTCCCTTGTGTGAAAACCATAATCCAAATTCTGAACGCCCCAAGAGCGAAATATCGGCCAGCGGCAACTCTGTCGCCACATGATAGATAAACTGGTTTTCCCAGTTCATCAGTGCCCCTAATTGCCGCTCCCGCTCAACGCTAACATCATCGTACACGCTCAATACGCGGTATCGCTCCTGATCGCGCATGGCATTTTTATAGGTGGGGGAATAGGCGATGGTCATCGCTTCCAGAGCGGTATCCATTGCCAACCCGCTAAAACAAAGTGCGCTGTTGATTACAAACGGAGAGTGCTCCCCTTTATTCGTTAATAGCGGATAAAGATCATTTTTTAATTTGCGGGCACCGCGTGCTACCAAATCGATGGGGAGACCAATACGCGCGTGCCCAACACCCACATGGTGCTGTTGGGCAAGTAGAGCAGCCAAATCCTGTTGAGCACTGCCCAACACGCTGCGCAACCAGTGAAACATGCTGATACTTAACTGCTCTGTGACCTGGCGGGTATTGAGATAGCGATGCGCATGTTCGTCGTTGAGCATGTAATCATAAAAGCGGTCTACCAGATAGCGGACTTCATCATCACTCAGAGAGTGCAACAGAGCATGGGCTTCCGGTTGTGTGATTTCAACCAAGGTGCGCCATTCGCTTAATAATGGCTCGATATGATAATCATTTTTAACAGAAATAGTCATGGGTAGGACATAAAGTGGTTAACCAGCTGCCATGATAGGCGATTCATCTGTGATATACCACCGCGCTAACAGTTTCATTACGGATTATTTCCAAAAGACATCATAAGGTTCGCAACAGTAATCACCAACGCCTATTCGCTCGAGGAAAAAGCGGAAATGTTTTTTTTTCTTTTCACCTAAACGCTATGATCATTTCGTCACACTTCAGACTATCCCTTACTTTACTTATTTTTCCACCGGTCACCTATCTCTATTACTGATCCAAAAAAGGAGATCACCCACAATGGTAATAAGCATAGATCAACATAGAATGCGCATCGGTCATTATCATCAAAGTAAAATGAAAGAAAATGCAAAACGGTGCAATAAGAAAGCACCAAGCACCGTAGATAAAACGGTTAAAAAAATACCCCTCGCGTCGAATATCAAAAATATAGCGCCCTCCTACGACGCTTGTCAGCAGAGAGAACACCGTTTACAATTAAAACAAATAATTTGCTTTATATTATTGTTGAATCACGTTCGCGCACATACGCTATTCGCGGGTGAAAGCCCTGACATCGCCCCTTCTCCGCTGGCATTAAACCACGCGACTCAAACACTGCCGTTGTTAAATGAGCGTTTACGCGTCAAAACAGAGACCACGTCAAATCACCAACGCTATGCTGATAGTAACGAAAAAAAAACGATAGAAAGATCAGAGAAGCACCCTACTCAATAGCCGACCAAGTAACGCATTCAACAACCGCCTTACCCGAAAAAATATATGTGTTTGGCAAAACAGGTATCATCACGAATGATGAAAAAACGTACTATACAATAGACAAAAAAAGGGTGATGTTTTTTTTGAAAATGCCGAAGTATCATTAAAGCAATTTTATGATGATTACCAGAAAAGAACGCCCTCTTTAACCGCTCTCGCCGCTTCAATCATGAAAAAAAATCTTAAAGAGAAACTTAATCTGGATATCGATCCAGATAAAAACTACTTTATGTTATTTAATTCAGCGATGAGTTGTTCGGATTGCTTCTCGGGGTGGTGTTTATCAGGTAGACCGATAGAATATGGCACATTATCAAGCTATCTGATACGAAATTTTCCAGCAGACGCTCAGGAACATCTGGTTTCGGTAAACAGCCAATCCGGTATTTATCGCGTCGCGCCTGAAACGACAAATACGTTTGACAGGGAAAATGAGGTTAAATTGCTGCCATCGGCATTCATTCAACTGGTGTGGGATATCAATTTTTATCAACAAGCACTCGCCCTCTACACCCACATATTCGATAACAATGGTATCCATAGCAAAAAAAACTTTATCGACTTCATCATCAACCTCACCGCTCAGTCACTTACTCACCGTGCCGTATCTGACCTGTTGTCAGGGACCGGGTTGACTAAGAATAACAACGTAACTGCCTCAGTGTTTGATATTAATGGCTATCAATCTGCTGACCTTATTATGTTTTACAATAATAACGAGCGTCGTGTTACGCTTTATCTACCCAGAGCGGCAAATAAATTTGCGGAGTTTGACAGCATAGAGGATATGCAAACATGGGTACTCGATAGCTGTCATGATAAGGTCCACCAGCAGAGTATTACTTCTCACTTTTCACTCAACAATCGACAGGATGGGATCATCTACTCCGGTGTAGATAATTGGATAATCTCGCAATGCAATAGCGTCAATCGCGAACGGGATAAAAGCAAAATCGGCACACAACGTACGCCGATTAGCCCCTCAACATTCTTCACGGTTATGGCAAACAGGCAGCGCGAACGTTTTTTCAGCGATCTGGATACGCGGGTCAAATCAGATGCCGAAGTCATTCGTGACATCTGGGAAACGGATATTGATGCCGCTGCCATTCTGCCCAATCCCATCACTCCCCTTGCTGCATTGGCAATTCATCTCGAGCACGCTTTCGACGGGGATACCAGTGAGGAACGTCAACAAGAATGGAATAAGGTATCGAACGATATCGTCAATCTGGTCTTGATGATAACGTTGGACAAGGTCAGTCGCTTTAATACAGAGGGTTATGAATTTATTGATAAAATCAAATATTCACTGGCAGAAGAGAGCCGCTCAGCGGTGCTTGATAAAACCCTCTCTTTTGAGCACGTCAACGTCAATATCCCCGAACAAGAGATGCTGTCAGCCGCACAGAGCATGACGCTACGCACGCACAACCTTCCCGAACTGGATAAGTCCCTTTTTTCAGAGACAAAACCCGATGCGCAGGGTATTTTCCATTATTCAGACCCACAGTCTGCTTCCGATAACTTAGCAATTTGTATCGAAAACCGTTTTTATGCGGTCCGTCCTGGCTCATTTGAAGGCATGTATATTCTCGCAGATGAGCAGGAGATCGTTTTTTTTGACGGCGGTTACTTTGAACGCAAACAGCCGCCACTCGAACGCGTTAGCTATACACAATGCCGCACTCGCCGAGCACCTGGAGTCCCCTGTACTCGGCTATCAGCATCCATTCAAGAGGCACTGAGTAAAAACAGAGATAAGGGATTTACCAAAGAAGATGCCATGATCATTGGTCGAGACCCTGCGCACCCGGCTTTATTTATTAATATTGAAGGTAAGAAATTTATCGGCTCAGATGACAGGTTTTTCAGAATAAAAGAAAAGGAGAATCTGTTTACCATCTATGCACGAAAAAGAACGGGGATGTTATCCCCTTTTCGACGCCGCAAAGTGATTGCCACATTTCAATTCAGCCAAGTACAGGGGGAACGCTATATCCACACGCCAACAGAAGCGATAATGGAGACACTTGGCGCTTCCCGCCCTGCCGCTAGCCTCTATAACCGCTATCAGGAGCGCGGTGGAGGGCAATACCAGACGAACGCTGCCGAACGGCGCGCCATTAGCGATTACACGCGCAACGTTTCTGACATGATCAATGAGTATCTTGAGCTCGACATGCCTGAAGACTTTTTGGGCCCCATGTTCGCAGAGCAATCATCGCAGATGGTGGCAAATATACGATCGTTGCTGAATAAGCTGCCCAGTTTTCACGGCGTGGTATATCGCGGGGGCGAACTACCTCCAGAGCTCAGGGCGACCTTAAAACCCGGAGATATTCTTCTGGTTAAAAAATTTCTATCCACCTCTGCCGATAAGAATATCGCGATGGCGCACAAGGCCGGCAAAGGGCCGCATCAAGCCTTGTACAAAATCCATGTCAGCCATGCAGCACACGCTATCAGCGGATTTACCCGTAATCTGCATGAAGCGGAGGTGCTGATAGAAGATCGTGCCTTGTTTCGGTGTGTGTCTATTGAGGGTGATAATGTCGAACTGAAAGAAGTATTGGATGCCACTGGTCTCGATGAGGGCAACGTGAAAATAGCGTCTATCTAGCCTTGCGCCCTCTATCGCTGGCTTTTATGAGTAAGCCGTGTCTGACAAGACGTAGCGTCAAAGCAAGATAGCCGTCACAATCCCACAAAACAAAACACTGTTTTATATTTTATGAACAGTGTTTTAAATTATATACTCCGCTCCGCCTTATAAGTAAGGTTCTAGATACCTTTGCCCCGACTCCAGTCGGGGTTTTTTTTATCTGAAATCGCCAGGGTTAGCACACCAGCCCCCTGTTTTAGCCATTAAGGCCACTGCGCTTATTCCAGGGCATGTGCATCAGTAATCTGGCCATACCGCAAAACCCGCTGATACCCGCAAACACCAATCCTGCACCGATGAAACCAGCAACGCTAAAAAAGGCCGGGTGCAACGTGTACCCCAAAACAACGCTTATCAGTGTCAACCCGCCAGCAGCGATTTGTACCTGACGCATAACAGGCAGCGGTTGCGTGCGATCCACGTCAACCGGCAAGCCCGCCTTTTTCCAAGCGTTGAGCCCCCCTTCCAGCAAAAATGCGTGTTGCCCGGGAACCAGTGTTGCTATCTGTTGTGCATACCGTTCACAGCGCGCTCCCGATAAACAGTAAAAAATCACCGTTTTATTTACGGGGAGTGTTATTCCCAACGGCTCGTTGGCTTGATCCCCCAGTGAATACAGTTGTGATTGCGAAATACGCTCCCGCAGGAACTCGGCTGTCTGGCGAATATCGACCATCAACGCTCCGTCGGCCTGGCGCTGCCGAGCATCAACGGGGGAAAGATAGGGTAGCGTTACCATGGTATTCCTCTCTTTCAAGGACAATAGATGTCTTTGAGCGTCATGATGATGCGTTCCAGATCGCGGTTAGCGATCGCGTAATAGATGGTAGTGCCTTCGCGTTGGGCAATAACCAACCCTTCAGAACGCATACGCGCCAGATGCTGCGATGTGGCTGAAGGGCTTAAACCGCACGCCTGCCCAAGTACGCCAGCACTCACCTGCTGACGTTCAACCAACATACATAGGATCAGTAAACGGTTGGCATTGGCCATCGCTTTTAACAACAACGCAGCGTCATGGGCACGGCGCTGCAATTCACTCACGGTATCTGGCATGATTAATTATTTTAGAAAACCCTTAATTAAGGGAATGCTAAAATTACAATTAAAACAAATCAAGCGTTTTCTCTGAAAAGTGTGACCAGGGCTGGAGCATCTTTCGGTTGGCTGTTACTCTATAAAAAAAACGGTCCACTGTTTCAGATTTCTTCTGCACCTGACGTACTGTTGGGGGCGATCATTAGCCAGATCAACGTTTCCAGTAGCAAAACAAGGCACACTATTGCGGCTTTGCGTAATGGCACCAGCAGGTAGCGTTATCGCAATCTCGCTGTTGCGCAACCAGGTCTTATTCAGAATAATTTCAAAGCGGTGCATGAAAAACTTCTCTCGATTAGTCAATAGGTATCACCAAACGGATTGGTACAAAAAGCGGCACTCAAACCGTGTTCTGCTCTGGCGCGAGATCACACCATTGGCTGTGCCCATTTTTATTGAAGGGCTCTGTGTGGTGTTGATGGGGGTATTCAGCACCTTTCTTGTCAGTTGGTTGGGCAAAGAATCCATGGCCGCCGTGGGACTGGCCGACAGTTTCAACATGCTCATCATCGCTTTCTTTACCGCTGTCGCACTGGGTACCGCGGTCGTGGTGGCATTCAGTCTGGGCCAGCGCAATCGCAAACAAGCCCGCGCAGCAACGCGTCAATCCATGTCTTTGCTGGTGCTGGTCTCCTTTTTGTTGGTGCTGCTGATTGAATTGGCCGGCGAAGCCATTATTAACCTGATCGCCGGTTCAGCGGATCAACATGTTAAAGCGTTAGCGCTGGTGTTCCTGCGGCAAACCGGTTGGAGCTACCCGGCAATGGCGATTGCCTTGGTCGGCTGTGGAGCGCTACGCGGTGCCGGTAATACCAAGCTGCCGATGTTCATCAACATCGGTATGAACATCCTGAACATTCTGATCAGTAGCGTACTGATATACGGGATTTTTTCCTGGGATGGGTTGGGATTTTATGGCGCAGGTATCGGCACGACGCTGTCACGCTATATCGGCGCGGTATTTGTTATTCTCACGTTGATGCACGGCTTTAACGGTGCGCTGCGCATCCCTTTCAAATCCTATTTTGCGCCTTTCACTTACACAATTCTGTATGAAGTGTTAAGCATCGGTGTTCCTGCCAGCGTGGAATCCGTGATGTTTAATCTGGGTAAGCTGATCACACAACGCTTTGTCGCCGGAATGGGCACAGAGGTTATCGCGGGCAATTTTATCGCTTTCTCTATTGCGGCCTTGATCAACCTGCCCGGCAATGCCCTGGGATCAACCGCTACCATCATCGTTGGAACACGCTTGGGTAAAGGGCAGATTTTTCAGTCGATTCGCCAGTTGCAGTATATTTTTGTGCTATCCAATATCGGTTTATGCATTCTCGCCTTATCGTCAATACCGTCGGCCAGTTTCCTGTCATCGCTGTATACCAACGAGCCCGAAGTGATTGAGGTCGCCAAGCAGTTGCTGTGGTTGAACGCGCTATTCACCCCATTTTGGGCCGCGGCCTGGGTAGTGCCTGCGGGTTTGAAGGGGGCAAAAGACGCCAGTTACACCATGTGGGTAGCCATGGCCAGTATGTGGGGATGCCGTATTGTAGCGGGTTATATCCTCGGTATCTGGCTCGGTTTTGGCGTTATCGGCGTGTGGATGGGCATGTTCTTTGACTGGATCGTGCGCGGCCTGTTGTATTATCGCCGTATGGTCAGCGGCCGGTGGCTGTGGCGCTACCGGCCTCCCGCCGCTTAACACGCGGTAGGCGTAATAGGCTCGGCACCGCAACACCAGAGACCGGAGCTGGCACGGTGAGTCTGTGGATTCGAGCACGGCCAGCACCAAAATGATAGGTAAACCGGCCCTACATTAACGCCCGCGCGTTTTGCGGGCGCTCAATGGCCGAAAGCGAAAAGCCATCACTATCAGCACAACAACTCCCCATGCCATGATCGTCCAGGCTTGCTCCAAGCCTTCGGTGTGCTGTCGAATGACACCCGCGAGCGTTGGCATTACACTGGCGAGGATATAGCCACCGCCTTGTACAAAGCCCATCAATCGCCCCGTTTCCTGTACATTGGTTGCATGATCGAGTGCCACAATTAGCGACAGTGGAAACAGCGCCCCGATACCCATCCCGAGAAGCAGCATCGCGACAAAGGCCAGAGAAAGCGGAGCCATCAACAACACCACCATGCCGGCAAGCAGTACCACCAGTATCGGTACCAACAGCATACGCCGATCGGGAAAGCGCGAAATCAAGGCGGAAACGGCCAACCCCGCACACACTTCGGTCAGCGTTAATCCCCCCAGCAAAAAGCCGCTTTGCGCGGCACTCCACCCTAACTGCATGTAATAGGGAGGCAACCAAGCCAGTACCAGCGTATAAGCTCCGGTTCCTATGCCAAAGAACAGCATCAGGGACCAATGTTGCAAACCGTGCGGCGCAGGCTGATAAATCGCATTCTGCTCATGATCCTCACGCGAAGACGGCGCTTTGCGCCAGACCAACAGCGCGATGAAAGCGAGGATTCCCCAAAATGCCAACGCACCAGACCAGCCAGCGATACCTGACAAGGGCGAGGCTGTCGCCGCAGCAACCGCTGCCCCAGCCATAATCCCCGTGGTATAAAGCCCCATCAGCAGACTGCTGCGCTGGAGAAAGAAGCGCTTGATAAACGACGGTACCAAGGCCTGAATCAACGCAATGCCTACCCCGCCGAGCGCAGCACTCACCAACAATCCAATGCGCGTATCCCAAGGGAAGCGCACCAGACAAGCAACTGCAATGATAGTAATGCCGAGCAGGATGCCACGATACTCCCCCAGATGACGTTGCAACCAGCCACCGTAAAGCGCACAGATCCCCATTGCCAGAATGGGCAACGTGGTTAACAGGCCAGCCTGACTGTCATCCAAACCAGTAGCCTGCTGAATTTGTTCAAGCAATGGGCCAACCACAGCCAGAATCGGGCGCAGGTTTATCCCGAGCAGAAGAATGGCGATAAAGAGAAATTGGCGTGAGTGCCAGGAGGAAACGGGCATAAAGTGATCCTGTGATGGTTATCTTCGCGCTGAGGATTATGTCATCAAAAATGTCGATGAACGGCTACGTTGGTAGCGCGTATTCTTGCATAAATTATCTTAACGTCAAGATAATCATTTTCCATCCCAGCGCTGCCGTCTCGTGTTACAAACAAAAAAAAATCCGCCATGATGGCGGATTTTCATACAACATCGCATTCCGGTTCAGAATCACACTTCTGACCGCGCGACATCCTTAGAAACGGTAGCCTACGCCAACCGCCCAGGTGCCAACATCGATGCTACGGATACGGCTTTGCTCATAACCAACATCCAGGGCAACGTCCTGAATCGGGTTGAATTGCAGACCAGCACCGTAGGTGAAACCATAATCATCGTTATGGTTGTTGTCAGTACCGTCTACCGCATTGTAGGTGTATTTACCGTGGCTCAGGCCAATCACGCCATAGACGCTTGCCCAATCATTGATACGGTAAGCCGGGCCCGCAGTAAAGCCCATGTATTGGCCTTTATTGTAGTAACCGTCGTTGGACTGGCTGTCTTCCAGATAGGTGAAGGAGCTGATCACGCCAACCTGGCTGTCATCAAACTCATAGCGGTATTTAAGGTTAAAACCTTTCGCTTTGTTCACCACGCCCTGGGCATCACCCTGAGCATAACCGGCGGATACGGTACTTTGGCCGGCGAATGCGGAACCTGCGCTTACTGCAAATACGCAAGCCAGTGCGGAAAGACACGCAAATTTTTTCATATACTGCCTCGAATTCATCTTATGAAAGAAGTTTAAGCAGGATTAATATAACAAAAAAAACCTGAGGTGCTGCCCATTAAATATTTATCAAACCGCTTATAGATGTAACAAAAATTTTCATAAAATAAATAAATCAATGATTTTTAATCATAAAAAAACACTGACAACGAAACTAAAATTAATTCCCCCCGACAGTAAAATGCAGACAAATCTTAATTATGCGTTCAGTTAATATACAGCCTGCTATTCATTCCGCACTGCAAATAAATATATCGTAAATAAAAGTCAATTAAAGTAAGCGCAGTGCCGACAAATCCTTTACACTAGATTAATGTGGAAAAATCCTAATTTAGGGGCCCTTTTTCCCACACCATCGTACTTTCTTTCCTGCTTATCAAGGCCCAAAGGATGACCTTATCAGCTTTGCGCAGCTCGACGCTGCTGCCTGTTCTTCTGATCGTAATAGCGATGCTTTCCATCCAAAGTGGGGCTGCTTTAGCGAAAAACCTGTTTCCGCTGATAGGAGCACCCGGCGTCACAGCGCTTCGCCTGGGGCTTGGTGCGTTGATTTTATGCATTGTGTTTAAACCCTGGCGCATGCGTATTCAAGGGAATCGATTACCCTTGCTGTTGTACGGCTTGACCCTTGGTGGCATGAATTTTTTGTTCTACCTCTCTATTCGAACTGTTCCACTGGGTGTCGCGGTCGCGCTTGAATTTACCGGCCCACTCGCCGTGGCCATTTTCTCGTCGCGTCGGGCACTTGATTTTCTTTGGATCCTTTTGGCACTAACCGGCATGTGGTTTCTATTGCCGCTGGATAACGACATTGCCAACGTCGATATGCAGGGCGCGCTCTGTGCCATCGGCGCAGGTGCCTGCTGGGCGTTATATATTGTGTTCGGAAAAAGCGCAGGCGCTAACCATGGTCCCGCGACAGTGGCGATTGGTTCATTGGTGGCGGCGGTGGTGTTTTGCCCCCTGGGGGCCTATTTTGCGGATACCTCATCACTCTCCCCTGCTATTCTGCCGCTAGGCATCGCTATTGCGATCCTCTCAACGGCACTGCCTTACTCGCTGGAGATGGTGGCACTGACGCGCCTCCCGGCCAAAACCTTCAGCACATTGATGAGCATGGAGCCGGCGATTGCAGCCCTATCCGGTATTCTGTTTCTCAGTGAGCATCTGTTGCTGACACAATGGCTAGCGCTGTTTTGTATCATCGCCGCTTCCCTTGGCGCTACGCTTACAGTAAAACGAGCACGCATCATCAATAGCGCCCAAGGTTGACCCCATTCCCGCCTGAATTTAATCGTATTTCTTCTCTTGCAGGCAACCTACTGCGGCAAGAGAAGGGCCATTTCAGCTATATTGCACCGCGAATAATGCCCGCGCCTGAATAGGTACAGGTTATTACTAGCGCTAAATAATTCTCATTCATTATCGTTATTTACTGTCATAATGACGTGCAATTTCTATAATTAAATCAGTGAAAAAGATATTCACCTGCATTGTATGTGGGCAATTTCTATAATAGGTATTACCTTGTTATTGCCTGCTTCGAACTCTGCTATAGTTATTTGCATTGAGCAGTCAGATTATTATTTCATTTATCAGGAGGAGATACCTTATGGCTACGGCTAAATTGGTAAAAGCAGCAGCATCCGACCTCATCTATACTCGCAATAATCTGGATGAGCACGTCAAAACGTCCACCATCAAACTGTTGGACAAGTTAGTTGTCGACTTAATCGATTTATCATTGATCACCAAGCAAGCCCACTGGAACATGCGTGGCGCCAATTTCATCGCTGTTCACGAAATGCTGGACGGCTTCCGTACCGCCCTGACCGATCATCTGGATACGCTGGCAGAGCGCGTGGTTCAACTGGGTGGTGTCGCGCTAGGCACGGTGCAGGTCATTAATAAAGAAACTTCGCTGAAAAGCTACCCGACCAATATCCACAGCGTACAGGATCACCTGAAAGCGTTGGCGGAGCGTTACAGCGTTGTCGCCAACGAAGTACGCAGTGCTATTGCGAAAACAGAAGATGAAGACAGCGCGGATATGTTAACAGCAGCCTCTCGCGATCTGGATAAATTCCTGTGGTTTATCGAAGCCAACATCGCAGAATAACTTGGCATGCTATAAATAGTATCAGGCCATCGTAGCTATCTCGGACACGATGGCCTGCCTATTACGTTACCGTTCATCTATCCTGCCATTCATACATTTTCCTCTTAAAATTCGTACAAAAAGTTAGTTTTTATCCCTTCAAACACAATCAACGGTTGTGTCCCGCAGCATAATCAGTTATTCATAGCGGCGTCCCGTGCCGGAGGCGATGTTTGCGTGCATTGGCGACACTGAATAAAAACAAGGAGTTATAAAACATAACCCTCTGTTTCTACAGCTTTTCCCTTAAATACTATTATTAGTAGTGCCTGCTTGAAACAGGCTTCCCACAAACGGCTAATTAGGAAGGATCGGATGAAATCACTACTTAAGGCCTCATTGGCAGCGCTGGCGCTGACCATGAGCGTTTCCAGCTATGCGGCGGACAAGCCTCTCATCGTTGCCACAGACACAGCGTTTGTTCCCTTCGAGTTTAAGCAAGGCGATAAATACGTCGGCTTTGACATCGACCTCTGGGACGCTATCGCGAAAGAGTTGAAACTGGAATACACCCTGAAACCGATGGATTTCGCAGGTATCATCCCTGCCCTGCAAACCCGCAACGTTGATTTGGCGCTGGCCGGGATCACCATTACGGAAGAACGCAAACGTGCAGTCGATTTTTCTGAGGGTTATTACAACAGCGGCTTGCTGGTCATGGTAAAATCAGATAACACCAGCATTCAGGGTGAACAGGATCTGGCAGGCAAAGTGGTAGCCGTGAAAAGTGGTACCGGTTCGGTTGACTACGCCAAGGCTAATATCAAAACCAAAGAACTGCGCCAGTTCCCGAATATTGACAATGCCTACATGGAGTTAGGTATCGGTCGTGCCGATGCAGTACTGCATGATACGCCGAACATCCTGTACTTCATCAAAACAGCGGGCAACGGTCAGTTTAAAGCGGTGGGTGATTCCATCAAGGCGCAGCAATACGGTGTCGCCTTCCCGAAAGGCAGCGAACTGCGTGAAAAAGTGAATGCGGCATTACAAACGCTGCGTGATAACGGCACCTATGCTGAAATTTATAAAAAATGGTTCGGCACTGAACCGAAATAATTGCCGTATCAGTCTGGAGAACGTTCATGCAGTTTGATTGGAGTGCCATCTGGCCTTCTCTGCCCCTTCTGTTAGAAGGGGCAAAAATGACCTTGCTGATTTCCGTGCTGGGTCTGCTGGGTGGCTTGGTTATCGGTGTCGTCGCGGGCTTTGCCCGCGTTTACGGGAGTTGGATTTCCAACAAAATCGCGTTGGTGTTTATTGAAATCATCCGCGGTACACCGATTGTTGTACAAGTCATGTTTATTTACTTCGCCTTGCCGATGATCCTGACGTCGGTGCGTATCGATCCCTTCGCTGCCGCGGTGGTCACCATCATGATCAACTCCGGTGCCTATATCGCGGAGATTACACGCGGATCGGTATTGTCGATTCACAAAGGATTTCGTGAGGCGGGTTTGGCACTGGGGTTATCAAAACGCGATACGCTACGCCATGTGATTGCACCGTTGGCGTTGCGTCGAATGTTACCGCCATTAGGCAACCAATGGATCATCAGTATCAAAGATACCTCGCTGTTTATCGTTATCGGCGTGGCGGAACTGACGCGTTCCGGGCAAGAAATCATTGCGGGTAATTTTCGTGCGCTGGAAATCTGGAGTGCGGTCGCGGTGATCTACCTTGTTATCACCTTGGTACTGAGTTTCATTTTGCGTCAGTTGGAAAGAAAACTTAAGATTATATGATTGAATTCAAGAACGTTTCTAAACACTTTGGTCAGACAAAGGTGTTGCATGACATCAATCTGAATATCAACCAGGGTGAAGTAGTGGTGATTATCGGTCCGTCAGGCTCCGGTAAATCCACGCTGCTGCGCTGCATCAATAAGCTGGAAGACATTACCAGCGGTGAGCTGATTGTCGATGGCCTGAAAGTGAACGATCCTAAAGTTGATGAGCGCCTTATCCGCCAGGAAGCGGGTATGGTGTTTCAACAATTTTATCTTTTCCCGCATCTTACCGCGCTGGAAAACGTGGCATTTGGCCCGATTCGCGTGCGTGGTGCCAGCAAAGCGGAAGCCGAAAAGCTGACGCTGGAACTGTTGGCGAAAGTGGGCCTGTCTGAACGTGCGAACCACTTTCCCTCCGAGCTTTCCGGCGGCCAGCAACAGCGCGTGGCAATCGCACGTGCACTTGCCGTCAAACCCAAACTGATGCTGTTTGATGAGCCAACGTCGGCACTCGACCCAGAATTACGTCACGAAGTACTGACAGTAATGAAAGATCTTGCCGACGAGGGCATGACCATGGTCATCGTTACGCACGAAGTGGGATTCGCTCATAAAGTTGCTTCACGGTTGATTTTCATTGATAAAGGCCGTATCGCCCAAGATGGCGATCCTGAAGAACTGATCACCAATCCTCCCAGTGAGCGGTTGCGTGAGTTCTTGCAGCATGTCTCCTGATACGGTAGCCGTAATGCACTAAAAAAGGGGGGAGCACCTTGCCGGTCTCCCCCCTTTTATTTGTCACGGCCCCTTGCGTTCCCGACCGAAATCCCCCGCTGTAGCCAGCACGCCCCCAACGTTGAGGCTCATGCTATATACGGGTATTCACGTTCGATGAACGCCGCAAACGCCTCACACATCGCACGATCGCCCTCCCGATTATCAGCCAATAGACGCGTACCATCGACGATACGAATGTGGGCATTCAAATCTGCATCAGCCTCAGGTTGCACATGCTCGGCAGCATGTTGGATAGCCGCTTGCGCCTGTTGCCACGCTTGCTCAACCGTCAAATTACAGGCTTCGGCCAGATAAGCCGGATTGAACCCTTCGCCGGTCAAACTGCGCAGCGTGTCATCGTGACTGACGCTGTTGCCAGGGCGCCAGTAATGCTGTGCCAGATCCGGACCAATGGCCGGGTTATCCGTAAGATAACCATCGCGCTTAAGAAAGAAATGCCGCGTCTGCTCGACCGCCATCAGTGCCAACAGATAACCTTGGTAGGAACAGGCCGACTCCATCGACAACAAATGCGGAATGGCAATGGTAGGACGTGGGCTGCCGCCAATACCTAAAATACGCTGCTCAATGTCACGTGCCAGCTGTGTAATCGCTGCTGGCGTGCGTGCCTCATCCTCCATGCTGTAAAGCTGCCATTCAAAGTAAGGCACCAGCAAAATGTGGCGCTCGTTAAAGGCACGCATCGGTTGACGCACCGCGATATCCGCTTTGATCAACGCATCGGAGAGGACCTCGCCCTCACGATTCTTCGCATAGCGCTTTAACCAGTCAGCGTCGTGCAGCAGGCTGTCAAAAAACATGGATTGCGTTTCCGCATAGGCCATCGATGTAGGTGGGAATTCCTGCGAGAAGCAAGGTGCATTCTGACGAATATTGGCAAAATGCGCCGCATGACCACCTTCATGAAACAGGGTATTGATGCCCGTGGCACCGCTGCCCACTTGATCCGGTTTAGCCAGACTGGTGAAATTGATTTTTGCTGGCAGCCACTGCCCTTCCTGCACAAAGGGGGGAACCGGACCATGCATAAAGCCATTTTCATATTTGCCTTTGCGCACCAACAGATCCAATTGCATCTCTGCACCGTTAAACGCGATATGCAGTCGCTTAAAGCTGTTAATCCAGCGTTCTAACGAGGCGGAGAAAGGAAAATAGGGATCCAATTGACGGGTAACGTCCCCAGAACTGGCATAACGAATATTCCAAGGTTGCAACGCACGGTCGCCCTTCTCACTCGCCAGTACGGCCAGACTGCGTGCATTCGCATCGCGCGTTTGCTCTTCAAAACGGTCGAGGATGGCAAACAATTGCTCAGGGGTCATCCGCTCCGTTTTATTCACTTTATAGTCAAAATAATTGCGATACCCCATCTGCCGGGCAAAACGGTTACGCAGGGTAATCAGCTCAGGGAAACCATGGTGCAATAACCACTGTTCTATATCGCGCAGGGCCTGCTGCGAACTGTGGCGATAAGATTCATTGTCGTTGGTCGCCTGGTTGGTGAGCAGTTCACCCAAGGATGCAGCGACGTTGACGCCTTCGGCATTCAGGTGCGTCACCTCATAGCTTTTTCGCTGCGTATAGAGTGCACTTTCCGCAGCGATAATCTCATCCATCAGCGCTTGAGCCAGGGGATCTTCAATCACATTACAATCAAAAAAACGATACCACCCCTGCAAGCCATGCAGTAACGCGCCTGCCTGGGCGTCCTCTGTTCGAGGTTCGGCAACGTCTCAAGGGTAGCGATATAAGTGCGCAATTCTTTCAAACGTTCAGGCGCAGCGATAAAGCGTTTATAGGCGCTTTCAGCAGTAGAGAAGTTCTCCGCTGCATTATCATCGCCAATGCCCATATAGTGTTGCCAAAAACACGCTTCTTTCTCTTGATGCACGGCGAGATAGTCGCGGTTCAGGGTATTAAAATACTCAACGACGTTTTGCATGTATTTACCTTTATCAACTAATTCACTTGCCTATTGAGATACGTATTAGGAAAGAGCACAAGCATCATCTTGCCCCTGATTCAGTAGCAACCAGGCCAATCAAGGCTTTTAGTGTCAAGTGATCAAAAGAATGGGATTGAGAGGGGGATGACTGTACATTACGCGTTACCCGAGACGGAAGCAATAGTTTATGAATGTCTATAATGATGTTGGATAATGAATCTGCGTTATCCATAATAATATTTGCTTTAAGCATATCATCATTGAGTATCATTTGCTTGAAGGATTCAATGTCAGGCCGCTCTATACCCATATGTGTGGCATAAGCATCCAGAAATTGGTTATCGAGATTCAGTGGGGCGCGGGTATCTGCACCTGTTAATTGTTCGACAAGCGCCTCTGGTATATCTTCAGGATCTCCCACCAGTTTGGTGTATGGGCTGTAAAAAAAATCTTGTGTACCTAATTCGGCATGTGTTGCTTCATGTATCATGGTCAAGACCATGTCATCGTTATAGCCACGTCCAGTGTCAAAACTATCAGTAAAAATTACGATACGTTTTTGGGAATCTTTGATGTTAGTAAAACCAAATACCTTAGGTCTGTCAGAAGAAGAAATGTCGTTCCTTTTGGTAGTCACCAAATACACTTTTTCTTCATAATTAACAAAATAATCACTAATTCGATTTAGCGCTAAACTTAATCTTTCCACCGCATTACGAAGAACATCAGGAGACTCTGTTGCGAGTACATTTTTGAGATATTCATTTATAACATTGTCACGCAAGTTAACATTTTCGGCTGATAATGTATGACTATGGAATAAAGTATCAAACTCCATCATAACATTATCAACGAGAAGCATTGCATTATTTAAACGTATTTTATAAAGATCGAAGTTATTTTTAAACTGAGAAAACACCTCAGGGATCATAATTTCACTTTCTGAAACACGTTGTATATGCATCAGGGAAAAAGCATTTTCCATATTAATGATTTCTTCATGGGTATTTGGAAAAGAGAGCTCTAAAGCGAATGACTTGTACTCGGTGTAATCTATAAATTCTTTATTGATGAAATCAAAATCGGCGCGTAGGGGAAGAAATGATTTGAGTCGTGGCACATCGACAGTAACACGCCCCCCTCTCAGATTAGCATTTGGGGCGGAATATGAATGTTCAGTTCGCCGCCGAGGATAATGAAACAATAGATTAGTTTTTCTTTTCAAGGCTTTTGGTAATTTTCTCTCGCCATGACGATCTTGCTTAGAAAATCGTTCATTTAAAACAAAGCCATTTTCTTTCAATTTAACACCAGATATACCCTTAAGAATATTACCCTGTTGCAGATGAAAATATTCGCCACCCATTTCACCAGTATCCGTGTTAACCATCGCGTAGACCCCTTGTTCTGCATCTGAGCCTACCTGTTGCATTGCTATTTCAATCTCGGAACCGGGAAATCGGGCGAAAACAACAGGTTTTTGTGGTAATAGCGATCGTTCTAACACACCAGAAAAAGCAATTCTCTCAGCTAGCTCAGTTGTTTTCGCATCTTTTCTCAGAAGATTGATTAATTCGGTCGAGAATTTTCTACCTATACCACCAATGAGTTCGAAGCCAGGATCCAGAACGTTGAGTGTATGTTTTCCCAACAAGCGCAATTCACTGGTTTTTGGCATCACAATGTCGTTCAGGAGTACCTGCCTCGCGGTAAACCGACTACCATGACGCAATACATGACTACCTTTATGTATACCCGATGCCAGCCCCATGCCAAATTTACTGCTGAGCTTTAGCACATGCCCAATAACGGGAATAAGTGAAAAAGCATCGAGTAAACAGGAGGGGACCGCTTGTACAGGATCATTATTGGCAACCCCGGATATGCATTCATAAAAAGGGATAAAATTTTTAATTACTTTCCATAAATTTTGAATATCAGAAAGAGAATTACCTTCAGCGTATAACCTCTGATATAAGACCTCACGATGAGATGAGCTTAGTTTATCAATAATAACTTTCTCATTGTTACCCTTTGGATACGGACTGCTGGTTTTAGTAAAAATTGAAAAATAAAAAGTATCCTCTGCTGTCCGTAGCACATTACCTTCAACAACAGTATTACTCTCAAAGCCATTATGATCCAGAATACCTGAATCAATGTATCGTTCAATCTGTCTGTCCACCCGAATTAGATTATAGTGCAACATGTTATCATGTGAATCCGCTTTCAATGCATATATTCTTTCTTCACCATCATGAATAACAGAAAAAAGATCAGTCTTATCAAGACGAACATGTACATCAACATCTTTAGCAACGCCATAAGCGGTGATCATCGGCTTATTGGTTTTCATGGTAAAAGAAACAGGGTAGATAGATGTATCGGGAGAGGTAATAAATTTTTTATCATCACTTACCAGAGAGTCAAGTGCTGTAAAAATAAGGTATCGATCAATTTCCCTAAACCCATCTGCAACATTTTCAGTTAACCGCTGATATTCATCACCCAAACTTTCTGGTGCTGTCTTACAGGGTTTAACCCATCCGTTCATATAAAGTTGCTTTGCATTTATTTCTGCCTTCTCACGCCTCTGTGACAAGGTACGGATAGGGTCAGCGACATCATACAAATAGGGTAACTCTTCGTCAGGACAACTATTAATAACTTTATCTGCCAGTTGGCTTTTACTAAACCATTCACTAACAGCCTTCTGATAATTATTTACCTTTTCGGCAATATCATTTTTTATTTCCGCAAAATCTCTTCGAGAGTCTATATAATCATGGATACAACGTTCAACATCATTAACGTCTCTTATCGCGGTCGCATCCCTTGATGTGTTGCTGGCTGAAAAAATCATAGATGGAAATAAAAAATAAACCAGATTATTCGCATTTACACCTTCATTTAATGCTATAGCCCACATCCTCTAACCAACGGATAAAATATTTTCACGACTTACACCGTGTAACTGGCCGACATCTTTGAGAAAGCGCGCACCTGCATATAAATGGCTAAACACTTCACTATCTATTGGTACGTCATTTATATTTTCATCATCGAGATATATAGCAGGAAAAGTATTTTTGAGTAGAGAGGACCACATTTCAACGAGATCAGATCTCCATTCAACGGGAACGTTATTCATGTTGAATACTTCACTATCACTCAGCGTCCCTAATTTCAATAAGTTTTTTATCTCTCCAATTGTCAACGGTATACCGTCCGAATGAGTCTCAATTTTACTAATAAGATATTCATTGAGAGACACTCCCAAAATTGCGTTGAACATCCATTGCGCAACTACTTTTTCAATGTAATGGTGAGATAATTTCTCGCGCTTTTTACTACCATACTCTCCAAACTCACTAAGGATACACTTGGCGATATCTTCAACTCTATGCAATGGCGTTATGTTTTCTTGAATGTCAGAATCATAAATCCAATGTGCCGCGCCAGAGAGTAACAATTCTTTTGATACTGATGGTATTTTCAAACCATGTGCCAACACCTTATTTCGCTTTAAAAAGTGAATCATTTTTTTATTTTTTGAATGATTTAATTTTCTATCATTGACACTGCGTTTTATTCCTTTTACAGCATCGAAATTAATTCTTTTAAATAAATCATCAATAGGAGTAACCGCTGTAACTGGCAATAAAGAAGGCTCATACGACTCAACGATACCCACTGTGGGAACCACACCATAAGGGGCCGAACCAGCTCCTGGCGACCTAAGCGATGTTGGTTGTGAATTGTCTATCCCTCTTGTTGTATTGATAGCCGTATTTGATACAATATTTAATAAAGAAATAAGCCTAACTAAAGCTTGCGCCACATTCTTCCTGTCTCGGTTTCCTGAATGTAGGCCAGGATTACTGGCCAATGCTTTGATACGTTCATTTTGGTCACGCTGGCTGCCATATTTCCCATCCTGCATGTTTGTATAATTACCGATAACATTTCTGTATTGATCATTTATCAAAGGGATTTTAGGCATGATATTTCCTTATAGGTATTCCATGTATAGCACTTGACTCACTGAATGCAAGTCTCATTACCACACTTCATAAAAAATCATGAAACAGCATCAAATAAAATAAAAATGCAGCACGCATCTACCAACATATCATTATCATCACATCCATCACCAACAAATAATAATCACATCATTGATCTCTCAATCCAAAAATCGTGAATTAATATGCATAATCACACCAGTAAACAAAAAATTTTTACTGGTGTTTTGGAAATAAAAATATTACCTGCAGAATACAATATCGACTATTTTAACCAAACCGTTTGCTAATGGTCGCCACAGCTTGTTCCATGGTTGGAGACATACCGCCCGCAACCAGACAGCACGCAAGTTGCAAACGCAGGGCATAAGGCACCGCAATTTCTCCCGCCAGGCACTGTGCTGTCCAGCGCGCCGTCGTCGCTACATCACGGGCGATCGGCAATTTATCCGGCGCAACAACAATGTCCTGACGCTGTTGCAGCACTACGCTGTGTTGGCCCTGAATAAAGCGAATTTCAGGGCAGCGCTGCGGATTAGCATAGACCTCGCCCTCCGTGCCGTGCATCAGCAACGCTCGGGTATCGATATCAAGGAAGAACTGATTAAGTCGAGTGACATATTCCGGATGGGAGACGCTGGTCAAACGTAATGCCGCTTGCTCGCCAAACGGCGTCAACAATTTAGCCAGCGTATGGCTGCTGTTACGCACGCCCATGCGCCAGCGCAGTTGCAACTGTTTATTTAGGGCAGGACTCAAGGCCGAAATCGGGATAAATACCGGGAACCCTTCATCAATCAATGACTGCGCAGACTTGGCGCTGCTGGCGCTTTTCACTCCGAGCGCTTGCAAAATTTCCGCGCTGGTGACCCGCGTAGGGTCATGGTCAACGCCATGCACCACCACCGGGAAGCCCAATTTAACCAGCAATAACGCCAGCAACGGCGTCAGATTGGGCTGGCGCCGCGCACCGTTGTAGCTAGGGATGACAATAGGCATCGGGCGACCCGCGGGCGCGTGCAAGCGCAACACCTGCTCGCTGGCGGCCTGATAGAAACCACGCAGCTCAGCCTCACCTTCCCCTTTGATTCGCAAAGCAATCAGTACACCGCCCAGTTCCAGATCGGGCACATCACCTTGCAGCATATGACGATATAGCGAGTAGGCAGCATCCTGATCCAAATCACGTGCGTGATTTTTCCCCCGCCCAATCTCTTTGATGATGGTGGTCAAGTCCATGCGTTCTCCCGCGAAAAAGACGATCGATCTCTTTGTGCAAAAATAGCATGTTTATATCAGGCTGGCACATCACGTTGTTCAATGGGAAATACCGGCAACGCCGCCAACAGTTGCGCCCCGTATCCCTTGGTCAACAGGCGTCGATCATAGATAATGATTTCACCGAAACAGGTATGACTGCGAATCAGGCGCCCAACCTGCTGGATCAGGTTAAATGACGCGGCAGGCAGGCTTTGCACCACAAAGGGATGGCGTTTCTGACTTTTTAACCACTCCCCTTCGGTCAGGATCACGGGGCTGTCAATCGGGGGGAAAGCAATCTTATGGATATGGACCTGCGACAGCAGTTCGCCTTTCAAATCCAGTCCTTCGGCGAAAGATTGCAAACCTACCAGTACGCTGACGTCTCCTGCTTCCACGCGTTGTCGGTGCAATGCAATCAGGCGCGAACGCGGCTGATCCCCTTGCACCAGCAGCATTAAGCGCAAATCGGTAACCTGTGAGAGAAACTGTTGCATCGCTCTTTGGCTGGCGAACAACACCAAGATCCCTTTGTGCTTCTGTTGCGCCAGTGATTGGCGGAAAAAACGCGCCATTTCGGCAATATGTGGCACTTCATTTTCCAGCAACGGCTCACAGTGCATTTTGGGGATCACCAGCGTGCCCTGCTGACAGTGGTTGAAAGGCGAATCCAGCGTAATAAAACGATCGCCCTCTTCTTCATCCAGGCCTGAGAGCTCTTTTAATCTCTGGTAGCTGTTCAGGGAGCGTAGCGTCGCGGAGGTCAGCACCACGTGCGAAACATTGCGCCACAGCAGGCGATCGAGCTGGTCACAGACGCGTATTCCCGCACAGTGTAGCGATAACCGCCACTGCCCTTCGCGGTATTCCCGATGCAGCCATTTGGATACCGGCGCATTGGAGACTTTCTCCAGTGCGGCCAAATGCCAGAGTTGCGTTTTACTCTCCAGATAGCCCATCGCACGGCTCATACGCAACAGCGCCTGATGCACCCGCACTACATCGTGCTTGCCGGTTTTCTCTCCCAGATCGTGAGACAGGTATTCGGTTAATCCACGCAGACCATCCGTTAGCTTGTGCAGCCTGACACACACCTGGCGCATCTCTTCCGGCATAACCCCCATCGGGAAGCGATAATCGCTCTCTTGCCCTTCTCCCTTAAGAAACAGCTCACTCATGGCAACAAAGGCGGCATTCTGCTCGATCATCTCTTCAATATGCGCTGTCAACCGCTCAGGGTTGGTCAGACGCGGCGGTGATTTTGGCGGAAACTGCGCCATACAGGTCGCTACCAGTTGGACCACGCTGTCCATCTGCGTTTTGACATACGCCGGGGTAATGTCCCCCGCCATTTCCAGCGAATCGCGCGCCACGTCCGGCACGTGATGCCCCTCATCCAGCACCAACAACAGATCTTTTGCCGCAGGCAGCACCGAATCGCTTTCCATTGCCGCCATCACCAAGGCGTGGTTGCTCACCACGACCTCCGTGTTTTCAATTTCACGGCGGGCAATAAAAAATGGGCAGTCACGGTAATAGTGGCAATTTTTACCCAGGCAGTTAGCTTTATCGGTACTGACCTTACGCCATAACGTATCGTCGATCGTCAGGCTATAATGGTCGCGCATCCCGTCCCACTCATACCCTTGAAACGCTTTCGCCATCGTGAGACACGCCCCGCGCTCTTCTTTGCTGGCTGGCTCCAGTTCATCACTGAGAAATGCCAGCAAATCCCCTTGCGCGGTCTCGGAGCTCAGCGCCGCCAGATTGCGCGGGCAGAGATAGCGCGCCCGGCCAAAAGCAGCGGTGAAGGTGAGTTCTGGGATAAATTTTTTCAGTAATGGCAGATCTTTGGTGACGATCTGATCCTGCAACGCGATATTGGCAGTGCTGATCACCAGCGTTTTGCTTTCGGCACGCGCGATGGCGATACCGGGAATCAGGTAAGACAGCGTTTTGCCCACGCCGGTAGGCGCCTCAATAACCGCGTGACGCGGATATTCACCCGCCAGGGTCTTCGCCACTTCGGCGATCATCTGTCGCTGTGGAGCACGCGAGATAAAATCAGGAATATGTTGTTGCAGCGCCTTATACCACTGGTCGATTTGCTGCTTGATTGTGGGAGTAAGCGCCATGCCATCTCAATGTCGGTCCAATTCTGCGGCTATTGTCCCACAGACAGCGGCAAACGTCAGCCGCCATTCCCCTCGACAAACCCGCACGCAGCCAGTAGGGTAAAGAAAATCGTGATAATGAGTCTTTCCCATGTCGGCGGTGCACCGCGTCAAACAAGCCTATTGGTTTTCTCCGCGCCTGCCTCAGGTCGAGTGCCGTTCGACCTGGTGCAGCAGTCAGGGGTATAAAACCCATACACACACCCAACTCTCCCTCGGCCTGATCGTAGCGGGCAGCACCGTCTGCCACTATCGCGGTGCAGACCACCTGTTGCACGCCGGCGAGATGGTTTTGATCGACCCGCATGCGCCGCACAGCTGTACTCCGCTGCCCGGACAAACGCGCAGCTATCATATGTTTTACCTCGACGCAGCCTGGTGTCAGGCGCTGTTGGCCGAACAGAGCGGACAGCCGGTAGCGGCGATCCATTGCCAGCCGGTGCGAGTACAAGACCCCATGCTGTTTAGCGATAGCCTGCAACTGCTCAACAGCCTCGCTCGCCACGATATAAACAGCGCGACACCACAGTTGAACGCGTTGGTATCCACGCTGTTGTCTCGTTATTGCTCGGCACAACAGCCTCTCGCAGAGCAATCCACCACGCGCTATATGCGCCAGCGTCTGCTCAGCAATTTGCAAACCTCACCGTCGCTGGCCACGCTGGCACAGGAGCTGCACCTGCGCCGGGAAACGCTGGTGCGACATTTCCGTGAAGATACCGGCATCACGCCCATGGCTTTCCTTAACAATGCGCGTATTGAATATGCCAAAACGCTGATTAAGCAAGGTGTATGGCTGGCCGATGCCGGATACCAAAGTGGCTTTAGCGATCAAAGCCATTTTCACAAAATCTTTGTGCTGCACACAGCGGCCACACCGGGGCAATATCAACAAGCGAATGAATCGTCGTCTGCCACGATCACTATTTGACAATAATTAGCCTGACAAGCTCACTAGACTTGGCCTCGTTTATTCCGTTGAGGTCACTGTTATGGTTATTGATGCCCTGTTTCCCGCTCATTTCCCCGCGCTGGCCTTAGCGCATTTTGTCGCACTGCTCAGTCCCGGGCCCGATTTCTTCTTGCTGGCAGCCTTCGCGCTGCGCCACCGCCTGCGCGGCAGTATCGGGATTGGTATTGGCATCGCGCTGGGCAATGGCGGCTATATCCTGCTGGCCATTATGGGCGGTGCAGCTATTCAGCAAATGCCACCGCTTTTTATTCTGCTGCAACTCGCCGGGGCGCTGTATCTGCTGTGGATCGGTTCACAGCTTGTGCGCAGTTCGGCACGGACCACCACACTGACGGCCACGGATACGCAGCTCCTGCCCTCACTGTCACATCAGTTACTACTCGGACTGGGGTCCTCGTTGCTTAACCCCAAAAATATGCTGTTTTATATCAGCCTGATGGCCAGTATTCTTGGCCCATCCGTCACGCTGACACAGCAAGCCGTCAGCGGTGTATGGATGTTCAGCGTGGTATTACACATTGGCCGCAACGATAGGACAACAACGGATACAGCAGACATTGCAACGCTACCTTTATCTGATTGAACGCGGCGCAGGGGCTATTTTGATACTGTTTGGTAGTTATCTGTTGCTGGGTTTATGGCTGGGTTGACACCGTAAATCGCGCAGGCCGCTTGTTTCATACGTGATAGGCTTTATAATTTATGGCGATTAACAAAAGGATAACTTTATGAATCTCGGCAAAATCGCCATGATCGGCGTGTTCTCATTGATGACGTTAGGCGGGATCAGCGGTCTGATGCTGGTTGGCTATATCATTCTGGTTCACGTTGGTTGAAACCGTCACGCCAATGTTATCGTTAAACAAAGGCGATCCCCGGCAAGCGCCGAGGATCGTGAGTGCACTACGGGTATCAGAGCAGCGTAAAGCTCTGCTGTTTCACGCGTTGTGAATCCAGACCAATAAATACCTCAAATTTGCCCGGTTCGACAACCTGCTGCATTTGCGCATTGTAGAACTTCAGATCATCTTCCGTGATGGTAAAGCTGATAACACGGCTTTCGCCCGGTTGCAGCATCACCTTCTCGTAACCGCGCAGTTCCTTGACCGGACGGCTGATAGACGCGACGACATCGTGCAGGTAGAGCTGCACCACGGTTTCGCCTGCGCGCTTACCGGTGTTGGTGACCGTTACGCTCGCATTCACGCTGCCGTTACGTTTCATCAGCGGACTGGACATGCTCACATCCGACACGCTGAAAGTGGTGTAACTCAAGCCGTAGCCAAACGGATAGAGCGGACCATTCGCTTCGTCGTAGTAATGCGACGTGTACTTGCCGGGATTTTCCGGCGTATACGGACGGCCGGAAGGCAAATGGTTGTAATAAATTGGGATTTGCCCAACAGAACGCGGGAAGGACATCGGCAACTTACCTGACGGATTATAGTCACCGAACAGGACATCGGCGATCGCATTGCCCCCTTCCGTACCGCTAAACCAGGTTTCCAACAGCGCGTCCGCTTGCTGATCTTCACGCACCAGCGCCAGCGGTCGACCGTTCATCAGCACCAGCACCAACGGCTTGCCGGTGGCTTTGAGTGCGGCGATAAGATCGCGCTGACTCTGTGGTAAATCGATGTTGGAACGGCTGGAAGCTTCATGCGCCATACCGGCCGCTTCACCGACGACCGCAACCACTACATCCGATTTCTTCGCCACCGCCACCGCTTCATCAATCATCGCTTGCGGTGAACGCGGGTCAACCTGTACCGCATCTTCATATTGATTCAGGAAATCAATAATGCCTTTGTGATTACTGACATTAGCTCCTTTGGCATAGAAAACCGTCGCATCATTACCCACTGCTGTACGAATACCGCGATACACGGTTACCGTTTGGCGCGCTAGCCCAGCCGCAGACCAACTGCCCATCGTATCGCGCTTGCTGTCCGCCAACGGCCCCACCACCGCAATTACGCCCGATTTTTTCAGTGGCAGAATGTTGAGGCGGTTTTTCAGCAATACCAGACTGCGTTTGGCAACGTCACGCGCCTCGGCGCGATGTAAACGGCTTTCCGCATTGGTATCCACCGGATCGCTGCTGGCAGCACCCAGCATACGGTAAGGATCGGCAAACAGTCCCATGTCATACTTCACGTTCAGCACCTGGCGGCAAGCCTCATCCAGCTCTTGCACCGTGATAGCACCGCTTTTCACCAACTCAGGCAGATACTTGACAAAGTACTCATCGCTCATGCTCATCGCGATGCCGGATTTCAGAGCAATACGCGATGCGTCACGAGGGTCGCTCGCCACACCGTGTTTCATCAGCTCTTTAATCGCACCGTGATCGGTGATGGTAATCCCCTGGAATTTCCACTGATCGCGCAGCAACTCTTTCAACAACCAGCGATTTGCCGTTGCAGGCACGCCATTAATCGAGTTCAGAGCGACCATTACCCCGCCACTGCCTGCGTCAATTGCCGCTTTATAAGGTGGCAAATAATCCTGAAACATACGCTGAGGACTCATGTCCACCGTGTTGTAGTCACGTCCGCCTTCCACCGCACCATAAAGGGCAAAGTGTTTGACGCTGGTCATCAGTGAATGCCTGTCGGTCGGGGCCTCGCCCTGAAATGCTTTCACTACCACGCGGGCAATTTGGCTGGTCAGCCAGGTATCTTCACCAAAGCCTTCCGATACCCGTCCCCAACGTGGATCGCGGGTGATATCCACCATCGGCGCCCAGGTCATGTTCAGCCCGTCTTCGGTAGCTTCATAGGCCGAGACACGGGCGCTTTTGGCGATGTTGTTCATGTCCCAGGAAGAGGCTAGCTCCAGGGCGATCGGGAAAATGGTTCGATGACCGTGCACCACATCGTAGGCAAAAAACAGAGGAATTTTCAGGCGACTCAGTTCCATTACCTGATCTTGCATCGCTCTGATGTCCTGACGCGTTACCGTGTTGAAAATCGCGCCCACCTGCCCGTCCCTGATCATCTCGCGGATCACGTGTTTCGGGTTATCGGTGCCCACACTGATCAGGCGTAATTGCCCAATTTTTTCGTCAGTGGTCATTTTACGCAGCAGATCGGAGACAAAGGCATCACGCTGAGCCTGATGTGCCGCATTACTTTGTGCCGCAACAGGCGCAGTGTTGGTCAGTTGCGCCCCGGCTGGCGCGCAGGCCAGGCCAATCGCAATCGTCAAAGAGGTAAGCCATTTCATTCGTTATTCTAGCCCAAGCATGCCGCACTCCACGTCATCGGGGAGCGCCTGTGAGGTTTGAAAATGACGTCGGTAACGTCGTCAAAATATCCAGCGCGTAATCATAATGTATTTGTTCTGATTGTCTTTAGTAAAACTGAAAGAATTACGCAATCCTGCGCCATCTCTCATCTGCTGCGTGTCATTAGTCGCATTTCATGATACTCCTACTGATCTCTCACACCGCTATACCCTAAATAATTCGAGTTTCAGGACAAAACGTTTACGTTTTGAACAGCGCTTGCGCTGGCCCTTTAGGGCGAGCGAATGAATCCCGATGAACTTACTCAGGTAAGTGATTCGTGTGACAAATCTGCCGGGAGCAGATTTGAACGCCGCGTGCGGCGGCCTCGTTAGAAGTGAGGCCCAGGGATGGGCCGAATAACGAGCGCCGCCAACGCACCTGCAGCTTGATGTATGACGGGTATAAACTGCCTGGAGCATCACTAACGATGTATCAATTGCATATCGCCAATAAAAACTATTCGTCCTGGTCACTGCGCCCCTGGGTATTGATGACAGCACTGGATATTCCTTTTACCGAACAGTTGATCCCCTTTAGCACAGGTGCGGTACAAACCGCCTTCAAAGCCTTTTCTCCGACGGCTAAAGTGCCCTGTCTGGTCGATGACCAGCAGGTGGTGTGGGATTCACTGGCGATCGTTGAATACCTGGCTGAACGCCACCGCGGCGTATGGCCCGAAGAGAGTGCAGCGCGCACCTGGGCTCGCTGTGCGTCAGCGGAAATGCACTCGGGCTTTACCGCATTGCGCAACCAGTGTGCCATGAGCTGTGGGATACGTGTCGCGTTGCCGGAAATATCAGCGGCATTGCGCGATGAGTTGGCTCGTCTCGATGTACTCTGGACGGAAGGTCTTACGCGTTTTGGCGGACCATTTCTGGCAGGAAAGACCTTCAGCGCCGTGGATGCCTTTTTCGCACCGGTGGTGTTTCGCATTCAAACCTATAATTTGCCGGTTTCACCCACCGTGAATAGCTACTGCCAGCATCTGTTAGGGCAACCGGCCATGCAGAACTGGTACACCAGCGCGTTGGCTGAAACCTGGCGCGAGCCGGCACACGAAGATGAAGTCACCGATAACAGTAAGCGGGTTGTCGTAGCGGATTTTCGCGCCTGACGGCGAGGAGCCCCCCCGACGGAGGAAAAGTTCGTCGGGGGATGCGACAAAGCGGCAGCGTGAAAACGCGTTATTCAATATCTGTTGTAACCCGAGCCACTTGACCCGGGGCGCGTGAGGCGAGCGCTTTTTGCTTTTTATAGCTCAACGCGGCATCCGGTACTGCGGTTACCTGCCCGGTTTCCATCCAGCGGCGCAGACGGTTGGCGTCCGCAAAATGGGTGTATTTACCGAATGCGTCCAGTACGACCAGCGCGACCGGTTTCTGGTTGATCACGGTACGCATGACCAGACAATGCCCCGCCTGATTAGTAAACCCGGTTTTGGTCAACTGAATGTCCCAGTCATTTTTGTAGACCAGATGATTGGTATTGCGAAACGGCAGGCTATAGCCCGGATTGGTGAAGGTGGCGGTTTTCTCCTGCGTGGTGCTCAGTTGGCTCAGAAGCGGATATTGCTTGCTGGCAATCAGTAATTTGACCAGATCGCGCGCGGTAGAGACGTTGTTAATCGACAGCCCCGTCGGTTCCACATAGCGGGTATGCGTCATGCCGAGCGCTTTGGCCTTGGCGTTCATCGCAGCGATAAACGCCTGATAGCCTCCCGGATAGTGGTGTGCCAGACTGGCCGCAGCGCGGTTTTCGGAAGACATCAGGGCCAATAACAGCATGTCGCGGCGGCTGATCTGACTGTTCAAGCGAACGCGCGAATAAACCCCCTTCATTTCCGGTGTGTGGCTGATATCGACCGAGATAACTTCATCCAACGGCAAATTTGCATCCAGCACCACCAGCGCCGTCATCAGTTTGGTGACAGAGGCGATAGGCACCACCACATCCGGGTTGGCGGAGTAAAGCACCTTATTATCACGCAGATCGACCACCATCGCGCTACCTGACGCGATCTTCTGATGTGTACTGGCAATGGCGGGAGCCGCCGTTTTCGCCAAGACGGAGGGGGTGAATGTCATCTGTGTGGACAGCAACAGCAATGCAAGCAGAGAAAACTTATGTTTTTTAATCATTATTCAACGTCTTAAATAAATAACGGTTACGGTATTGGTAACAACCCGGGCATTATAAGTTAGCGCTCGCCGCTACGCACTGCGCAGCAGAAAAAGCTTTTGTGACAAAGTTTAACAGCGATTATTCTTTCAGCTACAACGCTGAACGCAACAACACACAATAACGCCTGTGAACTCAGTCACAGGCGCTGCGTTGAGTGATGCTTATTGACCAGCTTTAATTTCTTTCACTGCCTCATCAGCGCCGATACGGCCAAAGGTCACGATATCTGCCAGTGAATTACCCCCCAGACGATTTGCCCCGTGCACCCCACCCGCCGCTTCACCGGCTGCAAACAAGTTCGGGATCACCTTGCCTTGGTTATCGACCACCTGCGCTTTGGTGTTGATGGCGATACCACCCATGGTGTGGTGGATACCCGGCGTCACTTCAATGGCGTAATACTTTCCGCTATCCAAGGCTTGCTTAAAGCTTTCACGGCCAAACTCGGTGTCTTTTTTTGCTTTCGCATAGCCTGTATAAGCGGCGAGCGTGGCAGACAGCTGTTTGGGATCCATCTTAATGGCAGTGGCAAGTGCCTCAACAGAATCACCTTCAAACACCAGTTTCTGTTTAAAATAGGTATCAATGGTTTTGTTCTGTTTTACCAGCGCGTCATTAAATATCACGTAAGCATGCGCATTGGGTTGTTTTAAAATATTTTGCGAAACCACGTCGCGCGTTAGCAACTCATTAATAAAACGTTTCCCTTGTTCATTGACTAAAATAGCACCATCACCGCGAACCCCCTCCGTGATAAGAATGCCTTTTCCGGGAACGGTGGTTGGGTGAATCTGGATATATTCCATATCCACCAGCTTGGCGTTAATACTTTCCGCCATTTTAACCCCTTCCCCCAGCGAACCTGGCGCATTGGTCGTTTTAAAACCGACCAGTTTGGGATCGTAGTGTTTAATCATGTCAAAGTTGGCACCAAATCCGCCCGCAGTGATCATTACCTTCTTGGCATCAATGGTGTAAACGTTCCCGTCTTTGCCCTTGGCTTTAATTCCCGTAACTTCACCTTTATCATTTTTGATGATGTCCGTCGCCGAGGTACGCGTACGTAAATCGATATTAAGCGCTTTGACTTTTTTGATCAGCGCCGTAGCAATAAAGCTGCCAGCAGGTTCCCCACCCACGGGCCGGTGAATGCGATCGACGCTGGCTCCGCCCGCTCGCGACACATCCGCCAGTTCAGCACCATTGATTTTCAAGAATTCAATGGAGTCTTTCGCCTGCTCGGAAAGGATACGCACCAGTTCAGGGTTATTAATATTGCGCCCCCCTTTCATCGTATCTTTAAAGAACAGCTCAGGATTATCCTCAATGCCCTTGGCTTTTTGATAAGGCGTTCCCGCCGCGTTTAAACCGCCCTCCGCGCGCGCGGTATTGCCTCCGGCAAACGGCATTTTTTCCAAAAGAATAACATTAACACCCTGGTTGTGTGCTTCAATGGCAGCGGACATGCCTGCCCCACCGGCACCAATGATAACCAGATCGGTAGATTCCCGGTTTTCACTTTGCGCCATAGAAGAAAAAGCGAGTGCCAGCGCACTGAATAACAGCACCTTTGTTTTCATGATATATTCCTTTATTCAATAGTATTGTCACAACATATTCACAGTGCATTACACCATCATGGCTTTTAATCATGGTATACCCGTCATACTTCAAGCTGCAGGTGCGTTGGCTGCACTCGTTATTCGGCCCATCCCTGGGCCTCACCTCTTACGAGGCCGCCGCAAGCGGCGTTCAAATCTGCTCCCGGCAGATTTGTCACACGAATCACTTACCTAAGTAAGCTCATCGGAATTCATTCGTTTGCCGCCTTCCCGCAACTCGAATTATTTAGGGTATCTACGACGTGCAACGACGCTGCTTTTTCAAATACTACACCCTTAGCAGAATAATTATTTTAACTTGATCATGAAATGATAATGCTTCAATGCTTTCAGCAACCATCAAATTACATGCCTACATAATAAAACCCGTTTTTTATCAATATTCATGCATGACACCAACATAATGAAAACAGCCAGCGATAACATTTACTGAAAGAGAGAATATCAACGTTGAAATTCGCGATAAAACGAGGGGAATACCGAGGTATATATAATAAAGAGCAATAAAGGTGAGAATAATAATAACGCCTGTGACAGTGGCCGCAGGCGTCTGACTGATTAGGATTTAGCTTGTGCCAGCGCTTGTTTCGCGGCTTCCAATACACCCGTACTGGACATGGTGGCACCCGTTACCGCATCAATACCGTCTGCCGTTTGTTTTTCCACAATTTCCGGCACGATATTATCAATAACCCCGAGCATCAGCGCTTCTGTGTCCTCGTGTTTTACCACTTCCACATTGGCAATTTTGCCCTCGCTGATTTTCACCGAAACTTCGATCTCCCCTTCTTTACCCTGCGCTTTGCCGGTGTAGGTACCGTCTTTATACGTTTGGGCAGCCTGAACGCCGGCTGAGGCAACAAACAACAAGGCAGCAGCAGCCACCAACGATGGAACGATTTTTTTCATAATTTTCTCGCTTTCTCTGGTTTTGTGATAATAGCAACGCCGCTGCTCACGAAGCGGCGTCCCCTGAACAATACGACTTATTTACCTGCTTTGATTTCTTTCACCGCTTCATCGGCACCGATGCGACCAAAGGTAACAATATCCGCCAGTGAGTTACCGCCCAGGCGGTTAGCACCGTGGACACCACCCGCCGCTTCACCCGCCGCAAACAGGTTCGGGATAACTTTCCCGTCTTTGTTCACCACTTGTGCTTTGGTGTTGATAGCAATACCACCCATGGTGTGGTGGATGCCCGGCGTTACTTCAATGGCGTAATATTTACCGGTATCCAGCGCCTGTTTAAAGCTGTCACGCCCGAATTCGCTATCTTTGTTGGCTTTTGCGTAGCCGGTGTACGTTTTCAAGGTTAACGGTAACTGCTTGGCATCCACCTTGATGGCGTTAGCCAAGGCTTCCGGTGTATCACCTTCAGCCACCAGTTTTTGCTTGAAGTAGCTGTTGATGGTCTTGTTTTGTTTTACCAAATCATCGTTGAAGATCAAATACGCGTGAGCACCCGGTTGTTTCAGGATACTTTGAGAAACCACATCACGCGTCTGCAATTCATTGATAAAACGTTTGCCCTCTTCATTGATCAAAATCGCGCCGTCACCGCGCACGGCTTCGGTGATCAGAATCCCTTTACCCGGCACGGTGCTGGGGTGAATCTGGATATATTCCATATCCACCAGCTTGGCATTGATTTTCTCCGCCATCTTAACCCCTTCACCCAGTGAACCCGGTGCATTGGTGGTTTTGAAGTTGGCGAGTTTCGGGTCGTACTGCTTGATCATGTCAAAGTTGGCACCAAAGCCACCTGAGGTGATCATGACTTTTTTAGCATTGAGCGCAAATTCTTTGCCATCTTTGCCTTTCGCTTTAATGCCGGTTACTTCGCCCTTGTCATTTTGTACAATTTCAGTGGCGGACGTATTGGTGCGCAGATCGATGTTCAGCGCTTTCACTTTTTTGATCAACGCAGTCGCAATGAAGCTACCGGCCGGTTCGCCGCCAGCAGGTCTGTGGGTACGATCCACGCTGGCACCGCCAGTACGGGTTAAGTCGGCCAACTCAGCGCCGTTATCCTTCAAGAATTGCACAGAATCTTTTGCGCGTTCAGACAGTGTACGCACCAGATCGGGGTTGTTGATGTTACGGCCACCTTTCATGGTGTCTTGGAAGAACAACTCAGGGCTGTCCTGAATGCCCTTGACCTTTTGATAAGGCGTGCCCGCGGCGTTCAGCCCCGCCTCGGCGCGCGCCGTGTTGCCACCGGCAAACGGCATTTTTTCCAGCAGGATAACTTTTGCACCCTGGTTATGTGCCTCAATGGCCGCAGACATGCCTGCGCCCCCTGCACCGATGATCACCAGATCGGTAGACTCGGGCGTCTCACTTTGCGCCATGGAAGAAAAAGCGAGTGCCAGCGCACTGAATAACAGCACCTTTTTTTTCATAATTCGGTTCCTTTATTCTGTTATTTTGCAGGATGAAGCAAACACGAATGATTTTTTTACTTACAAAAGCCGGTAATATAATATTTACTGCCTGCCACGTCTATCACCGATATCTCAAAAATCAATTCGCCCCAGAACATCCTTATACAAAGCGTTAAAGTTTTCACAACATAATTCACACCGCGCGGCCCCATCATGGATTTTAATCATGGTGTACGACGTGCAACGACGGTGCTTATTCAGATACTACGCTGATAACAGAATAATTATTTTAACTCGATCATAGAATGATAAATCCTTTTGCCAATTCTATGCATCGAGTTTAATCCAGGTTGACACCATCAAAAACCCAATAATTGACGGTATGAGCGAGGCTCTTTATTTTCCATATCCAGCCCCAGACGCAGCGCGCACTGCACACAGGCCTCCTCCAGCTCTGGCAACGCGGCTTCGTCATCGGTCATGACCGATATTTCTACGTAGTGCCCCAGCATAGCAATATAGTCGAGTGTGATGTGGAACTGATCGAGGAAATAGATACTGCGGGTTTTATTTACGTGATGAATAGGAATATAGCCTAAGGTATGCAACATGCTGTCTGCTTTTTCAGATGATTCGATATTAACAGCCTCGCAACGCCTTTCCTCCGGACCTTTAACAATCCATAATTTAATTCCAGAAGGCGACATAGATCGTAACACCATGCTCATATTTCTTTTATGTAGCGAGGCGAGTGGGTCATCGTAATAAATATCGTATTCATTATTCTCAAACACGAAAGCTTCTGGATGAAGACTTAATAACGTGTCACGAAACTCGCTAATATCCTTAATCTTGAATTTAAGCTCAATCTCATATTTCCCCAAAAAGTGTGTCGTCATGACTCTTCTCCACGTCCGGTGAACGACGAGGCCTCCTGCGCTGCCAAGAACCTGTCATGGCATCGCTTACGGCTGTCCCTTTGGATAAAACACAGCCTGCAAATCCGCTACTATGTCAAACCTACCACAGATAATAGACTTCATCACATAGTCTGCCAGCATGTTTCACTTTCCGAGCGATAAACACATCACAGTGACACTTTCTCCTGCCACATGACGTTGCTCTAGCGGTTGCCACCCCATTCGGGCATAGAGCGCATGCTTGTCAGGTGTATACAAATACAGCATCTCGATGCCCTGTTGCTGGCAGCGTGCCACACAGGCATTGACCAGCGCAGTCGCCAGCCCTTTACCGCGCTGAGACGGGGCCGTGACCACTTCCCCCAGCCAGTATTCGCGTTCTGGGCAATCGTCCAGTTCATAGCGAATGATACTGGCGGTAGCAACCGCATGGCCGTCGTGAGCGAACATCCCCAGCGAGAACGCGCGAGTGGTCGCCACACCACGCTGGCGTATAGCCGATTCAATGGCAGGCGTACTCGACCAGCGGGGAAACGCCGACCATTCGGCGTAGAGCAATGCAGCAACACCCGCAATGCGCGCGGGGTTGTCATGCAGATCGTGGATGTCCATAAACACGCTACCAACGGCCAGAGGAAATCTGACCTTACCGCGAGAGCACGCACAGAGGCAAGCGTTAGGGAGACTCGCTGTCAGAGGTATTAACGATAAATACCGACATATAGCCCAGATGGTGCATAAACTCGCGCAAAATCAACAAACGGGCCGTGAAAGCGTTATCCAGCGGAATGGCTTCCCAGCTGGCGGGGCGACCGAGCATCACCTGCTCGAAACGTTTAAACAGTCGCTCGATATCCTCCTGCTCTATATGCCAACCGTGCGCATTGGCCGGTACGCCGGTAGTCTCGGCCAATGACGTCAGGGCCGGATCGCACAGATAAAGGGGATATTGCGTATCCACCTGGTGGCGAATGCGGGTGACCTCATCCTCAACGGTCATGATTGCCCGCTCCATGTCGTCTGGCGTCGGGGGCAGATGGTGAAAAAAAGTCGCGGAGGTTTTCTCATACCCTAGTGCCAGCCGCAGCACGTCGGCGTCCGGTGATGCCACGACAACGGTTTGTTCCGCAGCGATATCCAGAAAGGTGATGGGTAAGGTAAGTCCCAGAGTCTCACACAGTTGGCGATAAGCGCGGTGAGCGCCCTCAGTCGGGTTGGTCATGATCTCTCCCTCAATAATGGTGCGACTCATGCTTGCACGCATGAGAAATCGCGGCAATGTCCTGCGGCGTGGTACGACAGCATCCACCGATCAGGCGCGCGCCCGCGGCTCTCCAGGCGGACAAATGCGCGGTCAGCGAACATGCCTGCTTCCCGGTTGCGCTCCAGCGTTTGGCATTCGCATCATAATGCTCGCCGGAATTAGGATAGACAACCAGCGGCAACACCGTCAGCGAGGATAAATACGCTAACGCCGCCGTCGCACTTTCTAATGCGACACAGTTTACACCCATCGCCACGACTTGCGGGTGGTTGTCCAATAGCGCCACAACGTCACGCAGTGGCGTGCCATCGCTGATGTGCTGCGCATCACGCAGCGTAAACGAGAACCAGGCAGTGATGGTGGGAAACTCGCGCAGCAACTGTAACAGAGCGGCCATCTCCGGCAGCGAGGGCTGGGTTTCGCACGCCAGCAGGTCAACACCCGCGTCAACCAACGCCGCGATACGTGGCCGGTGGAATGCCATCATCTCCGCCTGCGGCAGGTGATAATCGCCACGATATTCAGCGCCATTCGCCAGAAAAGCCCCATAGGGCCCGACCGAGCCCGCCACTAACAGCACGCCCACATCGGGATGTACCGCGTAATAATCTTCACGGGCACGCACCGCCAGCTCAACGCTGCGCGCGATCAGCGCCAGCGAGTCTACTTCGCTCAGTCCGCGTGCTGCAAACCCCTGTGGTGTCGCCTGATAGCTGGCGGTGATAGCGCATTGCGCCCCGGCGGCAAAATAATCGTAATGCACCTGATAAATTAACGCAGGTGCTTCCATCAACACTTTCGCCGACCAGAGTGGATCGCACAAATCACAGCCGCGCGCCTCCAGTTCGGTAGCCAACGCACCATCCAGGATCACCACGGGTGACTGCTCTAGCAGCGCGGCAAGGGGATTCTCAGGTAACATTATTCACTTCCTCAGGTAATTGACGTGTCTGTTGCCTTTGCGTGAAATAATACGCGGCATAACACACGGCAACAAAAGGCAATCCACACCACAAGGCAATACGCTGCGCGGGATCAAATGCCAGCCCGACACAGGCTAGCAGGCAAAGTAAAAAACCGGCGATGGGGGTAAACGGAAACCAGGGTGCGCGGTAGTTGAGCGCCGACAATGAACGTCCGGAACGCAGATGGTGACGACGAAAAGCAATATGAGACGCACAGATACTGAGCCATACAGCCACCACGGCAAACCCGGAGATGGCGGAAAGCGCCACATATACCGTATCGGGGGCAACGATACTTGAAGCCAACGCCAACAACCCACCCAACATGCTGACCGAGATCGCAATCAGCGGAATGCCGCGTCGCGTAAGACGAGCAAAACAGGCTGGAAGCGTCTTCTCATTTGAAAGCGACCACAGCATACGCCCCGAGGCATAAAGACCGGAATTAGCCGCCGATAAGATCGCCGTCAGAATGACAAAGTTAAAAATATCCGCCGCATAGGGAATACCGATGCGCTCAAATACCTGCACAAAGGGGCTTTTGACAATTCCCGCCTGTTCCATCGGAATCAATGCTGCCAGCACCAGCACGGTGCCAACAAAAAACACAATCAAGCGCACAACGGTGGTACGAATCGCCAGCGGCACCACTTTATGCGGATTCTCCGTCTCACCAGCAGCAATGCCAATCAATTCGGTGCCGGAAAAGGCAAAATTAACCGCAACCATGGTCATCAGAATAGGCAAGCCACCGAAGGGGAACCACCCGTGTGCGGTGAGGTTGGTTAACAGTGGCGCAGGCGTGCCATCTTTGAGCGGAATGACGCCGATCATCGCCCCAGCCCCGAGGATAATAAATGCCAGAATGGTAATCACTTTAATCACAGAGAACCAGAACTCGCCCTCGGCAAAAAAACGCGTCGAAATCACATTCAGGACAAAAATCAAGACGCAAAACACCAGACACCACACCCAGACCGGGACGGTTGGAAACCAGTATTGCATGCAAAAACCCGCTGCTGTCAGGCTCGAACCCAATGCCACTGTCCAGGTCAACCAATAGAGCCAGGCAACCGTGTAGCCCGTTGCCGGACTGAGGTAGCGTGATGCATAAACGTGAAATGCCCCGGTTTCGGGCATCGCCACCGACAGTTCCCCCAGAGACAGCATCACCAGATACACCACCACCGCACCAATCAGATAGGACAACAGCGTACCCGCAGCACCCGTGGTGGAAATAATATAACCGGTATTAAAAAACAGCCCGGTGCCAATGACACCGCCCAATGAAAGCATGATCAGATGGCGCGCCTTCATGGCTCGTTTAAAGGTACCTGATTGCGCGGGGATTTCCGGAGTGGGTGTTGTGTGCTGCGGCATGCGTTCCCTTATACGTATAGACGTCTACACTTCCAAAATGGCTGTGTTATACCGCTCCGTCAAGAGGAAAGCAATTGAATATCCATAAAGTGATTGAAATAGTGAGAAAAACCAACGACGCTGAGATGAAAACCATCAATACAGGCCGCATCAGGCCAGTGTGGCGATGGTTCGCGCAATAGCATCTGACGTGGTCAGAGTTCGAATTTGGCGAAACAGTTCGTCGGCCTCAACATAGGCTTTTCGTAAATAACCGAGCCACTGTTTGATGCGCGCCACATGGTACATGCCAGTATCTCCCTGCTTTTCGAGTTGGGTGTAGCGCTGCAACAACGCGACCACCTCGGGCCAAGGCAACGGCGGGGCATTGTATTTAATGACTTTACTCAGATTGGGCACGTTAAGCGCGCCGCGCCCAATCATAATGTCCTGACACCCGGTAACCGCGATGCAATCCTGAGCGCTTTGCCAGTCCCAGACTTCGCCGTTCGCCACCACCGGGATCGATAAACGTTTGCGGATTTCACCAATGGCCGCCCAGTTAATGCGCTCCGCTTTGTAGCCATCTTCTTTGGTGCGCCCATGAACCACCAACTCGCTGGCACCCGCTTGCTGAACAGCATCGGCAATTTCAAATTGACGATCGCCCGAATCCCAACCTAAACGGATTTTCACCGTCACCGGGAGATGACGTGGCACCGCCTCACGCATGGCCTTCGCCCCCTGATAGATCAATTCAGGATCTTTTAGCAACGTAGCGCCACCGCCGCTGCCATTCACCAGCTTTGATGGGCAACCACAATTGAGGTCAACCCCGTAGGAGCCGAGCGCCACTGCACGTGCAGCGTTCTCCGCCAGCCATTGCGGGTACTGTCCCAATAATTGGATACGCACCTGGGTGCCAGAGGGTGTGCGGCTGGCATGGTGCAGTTCGGGGCAAAGGCGGTAGAAGGATTTAACGGGCAGCAGCGTATCTACCACGCGTAAAAACTCGGTGATACACAGATCGTACTCATTGATGTCGGTCAGCAGTTCCCGTACCAGAGCATCGAGAACCCCTTCCATCGGCGCAAGGAGGATACGCATAACGCTATTCAGCTCATCAGAACGCCGCACGGCGCACCCGTTAAATCAGCCCGCCATGGTACTGCGGCGGGCAGGAAAAGCAAGCGTTACGCGGTCGTTAGCCTTTGTCCGCGACAGAGGGATTGAAGGCCTGACGCGTAAAACTCAGCAGACAGGCCAACGCCGCCGTACCGCACCCCATATAAAGCGCATAGTAACCGCCCTGCATATCAAAGCGCGCCAGCAACATGCCCACCAGCGCAGTGCCGCTTGACTGGCCTATCAAACGCGCGGTGCCCAGCATGCCGCCTGCGGCACCGCTGCGCTGGCGCGGTGCCGACGTGACCAACAGGCGATTATTGGGCGACTGAAATAACCCGAACCACGCGCCACACAGCGCCATGCGCCAGGCAATATCCGCCATGGTGGTGACGGGGGAAAGCTGGCTCAACGCCAACATCCCGACGGCGAGCAGCAGCAAGCCAACACCGCCCAGTATGGCCGGTGACATCCGATCGGAAAGCTTGCCGGCCACCATAGCCATAACGCCAGTTGCCAACGGCCAGGGCGTCATCATTAGCCCCACTTCGGCCGGCGTCAGCGCCAGTTCATGGTGAAACAGAAATGGCAAAGAAACAAAGGCCAACATCTGGGTGGTAAAGGAGGCGATGGAGGTCGCCAGCGACAAACTGAAACGGGAACAGCGGCGCTGTGGCAGAGGCTTCGCGGCGTACCAACAGTAGTGTCGCTACCAGTGCCAGCCCCAGTTGTCCGCCGATCAGCACGGCATTGCTTTTATGACCGATGCTCTCAATGGCGGTAATGGCCAAACCGATCATCAACGCGCTCAATAGCGCGCTCACGCCATCAAACGGCTGCTGGCTACGATCGTTATCCGGTAGACTGCGCAGTGCCAACAGAATGGCCGCGAGACCAAGGGGCAGATTGATGGCAAACAGCCACGGCCAAGAGGCTACGGATAAAATGCCTCCCGCCAGCGTCGGCCCTACAGTGGCGGCCATCGCCACCACCAACGCGTTAATACCAATGGCGCCGCCCAGCTTGGCACGCGGCACGATGTAACGGATTAACGCGGTGTTCACGCTCATCAGCCCTGCGGCACCGATGCCCTGCACCACGCGCGCCAGCGTTAACAGCGGCATGCTGTTCGCCAACATGCAAGCCAGAGACGACAGGATAAACAGAGTCAACCCGCACATATACACCGTACGATAGCCGTAAATCTCGCCCAAACGCGCGAACGGAATCAGGCATACCACCACCGCCAACTGATAACCGTTAACGATCCAGATAACGCTCGCCGCGCTAATGTTGAAATCCGTAGCAATAACCGGCAACGCCACATTGGCGACCACGGCGTCCATCACCGCCAGCGTAATGCTGATGGCGATCGTCAACATGGCATAGTGGCGCTGCGGCGTCGGCAGACCATCTTCAGTGATACCGGGGGCGGCTGTTCTCATTATTCAGTCTTTATTCGGGCAAAGCGCGTCGGCTTGCGGATGGAGGCGAGTTAAGCAGCTTACTGATAATCCACGTGAATGGGAAGTCTGTGAGAAGCGAGAAGGCCACACGGGCAAGACGTTGACGCAAAGGCATGAAACGAAGCAAGCACACTACCGCAGGAGAGCGACAGCTCCCCTGCGAACAGCTTAATTACTCGCTTCTGGCACGCGCCGGGCGACGCTGACCATTACCCTGCGAGCGTGATGCGGCAGGTTTCCCCTGACCGCCACGACGTTGCTCTCCAGAAGGCGAACCTTCGCCACTGCGCTGGCGGCGCGGTGCCGTGCTGTGGCGTTCACTGCCGGAACGATCGCCGCCACGCGGCGCACCGCGCTGGCTTTGGCGCCCATTTTGAATCGGCTCTGCCTTAATATTCGGATCGGGCTCAAAGCCCGGCTCGGCAATGCGTGGAATTTCGCGTTTCAGCAGTCGCTCGATATCGCGCAGCAGCTTATGCTCATCGACACACACCAGCGACAACGCTTCACCGGTAGATTCCGCACGACCGGTACGCCCGATACGGTGCACGTAGTCTTCCGGCACGTTGGGCAGCTCATAGTTCACCACATGGGGCAGTTGGTCGATATCCAGACCGCGCGCAGCGATATCCGTTGCCACCAGCACCCGAATCGATCCTTCCTTGAAATTCGCTAACGCACGGGTACGGGCTCCCTGGCTCTTGTTGCCATGGATAGCCGCGGCGGTAATGCCGTCTTTGCCCAATAGCTCAGCCAAGTGGTTGGCACCGTGCTTGGTACGGGTAAACACCAGCACCTGCTGCCAGTTCCCTTTGCCGATCAGCAAAGAGAGCAGCTCGCGCTTGCGTTTCTTATCGACAAAGTGCACGTTCTGGGTCACCAATTCCGATGGCGTATTGCGACGCACCACTTCGACCGACGCAGGGCGCGTCAGCAGTGTATTGGCCAGCGCCTTGATCTCATCCGAGAAGGTGGCCGAAAACAGCAGGTTTTGGCGTTTGGCCGGCAATTTTGCCAGCACACGACGAATGTCGTGGATAAAGCCCATGTCCAGCATGCGATCCGCTTCATCCAGCACCAGGATTTCGATACGGGAAAGGTCAACCGCATTCTGATGCTCCAGATCCAGCAGACGTCCCGGCGTTGCCACCAGAATGTCGACGCCACCGCGCAGTTTCATCATCTGCGGATTAATACTGACACCGCCGAACACCACCAGCGAGCGCAAGCGCAGGTACTTGCTGTATGCCTGCACGTTTTCACCAATCTGAGCAGCCAGTTCACGCGTCGGTGTCAGGATCAAGGCACGTACCGGGCGACGGCCTTTAACGTCACTGGGCTTGGCGCTTAGCAGCTGCAACAGCGGCAGGGTAAAACCAGCCGTTTTACCGGTACCGGTTTGCGCGCTGGCCATCAAGTCCTGACCCGACAGCACCACGGGAATCGCCTGGCGTTGTACCGGCGTAGGTTCACGATAGCCCTGTTCTTCAACAGCACGGAGAATATCGGCGCTCAGGCCGAGAGATGAAAAAGACATAGACAAAACAACTCCAGATCCACCCTGACCGAGCCAAAGCCGGTGCAGTTTCCAGGGGGAACATCAGGCGGGTTTGCTGAGCCACCATCAACCAAGGAATAACGACGTGAGCAACAACCACAATGAACGGGCACAAACTACGGTGCATAAGGCGGCTAGTGTAACAGAGATTTCACCTTCCTGATATGCCATCCGATTAGCGCTTATTCCTAAAAGGTAACCGGTGCGCTTTATCAGGCCTCAGCAAAGGGCAGGCCTGACAGAACTCTTGCGGCTGAGCGGCCTTATAGTAAAAACAGCAGGTACGACGAAAGCGGACCCACTCACCTTTCGCCGGTACCCAGGTTAACGGGCGAAAATAGACGGTAAGCGGATTGGCATCCAATCCAAACAGTGCGCCAGGTGCCTCGTGAACCACATAGTGAAAATCCTGTTTTACCCGCGCGTCGGTCGCCGCATCAGAGGTTTGCATTCGATGCTCAAACAGTGAAAACAGCCGCACTGCGGTATTCTCCCACAAAATCCGCGACGAGATGCCTGACGCAGCCGACAGCTCCTGCCACAACGGCGTCAAATGTTCCGCAAATACGCCACGTAGCTGGGCATCACGCCAACTCGCGCGCGCCAAATCCGACACGGGGGTTGAGAGCGATACCTCGTTCATCACCATATGCGACAGCCAACGATGTCCATCGTGACGCGTATCCAACAGGCAGTTGGTCAGCGCCATATTTAACCCTTTGTTGTACATCGATAAGGGATAAAAGGCAGCCGCGGTAGTAAGAAAAGCCACGCGTTTACTTAACAACGACGCGGTGATCCCCAGCGAGGGGGCCCCCAGTCGTGGAGCAAGCTGTTGCAACATACGCTGACACGATGCCGTCTCCAGGAGTGTCGATACCGGCACCGCGCTGCTGAACGGGTATTCCGCCGCTGCGATCAGATTAAAACGATCGGCGAGATCTGCCCGCTCTTCGGCGTGAAAGGAGAGATCACGCATCGCGCACGTTTTGCTGTTTCGGCGCATAACGGCCCAGTGGAATACAGAGTGGCGTACCGAACACGGGGTCAGCGATGATGCGGCTATCGAGATCGAATACCGTTTTGATCAGCGTTTCCGTCAGGATCGCCTGCGGTGCGCCTTGCGCAACTACGCCTCGCTGGTGAACCGCCACCATGTGATGTGCATAACGGCATGCCAGATTCACATCGTGCAGTACCATAACGATGGTTTTACCGTGTTGTTCGTTGAGCTCACGCAGCAAATCGAGCACCTCAATCTGGTGCGCCACATCGAGATAGGTGGTTGGCTCATCCAGCAGCAAAATATCCGTATCCTGCGCCAAGGTCATGGCGATCCACACCCGCTGACGTTGCCCGCCAGACAGCGTATCCACCACCCGCTCGCCCAGCGCGGTCAGCCCGGTACTGTTCAGCGCCTGCGCCACTTTTTCTTCATCCTGCGTCGACCACTGGCGTAGCCAACTTTGATGCGGGTAGCGCCCCATCGCAACCAATTGACGCACGGTCATGCCCTCTGGCGCAATCGGAGTCTGTGGCAAAATTGACAGCTTACGTGCGATGGCGTGGGATGATTGGCGATGAATATCCGCCCCGTTGAGCATGACACTGCCGGAGGTTGGCGAGATCAAACGGGCAAAGGCTTTTAGCAAGGTGCTTTTGCCACATCCGTTGCTTCCGACAAATACCGTGATGCGCCCGGCAGGCACCTGCAAATCCAGATGTTCAATAATCACCTGCTGGTCATATTGCAACGTCAGTGCACGTCCTGAGAGCGGAAAAGGGTTTGGTGAATCCATCGTTATGCCTTAATGATGACGTTTCCGAATCAATAAATAGAGAAAGAAGGGGCTGCCCAACGCAGAAATAAAAATGCCTGCGGGCAGATCCAACGGTAAAAAGAGCGTACGCCCCACCCAATCCGACACCACGACCAGATTGGCACCGATCAGTACCGTTGCCAACGCACTGCCAACAAAGGTTCGGCCCACCAGACGTTTCGCCATGTGCGGGGCAATCAACCCCACGAAACCTATCGCCCCCGCATGGGCGATCGCGCTACCGGCCAGCGCTACGCTCAGCAACAGTAATGCGCTACGTCGTCGCTCCAGCGCGATCGGCACATGGCGCGCCAGTAATACCAATAGCGGCGCGACAAGCGCCAGCCATCCAGTCAGCGATGTCACATCCTGCCAGTTAGCACCGTAAACACTGCCTGTCAGCCAGATGTAGGAGGAGAGCGTGGTATTGAATGGGCTAAGCAGCAGCAACCCCGTCGCCACCGCCCCCATCAAGGCGGAGATCCCTACCCCAACCAATACCAGACGGTAAGGCGATACGCCACGCCGCCAGGTCAACAGGTAGATCAGCAGCGCCGTTCCCCAGGCACCCGCAATGGCCGCCAACGGCATCCATTGCTGACCGAGCACACCCGCGCCGAACGAGAGAAAAGCAACGGCGGCAGCAGACGCGCCGCTGGTAACCCCCAGCAAATCCGGTGATGCCAACGGGTTACGCACCAGACTCTGTAATATCAGCCCCGAAAGCGCTAATGCCCCGCCTACCATCGCCGCCAACACCACGCGTGGCAGGCGCAATTCCCAGACGATAAACGCGTTACCCTCGATGGTGTGGTGCAGTGCGAACAGTATATGCATTACCTGCCACGGAGAGAGCGGCACGGCACCTCGCGATAGCACCAGGAGGATCGTCACCAGCGTTACAGCGAGCAGTACCAGATTCCAGAGACATGCGCGGCTATCCACCCGACGAGACAACATGCCGATACGCAGCGAGTAAGCGTTAGCCATGACGCGCCTCCCGCCGAACCAACGCAATAAAATACGGTGCCCCCAGCACGGCGGTCATGACCCCCAGTGGCAGTTCCTGCGGTAAAATCGCCACGCGCGCCACCATATCCGCCCAAAGTAGCAGACACGCGCCCAGCAAAGCGCTGGCGGGGATCAGCCAACGGTGGTCGTGAGAACACAATCGACGGGCCATGTGCGGCACAATCAACCCAATAAAACCGATGTTACCCGCAATCGCCACCGCACTGCCCGCTAACACAATCACACACACGCCCATCAGGCCGCGAATCCATGCGGTACGCACACCTAATCCGCGTGCCACGTCATCACCCGCCACCAAAATATTAATATGTGGAGCCAGCACCCTGCTGAATACCAACCCTGCCACCACATAGGGCAGTAAGGGCATCAGCAGATCGCTCTCTCGTCCCGCTACCGAGCCGGCTAGCCAAAACAGTACGCTGTCCAATCCATCCTGATTGATCACCAACATCGCTTGGGTAAACGAGAGGAAAAGTGCCGTGATCGCCGCCCCTGCCAGCAGAATTCTCACTGGGCTTGTAGACCCACGACCCAACGAGCCGATGCCGAACACCAATCCTCCCGCGACGGCCGCGCCGAGAAATCCGGACCACACCAACGTCGCCAGTGACGCAGCACCTAGCCACACGCTGCTCAGGACGATAAAGAAGATCGCCCCGGCATTGACGCCGAATAACCCCGGTGAGGCCAGTGGGTTGCGCGTCATCGCCTGCATCAGCACCCCGGCAACGGCCAGGCAGGCACCGACCGTCAGAGCCATCAAGGTACGAGCCAGACGCGCGGTCTGCACCAAAAGGTGTTCAATCTGCGTCGCATCCGGGTGAAGCCATGCAGCCAGCACAACGCGCGGCGCGATCGGCAGTGCCCCGACCATCAGGCTGGCAAAACAAGAGATGATCAACAGCAGCACCCCGCCACACAACACCCATCCAGGCCTCATGGCGTTGTCTCCACAGGCAGTAGACGTTGTGCGATCTCATCCAATATCCGGTTCGCACCTAAAATGCCTCCCGACAAACTCCAGGCCACACTGTCCACGGTGTAGACGTGCTCACGTTGGGGAGCAATCAGGCGTTGCCACAATGGGTGCGCTGTCCAGGTGCGGTAAAGTTGCGTCACCGCCGGTTTTTCCGAGCGCATAAAGACAAAAAACAGATCGGCATCCAGCACCGGTAAACTCTCTGGCGTGCTTAATTTGCGCATCACGCTGAGCGAATCGGCCTGTGTTTCCGGCCAGATAAAACCCACTTCCGACAGCACTGAGCCGGCAAAGCTGCGTGCTAAATATTGACGAATATGGTCATCACGAAACTCAATCAGCGAAACGCGGAGCGGCCACTGCGAGCCATAGTGAGCACGCAGGCGGTCACGCAATACCGACACCCGCGCCTGCCAGGCGGTGAGCAAGCCCTGTGCTTGCGTCTCCCTGCCCAGCGCCTGCCCCATCAGTTGTACGGTGCGTTTAAATTCAAACACATCCTCCATCGCCACCGTGGGAGCGATCTGCGACAACAAGGTATACACTCGTTCATGGCGAAAACGTGATGCAATGATCAGGTCGGGTTTAAGCAAAGCAATGGCTTCCAAATTCGGCTGCGTTTCCAACCCGACATGGGGAACATCACCTAACGCGCTGCGCAAATAGCGATACGTCGGTTTTTCAATCCAGGAATCCACGACGCCTACCGGTGTTATCCCCAACGCGACAGCCGTATCAGTTGCCCCCTGAAACAGGGTCACCACCCGTTTAGGCTGGCCGTTGATCACGGTTACACCAAGCGCGTGTGACACCTGACGCGCCCAGCCGGTTGTCCCCTGTAACGACAGGAACAACAGCCCCCCCCCATAACATCAGGTATCTTCCCATCTCGCAGCGACGGGCTACGAGACGGGATAAGTGACACTTAGAAATCAATCGAGTAACCCAATGTCACGGTACGTCCACGCCCGGAGAAATAGCGGGTATTGGCCGCAGTACCCAGTCCCACGGACTGCGAATAGTAGGTGATGTACTGTTTATCCAGCAGGTTAGCCACCGCCAGATTCACACGGCCATAAGGCAGTTTGTAGCCGACGGCAGCATCCACCAGCAGATAACCATCAAACCCCAGCCCGGTATCATCAAAACTGCGGCTGAAGGCATAGTTGCCTTGGACAAAGGTGTTCACCTTCTCCGTCCAGCTTGCCGACCAACTGGCAATCACCCGATCCGGCGCGATATTAAGGCCGGTCATCTTTTTATCCAGTGTGCCATCACCATTGCTGTCGCGTTTACCTTCGGTATGGGCATAGGACAGATTGACTTTATGCTGCTCGTTAATCTGATAACCGCTTCGGACCTCAACCCCTTGCACGCGGGTTTTTTCACGCTTTGAAACGAAATCGTCATCGCTGTTAAGCGTCACGGAATCCCCCAGTTTCGCACTGGAACGGAAATAGCTGGCTTCAAAATCAACAGCGCCCTGCTGCACCCGGAAACCCGTCTCAATATTTTTGGTCACCACCGGTTTGACGTTATTCACCCGGCTCAGATCGACCCCCTCGGTGTCAATATCGCGCAGCGCACGTCCGACATCCGGCATGCCAAACCCTTCCGAGTAGTTAGCGAACAGACTCAGCGGTTCCCACGGCGAATAGACAATGCCAGCGTTATATAACGTCTGGTTGAATTTTGGGGTCCCCCCTTTCCCCGCCACGCCGTCATAGACACCGTTTGCATCCGCCGATTGCGTGCGATAGTCATCGACTTTCAGTCTGGCAATTTCGTGGCGCACGCCCGCATGCAGCGTCACGTTATCCAGCAACGCGTACTCGGTTTGTAAAAAAGGCGAGTAGTTGGTGTATTCGATTTCCGGCACATAGGTGCGTTTGGTCAGATAGAGATCTTGTTTGTTCTTATCAAGCAACACATCAAAACCCGCCGTCACTTTCAACGTATCTTCCAGAAGGTCGTCACGGGTGAGCGCGAGTTTTGCCCCCAGTTTGGAGGATACCGCACGGGATTGATCGTACAGCGTTTTGTTGGGCGCGAGGGTCGTGTCCTGAAATGATTGCGAATTGGTGGCACCGAACAGCGCTTCATATTCCTGGCTGAATAACAGCGTCGAGAGCTTGAACCCCGCCAGATTGTTGTGATCGTAAGTCAGGCCGGTGCTCCACACACTGTTAAACGGCGCATCGCCCGGTGGTGTGCCGCGCGCGGAGGTGGTCGGAATACCTTGCGCACGCACGCCATCGACGCTCAGGTAGTCATTTTCTCCGCGAATGTGGTAACGGTTGACACTCAATTGCACACGCTGATCGTCATTAAGCCAGTACCCTACCTTGGCCAACACGTCGTAAGCGCGGGAATCCATGGTATCGCCCTGGGTGTTATCCACGCCGATGGCCCGTCCATTGCCGTCAAGATACAGCCCTTGATTTTCATACCCCAGAGACACCAGATAATCGAGTTTATCCACGCGACCATCAACGCGGTAGGTGGTTTTATAGCTGGCGGTTTCGCCCCGGATCTTCTCTGTGGGCAGCGTGGTTTGCACGGAAACATGCTGATTGAACGCCCCATTTTCCGGGCGACGGGTGATCAGGTTAATCACGCCGCCAGTCGCCCCCAAACCGTTGGTGGCATTAGCCCCGTGAATAACCTCAATCCGCTCGATCATAGAAAAATCGATGGTATGCATTTCACGTCCGGTGGGGCGTAGCGGATTCGATTGTGGAATGCCATCGACTAAAATCAGTGCCGATCGACCGCGGAAGGTTTCACCGCTGCCGCTCATTTTTTGTCGGCTAGGAGAGAAGGCAGGCAACAAGTTACTCAACACTTGCGAGGAATCCGATGTTACGCGCAGCTGTTGCTCAATTTGCTGACGGTTGATGATGGTTACCATCTGCGGCGCTTTAGGCTGTTCGACGTTGGAGCGCGACGCGCTGACCACCATTTCATCATTTCCTGCGGTTCGATTTGTACCTTCTGCATAAGCACATTGCGATACCCCCCAAACCCACGGCGCTGCCGCCAATAACATGCGCATCCGAATCACGCACTCCTCCTGTTGTCACCTGGTAATGAGACGCCAAGACCCCATACGGTCCGGCATAAAAAAATCCGCCCAACGCCACTCCAATTAGGAATAGCGTTGGCGGACAGAATGCATTGCGAGTACACGGCGGGCCGTAAGCAGCAAGTCCGTTGATGCTTACGCACCGTCGATAATGAGATTGTTAATGGTAATTATTACCATTCAATAAACACAATAACAAGTTTTACGTTACATTTTCACCACGCTAACAATCCTGTCTTTTTCATTACAAATTAAAGGGATATAGAGTTTTTTGTCGTCTGAAAGAGCCGATGCCGCGGGTACGTTGTGTAGAAGAAAAAGCGACACCTGTTAAATGAGAAATCGGTCACATAAAAAATCCAAAAAAACGCTAAATTTAATCATACGATTGATTGAAAAAGGCTGTATGCCATGTTATTTCAGGCAACGTCGCCTACCCGAGGTGACCACACCAAGCAACGACTGTTACAGGCAGCCCTCGAAGTGTTTGGCGAGTTTGGCCTGCAAGCCGCCACCACGCGCGACATTGCCCGCCGAGCCGGACAAAATATCGCCGCCATCACCTACCATTTTCACTCCAAAGAGGGGTTATATCGTGCGGTGGCAAGCGCTATTGCCGATGAAGTCGCACACACCTATCTCCCTTTGCGCACAGAAATTACCGAGCACCTGCAACAGCCCGCTGGCACGCCAGAGCGCTACATGGCGTATCTGCAAAAACTGGTGCTGAACTTTACCCGACTGATGACCAGCCCGGAAACATTGCACTTCAGCCGCTTTATGTCGCGCGAACAGTTGTCACCAACCGATGCCTATCCGCTGATGCACGAACGCATTATCGCGCCCATGCACCAGTTGATGACACAACTGGTCGCTGGCTACACCGGACTAGACAGTTCCGATCGCAGAACCGTTATCCATGCCCATGCGCTGATCGGTGAAGCGCTGGCGTTTCGCTTTGCCCGTGAAACCATACGGCTACGAGCAGGCTGGGACGACGTCGGTTTGGAACAAAGTCTGGTGATTAACGACGTGGTGACACAACACATCGCGCTGGTACTTGACGGCCTTAGAGCCGCACAACAGCGCGAATGCCTTTAGCCGGTCAAAAAGGGAAGCCTTCCATGAATAAAGTTAAATCGCGCGTGACCATTGTGGTGCTTTTACTGCTGGTAGCCGCACTCTATGCGGGCTGGGCACACTATGCGCGCCGTGACACCCCTGTCACGCTATACGGTAACGTGGATATTCGCACGGTGAATTTGGCGTTTCGCGTCAGTGGACGTCTGGCAAGCTTGCAGGTGGATGAGGGTGACAGCGTTAATGCAGGACAGGCAATCGCGGCACTGGATACCGCACCACAATGCACTGCGCCAGGCTGACGCCAATGTTGCCAGCGCAGCAGCCCAGTTGGCACTGCTTCAGGAAGGTTATCGGCGTGAAGAGGTTGCCCAAGTGCGTTCTCAAGTAGACCAAGCGCAGGCCGCCTATGAATACGCCGACAAATTCTATCAACGCCAGCAAGGCATGTGGGGCAAGGGTGCCGTGGCACAAAATACGCTGGACGATGCCCGTTCGGCGCGTCAGCAAGCATTTGCTACGCTACAAGCCGCGAAAGAGAAATTGCGCCAATTCGAAAGCGGCAACCGTCCGCAGGAAATTACCGCCGCCGAAGCCGCGCTGGCACAGGCGCAAGCGGTGCAGGCACAAGCCATTCTCGATCTGAGCGATACCACGCTAACCGCCCCTTCTGATGGCGTGATCCTCACTCGCGCCGCAGAAGCAGGCAGTATGCTCAGCGCGGGCAGCACCGTATTCACGCTCTCGTTGACCCGGCCGGTGTGGATTCGTGCCTACATTGATGAGCCACAGCTAGGGCAAGCGAAACCGGGACGAGCAGTGCTGATTTATACGGACAGTCGCCCAGACCGTCCCTACCACGGCACGGTAGGATTTGTGTCCCCCAGCGCAGAATTCACCCCCAAAAGCGTAGAAACCCCGGCGCTGCGCACCGATCTGGTTTATCGGCTGCGTATCATCGTGAACGATGCGGACGACCTGCTGCGCCAGGGCATGCCGGTAACGTTGCGCTTCGCCACTGACAGCGTAACGCCATGAACAGTCCCATGCCACGCATTACGCTGGATGGGGTAGAGAAAACCTTCCCCGACAGCACCACGCCTGCGCTGAAACCGTTAACCGCCACCCTGGATGCGGGTGCGGTTATCGGCTTAGTGGGGCCAGACGGCGCGGGTAAGACCACGCTGATTCGTATGCTGGCCGGCCTATTGACACCGAGCCGCGGGACACTGCGCGTGATGGGGCTCGATCCGGTGCAGGATGACCGACAATTGCATGCCATCCTTGGTTACATGCCGCAGAAGTTTGGGCTGTATGAAGACCTGAGCATGATGGAAAACCTGACGCTTTACGCCGACCTGCGCGGTATTACCGGCACACAGCGTCAGGAAACCTTTGAACGCCTACTGACGTTTACCGACCTCGCGCGCTTCACCACGCGTCTGGCAGGAAAGCTTTCTGGCGGCATGAAGCAGAAGCTGGGACTAGCCTGTACCCTGCTGGGCCAACCGAATGTGCTGTTGCTGGATGAGCCGGGCGTCGGGGTTGATCCCATCTCACGACGCGAGCTGTGGCGCATGGTGCACGAACTCGCTGACGACGGCATGCTGATCCTGTGGAGCACCTCTTATCTCGATGAGGCAGAGCAGTGCCGTGATGTGCTGCTACTGAATAACGGCGAATTGCTGTATCGCGGCGCGCCGCAAGATCTGACCGCCACCATGGCTGGTCGCTGCGTGCTAGCCCATACCGAGGGCGTTGCCCACCGCACACTGCTGCAACAGGCATTGCAACACCCTGCCGTCAGTGACGGCGTGATTCAAGGGAAGTATTTACGACTGATGCTCAAGGCAGGCACAACCCCATCCAGCCTGTGTGATACGCTCCCGCTGACGCCGGACAACATCGAAGCGACAGCCCCCCGCTTTGAGGATGCCTTTATCGACCTGTTAGGTGGCGGCCCTAAAGGGGAGTCGTCACTGGCGCGCATTATGCCGCTCATTCCCGATGACGGCGATGACAAGGTGATAGAAGCTCGTCATCTGACCAAAAAATTTGGTGAATTTGTCGCGACCGATCGGGTCGATTTTACCGTGCGACGCGGTGAGATTTTCGGCCTGCTAGGGCCGAATGGCGCAGGGAAATCAACCACCTTCAAGATGATGTGCGGGTTGCTCACGCCCAGTGAAGGCCATGCGCGCGTGCTGGGTCTGGATCTTAAAATCAGCTCAGGCAAAGCGCGTCAGCACCTGGGTTATATGACACAGAAATTTTCCCTGTACGGTAACCTGACGGTAGAACAAAACCTGCGCTTTTTCTCTGGCGTCTACGGTTTACGTGGCCGTCAACAACGCGAGAAAGTCGCGGCCATGACACAGGCCTTCAACTTTGCACCGATAAGCCGACAAACACCCGATGCCCTGCCGCTTGGGTTCAAACAGCGCTTGGCCTTGGCCTGCGCCTTAATGCACGAACCGGATATCCTGTTTCTCGACGAGCCCACCTCTGGCGTCGATCCCCTCACCCGCCGTGAGTTCTGGATGCACATCAACGGCATGGTCAATCGGGGGGTAACTGTCATGGTGACCACTCATTTTATGGATGAAGCGGAGTATTGCGATCGTATCGGTCTGGTTTATCGCGGCAAACTGATTGCCAGCGGCACACCCGATGCCTTAAAGCAGCAGGCGGTTACGCCAGACATGCCCGATCCCAGCATGGAGCAGGCGTTTATCGCCCTGATTCAGGCCTACGACACGGAGAATGCCCATGACTAATGCCAACAGCAACCCCATGTCGGGCAGCACCGCCTTTTCCTGGCGACGTTTGCGGGCATTGTGTCGTAAAGAGAGCAAGCAGATCGTGCGCGACCCTAGCAGCAGCCTGATTGCGTTTGTCATCCCATTGATGCTGTTGTTTATTTTTGGCTATGGCATCAACCTCGACTCCAGTCGCTTACACGTCGGTATCCTGCTGGAAGAACAGAGTGAAGCGGCGCGCGATTTAGCCCAAACCTTTGCTGCCTCCCCCTATATTGAGCCAACCATCAGCCGCGACCGTCAGGCATTGATCCAGTTGATGCAAGCGGGGCGTATTCGCGGTTTGATCACCATCCCTGGCAATTTTGCCGAGCAGTTGTCACAGCCCGGAGGGCTGGCCCCGTTACAGGTGATCACTGACGGCAGTGAGCCGAATACCGCCAATTTCGTTTCCGGCTATGTGCAAGGGGTTTGGAAGGTCTGGCAGGAGCAGCGCGCACTGGCTCAAGGGGAGACATTTTCACAACCCATAGAGGTGCAGCTGCGCTATTGGTTCAACCCAGCAGCGGTCAGCCAACACTTTATCATTCCCGGTGCCATCACCATTATCATGACCGTGATTGGTGCCATTCTGACCTCGCTAGTGATCGCCCGAGAATGGGAACGAGGCACTATGGAAGCATTGCTGTCAACGCAGGTTACGCGTGCAGAACTGCTGCTGGCCAAGCTTATCCCCTACTATGGACTGGGCATGATAGCCATGGTGTTGTGCATGGTGGTGGCCGTCTTCGTGCTGCATGTTCCCTACCGCGGATCGCTCTGGATACTGTTTGGCATTAGCAGCCTGTTTCTCGCCTGCACCCTCGGCATGGGACTGCTGATTTCCACCCTGACGCGCAACCAGTTCAATGCCGCGATGGTGGCGCTGAACGCGGCCTTCTTGCCAGCGGTCATGCTCTCCGGGTTTATCTTTGAAATTGACAGCATGCCGGCGCTGGTGCGCGCCGTCTCTTATGTCATTCCCGCACGCTATTTCGTCAGTACGCTGCAAAGTTTATTCCTCACGGGTAACGTGGTCAGCATCTTGCTGGTCAATCTGGGCTTTTTAAGCCTTGCCACGCTGTTTTTCATCGGGCTGACCGCGTTGAAAACGCGGCGCAGATTGGATTAGGGAGGGATCGCCATGTTTTACCGCTTATGGACGCTGATCGTGAAAGAGCTTCAATCGCTGCTGCGTGAACCGCAAACCCGCAGCCTGCTGGTGCTCCCGGTGGTGCTTCAGGTCTCTCTGTTCCCGTTCGCCGCGACGCTGGATGTCACCAATGCCATCCTCGCTATTTATAGCGAAGACAGCGGCCCCGCATCGATTGAACTGACACAGCGCATCGCTAACGCGCGCACCTTCTCCCAGATATTAACGCTGCGCAGTCCGCAGGCTATCGCGCCAACTATCGATAACCAGAAAGCGTTATTATTGGTGCGTTTTCCGCCCAATTTCTCCCGCGATATTGCCAATGGCACCAGCACCTCGCTTCAGGTCATTCTGGATGGACGGCGTTCCAACAGCGCGCAAATTGCCGCAAATGACATACAGCAGATTGTTCAGGAATATGAGCGGGAGTTGCTGGCAGGGAAAACGCGCAACAACCAGAGCGAACTGGTGGTGCGTCACTGGTATAACCCGAATCTGAACTACAAGTGGTTTGTGGTGCCTTCGCTTATCGCCATGATCACGACCATCGGCGTATTGATTGTGACGGCGCTCTCTGTAGCGCGCGAGCGTGAACAGGGAACACTCGATCAACTGCTGGTGTCACCGCTGGCGACCTGGCAAATTTTCGTTGGTAAAGCGGTCCCAGCGCTGATTGTCGCCACCGGGCAGGCCACCATCGTGCTTTTGGCAGGGATCTTCGCTTACCAGATTCCTTTTGCCGGTTCACTGCTGCTGTTTTATGCCGCGATGCTGCTGTATGGCTTGTCGCTGGTGGGATTTGGTTTACTGATTTCGTCGCTGTGCGCCACACAACAGCAGGCGTTTATCGGCGTGTTTGTCTTTCTGATGCCCGCCATCTTGCTCTCAGGTTACGTATCACCGGTGGAAAACATGCCGCAGTGGCTACAGGACCTGACCTGGGTAAACCCTATCCGCCATTTCACTGACATCACCAAACAAATTTACCTCAAAGGGGCCGATTTCAGCGTGGTATGGCACAGCCTGTGGCCACTGCTGATTATCACTGCGACTACCGGCAGCGCGGCCTACGGGTTATTCAGGCGAAAAATGTCGTGAACCATCATCGATTTTTGCTCAACGCAACCACGAATGTCATTGAGTAACTCAGGGTGACGTTCGATAAGTTTTAGCATCAACCCTACGCCAATGGCCGGGTTGCGCCCAAAAAAAAGCCCCGCGCGTGTAACGCACGGGGCGATGTGTCGTGTTGCGTCTTAGCGACGGTTGCCGAAAATACGCAGCAGCATCAGGAACAGGTTGATAAAGTCCAGATAAAGCGTCAATGCGCCCACAATGGCGTATTTGCGAAAACTGTCGCGGTCGTCAGCAGAGAGTTGCTCGCCGATATTTTTCAGTTTTTGCGTATCGTAGGCTGTCAAACCAACAAACACCACCACGCCGATATAGGTCACAGCCCACATCAAAGCATCACTTTTCAACCAGATATTGACCAACGATGCCAGCACGATACCGATCAGGCCCATAAACAGCATGCTGCCCAAGCCGCTCAGATCGCGTTTGGTGGTGTAACCGTACACGCTCATGACACCAAACATCCCCGCCGTAATGACAAAGGTGCTGGCGATCGATTGCCCGGAATAGAGGATGAAGATGCTGGAGAGCGTCAATCCGGTCAACGCCGAATAGAGCATAAACAGGCCTGTCGCCACGCTACCGCTCAAGCGCTGTACCATGCCGGAAATGACGAACACCAAGCCCAACTGAGCAATGATCAGCCCGAAAAAGGTAATCCGACTGGAAAAGACGAAACTCATTATCGCGGAGGATTGCGCCGCATACCAGGAAACAAACGCCGTCAGCAATAAACCGCAGGTCATCCAGCCATAAACCTGCGCCATATACGCCTGAAGGCCGCTATTAGCGCGTTCGACTATCGAATCGCCTGAACGAGGGAACCGATCCATGATACTACCCTTACGTTGCTGTCTGGCAGCGCAGACAGAGATTGTGACTCGGGCGTGCATCGCCCACCATTGACAAGTGTATCACATGGCACTGCGCTGCATGTGGCGAAAATCACGCCAGCTTCAACGAACGTTAATCAAACGAAGCCGGTAAAACCTCTTGAGCGTTATACCCTAAATAATTCGAGTGCAGGACAAAAGGTTAACGTTCTGAACAGCGCTTGCGCCAGCCCGTAGGGTGAATCTCAGGGACGAGATTCATTAATCCCGATGAGCTTACTCAACGAAGTGATCCGGGTGACAAATCTGCCGGGAGCAGATTTGAACGCCGCGTGCGGCGGCCTCGTAAGAGGTGAGGCCCAAGGATGGGCCGAATAACGAGCGCTGCCAACGCATCTGCAACTTGACGTATGACGGGGATAATTACCAACGCTCAGCGGCGGCATGGTCACTGTCACGCGCATCCACCCAGCGATCGCCTTCCGGCGTCGCTTCCCGCTTCCAGAACGGTGCGCGAGTTTTCAGGTAATCCATAATAAATTGGGCTGCGTCAAAGGCCGCCTGACGGTGTGCTGCGCTGACACCCACAAACACGATTTCATCGCCGGGATAGAGCGGTCCAACACGGTGGATCACAGAGACACGCGGTAACACCCAGCGTTCTCTGGCTTGCTCAACGATCTCCGCCAACGCTTTCTCTGTCATCCCCGGATAGTGCTCCAGCGTCAATGCACTCACATCGGAAGCCAGATTGTGGTTACGCACTTTACCGGTGAACGTGACCACTGCACCGTCTTCGTCACATTGCGCCAGCCACTGATAGGCCTGCCCCACGTCAAACGGTGCGGTGCCGACCTCAATACGGGTTTCAGGTTGCGGGTTCACTGACATCATCAGCCTCCGGTCACCGGTGGAAAAAACGCCACTTCATCACCCTCTCGCAGCGGGTGTGAGGGCTCGACCAACGTCTGGTTCACTGCTGTCAGCAGTTTGCCGGACTCCAGCGCCAGCGCCCAGCGTTCACCGCGTGCGACCAATGCCTGGCGCAAGTCCTCCACGCTGGAATATTCCGCAGGAAGGCTTAGCGAATCCGTTTGCGTCAGTTCTCGAACCTGCGCGAAAAACAGCACGTTGATCATTCTACCTCCGCCTGAAAATCGCCGGATTTACCACCGCTCTTTGCCAATAAACGCACGGGGCCGATAATCATGTCTTTTTGCACCGCTTTGCACATGTCATAAATGGTCAACGCGGCTACCGAGGCGGCGGTCAGCGCTTCCATCTCCACCCCGGTTTTGCCGGTTAAGCGGCACAGCGATTCGATACGTACCCGGTTGTGCTCAGGCTCAGCCGTCAGCTCAACAGCAACTTTGCTTAACAGCAGAGGATGGCACAGGGGAATCAGTTCCCAGGTGCGTTTCGCCGCCTGGATCCCGGCAATGCGCGCGGTGGCGAACACGTCACCTTTGTGGTGCTGTCCGTTAATTATCATCGACAATGTATGCGCTGACAGCGTGACGAAGGCTTCTGCGCGCGCTTCGCGCACCGTTTCGGCTTTTGCTGAAACATCCACCATGGTGGCTTCGCCAGCGGCATTAATATGGGTGAACTGAGATGACATGGTTAATTCGATTTCTTTAAATGGGGAACAAAATTGCACGGTTTTTGCCGGGCATCCAACTGCTCCTGAATGATACGTTCCCAGGCAGTGCGACACGCGCGTGTCGAGCCCGGCACGGCAAAGATAACCGTTTGGTTTGCCAGGCCGGCAATTGCACGGGATTGAAGCGTCGCGGTGCCAATATCCTCATAGGAGACCATGCGAAACAGTTCACCAAAACCGTCAATCGCGCGATCGAACAGTGGGGAGATGGCTTCTGGAGTGACATCACCCGCGGTGAAACCCGTGCCACCATTGATCAGGATCGCCTGTACCGTCTCGCTGGCAATCCAGGCAGTAACCTGTGCCTGAATCTGGTAGCGGTTCTCTTTGACGATGGCGCTGGCCACAATCTGGTGCCCGGCTTCCTGCGCCGCTTCGCGCAAATAGTCACCCGAGGTATCATCTTGCGCGGTACGACGCGCAGAAACGGTCAATACTGCAATTTGCAGCGGAATGAAGTCATCACTGACCTTGCTCATATCACACACCTCTTAACACGGAAAATTGCAAGAGTAGCTATCAGCCACCGATAAAAGAAAGGTTCTGCGTGATGCCGCTGTTGCCGTCATGCAGGAAGTGGGTCTGTTTTTTCAGCGATAACCCACCCGCAATACGCTGCGCCAAATCGTCCATTTGGCTGTCTTCCGCCAACAGATCGCGCAAGGGAATGCCCTGCTCACCAAACAGGCACAGGTGCAAGTTACCCACGGCAGAGACACGCAGACGGTTGCAGCTGAGGCAAAAATCTTTCTCATAAGGCATGATCAGACCGATTTCGCCCTGATAATCATCGTGCCGAAACACTTGGGCTGGGCCATCACTGCGGCCACGCGGCGCCAACTGCCACCCCTGAGCCAACAATTTGTCACGAATGACCGTTCCGGGCAGATGGTGACGGGCAAACAATGCCCTTCCCTCTCCGGTCTCCATCAACTCGATAAAACGCAGTTGGATGGGCCTGTCTTTGATCCAGTGCAGGAACGCATTCAGTTGATGATCGTTAACGTCACGCATCAGCACGGTATTCACTTTGACTTTGGCAAAACCGCAGTCAAAAGCAGCATCGATCCCGGCCATCACCTGATGAAACTTATCCTGCCCGGTGATCGCATGGAACTGACGCGCATCCAGACTATCGACACTGACATTGAGCGCCGTTAGCCCGGCATCACGCCATACAGCCACATCGCGCGCCAGCCGATAGCCATTGGTGGTCACCGCCAGGGTTTTGATCGAGGGATTTTCTCGGATGGCCGCTAAAATCTCGACAAAGTCGCGTCTTAACGAAGGTTCTCCCCCGGTTAAACGCACCTTTTCCGTGCCGAGCGCAGCAAAAGCGCGGCTAACCCGACGGATCTCATCCAGAGAGAGAAAACGCTTGGTGGGTGCGCCAGAAGGTTGATAACCCTCAGGCAAACAGTAGGTGCAACGAAAGTTGCATACATCTGTGATCGAAAGGCGCAAATAGTAAAACTTGCGTGCAAACGCATCCGTCAATTGACTTAGCATAAACACCTTTCCAAATTCGGGAGGCGCGGGCATTTCTCCCCTGCACCCTGGTGACCTCAAGGGCCACGGCCAGAGCACCGTATGATGCAGTTACTGCCACATCACTTAGGCACAAAGGCTAGGAGTCTGATTTAATCAAAGAAGAGTCTAGCGTTACTCACGCGCTACGTCACCCAGTTATTCGTTATATATTTACGTATATATCGTATATATAAAGATTTTTTCTCTTCCACAGGCTTTCAGCATAGTCGAAAAGGGACGGAAAAAATTGTCGTAAATCATCCTGACGCAAAGATTTTTGGTTTTTTTCGCCTTTATCTGAGAAATCAGCTACCTTAGCCACGTTAATTCCCCCCTCTTTTGCAAAAGGTCTTTATGCGCAATCGCACGTTAGCCGATCTCGACAAGGTTGTCGCGCTGGGTGGCGGCCACGGCCTCGGTCGCGTCATGTCATCACTGTCTTCATTGGGTTCGCGACTCACCGGCATTGTGACAACCACCGATAACGGCGGTTCGACGGGAAGGATCCGCCGCGCAGAGGGTGGCATCGCCTGGGGGGACATGCGTAACTGCCTGAATCAACTGATCACCAGCCCGAGCGTGGCTTCCGCCATGTTTGAATACCGCTTTACCGGCAGCGGCGAACTCGCGGGGCACAATCTGGGCAACCTGATGCTCAAAGCGCTGGATCATCTGAGCGTGCGGCCGCTGGAAGCCATCAACCTGATTCGTGGGCTGCTGAAAGTGGATGCGGTGCTGATCCCGATGTCTGAACACCCCGTCGATCTGGTCGCTACCGACACTGGCGGAAACCAGATCTACGGTGAAGTGCAAATAGACAATCTGAACGTACTGCCACAGGAGCTGCAACTCCACCCGGTGGTCAAGGCGACGCAGGAAGCGATTGATGCCATCGTTCAGGCCGATGTGATCCTGATTGGTCCGGGCAGCTTTCTGACCAGTCTGATGCCCCCGCTGTTGCTGGACGATCTGACGCGTGCCCTACGCCGCACGCCAGCGCAGGTGGTCTATATCGGCAATCTGGGTCGAGAACTCAATCAGGCCGCTGCCCATATGACGCTGGCACAAAAGCTCGCTATGATCGAAAACAAGGTGGGGCGTAAAGTGGTGGATGCGGTTATCGTGAGTCCACACACCTCGGTGCAGGGCATCAACGATCGTCTCATCGTGCAACAGCCGTTAAGCGCGGCCGACGTGCCGCACCATCACGATCGCGAACTGCTGCGCCAGGCGCTGGAAATTACCCTGCAACGCCTGGGCTAACCGTGCAACAACCGAGGGCTATTCCCCGCGTAGCCACGGCGTGTGGGTAACACCAACTAAAATGGCTTCCGGGCTAAGGAAACGTGTCACCCATTGCCCCCACGGCTCGAGTCGGTTATCTACCAGCAAGGTATATCCCGCCCGTTTAACCGCAGCCGTAGCGGCCGCCATATCAGCAACTTCAAACTCCAACCAGCTTTGCGGCACGGTGACATCATCCGGCCAGCGGTCAGTGCCGAAGCAGGATTGGCTCGCCTGCGCCAACGGCCACAGCGCAAAATGTTTCACCCCATCGAGCGTATCGGCGACCAGATAATCGCTCGATTCTCCGAGCGGTTTAAGCGGCAAATGTAACGTGTCCAGATAGAGCGATCGACTGGCCACCGCGTCCGCAACGATCGGGCCGAAGCCCGCGATAAACAGTACATCCACATCGGGTAGAGAAAATGTCATGTCGGCTCCTTGCTCCACAGGGAAATCAGGATGCGGCGATAAATCGCTCACGTAAGGCATGAATCTGGTCACGCAATGCCGCAGCCTCTTCAAATTCCAAATTCTGCGCATGCGTCATCATTTGGCCCTCCAATTCACGAATTTTTTGCTCCAGCGCCTTGGGTGTCAGCGCCATGTACTCTGCGGCAGGCTCAGCCGCTTTACGGCTACCACGCCCCTTACCCTTCGCCGTTGGCCGACCCAGTTGCAAGATATCGTCGATTTTCTTGTTAAGCCCGGTAGGTACAATCCCGTGCGCCTCGTTGTAGGCTTGCTGCTTCTCTCGTCGCCGCTCCGTTTCCTGAATGGCGCGCTGCATCGAAGGCGTTATCTTGTCGCCATACAGAATGGCTTTACCATTGAGGTTACGTGCGGCACGGCCGATGGTCTGAATCAAGGAGCGTTCCGAACGCAGGAAGCCCTCTTTGTCAGCGTCCAGAATGGCCACCAGCGACACTTCTGGCATGTCCAACCCTTCTCTGAGCAGGTTAATGCCCACCAGCACATCAAATTCACCCAGTCGCAGATCGCGGATAATCTCAACGCGCTCGACGGTGTCAATGTCCGAGTGCAGATAACGCACGCGCTCACCGTGTTCTTCAAGGTATTCGGTGAGATCTTCCGCCATCCGTTTGGTTAAGGTGGTGACCAGCACGCGCTCGTTCAGCACGACGCGTTTGCGGATTTCAGACAGCAAATCGTCCACCTGCGTCGCAACCGGACGTACTTCGAGCAATGGATCGAGCAGCCCCGTAGGGCGCACCACTTGCTCGACGACATCGCTGCCGGAATGTTCCAGCTCATAATTACCGGGCGTTGCCGAGACATAGATGGTTTGCGGCGCGAGCGCTTGAAACTCCTCAAACTTCATCGGCCGGTTGTCCAGCGCTGACGGCAGACGAAAACCATATTCGACCAGCGTTTCTTTACGCGCCCGGTCACCGCGATACATGCCGCCCAATTGCGGGATGGTCACGTGGGACTCATCGATCACCAGCAATCCATCAGCAGGCAGGTAGTCAAACAGCGTCGGCGGCGCCTCGCCCGGCCCACGGCCAGAGAGATAGCGCGAATAGTTTTCGATACCGGAGCAATAACCGAGTTCGTTCATCATCTCCAGGTCGAACTGGGTACGCTGTGTCAAACGCTGTTCTTCCAGCAGTTTATTGTTTTCCAACAATATTTTTCGACGTTCTGCGAGATCCACTTTAATATCTTCCATCGCCTGAAGAATACGCTCACGCGGCGTGACATAGTGGGTTTTCGGGTAGATGGTATAACGCGGCACCGTTTGTAACTGCTGCCCGGTAAGCGGATCGAACAGCGTCAAACGTTCAACCTCTTCATCAAACAGTTCGACGCGCAGTGCAATCTCATCGGATTCTGCCGGAAAAATATCAATCACTTCGCCGCGCACGCGGAAGGTACCACGCGTAAAGGCCTGATCGTTGCGCGAATATTGCAGTTCGGTCAGTCGGCGTAAAATAGAACGTTGATCGATAATCATGCCGACCGTCAGGTGCAGCATCATTTTCAGATAGAGATCGGGATCGCCCAGTCCGTAGATAGCCGAGACTGACGCAACTACCACGACATCGCGTCGCTCAAGCAGCGCTTTGGTGGCAGACAGACGCATCTGTTCAATATGCTCGTTAACCGACGCGTCTTTCTCGATAAAGGTGTCCGAGCTGGGCACATAGGCTTCCGGCTGGTAGTAATCATAGTAAGAAACGAAATACTCAACCGCATTGTCGGGAAAAAACGCTTTCATCTCACCATAGAGTTGCGCCGCCAGCGTTTTGTTGGGTGCCAACACCATGGTAGGACGGTTAAGATCCGCAATTACGTTGGCAATGGTAAAGGTTTTTCCCGAACCGGTTACCCCCAGTAACGTCTGATGTGCCAACCCCGCTTCCAGTCCCTCTTCCAGCAGACGGATTGCTTCAGGCTGATCGCCTGAAGGGGTAAACTCGGAGTGCAGTTTAAAGGGTTTGCTCATGAACAACCTACCAACAAGTGGACCAAACGTCGCGAGACCAGGCAACGTACAGTAACGTTCAACAATGGAGTGAGGCGTCAAGCATAGCACTAACCATGCATAGCGCTAACCATGCATAAGCACTCACAGTACGCCTCAGAAATTCGTTCACCCACAGTATACTGGATATAAAAACAGCATCCAGTCATTTGTTGGTCAAAATGATGCACGGGGTAAACCTGCGGTCAGCGTAGCGGGGTGCAAGAGAGAAATGGGCGCCAAAAGCATTAACACAGCGTTACGCATTTATCCAGTTAAAAATGTGCTATTTATCCCCAGAATGCGTATTTGTCTTAACAAAGTGGTTAGACCTGTGGTGTAAAAACATGCAACCATCAGTCGGCGATAAACCGAGACTTGATTTTAATTAACTGACTGATTTATATCAATTAAACAAAAAAGCAGAGAATCACAGCAACTCAACCAAAACCCGCGCCAATTCTCGCTTTCCACCGTTTTTCTAAACCTAATGCACATGGTTATCCACAGAAGTAGTGGATAACTCCCACAACCCCGCATGCCTGCTGCTTTAGTGAAATATCTTATCGTTATGGGGCTGAGGGAAATCAGAATTTTTTTAGCGTTTTTGCAAGGATTTCACTTATGCATGGTTTTTGACGTTTTGCACAAAAAAGCCGCTTGTTAACGCAAGTGGAACACTCACCAGTAGCGGGAAGCGAAAGCCACCACTGCCAACACGGATCTTATGGGCACTCTGCATAACCATAAGATCACAGTGTTAATGAGCACAAATCATTCAATGAATTGTGACTGTGTAAGCAACCCTTGCGGCTTCCTATGCAACAGAAGAAGTGTACGACGGCTTATAATGTTACACGGTGTTCCGGCGCAATATCATATATAATCTCCTGTTCGAGTTCATATGTCGCGCCATAGATAAGTTTTTGCTTTGTTTCTGGATCTAATAAATCTGACTGCGATAAAATTACCTTGCAGCATTTTTCCATATAATCCAAAAGCCGAATCTCCCCTTTCGCATACTCACTGTCTTTTCCTTTGCCTGTGCATTTATGTACCTCGACGGTAACGGTGCCAGTGTTGTTATTTGCTTTTGGTAGAAAGAATGATACTGAATATCCATCAATGTCATGAAGCGTAAGGGAATCAGGCATCAGATCTAGCATCCCCAACGATTCCTTTGTTAAGTTGTCTGACAACGATTGGCATAATTTTGTATATAGTCTCTCATTAGCACGACGTATGCCGCCGGCAGTGAAAAAATTAATAATATGCTCAAGAACCCCTTTGGGGGACATTATTTTATTTTTTTCATCCTCAGATTCAATGCCAGCAGCACATATTGCCATATTACAACACTGACTAATCGTCGCCATATTCATTACCTTCGATAGAGATAGTTATTATATAGAACATAGATTATGTTCTGAGATAAAAATATCCGTAGAAGGCAAACACCTTATTTGTAGGCAACTATAATGATATTCAGGCACACAATAGAGAAATATCCAAATACGCCCCCAAATTTAGTGTATGTGGCGTATCGATATAGGGTATTTCGCCGAGCAACGGCGCGTGAAGATGGTGTTGCAGCGTTTCCAGATAATCGTGATGCCAGCGTCCAGCCGGTTGAATATCGTTGGCAATCCAGCCCGCCAGCGTCAACCCTGACTGCGCAACGGCCTGCGCCGTCAATAACGCGTGATTGATGCAGCCCAGCTTGATGCCTACCACCAGAATCACTGGCAGTTGCTCATGCTGTACCCAATCGGCAAACGTCTGCTGTGCTGTCAGTGGCGTGAACCAGCCCCCCGCCCCTTCAACCAGCACCCAATCGGCCTTTTCGGTCAAAGCCGCCAGACCGCACGACATCACCGCGAAATCAATGGACCGCTGCTCAACCCGGCTCACGATATGCGGCGAGGTGGGCTCAATAAACACCAACGGGTTGACCTCATCGTAAGTGAGCGACACGCTGCTGCACGCTTGCAGATGGCAAGCATCTTCATTACGAATGCCCTGCGGAGTCATTGCCGCCCCGGAAGCGACTGGCTTATAGCCTGCACAGCGGTAGCCCGCCCGCGCAGCGGCCTGTAGTAATGCGCCGCTGGCGATGGTTTTGCCCACCTCAGTGTCTGTTCCGGTAATAAACCAACGTTTAGTCACGATAAATAATCCCATAAACCAAATGATAACTGAGGGGAAAGCCGCCCGGTGCCGCCGGATAAACCTGTGCCAGCGCTTGCAACCGCCGCCGGGTAAGCAAACCGCGCGAACGGTCGCCATGGAGCCAGGTGGCCCCAATCCCTTTCAACGAGTGCATCACATCGCTCACGGTGGCAAAACGGTAGCTCAGGGTATGCGGGTAGAGCCGATGGCGATAAGGGCGGCAGGCATCAGCGATCTGTGCCAACGGTAAAAAATCATTAACGCGTTTTGAACCATCCAGGCTCAGCCACGCCTGTGCCAGCTCGCCGAGGGAACCTTCAGCCAGTGTGGAAAACACCACCGCACCACCGGGGCGCGTGGCCCGATAACAGGCTGCGATGGCACGCGGCAGATCGTCGCACCATTGCACCGCCAGATTACTGAAACAGAGATCGACGCTGGCATCCGCTAACGGTAAATGTTCAATGTCCCCTTGTATGTAAACATCGGCACTGTGTTCAACGGCCGCTTGTTGTAGCATGCCAACTGAAAGATCCAAGGCGATCACCTGCTTACCCAACGCGCGCCAGCGTTGACTAAAATGGCCGGTGCCACAGCCCGCATCCAGTATCCGCGGCCCGGCAAGCGGCAGCGCCAAGGTCATCAGATACTCACCGCTGGTACGTTGCAGCTCGGCAAATCGGGTGTAGCGCTGCGCCGCACGACCAAAAGCCTGCGCAATGGCCCGTTTGTTATGCAATTGATCACTCATTGGCACCCTCTTCTTGCTCATGCGCTGCCGTGTGCAAAGCGGAAAGCAGACGAGCGATATCCTCATCCGTATGGCTGGCCGTCAGCGTAATCCGCAGCCGTGCACTACCGGGCGGCACGGTAGGTGGACGCATCGCACTCACCCAGAATCCCTGTTCACGTAAACGCTGTGCTACGCGCAACGCGGCAGCGTTGTCGCCGACGATCAACGGTTGAATAGCACTTTGCGAAGGCATTAAGGTAAAGGGCAAATCCCCGGCCCCGGCGCGAAACTGAGCAATATGGCGGCCTAGCCTGTCACGTAGCGCATCGCCCTGCTGAATACAGGACAACGCTGCGCGCAATGCGCAAGCCTGAGCCGGTGGCATGCTGGTGCTATAGATCAGATGGCGGGCAAACTGTAAGAAATAGTCAGCCACCGATTCACTGCACAACAGCGCAGCCCCGCTCACGCCAAACGCCTTACCGAAGGTCACGACCAGCAGTTCGGGTTGTATCCCCTGCTGCCAGCAACTGCCACGGCCTTGCTCACCGCACACGCCTACCCCGTGCGCATCATCCACCATCAGCCAGGCACCGCGTGCCTGCGTCAACGCATGCAGTGCTCCCAGCGGCGCACTGTCACCGTCCATACTGAAAATGCCTTCTGTGACAGCAAGGGTTTCGCCCGGGCAATCGCCTTCCAACAGACGTTGCAGCGCTGCCGGCTGGTTGTGCGCAAAGCGCCGCAGGGTAGCCGGTGACTGGGCCGCGGCTTCCAGTAATGACGCATGGCTGAGCTTGTCCGCCAGAATGCGATCTTGCGACTGCATCAGAGCGGCAACTACCGCCTGGTTCGCGGCATAGCCGGAGACAAACAGCAGCGCACGCGGGTAACCCAGCCATTGCGCCAGTTCCCCCTCCAACGCGGCATGCGCATCGGTATACCCCGTGACATGCCCTGAACCGCCGCTGCCCACACCATAGCGCGTTGCACCGGTTTGCCAGGCGTCAATAATGGCCGGATGCTGGCTTAATCCCAGGTAGTCATTACTGGAGAAATTCAGATAGCGTTGCCCCTGCTGCGTCAACCACCGTCCACCGCCCTGATTAACCATACGTGAGCGGTAAGCATCTTGCTCACGGCGCGTTATCAGCGCTGCGTCTATACGTTTTTGCCATCCCATCGGCGTCACACGGCAGCGTTATAGAACTGTTCGGTATCGGCTTCCAGCACCTGCTGCGCCAGTCGCATCTGCTGTTGATTGTCACCGGCCTCCGTTTCCGTTTGCTGCGGATTGAGACCCAGTTTGCGAAACAGGATCAAATCCTTATCTTCTTTCGGATTGGGGGTGGTCAGCAATTTGCAGCCATAAAAAATGGAGTTGGCACCGGCCATAAAGCACATGGCCTGGGTCTGTTCACTCATCTGTTCGCGACCGGCGGACAGGCGCACGTGAGAGGTCGGCATCATGATACGTGCGACGGCGATGGTGCGGATAAAATCGAAAGGTTCAACGTCGTCGTTATTTTCCAGCGGCGTGCCTTTGACTTTCACCAGCATATTGATCGGTACGCTTTCCGGCGGCGTAGGCAGGTTTGCCAGTTGCAACAGCAATCCGGCGCGATCGCGGACGGTTTCGCCCAATCCGACAATACCGCCGGAGCAGACTTTGATTCCTGCGTGACGCACTTTATCCAGCGTATCCAGCCGCTCTTGGTAGGTACGAGTGGTGATGATACTGCCGTAGAACTCCGGTGAGGTGTCCAGGTTATGGTTATAGAAATCCAGCCCGGCGTCAGCCAGTCGTTCCGCTTGATCGCCGTGCAACGTGCCTAACGTCATGCAGGTTTCCATTCCCATTTCCTTAACGCCTTTCACCATCTGTTGCAGATAAGGCATATCGCGCTCATGGGGATTTTTCCATGCGGCGCCCATACAAAAACGGGTTGAGCCAGCCGCTTTAGCCTGACGCGCGGAGTCCAGCACCTGCTCGACCTGCATCAATCGCTCCGCCTCCAGCCCGGTGCGATAACGCGCACTCTGCGGACAATACTTGCAATCTTCCGGGCAGGCACCGGTTTTGATAGAGAGCAGCGTGCTTACCTGCACCTGACGCGGATCGAAGTGCTGGCGGTGCACCTGCTGCGCTTCAAACATCAGCTCTAAAAACGGTTTATCAAACAGTTGTTGCGCTTGCTCCAGCGTCCAGTGAATACGTTCTGCCATATGGTTGGCCTCTTTGTTCAACAGGGTGCCATGCCGCCGCGGCGACATGAAAATGTGGCGTAAGTGTAAATGACAACGTTATACTGTAAACCACATGAGTTTGAATTTAGTTTACAATACGGTTTATTGATAATGTTGCTTTCAAATGCAGACCTGGAATTTGATCAACGCCATATCTGGCATCCTTACACCTCAATGACACACCCCCTTCCCTGTTATCCAGTAGTCGCAGCCCACGGGTATCATCTGGAACTGGACGATGGGCGAGAACTGGTGGATGGCATGTCTTCCTGGTGGGCGGCGATCCACGGCTACAACCACCCGCGGCTGAACCAGGCGTTGCAGCAGCAGATAAGCCAAATGTCGCACGTGATGTTTGGCGGCATTACCCATCCTCAAGCCATCGCGCTGTGCCAGCAGCTGGTCACGATTACTCCTGAGCCGTTGGAGTGCGTGTTTCTGGCCGACTCCGGCTCGGTGGCCGTGGAAGTGGCGCTCAAAATGGCGCTGCAATATTGGCAGGCGCGCGGCGAGCGCCGGGCGCGCTTTTTAACCCTGCGTCACGGCTATCATGGCGATACCTTTGGCGCGATGTCGGTGTGTGACCCGCACAATGCCATGCACAGCCTCTATCAGGGGTATCTGCCTGAACACCTGTTTGCCGATGCGCCGCGCAGCCGTTTTGACGGCGAGTGGCATGAATCTGATATCCAGCCGTTGCGCGCTCAATTGGAAGCGCACTGTCACGACATCGCCGCCGTTATCCTTGAACCGGTGGTTCAGGGCGCAGGCGGGATGCGTATCTACCACCCCACTTACCTCAAGCGCGTGCGCGAGTTGTGCGATCAATACGGTATCTTGCTGATAGCAGACGAAATAGCCACCGGATTTGGCCGCACGGGCACGCTGTTTGCCTGTGAGCATGCCGATATTGCCCCCGACATCCTCTGTCTGGGTAAAGCGCTGACCGGAGGATACCTGACGCTGTCGGCCACCTTGACCACGCGAAACGTCGCAGACACCATCAGCAACGGCGAGGCCGGTTGTTTCATGCACGGCCCGACCTTTATGGCTAACCCTCTGGCCTGTGCGGCAGCCAATGCCAGTCTGGCGTTGCTGGCTGACGGGGAATGGCAGACACAGGTGATGGCGATTGAGCGCCAACTGCGCGCGGAATTACTGCCATTACAAGATACCGCGCTGGTGGCGGACGTGCGCGTTTTGGGCGCGATTGGCGTATTGGAAACCACACGTCCGGTGAACGTGGCGCGCGTGCAGCGCTTTTTTGTCGAGCGCGGTGTCTGGATACGCCCTTTTGGCAAGCTACTGTATGTAATGCCGCCCTATATTATTTCGCAACAGGCTTTAACACGCTTGACCAGCGCCCTGCGTGACGCCGTACAGCAGCCCGAACTGTTTCAATAACACTCAGTCTCGATAACAATCAGTTTCAATAACAACCGGTTTCACTAACAGCGGGGAAAGTCAGCGGGAAAAACCTGTGATCTGTGGCACACCAAATTGATTAGCGCTATGATAATCGCCTCAGCTTATCAGGAACTTCCCATGCGTAATACGACAATCCTTTGCGGGCAGTATTTACGCGCTTTCGCACTAATTTATCTGTGTCTGTTCGCAGGTAATGCGATATCCGCGTTACTCCCGCTGACTATTCCCGGCAGCATTATCGGTATGCTCATCCTCTTTGCCCTGCTGGCTTCGCAGATACTTCCTGCGCCCTGGGTAAAACCCGGCTGCCATTTGATGATTCGCTACATGGCGCTGCTGTTTGTGCCTATCGGCGTGGGCGTCATGAATTACTATGATCTGCTGAGCAAGCAGTTTGGCCCTCTTGTGGTGTCATGTCTTATCAGTACGTTGGTGGTGATGCTGGTCGTCGGCTTTTGCACGCAGTTGATGCAACGTGAACACATTATCACTACGCACGAGACGCCGGATGAGGAAGCGAAAAAATGATGCTGTCCAACATCTGGTGGTCATTGCCCCTGACCTTGCTGACCTTCTTTGCGGCGCGTAAGTTGGCGATAAAATGCAAAATGCCACTGCTAAACCCGCTGCTGGTATCCATGGCTATCCTGATTCCGGTATTGCTGCTGCTCAATATCCCTTACGAAAACTACTTTGCGGGCAGTAAAGTGCTGAACGATCTGTTGCAGCCCGCAGTGGTAGCGTTAGCGTTTCCGCTCTATGAGCAGCTTCATCAAATCCGTGCGCGTTGGAAATCCATCATCAGCGTCTGCTTTATCGGCAGCATGGCGGCCATTATTTCCGGTACGATCATTGCGCTGTGGTTAGGCGCGACGCCCGAGATTGCTGCATCAGTGCTGCCTAAATCGGTAACCACGCCCATCGCCATGGCGGTCGCAAGCACCATCGGCGGCATTCCCGCCATCAGCGCGGTTTGTGTGATTTTTGTCGGCATTCTCGGTGCAGTGTTCGGGCACACGTTGTTTAATCGCGTGGGCATTCGCACCAAGGCAGCGCGCGGACTCGCCATGGGCACGGCGTCACACGCGCTGGGCACGGCCCGCTGCGTCGAGATCGATTTTCAGGAAGGGGCGTTCAGTTCTTTGGCTCTGGTGATTTGTGGCATCATGACCTCGCTGATTGCGCCTTTCATCTTTCCGCTGCTGGTACAACTGTTTCACTAGCGACAGAGACGATGCAGACGGCGCGATAATCGCAGCGCCGTTGCATTCTGCTCGATAATTTGAGATATATCGCGCAGAATGCATCTTAATTTCAATAGGTTCACGTTCGACGAGATACTGCTCACGATTTATTGATAGGCTACTTTTTACCCTGACAACAAACAATAATGGCAAAAAGAGTACATCGCTATGCACCCACGATATCACGCCCCTTTTGCACAACTTTCTGACACACTGCAACACGCTTTGCTGCCGATACTTGAACGCCCCGACTTTGTCGGGATGCTGCTGGCTGACGACGTAACGACCCTGTGTACCCAGTGCGATCTGACGCCGGAGACGTTGGCCTACGCCTTGCTCCCTCTTGCGGCAGCTTGCGCCATTGCCCCTATTTCGCATTTTCAAGTGGGTGCCGTTGCCCAAGGCGAAAGCGGCAACCTCTACTTTGGTGCCAACATGGAGTTCACCGCCGTGCCGTTGCAACAAACACTGCACGCGGAGCAGAGCGCCATCGCCCATGCCTGGCTGCGCCAGGAACGCGGTTTGACCAGTATCACGGTCAACTACACGCCCTGCGGGCACTGCCGTCAGTTTATGAATGAACTGAACCGGGCAAACACGCTGCACATCCACCTGCCGGGGCGCGAACCTGCACAGCTGCACCACTATTTACCCGATGCCTTTGGACCGCAGGATCTGAACATCACCACGCTATTGATGGATCCAGTCAATCACGGGCGCACCCTGCTCGATGCCGATCTGCTGGCGCAGACCGCATTGGACGCGGCCAACCGCAGCCATGCGCCTTACAGCAATGCGTTGAGCGGCGTCGCGCTGGAAACCGAACGCGGCACGGTGTATACCGGGCGCTACGCAGAAAATGCGGCGTTCAACCCCAGCCTGCCGCCGCTTCAGGTGGCGTTGAATCTGATGAATCTGGCCGGTGAAGATATTCACAGCGTGCGTCGCGCCGCACTGGTCGAGCCACGTAATACCACCATTAGTCAGTGGGTGATGTTGCAAATTATTCTGGCTGAAGCTGGGTGTACCGACGTTCAGCAACACTTTATCGACTGATACAGTGCACAAGAATGCTGAACAAACGGGGGAGCATTGACAAAATGTTGTGACGCAAGTCATGTGTAACTATTTTAATTAACATTTTCTGTACATATTTTTTGGGTAATTTAAGATCCGCGCTGTCATGTCGTGTCATTACCTAAATTCGTTTCTGTTACCCAAAGAGTAAGAAAAGTCATGGAATTAGAATACGAAAGCAAACGCGCACTCTACATCCCTTATGCTGGCCCTATCCTGTTGGAATTTCCGTTGCTGAACAAAGGCAGCGCCTTCACCAATGAAGAGCGTGCCAACTTCAACCTCCATGGTCTGTTGCCTGAAGCCGTGGAGACCATTGAAGAGCAGGCAGAACGTGCCTGGCGTCAGTATCAGGAATTCAAAAATGATATGGAGAAGCACGTCTACCTGCGTAATATTCAGGATACTAACGAGACGCTGTTTTACCGCCTGCTGGACGCACACCTGACCGAAATGATGCCGATCATCTACACCCCAACGGTCGGTCAGGCGTGCGAACACTTCTCAGATATTTATCGTCGTGCCCGCGGCTTGTTTATCTCCTATCCGAACCGTGAAAACATCGATGACATGTTGCAAAACGCCACCAAGCAGAACGTGAAGGTGATCGTGGTCACCGACGGTGAGCGTATCCTTGGTCTGGGCGATCAGGGCATCGGCGGCATGGGTATCCCTATCGGCAAGCTGGCACTGTACACCGCCTGTGGCGGCATCAGCCCGGCCTATACCCTGCCGGTAGTGCTGGATGTGGGCACCAACAACCCGCAGCGCCTGAACGATCCGCTCTATATGGGCTGGCGTCACCCGCGCATTACCGGCGAAGAATACGATGCCTTCGTGGAAGAATTCATTCAGGCGGTGAAACGCCGCTGGCCGAATGTGTTGCTGCAATTTGAAGACTTTGCGCAAAACAACGCCACGACGCTGTTAAACCGTTACCGTGATGAAATCTGCTGCTTTAACGATGACATTCAAGGCACCGCCGCCGTGGCGCTGGGCAGCCTGATTGCCGCCAGCCGTGCTGCTGGCACACAGCTGCGCGATCAAACGGTCACCTTCCTGGGTGCCGGTTCCGCCGGTTGCGGTATCGCGGAGCAAATTATCGCGCAGATGAAATCTGAAGGTCTGAGCGAAGAAGAAGCGCGTGCTCGCGTGTTTATGGTGGATCGCTTCGGCCTGCTAACCGACAAACTGCCGAATCTGCTCGATTTCCAGAGCAAACTGGTGCAGAAGAGCGAACTGCTGAGCGAGTGGGACGTTGCCAGCGATGCGATCTCGCTGCTGGAAGTGGTGCGCAACGCCAAGCCGACCATCCTGATTGGCGTCTCCGGCCAGCCGGGTCTGTTCACGGAAGAGATCATTCGCGAGATGCATACCCATTGTGCGCGCCCTATCGTGATGCCACTTTCCAACCCGACCTCCCGCGTGGAAGCGCGTCCGGAAGATATTATCCGCTGGACCGACGGTGCCGCACTGGTCGCAACCGGAAGCCCGTTTGCGCCGGTCAAGCACAAGGACACCCTGTTCCCGATTGCCCAATGTAACAACTCCTATATCTTCCCCGGTATTGGCCTGGGCGTGCTGGCTTGTGGTGCCAAACGCATCACCGATGGCATGCTGATGGCTGCCAGCCGCGCTTTGGCCGATTGTTCGCCGCTGGCCAACAACGGCGAAGGTGCTTTGCTGCCTGACCTGGAAGATATTCAGGATGTGTCTCGCCGTATCGCGATGGACGTAGCAAAAGCCGCGCAGTTGCAGGGCGTCGCAGAAGTGACTTCCAGCGATACGCTGGCGAAGGCGATTACGCATAACTTCTGGCAACCGCAATACCGCAGCTATAAGCGCACCTCGTTCTAAGCGTTTCAGTTACCTAAAACACAACGGCCCCGATACCGGGGCCGTTTTTATTTGCGCTGAACTAGGGGCGTAATTTGGGATCGAGCGCATCGAGCAAACCATCCCCCAGCACATTAAACGCCAGCACGGTCAGGAAAATCGCCAGACTGGGAAACAACGCCACGTGCGGCGCCATCACCATATCGGCCCTGGCTTCGTTAAGCATCGCGCCCCACTCCGGCGTCGGTGGCTGCGCCCCCAGACCAAGAAAAGAGAGGCTAGCCGCCGTAATGATCGACATGCCCACACGCATTGAAAAATAGACCACAATCGACGAAAAGGTGCCGGGAAGAATGTGCCGCAATAAAATGGTGCTGTCGGAGGCGCCAAGGCTACGCGCCGATTCCACATAGGTTTGCTGTTTCAACACCAAGGTATTACCACGTACCAGACGCGCAAAAGCAGGAATGCTGAAAATCGCCACGGCGAAAATCACATTGGCCATACCGCTGCCCATCACCGCGACCACGGCAATCGCCAGCAGGATGCCCGGAAAGGCAAATAATACGTCGCACATGCGCATAATCAGCCGATCCCATCCCCCTTCATAGTAACCGGCCACCAGCCCCAGCAAGGTACCGATAACCATGCCAACTACCACGGACAAAATACCTGCCGCCAGCGAAATACGCGCGCCAAGCAGAATACGACTGAAGATATCGCGACCCAGCGCATCGACGCCGAGCCAATGCAACGAAGAAGGCCCCTCGTTCAAACGGTCATAATCGAAATAGTTTTCCGCATCGAACGGAGCCAGATAAGGCGCGAGTAGCGCTACGGCAATCAGTAGCACCACAAACACGCCGGCCATCACGGCGGTGCGCTGCAATAAAAAACGTCGCCAAAACTCACCGAGCGGCGTGCGGATGGTGGTTTCCCGCAGCAGCGGCAGCGTTGCCAGCACGGCCTTACGTCGCCAATGTTTCATCGCGGTTCCTTATCGATAGCGAATTGACGGGTTGATTGCCGCATAAAGCACATCCACCAGCAGGTTAATGATAATAAACTCCAGTGAGAACAACAGCACCAATCCCTGAATCACGGGGTAATCGCGCATCTCCACCGCGTCCACCAACAAGCGCCCTAACCCCGGCCAGTTAAACACTTTTTCCACCACGATAGACCCGCCCAGCAAAAAACCAAACTGAAGGCCCATCATCGTCACTACCGGGATCAACGCATTGCGCAGACCATGTTTGGTGATGACCAAAAATTCGCGGACCCCTTTGGCGCGTGCGGTGCGCATGTAATCTTCCTGCAGCACATCGGCAAAGGAGGCGCGCGTGAAACGCGCCATCACGGCGGCAACGGCAGCGCCCAGGGTGATTGAGGGCAAAATATAGTGACGCCAGCTCTCCGCACCGACGGTAGGTAACCAACCGAGCTCAACGGAAAACACTTGCATCAACAGCATTCCCAACGCAAACGATGGAAATGACAGGCCAGATACCGCAAGCGTCATCCCCAGCCGATCCGGCCAGCGATTGCGCCAGATAGCGGAAATCATCCCGATGCTCATTCCGAAGATAACCGCCCACACCATGCTGGTTAAAGTGAGCCAAAGCGTCGGCAAAAAGCGGATGGCAATCTCATTGGTGACCGGACGTTTAGAGGCCATTGAGGTGCCCAGATCCCCGTGTAACACATGGGTGAAAAAGCGCCAGAATTGCGCGTAGAGCGGTCTATCCAGACCCAAATCCTGCCGGACCATGGCAATCACGGCGGCATCAGCCTCACGCCCTGCCATCAGGCGAGCAGGATCGCCCGGCAGCAGGTGCACAAACATAAACACCACAACCAGCACAATCAGCAAGGTGGGGATCATGTCCAGCAGTCGTTTGAGGAAATAATTCAGCATAACAACATGATTATCCTTCTTGTTTCATTGTCTGGCATAGCGTTCGCCGCGCCTGGTTCCTCGCGCGACGGCAACACGGAAACGACCAGGTTCTCAGCCGCGTCTATTACGCGGCTGAGAAAACCCAGCGCCACTTATTGCGCCAAATCAGCCTCATCAAAACTGAATGCGGTATCAGGCATCACATAGAACCCACTCAGTTTCTTGCTGTTAGCTGAAACCAGCTGTTCCGTCACCAAAAACGCCCAAGGGGCATCCGCCCAGATTTTGTCCTGCGCGTCTTTATACAGTTTTTCCTTCTGCGCACGATCGGTAGTCTTCAACGCATTCGCCAGATCGGCATCCACCTGCTCACTGCTGTAAAACGCCGTATTAAACAGCGCCGGTGGCCAAGACGCCGTGGCAAACAACGGCGTCAGCGCCCAATCAGCTTCCCCGGTTGAGGCGGACCAGCCGGTGTAGAACAGACGCACGCCAGTCTCCTTCACGCCCTTACCTTCTACTTCGGCGGCACGCTGCCCGGCATCCATCGCCGTCACCTGCACTTTAATCCCCACCTGCGCCAACTGCTGCTGGGTGAATTGCAGTACTTTCTGCGCCGTACTGTGGTTATGCGATGCCCACAGTGTGGTGGTGAATCCATCCGGGTAGCCCGCTTCTTTCAACAGTTCGCGCGCTTTTGCCGGATCGTAAGGCCACGGTTGATACTGCTGGGCAAAATCGATGCTCTTTGGCAACGGTCCCTGTGACGGCACCGCGTAACCGGAGAATGCCACCTTGATTAACGCCTCTTTGTTGATGGCATAGTTAATCGCCTGCCGCACCTTGATATTGTCAAACGGCTTTTGAGTGACATTGAAGCTGATATAACGGTGCAAAATAGAAGGCGATGTCACCACCGCCAGTTGATCATTTTTCTCCAGCACCTTGGCCTGCTCAAACGGCACCGGGAACGCAAACTGTGCTTCGCCGGTCTGGAGCAGCGAGGCGCGGGTGTTGTTATCCACGACTGGACGTCAGGTAATACTGTCGAGTTTGGGTAGCCCGGCACGCCAATAACCGGAGAATTTCTCCACTTTCACATAGTCCGTCTGGTTCCAGGTGACAAACTTGTAAGGGCCAGTACCCACCGGATGAAAACCAATATCCTTACCGTATTGTTGCAATGCGGCAGGTGAAATAATCACCGCAGCAGGGTGTGCCAGGTTGTTGATAAAAGCCGAGAACGGCTGTTTCAGCACGATTTTTACCGTCTGCGGATCCACCACTTCTGTAGTGGCAATCACCTTGAACAGGTTATAACGTTTCAGGCGATTTTCCGGATTGCTGGCGCGATCGAGGTTCACCTTCACCGCCTGTGCATTGAAATCGGTGCCGTCATGAAATTTCACACCGGTATGCAGTTTGATGGTATAGGTCAGGTTGTCGTCGCTGACCTGATAGCTTTCGGCCAGCACGTTGACTAACTTCATGTCCTTATCGAAGCCAAACAGCCCCTGATAGAACGATTTTGCCACCGTTTGTGACAGGGTGTCGTTGGCATCGTAGGGATCGAGCGTGGTGAAGTTGGATGCCACAGCAATTACAGCATCTTTCGCCGCCCAGGCCGGTGCAGACGCCATCAAGGCTGCCGCCACTGCCAGCGCCCCCGCACGTTTGGCTGTGAGCAGATTAACGCGAGTCAAAAGTGTCATTGTGATCGTATCTCCCTGTATCCTCTGTCAATAAGCGCCCGCAATCGTATGGTGGGCCACATAGTGCCGTTCACCCACCTCGATCAGCGGTGCGATCGTTGGTTCATCGCCCAGCGCCCGAACAGGGCTGGGTATATCATCCGCCAGCAGTGCATGGCGGTGATGGCGGCGGCCCGGATCGGCGATCGGTACTGCTGCCATCAGTTTACGGGTATAAGGATGTTGAGGATTCTCAAACACCGCCTGACGCGGGCCGATTTCCACAATCTGCCCCAAATACATCACAGCAACGCGGTGACTAATACGCTCGACTACCGCCATATCGTGAGAAATAAACAGGAATGCGATACCGTATTCCTGCTGCAATTCCATCATCAGGTTGACGATTTGTGCCCGGATCGAGACATCTAGCGCTGACACCGCCTCATCAGCGATCACCACTTTGGGGTTTAGCGCCAGTGCACGCGCAATGCAGATGCGCTGCCGCTGCCCACCAGAAAACTCATGCGGATAGCGTCCGGCATGCTCTGGCAGCAGCCCCACCCGCTTGAGCAGTTGCGCCACCCGCACTTCAGCGGCCTGTTTATCCATCACCTTGTGGACCAACAGCGGCTCCATGATCGAGAACCCCACCGTCAGACGTGGGTCCAGCGAGGCATACGGGTCCTGAAAAATCAGTTGAATATTGCGGCGTATCCGGTGCAGCGCCTCGCTGCCCAGACCTTCAATGCGCTCATCGGCAAAGGTGATCGTGCCGCGCTGGCTCGGCACCAGTTGCAACAAAGCGCGCGCTGCGGTCGATTTTCCACAGCCAGACTCCCCGACCAGCGACAGCGTTTCGCCGGGGTAAAGATCGAAACTGATGTGCTCCACCGCATGTACCTGATGGGTAACGCGGTTGAGTATTCCCCGGCGCAGCGGAAATCGCGTGACCAGATCACGCACGTGCAACACGGGTGTCAATGGTTCGGGTCGACTTGCCGGTATCCGGCTGGCCGAGGCTTGCGGGACCATTACCTGCCCAGGGGCATCGCTGAGATGCAGTGAGAACGGTGCCGGTTCGCTACGCCCGCGCATCTCGCCTAACGTCGGTACTGCCGCCAGCAATGCACGGGTATACACATGCTGCGGCGTGGCAAATATCTCGCTCACGCCGGCGGTTTCGACACAGTGCCCGTTATTCATCACCAGCACGCGATCGGCCACTTCCGCTACCACGCCCATATCATGGGTGATGAAAATCACGGCCATCGCCATTTCACGCTGCAATAGCTGAATCAGTTGTAAGATTTGTGCCTGAATAGTGACGTCGAGCGCGGTGGTCGGTTCATCGGCTATCAGCAAGGTCGGTTTGCAGGAGAGTGCCATGGCGATCATGATACGCTGGCGCATGCCGCCGGAAAGCTGGTGCGGATAACGGCCCAGCACACTTTTCGCCTCCGGGATTCTTACCAGATCGAGCATGCGCAACGCCTCTGCCTTCGCGTCTCGCGCAGACATGCCCTGATGCAAGCGAATGGACTCAGCAATTTGCTCCCCCACCGGAAACACCGGGTTAAGCGAGGTCATTGGCTCTTGAAATACCATCGCCATGTCCGCACCGCGTAAACGACGCATCTCACGCTGGCTGGCGGTTGTGACATCCAGAATATGGCCATTACGACGGCGAAACAGAATCTCACCGTGATGAATATTGCCCCCCGCCTGCTCGATCAAACGCATGATCGCTAACGCCGTGACCGATTTACCAGAACCGGATTCACCAACGATCGCCAACGTCTCACCGCGAGCCACCGTTAACGAGAGATCGTGGATCACCGATACCGGCTCCCGCTGCGCGTGAAAACGCACGCCGAGTGACCGCACTGACAGAATCTGCTGTTCGGGCAGAATCAGTGTAGTATCAGTCGCTTCACGCACGGGCGCATGGGATATCATGAACGATGTCTCTCCTTGTTTTAACGTGCAGCGGAACCAGTCCGTATGAAAAACGGTTTTAGTTTTATTTAGCACACTGAGGGAGGTTTAGCATAAAACTGCCGTGCAATGAATAAAATATGTCTCTTATAACATTGCGTTACAGCACATAATCATTCCGTCTATACCTGTTCAGTATTAAAGCGTGTTACTCCCTGATGGTGCACTTTCCTGCCATAACCTTGACGTTGTCACGTTCACCCGCAGAGTGTTCTCTGACATAATAGCGATCACTTTGCTGGCGTAATCCCAGTGCACTGTATCGCGTTTTGCCCGACCTCCCGACGCAAAGATGTCGGCGAATGGAGTCATCATGGAAGCATTTACTTCAGGTTTACTCGCGCTTGAGCAAGCGCTGCAACGTATGCTGGCGCTGGTTTCACCGCTGGCGCAGACCGAAACCGTCGCGCTTGAGCAGGCTGCGGGCCGCATCACCGCCACCGACATTACCTCCCCTCTTGACGTGCCCGCCTTTGCCAATGCCGCGATGGATGGCTATGCCGTGCGCATGGCCGATCTGGCACAGGGTGATACACTGCTGCCCGTGGCGGGGAAAGCGTTTGCCGGTAATCCGTTTGTGGGTGACTGGCCCACAGGAAGTTGTATCCGCATCATGACCGGTGCACCGGTTCCGCCGGGGACAGAGGCGGTTATCATGCAGGAATACGCCGAAGCTGAGGCTAACGGCGTACGCTTCACGCACCCGGCGAAGGCGGGACAAAATATCCGTCTGGCAGGCGAAGACATTCAGCGCGGCGCGCGCGTCCTGGCAGCGGGCTGCGCATTGGGGGCAGCCCGTTTGCCGCTGCTGGCATCGCTGGGTGTGGCTGAGGTCACCGTAATGCGTCGCCTGCGCGTGGCGCTATTTTCTACCGGCGATGAGTTACAGCGTATCGGTCAGCCATTACAGGCAGGGCAAATTTACGACACCAACCGTTTTGCCGTGCGCCTGATGCTGGAAAAACTGGGCTGCGATATTCTCGATCTCGGCATTATCCGCGACGATCCGGCAGCCCTGCGCGACGCGTTTCAACGCGCCGACAGCGAGGCCGATTTGGTCATCAGCAGCGGTGGCGTTTCAGTGGGAGAAGCCGATTACACCAAACAGATTCTGGACGATTTGGGTAACATCCATTTCTGGAAGTTGGCTATCAAGCCCGGCAAGCCGTTCGCCTTTGGCAAACTGCGTCAGGCCTGGTTCTGCGGCCTGCCCGGTAATCCGGTCTCTGCTGCCGTCACCTTCTACCAATTGGTGCAACCGCTCATCGCGCGGCTTTCCGGCCACAGCCAGTGGCACTTCCCGCCGCGCCAGCGGGTGAAAGCGGCCTCGGCGTTGAAGAAAACCCCCGGCCGCCTCGATTTTCAACGCGGTATTGTTAGCCGAAATGATCTCGGAGAGTTGGAAGTCAGGGCCACAGGCCATCAGGGTTCGCACATTTTCAGCTCATTTAGCCTGGGTAACTGCTTTATCGTATTGGAAGCCGAGCGCGGTGCGGTCGCCGCCGGAGAGTGGGTTGAAATCGAACCCTTCAACGCACTGCTGGGAGAGTGAGTATGTCAACTACCGTCCCTGAAGCACCAGAGTGTGAGGATGCACTAAGCCACAGCGAAATGCTGCGCTACAACCGCCAGATCATGCTGAAAGGCTTCGATTTTGACGGGCAGGAAGCGCTGAAAGCGGCCAGCGTGCTGGTGGTGGGACTGGGCGGCCTGGGGTGTGCCGCAGCGCAGTACCTGGCGGCGGCGGGTACAGGGCAGTTGACGTTACTGGATTTTGACACCGTTGCGCTTTCCAACCTGCAACGCCAGATTTTGCACCGTGATGCACGTATTAATATGGCAAAGGTCACCTCTGCCGCGACAGAACTGGCCGCGATTAATCCCCATATTGTGCTGGAATGCATTAATGACGATCTGGCGGACGAGGCCTTACAGGCGCTGGTAACGCGCCATCAGGTGGTGCTGGATTGCACCGATAATGTGGCGATACGCGATCGCCTCAACCGCTTTTGTTTTCACAGCAAAACGCCGCTGGTTTCTGGTGCCGCCATTCGCATGGAAGGCCAGATCAGCGTGTTTACCTACGGTGAACAAGAACCTTGCTACCGCTGCCTAAGCCGACTGTTTGGTGAAAACGTGCTCACCTGCGCCGAAGCCGGGGTGATGTCCCCGCTGGTCGGTATCATTGGTGCCTTGCAGGCGATGGAAGCGATCAAACTGCTGGCGCATTTTGGCGAACCGGCAGTCGGTCGGCTGGTGTTGTATGACGCCATGACCACTCAATTTCGCACGATAACGCTACCCAAAAGTCCACACTGCGAGGTGTGCGGGCACTGATCGGGCTGCAGTAGCGCGGGTTCCCCCTCATCGGTTAAGCACATTTTTGCTTAGCAGCTATTCTTCTATGGTATTGAGTTATCAGACTTGAAGCTGTAACCCAAGGGTGCCAGAGTATCATCTACCCGTCATACTTCACGTTGCAGATGCGTTGGCTGCGCTCACTCACCCGAATCACTTACGTAAGTAAGCTCATCGGGATTGATGAATCTCATCCCTGAGATTCACCCTACGGGCCAGCGCAAGCGCTGTTCAAATCTGTTCCAGACAGATTTGTCATTCACTTGCCGCCTTCCTGCAACGCGAATTATTTAGGGTATGGATATTTTGCGCCAAGGTTGCAAAATAACATCCTGATGAGGAATGATTAGAGGGGAATAACGCATGAGCAACGCATTTTTGCAGGCTATCAAGGTTCGCCGTTCCATCTATGCTATCGGTTCACATTTGCCGATTTCTGAAGAAAAAATTACCGAAATCGTCACTACGGCAGTGAAACAAAGCCCGTCATCTTTCAACTCACAAAGTTCTCGCGTCGTGATCCTGTTCGGCACACAGCATAAGAAACTGTGGGATATCACCAAACATCAGCTCCAAAAAATCGTGCCCGCGGACGCTTTTGAGCCTACCGAAAAAAAACTGGCCTCGTTTGCAGCGGGCGCAGGAACCGTGCTGTTCTTTGAAGATACCGACGTTGTCGAGACCTTGCAAAAGCAGTTCGCGCTTTATGCTGACAACTTCCCTATTTGGTCTGAACACAGCACCGGTATTGCGCAGTTTGCCGTCTGGACCGCCTTGGCGCAAGAAAACGTCGGCGCATCACTACAGCACTACAACCCGCTGATTGATGACGACGTGAAAAAAGCCTGGAATTTACCCGCACAATGGAAACTGCGGGCGCAGTTACCGTTCGGCTCCATTGAGCAACCCGCCGGTGAGAAAACCTATATTGATGACGAAACCCGTTTCCGCGTCTTCAAATAAGGAATAAACCGCACTGACGTTCAGGGGCGTAGTTACGCCTCTGAATCAGCGCGGAGCAAACACCTCAATGGCTTTTTGTTCGATGGTAAAGTGCGCCGGTGTGCGACCAATCAGCTCACCGTCCGCGTTGATATCGTGCGGTCGCCGAGTGTTAAGTATCAGTTCTGTCGTGGAGAAGGCCCGCACCTGACGCCAACGCCCTTGAGTGCCACGACGTAAAAACGGGAGCAGCGCAATCATCTGCCACCAGTGGGTCACTTCAAGGCTATAGAAATCAAGCAGCCCGTCATCCGGCGCAGCGCGCTCTTCTACTGTCATACCACCGCCATAAAAACGCCCGTTACCCACCGAGATTTGCACCGTTCTGACACGCTCGGCCGTGCCTTCATGAACAATTTCCGCACGAAATGGCCGACTTTGTCGCAACAGCTTACAGGCAGCCAGCGCATAGCCGAGCGTTCCCCAGCGCTTTTTGGATTCAGCCGTCAGCTCACGCGCCAAAGCAGCAGAAAAACCAATACTGGATACGTTAAAGAACAGATGACCGTTCACCTTGCCTAAATCGACAGGCCGACGATGACCAGCAACGATCACCGCAATGGCGCGGTTCAGGTCGAAGGGGATATCCAGCGTGCGAGCAAAATCATTGGCCGTTCCCAGCGGTAGCACGCCCAGCGGCAACCCTGTAGCCACCAAGCCCGAAGCGGCCGCGTTCAGGCTGCCGTCGCCGCCCCCAACGATGACACTATCGACGCGATCGGCATAGTGCTCGATCAATTCGCTGTAGGTCATCGTTAGGTCTGCGCTGGGAACGATCACTCGCAGTCCCTGCGCCGTCAGCTGAGCCAACGCTTCTTTGCGTGCGCAGTCGCCCTTCCTTGATTTTTCATTAATCAACAACAAGGCCGTGGCGGGTTGCTGTTGGCTTGTCAGCATCGGCGGCATATTTGTTTTTCCCGTATGGCGTGCCTAAATAACCCTCGATTTAACCACAGGATAAATCGCTCACTCAACCCCTCTTGCCTAAGGTGACATTAGTCTACAAAACATGACATTGAATGGGCTTTCGACTTTCGCTTGAGCAACATTGGAGGACGCGCAAGAGAAATGACACGCCTGTTTGCCGTTTTGTCAGGCGACTGCTTAACTTCAGTTAGCTGCATCTATCATCTTGATGCATAATCAGCGGCGTCCTTCACTCCCGCACAGAACACTATGAGGGTACAGCTTTGCGTGTAGATCTAATGACAAGCGCTGTATGGTTAAATAAAACACGAGCAGCCATGTTGTTCACTGTCATGCTACTGACCGCATTTCTGATCATCAGTTGGACCAGCTTTAAAGTGGCTCAACAATCCCTAGAAGCGGAGATCAAAGAAAATACCCTGCCGCTCACCAGTGACAATGTCTATTCAGAAATTCAGCAGGACCTGCTACGCCCTATTTTTATCTCCTCGCTGATGGCGCACGATACCTTCGTGCGCGACTGGGTGTTGGAGAATGAATCCGACCCGCAAGCCATGATCCGCTATCTGCGTGAAATCGATAATCGCTTCGATACCATTTTTTCCTTTTTTATTTCTGACAAAACCAAACGTTATTACGATCCGCAGCGGATTTTAAAAACCATGTCTGAGAGCGTTCAAGAAGATCAGTGGTATTTTCAGGCGCGCGAACTTTCGGATGAGCATCCTTATCTGATTGACGTGGGGCACGATCCGGAAAAACGCGACCGCCTCGATATATTTATCAATCACAAGGTCAAAGACTACAACGGTAATTTTATCGGTATTGCTGGCGTCGGGATTTCGGTTGAAAAGGTTAAACATCTGATTGAAAAATATCAGGAGCGTTATCGTCGAACCATCTATTTTACCGACAAGAGCGGCCAGGTGGTGCTACACGGTGATGATTTTCGCCATGCGCTAAACATCCACCAGCAGCCGGAATTATCCCCTCTTGCCACTGCCATTTTGACCAATCCAGGCGGCAGCTATCAATATGACGACGACGGTCCGGTATTTCTCAATACGCGCCTGATTCCCGAATTTGACTGGTATTTGATGATCGAACAACGTAGCCACCCCAGTGAGCATCGACTGTGGATTACGTTGATGAAAAATCTGGGTGTCAGCCTGGCGGCAAGTCTGCTGTTTCTGTTTTTGCTGTGGTTGACCATCGGCGGCTACCAGCGTCGCCTCGAACGCATGGCTACCACGGATAAACTGACTGGCGTGATGAATCGACAGGCATTTGATTATTTTTTCAAACGTCTGCGTGCCATGCGATTTACTCATCGTAACCCCATGTCAATCCTGATCCTGGATATCGACCATTTTAAACGGGTTAATGACGCCTATGGCCACGGCGTGGGTGATTTGGTGCTGCAAAATATTGCACAACTTCTACTTCAAGCGATCCGCAGTTCCGATCAGGCCTGTCGTTGGGGCGGCGAGGAGTTTGTGGTGTTGCTGGATGACTGTACGCTGGAGAATGCGCTGCAACGGGCGGATATTCTGCGCCGGGCAGTGGAAATCGCCGAAGTGTCATACCAAAAAGAAAAAATCCACATCACCATCAGCGTGGGCGTCACCCAGTATCGCGAAAATGAGAATCTGGACACCTTTATCAATCGCGCCGATATTGCACTGTATCGCGCCAAACAACTTGGCCGCAATCGGGTAGAAAGTGCGGACAACAACGCAGAGCGCCATCGCCGCACCCCAACGCTTTAAAGCTGCATACTGGTCAGCAGCACGGTCATGATAACAATGCTTATCATGATCGATGCCGAGTTGGCAAAGCTGGCGACCACAGATAAATTGCCGCTAAAGCGCGACGTAAATATCGGTGACAACGAAGAAAGCGGCGCAAACACCACCACCGCCAACACCTGACGGATCTCCAACGGCAGGGGCGTGAAGAAATAGAACAAACAGGCAAACGCCGCCGCGGAACCGTAGCGCAGCAACAAAATGGTCAACACGTGTTTTAACTGCGAGCGTTCGATATTGATTTCAAGCAGCATACCAATAATCAGCATGGCGACAAAGGGGTTCGCATTGCCCAGCGTGGAAACCACCAGGGTTATCTGCGGCGGCAAATGCCATCCCATCAACGCGGCAATCATCAGGAACACATAGACATCAAACGGCACGGATGAAAACAAGCGTTTGATAATGTTGAGCCAACCGGAACTTCTGCCGGTTGCGGCAGACGCCGCGGCAAAGCTTCCCCCGGTGCAGATGACCGAGTTTCCGGCGTCAAACAGGCAGGTGGCCACAATGCCAACCGGCCCGAGAAAACTCTGCACATAGGGCAATGTAAAACAGCCAATGTTATAACCGGGCGAGTTGATCATGTAATACGCTTTCAGCCCTTCCGGGCGACGGCGGCCAATTATATAGCCAACCCCTAACAAAAGCAGATTACAGCCAAGCCCAAACGCCACCAAAATCAACAGCGAGTGATCGACCTGAAAACTGGCAAACCCCGTGATAACGGCGGCTGGCAACGTAAAATTCATCATCAGCTTGGACAGCGCCGTTCCCGTTTCCGGCTGTAACACCCCACGCCGTTTTAATTGATAGCCAATGATAATAACCAGAATAAATGAAAATGCTTTTATCAGAACATCAACCATCTCTTATCCCCAAAAACAGACCGCACCGCATCAGACTTGAGCAGGGCTAAATGCAGCAGCAGTGAAGGCGTAACGATACCATTCTCCGCTATGCCAGTAATGAGGGATATCATGACAATCGCATGTGATCAGCACAAAAAGGCCAGATACGTCAACGATCGGCATCACAGCGATGCTAAAAGCAGCAAATGCTCTTTAATGAAACACCACGGCACGCCGTGGTGTTGGTGAATACCCGCGATGCAGGCGATCAACGCGTTTCAGGTCGGGTCTGCACCCAGAATGCGTGAATCAAACCCGGAATATAGCCCAGCAATGTCAGTATGATATTAAGCAAAAACGCCAGCCCTACCCCTTTCCCTAATAACACACCCAACGGCGGAAGAAGAATGGTTAACACAATACGCCAGAATCCCATGGTTACCTCCGCTATACGTCAAAAGGAACGCGTCACCCGTTCCTTTTGAGCCTAGTACAAAGTAAATACACTGACAATAATCATGCTTTCCGACACTCGAGTCGTGATAAAAATAACCACTTTATTGGTGCGCATTTATGACTACGGGTTATTAGTGTTATCGAAAATGACGCTCTTATGCGCATTGGCAAGGCTATCGCCCCCCAGCCATGCACTGCTAATGAGATTAAAACTCTGACTTATCCCGCCGAAATGAATCTGATAAGACGCCGTAAAGGCGGCTTGATGGTCAGTCCAGCAATTTTCTCTGAGTGTAGGTCCATGTTCTAATAGCACCTGATTACGGACATAATTGAGAGACGAACTGGTTAATCTGGCTGTTTCCTGATTTTCGTTATAGCCATCAATGCCAGTAATAATCACCAGAGTCATCGGGGATAATAGCGTTTTACCGCTAAAATCCCCGCCATAAAAGATAATCTCCCCCCCCACCACGCCACTCAGTATTTGCAGCAAGCCAGGTTGCTCTGCAGTAACTCGTAGACTCATTGGTGGAAGTCTTGACTGTGCCGACTCGGGCCAGCCCTATCACAAAATTTTTAACATCGGCAATGCCAGCAGAGGCAATCGTCACCGTCTTGGTGAACTCCGTCTTCAAGGCTCCCGTCCCCTCAGCCACCACAGTGAGCGTCGCCACTTTACCCCAGAAATTCGGCGTTGGTGAAATTGTCATGAGTTGAGGACCATTAAGCGACGTTGTGGTTTGTTGTGCCAATACCGCCCCAATGGCATCTTTTAGATAAATGTTGACACTCCGGGTTGCACTAAACTCATTGGCGTTATCCACACTCCAGGGGACTGACATGCTGTCATCAGTAAACAACGGGCGCCAGGCACCACTAGTATTACTGCTCCCGCGGGAAATGTAGGATACCGTGCCGACACTCAGTAAGGGGCGGGAGAATACCAAGACATCGTGGTAACCCGTACTGGCATGATAAAAATCGTTTGCCAGTACACTGAGGGTAAGACGGGTTTGGCCTTTACTCACAGCGCCCTGAACAACGCCCGCCTCAGATAGATTTATTACAGCACTGTTGCTGGATTGCCAGAGGGTATCAGCGTCCGAAGGCACCGCTTGCTCCGGAGTCTGAAGCGTAAAGTCCTCTTCATCCGTCGTGCTCACTTCTGCTGTTGCAAAATGGATACTCAACGTTCCCTTATCCAGGATATAGACGACTGAAACTTCACTGGGTCTGAACTGTTCCGTTTCCTGCGTCCTCACCGTTATCAGAGTATTGCCAGGACGCACGGCAGTAAGGATCCCCTCGCTGTTAACGGTCACCACCCCCGTATCATTACTGCCATATTGTGCTATCAACATGGCCTCTGCATCCGGATTATCAAATCGTGCAACAACGGAATGGGTTTTACCGTCAGACCAGGTCGCATTGATCGGAGCGCCGTCGCCAGCGCTGATCTGCGGATCGGCTTTTGCCACGCTCAGCCGGTAGCTTCCCAGCGCGGGGTTGTATTGCGCATTGCCCGGCATATAGACTGAAATTGTCGTTTCCCCTGATTTCAGCAGAGTAACAATCCCCGTTGAGCCATCAACGACTGCAACCCCTTCATCGGTGCTAGACCACTGTTGCGGCATGCCATCTGGCAGTCCCTCAACAGGTTGAGATGCGGTGAAATTCCGCGTAAAGACCACCTGCTGATTCGCATTTGCAAAACGCAGTTCAGGCGTCACAGCACCAACGACAATAGTGATACCAGCACCGATTGAGATACCGTCTGCCTCGGCCGTTAGCGTTACCTGCCCTTTAGCCATTGAGGTTGCTTGCGACTGGTAGCTACCATTGCCATTATCGGTTACCGCACCGATCGTGAAGCCGCTCAACGCCTCCGCGCCACTGATCGTCACGACCTTACCAGAAATGGGATTATTGTATTGATCTGCGAGAATGACGGTCAGGTTGGCAGCGTCGATACCGTCAGAGCCCAGCAGGGCTCTGTCACTACTGAACGTTGACCGAGTGTCATCTATGGCTCCGGCGATCACTGTCACCGGCTCGGCTTGCAGGCTGTTCTCCTCATCCAGATGTACCGTCATACGCAATACACCTGCCGTCTGGCTCTGCACCTGCGTGGTGGCTAATCCGTTCTCATTGGTGCGAGACGTTGGCGCAAAGCCATTTGCCTGCCCGCTCAAGTGCCATGAGACAACCACCCCAGCCAGCACATTGCCATGCGCATCCGTTACTCGCGCGCTGTAGGTCACGCCCTGTGCATCTCCGGCGGTAAAACGGGTGGTGTTCGCTGTAACCTCAGAAAGGCGCCAACTGCTGGTGTCACCCGTTACGGACAACATTCTGCTTTCGCTAAATGCCGAACCGTTGACCATTATGGACAGTAATGCGTCACCCGCACGCTCGCCAGACACCGTGATGCGGTAATCTCCATCAGACACTTCATGACTCGCCCCCAGGCTTACCGCATTGTTATCGCTGACTCCGCTGACTGACTGTCCCGCTAATGCATTACCGTGTTTGTCTCGCAGTAACAGACACAGCGTAGCCGTTGTCTGGCCCGCAATGATGGTCGCAGGTTCAAGCTTTAATTGAGAACCGGGTTCATCCGCTGCCGCTGCGCTAAACATCACATCCGGGGCCGCAGTTGCCCCTGACGGCAGGATGGCGCTTACCTGCGCCGTGCCAACCAGCAGGCGTGTAAGCGTTACCGAGGCACTGCCGTTATCGTCAGTGTGTGTCATCGGCGCGTCCAACGCGCTACCTTCATTGGCGCTCCAGGTAACCGGTATTCCGGCGCCAAGTGCATTTCCGTGACCATCCACTAAGGTAGCCGTGTAAGTCACCCGCTCTCCCACCACTGCTGATGTCGGAGTGACGACTATTTCACCCTGTATAGCAGCGGTACTGTTATCCGCCTTCACGGTGAGACTACCTTGTTGATTGAGAGTGACACCGTCAACGACTGCCGATACCGTTGTCATGCCAGCGCGATTGCCGGTGACCATAGCGATATACACACCGTTGGCGACTTCAGTGAACATCCCGGTAGACATCAACAGTTCGGGCGTGTAGGTCAGCGTGATCCGATCGCTGAGATTCCCCAGCAGATTACCTTCAGTATCCCGCACCACAATCCGCACGGTAGCCTGCTCCAGTGCGGCCACGATGGTGCCAGGGGTGACCATAAGCAGCGACCTGTCTGCCGCAACCGCACCCGCACTGAAAGTCACCAGACTATCAGCCGTAACCGGCTGCGCTCCGCCTAACACCGCGGAGACGGTACTCTGCCCAGCCTGGGTGCTAGTCAATGTGATTTCCGCTCCCCCCTCCTGATTAGTATGGCTAAGTGGAGAGGCCAACGTTCCAAGCGAACTTTGCCAGCCCACCGCAACACCTTCCAGTGCCGTATTGCCATTTTGATCTTGCACCTGCGCCCGCAACCTGATGGTCTCAATACCGTCCGCTTTAGCGGTGGTCGAACCGATCACTGTCACTGAGGCCAGCAGCGCAGTACTTTGGTTAGCCAATAGCCCCAACTTAGCCTGCTTGACGACGTCGTTACTGGTTGCATTCAGCGTCCAGCTGCCTTCCTGCCTGCCAGTAACCAGCGCCTGATATACGCCGCCCCCCAACTCGGTTGCACTAAATGTAATACTGGGTTCATCCGAGGCCCAGCGCACTGTCTGACCCAGTACCGGGTTATCCCAGGTGTCTCTCAGTGTGAGTTGCGCAGTGGCAGCACTTGTGCCATCAGCCGTTATCGACTGCGGATGAACCGTTAACCCACTGAGTTCAGCCACAGCCCCCCCTGATGCGAACTGCACCTGCGTATTGTCGCTGTTACCGTTAAACAGCAATGCAGTCACCTCGGTCGTGCCAGCTTGAGTGCCTGACAACATGACCGACGCATTTCCCACCCCATCCGTCTGTGCCACCGTTGCGTTAAGCTGATTATTGCTGCTACGCCAGGCAATACTGGTCTCGGGTACCGGGTTGTTATGCCCATCAACTGCCGTTGCCGTTAACATCACCCCACTTCCGCCAGCAATGGCCGTGGGGGATGCCGCACGTAACGACACGGTTGCACTATGCGTATCAGCCAGCGCATTAAGTGGCAACCTTTGCGTCTGCCCATTATCCAACGTCGCTCGAACTTGGATCGCGCCCGCCTTGAGCGTCGTTAAGGTTGCAAAGACGTGTCCTTGCTCATCGGTTTGCCCTTGCGTTGGCGTAATAGTGGCTTGATTGTCAGCATCAAAATTGACGCTGACTCGCTCTAATGGATTGCCTTGCGTATCTTCAACCCTGACAGTGACCGTAGCGCGATCGGTTGTCCCAGCAACCAGCGTTGGCCGATCGCTCGTCAAAAGCGCGATCGTGCCATTGTTGAGATCCCCATCGAACGTAATCGGGGACGCCGTGTGTGTCGACGCATTGCTGGAAGCCGTCACCGCGACGGCAAACGCCTGGGTGCTGGTAATGCTGGTTTGTGCAATCCCATCCGCATTTGTGCTGCTTTGGCGCTGACTGAAACGTACCTGGTTGCTATCCCGGTCTGAATGCCAATCCACCACCACGTTGGACAACACGTTCCCATTGCTGTCCTCAACGTTGGCACTGAAGATCACCGGGGTGCGGCCATCCGCAATATAAGGACCTGATGCGGGTGTGACAGCGACGACCTGCGCTGAGGCATTGTTCCCGATAAAGACGGTCTCTTTCGTCGTCTGCTGTCGATTGACTTCCGCGGTTACCCGAGATATGCCCGCTACCGTGCTAAGAAGCGTCGTCTCAACGCGACCCTGAGCATCGGTGTTCACTGATGATGCCGCCACAACCGCACCGTTATCAGCGCTAAACCCTACGGCAATATTTGCCACTGGATTTCCTTGTACATCATTCACTTGAGCGCGAATGGTTTTCAGCGTTTTGCCATCCGCTATGCTGATTTCGGGCAGAACTGACAGATCGGCATCCGCGATATGAGCCGTGCTGCTATCAGACACAAAATGAATGTCAGCCCGTCGATTACTGTCGCCCACCGTTGCAGTAAGCGAACTGCTGCCAGCCCGAATGCTGGTGACCAACACCGTTGCCTCTCCATTACTGTCCGTCAACACACTCTCGGCAACAATCGCTTGGTTTGTCGCTTGCAGGCTGACGCGCACGTTTTGTACGCGGTTCCCCTGCGCATCAGAAACAATCAGATGAACGCTATTCTGTGCATTTCCATCGGCAAGGGCACGGTCGTCTACCACGTTCATCGCTTCGATACGCGCGGTGAGGCTATTCGCTACCACTGACACGTTGGCGGAGGCAAAACGGGTGCCACGCGCTGATGGCGTGATGGTAAACGCCTCTGGGTATGTCCCAGCAGTCAGGGTAGCAATGTACTCACCGGCTGTTTGACGAATGAAGGGCGTTAAGAGGGTGTCGCTGCTTGCACGATTGATTCCTACCCGCTCCACGCTGATTTCGCTGTCTGAGATATCAACCGGAGTCCCCTCGCGATCGTTGATGTTGAGTACCAACTGTTGTTGCGCGGTGCCATCGGCGGGAAGGCTGATATTTTTTGGCGTTAATGTGCTGCTCTCTGCGTAAATAGCTGCCTGAGTGACCAAAATCTGGGTATTGGTCCGCGAGGATTGATTGCCGCGCTTGTCCACTGCTACGCCAGTAATGATATAGCTGTTACCCCCCTGAGGGGATTGATAATGAGGCAGTATTACGCTGTAATCATCATTACTTTCAGGCACAATGAGCCCACCAGCAGCCATTAGCTTCGGCGTAGACCAGTCAATGCGGGCTAATCCGTATTTACTCTCCACCGTGACATGCAGTGATTTTTTCTCCCTGGCAAAACCAGTAACCAAATTGGCCGTTTGCAGAGAAATAACATCGTTCTTGCGATATTCCAGGATGATATTGTTATTGCGATCGACCAGATCATAACGACTGCCAGCCAACTGACGCATCGCGCCTACTGCATCTGGATCGATTTGCTGGCGCCAGGGCACGCCTAAACGGTAATTCAGTTGTACGCCTAAACTCGCATCACTTTCTCCCGCCTTGCCTCTGCGTTGTTCTGCATTGAACGTAGCGAGAGGAAATGGCGTGTAGTTCACTCCAGCGGTAAAAGCGTATGGATCGCGCTGACGATTGTTCTTACCAAACAGCGCAACGTCATTGCCATAATATTGCTCAAAGGTCAGTGCACCTCCCCATTGCGGCAATGCAGGTAGCCATCCTTGTGCTCGGACATCCCAACCACTCGCAGGACGCTCCTGAAAATCAGCAAAGTCGGGGGAGTCTTTCCAGCCTGTCAGGCGATGATAGCTGTTAGCACCCAATTTCATAAAATCACGCCAATATTCAATTCCGACGCCCATACGCGCGTGGTCTCGTGATAAGTCGTAATCAAGAAAGGTATTGCCACCCAGCATCCAATCATCATTGAACCAGCGTAGGCCGAGACCCACGTTTGACTGAGTGCGATCGTCGGTACGGTGCAGGCTACCTTGCGTAAAAACCAATTTGTCAGGTTCCTCGTATAAAGGAACTAACACGTCAACCTGAGAATTCTTGAGGTTCAGATTTTCATCGGCATTGAGTTGCACTCGAGCAGTACCAAACTGACTGAGCCACTGTTGGATGTGCGCATTTGCTTCGTTAGTGACCATTCCTCGGGCCAGTGAAGAGGCCGCATCGCTGCTTTTATTGTGAGATAACTGCGACCCCGTCTGGGATGCGAGACCCGCTATTTTCTTGACTTGTGTATCATCTTGCTTGAGTGGGGCAGGCGTTGCCCTTTGCCCGGACTCGTGCCATTGCACTGGCGGCAGTGGCGCTAATGGAACCTCTAGTTTCTCACCAGGTTGTAACTGTTCAAAATCGCGCGCATACGTACGAAACTGGTTAAGTTTGCGCAATTCATCCAGGCTTATATTGAATTTCTTCGCCACTGAGGCTGTCGTTTCACCGGGTGACAGCACGTAATCCTGAGTTTGCAAACCACTTTGGCTTGCAGGCCTTTGCAAAAAGCGCAACTCATCGTTAGCCGTGACAATTGATGGTGTTAGGGTGGCCGACAAAAGGAAACAGGCATGAAAAGCCAGTTGTAACCAGACAAACGCCTTTAAACGTAATACCTTAGGCTGCGTATTAATTATTTCCATTGTCGACACCAATTTAATTATACATTATTCGGCCTGACCACATGAATATGACACTATTACCTTTCGCTTTGCATTCACGAAAAAAAATAACAAACTGAGATAATTAATTATGTTGCAGAGTTTTCTGAATCACCACTTATCACGCAAACTTTAGGAATAGGCGTTCAAACAATGTTCACCGAACACGGCTCATGAAAGCCCGTAAGCCAGCGCAATCTCGGAGTTCTTATACTGACTCACTTCACAATCACCCACGATCATTGTGGTTATAGTGGCTATCCAATGCTTCATTTATTCATGACTCAGATCCTACTAAATTGGTTATTTTCACTGATCATTTTGGTGCTTTTATACTTGACGATATACTTGCTGATTGATTTTTTGCAGAAAATCAATGACTAATACCTATAAGTGAAAGATATTTTCTGAATACTGCAATGAAGTCTTTGAAATCAAAAAGAGCAGAAACACTGTTGTTCATAAAATCACGTTGATGTATAGCAACTAGGTTGTGTCAGTCTTATTAACGCGTAATTACGCGACAGAGAGACACAACCTAAAACATCATTAATTTCACATTTTATTTAATCATTGAATTAAATCATCTGCGAGTAGAGTATCTATTTATACTGGTTGAATGGTTAGACTGTTGATTTAGCCAATAATAAAACTCCTCGTTGTATTTTTGGCCAAAGTTTTTTAAAACTCTAGAATAAGAAGGTTTATCACCGCTGGATCCAATTTCTTGTCTTAGGGAGCGAACTAATTCACCGCGAACAGAACGCATTTGTGGTGAACTGTCGAGGAATTTTTGCACGAAATATGGCCAGGCGTATAATCTCTCGCTATGTCCATTAGCAGAAAAACCATCTATATCAATTGCTTGAATTAAGCTAGGTCTGTTTTCTGGTGGACAATTCATTAAAACACTTTCTGCATATTCATTTTTTTTCCCATGCGATAGATACTCTGCCAAACCTTCGCTCCACCATGTAACCTCCTCTGAGGGATACATATTAGCATCACCATACTTGTTATATTTACCATCAAGATAATGAACAATTTCATGTCCAAAATTATGGATATTGTTGTCTTTCATATAAACAAAAATACGTGGCTGATTATTAGGGTTTTTAGAATCCCCTTCAATATAAACACCGCCATTATTTGTGTCTATACGGAAAGGATAGTTACCATATCGATGATAGTGATCTTTATTCTTCATCACTATAATTTCCAATGGTTTTGAATTATCATCTCTTACGCGTTTTTCCCCGAATGATTCGTGAAAATTCTTTAGAACTTTAGTTGCTATAACATTTAGTTTGTTTTTCTCTTCATTATTAAAATGATAAGAAGATTGTATTCTGTATCCGCTATTAAGTTTGAAATCATGCGGGATAAATTCTTTTTCTAAAATAGGTTTCAAAAAACCAGAAAACACGGACGAGTTGTTTTTTTCAGAATGTCTCCCAGTATCTTCTAAATATTTAGTCAAAACAACATTAATTTCCTCACGCAAATCACTTTTGGCGGGCAAGGAGTTATATTTTTTCAATATTTCACCTAAATTAAAATCAATGTTTTTTTGTGTTTCAAAACTAACTTTAGGGTTGTTTCTCTTCTCAGAATTGATGATGGATGACAGTACATCCAAGGCACAGCGAATATGATAAAGAGGGAAATTATTTTTTTTGGAATTGACTATATTTAAAGATTGACTGACAAGCTTAAATAAATTTTTCTCTATCGCACCCTTACTCTTAGATAATATCTGGCTATCTAGTGAACCAGGCCTTATATGATAAATTAAATTTAGTAACTTCCCAGTGTTAACTGAGAATTCATAATTATCCAATAATTTCTCTTGGTTTAAAACATGATATTCCAATATTGCATTGAGACTTTTATAATTTATAGTAGGATTATCCCCTTTTGAATTATTCTTGGTCATCTCTATCATCGCGCCTACCCAAGAACTTGTTAAACCTGATAACGCTTTATCAGGTTCATTTGATATGCCATGAAAATTATTATATGTTTTAGCAAGATAGTCTCCTATTTTGCTTAATGTTCTAGACACAATAATGTTGTCGCTTTTCCAATATGGACCTGATGTATCAACTCTATGATAAAAACTTTCAATATATTTTGACAACAAACCAAGATCACGTTTGTTTATCTCTGGCTCGAGCATTAATTTATTAATAATTTTAATTGAGGCTGTTAATGTTTGTTTAGAGTGTTGATAACTTGTTTTTAAGAATAATTCTTTTTCATCATGAAGATCTTCCATTAATTTTTTTTCTAATACGGTAAACTTCATTTTACTTTGAAGAGAATTTGAATATATTGACGGGATGTATTTCCCAACTTCATTTTCGACACTTGAATGTCTTTTTTTCTCGAAAACAGTTTCATTTTTTTTATTCCTTACATTAGTCATCTCATCAAACAATACATTTGAATGATGATTATAACCGACACCACTTAAATTTACTGACATAAACAACAATCTCCATTTAATTACAAATAACTAATAGCGTCATAGCACTTCTAGCAATTATGCATATATCTATTTTTCAAGTCATGCATTAAAATTAAAACTAATATTTATTGAACACTCCTTATTAACGTTAATAATTTAAGTATAAACCAACAACACCCACTGTTTGATAGTTAGAAAAAAAGTCTAAACAGAAGACATATCGATGAATTTCGATATTTACCAGTAGATTCATCCAAGTCTACTTTTAATAACCACTAAACTTAAACAGTTATATACCCACCCATAGTTGAAAAAATAATTCAGTTATTTCTATTTCACTCATTATTTAATATAAATAACCCCTATAAAATCAGCTAAAAACCTTATTTTTGTTATTATAGAGACTTTGTTAAATGATGAAAAACCAAGTCTTGACAAAAACAAAATGGTATAAAATGGTCACAGGCATCGGGTTACTTCCCCTCAACAGTATAAATAAGATAGTTTGTCTGAAAATTGTCATTGCAATAGCATAATACTTATTATCATATGTTATTCTGTCCGGAAAATTTCTCTTCTATCTGACCGATTCGGAGAAAAAGTGGCTCACCTTTCACAGAAAACACTGATTAACTATCGCACGTTAAGAGATACCTTCCGACCAGAGCGCATCGAAGACTATAAAGTCCGTAGCACGCTTACCCTACCGGCAATAAAATGCGATCTACTGATATTCAATCGATCCAGAGCAACTCTGTTTTTTCCCGTTGGTCAGAGATAGATTTCAAAAGTGCCTTATGGGTTATCCCTGAACAGCGCGAAGCAATCTCACAGTCATGCATTCAGTCCATAGTACCAAAACGCTTATAAACCATTATGTTCCCTTATGCCATCAGGCACTGGAAGTTTTGGAAGAACTAAAAGACCTGACCAATGACGTTAACGGTAATGGCGGTTTTATTCTTACGGGTTGTTATGATGTGATGAAAACGATGAGCGAAAGCGCCACCAACGAGGCACTTGTTCTTATCATTTTTTCATATTTAAACACATGATCTTGTTTTAAAAAAATATTGCTATAAGCACCTCAGCCTAATGAGCCAGGCATTTTAGGTTATCAGGATTTATTATTTTAGTTTTCACTCACACATGACAAGAATAGGGATGTCCGCGAAGATCCTCAATGTGATACAGAGATGGTTCATATCACAAGACTGTGCCAAACAGCAGATAAATTTAGAATATCAACGTACTAAAAAAATTGCCTGACAACAACGCTAACCCAAACAGACCATTATTTTAAAAAAGAAATAAACACAATACAAACGAAAAGCAGACGAGATTAAACCCATCATAGACTATGTTAATAGTGTAGCTTAAGATAATATTAAAAATAAACATTAGGTGATAACATCATGAAAGATAAGCTAAAAGGCGGGGAAGTTTATACTCTCAATAATGAAGAGGCAGCCGTTGAAATGTTAATTGGTTATGAGAATCAAAAACGGGTAGAGTTAAATAAAGACACGATAGGACCTGTACAGCTAAAGTTAATAGAAGATGTCGTTAATTTAACAGCTGCTGCTATAGCCTTTGGTGTTACATACTCTTCAACTGATGCACCACCTGACAAAGTGTGTCTAGATTTAAATATAACCAATGATGCTGATATAATATTAGTTCCTGTTTGTATAAATATGCCGACAGGTTTTTATTATAGGCAGTCATTAAGTCCATTAGTAAGAAATTCACAAGGTAACTTGATAATAGAGTGCAACAGTCTTGATCAAGACATGTTAATAAAGTTGGATTTTGTCGCTATCACAACCGACAAGAGAAGATTAGATCCAATAAAATAAGTTGATACTTCAGCACCTGATTTTTATAAAGAACTTGACTCCTTTGATATCCCCATTATAAGTATATACATTAAAGTTAAAGATGATTTTTTAATATTTTATTATTTGTGGGTTAATGAGCAAGGCGTGTTAATCAACGATAGTAATTACATTGATACTACTGGCTTCACATACGGAGCATTTCAAGGATATAAATCAAGTACATCGCCATCATTTGGCGTTTGTTTTAATAAAATTAAGGTAACTAGAAAAAAGGGAGAGACTGTACGTGCCGATATTGTTTTCACCCCGTTATATTTAATTGCTGATGATGTTATTGGTCCCTATATCTCACGAAAAATTGTCGACATCGGAGAAAAGTCTGGAGTCGGTTATCAATGGGCAAAATTGGCAGCACTCGATTTTTGGCTTTCAATTAAAACCAAACAAGAAGACGTATCAAAAATTAGTGGCGGCCCAGATATTTTTACACTAATGTCAGCTGGAGCGATATTGTTAACAGCTGGATTTGCTGCTTTTAGTTCAATTAGAACGCAGATAAATAAAATAGATCCTATAACGCTTACACTTACCATACGGAACTATTTGGATTCTTGTTTATGTATCAGTGCCATGTCGATTGTCGATGATATACACAAGACCAGATCGCCAATTTTACGCTCTGGCGAAACAGCGGTTTTTCCGTATTCGAAAAGCAAAAACTTTGATAAAACACAACTCATTGACATCATTGTTATTTCTAATGTAACCGAACTAAATGAAGGGGATTTTTTAAGATTCTGCATTGAAAATGCAGGACGGGGAAAATCAATTAGATTGAAAGAAATAACTGAATATAAATCAGGAAAAATCATAGGCTTGTGGGATGAAAACTTCAATGAAGATTACAAAACAAACAGCATGCAATTTGCCAGACGTATGATCCGTGATCATAACACAGGGTTAACACGTTATTATACAATAATATCTAATAATCAAACCTATCGTTCAGCTGGGAATATTGGCATTACTTTCTTTTAACCTAAAAATTAAACATGTCATAAAAACCATCAAATTTTTTATTAAAACGAAAGAGTTGTTAAGTCATCTACTTAACTTCATTTCGGTTTTATCCGAAAAGCAAAACACGTAGCCTAATGAAGAGGGAAACCAATCATTTTGTAGCAACAGCTGATGCAGACGTACTGGCAGGCAAAGACAATGATTACGAAGCGCTAAAGCTGGCAATATGCAGCTCACGCTAGTCGAGCACTCACCTCCCTCTTCAGGTCATTACCTGCTATCTCCTGTGGCACATCATAGTTACTCCGCTTAAACCACGGCTTTACTAACTTCATGACGTCACTGACATACCTTTTTCTCTGACAAACCATCAACTTTGCTGCGCGCTTTGCGAACGCTAAAAATAATTTATTTCAAGAGTGTGAGCCAGGAGGGCTGCTCAGAAAATTACAACATGATAGAAATGTGAGGGTTAGGGACAGAAGGTGATTTTAACGGGATGTTTAATGCAGTAAAAAATCAAAAAAAAATCGTAACCAATTGATTTTATGGATTAATTGGCGGGGAGGGAGGGATTTGAACCCTCGGTAGAGTTGCCCCTACTCCGGTTTTCGAGACCGCTCCATTCAGCCGCTCTGGCACCTCTCCGTTTAAGTGGTTGCTATCATGCCCTGTTTTGCGGCATTTTGACAGCAGATATCCTTGCCTTTGTATTCAAGTGACGACTTAGCGAGCAACACGACGATGAAATGGCCATGGAAAACACAGCACGCACCGGAAAGCACCCCCATTCAGTGGCAAGATGCTCTTGCCATTCCGCTGTTGGCACCGTTAAGCGATAGCGAACAACAACGACTTATCCTGCTTGCCAGTGATTTTTTACATCAAAAACGTATCATTCCTTTACAGGGACTGGCGCTGACCTCCGTTATGGAGCAGCGAATCGCACTGCTGTTTTGCTTGCCCGTTCTCAAGCTCGGCATTGAATGGCTAAACGGTTTCCATGAGGTGTTAATCTATCCCGGCCCTTTTATTGTTAATGATGAATGGCAGGATGATATCGGTCTGGTACACGCCGGGCCAGTGGTGCAATCCGGTCAAAGTTGGGATCAGGGCCCCATCATATTGAACTGGCAAGAAGTGCAAGACAGTTTTGATTTATCAGGGTTCAATCTGGTTATTCATGAGGTCACGCACAAGTTGGATATCCGTAACGGCGGTGAAGCCACCGGTGTTCCACCGATTCCTTTACGTGATGTGGTGGAGTGGGAAACACAGTTACATGCCGCAATGGAAGCACTGCAAGATGAAATCGATCAAGTCGGAGTCGATGCCGCCAGCATGGATCCTTACGCAGCCCAAGATCCGACCGAGTGCTTCGCGGTGCTCTCTGAATATTTCTTTAGCGCACCAGAGCTTCTTTTCGAACGTTTTCCTACGCTTTATGGCTGTTTTAGTCGCTTCTACCAGCAAGACCCACTGGCGCGATTAAAATCCTGGCAACAAGCTAACCAGCGGGCCCCCGTGCTCTATTGATGAATAATCGGCCTTAATTGTACACAGCCTAAGCAAACAGACAATACGGGCGAATTTACCGTTGACAGCCTGCCAGCCGACCGATAATATTCGCCCCGCTTACACAATTCCTCTGTAGTTCAGTCGGTAGAACGGCGGACTGTTAATCCGTATGTCACTGGTTCGAGTCCAGTCAGAGGAGCCAAATTCTAAAAAGCAGATGTCTTCGGGCATCTGCTTTTTGCTTTTGGATTCAAAAAAATAATACAAGAATCCTTTCCCGACTCGTGGGTGTTTTCCCCTCCGCATCGGGTGAATGTGGTGGTCAGATGTGGGGTCTTTCCGGTTCGATAAAAGAGTGATCCGCATATGCCCCTTAACGACTCAAAAATCCGCAACGTAAAAACCCTTTCAAAGCCTCCGATTCACACGGTCTGTATTTAGTCGTCAATCCCAACGGTTCACGCAATTGGCATCTCAAATATCGCAGCAAGGGCAAAGCATCACGTTTCAGCCTCGGAGCCTACCCGCTAATAACGCTGCCTAAAATGAGGTATACGAATGCACGCGTAAGAGCGTGTGCCATGGGCTGACGGCTATCAGCCTGCTTATTCCTGCCCTCACCGATAGGCGAGAGTGCGCGCAAGCATTGACCAAAATGTTCCAAAGACAGCGTCTTTGCAAAATGCAAACAGTGCAGGGTTAATGGAAACGAGATTTCAGTCCTCACCCTGAGGGACTGGGCCCAATGAAATAGCGCATTCTTACGGCAGATGACGTCAGCCTGCTCTGACATAGAGGCGGAGAAATGAGGTTCGTGACGGATGATCACACACGAAGCAGACCGCTGTCCCACTCAAAGAACATGCTAAGCAAGGCGCGGACGTTAAATTGCTGGAATCTTTCTGGAGGGGAATAATCAGGTATCCCCAAGGGCACTCTACATTGGCCTGACGTTTTTCTCCCAATAGCGGTTGGCGTACAGCAACACTAGTTTATGTATCTTTTCTCGATTAGCATAGGGCACACACCTCAATATAAGTGTTCAAGAAATAGAAATTGACGAAGGCAATAAAAGGGAGGCGTGATGTTTACCCCGGAATTTATAAATGAAGAACGCGGAGAGTTTCTCCTTATAGCCAACCACAGCCTAGCATCTGCGGAGTCGATACAATTCAGTATTGCCTATAATCTTGCCAGGATATCCTACGGGAAATCCCAACTTCCACCGCATATTCGAACCTGTAGGGTCGTCTATGACACCAGAGGGCAATCAATCCCTGACGCCGTCCTGACTCAGGTCAACAGAGCGCTTGAGCAGGTTGCCATTGTGGAGTTTAAACGCTGATGGGACTCCAGTTAATTATAAAAGCAGATCGTAAAAAAATAGAAAAAGTTTTGGGGTCACTGGCGTCAGAATGTGAGATTTTTCCGGTTGCAGAAGGCCTTTTTGGTATTTCAATTCCGGAGCGAAGTCTCTTATCCGGGGGGGAAGATGTGGTTCTACGCAAACTTGAACAACTAAAGCGTTTTGACCTCTGGCAGGGATCATGGCAAGAATCCAAGCGACGTTGGTTCTGGTGAGGTTCAGCGCTGAGCGAGAAGCAGATATTTTAGATTCGACTATTTTCTCAGCTTCCCGGGTCAGGAATAATCACCCTGTAGAATGGCTTTTATTACCCCAATGACTGTTCCGGGGACATCGACCCTATGAGCAAATTACAAAAACTAATTGCCGCTGAACATACCACCTTTTCACCCTACTCCAACCTTCCCTCGACGGCGATATCTCGTATTGCATCAAAATGCCAAAGGGATGAAGTTGCCGAAGCCCCTATCAGAATAAAAGAACTCAACGCGGAGTTAGCCACAATACCTGATTGGGATGGTGATACACAGGACGATATTTGGAGGGCCATCGAATTGTTCAGAGCAATCCCCGCGAAGGTGAGATAATAAATGACCTTGATATCCGCTCATAACACGACCCGCTCACAGTAGCGATTATTGGCAGCTAAGAACAAAAGTTAGTCAATTATTGCAGATGGTTTTTCATTCTCGGGCGACCAATAGCCACCACTGCCATGGTAGGTTTCAGCTCCCAGTACGAACTGCGTTCCGCAATGCTTACATATAAAATGATAATCAACGATATCGCCCCATATCATCTTTTCAGCACACTCACGAAAGCTGTATTGGTTGCCATCATCAGTTGCTTTGATTTCAGTCAGAACCCCTTCGCTGAGAGCATGCTTTGCAATGCGGATTGCCTTCCGTAATTGTTCAGGTTGACGGATAACGTATTTAACACATAGATCCAGGCACTGCTCGCAACTCATTAAACGACCTCCATACTGATGATTTTATGCCTTGGCTTATCCTAATCACTCACCACTGTAAACAAATCAAATTTTTCATCCCCTCTTAACACAGGGTAGCTATGTCCGTTCCTGAAAAAAAGCGGCCCATCTAGAAGTTAAGTGGAATATCTATAAGCAAAAAGCAGAAATGCCAATGCCGAAGAAGAGTTGTTACCCACGCCACCTACGGTAAAATGGCTGCAAACGATAAAGGTGCACTTTCTGACTAGACGTTAATAAAAGGACGAGCCAGGTGATGGAAATTATTCTGATGCGTCACGGTAAACCCAGTTTTACTGGCGCCCGAAAAGTAGCTACTCGCGAAATGGCCAGTTGGATTCAGCAATACGATCTTTCTTGTATCGGCAGTGATCAACCACCTGAAGCCAGTCGGGTGCTGGTTCACAGGGCGTTAATGGTTTTCAGCAGCCCCCTTCCCAGGGCAATGTCTTCTGCACGCAATCTCAATGTAGAGCCTGAGATAATCGATAACGTATTCAGGGAAGCAGAGCTGCCTGTATATCTGATCCCTGTCGTTAAGTTATCCCCTTTCAGTTGGGTTATTTTTTTCCGTCTGATGTGGCTTTGCGGTATGTCACAAAAGGCTGAATCTTTAGCAATGGCAAAAAGGCGTGCCCGTCAAGCTACAGGCATGCTGGTAGAGCATGCCAGAGAGAACACCGGGCCCGTGCTGCTGATAGGGCACGGTATTATGAACCGTCTTATAGCTAATGAATTGATATCATTGGGCTGGAAAAAGCGTACCCGTGCCGGAAAAGGATACTGGGAGGCAGGCGTTTATGCGTTCCTTTAGCATAGTCTCTCAGAGACATAACCCCTCTTTTGTTCTCGCGTGCAAAATTTCCGCCTCTAACATGCTGAGGACAGAATCGATACTCGACTGGATAACCCGTTAATTCTGTATCCAATATAAGGAAATGAGTATGGATTATGAGGTGGTGGCGCTCTCATGCATGACTTATATCATGGCTGTTTGGATGCTATTACATGGCATCAGAGGAGCTCAGTCAGGCGTGATTGTTGAAAGCAGAAAAGGCTCCTCAGTGAAAGATTGCTATTACCGGGGTGATATTGGTTTTTACGTTAATGTCTTTCTTTACATCGTTGGTGGCACTTTTATGGTGGGTATCTCGACATGGCTTTTAATGAGGGGCTTAGGTTACTGGTAATCCCCGCGCCAGCCTGGGAGTACAGGTGTTTCTGTCTGCACGTAACTGAAAATCGTTTTTGTGAAGTTGAAGGTTTGCCTCCCCGGCGAGGGAAACCCGGTGATTTCATTCGGTATCAGGTGGCTCACCCGTCTGTAGCTTCGGTGCTCTGAGAAATCTGAGCAGTTGCTATGAGCAAAAGCGGCAGTTAGTAAGGTCATGTTCGCCTCAATCAAGAGGGACAAGCGTTAACAAAGATTATTGTTTCATACAATCTTACGAGATTAAAAAAACTCCATATTTTTATATGGATATTTTATACAGGCATTGAGGCGGCTATCCAAATCTCCGTCATGTATTTCAAGTTTGTGCCCATCGGGATCTAAAAAGTAGATAGATTTTCCTTCGCTCTTATTTATTTTCCACTCTGTAACACCCGCTGATTTTAGATGATTAGCATATTCATCAAAGTCTTCGCCTCTGATGCTGAATGCATAATGAGTGTAATCCTCCCTGGGAGTAACATCACCAACAGAGAGACATAACCACAGATTGTCCAGACAAAGATAGGCACCTTCGTCCCATTTGGCCTTCGGTATAAACCCCAGTGTGTTCACGTAAAAATCAAAACTTCGTGAAACGTCACTTACGGAAATTGTCATATGATTCAGTCCATTCAGCATGTACAGTCTCTTAATCAGTGAGTGTAGAGTGAAAGTCTCTCTAAGAGTACTTCAGTTCACCGTCAACGTTTAGCATTGTCCGTTCAGTTAAGAAGCAGACAGCCAGCTCAGACACAGCCCCCCATAGCCCGCCCAACTCTCGCCAGCACTGCCTGTCGTGATTCATCCTGATTACCAGGGCAAAGGGTATGCCTCCCTAGTGATGGGCACGACCCGGCGCCTTCCCTTCGGGATCGGCAAATGAGTTTAACTGTTCATGGTGTCTGCGACTTTGAGTTCTGATCGCATACATTTATGGCAAAACACTAATAATGTCGTTGGCCTGCCACTATAAAATCTGAGTGAAAAGAGCCAATGCGCCTTTAGTGAGGATTTTAGGTGGCGGTCATGCGATGACCATCATGGAAACTGTTCGTCGCTTTCTGGATGAACAATGCGGAATATCTGAAATAACACATCGCGCTGGCTTTGTACGAGTGAAAACCCCCCACGGCATTAGCGCAAGGCCCGTGCCCCTATCAGGTCACAAACGCAGTACGCTATGTGTTAAAGCCGTTATCATTACCCATGATGATAACGGCGAGCGGTTACCAGAAATAATTCACGCCGAGTGAAACCCGTCCTGCCTTATAAGACGACATATTGGTATCTACCCCGACCGCGCCCGTTACACTCAGGTTCGGCATCACCGTGCCTTTCACGCCAAATTTGAATTCAGCCCGATCCGCAGGCATCGGTTCCCGTACCGTCGTGCCATCCATGCGCATTGTTTGTGATGATGGCCCATGCCACCAGTTGGCTTCTATGAACCCCTGCATCAACGTTTGGCCATTCCGGTTCAGCCTGTCTTAATAAAACCGAACCCCCAACCGTGTGGTGGCGCTGTTGTCAGACATGTCGGATACTACCGACCCACTGGCCGTTGTGTGATCTTTTGCGCGATACAGGGAGTAAATGATCTCAGCCTGGGGCTCCAGGTAATACCGTGCCGTGGGGGATTCAGCCATCTTGAATTTATAGCCGCTCTCAATCGACATCGTTGTGTTGCGTGAGCGATAACTTTCGGTACGTTGTCCCTGGCCTGTCACGTCGTTGTCAAATCGCCCATGCATCACCCAGGTATCAATATAGGGGCCGGTTTGCGGATCGCTCTGGCCAAACCAGGTGCCATAGAGCCCTGCGCTGTAGCCTTTAAGGCTGTGGGATGAGCGTGAGACTTCATCCTCACTGTTGCCGGAACTGGTGCCGTATTGCGCCATCATCCCAACCCGAATGCTGCCGCCGTGCCTGTCGCTGAAACGTGCAATGTCACTCCCTCCGTGTAACACCCAGCGCCTGTCTTCTGTTTCCTGGCTATCCACTCCGTCGTGTTGAACCATGGAGCCTTCCATGCGCAGCCAGGTATACGAATCTTCTTGCCCCGGCACCTGCCACTGTCTGTCGCGCAACGTATGTCTATGCATCGCCATTGCCGACTGGCGCTCTTGCAGGTATGAGCCAACCACCGGTGAAAGCAGCGAAACCAGATACCAGTCCTGCGCCTCGCCACCCTCGCCACCGCGTTTTAAATGGTAATTATAGGCACCCACGTTCAATATCCCTGTACTGTTGTACCCGTCGGAGTTGGGGTCAAGTTGAAAAGCGTCAGCACCGGTCGTACCGCCATTTTCAGTCTGTACCAGGGCAACGCCCTTCTGGGTGAGTCCGCCCAGGCTATTCCCTGTTTTCACCAGAAGTGACGTATGGCCGGAGGCGTTACCGCCATCAATGATCAGGCGATCGGTGGGGGAGGTATCCCCGCCGAGCAACGTATTGACCACAATGATCCCGCCATTCCCAACATAATCGCCTTTAACGGTCAGCGCTGCGCTGGGGCCGCTGCCGTCGGTCATATTTACCGTCCCCGCATTATTGAGTCCGGCGATGATCTGACTGAGCCCATCGAGTGCCAGCGTGGCGGATTGTGCGACAGTAATAATAGAGTTCGGGCTGAATACGTTGAGATCGCCGGCTTGCAGTGTCCCCGCTTCTACAGCGGTTGAACCTGAGTACGTGTTGTTTGCGGTCAGCGTGGCGATACCCGTACCGAACAGCCGTACGCCACCGCTGCCAGAAATAAGCCCGTCAAAGAAATAATCATCACTGCGGTTAAAGGCAAGTGTCCCTGCATTATCGACATCACCGATGATTGAGCCGGTATTGCCGCCGTTGCCCAGTTGCAAGGTGCCTGCGGAAATCAGCGTGCCGCCGAGATAGTTATTGGCCGTTGTCAATACGGTGGTGCCACTGCCTCGCTGGTCAACCAGACCATTACCGGACACGGTATGATTGAAAATCAATGTGTCACTGCGATCAAACGCCAGTATTCCATTGTTGTTGACGTTGCTGGTGAGTGACCCCGTGTTTCCACCATTACCCAATTGCAGAGTCCCTGAGGATATCGTGGTGAGCCCCGTATAGGTACTGTTTGCTGTCAGCACCGTTGAGCCCGTGCCTGTCTGGTTGACCACGCCGGTGCCGGAAATAACCCCATCATAGACGAGCGTGTTATTACGATTAAACGCCAGCGCCGCATTGTTGATCACATGACTGACGATTGACCCGGTGCTGCTGCCGTCGCCAATTTGTACTGTCCCCTGGGTAAGCACCGTCTCTCCGGTGTACGTGTTCTCCCCTGTCAGGGTGAGCAAACCGGCACCGATTTTGGTCAGGGCACCTGCGCCGGAAATAATACCGCTTAAGGTTAACGGGGAGGCGAGCGCGATATCCATGGTACCGCCGAGGGCATTTAACAGGGTCGCGCGTGACGAGGACATCATGGCATCGGTGGCAAGCGTACCGCCATTAAACGAGAGCCCCCCACCGGACTGACCAAGATTGCTGTCGCTGGTGATGCGCAGCGTACCGCCGTTGATTGCCGTGCCCCCGGTATACGTGTTGGCACCGTTAAGCACCAGCGTGCCGAGATCGGTTTTCACCACCTGCACATCGCCTTGCAAGAGGGCATCGATGGTTGCGGTGTAGGCGGCGCCGGGCAGGCTGCCATTGCCAACCCGCACCGTGGTGTGCCCTGTGCCGGTTTCCGTTTCCACCAGTGACAGCTCCGCGCCATTCAACACGTAGCTATCAGAGGCAAACTGCATTCCCGATGAGGTCACCTGACCCAGGCTGTTATCTACCTTGACGGTACCGGCTTCTGCCTGAAAAATGGCAAAAGCCCCCGCCTGCCACGGGGCGTTCAATAGGCCATCGGAGACCGTCCAGTTGTCGTTGCCCACCGTAGCGGTTTGCCAGACCCCGTTACCGCCATTGACTACACCGTTATTTTTATTACCCACCGCGCCGCCGTCCCACATATTCAGCGTCAACCCGGTGGTATCCACCAGGTTGACCTGATTCGCCACCGAGGTTTGTACATATTCAACCCGGCCCGGCGGGATGTCCCCGAGCTCCAGACCGTTATTGGTCAGGGCACCGGTGTAGTCAATGACGCGATAGATACCGGGACCAAAGGAGCCTCCGGTGGTGGCCGTAACGTTGATGGTTCCATCCAGAACCAAATCCCCGTTGACCTTCACCAGGTCGTTAAGGGGGCCCCCCACTTCATAAGGTAACCCGAAGTGGTAATCGAGCATTGAACCGCTGCTTAATGTGAGATTGCCATTGATGGTCAGTTTATCAATGATCCCACCCACCGCGCCGGGGGACAGGGTAGCGCCGTCGGCAATGGTGACATCGCCGCCGATAATACCGGTGCCGCCGAGTGTGGCGCCGCTGTTGACCGTGGTGATGCCCGTGGCTGCGGTTTGATCGCCATTGATATACAGCCCGCCCGCCGTAACGCGGGTTGCGCCCAGATAGGCGTTACTACCGGTTAATACCGTGTTTCCTGAACCGGTTTGAGAGAGAGCGCCGTCACCGGAGATGTGGCCACCGTAGGTGAGTAAATTGCTGCGTTGAAACGCCAGTGTGCCACCACTCTCCACATTGACATCGCTTGCTATCGAGCCCGTGCTGCCGTTATTGCCCAGTTGCAGTGTGCCGGCTGTGACGGTGGTGATACCGGTGTAACTGTTCTCTCCGGTCAGGACCGTGATGCCGCTTCCACGTTGGTTCACCTGGCCACTACCCGAAATGACGCCACCATACGAGAGACTGTTATTGCGATTAAAGGCCAGCACGCCGTCGGTGCCAATCGCAACATCACTGGTGATGGCGCCAGTGCCAAGACCGTTACCCAGCTGTAGCGTGCCGTTCAAAATGTCGGTTTGACCGGTATAGTTGTTTGCGCCCGCCAGCGTCAACGTGCCGCTTCCCGTCTTGGTGAGCGAGCCTGAGCCGCCGATAGCGCCATTCATTATCAGTGTCGTCGTGGGGGCTACCGCAAATGTGCCACCGCCAGGACCCAGAGTGACGGCACGCGCCGAGGAGAAGCTGCCCGTGGTGGCGAGGGTGCCGGTGTTCATGCCAAGGCTGCCTGCCAGGTTACCAAGATTGCTGTCGGTGCTGACCTGCAGTGTCCCGCCTTCGATCGCCGTGCCGCCGGAATAGGTATTGAGTCCGTTTAATACCAAGGTGCCCAGATCGCCCTTCACCAGCGTGGTGGTGCCCTGTAACAGCGCGTCAATGGTGGCAACATAACCGGCACCGTCTGAGGTATGGTCGCCGACCTCAACAAGGGTTTCTCCTGAACCGGCTTCGCTTTCAACCAGCGTTAGCGCCGCGCCATTGAGGGTATAACCGTCTGAGGCAAACTGCATGCCCACGGCGATAACCTGTCCTTCACTGTTATCAATGGTGACAGTGCCGGGGTCAGCGGTGAAGATGGCAAACGCCGCATTGCTCCAGGGCGTGTTAATCGTGCCTGCGTCGAGGGTCCAGTTATCGTTACTGGCCGGTGTGGACGCCTGCCAGATGCCGTTTCCGCCATTAACCATGCCGTCGTTTTTATTGGCCAGTGCGCCACCGTCCCAAAAATTCAGTGTGAGCCCTGCGCTATTGATCAAATTAACCTGATTGGCAACGGATGTCTGAATAAACATGCCACTCGTTTCAGGGAGACTTCCGAGACTCAATTGGTTATTGGTTAATGTCCCGCTGTAATCGATAAGGCGATAGAGACCGGGAGTAAACGCACCGGGGGCGCTTTCGGTAACGTTAAGTATGCCGTCCAGCGTGAGATTGCCGTTAACCACGGTCAAATCGTTGTTACTGCCGTTGATGACACCGACTTCACCCAGGGTGTAGTTAAGTACCGAGGTGTTGTTAAGCGTCAGGTTGCCGTTAATGGTCAGGGTTCCGACATGGCCAGAGGCCGCACCGGGGGATAAGATACCGCCATTCGCCACGGTGACAGCGCCGCCGACAGTGCCATTGCCGCCCAGCATTGCGCCGTTGCTGACGGTGGTTGTTCCGGTGGCACTGGTCTGATCGCCGTTGATGTACAGGCTGCCATTACTCACTGACGTGGTGCCACTGTAGCTATTGTTGGCACTGAGCGTGGTCACCCCGCTACCACTTTGGATGAGTGCACCGCTTCCGGAAATAATATCGCTGTAGTCAATCGCGTTGCTGCGGTTAAACGCCAGCGTTGCATTATTGGTGATATTGCCGACGATGGCGCCGGATGTTGTGCCGTTACCCAATTGCAACGTACCGTTCGAGAGCGTTGTGCCGCCCGTATAGGTGCTATTGCCTGTCAGTATGACAGTGCCTGAGCCGAGGTTACGCAGCGCACCATCACCTGAAATCACACCACCATAGGTCAGCGTGCCGGAACGGTTGAAAGAAAGTAATGCATTATTGGCAACAGACGTATTGCCGCTGATTGAACCCGCGCTGCCGCTGACCTCCAGGGTGCCCTGATCGATGGCGGTGCCATTGTAGGTATTGGCGCCGGTAAGCGTCAGCATGCCAAGGCCCTGTTTGGTAAGGGAATTGCCCGTGATAGTACTGTTGATGGTCACCGCGTTACTCTGGGTATCAAGAATACTGTCGGCGTCAGTGATATTCACGGCGCGTGCTGCCGACAAGGTGGCGTTACTGATGAATTGCAGCGTACCGCCATCAAGCGTCAAGGTGCCTGCTGTACTACCCAGCGCGCCCTCTGAGGCAATCTGCAAGATACCTGCCACCAGCGTCCAGGGTGTGTTAGCGGTGGTGGTGTTAATCAGTCTCCAGGTACTTGAGTCGGTTTTATAAAAGCTGGAGAAGTTTTGGAATTTGTTGCCGAATTGCGAGACATCAAAGAGGGTCGAGCGCTGAGTCCCAGAGGTGTTGCTCGTCAGGTTGCTGGTCGCCCCCCCTAATATGAATTTGTTAGTGGTACCTGAATTTGCAGAGATATTACCATTAAAAAGCCAATTATATTGCAACTCCAGGCTGTTGTTCCCCTCGGTGAAATAAATGGCGTTTGCCCGAGTTGTACCGTCTGAATTAAAACCGCCTTGGATGGTGTTATTATTAATAATATTGAGGTTCTTTCCGGGAATGCCGTATCCTCCGCGTGGGGAAGTCCCAGAAGCATACATGCCAGTACTCCCGGCATTACCACCAGAAATTGTTCCACTGTTATTGCTGGTTGTATTCTCGGCGTATATTCCGGCACCACCATTTGCACCAAACCGCCCATGGGAATAACTTGAACTACCACCATTCCCACCATTTCCACCATTTCCACCTGTAATAATATTTAATATATTTAGCGTAGCGTTTCTTACCCAAATAGCCGATCCACCCTCACCGCCCAAACCCGCACCGCCCATTGCATATGCGTTCCCACCGTTCCCTCCATTTCCTCCAAAGATAAGGTTTGAAGTACTCATGGTTCCGCCATTGAGAATCACGACACCAGCACCGCCGCCGCCACCACCTCCGCCATCAGCACCATTAACCGCACTGCCAACAGTCGAAGCCCCCCCATTTCCTCCAGATCCGCCATAAATAACAGCAGAAATACCGTTTAATGACCCTACAAAGCCATCGCCGCCGCCGCCAGAACCAATAGAGGATTGACATTTGTTTTTATCATTATCGCATTGATTGTCTCCTCCATTTCCGCCTGCGCTCCCTACTGGACTAAATGCATTACCGGCCTTACCACCTAAACCTGCGCTTCCTGGTGTACCACCAGATAGCGCATTTCCTGCACTGCCAGCACCGCCATCTCCGTTGCTAAAACCACCACTTCCTGAATTCACTGCGGAGTTCTCTGTCCCTCCTTTTCCAAATACTCCACCGCCGCCCCCCACTCCCCCATGTTCTCCGTAGCCATCAATAGGAAAAGGGTTACTTGCTCCGTCGCCGTCAGCAACAGCCACTGATACGTTTACGCAAAGGCCTATGATTAACGGCAAGCGTAATATATGTATCTTCAAGGCCACTTTATTTATTGTCATGACACCCCCTAGGGCCTGTTGACAATCATCGCCAAGAACCTGTTTTTTTGTAAAAGAATCTGTTTACATTCTGTCTTTTTTGGAAAAGCAGAATGCCAAGATTGATGCTCAGTGATGACCAATACGAACGGATTAGCCCGTTTTTGCCGGGAAAGGATTCGGATCCGGGACGAACAGCAGCAGATAATCGGCTTTTTGTCGAAGCGGTTTTATGGATCGCCCGAACTGGAAGCCCATGGAGAGATTTACCACCCGATTTCGGACTCTGGAACTGTGTGTACAAACGCTTTGCCAGATGGTCACGGGCAGAAATATGGCATTCCGTTTTTGCTGAACTTGCGGGCGATGCCGATTTCGAGGAAATCTTCATCGACAGCACTATCGTACGGGTTCATCAGCATGCAGCGGGCGCTCCCAAAAAAACGGTGACCAGTCGATTGGTCGTTCTCGCGGGGGATTGACAACCAAGATTCACGCTCTGGTTGATGGGCTGGGCATGCTTGCCCGTTTTAGTTTGACTGGTGGTCAAAAGAGCGACACCAGAGAAGCATTGCCTTTACTTGGTGAATTGAAACCTTCAAGCTTGGCTGCAGACAAAGCCTACGATACGAATGTGATTCTACAATATCTGGAGTCGGTAGGCATTCAGGCTGTCATCCCCAGCAAAGAGAATCGCCGTGAGCAACGCCCACTGGACAAACATCTTTACGCTTCACGCAATTTGATCGAACGTTTCTTTTGCCGTATCAAGCAATTTCGACGCGTAGCTACACGCTTCGACAAACTCTCAAAACGCTTCGCATCATTCGTTGCGCTCGCTGCTGCATTCGTCTGGCTGTGTTAATTGTCAACAGCCCCTAGGAAGAAAGGCTGAAAAATATTATTTTTTTCTATTTATTGGGGAAATGAATGAATAAAATTGCATCTAGCCATTGCTAACTCCATGATAATTTCAAACGAAGTTTGGCACCGAATTGCTTTTGTGAATCATGGCCCTTTTGAATAAATGATTATCAAGTTTCATAAATAACGTTTCTGTACATTTCATGCAAGGCACACGCGGTTCGATACCCGCAGTAACGCCATGATGCTTAGCGTTTTAATTAACTCTATAGATTCACCTATCTGTACATCGTAGTTCCGTAGCGTCAACCGCTCGCCACACACTTTTTTACGCGCGGCATCGCTGTTTCCATCGCTGAATGCAGGTGATAAAGCATTTTGTCTTATAATAATTTTTTGTTACCTGTCAGTCGCAGGTGCTCCACCGCGTTACTTTATTCCATTTTTCCACCGTCATGCCACGTCACCAAATACTTTCAGTCCGGTGCATCGATAACAAGGTGAGCTATCTCGCTACATAGTGGAGTCTTGGTGTTAATCTCACGTCCTGGGCCACCTTGTTGATACTTATGTAATCCGGGCAACGTGACAGAAAATCCATCACTTAGAAAACAGAATCAATCATCCACTGTAACGTAAGGTGAAAAACGTTTTTTAGCCTTAGCACGGTGGTTATCACCATACTTCACGTTGCATGTGTGATGCCCCTCTTTGCTATTCGTCTATCTCATCGTTTAATATTTCACACAGACGCCGTAAGTCTGCGTTTAAATATACCTTATAAAACATCAACTAACTCTTTAACATTGGTAGAAAAAAATATATTTTCAATGTAATACAATTCTGAATTTTTATTGGCTGTGAGCTTGTCCAAAAATCAATGCAGCGCCGAAATAGAGACCTTGATATTTCACGAGACTCCGGATGAATGCTGCCGGAGTCATATTATTTAGCGAGGAGTGAGTCCTTTCATGATGATATTTCTTCTCCACTGGTCGAGTTTTTCTTGCGCGTCTTCCAATGAAAGAACCCCGTGAATGTTAAGACCCCATCCCGCAGGCTACCGTTAAATGATTCAATAAAAGTATTATCTGTCGGTTTTTCAGGCTGAGAGAAGTCCATTGTCACGTTATTTTCATAGGCCCATATCCCAGTTTTCGAGAGAAATTCACTGCCGTTATCTGTCTGGACACGCTTTGGCAGGCGGTTACTCAGCACACGCAATGCCTCCATCACGTCGACGACATCCTCATCCTTCAGAGATTTTCCAACATCGAACGCACGGCACTCACGGCTAAAATTATCCCCTACAGTGAGCGCCTGAAATCGCCCCTCGTTAAACAGATTATCGGAAAAAAAATCCATGCTCCAGCACTGATCAACATAAATCAGCACCGGCCGCTGCAGAAGATGCATTGCCGTTACGTGACGACGAGGGCGTTTACAGCGTAGGTTTACCCCTTCCCGACGCGAGTGCCGATTTCGGCCGGTATCAATGCAAACGCAATCTGTTCTTCGCCTCTCTGTGTGATGTAAGAGAGACCGTACACTTTAGTTTAGACGGGTCCTTTTTTCAGGGAGAAGATCAGTTCAAATTATTATTTTATTAACACGTTGTTCAATTGCTGATTTAGACGCCAATCCGTTTATGATATTTTCATAAGCATCATCCCTCAAGGACTTACCTTCATTTTTCATTTGCTTAATAAAGTAATGGTTATGATGCTGGGTGTAAATGGCTTTCGCTTTTTCATCACGCCGAATGATTTCTTGCAAATCACTCCAATTAAACGATTTATCAGAAACACCATCTTGATGTTGTAAAGCCTCTTTGATTTCTTTTCTTTCACCTGCTAACGTTAAAAGATCTCGCACGCTAGACGCTAATATTTTTTCTTTTGTATTGATGGATAGAGATAGATTATGGTTTTCTTTCATAAATTCCAATCTGGATAATAGGTTATAACTCCCTTGTTGCTTATCCAATTTACCGTCCAAAGAACCAATGTTATATTCGCCATCACTAAGCATTCCCTTTATTATTTTTAAATCATCTGATAATAATGAGGTGCGTTGCCGAATAAAATACTTACCCGGTTGTTCTATAAATTTTTTCTGGCTCCGTGTTACTCTATCAAGTAAAACATCAACTCTAGAGCCTACTTGCTGATGCAATGCTTCAACCGTTAGTTGAATATTATTTTTATGCGCTTTGTTGATCGTCTTTTGAATCAATGAAAGTAATTTTATTTCTGCTAGGATTTTTTGCTGTTCTAGCATTACAGTCGTTGCCGCTTTAACAACCGTGTTGAGAGTATCAATCGTTGTTATAGCGGATTGTGTTGTCTGATTTGTGCCAGTAGAGGTTGTAGTTTGATATTTCATAAAGTTATCAAAATTTAATTTTTTATCCAATACATTTTGAGCATCTCTAGCACCTAAATATTTTCTTTCTTGCACTCTAGTTCTTGTCCGAATATAAGATCCATAAATAGTCGCTGGCGCGCCAATTAAAGCAGGAACAAACCCCAGCGCGCTGCCAATACCCGTGAGTGCACTTAAGGAGCTTAATGCCATCGCAGCTTGGCCAACAGCAGTGACAGCACCATACTCTATTCTTTGCTTATAATTATAATATATTTTTCGGTCAGCTATTTCTTTTAATTGTGCAATGTTTTCTTTAATAAACTCGGGTTGATGGTCCTTTACTAATAAAGAACGATTCTTCTTCAGCAGTTTATCGTACTTATATCCAGAAACAGTTTGCGAAATTCCATACCCAGTCATCATGACTTGTGCGGGCAAAAGTAGAATATTACTGACCATTCCTGCTAAATCACTCGCGGCTTCTGCGCCGCTGATTCCCTGCGACATGACTAGATCTGCTATTGATTTTGCAGACAATCCAACCATTCCACCTGTCATTAAACTCATTGCTGTAGCTTGTAATGATGAGAAATTGCGGTCAATTTTCACCATCGGAACGTCTTGTTTCATTCGTTGATATTCTGTAGCCACATAACGTGTTTTCGCAGTAGCATTGTTTTTTTCTTGCAACGACTTCCAGGTCGCACACAATTGTTGGAAATTTTCAATATTTTCTTTTTCATTGCCACCTTGTAACCAATTAATCCAAACCTCAAAAAAGGGTTCAATCCGTTCCTCAACGAGTTTCTTATTGGCATCATCTTCAGCAAAGTTTTGTTGTAATATTTCTAAAACCTCTTGTTTTTTCCCCTTAAGATCCTCCATAAACTTAGGATAAATTATTTTATAACTTTCAACTGATTCATCAAAAGCACCTTTTGCACCCACCCCGACTAATGGAATAGCGGGCAGTAAAATGCTTAATGATAATAATGATTGGTGAAACTGTGGTAAAACCTGACCTGTCGCTCCGGTAAATTCATCAATGCCATCAATAGAACGCAAGTAATTATAGGCTGATACGACTATTTTATTACAATACGTTTTTACTTTACTCAATATGTTTTTTTGTTTATCTAAATCACATGACCGCACAAAAAGAGAGGGTGTCGAATCATTATTTATACTTTGATTAGAATTACTAATATTACTGACCATAGAAGAAAAATGGGATTGTTTTATATCATTTTTATGCTCTGATATTTTTCCCAAGCAGCCTGTGGTGTAAAGAGAATTAGAGAAAGAGGCGATAGAAAGCATATAATGTCCTTTACATTGTCTCAGATGATATTGATAATCAATCTCATCTACGCTATCAGTTTTTTTGTCTTGGTGATAGATTTTTATTGGTCGTTTTTGGCTTTATCACGTTCCTCCGCTGAATATTGTCGCCGTAAAGGCCTTTATCTTGAAGACATTCAACAATGAAAGGACGCGTTTAAGCGCCCCGGGCAACGTGAAAGCAACGCACAGGAAAATAAACAAAAACAATTTATTCAATAAGTTATTTGTGATATTCCCGCAAAGTCAAGGCTCTGCTGATCTTGGGATATCTTGATATTCTATTGCTCCCTGTTCCATATTAACGATGCCGTCAAACAAGAGTCAACAATTAAAGCAAACTGTAAGCAAATAGGGTGGTCATTCTGGTGGTCTTAACCGATCCCCTCCTCGTTCAGCGTGCTCATTAGCGAGCGGCTGGCAAAGGCTGTCCTGGTTAAAGGCGCCAAATGCAAAAAGCAGATGTCTTCGGCATCTGCTTTATCAAACAACAGGCGACACCCATTGCGCCATATAACACAGTTTTTTCTCACAAAAACAACGCACTGGCTGCCAGAACAGTGCGTTTTACTCGCTTTTTTTTCTTTGATCGAAGACTGTTCGAGCATGTCTGATAGTTGCAAGATTTTCTTCAGCCCACAGCCACACACCACAAAAGGCAGCCCCCAGACTGAGGCCAAGATCGGTCAACTGGTATTCCACTTTTGGCGGCACGACAGGATAAACCGTACGAATAACCAGCCCTTCCCGTTCCATCTCTCTCAGCGTTTGCGTGAGCATTTTCTGGCTGATACCGGCCACGTGTTTTGCCAGTTGCGTAAAGCGCTGTTTGCCATGTTCAGCCAGTACCTCGAGGATCAGCATGGTCCACTTGTCTGCAACCCTGGCGATGACATCATTAACCAGCGCTTCAACGAGAGGGTCTGGTTTATCTGCCTGCGAAAGCTGTTTCTGAACGTCCTCATGACGGAGTCGGTTATCGCTCATATCGTTACTCTCTTTTAGAAAGTTATAGCCCTTTTAGACGATTTATTTCAGGAAGTATGCGGTAACCCGAATTTTCTTTCCAGAGTGAAACAGCTCGACGCCTTGCTATGCCTAAATCTAACCGCAAGGTAAGTAGGGTACTTTTCCGTGCCTACTTCCTAAAAAGCGTAAATGCTCTTACTGTCTTAAGCGTACCCATTCCTACTCCTACTCAAAAGGCAGCGTTCAGCATGAAAACAGCAAATAACACCATACTTATTACCGGGGGTGGCTCGGGCATTGGCCGGGAACTTGCCTTGCGCTTCCACGAACTGGGCAATACCGTTATTGTCAGCGGCAGGCGCTTGCAGTCCCTCAAGGAGACGATTGCAGGAAGAGCGAATATGCATGCAATTGAACTTGATATCGATGACCCGACAGACATTAGCGCGTTTGCACAGCGAGTTGTGGAGGAATACCCCACCCTTAATGTACTGATCAACAATGCAGGCATTATGCGTTACGACGATCTCAGTACCAAGAGCGATTTGCTGGATGCTGAGGCGCATATTACGACCAATTTACTCGGACCTGTCCGTCTCACTAACGCCCTGCTTGATCATCTCAAGCGCCAGTCGGGCGCTGTTATCGTCAATGTGTCGTCCGGTCTGGCGTTTGTACCGCGCACTGATGCGGCCATCTATAGCGCAACCAAAGCGGCTATCCATTCCATGACCCAATCTTTACGTCATCGACTCGCCGGGCAGATAGAAGTCATCGAACTGGTTCCACCCGCAGTCCAGACCGAACTTACGCCAGGTCAGGCCAACCGGGAAGGATACCTGCCGCTCGGCGCGTTTATCGATGAGGTGATGGCGCTCTTTTGCGAAACGCCTACGCCAGAAGAAATCATTGTCGAACGTGCCCGACTTCAGCGATTGGCCGAGCGAGAAGGACGCTTTGCTCAGGTGTTTGAACGGATCAATGGGCATTGATATCGACAACCAGTCAGCTAGCTGGGACGGGCGGCACCCCATGATTACGGATGTCATATGCCGATCGGGGCCGCCCGTATATGCTTGGCAAAAGGCTTTATCGTTTGACCATAGGCTAAATCATGCTCATCTTTCACTCCTAATGACACAGAACGCAGTAAATAGTCATACATTCAATTAGATAGAATGAGATATACTTGCATGGCGGCCAAAAAATTGAAGGATCAAACATGAACAACGATGAAATGGAAGCAACACTGCTGAAACATGGCTTCACGCCGAAAGAGATTGCGCTTATGCAAAAGCGCATCCGACGTGGGGTAAAAGAGGGTGATACTGAGATAACATTACTTTCGTTAGTACCTATTTTAAAGGATCGTTTTTATAACGTATTTTCAATAGTGTCACTGATTATTAGTGTGTTTATTTTAAACATTTATTTTAAATATCCGATGAGCACTGCATCTTTTATCAGCAATGTTATTGTGACCCTTGTGGGCTTGTTTTGTACCTATCATATTGGCGCTTTACCCCTGAGTTACAAATCTTATCGTTATTGTAAGAAAAAACAGGGTTAACAAGCTATTTTCCCCAGGTCTCAGCGTTACCTATTTCAAATATAACCCGTATCTTATTTCCTGTACCTCCCCTTTTTAACGTGAGCAAAGTGGCGGTGATAAATACTGTTGCATTTCCAGAGAAAACATCGTTCTCCGCCAGGAAGCAACAACCCTGTCGGTCTTTTGCAGATCGCAACCCCACGTTGTCCTAATTCTTGATTGTATTACTGGTTACTGACTATGCCCTGGTTCAGGTAAACATCCCTTCTCTACTCTTCCATTTTCCCTGACGACCAGTGCAGTGCCAGTCGCTGCCCGGCGTTGATTTCATTAGGTTGCATCACCGCTTCCAGATCGTTGCGCGCATGGATAGCGTCGTTCATCCCCTCCGTCGCCGCCATGGCATACCAGGCATACGCATGAATGCGGTTACGCGAAACCCCCATCCCATCCTGGCGCATCATGCCCATCCGGTATTGCGCCATGCGGTTTCCGGTTTGTGCCGCCAGCCAGTACTGTTTTGCCGCCGTCGTATAATCCGTTTTACCGCCTAGCCCAAGCCGCAGCATGTCGGCATAGGCCACGCGTGCAACGGTATCACCAGCCATCGCGGCCTTTGCGTACTCTTCACGCGCACGTTCCAGCAGGTTGCGTTTAAAAAATACATCCCCCAATTCACGCTGCGCGGGCAAATACCCCGCCGCAGAGGATTGTTGTAACAGTTGCTCACGCCCCTGGTGCTGGGGGTGTTGCTGGCTGAGTAAATAGCTGGCTTCGCCCGAGCCCCCTGCTGCCGCACGCGTCAGCCAGTCATGAGATTTCTGTCCATCCAGGGGGAGCAATCTGCCTTCGCGATACGCCTTGCCCAGCCACAGCTGTGCGGTCGGCTCATCGTTGATCGCTGCCCGTTGATACCAAGCCAGCGCGTTCTGCCCACCTTCATGTTGTGCCATCCACAGTTGTGCTTGCGGCTGACCGAGCGTTGCCGCGCGGAAATACCACCGTTCCGCGAGATCGCGCCGAACCGCCACACCGCTGCCCTGCTCATAGCGTTTTGCCAGTTGATATTGCGCATCCCGATTATCGCGCTCAGCGGCCTTTTGCAACCAATTGACGGCCTCAGCCTCGCCACCTGTGCGGCTGGCATGCCATTGCGCCACCTTCAGCTGTGATGGCGCGTAGCCATTGGCCGCGGAGGCTTCAAAATCATCCAGACAGGCAGCAACCAGCTTGTCCTGATGCTGTGTCTGACAAGCCATTCCCAGCCGATACCCAGCTTCACCGTTACCGAGGCGCGAGGCAGTGTTCCACCAACGCCGTGCGGCAGACGCATTCTTCGGTTCACCCAGTCCATCCTGGTACCAGTCGCCGACTTGCAGAGCCGCAGAGGCACGTCTGTCAAGGGGTGCAGCGCGTTGCGTCTCTTCGACTGTTTGTTGCATCCACTTCATCGCTTCCGGATATTTTCGCTGCTCAGCCAGTTGCCTCGCCAACTGATACTGCGCCTCACCGTTACCCCGTTGCGCCGACGCAGTGAGTTCTGCTTCTGACTGCATGGTTACCGGAGCCTGGCACGCCACCAAACTGCACACCGCTAGCACCAGTACGCGTCGTTTATCTTTAAACATGCTATCCAGACCGTTTGATTTCATGGTTAACGTACCGCATCGCCTTGTTGCAGGCGATACAGCCTGATGGAGAAAGCCCGCAACTCATCCTCAATTCCACGCAGTTCAGTTGCAGAGAGGGGTTGATGTTTGGCGTTGCGCGCTTCAAGCTCACGCAAACGCAAAGTGAAAGGCACATCCGCGGCCAATACCTTTTGCAGATCGTACAGTTTGGTTTTGAGGTAGGATAGGGTCACCGTGCGCCGCTGCCGTTCAAGCTCGAGCAAATCTTGCAAGGTATTGTCAACGTTGGCTCGCGCCTGCTCGTAGCCGGTAATACGCGGTTGTTCTCCCTGAAGCTGGTCAAGCGAACGTTGCCACTGACGTTCCATCTCCTTCACTGCCAATGAATCGGGATAAAGCTGGTGCATGACGTTCTTCAACCCATCGCAATACTGATAGAGGTAGAGTGGCGAGGTATTTTTCAGTTGATCCAATCGCGTCTGATAATGGCCTATCAGCGCACCCTCCATGCTTTGCAGTTCTTGCTCCCCCAACACAATGCGCGCGTTGCGGATCGCCGTGTGATCCGGCGCACTCGGCAGCGTTGAGGCCGGCTGCTGCACCAACGCCAGCGCGTGCGCCTTTTGCTCCTGCACATAGTGCCAGGCGCTAAAGGCCGCCACGGGAAGCGCGCAGCTCAATGCACCTGCCATGAACCACAACCAGGCCGGTTTGGGTTTCTTGTGCGCCTCAATTTTTACCACTGTCGGCTTTAATTGCCCTTTTTCCCGTCCGATGAGAATACTGCCCGTCGGCGCGGGAGCCTTCTCATCACTGGCGTTCGGCTCCCCCGCCCCCACTGCGGCGGCTGCCTTGTCCGTGTGGAAAAACACCATCGGCGGGATCTGCATGTCCTGTTTGTTCAGCGTGAGCTCATCAGAAACGAGGACAATTTCCGATTCATCAAACAGGTGGGTATAGCCTTCAATAAAGTGCAGCAAGTTCTCCACGCGCGGAATACGGCTCAGCCTGACGTTATGCAGCTTTTCACTCATCAGTTGCAGTGCGCGTTCACAGCGATACACCAACCGCTTATCTTCGTGACTGATGTCATATTGACGAATCACTTCGCTGATTCGGGCAATAAACCAATCCAGCATCTCCACCCGTGCCCGTTCCTGATGCACCGGCGGCCAGAAGTTGTCCCACTGGGTGACAATAAGGTTGGCGAGAAACTCACAGCTTTCGGTAAAACCGCTCAGCCCAGCCAGCCGTGAGCGTGCCAGCGCGAAGTAAAGGGCAGTTTGCAGGTCCACACCCTGTTTCTCAAAGAGCGTGGTCGCCATATCATGCACCCGCATCCAGTCAATATCGGGGCGTGAGGCGTGACTCAGCTTGTTGATCTCTGCCCGCAACGCATCAAACTCAGGCAACATCCGTGGATCGCGGCCCACATTCAGGGCCTGTTGTGCATCTTGCATATCACGTCATCTCGCAGGCAGGCATCACGCTGGATGCCCACCCGGTTAGTTAGTAGAGAGACTCAGGCAGCGTAAACTGGCTGAACAGACCGCCCGCAAACGGGTTATGGCTGGCATCGGTGTAGACGCGATAGGTCATCGCTCCCTGTTCCACCCCGAAGCGTACATCAAAGGTGTTGTCGTTGACCTGAGTAAGCTGGGCGCTGTCGAGCAGGCGATACATTGCCCAGGGCCCGCTGAAACTGACACTGCGCGGCGAACGCTCACGATCGTCCGGCACCAGCGTCAGTTTGCTTTCCGCCCCATCGCGCATACTGTTCGGCCACACCAGCGGGGTCTTCAGGCGGCGACCGTGGGTGTATTCCAACAACTGGCCGTCAAGGTTCAACACGCTGCGGCGTTTATTTGCAGTCAGCTCAAGGGGTTCCAGTACAAAATGCACCTCCAGACTGCCTTGCGCATTAAACAGCGTCTGTCGGATACGGTTGGCGCGATCCAGTTGCTTCATCAGTTCAGCCTGGCCCGGTGTCGACATGCCTTCCTCCAACATCCCGCTCTCCAGCATGGCCTTGAGGTTGGTCTGGTAGAAGCTGTCCAGCGTGCCGCCCGCCATAAAGAACTGTTCCATTTCTGACAGTGGGACATCCTTATTGGACGAGGGATTGAACGGGTAGCGATTCGCCAGCTTGTCGTTAAACGGCGTCACCACCTTATTCAGCCACTCATCATTGAGTGAAGACATCGCCAGCCCGGTCACCAGACTGGTACTTTCCGCAGCCAGTCTGCCCACCCAGCGATCGAGCGGTGCCGGTAGGCCGCGCGCATACTGCTGCAAGGCGAACAACGGATCGGAAAATTTGTTGCCCTGACGCGCCTGTAGCGCTTTCAGTGCGGCTTGCCCGGGATCGGTGGCATTCACTATCTGATCCAGATAGTGGTAGAGGTCAGTCAGCTTCTGGTTCACTTCCTGCACCAGCGGACCGAGTTCTCCCCGACCGTTCAACGCCGCGTTGATGGTCATGAAGGGGCGACCTGCACGGGTATTGATGTTTTGCGCCGTATCGTTGTCGTCATCAGCCAGCTTGCGGATACGGGTATTGTCACTGACCGTGGTTAGCACGCGCTGGAACGGCTGATCGTTGCCGGTGATCTCCGTCAGGATATCAAGTGCATGCTCCGGTGTTGCCAGTGTCTGCACATCGATATTGGCCAGCACTTTCTGCCACTGGTTGATGTAATCGGTAACATAGCGATCATTTACCTGACGCAATATCTCGCGCCGGTCCGCGTCGCTAAACTGAACACGCTCCCGTTGTCCCAACACCCAGGCATCCAGCGCCGTCATATCCAGCAGCGCTTTATCCTGCTTGAGGTAGTAATCGATAAACCCCGGATAGGTGAGAAAGCGCGGCACGCTGCCTGCACTTTAATTGCGCAGAGTAAACGTTGATTCAAATGTCGGGCCCACTTCATCACGAATGGCCAGATAGGGAGGCAACACCTCCAGCGCGCGCATCACCAGACTCTGATACACCCGCTGGTACATCGGGAGCTTGCCCAATTCCCGCTGTGCTGCTGCGATCGGCGCACTGAACGGTTGAAAGTTGCTTATTGCCGCCGTCTCTTTCTGCTCACGGTCACGGTGCCAATCCGTGTGCATCAGTGCGTAGTCCAGGTGCTGCATCAGTTGCTCCTGCACCTGGCCTTGCCCCGGAAACGCGCGCTGCCAGCGTTGGACCATATACTGTTTAACCAACATATTGTTACGCCCCGAGGCATCATCCAGCATGCGCATCACGCGCAGGATAGTCAGCTTGTGTTCACTGTTGGCCGGCGCCTGCACCAAATCCTCCAGCAACCCCTGCATCACCGCAGGCAGAAAGCGCTGGTTGAGCATTTGCAGATAGGAGCCTTCGACAAACGGCCCGATCTTCCCGCCCTGATACAGGCCAAGATCCGCCAACATCGGCGTGCGCTCATGGTAGTTACCGAACGACAAGGTGGCATCACGAATCAGATTCAGACGCGGTAACTGCTGGAAACCGTAGCCCGGCTGCCCTTCCAGTTCATTGGTGCCGATAAAAGCCTGCGCTTTGGTCAGCACGTTGCGCCCAGCCTCTTCGTTGACACGATAAAAATGGTGCCAGCCTGCGATCAAGGCGATGCCCGCCACGGCCATGACGCTGATACCGATACTCAAACGGCGACGGCGATAGACATGGTGCAGACGACTCTCCCCTGCCAGGCTCGCTTCGGAAAAGATCACGTCAGGGAAAAGGCGCTGTACGAAAAAGGTGGTCGACTCCCCTCGCATCGCGCTGTTCACCGGTTCAGGCAACTGGTAACGCCGTGACGCGGACTGGGCAAAGGCATCGAACGGTACTCCCTGTTGATAGACGGAGCAGGCATACAGGCCGCGCACCATGAAAGCACGCTCATCGCCCGCCGTCACGGTTTCTGTCAAAACTTCAAGCACGTACGCTTTCAATCCGGCCAACTGGCGTACAAAGGCAAACAGGTTGTTGCGCACGGTGCGATCGCTGTGATTGAGCAGCATGTCCGGCAAGTTACTGTTGAGGTGCTCCGTCCAGGTATCCCAAAAGTCAGCCAGGTCCTCCAGCCACGCGTTGCCCCGACTCGATTCGAGGGTAAACGTCACGCCGAGCACCGCCTGCCGCGCCTCGCGGTTAAGCTGGCGATACACTTTGTCAAACCCGCTCAACATATCCAGGCGGGTCAAGGCGATATACACCGGCAACCGGGTATTGATGTTGACGGCAATATCCTGCAATCGCGCCCGCATCACCTGCGCGTAGGCTTTGCGTTCCGCCACGCTGGCCTGAGCCAGCCAGGCAATATCGATGGTAAAAACCAGCCCGTTGAGTGGCTGACGCCGACGGTTTTCACATAACCATTGCAGTAGATGCTGCCACAGGCGCGCATGACGCTGCCCGTCCAGATCGCTATCCAGTCCAGGCTGAGCCAACAGTTGACCACTCGGGTCCCAAATCACCGCCGACTCCCCTACCCAACAGCTTACCTGCTGTCCGGAAGCGATATCCCGCAGCTCCGCATCCAGCTTGGGATTGAGCTTATTGGCAGGGTTGGCACGGTGCACCAGACTACTTTTACCGCTTCCCGACAGCCCAATCATCAGATACCACGGCATGGTGTACAACGCCCGTGCCCCTAGCTGGTTCTGAAACGCAGCCAGCCAGCGATCCAGGAAGGTTTGTTGATGATCAACATCTCGTTGCAATGGATCCTGTTCGATGACCTGCTGTTCACGCCGTTCGGCGCGCAGTTGTCGAACGCGTCGCCAAACGCACCAGGCGCTGTAGGCAAAGCCGAGCCACAGCCAGATAACGCTGAACACCACCCGTTCCCATAGCCCTTGCAGCGGACGCCATTCCCCCACTTGCAAACGCGGGCCGAACCACCAGGCCACGATCAGCACAACGCTCCACAGCAACACGCCCAGCAACAGCCAGGAGGGTTTCAATTTTGGCAATTGCTTACGCAAAAACGTTAACATTGTTTTGAACATAGGTAACCACTCACTCCTGAATCTCTTATCGTTGGCGGATCGCAGCCAACCGTTCCATACGGTCCACCATTTCTGGCTCCCAGTGCATCAGGCCCAGACGCTGACAGGTCTGCCACAGATGCTGATAGTGCTGGGCAGCCAGCGCCTTCATGCCCTCGTCCATCAGTAAATCCGCCAGCACCAACTCAGCATAAAAGCGATCGCGCGGTGATTTCAGGTGACGCATTCGGTCATCGATCAGCGCCAGCGCCGCATTGATGTCCTTTTCGTCGCGACAGTTGGCGACTTCCGTTGCCAACCCCGCTTGCCCCCTGCCGGCACCGCGTGCTGGCTGACTGGATTGCAACCATTGGCTACATTTCCCGGTTAGAAAGGGCGAACCATCACTGAACGCCAGCGCCTGCAATTCCGGCACCCGTTGGAGAAAGACAGATAGCTCATCAGCAATAGCGTGGGCAACGGCGGTATGCCCGAGGTGGGTCGCGACCGCAGCGGAGATCATATGTCCGTCAAACCAGTAAGGTGCCAGCACCAGACTCTGTTCGACGCGCTGCCACAGGCTGTGATCCGCTTGCGTCAGCGCGCTCTGGTATTCATCCACCCGATCCGGCGATACCGGCGCCAATTGGGTTTTATTCCCCTGCGTACTTATCGGCGGTGTGGTAATACCAGACCACACGGCATTGCGCCGCAACCGGTAGCCGACGGGTGCATCCGGTTGGCGCTCAACCAGCAGCGCCGCGACATTGAGCTGTGTCTGACGCAAGCCACGTTCATCAGAAGCATTGATCTCTACAATGCTGGCCGGTGCTGGCACCGCGGCGCTGAAAGAGGCGACGTCAGGAGGCGATGTGGAGACGGGCGCAACTTCACGATCGGTCTGAGCTTGTACTTGCTGGCGCTGCCGCACACGGCTGATACTGCCGACCAGTTCATCCGTCAGTGCCGCTTTATCGCTCGCGAGCTGACACCAGCGTTCTGACAACGCCAGCGCCTGACGCTCCAACAATTCCACTTCGCTGGCAGAAGCGTTTTCCACAGCGCGTGGCAGTACGCTCTCGAAGCGGCGCACAATCTGAATCATCACTTTCTGTTTCTGCACCGGGCTGGCTGGCCAGGCAACGTGCCAGTAGTGCGTCAGCCAGGCATCCAACAACGTCAACGCGCTGGTGAATGGCGTCGCCTTCGCGGGGTGCTGCAAACAGCGCAACAACTGCGCCAGCACCCGCATATCCTTGGTGCGCGTTTCCAACAGCAGCAGGCATTGTCCCGCTACCACGTTGAGATCTACCTGGCTGTGCGCCAGCGATCCCAGCTTGACCAGTTCGTTTTCCACCTGTTCCCATATGGGATCGTCTGCCGCCACAGCGGCGCGTAAGCGATCGTCCGACAGCGGCGTCAGCAGGCGTGTGGCCCACGGATGGGTATGCATCGATACCTCCATCACCAGTGACACTGCTGACGCAACGGCATCAGCGCCTCCGTAAGCCCGGTGAGGTCAATGCGCAGCGGTTTGCCGCTGGCATCGATCAACACGGCGTGCTGATGTCCTATCCAGCGTTTAAGGGCATCGATCGCCGGTAAACCGCGTCCATACTCCAGCAGCCGTCCATGGTTGCGTACAAACCAGTTGTCCGCGCTGCGGATTCCGTCCAGCTGTGCGCTAACCGTCTCGCCCTCCCAGGGCGTTGCCAGCGTCAGCCGCAGGTACGTGATGTTACTGGTGCAGCTCACCACCAGTTGATTACCCTCCGCCAGCGGGCGCGTTAAGGTCATGTCGCCACTGTTTTCTTCACGCCGTAACTGGAAGGCAGTGCTTTGCGCCGCAGGCGACATCGTCCGCACGCGCTCCCCTTCGCGGCTGAGTGCGTCATAACAGGCCAGTCGTACTTGTGATGAAGTTTCACTGCGACACTGTTCCCACAATGTCAGCCAGGCCAGTTCGGGCGTACCCGCCGTCGCTAACAGCAGCGGTAATGCGCTCAGTAGCATCAATTCACCTCCAGCTTCTGACATTTAGGAATATTGAGGCTCTCCGCCACCAGCAGGCGGTTGCCATGAAACTGGCTCATACGTGCTTTGATCACCGCGGCCTCATATTGCTGGGTAGCAACACGCAGATCGTGGATCTCCTGAAAATGCGTTTTCGTTTCCTCTGCACTTCCCGCCATGCGGTCGCGAACCTCTTGTGGCAAGGCCGCCAACGTCACCGTTTCCCCTTCCGGCGTATGCGCGCAGGCAATCTCCAGCAGGTTTCGCAATTCACGCACATTGCCAGGGAAGTCATACCCCACCAGTTGGCGTAACAGAGCGCGGTGCAACGGCCCGACACGCTTCTGCTGCTGGAGGGAAATCCGTCCGATAAAGTGTTCGCTTAACAGACTGATATCATCCGGACGTTCACGCAGCGGCGCGATCTGCATCAGGCATTGACACAGGCGATGGTAGAGATCCTGACGGAAGGTGCCTTCTGCCACGCGCTGCTCCAACGGTTGGTGCGTCGCCGCAATCAAGCGAAAATCAGAATGGCTCTCCTTGCCCGCACCGAGCGGCCGGAAACGGTGTGTTTCCAGCACGCGCAACAGCTTGGCCTGCATCAACGGTGACATATCGCCCACTTCATCGAGAAACAGCGTACCGCCGTTAGCCTGTGCCACCAGCCCCACCTTGTTGCTCTGCGCCCCGGAAAACGCACCTTTTTCGTAGCCGAACAGCTCACTTTCCACCAGATTCTCTGGGATCGCCGCACAGTTGATCGCGACGTAAGGCTTATCCGCGCGCTCAGAACACTGGTGCAACAAGCGCGCTACCACGTCCTTGCCTACGCCGGTTTCACCGAGTATCAATACCGAGAGGCGATGATGCGCCGCCTGATAGATCTGCGTGTGCAGTGCCTTGGTGGCAGCAGACTGACCGATGAGCGTCGCTTCAACCTGCTTTTCCCGATCGCGGCGATGCACGTCTTCATCTTTGATTTGACGCAGTGAATCGCGTAGCGCCGTCTGTTCACGCTGGGTAATGGCTAACTGACGTAGCAGCATCAGTTGACAGCAGAACACATGCCCAAGGCGCACCCCCTCACCGCTGTGATGCAGCGCGAACAGGCGCTCAGAAGAATCCAGCAGCGCCAACACCGCCAGCGGCTTGCCATTTTCAGCCGACAGCGGCAGCGCATGCAGCCCGCAGGCCGTGCCAACACGGCACAACATTTGACGAAAATCGTGATGCTCGATACGCGCGCCACCGTACAGTGAATCCCAGGTACGCACCTGATTCTTGTGCAATACATAGGCCAGTGGGTGGCTAAAATCATCGACCGCCAGTTGTAACGATACCGGTGCATCGAGGACGCGCCCGTAGCAGGTCAGTTGTCGACCGCTGACATCCAGCATGCCCAACAACACACCCTGAGGTTGCCAGACGCGCTGAATGGTCTCCAGCAGCCAGTCACGCAGCGTCGCTTCGTCTCGGGTTTGCGTTAACGCCAGCGCCAGATCGAGGGCTCGCTGCATACTCAGCCCTCCACCTCAGACTGGAACTGGTCATCTTTCACATGGAAATGCACCCGACGAACCGGCTCGCCCGCGGAAAGGCGTTGCAGCAGTTGCAATGAAACCGGCGGCAGCAACGCGCCATCAATCACCGATTCCAGCATCCGCGCCCCGTTTTCACTGCGGTTTGCCAGACGCAGGATCGCCTCCGGCACCGCCTCATCGATCACGGTTTCGGCACCAAAACGCTGTTGCAGCAGTGACACCAAGCGCGCCAACTTGCCGTGAACGATGGCGACCATCGTGGCATGATCCAACGGCAGGTAGGGAATGACCTCCATACGCGCTAATAGCGCTGGTTTGAAAAATGCCGCCAGTTCAGGATAGAGCGCATCCAGCAGCGCATTCGCGCGTGCATCCTGCTCATCCAGCGATGCATAGCCCGCATAGTTAACAATGGTTTGATAACCGAGGTTAGACGTAAGGAAAAACACCACGTTACGGCAGTCGATAACCCGCCCTTCACCATCGGCCAATTCACCTTTATCAAACGCCTGGTAGAACAGGTTAAGTACGTCCGGATGGGCTTTTTCCACTTCGTCCAGCAGGACCACGGAGTAAGGTTTCTGACGAATGGCCTCTGTCAACACACCGCCTTCACCAAACCCCACGTAGCCCGGCGGTGAACCAATCAGACGCGATACCGTGTGTTTTTCCTGATATTCCGACATGTTGATGGTGGTCAGATAATGGCGTCCGCCGAACAGCAGATCGGCAATCTGCAACACCGTTTCCGTTTTCCCAACGCCGCTCGGCCCAACCAGCAGGAAAGCGCCCAACGGTCGGCCGGGACGACGCAGATCGGCTCGCGCCGTCAACAGATGCTTGTGCAGGTGTGCGATGGCCAAGGTTTGACCTTTAATCGTTTCGCCCAGGAACTCAGGCAGACGAGTGACGACCTCCATTTCCCCTTGTGAAATCCGATTGAGCGGCACCCCGGTCCACTCGGCGATCACGGCGGCAATCTGGGTTTTATCCACGTGGGGTGACACCAATACAGACGCCTGCTGGAGTGCTTCCAATTCACGCTCGCTGGCTGCTAACTCATCGGCCATCGCCTCGAGATTATCCGGTAGTTCAACGTCGGGAAGCGCATCGGCCAGCAGTGCAGTGCGCAAGGCGATAATGCGCTCTACATGATGCTTCTGCTGCTGCCAGTCATTCTCCCGTTGCGCCAGTTCTGCGACACAGGTTTCACACTCGGCGCGCAATGTCGCCAGTCGTTCAACGGTGTCACCCAGTCCTATGCGACGCTGGCGTTCCAGTTGTGCGATCTCCATCTCCTGCTGATGCAGACGCGTCTGTAACTGGCTGACAGCTCGGGGGGGCGTAGTGAGGTTGATGGCAACCCGCGCACAGGCGGTATCCAGCACATCAATCGCTTTATCCGGCAGTTGACGACCGGAGATATAGCGCGCGGAGAGGTGTGCTGCCGCATGCAGCGCGTCCTCATCAATCAGCACCCCATGGGCGTTTTCATAAATGGCACGTAACCCACGCAGGATAACGGCGCTTTCATCCGCACTCGGTTCCCCCACGTTGACCCGTTGGAAACGGCGCGACAGCGCAGCATCTTTCTCTACGTACTTTTTGTATTCGCTACAGGTGGTCGCGGCAATGGTGCGCAATTCTCCGCGCGCCAGCGCCGGTTTCAGCAGGTTGGAAACATCCAACCCGCCAGCCTGGTTGCCAGCACCGATCAGGGTATGCGCCTCATCAATAAACAGAATGATGGGCTGGGGAGAGTCTTTGACCTCCTGCATCACCCCTTTGAAACGCTTCTCAAATTCACCTTTTACCGATGCGCCGGCCTGCATCGCCCCGAGATCCAGGGTCAGCAGTTCCACGTTACGCAACCGCTCCGGCACCAATCCGGCAACGATGCGCAAGGCCAACCCCTCAATCAGCGCACTTTTCCCCACGCCCGCCTCCCCAACCACCATCGGGTTGTTTTTACGGCGGCGAGACAGGATATCGATCATCACATCGATTTCACGATCGCGGCACAGCACCGGATCGAGCTGCCCTTGACGCGCAGCTTCAGTCACATTCTGGGTATAGCGTCCAAGCTGAGTGCTCACCGCAGCCGCTTGCTCTGTGGTGGCGCTGCCATTTACCGCTACCGCAGTTTCCGATGACGCTTTCACCCACTCATCAAACTGCTGGCGCAGCAGTTCACGGTTGATGTGTGCCAGCGGGCGCGATGCGGCTGCCGACAGATAGCGGTTTGGCATCATCAGCAGCACCATGAGCAGCACGCCGCTTCGCAGATGGCTGTGCTGAAACTCGGCCGATGCCAGTAACCAGCTATCTTGCAACCACTCGACCAACAGCGGTGAAAACGAGGGATAACCCGCCGCTACAAAATCACTGTCTGCAACCGCGGGCTGGAGCTGGGCGCGGAGGGCCTGCACATCCACATCTGCGCGTTTGCAAATCTCGCGCACGTCGCACAGCGGCGTATCCAGCATATTCATCAACAGGTGCTCGATGCGGATTTCCGCGCCCTGATGCTGTATGCAGAGCGCCGCCGCTTGTTCCAGCATATGGCGACACACAGGGTTGAGACGTTCAACCAGCGTAGTCAGTTCGATTCGAATCACGGTGCAGCTCCTGTTACTGTAACAATTCACCCAGTTGACGTAGCACGTCCTGGGTTTGGTGAATCAGCGGGTAGTAGTAAGCGCCAAACGCCGCAGCCAGTACGGCACACAGGCCGAGAAACAGGACGCTGAGCGACACCTGTTTGCGCAGGCGATAGCGCGATACCTGCTGCCCGAGATGTTGATGAAACACCGTAGGAACGGCGGCAGGTTCTGGATATAACACGTCGTACAGTTTTCGCACCACACGGTCCAGTTCCTCGCGCCCTTGCACCATCACGCGATAGCGTCCTTCAAACCCGAGACACAGGCACAGATAGATAAACTCGAGAATATCGCGATAGCGCGCCGGGTCTTCCTGAAGGCGATCCAGCAGCACGAACACTTTTTCGCCACCCCAGGTTTCATTGTGAAACCGCGTCAGCAGCGAATGGGCGGACCAGATGCTCTGTGATCCCCATTCCCGCGCCATCACGGCCTCATCGATAACGGTGCACAGAATGTAGCGAAACGACAGGATCACGCCGTTTTCATAGCCATGGGCATGCAACTCCTGCTCAATGGCCTGAATTTCGGACACCACCCGTTGATAGAGATCGGGTACGTCTTCGTAAGCCACAAGCTGACGCACGCGCTCCACCATTCCCAACAGCGGTGTCACCGCATCGATCATCGGGTTAATACTCTGGCCGCGCAGACTGAACCAGTAATCAGAGTCGCTATCCAGTTGCCGGGCATGGTCATACAGCAGGTCGCCCAGTTGATCGTTTTTAATCACGTCGATGCTCATCGTTTCCCCTCAGTTAACCCTGACCACGGATAGCCCAGAGCTGCATATCCAGCTCCGGGAATTCGCCCGCAATATGGAACGCCAGGGTATTGCCGGACACCAGCACCTGCCAGGACGGGCTTTGTCTGTCCAATTGGAAATAGCTGTAGCCGGCGTGATACGGCAGTTGGCGTGGTGCAACCGGTAACGGCAACAGCGGTACGCCCGGTAATTGCAGATTGATCAGTTCGCGGATCTTCTCACTGGAGGCAATCTTGGTCTGTTGCAACAGTTGCTTGCGCAGGTGCTCCTGCGGCATCCGCGCCTTGACCGCCAGCACAAACTCGGCGCTGGACAACAGCTCAGCATCCCCCACCACCGCGACCATGACCCCATAGGGCTGCTTGATGAGCTGGACAGAGACAGCACGCGGTGACAACACGGTGCTCAACGCCTGACGCAGCGCCAACATGATCGGCTCGAAACTGCTCTGCGGGTGCGCGTGGCGATAGGCAGGAAACTCCGGTGGCAGTCGGGACTCGTCGGTAAAGGTCATCAGTTCGCCACACAGCGAGACCAGCACTTCATGCAACCGTTCAGGGTGCAACGTACCGAGGCGCGCCAGGTGGGACAAGCGGGGCTGCGCGCGGTTAAGCAGTTGCAGCATCATGAATTCCGCCACATCGGCGACGCCTTGTTGTCCCGGTGCGGCGATACGCAGTGCCAGACTGCGCGCACGCTCGGCGACCAGCCCGGCGGATTCACCCAAAAAGCGTTTCAGTGCAGGAATAGCCGTGATGCTCACGCTGCACGGCATAAAATTTGGATCGAGTACCAGTCCGCCATCGGGGCGTTTATCGAGAATAGTGGCGATGGCCAGCGAGGCGTAGGCGCTGCGATCGTCGCGCTCCAGCATCAGACGCAGGCTGACCTTGCCCACGTCGAGCGATGCCACATCGCCGCCCTCGCTGTGCAGATCGCGTACATCGTGACGATGCGCCTGCAAGCGGCTGGCAACCCCCTGCCCCGGCTGTCCGACTTCACTGACACCGCTTACCGCCAGCGGCAAGGCGATATAGACCTTTTGATTGGCGAGCGCTACGTCGGTGATCTCCAGCGGCGGTGGCAGCACATCGTCACCGGGAATATTGAACACGGTGCCATCTGGCATCACACCGTTGGCGTGAACCAGCGCAATACGGCCAAAGTTGAGGTACTCTTCGTTAATCGCTAACGTTTGCAGGCCATAGAAATAGTCGCTGAGCGCGCTAAGTCGTGCGTGTAAGGTGTAGTCGGTATACCGTAGCTGCTGTTGGAAATGCTGCGGTTTGATGAACAGCCCTTCCCGCCAAATAACGCGATTTCGACTCGACATGGTTATTCTTCTTCCTGGTCTTTTTTGATGTCGACTTCATCCCGGCGCAGGTGCACCAGAATCTGATAACTGCGGCCGGTGTTTTTCAGTTTGATCACCTTGCGCCACTCCGCACTCTCCGGATCGGCATAGCGCGCGATGACACCGATGTAATGCACCTTGGCATCCAGCGCTTCGGGCGGCAGGTACTTAAACTGCCCCGGCAGCAGGGTGTAGTCCTGATGACTGACATAATTCTTGGTCAGCGCCTTTTCGATATCCTCGGTGATCTGGTCGTAGTCGGCGGCCAGCAGGCGTGAATCCTCAGCCAGTAGCACCAGTTGAAATTCGATGGGCGCGGCATCACCGCTCTCGTTGGGGTTTACGTCCGGCTCTGCCAGCAGGCTAAACCCCACCGTGGAGGGCTGATTGTCGTTACTGCCCACCTGAATATCGGGATTGGCAGCCACTTTCGCCATCTTGCCGAGGGTGGTACAGCCTGGCAGCAACGCCAACAGGCTGACAAAACAGAACACTCGCCACATCATTGCTGCGCCTGTTGTTGACGCACCGCGCGGTCATACGCCTGGGCGTAGACCTGCTGAAACAGCTTCTGAAACCCCTGCTGGCGCACAGAGGTCAGTTCGCGGTAGTAGTGCTGGTACATGTCCCATGCCCAACCGTCATCCACCACCTCCTGCTCGCCGCTGCGGCGATAATGGGCAAAACGGTCGAGCAAGGCGGCTGGAGAGAACGCTTGCAAGATGGTTTCCAGTGCAACGCTAATCGCCTGCTGGTTTGCCGCCTGATGCACCCGGACGTTATTTAGCACTTCAGCCACCGCTGCCGGTGCAGAAAGGTGAACTGGGCTTTTTCCGTCGGCAAACAGCAACGGCAAGGTGTCGGCATAGTCCAGTCCCAGACGCAGCGGGTTATCTTCAATCGGACGCAGATGGGTATCCGCCAATGCGCCTTGCTCACGCTGCAAGGCCAGCAGACCTTCCACCATCGCGCGCAGACTTTTTCCCATCTCTTCCAGCATCTCGCGCTGTTGTCTTGCATCCTCCAGCGTCAGCGTTTGACCCAGACCACGCATCAGCGGTGCCAACAGGTGGCTATCCAGTGAACCCGATGCATCCTGCGTCACAAGGGGATTATTGATGTTGGGTAGTTCCACAAATTTCTGGTCCATGGTGTCCTCAGCAGCTGAAAAAGTGGTAAGCGCAGTCGGTAACGCCGCCTCCGCAGGACCACCGTGGGTATTCAGCAGGCTCTGACGCTGCTCTTGCTGCAATACCCACAGCGGATCGTTAGTGACGTCATCGCCTAGTGCGTCCGTCGTTGTCTGACGTTTGGTCGTGTCATCGAGCCAGCCATCAAGCCCACTCGCGCTATCCTGCCCCAGCAGTTGATCGATATTTTTCTCCTGCATCAGATCGTTTAGGTACACACCGAGACGAAAAGGGCCAATAACCAGCTCATCGCCATGTGACAACCGCACGTTGCGCCCGCGACCAATCGGCGACAGCGAGCCATTGATAAAGGACTGCCCGCTCAGGTCGCACAGGCTGAAATGGCCGTCGCGCATCTCAATGCGAGCGTGTTCCGGCAGCACGGCACCCAGCCTGTCGCGCAGTTGCCAATGGTCCTTTTCTGATGCCCCCAGCGTGCCGCCGTTATGATCAAACGCGTGCTGCACCTGAGAATTGATATCCAGCTGTTCGCTGTTGAGAACAACCAGAGTGAGTGGATGACTAACGGTCACATTGACTCCTGAACACGATGTATACGTAAACACGATTTATTCTTGAACGCAGATCGTTACGTAAGGCTCTGCCGGCGGCTGCCCAAGGAAACTGCTCCAGCCTAAAATGCCGCTCTGCTCGCTGCCCAACCGCAGCCCTTGCGCTTCATCCTCGGCAAAGCCAAGGCGTAAATCCCACGCCAACTGATCGCGCAGAATAAAAGAGACGAAGCGCACCAGCGGCTGGAAGTGCTCGCCGTTAGGCAAGAAGCTGAGGAATCGGCCAAAACTCAGATTGCCAATCTTCAGCAGGAACTTACCCGCGCAGTCATTGACGTTGTCACCAATGACAAAATCGCCTCCCAGCACAATGTTGGCTTTGCCAAGCCGGTTCTGCTGGCTTTCGTGGATCGCCACCCGACGTTTTTGCCAGGCCAGCACCTCCACATCCTCGAGGTCAAAACAGTGGCTCACCAACCCCGCCACCACTTCCGGCGAACGGCTGGGGCTGGCGAGCACCCCGGCATACGAGAGCATCTTGGCGCGGTTCACCGTCAGGCTCTCGCGTACTGCGTCATTCCCCAACCCAACCAGCGCAAACATCAGCCGTGAAAAACCGTCCTCGCCATCGTTCTGAAACCGCACGTGGTAGCGATATTTACGCCAGGCGCGGTGCAGCAGCGTGAGCAAACGGTGATGGAAGAAATCGAGGAACAGTCCCAGTTTCTGTTCACCCTGCGCATACTCCCAGGCGAGATCGTCCAGGTAGTAGCCCGGCATCGGCGACTGGCTGCCGTGCAGGCCCAAAAATGCAACTTCGAGCGCCTGACGTCCGTTCTCATCGCGTTCCACCTGCACGATATCGCCGGGGTGAAAACCGATTGATGCCGTGGAGCGAAAACGCAATCGCTCCTGCTCTGGGCGAAAATCCAATGCCCGTTCCAGATCCACCCCTTCCAGTTGATTGAGCAGTTCAACCAACTGGTAGAAATTAAAGCGCGAGGCGTCCTGATAGAACGTCACATCATCGAGTGCTGACCTATCTGTACCGGCCATCGGTAGCGCTCCTTGTTATCGAGATTAACCACCTCCAGCAGGTGGAAGGCGTTGACGCTGGCATACAGTGAGAAAAAGTGCGCCAGCACGGTACTGAACAGATACAGCTCACCTTCGTTACCAAAGGCCGATTGCCGCACTGACAGCACCGATTTCAACCCCCGCACCGGCATTCCCTGAACCAACCGATCGATCGGTGTGGTTTCAATGGCGTCTATTCCTGCCAATCGCTTACGCGATGCCTGTTCCGCCTTCTTATCGTGCAACGCGGGAAAATCGTAGGTGCGCAAAATCTGCACCAGCGCATCGCGGCGCAGTAACGACACATAGTTGAGTGACAGATTTGAGATAAGCGTCCAGTGCAGGCTGCCGTCCATCGCCGGACGCAGCGGACGGGTGGGCCGAATCAGGTTGCGAAAGGTGGCAAAGGTTGGCGATGTGCCGGTTGGCACACAGATACTGCCCACAGGCAGTTGCGCGGCACGAGCACGGTTGGTGCAGGTCAACGCTACCGAGATCGATTCATCAAGATTGATCGCTTCACGCTCATCCCCACGCACAAATGACAGCAGGTGTTCGAAACCATTTCCCTTAACAGCCTCTTTCACCCGAATGCGGTAGTAAAGCGCCAACCGCCATTTGGCGCGTTCGATCTGATGCTGAAAACTTTCAAACGGTTGATAGCGTCGTGGCACGCCGCGCGAACGTACGGCTCGCCCTTCCCCCCACCCTTCCACGCTGTCCACCGAAAAAATTTCAAAGCTATCGGCATGACGGAAGCTGGCTTTGAGCGGATACTCCGTCTGACGGCCGTCGAGATTAATCGGCTCACTGTCGTGCTGAAACAGATTAATAGCGGGCACACAGTTGAGCAGAAAAGCGTCCGACCGGATTTTCAGCTCGGCAGGCAACGGACGATCGAAACAGAAATGCAGCCGAAACGAGGTGAGCGTCATCGGCAAATCGGGCCAAAGGGCACCGGACAGTTCAAAGAACTGGAAGCTTTCTGGAAAGCAGAAATACTCCTGCAAAATGCGATAACCGGAGTAGACATTACCGGGGTATGGCAGCAACGCATCTTCGCGTTCAAATCCGACCATTTTCAACGCGCTCGCCTCTTGGCGAAAACGCTGTCCCTCGACCTCCAGTTCAATGTGCGACAGTTTACTGGCAAGCCAGAAATAGAGCTCAGACGCGGTATAGGCATCACCACCAAGGTAAAAGCGCAGCTTATCCAATTGCAGTTGTTGTAACGATTGCGGGTCGTGCAGCGCAATATCTACGCTGATAGTGGAGAGGTCATTGCAGCTTTGTACATGGATTTGACGAATGTCTGCCGGGTAGATCCAGGCGTCGTGGCAGGTTCGGAAATGGCACACCACGTCGTCCATCGGTAAGCTATCCAGCTCACACCCTCCGGCCACGAAAGCCGGTTGCGCCAGCGCACCTGGTAGCACCGAAAACTGCATGATGGTCATGCTAGGCACCGGACGCAGATAGTTCGGCCACAACATGCCCAGCAAACCGTGAGTCAGTTCCGGAAACTCATCCTCAAGCTTGGCGCGCAGGCTTCCCGTCAGAAAGGCAAACCCTTCCAGCAACCGCTCGACATCCGGATCCGTGGTCTGCTCGGACAAAAAGCGCGTAAGCTCAGGATGTGCCTTGGCGAATTCACGCCCTTGCAAGCGCAAGAAGGTCAACTCATCCCTGAAAAACTGTTCCAATGACATAGCGCCTCAATGACAGGGTCAGACCATTCGGTAATGGCGGTGGTTATCCATCTGAATGTTGAACGACATGACCTGCTCCAAATCGTCCAGTTTGACGTGAGCGGTCACCAAAAATGACATCTCCAATGGATTCGATAACGACCCCGAATCCATCACGTCCACATGCGCAATGCGTGGTTCAAAGCGGCAAATGCACTGCCGGATCGCTTCGCAAATTTTGCCGTAAATATCAGCGCCCCCTTGCGTTGCGTCATTGAAATCAATCACGCCCAACTCAGGTGCACTGCGGCAATTGCCCGGACGGGTATTGAGCACATTGTCCAACTGACGTTTGATGGACAAAATCAGTGTCTCAAGTTCCGTTTCAGGGGACGTGCGCGGCGTCTCTCTCCGAATGCGATCGAACAGACTTGCCGTACTTCCTCGTTCCCAGGCAGAAAGTGACGGCATCGGTCTTATTCCTTATCCAAACGCCCAACCAGTGACAGTTCGAAGTTAGCGCCCATGTATTTGAAATGGGGGCGTACTGACAGCGAGACCTGATACCAGCCCGGTTCCCCTTCCACATCCAGCACCTTAATCTGTGCAGCACGCAGCGGACGGCGGCTACGTACGTCTGCTGGCGGGTTTTCCTGATCGGCTATGTACTGTTTGATCCAGGTATTCAGTTCGCGCTCCAGATCCTGACGCTCTTTCCATACGCCAATCTGTTCGCGCTGCAACACCTTGATGTAGTGCGCCAGACGGTTGATGATGAACATGTACGGCAGTTGGGTGCCCAACTTGTAGTTGGTTTCCGCCTCTTTACCCTCTTTGGTATTGGGGAATACTTTGGGCTTTTGCACCGAGTTGGCAGAGAAGAACGCGGCGTTGTCGCTGTCCTTGCGCATGGTCAGCGTGATGAAGCCCTCTTCGGCCATCTCATACTCACGGCGGTCGGTGATCAGCACTTCGGTTGGAATTTTTGCCTGCAATTGCCCCATGGCTTCATACACGTGTACGGGCAGGTCGGTAATGGCACCACCGCTTTGCGGGCCGATAATGTTCGGGCACCAACGGTATTTGGCGAAGCTGTCGGTAATTGCCGCCCCCATCAGATAGGCAGTATTGCCCCACAGATAGTGATCGTGATCGGCACTGATCTCTTCTTTGTAGTTGAAGCCTTTGATGGGGTTTTCTGCCGGATCGTAAGGCAGGCGCGCCAGAAAACGTGGCGCGGTCAATCCCAGGTAGCGCGCATCCTCAGACTCACGCAGTGAGCGCCACTTGGTATAGGCTGGGCCTTCGAATACGGATTTCAGATCCTTGATGGTCGGCAGATCGGTGAAGCTGTCGACGCCAAAAAAGGTCGGCGCGACGGAAGACACGAACGGTGCATGCGCCATGGCCCCTACGGCACTGACATATTGCAGCAGTTTGATATCGGGTGCGCTTTGCGTCATGGCATAGTCACCGATCACCCCACCGATAGGCTGCCCACCGAATTGTCCGTAACCACTGGAATAGACGTGTTTGTAAAAGCCTGATTGGGTAATTTCCGGTGCAAACTCAAAATCATCCAGCAGCTCTTCTTTGGTGGCATGGAGTACCAGCAGCTTGATGTTCTCACGAAAGTCAGTGCGATCGACGAGCAGTTTCAGCGAACGCCAGGAAGACTCCAGTTCCTGTAGCGGTTTGGCATGCAGAATAACATCGACCTGCTTGCTCAATGTCTTGTCCAGTTCGACGATCATGCTATCGACCAGCGCTTTGTTAACCGGTTCTGCGGCATTACCGTTATCAAGAATATTGGCCACCAGCGCCGCAATTCCCTGCTTGGCTACGCTATAGCCTTCATCGACCGGCGTAATGCGCGCCTGCGCCATGATTTCATCCAGCAACGAGCCGGAGGCACTGGCCGTGTTGGCCTGTGTTTGTGCTTCAATGATTGACATTGTTATTTCCCTATCTCGTTAGTGGGCACTGATTATTCAGCCGGTTTTACCAGATCCAGCTCTTTCAGCAGTTGCTCTCTGGCGTCATCGTTGGCGAGCAGATCCTGTAACCGGTTGCGGAAAGCGGGAATATTGCCAAGCGGCCCCTTAAGGGCAACGAGTGCTTCACGCAGTTCGAGCAGCTTGCGCAATTCAGGCACCTGCTGAGCAATACGATCGGGGGAAAAGTCATTCAATGAAGTAATATTCAACGTCACCGGCATATCATCTTGAGCATCGTCTTCCAGGCGATTTGGAACGTTGAAATTCAATTCTAACTTTGCTTCTTTCATTACCGAGGCGAAATTATTTTTGTCGATCGATACCGTGTCACGCTCCTCAATCGGCGTCTCCTCGGTGCGACCTTTCATATTTCCTACCACCATCAACGTCAGCGGCAACTCTATTTCCGCCTGCTGGCCACCAGTAGCGGGGACATATTTGATATTAATACGCTCTTTTGGTGCGACAGATGCACCGTCAGTTCCTTTTGCCATAAGTCAATACTCGTATAGGGGCGCCATCACCCGAAAAAAGTAAAGCCGAATCCCACTGGATGCTGTCATCAACAATGAGAGAGCACACCAGCAGAGAGCAAATAAGATTTGTCATTCGACCAGAAACATAAAATAAAAAAAATCGTGTTAAAAAAATGAAAAAAAACATTTCAAGACACACACGCACGGTAAATCGGAGTAAAAAAATTACTCAAAAACTATAAAAAAACAATTGTTGTCATCCGTTGGTCAATCATACACATAATGTAAACCAACGGTCAACGGGTCTTAAATCAGACACTTTACACATTGAAACAACAAATAAAAACCAACAAAAACAAATAACTAAACACTATCCATTGATGCGTTATTTTAAGAAAACCGGAAAAATCGAACAAAAAACGTCTGATTTTCATTAGGAAGATACAGGTATAATATTTATACGCTTTTTATTTTGATAAAAATAAAATAGTTAGCGTGTTAAGTAATTAGCTTGGGTATTATTCTTATTCATACGTTTTTCTTTCGACTAATTAAACATCATTGTTAAAGAATAAATTATTAACATCACGAGTTTGATTTAAAATTATTCTTATCTCTGTTTTTTTACGTTAAGACAGAAGATAACAACATCATAAGCCATAAAACCTGCGTATCTATAACAACGACAAACCAGCAAAACCCAATGAACCAGGAAACGATAAAAGGGCAATGTAACAAAGGCTTAAAACCATATTCTTTGAGTGGGATTGCCCGATAAAAACAAAGCAGGTCCGTAATAGGCTACTTGTGGGTCCGCCTACAGGAAAATATTTACCAAGGAAAGGGAATGAGAAGATTCTGATAGCTAACCGTCAAGCAAACTGAAAAAAGTCGCTCCATTTAATCCATTAATCTGACTTTTTACCTCACGTTAATCGTACTATCCCAATCATCTTCATCCGTGTTGTCACCCACACTGTAGGAAGAAAATGTGCCCGATGTAGGGCCCACTTTCCTCCAGATCTTAACAACAATAAGCAGCAACATCTGTTTTGCACATAGGTGCAACCAACTCGAAAAACTGTAACATTGCCTCGCTATATTCCTGCCTGTCGTCAACAGTCAGGGGTAAATCCGTGTCTTACCAAGCCGAAATCCGCCACCGAAAAAACGCGTGGCCAAAGATACGCCACACACTGTCTATCGCCAGCCACGAACCTGCCAATTGGCTTGGTGCACTGCTGCTGATGCTGTTTAGCGGGATCATTCTGGCACCGGTGCTTTCCGTTTTGCTGAATGCGGCACGGGTGCAAAGCGGCGATGAAAGCCGCGCAGATTGCCGGTGCCGGTTGGTTGGCGCGCCTGCGCCGTATCGTGATTCCGATTCAATCAGGCCCGCTGGCGACCGGCATCCTGCTGCCGTTTATTTCCGGCATCAAGGGCATCAGCCTGTTTGTCATTCTCGCCACACCCGCAACCGACGTACTGACAACCTATTCCCTGCGTTTGATTGACTACAACTACCAGCAGGCCGCCAACGCCGTGGTACTGATGATTGCGCTGATTTCATGGGCAGGTACGGTGATGATCCAGAAGATCACCGGCACTGGTCTGGCTGACGCGCTGGAGAACTAACATGCCTTCCATCCAGTTGTCTCATCTCACCAAAACCTACGCCGGCAGCGATAGTCCGGCAGTAAACAACATCAGTCTGACCGTTAACGACGGTGAATTTATGTGCTTGCTCGGGCCGTCTGGCTGCGGCAAAACCACCATTTTGCGCATGATAGCCGGGATTGAGCATGCCAGCGGCGGGGAGATTGTCATCGGCGACAAGGTTGTCGATTCCGTCACGCAGGGTATTTATGTCCCACCTGAAAAACGCGGTATCGGTCTGGTGTTTCAGAGCTACGCGCTCTGGCCCCATATGACAGTCGAGCAGAATGTCGATTTTGGTCTGCGTTTACAGAAAGTCCCGGCGCAAGCGCGTATCGCACGCACTCAGGACGTGATGGAAAAATTACGCATCGCGGATTATGCCAAACGCTATCCGGCGCAGCTCTCCGGTGGACAGCAGCAGCGCGTCGCCCTGGCGCGCATGCTGGCGGTTAATCCTGGCGTGCTGCTGCTTGATGAGCCGCTCTCAAATCTGGACGCCACGTTGCGTTTGGAAATGCGGGCCGAATTGCGCCGCTTACACGAAACCTTCGGCACCACCATCGTGTTTGTCAGTCACGATCAGTGGGAGGCGATGACCCTGGCGACAACCATCGCGGTGATGAGCGCCGGGCAGATGCAGCAGGTAGGCACCCCGGATCAAATCTATGCTGCCCCCACCAACCGCTTTGTTGCCGAATTTATTGGCACGCCCAAGCTCAATATGATCCCGCTACACCCGCCGTTGAGCCATTTAGCGCAGCATCTGCACCACCGTTTTTCCCTGCACGACAGCGAGCACGCCGAGCTGTGCGGTATCCGACCCGAAGAGATTGTCCTCAGCGCGGAGGCAGGCAATAACGGCGTTGCCATGACCATCGATAACATAATGCCTACCGGCGGCAGTTGGATCATTGAACTGGTCACCGGCAACGATCGGTTGTTCCATTCGACGCAACTGCGGCCACGCTGGCAGCCCCATCAGCAAGTGTTCTGCCAATTGCCATCCCACTCGCTGCACTTTTTCAATCGCCATGGGCTGCGCCACGAGATAGCCGCCCAGTAACCCCCTTACTTATTATCAGGAGTCACGATGAAGCGCACATTCACTGCACTGTTGGTCACCAGCACCTTGTTAAGCAGCCCGTTAACCCATGCTGAAACCGCCGACGTGCAAGCCCTGATCGCCGCCGCACGGCAAGAGAACCCATTAACAGTTTATGCGTCAACCGGTAAAATCGTGCAGCAGGCTAAAGCCTTTAGCGAAAAGTACGGACTTAAAGCCACCGGCGTGAAAGCCGACGCGCCGCAGATCATTGAAATTATCAGTCGCGAAGCACAAGCCAAAAACGTCAGGGCCGATGTCGCCATCGTGGAAGATACGCCGGCGGCCATCACGCAGTTGCTCAGTAAAGGCTATGTGCAAAGCTGGGTGCCGGATGGCCTGCAAGGCAACATCGCCGCCCGGTATCAAAACCCGTTAACCGTGGTGCTGGCACCCAACGTATTTGCCTACAATACCGCGCGTCACACCACCTGCCCCGTCACCAATATCTGGCAGCTCACCCAACCTGAGTGGCGAGGCAAGGTAGCGATGCAGGACCCGACCGGCAAACCCGCCTACACCGACTGGTTCAGCCAGATGGAAACCCACTACGACCAGCAAATTCGCGAGGCGTATCAACAGCAATTCGGTAAGCCGCTGCAAACCAATGAGAAATCTGCCACCGCGGCGTTTGTTAAAGCGCTGGCAGGAAACAGCGTGTTGCTCACCCACTCCGATAATGATGCAGCCTCAGCCATTGGCGCACCGGATGGAAGCGCCGATTTTGTCGGTCTGGTTTCAACCGCGAAATTCCGTGATAACCAACAAGGGATGAAGCTGGGGTTGTGTAACGGACTCAAACCATTTATCGGCTGGAATTACCCCAGTCTGGGAGTGATCGCCACCGGCAGCCACAGCACTAACGCTGCCAAACTGTTTGTCCACTATTTGCTGACCGCCGAAGGGATTGAGCCGTAGAGCGTCGATGGCAAAATGTCCACCAACCAGACAGTCTCACTGCCTGCCAACGAAGCCTCTGGAATCGAAAAGCACCGTTCAGAATTGATGGAATACCTGACAGACACGGCTAAAGAGGACTGGAAAAACCGTCAGGATTGGCAAGATATCTGGAGCCTGAACTACAAGAAATAAGGTTTGACTCAGACCGTGGCATCGCCCCTTTTCACTTTTAAACAGGCAGATTACGTTGACCAACATCTACATTGAGCAGCGCGAAGCGGCATTAAAACGCATCATTCTGGACGCGGGTGATACCGCCCTGCGTTATTTTCGTTCACGCAAAGCGGGGGAGTATGAACTCAAGGGCCATCAGGATATCCTGACCGAAGCAGACACGCTGGTAGAAGCCCTGATTCTACGGGAGCTTGGCGCAGCCTTCCCCGGCGATTTGGTACTGGGTGAAGAGTCAGCGCGCCAACCCAGCAATACAGCGAGTTTGTGGGTTGTCGACCCGATTGATGGTACCGCCAACTTTGCGCGCGGGATCGCCCATTTCTGCGTGTGCATCGCCTGGGTTTATCGCGGCATCACCGAACTGGGCGCCATCTATAACCCGGTCAGTCAGGAACTCTATCTGACACGCCGTGGACATTACGCCGTGAAAAACGACCAACCGCTGCGCTGCACCGCTATCGCGGACACGCAGTTGGCCTCTTTTGAACTCGGGTGGTCTGCACGTCACAGCCAGCGCCGCTATCTGGACGTGATGGCCGCTCTACTCAATCTGGGAGCCAGCATCCGCCGTGGTGGCTCGGGTGCACTGGCGCTGGCATGGGTTGCGGAAGGCCGCACTGATGGCTATGTGGAAATCCACATGAACGCCTGGGACTGTTTGGCGGGATTGCTGCTGGTGCGCGAAGCAGGAGGAGAAACCGGAATCATCCCTCAGGATGCTACCGGCTTGTATAACGGCCTGCCGGTACTGGCGGCGGCGCCGGGCGTTGCCGCAGCGTTGGCACGCGCCGCCAGCATTCCGTTAGCACGCGAAGCGGTCACGCCTACACCAACGTCTTCAGCCACGCCGGTATACCCGCGTCCCCCCCTCAGTCTGATTAGCGAAAACTTCCCCGGCTGGGGCATGGATATCTACATCGGCGGTGCCAGCGGTGTCTGTGACGCCGCGCTGCTGGCCGAACACGATATCGGCATCGTGATCAATTGCGCGGTGAATCTCGATATCGATTGGGTAACTACCCAGGAAGCAACACCGGATACCCATCTGCTTTCCCACGGTGCCGGACCGGTTCGCTATTACAAACTCGGACTGATTGATGGCGAAGGCAATGCGCCAGCGATGCTGCACGCCGGCTATCAGTTGATGCGCTCCGCGCTGTTACAGCAAATTCCCGATAAACCGTCTTATCGCAACCGCCGTCGGGGCAATATTCTGGTCAACTGTCGCGGCGGACGCAGCCGCTCCGTGGCGCTGGTCGCGCTGTTTATGCACCTCGAATGTCCGGAACGTTACCCGACGCTTGACGATGCCATCGCGCTGATTCGGGAGAAACGTCAGCTACACCCGGATGAATGGTTTGAAACGCCGAAGCCGTCGCTGACGCGTCTGGCTGAACATGCCATCCTGCGTGAAAAAGCGTTGATTGCAACGGAATGGCACGATGAGTGAGAGCAGCTACAGCAAAAACAGCGGATTTTCCAGCGCCGCTGAAGTCGCGCAACTGGCTGGCGTATCGCGTTCAGCGGTATCGCGCACCTTCACACCGGGCAGCAGCGTCTCGGCAGAGACGCGGCGCAAAGTCCTGGCCGCCGCACAAACGCTTAACTATCACGTTAATCATCTGGCTCGCGGCCTCTCCAAAGAGGCCAGTCGCCCGGTGTGTATTCTTGGCGGTAATCTGGCGGCACCTTACCAGGCCAGCCTGTTGGAGCACCTCACCCGTCGTTTGAACCATGCCGGACGCGCAGTGATGGTGATCAACACCGACGACGGTGAAGAGAGTGTCAGAGAGGCCGTGCAACAAACCCTGAATTATCGTTCGACGGCGACGATTGTATTGTCAGGGAAACCGCCGGGTACGCTAATTGAAACCTGCCTGCAAAGCGGACAACAGGTGATTTTGATTAACCGTATGGGACAGTTTGAGGGGGCAGACAATATTGAGATTGACTACCGCTCGACAATGGCTGATGCGTTAGACTTGTTGCTCACTGCTGGCTGTCAGCAGATTGCGTTGGTATCGTCATCGGCACGTTCTCCCAGCATGGTATTGCGCGAAACGCGCTTTCTCGATGCGGCAGCCGAACGAGGGATTAACGTCACGCTGACCCAACCAGGCAGCGCCAGTTATCTTACTGGCGTTACCGCCGCGCGCGCGTTGTTAAGTACAGAAGCGCATCCGGACGGGGTGTTTTGTGTCACCGATCTGATTGCCTGCGGTTTTATCGACGCCGCTCGGCATGAGTTTGGCCTGCGGATTCCAGAAGATATCAGTATCATTGGCTTCGATGATATCGAACAGGCCAGTTGGCTGGGCTATGGCTTGACCACTTTCGCTCAGCCTTTGGCTGAGATGGCGGAAGCCGCGTGCCAACTGGTGATCGCGCCGACAACGGAAACACCGTCCCGACGCGTGTTCAACGCCCTTCTCGTACGGCGCAGTACCTTAGGCTAGGTGTTGACGGCTTCGAGGACAGAGAGGGTTACTCGTCTTCCAACAGGCGCATCAAGGTGGATAGCGCCTCATTCAACTGCTGGCGCTGTGCCACAGATAGCCCGGACAGCAGTTGCCGCTCGTTTTCGATATGGGTTTCGACAGCGCGGTCGATCACCGCGCGACCTTGTGGCGTCAACGCCACCAGCATGCTGCGCGCATCCTCCGGATTGGGCAAACGTGAAATGAATGCACGTTTTTCCAACGCTTTCAGCCGGTGGGTGATGGTGCCAGAGGTGATCATCAGGGTGGAAAACAGCTGGGTGGGTGACAGCACAAACGGCGCACCAGCGCGCCGCAGTGTGGCGAGCATATCAAACTCCCAGCGTACCAGCCCGTGCTCCACGAAGGCCTCGTCCACACGCGGTTCCAACAACAGCGCACAGCGCTTCAGGCGGCCGATGGGCCCCATCGGGCTGCAATCCAGATCCGGGCGTTCACGCCGCCACTGTTCTAAAATTCGATCGACGGCATCCGCCTGCGTTTTTTTTGTCATCACTCGCTCATTTATCTTGATATAAAGATAATTATCATTGCATACTTTGCTCACTAATTTAGCTTGAAGCAAAGATAAAATCATGACCTTTTTGTCACGTTATCCCCTTTTCGATCTGCTGCTCACCGCGCTGGCACCCACGATTTGGGGAACAACCTATATTGTTACCACGCAGTTTTTGCCGCCTGACAGACCCTTTATCGCCGCGCTGCTGCGTGTGCTGCCTGCGGGATGTGCTCTGCTGCTCTGGTGTCGCCATGTTCCATTGCGCCATGAATGGTGGAAGCTGATCGTCACCGGCATCCTCAATATCGGCGCGTTCCAGGCGCTGTTGTTTGTCGCTGCCTACCGTTTACCGGGCGGTTTGGCCGCCGTTATCGGCGCGATACAGCCGCTGCTGGTGATGCTGCTGGCGTGGGGAATTGATCGACAGCGATCTCCGTTAACCGCCGTTCTGGCGGCCTTTGCCGGCATTATCGGCATGGCGATGCTGCTGCTTTCACCGCAGACAACCGTCGATACCATCGGGATCGGCGCAGCGTTTCTCGGCGCAGTCAGCATGGCGTTAGGCACCTGGCTGTCGCGGCGTTGGTCGCTCTCGATGCCAGTGATGGCATTGACCGGATGGCAGTTACTGCTCGGCGGAATGTTTTTATTGCCGGTAGCGCTGCTGGTCGATCCGCCGCTACCGGTGCTAACGGCCACGCAGATTGCCGGTTATGTGTGGCTGTGCGTAGCAGGGGCGATGCTGGCCTACGCGCTGTGGTTTCGCGGCATTCGCCGTCTTTCGCCGGTGGCAGTGTCGGCAATGAGCCTGCTGAGCCCGGTCACGGCCGTGGTGCTGGGGTGGGTATTTCTCGGGCAACGCATTCAGGGAATGGCATTGCCCGGGCTGATTATCGTGATGCTGAGCGTATTGTCGATCCAGTGGGCGCTTTCCAAAAAACCCAAGATCTGACCCCTGATGTCATAAACCGCGCGTTTGCAGATACAGCACGGTAGCTGCCACGCGCGAACTCACGTTCAACTTACGCAAGATATTTCGGATATGCACCTTCACGGTCTCTTCCGAAATAAACAGCGCAGAGGCAATTTGCTTGTTGGACAACCCCGATGCCACCTCCTGAAGCACATCCAGCTCACACTCAGTGAGTACGGTAAACGGCGAAGGGATCTCTTGCATCGCCATGCGGTTTTGTAAAACCGCTTTCACCTGTTCGCTGAAGGCATCGCCGTTACGGATTGCCGCCAACAGGCTCTCCGGCGCGCTGTCTTTAAGCAGATACCCATCAGCCCCTGCATCCACCAGCGCGTATATATCGCCCGGTGAATCCGACACGGTCAGCACGATAATGCGCGCACAGATGCCATCACGCCGCAGCGCGTGCAGCGTATCCAATCCGCTCAACCCTTTCATATTGAGGTCGAGCAAAATAATATCGGGTGAATCACGATTGGCGAGGCTGAGCGCCTCCATACCGATGCTGTCAGTGGATGTGCTCATGGGATTGCAGGGTCTGGATGCCAACGAGGCCGATCGACGTCGCTATCAAATGAACCACCACATGTTTCTGGCGACCGCCAAGGCGATCGAGGCCTGTCATGAACTGCTGCCACAGGCGAAGATCGGTCCGGCGGTCTCCTATGTGCCTATCTATCCGGCATCACCACGCCCAGAAGATGTGTTAGCCGCGCGTCAGAACCACGATCTGCGCAACCACGCCATGCTGCACGTACATTGCTATGGCGACTATCCCGGTTACTACACCGCATTTTTACAACAGCACGGCTGGTAGCCGCAGGTGGAAGACGGTGATTTTGCCTACCTGCGCCAGCATGCGCCGGATTTCATCGCCTTTAACTACTATCGCACCAACGTTGCCAGCGCCTGTCCGGCAAACATCACCGCACAGGAGATTGAACGCATCAAAGACGCCACTGGCGATCGTTTGGCGTCTGTGATCCCAGGTTACTATCAGCGCGAAAAGAACCCCCACCTGAAGGCGACGGAATATGGCTGGCAGATCGATCCGATCGGCTTTCGACTGGCCTTTCGTGAACTGCACGAACGCTATCGACTGCCGCTGATGGTGACAGAAAATGGGTTGGGTACACGGGATGAACTCACGGCAGACGGTCAGGTGCACGACGAATACCGCATTGCCTATATTCGCGATCACATTGAACAGATGCGTCTCGCCATTCAGGACGGCGCACACGTTCTCTCCTACAACCCCTGGACCTTTATCGATGTGCTCAGTTCAAGCGATGGTTTCAAGAAGCGCTACGGCTTTGTCTATATCGATCGGGGTGAGTTCGATCCCACCCCGTTAACACGCATCAAGAAGGACAGCTTCTATTGGTATCAGGCGTTGATCCGCAATAACGGCAACGCCCCTGAGTGAGGTTTATTCCCAGCGCAGGCTGGGCTGCGACCCACTGGCTGGCTGGCGCGTGGGCATCGCCGGTACGGCGTTGCCCTGGCTGGCCTGCTTCACTGCCAGCCCCAGTTGCCACACCGCCATGGCATAATGGACGCTGTGGTTATAACGGGTGATGGTGAAGAAATTCGGCAAGCCGAACCAGTATTGGAATTGGTTGCCCATATCCAAACGCAGCAAACTGACCTCGGTATAACCAATCAGCGGTTGGGCAGTACGCAGCCCGGCCGCTGTCAGCGTCGCCACCGGATAACGCGTTTTGAAACCACTGTCCCAGGTGTTAGGCACCTGTCCTTGTGTCGGGACTGCCACCTCGGCACCGGCAGTCCAGCCGTGCGCCTTGAAATAGTTGGCCACACTGCCGATAGCATCAACCGGATCCCATAAATTGATATGCCCGTCACCGTTAAAATCGACGGCATACTGCTTAAACGATGATGGCATAAACTGACCGTACCCCATGGCACCCGCATAGGAGCCTTTAAGCGAAAGCGGATCGTCCCCCTCTTTACGCGCCATCAGCAGGAAAGTTTCCAGCTCCCCGGCAAAATAGTCGGCACGGCGCGGATAGGCAAACGCCAGCGTGGCCAAGGCGTCGATAATACGGGTTTTTCCCATTACCCGTCCCCAACGGGTTTCCACGCCAATAATACCGACGATGATCTCGGGCGGCACACCATAGGTCTGCCAGGCGCGTTGTAGGGCGTCGCTGTATTGATTCCAGAATATCACCCCATTTTGCACATTATCCGGCGTAATGAACTTGCTGCGATAACGCACCCAGGCACCGTTTGGCGTCGGCGGTCCACCGGCAGAGACCGGCGCTTGCTGATCCATCAAGCGAATCACCCAATCGAGCTTCTTGGCCTGTATCAGGACATCGTGCAATTGCTGGCGATCGAACCCGTGCTCTTGCACCATTCGCGCAACAAAACGGTCAGTTTCTTTGTTGAATACAAAATCGCCCTGTTGCAGTGGTCCGGTATGCTCAGGTTGCAACAAAAAGCCACCGGATACCGGCGGTTGGGTGGCAGGATCCGCCGCCGAGGGGGCAGAAGTCTGGCTGCTACAGGCAGCCAGCAGCAGAGGTAACACAACAGCCAAATAACGCATCAGAAAGCCATTTAACGCCAAATGATAGGATACATCTATGGTAAGCCAAAGCTCGGTATGAAAAAACAGAAATATCGAAATGAAACAGTGCGGTACTTTGTCTGTCGTGATGCATGCAAAAAAAGAAAAACCCCGGCAACATTTGCCGGGGTTGCTTACGAATGCCTGGATAAACCTCAGGCTTTGGCGCGCGACGTAATAATCGCCTCCATCACATTGCGCGGTGCTTCAGCGTAATGCTTGAACTCCATGGTAAAGGTAGCGCGCCCTTGCGTCATGGAACGCAGCGTGGTGGCATAGCCGAACATCTCTGACAACGGCACCTCTGCGCGAATGACCCGGTCACCCAGCCGTTCTTCCATGCCTTGCACCATGCCACGCCGTGACGATAAATCGCCCATCACGTTACCGGCGTAAGGTTCTGGTGTTTCGACTTCCACCTGCATCATCGGTTCCAAAATCACCGGATGCGCGCGTTTTACCCCCTCTTTGAAGCCAAAGATCGCCGCCATGCGGAACGCCATTTCTGACGAGTCCACTTCATGATAGGAACCAAACGTCAGCGTGACTTTCACATCCACCAGCGGATAGCCCGCCAACACGCCGTTGTTCATGGCTTCCCGCCCCCCTTTTTCCACGGAAGGGATGTATTCACGCGGCACTACGCCGCCCTTGGTAGCATCCACAAAAGTGAACCCGGCACCGGCAGCCAACGGTTCCAATGACAGCACCACATGGCCATACTGCCCTTTACCGCCGGATTGGCGCACAAACTTGCCTTCTACGTCCGTTACCGTCTGACGTATCGTTTCGCGATACGTCACCTGCGGCCGGCCGACGTTCGCTTCCACGCCGAATTCACGTCGCATGCGATCAACGATAATCTCCAGATGCAGTTCCCCCATACCCGCAATGAGGGTCTGACCTGACTCTTCGTCCGTTTTCAGGCGCAACGACGGGTCTTCTGCCGCTAAACGTTGTAAGGCCAGCGCCATCTTTTCCTGATCGCCCTTGGTTTTAGGTTCAATCGCCAACGCGATCACTGGCTCTGGGAAAACCATACGTTCCAAGGTGATAACGGCATCGGGATCGGACAAGGTATCACCGGTCGTGACATCCTTGAGCCCGACACACGCAGCGATATCCCCAGCGCGAATCTCATCCACTTCGTGGCGCGTATTGGCATGCATTTGTACGATACGGCCAATACGCTCCCGTTTGCCCTTCACCGGGTTATAGACGCTATCGCCTTTGCTCAGCACGCCCGAATAAACGCGCACAAAAGTCAATTGACCGACATACGGGTCACTCATCAGTTTGAATGCCAATGCCGAGAACGCTTCTTGATCATCGGCATGACGTTCCGCTGACGCCCCCTGCTCATCCACACCCTGTACCGCCGGAATATCCAGCGGTGAAGGCATCAGTTCCACAATGGCATCCAGCAGACGCTGCACCCCTTTGTTTTTGAACGCACTGCCACACAGCATGGGCTGAATCTCACCGGCAATGGTACGCAGACGCAAACCTTCTACGATCTCGGCCTCGCTCAGATCGCCCCGCTCAAGATAGCGGTCCATCAACGTCTCGGAAGCTTCCGCCGCCGCAGACACCATCTGCTCACGCCATACCTGCGCCGTTTCTACGAGATCGGCCGGGATGGGTTGGTAGCTAAAGGTCATCCCCTGGGTAGCATCATCCCAGAAAATGGCACGCATCTTCACCAAATCCACCACGCCGCTGAAATGTTCTTCGCTGCCGATAGGCACGACGATCGGCACGGGATTGGCCTTCAGGCGCTCAACCATCATCTGACGCACGCGGAAAAAATCGGCACCGGCGCGGTCCATTTTATTCACGAAAGCCAGTCGCGGAACCCGATACTTGTTGGCCTGACGCCAGACGGTTTCCGATTGTGGCTGAACGCCGCCCACGGCGTCATACACCATCACCGCACCGTCGAGCACGCGCATCGAGCGTTCTACCTCGATAGTGAAATCCACGTGCCCCGGCGTGTCGATGATGTTGATACGATGCTGAGGAAAACGGTTGTCCATCCCCGGCCAAAAACAGGTTACTGCCGCAGAGGTAATGGTGATCCCGCGTTCCTGCTCCTGCGCCATCCAGTCAGTCGTGGCCGCACCGTCATGCACTTCACCCAGCTTATGGCTCATCCCGGTGTAAAACAGGATGCGCTCCGTGGTAGTGGTTTTCCCCGCGTCAATGTGCGCAGAGATGCCAATGTTGCGGTAACGGTCAATAGACGTTGTACGAGCCATGATGTGTCCTTAATAACGAAGGGGTTCGGACGTGGCAGTGAACTGTCGCAGGGAGAACCCAGATTGATAACGGCGACGATTATAGTACAACTGTTCGAGTATATTCGAAATATTTTTTTGAAAATGTTATTCAATAGATTGCCCAACCCCACTCTGTCGTACGTCGATACACAGCGAGTGATACCTGCTTGCAGCCTACGCTTCGTCAACAATCCCTGCAATCAATGATGCGTTTTTGTTACAAAAAACGCCCCTAACTCGAAACGCTTTTTATAAAAACCATAATATAAACAAAAGTATTAATAATAATTTTTATTTATGATTAAAACTAAATTGAAATATGCAAGACATCACAATAAAAAAACAGATATTAATTCTTTAATCGATAGGATATCACCATGCCATACACTAATATTAATAAATCAGCGGATCATCCCACGTTCACATCAGATTCCAGATGGCGTAATAGACATCCCATCATCGCCGGTTTTTTTTTGACGAGAGTAGCTCGCGCACAAAATGATTATCTTCAACTACAGTATAACCCCCTATATACAGGAAATCTCTCAGAGCTAGGCAGTGAAATATCCAGAACGCCCCGAACCCTCCTTCCTGGAAATGCAGAAAACACCACAGCCGATATAATCAGAATACTTTTCCAGCCACAGTTAAATTACTTTCCATCAGAGGTAAATACCGCCACAGAGAATAAACGTTTGCTTACAGAGATCCCCCATTGGTATACGCCAGAAGATTTAAACAGTAAACCACTGGTATCACAACCAAACATAAGCAAACTGGAACATTGGAAGAGGATCTCTCAGAACAGCAACAGTGACTAATTCTCCCAATTTTTGAGCAAACTCAGAGCCTGTAATGTCGTTACTCACTCTTCTGAGTTTAAACAGCATATCGGTGCATTTCTTGACAATATTGTGTTATCTCCCTCGTTAGCAGAAACCTTGTTTGCTATCGCCTTGGACGGAACCACCAGTTGCAACGACAAAACCCTGTTTACTTACAATCAGATGCAGCAAGTTATGATTATTGACGACATTAACAAGGGTAAATATGACACCCAATTGGATGCGTTGATTACAGTAGCCAGACGCGTTTATCGCACCCGACAATTAACTATGATTGCCAATCAACATATGAAGCATCACCCTAACGTCGATGAAATTGAAGTTTACCTCGGCTTCCAAACCCAATTGCACAGCGCGTTAGACCTACAACACTTCGCACCAGACATGCACAGTTTTATTTGCGCAAATATTTCATCAGAAGACCTGAACGCTGCGGAGAAAACCATTAAAAGAAATGAAAACATTCAATTCCCTTCTTGGCTAGCGCAGTGGGAACCGTTACATACATTAATTGAACGACTGGCGCCGGAAAAAAAACACGCGGCGCAAGAACGAAGGTACTACATGCTGGAGTTTGAATATCAAGGCCGCATTGATGATTTACTGCGAAAGAGCCTATTAAAAGGCATACCAGATGCTGAAGAAAATGCGGGGAAAATAGTATTAAACAAAATACAGCTCAAGATTGATCGGGCGCTCATTGCTGATTTCTTTTCTGAGCATCAACTCAAAAGCGCAATTGAGAATGCATTCTGGACAAACGAAAAATATCATAAGGTGTAAAAACACACGCCAGGATGACATCATCAAATACACCCGTTATAGTGATCGCTGACGAACAGTGACGGCGGCCAGGTGGCACCGTTGATAAATCAATGCGGAGTACTATGATCGCTCACCATCCCGACCCTGAGCAAATTCGATTAGAGAACGTTTTACTGGCTTTGGGTAATCCGGTTCGGCTGGAAGTCGTGCGTATTTTAGCCCAGCAGGGGGAGCAATCCTGCGGCGCACTTTCGCAAGGCGCGGCAAAATCCACAATGTCGCACCATTGGCGAGTATTGCGCGACAGTGGCGTGATCTGGCAGCGCCCTAATGGACGTGAAAATCTCCTCTCGCTGCGACGTGAAGATCTGGATGCACGGTTTCCCGGCCTGTTAGACACGCTGTTGGCCGCACTGGAGCAGCGCGACACATAAAAAAAGCCGGTCTGGTTGCAGACCGGCTTTCGTGCATGAGTAGTACTCAGCGTATCAAGGTAGCGTTTCACCCTACAGCGTATTCCTTAAGTTGAATGTCATTCGGTTGTGCACCCCGCAGTTTTTTCAATACCTCACCGGCTTGCAACAACACCTGAGCACACTGGTTATGGGTAATGGTTAACGGCGGTGCGATGCGGACCGATTTGGCATTGTTCAGCGTACCCGCCACCAGAATGCCGCGTTTGAACAGCTCACTGGCGAAGGCATAGCCAATTTCGTTTTCTCTGAATTCGATCGCTTGCAGTAAGCCTAAACCGCGCACCTCGACAATCAGTTCTGGATATTCGGTAGCTAACTGCCGTAACCCATCCAGTAAAAACGCCCCTTGTTGTGCAGCTCTGTCCGCCAGATTCTGCGTGAGCAAAACGTTGATGGTCGCCAACGCGGCGGTACAGGCCAACGGATTGCCGCCAAACGTCGTGGTGTGCAGGAACGGGTTATCGAACAATACCGAAAAGACCGCTTCTGTCGCCACGGTCGCACCGATGGGCATCACGCCGCCCCCCAGCGCTTTCGCCAAACAGAGGATATCCGGCTGCACCCCATAATGCTCACAGGCAAACATTTTACCGGTACGCCCCATTCCGGTTTGCACTTCATCCAGAATCAGCAGCGCGCCAATTTCATCGCACAGTGCACGAACCGCTGGCAGGTAGTGCGCAGGAGGAACAATAACGCCGCCTTCACCCTGAATCGGTTCCAGGATAATCGCCGCAATACCATCGCCACGTTTTTCACACAGGGCAACCTGCTGTTTCATGGCCTCAATGTCACCAAAAGGCACATGATGGAAACCAGGCAGCAGCGGCATAAACGGTTGCCGGAACGCCTGTTTGGCCGTTGCAGATAATGCGCCTAGCGACTTACCGTGAAAGGCGCCACTCGTGGCAATAAAGGTGAAGCGTCCGCGCGGTGCCTGATAGGCTTTGGCCAATTTCAGCGCCGCTTCCACCGCTTCGGTGCCGCTGTTGCTGAAAAAGCTGTACTGCAAACTGCCCGGCGTGAGCGCCGCCAACGTTTTCGCCAACATGGCACGCATCGGATCGAGCAATTCCTGACTGTGTAACGGCTGCTTGGCCAACTGACTCTCTACCGCCGCCAACACCGTGGGATTACGATGGCCTACGTTGAAAATGCCATACCCTCCCAGACAGTCGAGATATTCCTTTCCTTGCGTATCAACAAGCGTATTCGGACCGCTGGCGCGCCATTCTACGGCACCAAAGTCCCCTCCAGAGGTGACAGATTTTCTGTAGCTCAGAAAACCCGGATTGACGTAATCGCGGAAGTTGCTCAGCACTTCCTGATTTAATGCAATGGTTTCTTCTTGCGTGAGGGTCTCTTTATGGACCCACTGTAGTGCCCGTTGAGAACACTCTAACGGGGTGAGTGTAGTGCGTAGTCTGGACAAACTGTGCTCCTTCGCAACGGATATCACGTGATATCAATTTAATTAATGCACAGAACACGCCAATTGTCTGTCAAAAGGCGCACTTTGAAACAAAATTTTTACATTGGAAGGACAGCAAGAATAAAGCGGTGGGATTATGTGTGCTTATCGGAATTAACTGCCGTATCGAAAACGCCAATGGTTGAGAATATATTGAAAAACAATATGATTGCCCCATTATCGCGCACATCGTCCCAAAATGGAGCATCTGAATAACGTCATAAAAAACGCCAGCGTCAGTGCTTCGATTGCCCCTGACGCCGGATATCAACACCGATAAAGAGAGCTTACCTTAACATTTACGAAACACAACCTCGCGACGATCAGTGACGAATCATAATGTGTCGCACGACGGTGTAATCCTCTAATCCATACATCGACATGTCTTTGCCGTAACCGGAAAGTTTCTGCCCACCGTGCGGCATTTCACTGACCAGCATAAAGTGCGTATTGACCCAGGTACAGCCATATTGCAGACACGCAGCCAGACGATGCGCACGCCCCACGTCGCGCGTCCACACCGAGGAAGCCAGCCCGTAGCCAGAGGCATTGGCCCAGGCAACGACTTGTGCCTCATCGTCGAACGGGGTAATAGAGATCACGGGGCCAAATACCTCTTTTTGTACGATATCATCATCCTGCTGTGCGCCCGCCAGCACGGTCGGCTGGAAGTAGTACCCCGGCCCGTCAACCCGTTGCCCCCCGGTTATGACCTGAATATGTGGCAACGCGCTGGCCTGTTCAACAAAGTTAGCGACACGTTCCAACTGTGCGGCGGTAATCAGGGGCCCGAGCTCTGTGTCTTCGCTGTTCGGATCGCCCATATTGAGGCTGGCGACGGCCTGACCCAATTTGCTGACCACGTCATCATAGATACCACGCTGCACATACAGGCGGCAGGCAGCCGTGCAATCTTGCCCGGCGTTATAAAAACCAAAGCTGCGAATACCGTCCACCACCTGATCAATATTGGCGTCATCGAACACGATAACTGGCGCTTTACCGCCCAGTTCCATATGCGTACGTTTAATGCTGGAGGCGGTGTGCGACAAAATATGTGCCCCGGTTGCAATCGAACCGGTGAGCGACACCATATTCACCAGTGGATGCCCAGTCAGTGCGTCGCCAATTGCCGCGCCGGTACCGAACACCACGTTGACCACTCCCGCAGGGAAAATAGCGGCCAATAAAGAGGCCAGATGGAACGTGGTAAGCGGCGTTTGCTCCGCAGGCTTCAAGACCACACAGTTACCGGCCGCAAGCGCGGGTGCCAGTTTCCAGGCGGCCATCATCAACGGGTAATTCCAGGGCGCAATGGAAGCTACTACGCCAATGGGATCGCGTCGAATCATTGAGGTGTGCCCTTCCAGATATTCACCGGCGGCCGAACCACTCAGACATCTTGCTGCACCGGCGAAAAAGCGGAAAACGTCCGCCACGGCGGGCAGTTCATCATTCAATGCGGCGTGATAGGGTTTGCCGCAGTTCAACGACTCAAGACGCGCGAAGGTTTCTGCATGCTGCTCAATAGCATCCGCCAGTTCTAACAGCAACAGCGAACGGGTTTTTGGCGTGGTCTGCCCCCATTGCGCAAAAGCGCTTTCCGCAGCACGCACAGCTGCATCAACCTGGTGCAGGTCTGCCTGGGGTATACGTGCAATTTCTTCCCCCGTCGCAGGGTTGAACACCGCCAGCGCAGTGCCCTGGCCCGCTTCGAGCTTACCGTCTATCAGCAGTTTGTCGTGCATCATCGCGTCCTCGTCACCCGAAATCAGTCTGTTGTCTGCATGGATTTTTTCTGCATTGTGATGCTAAGTGTGCAAAAAACCTGCCACTTTCGCTCACCACAATGCAATCAATCTGGACGTTCCTTATTGGTATTTTGCGCCGCTACACGCGCTGCGTCTGCCAGCGCGTCGATCTCCTCTTCGGTTAACTGCTCTGCCGCCTCGTGCACTTTGGCCAGTCCGTCGCCCACCGTAACCGCTTTAGGATCGTCCATTTGTTGCTCTGCCATATTAACCTCTCCAGCTGTTTACTGGCCGCATCATTGACCCTTAAGTGTAGTCGAACATCTCAGCCTGCCCATGGCAGCACGACGATAACAAAAGCCAACGGGCAAACCTTGCAGAAACTGCCTGTATATTTTCTTCATGCTAACTAAAGTTATTCTTAAATCAGACAGTAAATAATTTTTTTAATAACCGAACATGCTATAACAAGCGGACAATGGATTTCTTTTTCGGCAAGAAAAAGCGCAATAAAGGTGAAAAAGCATTTTAGTAAAAAACGTAACATGACAACCGTCACAGCGATTGCAGCAACAACGCAGCAGTAATGAAAAAACCATTACCACCAAAGAGTTAAAGGCATTGAAAATCATTATCATCGATAATGAATATCTCGGAAAGCGCCTCATTTCTTTTCATTATCGATTTATTAGCAAAAAACAAACTTATGCAAAGCATTAAAACAACAAATTAAAAACAACATTGAAAAATATAGTAAACATTAAATAAGATAATTAACGCAATAAATTCACCCTCTGTTTTAATTTCCCTAATATAATTAATTTTAGAGTTAAATAACCAAATAAACCAAATAAACCAAATAAACCAAATAATAATTATTATTGGGATCTGCTTCTTTTATTTGAATTAAAATTTATAAATATAAAAAATTGTAGACATGGATCAAATAAATAATAATCCAATAATCCAATAATCCAATAATCCAATAATCCAATAATCCAATAATCCAATAATCCCTATAGTACCCACGACGACAGTAAGCCAACTTAATTTATTTATACCCTAAATAATTCGAGTTGCAGAAAGGCGGCAAGTGAAGGAATCCCGATGAGCTTACTCAGGTAAGTGATTCGGATGAGTGAATGTAGCCAACGCATCTGCAACTTGAAGTATGACGGGTATATTTCGTCAATATTGAGCAATGGGGTACTTATGGATTTTATCTTACAATTAGTGATCGTTCTGATCTGCCTTTTTTACGGGGCAAGAAAAGGCGGTATAGCACTCGGCCTGCTCGGCGGTATCGGGCTAGTCATTCTGGTCTTTGTGTTTAAACTCAAACCCGGCACACCGCCCGTCGACGTTATGCTGGTGATTATCGCGGTGGTTGCAGCTTCTGCCACCCTCCAGGCTTCTGGTGGGTTGGATGTGATGTTGCAAATTGCAGAACGTTTGCTGCGCCGCAACCCGAAATACGTTTCTATCATTGCACCGTTTGTCACCTGTATCCTGACCATTCTTTGCGGTACCGGCCATGTGGTGTATACCATCCTGCCCATTATTTATGATGTCGCTATCAAAAATAATATCCGTCCTGAACGCCCCATGGCTGCCAGTTCGATCGGTGCACAAATGGGGATTATCGCCAGCCCGGTTTCCGTGGCAGTGGTTTCGTTAGTCGCCATGCTGGGGAATTTTACCTTTAACGGTCGCCATCTGGAATTTCTCGACCTGCTGGCCATTACCATTCCGTCAACGCTGTTAGGTATTCTGGCGATCGGTATTTTCAGTTGGTTTCGTGGTAAAGATCTGGATAAAGATGAAGACTTCCAGAAATTTATCTCTGTGCCGGAAAACAAGCATTACGTTTACGGTGATACGGCTACGCTGCTGGATAAAAAACTGCCCAAGAGCAACTGGGTCGCCATGTGGATTTTCCTGGCAGCCATTGCTGCGGTAGAGATTCTCGGTGCAGATGCCGACTTGCGCCCAAGTTTTGGCGGCAAGCCGCTCTCCATGGTGCTGGTCATCCAGATGTTTATGCTGTTTGCGGGCGCAGTGATTATCATTGCCACTAAAACCAACCCGGCCAATATCTCTAAAAACGAAGTCTTCCGCTCTGGGATGATCGCTATCGTTGCAGTGTATGGGATTGCCTGGATGGCAGAGACCATGTTCGGTGCGCATCTGGAAGAAATCAAGGCTACGCTTGGCACCTTGGTGAAACAGTATCCGTGGGCTTATGCCTTGATCTTGCTGCTGGTATCGAAGTTTGTTAACTCGCAGGCGGCAGCACTGGCGGCAATCGTACCGGTAGCGTTAGCCATCGGTGTGGATCCGGCGTATATCGTCGCCTCAGCGCCTGCCTGCTACGGCTACTATATTTTGCCAACCTACCCCAGCGATCTGGCTGCCATCCAGTTTGACCGCTCTGGTACCACCAAGATTGGCCGTTACGTTATCAACCACAGCTTTATCCTGCCGGGGTTGATTGGCGTATCCACATCCTGTGTGTTTGGCTGGGTATTTGCCGCCATGTACGGCTTCCTCTGATTCCTGCCATAAAAAAAACGCCCGAAACTCGGGCGGTTTTTTCATTGTCTTTCCAGTGCGTTAATCAAACGTTGCTCTGCACCAGCGGTGAGTCACTGCCCTTGATTTCACGCTCGTAGGCACGGGCTTTCTCTTCATCAAACTGCCCTTCCCACTTCGCAACAACCAAGACGGCAAGCGCATTACCCACCACGTTCAGCGCCGTGCGCGCCATGTCCATGATGCGATCCACGCCGGCAATAAAGGCCAATCCTTCCAACGGAATGCCCACGCTGCCCAAAGTAGCCAACAACACCACAAACGAAACCCCCGGCACACCAGCAATCCCTTTGGAGGTCAGCATCAGGGTTAACACCAGCACAATCTCTTGCCACAGTGAAAGATCGATGCCGTAGAGTTGAGCAATGAAAATGGCAGCGATACTTTGGTACAGCGTGGAGCCGTCCAGGTTAAACGAGTAGCCCGTAGGCACCACAAAACTGGTGATCGATTTTGGCGCGCCGTAGGCTTCCATTTTTTCAATGATGCGTGGCAACACCGTTTCGGAACTGGCGGTAGAGTAGGCCAGAATCAGTTCATCTTTCAAAATACGGATCAACATGGTGATCCGCAGATTGCATAAGCGAGCCACTACGCCCAGGACCACCAACGCGAAGAACAGAATGGCGACATACACCAGAATGACCAGTTTGGCGAGCGGCCACAATGAGGCAAAACCGAAGTTGGCTACCGTCACCGAAATCAACGCAAACACCCCAACTGGCGCGTAGCGCATGATCATGTGAGTGACTTTAAACATGGTTTCCGATACGCCGCGAAACGCGTTCAACAACGGATCGCGCTGCGCTTTGGGCAGCGATGACAGCCCCAGCCCAAACATGACGGAAAAGAAGATAATCGGCAATATATCGCCATTGGCAATCGCGGCAAAAATGTTGGAGGGAATGAGTGACAGCACGGTCGCCACTAAACTGTGCGACCCACTCTGCACCTGTTCGGTGGTTTTTTGGTATTGAGAGATGTCCACCGTGGTCAATGATGACATATCGATGCCATGACCGGGTTGGAACAGATTTGCCAGCGTAATGCCAAGAATGATGGCAAAGGTGGTGATCACTTCAAAATAGACAATGGTTTTAAGACCGATACGCCCCAGCTTCTTGGCATCCCCTACTCCGGCGATGCCCACAATCAGCGTGGCGATCACAATCGGTACCACGATCATTTTGATTAACCGGATAAAAATATCACCGGCAGGGCTCAAAATGTTACCGATAAGCCACTGGCGCTCATCAGGACTTTCATGCAGCACGGCACCAACAAGGATGCCAAGGAACAGCGCAATAAGGATTTGCCAGGCAAGGCTGATTTTGATTGATTTCATAGTGAATTCCATTGCAAGACCACCCGGTGCCGCGAACGTACGACCACAGCGCCTCTCTTCCGGTTGAACAGCGCATCAGGGTGACTGAGATAAAATGCGACCAATGTGAATGCTGATGCAGTACGCCTTGATAACCCTTGGTGCGGCGTAAAGGTATGAATACGCCCCGTAATAACGCTGAGTGGATTGACAAGTGACTGTATCTGAAAGCAAAACATCAGACATACGTTATTGTTATGGCCGGGGATACTACTATCCCATTTCCATGAGATCAAGCAGTCAAACAGTGTCAAAAGCCACAGTTATGTCAAATAATTGTGATAAAACACTGAAAAATACGTAAAAAAAGCAGTTATTCACCACATAGAAGAAAAGATAAAGAAGATATGTCAGACTGAGGTAAAAGCAGTAGCAGGATGCATAATGTCAGTCAATCGCGATTCACTTGATCGATATCAAGCAAACCGCCATTGCCGTGGTTTTGCGGGTTAAGCGCCAGGCTTGTGACAACAGGATAAGTAACCTGACACTGATGGGGTAAGCGCTAAATCTGGTAGTCGATAACGGACTCCGCATTGTCCGAAAAGACTTTATCTTTGATCTCATCCAGCGAGAGTTCGCTGTTGCACAGTTGCAAGAATTTCCAGGCATAGTTGCGCTGTAACTGACTTTTCTTCAGCCCAATCCACACCGTGTTTCCTTCAAACAGATGCTCAGCGTTCAAGCGAACCAGCCCTTTATCACGCGCGGGTTCGTAGGAGTGATCGGCAACAATCCCCACCCCTAAGCCCAATTCAACGTAAGTTTTAATCACATCCGAATCCTGTGCGCTCAGGGCAATATCAGGCGTCATGCCTGCTGCCAGAAAAGCGCGATCGACGCGAGAGCGCCCGGTAATCCCTTGTCGATAAGTGATCAGCGGCAGCTTGCTGAGCATATCCAGCGTCACCGTTGGCACGTCTATCAGCGGGTGTTGCTGCGGCACCAGGATAGCGTGATGCCAGCGGTAGTATGGAAACGCTGCCAGCGTGGCATCATTCATCAGTTGCTCACTGGCAATGCCGATATCCGCTTCACCGGAGTGCAGCATGGCAACGATATCGTCCGGCGTCCCTTGGTTCAGCACCAGTCGCACTTGCGGATAGATGGCACGAAACTCTTTAATCACATTGGGCAAACTGTAGCGCGCCTGGGTATGCGTAGTGGCAATCACCAGTTGGCCCACATCGTTGTTGGTGAACACGTTAGCCAGACGACGAATGTTGTTGGCATCATTCAAAATACGTTCCTCGACCACCAGCAACTCTTTGCCCGGCTCGGTCATGCCGAGCAGTCGTTTGCCACGGCGGATAAAGATTTCGATGCCCAGTTCTTCTTCCAGTTCACGGATATGACGACTCACGCCCGACTGAGACGTAAACAGCGAATTGGCGACTTCCGTCAGATTATAGTTACGCCGTGCCGATTCTCGAATAATCTTCAGTTGTTGAAAATTCACTTGGATCCCCATCTCTGCATCGTTTTACCCTAACGCCATATATACCCGTCATACTTCAAGTTGCAGGTGCGTTGGCAGCGTTCGTTATTCGGCTCATCCCTGGCCCTCACCTCTTACGAGGCCGCCGCACGCGGCGTTCAAATCTGCTCCCGGCAGATTTGTCACCCGAATCACTGACTCAAGTAAGCTCATCGGGACTCTCTTCCTTGCCGCGTTACGAGACGCATAAATGAGCCTCGCCCTAAAGGGCCAGCGCGAGCGCTGTTCAAAACGTTAACGTTTTATCCTGCAACTCGAATTATTTAAGGTATAAATACGGGGGAAAAAATGCTGCGACAAATAAGCAATCGGATGGTGTTATATTATTTTCTACTAAGAAAATAAGCCGCGATCATCAGCGCGACCCACCTTCGGGCATAAAAGAATAAAATCATTTATAATCAACACATTAAAAAATTACTTTTTATGTGGATTTAATTTCCGTCGCAGATCGATAAATCTTTTTGTTATGATTTATATAAATCCGATCTTACTCTTTCAAAAATACGTCATGGACCTGCACATGAATAACGCCCCTCTCTCGCTGTTGGATAAAAAAGAAGGCGTCGATCGCGAGATGTTCCAGGGTCCGTTGGATCGCGCGCAATTTCGTCATGTACCGCAGCAGCCTGGCGTTGAATTATATCAGGCACACATAGCCCGCTGTGCGTTCGAACCCCATACTCATGACGCTTTTGGTATCGGCACCATCGACTTTGGTGCCGAGCAGTTTCGCTATCGGGGCGCTCAGCACATCGCCGCACAGGATTCGCTGGTGTTGATGAATCCAGACGAACTGCATACCGGGCAGGCCGTCGGTGAGGAAGGGTGGCGTTACCGCATGATCTATCTTGATCCTGCGCAATTGGAGGCCCTCTCCGGTGATCAGGGCTGGTGGTTTAGCGATGTGGTTAGGCATGACCCACTGGCAGCCCGCCAGTTGTCTGCGCTGCTGGCTGCGCTGTGGCGGACTCACGACCCGCTGGCCTGTGACAGCCTGATGCTAAGCATTATCGATGTTTTTCGCCCCTTTGCCCGCGTGGCGCAGCCGTTAAAAACGCAAGCCCTGTAGCGCTTTGACGAGGTGAAGCACTACCTCAACGATAACTTCGCTCAGGCCATCACGCTTAACCAGTTGGCCGCCGTCGCCGCCCTCAGTCCTTATCATTTCCAGCGGCGCTTTAAAGCGCAATATCACGTCACCCCACACCAGATGCTGATGGCGATCCGTTTGCAGCGGGCCAAACAGTTGCTGTGCCGCGGTATGCCCGCCGCCCAAGTGGCGGCGGAAGTTGGACTGACAGATCAAGCCCATCTGACGCGCAGCTTTGCCCAACGTTACGGTATTACGCCCGTTCGCTATCAAAAACAGGTTATGCCGTACGGCCAGCGTCGGTAAAAAAAGCGCAATATCCTACAATATGTTATCCGGCTTACCGGTTAGGCTTCCCGTGATACGACACGACAAGGGCCTGGCCCTTCAAGCATAAATGGGTAACGGGTGTGATATGTTAAGCGGTATCGTTTTCGCCCTGACGGCGGGTTTGATGTGGGGGCTGATTTTCGTCGGCCCGTTGATGGTGCCGGAGTACCCTGCCGCGTTGCAGTCTGCAGGTCGCTATGTGGCGTTTGGGCTGATAGCGCTGCCATTGGCATGGGCTGACAGGAAACGTCTGCGTCGGTTGAGCCGTGCGGACTGGATTGAAGCGCTGAAGCTTTCAGCGGTGGGTAATCTGCTTTATTACTTTTTCCTCGCCAGCGCCATCCAGCGTACTGGCGCGCCCGTCTCTACCATGATCATCGGCACGCTGCCGGTGGTGATTGCCGTTACCGCTAATCTGCTGTACGGGCGACAGGAAGGCATGCTCTCTTGGTGGCGATTAACGCCACCGCTGTTGCTGATTTTGCTTGGGCTATTATGCGTGAATCTGGCGGAGCTAAGCGCCAAGGATGAGCAGGTCGATATGGAGCGCTATCTGAGCGGCATTGGCATGGCGATTATCGCGGTCATCTGCTGGACCTGGTATCCGCTGCGTAATGCACGCTGGCTGCGCCGTAATCTGGATAAAAAATCCACCACCTGGGCCACCGCGCAAGGGATAGTGACGCTACCCATGGCCTTGCTGGCCTATATCATGGTCAGCGGACAGCTTGCCCTGACCAAACCGGATTTTTCCCTGCCGTTTGGCCCACGCCCACTGGTGTTTATTGGTTTAATGCTGGCGATCGGGTTACTGTGTTCCTGGCTGGGAACCTTCTGTTGGAACCAGGCCAGCCAACGTCTGCCGACAGTGCTGGTAGGGCCGTTGATTGTGTTCGAAACGCTGTCTGGGCTGACCTACACCTTTATGCTGCGTCAGGCATGGCCGCCGCTGCTGACACTGTGTGGGATCTTCTGTTTGTTGGTGGGTGTGGTGGGTGCCATGCGTATCAAACCCAAACCCATAGTGGTAAAGGTGGATACAGCGGTGCAGGAAAAATAAACCTAAAGGTGGCGCCAGGTTCCCTCTGCGCCACCCGCTAAAGGGAATTAGGCCCCGGTGGCTAGCTTTTTGAACAGCGTCGTTAACTGTTGCTCATTGCGCGCGCCTTCATGCTGGGCGGTGACGTTGCCCGAGGCGTCAATCACGAACGAGGTTGGCGTGCCCACCACCTGATAGCGCTCTTTGGTAATGCCCAGTTGGTCACGGATGACCGGATAGCTGATGTGCTGCTGCGCCAACAGCGCAGCGATGTCCACGCCATCAGGATCGGTATTCACCGCCACTACCACTACGTTATCCGCGTAGGTTTTACTCAGTTTTTCCAACGTGCCCATCTCCGCCAGACACCCACCACAGCCAGAAGACCAGAAGTTAAGATAGACCTGTTTGCCCTGCCAGCGCGCCAGTTCCACCTGTTGCCCGGCCAGATCGTAGGCCGCCAGCGCAGGTGCGCGTGCGCCAACCTGTACCTGCTCCTCTTTGCAGCCCGACAGCAGTGCCAGCGTCCCCATCAGGCACCCTAGCGTTATCAGTTTACGCCACTGCATGTTGTTGAACCTCCTCGCTCAGATACTTGCCGTGCTGCAAGCGGATAATACGATCGGCAAAACGCCCCAGCTCCGGATTGTGTGTCACCATGACAATGGTACGTCCCTGATGATGCAGATCCTGCAACAGCGCCAGCACGCGTTGTTCGTTCTCTTCATCCAGATTCCCGGTCGGTTCATCGGCAAAAATCACCGGCGGCTCGTTCACCAGCGCACGAGCAATACAGACGCGCTGCTGTTCCCCACCGGAAAGCTGACTAGGCAGGTGATCGGTACGGTGCTCCAGCCCGACCTGCGCCAGCACCTGGCGTGCCGCCGTTTCGTCCACCACGCTATGGTAATGCTGCGCCAGCATCACGTTTTCCAGCGCGGTGAGAAACGGGATCAGGTGGAACTGCTGGAACACCAGCCCGATTTTGTCCGCGCGAAAGCGTCGCCGTCCTTCTTCATCCAGCGCCGCCGCATCGACGCCGTCCAGCAGCACCTGCCCTTCCGTCACGGTATCGAGGCAGGTCAGGATATTCATCAGCGTGGTTTTCCCCGAGCCGGATGCGCCCATGATGGCGACAAATTCACCGCGCTGAATACGGATATTGATGTTTTCCAGCGCAGTGACCTGCCCGAAGCGTTTGTACAGTTGGCGGGTCTCAATCACCGCCTCTTGCGGGTTATGTGCAACACCCATTGAATCACTCCCCTTTTAACACTTTTGCGGGCTCGACGTGGATCGCGCGCCGGGTAGGAAACACAGCGGCGGCGGCCGCCACCAGCAAGGACAGCAGCAGCGTCAGCGGCAGCACCGGTGCACGCAGCGAAATGCTGGCGTTGAACACCGTGAGTCCCAGTACCTGTGCCAACAGGTAACCGAGCAGGCAACCGCACACCACCGCCGCAAGCGCAATCACACCGGTTTCGGCCAGCATCTGGCGCACGATATCTTTCCCGCTCGCGCCCAACGCTTTCTGTAACGCAAACTCTTTGGCACGTTCACCGACAATCGCCATCAGGGTGGTGTTCACACACAGCGAAGAGAGCACCAGAATGACGGCAGAAACCAGTCCCATCAGCCCTTTAATCTTGTCCAGCACCTGCCCTTCAGAGGCGGAAACCTTAAGGATAGGTCGAATCTCCAGATCAGGATATTGTTGCTGCAGACTGGCAGCGAAGCGATCGACCTGCCCCAGATCGTTGCTGACACTTAACAGGGCGTTACTGATGATGCCTTCCTTTTGCAGCCATTTTTGCGCCAGATCCAGATTCACGATCAGCATATTGTCGGTAGCGTCACCGGCTTCAACAATCCCTTTAATACGCAGGCGCTGACGCTCGCTGCCATCGATCAGTGTGACGCTATCGCCGACTTTGACATGCAGTCGCTCCGCCAACTTGACGCCGATCATCGCGTTGCGATCGTCAAACTTGACGCCAATCCAGTCACCGGTTACCTGCCAATAGGGAGAGAGCTGGCGCAACGCATCAAACCACACGCCCATTAGCACCACTTTCTCCAACTCGGTACGCGCCATGCCGTATAAGTACGGGCTGGCAGCATTGATCAGCCCCGGCGGGGCGTTGTCGAGAATCGGCTGAAAGCCGTTTTGTGCCAGAGAGCCGCCGTGCGCCGGACCGATATAAAAGTTGGCACCAAAGGTACGCAGTTCCTGGCTCATTTTGGCGTTGATATCAAAGTACACCGCCGACATGGCGGTCACGATAGCGGCACCGACGGTCAGTGCAGCAAACACCACGCTGACACGCTGCATGCGTAAGCGCAATGCGCGAATCACCAACCGCCAAAACATACTGCCCATCCAGCGCTCTGTACCCGAGCGATTAACGGCCATACAGCACCTCCACCGGGTAGAGTCGGGCAATGCGCCGCGCCGGGAACCAGGTGCCGATCACAGCAATCAGCATGGCAATCACCAGTACGCACGGGATCACCACCCAGGCAAAACTGAGCGGCACGCCAAACAGCATCAAGCCAATCGCACGCGCTAATCCCCAACCGGCGATGCACCCTAAGGCTCCGCCGAGCAAGCCGCTCATCGCCGCTTCAAGATAGAACAGCAGCATGATCTGCCACTGCCGCGCGCCGAGCGCTTTCATCAAACCGATTTCCTTAGAACGCTCCATAATGGTACTGGTCATCAATGAGGCAATGCCCATGGCAGCGGCGACCAGTGCGGCAAAGGTCACCACGCCCAACAGCAACTGAATTTTATCGATAACCACCCCTTCTGACGCCGCCACCTGCCAGATAGGGCGGACCACCGATCCTGAGATGGCTTCTTCCAACTGGTGGGCAATCGACGACACGTAAGCGGTGCAATACCACAGGTCATACTCTTCGGCATTGAGCGCTTCGAGATTCTCCCGCGCCCGGCGTGACAGCTCGTTTTCCGGCACCGTCAGCGCAGAGACACGCACGGCCTGAATCTTTCCTTCCAGCCCCAGCATGTTCTGCACCGCCGCCAGCGGCATCACCAGGCGGTTCTCTTCATCGCCACCGCTGGCAAGAATGCCACTGATACGTACATCCAGCGCGCGTTCTGGCCCTTGTAACCGTAACGTTTGCCCCACCTGCCAGCCATTTTGCTGCGCCAGCTGTTTTCCCGCCAGCACGTCAATCCCCTGCCCGCTCTGCAACGCATTTTCGCTCACCGGTTCGGTCGGCCAATTGCCGGTCACCTGCCAGTAAGGGCTGACGCTCTGTTGCCCGGTGTGGTAATCCTCTTCATCAGGGATGGTGATCGGCTGAGAAAAGAAGGTGCCCAGCACTGAAATGTGCTTGCCGGCAACGATCACATCCCCGCTGAGCAGCGGTGCAAAACCGACAATATTGTTACGCCAAAAGATATCCTTGATGTTGGGCAGTTCTGATTCATCAAGAAATTCCTCACTGGCCAGCGGATTGCTGTTTTCACCAAACAGCGCAGGCAGCGCCGCCTGACCGGCGGGCTCTACCAGAATATTGGCACCGTAGGACTTCAGTTCGCGCGCCATTTTGTCGCCAATATCGATCGATACTGCCAGCAGCGCCGAGATCAAACCGGCAGCCAGAAACACCGTCAGTACCGCCAGCGATTTGCGCCGCACATTGCGACTCCATGACTGACGTAGCATGCGCCATAACATGATTACTCCTCCTCGTCCGCTGCGGCGTTATCCGTCGCAGACTCGGTACTACCCGCGGGATGTGCTGTCACGAAGCTGCGGGGGTTGTCACGGAACTTGTTGTAGCTGGCTTCCGATGCAAAGAAATAGGTCTTCCCGGCGTAGCGGTATTTGTGCTCGGCTTTCAGATTGGTCAGCTTGCTGCCGTCGACCGGATCGACCACGTCCATCGAAACCACGGTGCTGAAGTAGTTCGCACCTACCGCCAGCGACGCGTAGCTGATCACCAGTTCGTTGTCGTCGTTGCTCCACCCTTCAATCGGTACCGGATTACATCCACCGGCTTTACCGATGGAGGGGATAAAGATCCGCACACCGCAAGCCACACAAATCACCTGATTGCCTTCCATCACATAGCCCTGATCGCCACACAGTAAGCAGGCATCAAACACCACGCCGAGGCGAAGCCGGTCGGGATAGCGGTTAATCACAAAGAAGCGAACGGCTTTGCCGTCGTCGGCAATCCAGACAAAACGGTGCAGCTTGCCGTCACGCACCTGCTCGATAGGAATATGCACTTTGCCATCCGGGCCGAGCGTCACGGGTTGCGCTTCCGACAAGCGCGGCGGCTGTGATGCAACCTGATCCCAATAGAGCTGCCCCAGCGCTACCACCAGCAGCGCCACCAACGCAGCGGTAAAGGTCCGGCGCGTATTACGGTAATCGGCGGTTGCTTTGCGCTTGGCTATCGCTTCGTCGGTGGACTGCATCTGCTGACGATTTTTCAGCAACGGCAGCAAGAAACCGACCGAGAGCAGCGCCAACAGCAGTGCGCAGAGATAGTTAAGCGCCGCGCCGTTATTGGTGACGCGCGCCACAAAGCTCAGACGCGGTTTGGTCAAACCCAGCGCTTGCAGCTTCATCAACAGCAACATCAGACCGCCGCTCAGCGGCAGTACCAACAATACCACCAGCAGCAGCAGTAGCGACCAGCGCCAGCGCGGTAAACGCCGCACCATCATGCTGCACAGCACGGCGCTGAAAGCAACCCAGCCAAAGGCCAGAATCACCGCGCTGATGTTCAACAGTAAATCGGTATTTACTACATGGGTGGTGGTCAGTGCCGTCAGGTTGGGATCGTCGCCCCAATGCACGGCGGCCCCGATGATCAACAGCCCCTGCCAGAGGTAGCCGAATTTGCTACTTTGCGTGAATTGGCTCAGTAAAAACAGCGCCAGTGCGACCAGTTGAATCAGGGTAAAAATCAGTTGGACGGTTTGACTGGAAGGCAGGCGAATTCCCACCAAGGTGCCGACCAGCAAAGCCAGTAACGTGGTCCACATCAGTGGGCGCAGACAAGGAGCAGAACGGTGACTCCAGTGGAGTCCTAACAGCAGCGCAACAGGCAAAAAGGCTTGTAGCACGGTAACAAAAAAATGACTCATAACGCACACTCAGGCGAAGCCCCCTGCGCCCAGGGCGGCAGGGGGAATTTCCGTAACGGCCTTACGCAATCCAGAATCGAATTATTTGTCCAGACCAACGTATTTGAAGTCATAGCTGACATCAAACGGTTTCCACCAGCGGCCAACACCGGTTTCACCATCGGTATGGCGGTGCATACCAGCTTTTGACGGCGGCTCAATGTGGTAGGTCACTTTATAGTTACCTACGCCCATCATTTTAATGTTGGCACCGTAGTGCGGACCATCGCTCGCCACCATCGGCATGAAAGTCCCTTCCTGCTTAGCACCGGTATCGGTGTTCACCAGGGTATAAGCGATTGTCAGGTATGGCATCCATTCGCCTGCGCCGAAGCCGTTTTTGTTGCCTTCCACGGCGTGGATATCTGCTTCCAGGTGAATATCAGATTTAGCCGCTGGCAGGCCCATGCCGCGCGGCTCCATGTCAATCGGCTGCAAGTAGACCGCAGCGATCTCCAGTTCGTTAATGGTGATCGGCTCACCAGCCGGATGTTCGGTAAACGCGAACGCGGCAGGTGCCGTTAATACTCCGGCAATAATCGCGCTGGCAATCAAACTCTTTTGCATCTTCATCAAACCCATCCTCATATCATCAATATCATGTTGTTTTTGATTTTTGCTTATCATTGCTTCCCGTATTCGAACGTCTCAGCGCGCCGACGCATAATCCACAGCGCGGCCAGAGCAGCGAACACCAATACGACTTGCGGTATCAGCGTTTCGACGTAGGGGTAGATCCCCAATACACTGATTTCCGGAACCCACGTTAACAACGTAGGTTCAAACAGCTTGCCTTCGATTAACTCCAGTACACCTTTACCGGCGAACACAAACGCCATCAGGTACATAAAACAACCGGTAAACATAAAGAAGGGTTTCAGCGGCAGTTTGACCACGGTAAAGCGCATCACCAGATAAGCGATAAGCAATATCACGCAGCCAATCAGGAAGCCCGCCAGAATAGAGAGGTGCCCTGCCACGTTGCTGGCATCCCCCACTAATGCGAAGTAGAACAGCACCGTTTCCGCGCCTTCGCGGTATACCGCCAGGAAACTGGTCAGCCACAAACCGACAACCGAGCCGCTGCTCAGGGAGTGCGACAGTTTTCCTTCCAGATAGGCTTTCCAGTGTCGGGCTTCGACTTTAGACAGCAGCCAATAGCTCATGCTGAACAGCATCACCACCGCAATCAGCATGGTGAACCCTTCCAGCAATTCACGACTGGCACCGGAATTACTGAACAGCATCTGGAACAACACGGCGGTCAATACACTGCACACCAGCGCCACATACACCGACTGGCGGATTAACGGCAGTTTGTCATGGTGATTGTTTTTCACCAGATAGGCCACGATAGCAGCCACGATCAGCAGCGCCTCCAGCCCTTCACGCACGATGATCAGCAGACTGTAGATCAGCAGGCTCCAGTGCGTTTCACTGCCGCTGCCCAGCATGGTGACTGCGTTAGCCAAGTCCTGTTGCATCGCATCAGCCTGCGCATGCAGCGCAGAAACTGGCTGCCCGGCGCTCATCATACTGACCAGACGGGTGAAATAGCCTTCCAGCGTGGATTTGAATGCAGAATCACGCGAGCCGACTTTGTTCTCCATACCGCTGGCTTCAAACAGATCGAAGTAGGCATCCTGCACCGCCATAATGGCCGGTTTTACCTGTCCGCTTTCATACTGCGCAATCGCTGCTGCGATAGCCTGGTTGATGTTATTAACTACGCTGGCCCAGTCCGCATCCGGAATGTCAGCGCCAGCGATACTGTTATCCGGTGCCGCCGATACGGGCTGATCGTCGCGGGTGGTGGGTAAGCCCGGCAGCACATCTTCAATATCTTGCAGCAGCGTGGTGACCCGATACGCCACTTCGCTCATTTGATCCGGCTGAGCGGTCAGCGCGATCAGTGCACTAAACTGCTGGTTGATCGAGGCGGCTTGCTGCGAAGAGCGGTTTTGGCGCACTGACATTTCCATCTCGGAGTTTTTAAATCCTTGATAGTGTGCCTGCTGTACGCTTTGACTGGCTTTCTGATAGTCGCCTGCCTGATAGTCAGCCACAGCCTGCGCCAACCCATCGTCAATGGTCTTGAAACTTTGCTGCCAGTAGAGGGCGATATCGCTGTTGCCATAAGCCCCGTGCTGCTCCTGAGCCACCAATTTGTGACCGTCAGTCAACACCGGTAACACGCTGTCTAACTCGCCTTTCAGCCAGTTCACCTTGGCCTGAATATCAGCTTGCGGCTTACCTTCGCCAATCATGCGGCGAATTTCACCAAAGGTGGCTTCCAGTTGATAGCTTTTCTGCGCGGAGATATTGATACGAATTGGCCCTTCCAGGTTCTCAAACACCTCGAAGTAGGCCATTTGAACTTCAGTACGGGCTTCATCCGGCTTCTGCTGCTGATAGAGCTCAGCGGTCTTATCCAGGCGGCCCTGAATGTCATGGATGAAGGTGTTGTAATCCGTTGCGGCAAATGCCGACAGGCTGGAAAACATGAAACACAGTACAATCAAACACTTCTGCCAACTAGACATAAATACGATGGTCATCGACAATGAGAGTTATTTTCATTATAACGTTTTAACATTTACATTTCTTGACGTAAATCACAAAAGGGCTCACTGTTTCAGAAATATTGTAACATCGTGCTCTACCTCTTCCATTTGGCGCAGTGCCGCCAGCGTGTCGAGCGCTTCCTGTTCATCCAACCGGCTCATGGCAAACCCGACGTGGACAAATACCCAACTGTCTATGAGGCTGGCAGCGTCAATGCCATCCGCCACCAGCGCAATATTCACTTCGCGCTTAACCCCACATACATCCACCCACGCCGTATCCTGCACGGTGTCCGCCAGTGCGATGACTTTTCCGGGAATGCCGAGACACATGATGATAATCCTTGTTGATGAGTACAGGCTGCCGTGCATCGATTTAGCAAAATTTATGCCAACGGCACAATCAGTATTTCCTCCTATATCGCTATTCCAATAGGCTGAGGCTTACTTTTTTCCGCAATCAACTTGAGAATATAATGTAAACCACCGAGGTCAATCTTGTCTCCGGGGAAATAGGAGATATCAACAGGATAAAATTGATTTCTTGCAAGGTTGTATAAAAAGTTATCTTCCGACATATCGGTCGGCGGACAACCTTTGTCACACATTTCGTATAACAATAATATAAAGTCCTCCTCAGCGTCATCAGCAAAATAATCGACCTTGGACAAAGGAACGCCATCAATTTTATCCAACTGGATAATCCCCTGAGCAATAATACTGGCAGATTCATTCCCATAAAAAAGGCGGAACGAATCTGCTTGCCGGGCAACCTCATTGGACGACACATCATCATAGAAAATTTTCAACACTTTCCCTGGATTCTTTTTATCTTCAACCACAATAGCCTGTGCCCCTTCCCCTAGCGAAGCACCGATCCTATCGCTATTTTTTATTATAAATTCAGTGCTAGTGGCTGTGCATGATGACGCTGAGCACGGAATTCCTGTTTGGGGGTTGTTATCAACGGAGGGACTTCCGCAATGTGCGACAAACGCCTTTAATTGCGACCGAAGATTGTCACTAGACACTTGTGCCAGCGCTTTACCGATATTATACGCCAATATTATCGACGCGCCCGATGGCGTAACGGGTTTATTATTTTTAAAAATTCGCCTGGCATCCGCTTTCGGCAGTTCGAAGGAAGTTCTGGCTATTTTCGCCAACTTATTTAAGGTTTTCGAGGACAGTGTGTTGTTATTGGTTTTTTTCAACAACGCGGAGTAAATCGTATCTGTTTTAACATCAATTCGAGATGGAGAATTAATAAAGAGCATCGTGTACCTCAGTAAAAATACTACTGTACACAATAATTATGGTCAGCCGTTCAAGAAAACAATTTTAGCGCGGTTAAGCACTGACAGAAACATTTCATACCGTTTCAGGGGAAAAGGATAAGGCAATGCCTGTACGCCGATGCGTCACGCCATCGTCATCCATCTCGTCACTAATGTCGAAACCGACATCGTCAACACCGTCACCGATGAACACCTGCGCACAATACCCTAGCAAGGGCGGGCCTCTCAGGCTAACTCGCTGACGTGGCACAGAATATGCTTTACGCAGCCCAACATAGGAGAAAGCCCCGGAGGGTATGGCTATGAATCGCTTCGTCATTGCGGAGCCCAAACGCTGTATCGGATGTAACACCTGTATGGCGGCCTGTACGCAGGTACACCGCCAGCATGGGTTGCAAACCCATCCCCGTTTGACGGTGGAGCGAGATGCCCAAGGCACCGCCCCCGTTTTGTGTCGCCACTGTGAGGATGCTCCGTGCGCACAGGTATGTCCGGTTAACGCCATCACGCAGCGCAACAACTCTGTGGTGTTGGATGAAATCGCCTGTATCGGCTGCAAGCTGTGCGCCATCGCGTGCCCGTTCGGTGCGATAACCCCGTCTGACAGCAAGCCGCTGGCGGTGCCGCAGACCTTCGCTCACCACGTTCCCGTTGAAGCCTTAACGGACGTACCGGTCAGCGTTGCCTCCATCAATCCGTTTCTGTCATGGAACGCGGGGGTGAAAAGCGTGGCGGTAAAATGCGACCTGTGCGCCTTTCAGGACAAACCGGAATGTGTACGCGTTTGCCCAACGCAAGCCCTCTTTGTTGTGGATGAGTCACATCTTGCCGCTGCGACCGAGGCCAAGCGCCGTCAGGCAATGATGTGGCCGCAGGGCAATCAGCCCTTTGCGGCAACGGAATGGGAGCCAAAATCATGATGACGCCCTTTGCATGGCTGGCACTCTCGCTGGCGCTCTATCTGGCAGGTGCGCTGTTATCGCTTTGCCTGGCCCACAACGATGACAGGGCAATCAAGCTCAGTGGCGTCTCTGCCCTGCTCGCCGGACTCGCGGGTGTCACCGCCGCGCTTCCGGTGCTGACCCGCGCCGAGCCGTTACTGGCATCGTTCGATGGCCCCTTTGTTGCTTTCGCGCGATTAACGCTGCGGCTGGATGCACTGGCTGCCTTTATGGTGCTGGTAATTTCACTGCTGGCAACCATCACAGCCCTGTATTCGTTAGCCTATCTGCAAGAGTACCGCGGACGCGCTGGCGCGATGGGGTTCTATATGAACCTGTTTATCGCCTCGATGGTCGCACTGGTAGTAACGGATAACGCTTTCTATTTCATCATCCTGTTTGAAGTGATGTCGCTTAGTTCTTACTTCCTGGTGATCTCCGATCAGGATGATGAGGCCATCAACGCCGGGCTGCTCTACTTCCTGATTGCCCATGCCGGATCGGTACTGATCATGGTGGCGTTCTTCTTGCTCTACCGCGCCAGCGGCAGTCTGGATTTTGCCGATTTCCGTCAGGCAAAACTGCCGCCGTTACAGGCTTCCGTGGTGTTCCTGCTGGCGTTCTTCGGGTTTGGCGCAAAGGCCGGGATGTTGCCGCTGCACGGCTGGCTGCCGCGCGCCCACCCCGCCGCGCCGTCACATGCCTCTGCATTGATGTCGGGCGTGATGGTGAAAATCGGCATCTTCGGCATCATTAAGGTGGGTATCGACCTGCTCGGTGCCACCGCAACCTGGTGGGGCGTAGTGGTGCTGGCATTTGGCGCTGTCTCTTCAGTGCTGGGTGTGTTGTACGCGCTGGCCGAGCACGATATCAAGCGCCTGCTGGCTTATCACACGGTAGAAAACATCGGCATCATTCTGATGGGCGTCGGCATGATTGGCATCGCCACGCATCAACCGCTGCTGGCGGCATTAGGTCTGCTGGGCGGGCTGTATCACTTGCTGAACCATGCGCTGTTTAAAGGGTTACTGTTCTTGGGTGCCGGGGCCGTGATTTACCGGCTGCACAGCAAAGACATGGAAAAGATGGGCGGCCTTGCCCGCCGTATGCCGTACACCGCGCTGGCGTTTCTGGTTGGCTGTATGGCGATTTCTGCGCTACCGCCACTCAACGGCTTTGTCAGTGAATGGTTCACTTATCAGTCACTGTTTACCCTGAGCCATCAAGGGAGCTTCGGGTTGCGGCTGATCGCCCCGATTGCCATTGTGATGCTCGCTATCACCGGTGCTCTGGCCGCCATGTGTTTCGTCAAAGTCTACGGCATCAGTTTCTCCGGAGCCCCTCGCAGTGAGAAAGCCGATCGGGCACGGGAAGTGCCCTGGCCGATGACCCTCGCCATGGGCCTGCTGGCGCTGCTGTGTGTCGCGCTGGGCGTCGGTGCCAGTCTGGTGGCACCGGTTATCACCCAGGTTGCCATCAGCCTGACCGGCGAGGCAGCCCCGGTGGTAGCGCACGGGCTGACGCTGTTCCCCGGCAATCCGGCGCAAACCTCACTCTCAACCCCATTGATCTTTATTTTGCTGCTCGCGCTGCCGCTGTTGCCGCTGCTGCTCTACGTGGGCGCGAAGGGGGGCCGTCAGGCATTCCGCCAACGTGGTACACCCTGGGCGTGTGGCTATGAGTACGAAGGCGCCATGGCCGCTTCAGCGGGCAGTTTTACCCAGCCGCTGCGCGTGTTATTTGCTCCGCTCTACCGTATACGCAAAACCTTGGCTCCGGGCCCGATGCTACAACGGACGCTGGAACAGACGACACGTGCCGCTGAAAACGCCGAACCCCTGCTGGATAACCGCATAGTGATGCCGTTAGCCAGCGCCTTGCAGCGGGTGAGCCGTGCGATGCAGTGGATACAACACGGCGATTTCCGGCTCTATTGCCTGTACGTGGTCGCAGCGCTGGTGGTGCTGCTGCTGGTCACGATGGCATAAGGAGAATCCGATGTTTACTGAAACTACGCTATCCGGTGCCGCCCCGCTCATCATCCGTCTGGTGTGCGCCTTGTTGCAGGCGCTGGTGCTGTTCGCGCTTGCCCCGCTGTTCTCGGGGCTGGCGCGTGTGATCCGCGCCAAGATGCACTCGCGTCAAGGGCCGGGACTGTTACAGGACTACCGCGACATTATCAAGCTGCTCAAGCGGCAATCCGTCGCACCAGAACACGCAGGCGGGGTATTTCGCCTGATGCCGTTTGTGCTGATCGGCTCAATGCTGCTGGTCGCCATGACGCTACCGGCTGTGACGCTACGTTCGCCGTTTGGTGCCGGCGGCGACATCATCACTCTGCTCTATCTGTTTGCCCTGTTTCGCTTCTTCTTTTCACTGGCAGGGCTGGATTCCGGCAGCCCGTTTGCCGGTATCGGTGCCAGCCGCGAACTGACGCTCGGCATATTAGTCGAGCCGATCCTGATTCTGTCGCTGCTGGTGGTGGCGTTGATTGCCGGTTCCACCAATATCGGCAATATCAGCCATGTGCTGGCAGAGGGCGCCTGGCTCTCACCAACGGCTACCGGTCTGGCGCTGCTGGCCTGTGCTTTTGCCACCTTTATCGAAATGGGCAAAATTCCTTTCGACGTTGCCGAGGCCGAACAGGAGCTACAAGAGGGTCCGTTGACCGAATATTCCGGTGCCGGGCTGGCGCTGGTGAAATGGGGGATCAGCCTCAAGCAGGTGATGGTGGCGGTGTTGTTTCTCTCTATTTTCGTGCCGTTTGGCAAGGCGGACAGCTTCACCCTCGGTGCCATGCTGTGGGGCAGCATCGCGCTGTTGTTAAAGCTGTTGCTGGTGTTTGTCGCCGCTGCGGTGTTTGAAAACAGCCTGGCGCGCGGGCGCTTTCTGCTGACCGGGCGCGTTACCTGGCTCGGCTTTGGTATCGCCGCGCTGGCCTTTGTTTTTTACCTCACCGGTCTATAGGAGCCCATCGCGATTATGGATACGTTCGTTATAGAAAGTCGCGCGCTGGCGACGCTGCTTCTGCCCTTTATCGGCGCGCTGTGGATTGCCGTTGCGCCACAGCGCCACGCCAAAGTGCTGTGCAGTCTGTTCGCCCTGTTGGCGACGTTGGGTATGGCGTCGCTGGCCTGGGGCTGGTATGCGGCAGGCCAGCAAGATACGGTGATTACGCTGTATCGCTACGGTGACGCCGAGCTGTTCGGCTTTGTGTTTGACCGCGTCAGCCTGCTCATCGGTTTTGCCGTGGTGTTCCTCGGCCTGCTGGTCAGCATCTACTCCTGCGGTTATCTGACGTCAGGCAACCGGGAGCACCCGCACGAAGGCACCAATCGTTACTATGCGTTTCTGCTGGTGTTCATCGGGGCGATGGCGGGTCTGACGCTCTCTTCCACGCTGCTCGGGCAACTGCTGTTTTTCGAAATCACCGGCGGGTGTTCCTGGGCGTTGATTGGTTACTACCAGCAACCGAAGTCGCTGCGCTCAGCGTTAAAAGCGCTGTTGATCACTCACGTTGCCTCTGTTGGCCTCTACCTTGCCACCGCCTGGCTGTTTGCCAAAACCGGCACCTTTGCGCTGAGTGCCATCAGCCAGTTAGACAGCGCCGATAAAATGGTGGTGTTCGCCGGCATCATGTTCGCCGCCTGGGGGAAATCCGCCCAGTGGCCGCTGCACGTTTGGCTGCCGGATGCGATGGAAGCCCCCACACCGGTCAGTGCCTATCTGCACGCCGCCTCGATGGTGAAAGTGGGCGTGTATATTTTTGCCCGCGCCATTCTGGCAACAGACGACATCCCGCATGTGATCGGCGTGGTAGGGCTGGTGATGGCGACCTTTACGCTGGTGTACGGCTTCCTGATGTATTTACCGCAGAAAGACATGAAACGCCTGCTGGCCTACTCCACTATTACCCAACTGTCGTACATCTTCTTCGCACTTTCACTGGCGACCTTCGGCTCACGCATGGCGTTCGAGGCCGGTATTGCCTACATCTTCAACCACGCCTTTGCCAAGAGCCTGTTCTTTTTGGTCGCCGGTGCGCTGAGCTACAGCTGTGGCACCCGCATGTTGCCACGCCTGAAAGGATTGATGCGTAAAACGCCGTTGCTCGGCATCGGCTTTTGCGTGGCCGCGCTGGCGATCACCGGGGTACCGCCGTTTAACGGTTTCTTTAGCAAATTCCCGCTGTTTGCCGCCGGTTTCTCGCTCTCGGCTGAGCACCTTTGGCTGTTACCGCTGCTGGTAATTACGTTGGTGGAATCTGTCGCCAGCTTTGCCTGGTTCCTGTACTGGTTCGGACGCACCGTGCCGGGTGAACCGTCGGAAGACGTGGCGGCAGCGGCACCGCTCCCGGCCACCATGCAGGGCGTGCTGGTGGTGTTAATCATCATGTCGCTGTGTTCCAGCGTGTTTGCTGCACTGTGGCTGCAATAAGCACGGGCGAAAGGAGAAAATGAAATGACTGGTTCGCTTATCGTCAACAATTTGGCCGGACTGCTGATCATCACCTCGCTTCTGGTGATCGTCGCCAAACGGCCTACCACCTCATCGTTACTCTACGCGCTGCAATCGCTGGTACTGGTGCTGATATTTGTCGCACTGGCCAACCTGTTGCAGGCGCATGAGCTGTATCTTTGGTCACTGACCGCGCTGGTCACCAAGGTGATTCTGGTGCCTGCCATCATGTATCGCGCTTTCCGGCGACTGGACGACCCGAGCGCCGACGGCGGCATTATCAGTCCGGTGGCGATCTTGCTGTTGGCGGTATTGATTGTGGTGCTGAGCTACTTCGTGGTGGCCCCGGTGCAACTGCCGATGGTCAGTACGCTCAAACCGGCGCTCGCGGTGTCGCTCGGCCACTTTATGATCGGCCTGCTGTGTATCGTCACCCAGCGTAACATCCTCAAACAGGTATTCGGCTATTGCCTGATGGAGAACGGCGCGCATCTGACATTGGCGTTGCTGGCACACCGCGCGCCGGAGCTGGTGGAGATAGGTATCGCTACCGACGCCATCTTTGCTGTCATTGTCATGGCGCTGATGGCACGCAAAATCCATCGCACCTTGCATACCTTGGACGTTCAACAACTTACGGCACTGAAGGGGTAAGCACATGACCAGTTCGACCTTGCTTTTCACCCTGCTTGCCACGCCGTTTATCACTGCGCTGCTGGCATTTGCCTGCCGCTGGTGCGGTGGTGCGGTGCGCATGGCGGTGAGCGTTATCCACCTGTGCGGCATCAGCCTGCTGCTGGTGCTTTCGCTGTACGTGGTGGGAATGATTGCCTCTCAGGGCGAGATTCTGGCAGCACATCGCTGGTTGCATCTGGATAGCTTGAGTGCACTGTTTCTCGCCATTCTCGGCATTATCGGCTTTCTCACCGGGCTTTACTCCGTGGGGTACATGAACCATGAAGTGAACAGCGGCGAGGTTTCCGTCCCGACGTTGTGCCACTACTACGGCTTCTTTCAACTGTTTCTGTTCACCATGTTATTGGTGATCACCAGTAACAACCTGATTGTGATGTGGGCCGCCATTGAGGCCACGACCCTCAGCTCCGCGTTTCTGGTTGGCCTTTACGGACAACGCTCGTCGCTGGAGGCTGCCTGGAAGTACGTCATCATTTGTACTGTCGGGGTCGCGTTTGGGTTATACGGCACTGTGCTGGTCTATGCCAATGCCGCCAACGTGATGGCGACACCGGGTGATGCCATCTTCTGGACCGAAGTGCTGCAACATGCTTCCGAGTTGGACAGCACGCTGATGCATCTGGCGTTTATTTTCGTCATCATCGGTTTCGGCACCAAGACAGGGCTGTTTCCGATGCATGCCTGGTTACCCGATGCCCACAGTGAAGCCCCCAGCCCGACCAGCGCGCTACTTTCTGCCGTGCTGCTCAACTGCGCTCTGCTGGTAATTGTGCGTTATACCATGATCGTCAGCGCCGCCATCGGTCCGGTATTTCCGCAGCGGCTGTTGCTGGTGTTCGGGCTGCTGTCTGTCGCGGTGGCCGCATTCCTGATTCTGGTTCAGCGCGACATGAAGCGACTGCTCGCCTACTCCAGCGTGGAAAATATGGGATTGATTGCCGTGGCGCTGGGCATTGGTGGCCCACTCGGTGTGCTGGCAGCACTGCTGCACACGCTCAATCACAGCCTGACGAAAACCCTGCTGTTCTGCGGCTCCGGTAACGTACTGCTTAAATACGGCACCCGTGACATGGATGCGGTGAAAGGCATCCTGCGTGTCACCCCCATTACCGGCGCACTGCTGGCCGGTGGCGCACTGGCGCTGGGCGGCATGCCGCCGTTCAACCTGTTTTTAAGTGAATTTATGACCGTCACCGCCGGCATCAACGCGGGCTATCTCTGGCTGGTTATCGTGTTGCTGTTTTTGCTGACTATCGTACTGGCCGGGTTGGTGCGCATGGTCGCCAGCACCGTGCTGGGCAACAGCCCTGCTGCCGTCAGCAAAGGCGAGTTAGGCATCCTGACTACCGCACCGATGGCTATTCTGCTGGCATTAATGCTGCTGATGGGCACACATATTCCACAACCCGTTACCCGTTTACTGGAAAGCGCCAGCGCGTTGGTATTGCAATCGCACACCACCGAGGCCGCTGCCGTCACGGCACTGTCGCCTACCGAACGCGCACCGCTTACCCTTTCTCGTCAGGAGACGTCCCGTGATGAATGAACATCCTACTCCCCCCGTGGCTGCTGCAACCAACGCCAAACGCGGCGCGGGTTATGCCGCGCAGGTGCAGCAGCGGTTTCCCCACGCCATATTGGAACAGGCGTGGCAAACCGACGATCAATTGACGCTGACGGTGAAACTGACAAGCCTGCCAGAAGTGGTGGAGCATCTCTACTATCAGCACGGTGGTTGGCTGTCAGTCCTGTTTGGTAACGACGAACGGACATTGAACGGTTATTTTGCCATTTACTACGTACTGTCGATGGAGCAAGGGGAAAAATGCTGGGTGATCGTCAAAGCACTGATCGACCCGGTCAATCCTGAGTTTCCATCGGTGACGCCGCGCGTGCCTGCCGCCGTGTGGGGCGAGCGCGAAGTGCGTGATATGTATGGCCTGATCCCCGTCGGTCTGCCGGATGAACGCCGTCTGGTATTGCCTGACGATTGGCCGGACGATCTTTACCCGCTGCGCAAAGATGCGATGGATTACCGCCAGCGCCCGGCACCGACCCAGGATAATGAAACCTACTCCTTTGTGAACGACGCCACTGGTGACACCCGCGTGGTGCCGATTGGGCCGCTGCACATCACCTCCGACGAACCCGGTCACTTCCGCCTGTTTGTCGACGGCGAGCAGATTATCGATGCGGATTACCGCTTGTTCTACGTCCACCGTGGCATGGAGAAGCTGGCGGAAACCCGCATGGGCTATAACGAAGTCACCTTTCTGTCCGATCGGGTGTGCGGTATCTGCGGTTTTACCCACAGTGTCGCCTACACCACATCGATCGAAAATGCGATGGGGATTGTGGTGCCGCCACGGGCACACGCCATTCGCAGCATTCTGCTGGAAGTGGAACGCCTGCACAGTCACCTGCTAAACATCGGCCTGTCGAGTCACTTCGTCGGTTTTGACACCGGATTTATGCAGTTCTTCCGCATCCGCGAAAAATCCATGACCATCGCCGAGATGCTGACCGGTGCGCGTAAAACCTACGGCCTGAACCTGATTGGCGGTATTCGCCGCGATATCCTGAAAGAAGATCGGCTGAGAACCATCAAGCTGATCCGCGAGATGCGCACCGAGATTATGCAACTCTCCGACATGCTGCTGAACACGCCCAATATGCTGCAACGCACGCAGGGTATCGGCATTTTGTCATCACAGGTAGCGCGTGATTACAGCCCGGTAGGCCCGATGATCCGCGCCAGCGGGTTCCAACGCGATATGCGTATCGATCACCCCTACTCCGCCTACCTGGATTTGCCAATGGAACTGCACCACCTGAGCGCCGGGGATGTCTATTCCCGCGTTCTGGTGCGCATTCGCGAAGTGCTGACCTCGCTGGCCATTGTGGAATACGGTTTGGACAACCTGCCCGAAGGTCCGCTGCTGACTGAAGGGTTTGCGTATAAACCTTATCAGTTTGCACTGGGGTATGCAGAAGCGCCGCGCGGCGAAGACGTGCACTGGAGCATGACCGGCGATAATCAGAAACTGTTCCGCTGGCGCTGCCGTGCTGCTACCTACGCCAATTGGCCGGTGCTGCGCTATATGCTGCGCGGTAATACCGTGTCCGATGCGCCGCTGATCATCGGCAGCCTGGATCCGTGCTACTCCTGTACCGATCGGGTAACGCTGATTGACGTGCGCAAGCAGAAAATCACTACCGTGCCCTATAAAGAGATCGAGCGCTATGGGCTGGAACGCACGCGTTCGCCGCTGAAATAGAGGGATGACACCATGTTAAAACTGTTCAAAATCCTGCGCGACGCGGGCAACAGTACGGTCAAATACCCGTTTGCGCCACTCGAGGTGCCAGCAGGGTTTCGCGGCAAACCGCAATACGACCCCGAGCAGTGCATTGCCTGCGCGGCCTGTACCGTCGCCTGCCCAGCCAATGCGCTGACCATGGAAACCGATGTGGCGAACGGCACCCGTACCTGGCAGTTGTTCCTCGGGCGCTGCATTTTTTGCGGACGCTGTGAGGAAGTGTGCCCGACGCGCGCCATCGTGCTGTCACAAGAGTTTGAGATGGCTGTCGCCAATAAAGCGGATTTGTTCCAGCGGGCCACCTTTCGGCTGTTGGCATGCCATGAGTGTCACCGCCCCTTCGCCCCGGAGAAAGAGGTGGCCTTTACGGTAGCCCTGTTGCAACAGGCTGGTATGTCGGCAGAAGACGCAGAAGCCCGACGCACACAGTTCGAAACCTGCCCGGAATGCAAACGCAAACAAAGCATGCCACACAAAGGCAACGTAACGCTGAGCCAGCATTTTATCACGCCGCCAACGGCGGCTTTCAGTCAAGGGGGCCACCATGAGTGAACCGCTCAACGGCGTAGACATACCTTCATCGGTCCATACGCGCAGCACGCCCATCCAGCTTGATGAACAGACCCAGCAGTTAAAGAAAACGCTGCTGAAAGATATTCAGCGATCTGATTACGTCTATCGTGTCGACTGCGGTGGCTGTAACGGTTGTGAAATTGAAATTTTTTCCGCCATCACGCCTGTTTTTGATGCAGAGCGTTTTGGCATCAAGGTGGTGGCCTCACCGCGCCATGCCGATATTCTGCTGTTTACCGGCGCAGTCACGCGAGCGATGCGCAGCCCGGCGCTGCGCGCCTATGAATCCGCACCCGACCCGAAAATCTGTATCTCCTACGGTGCCTGCGGCTGCGGCGGCGGTATCTTCCACGATCTCTACTGCGTATGGGGCGGCAGCGATACCATCGTGCCGATTGATGTGTACATTCCCGGCTGCCCCCCCACCCCTGCCGCGACCATTTACGGCTTTGCCGTGGCGCTGGTATTGCTGGAGCAAAAACTGCACGGCGTCAGCACGCAACAAGGCGAACATGAGCAGGCCGCGCTATTGCTGCCTGATGCGCCGCTGGATTTGCGCGTACAACTAGAGCGGGAAGCCAGACGTATGGCGGGTTATCGCCAGGGACGAGAAATCAGCGACGCATTTATCAACCTGCTGATCCAATCACCGCAAGAGATGCTGGAAGCGCGCGTTAACGCCTATCTGGCACACCAGGACGATCCGCGTCTGAGTGAAATCGTGCGTCGCCTACTGGCGCAGTATCACGGCTGGCAAAAAGGAGTTCGACCACTATGAGTGGAAAAGCGATCTTTTACGCACTGAGCCAAAAATTTCTCGACAGCAAAGAGAAGGTGCCGGAGCAGGCGCAACAGGTGATGTATTATTCGCTGGCCATCGGCCACCATGTCGGGGTGATCGACTGCCTGAAACCGGTGCTGACTTGTCCGCTCGACGACTATCAGGCATGGATAGCCCAACTGCCAACTGGCGACGCACAACGCAAAATGGCCGGATTGTTGAAATTCGGCGAAATCACCCTCGACAGTTCACATACCCGATTGTTGCATCAGGCATTTAGCGCACTGGGAGACAGCGATCGTTTCGTCCCCTGGAGCGCCACCCTACTCGACTATCTGGCCGCCATAGAGCGGGAGTCAGCGCTGTACCTTATGGTTAAACGGGTGGAGGCGTAAGCGATGAATTGGGAAGACCATCTTGCCAGCCTGGACACCCTTGATATCCTTGATACCGATACGCCGTGCTCCGCACCCAACATGGTGCTGGCGGTAGGCAATGTGATGATGGGTGACGATGGCGCAGGGCCACTGCTCGCCGAGCGGTTGCAACACAGCCCGCTAGCGGGTTGGGCGGTCATCGATGGCGGTGCCATTCCGGAAAACGCGGTGCATCGCCTGCGTGCCGCGCCGCCGCAGCGCCTGTTGGTGGTCGATGCCACGGATATGGGGCTCGAGCCGGGTGCCATACGCATCGTCGATCCGACACGCATTGCCGAAGATATGCTGATGAACACCCACAGTATGCCGCTCACCTTTATGATTGATGCGCTGCAAACGTTTATTCCGGAAGTGATTTTTGTCGGCATTCAGCCTGCACTGGTGGCGTTTTACTGCCCGGTCAACCGGGCGGTGACACAGGCTGTAGAGCAGATTTATCAGCAATTACCTCACTGGCAGGGTGACGGCGGCTTCCCGCGATTGTAAGCCTTTACGGCTACCGGCGGTTACGGGTATAAACATTGAACACAAAACGCCCTGCAATACGCAGGGCGTTATTTTTCCGATTAGAATTTCTCCCAGCCGCCATGCGCCGCGTTCTGTCCACTGGTAAGCAGCGCGGTAGGCCGAGACGCAACGCCAGGCCGTTTTACCACGGGTTTGATGACGCTCTGTGTTTGTCGGGATTCAGGGGCCGATTCCGTCAGATGGAACACATCAACTGCCGCCAACAAGCCATCGGCTTCATCTTCCAGCTCAGCCGCCGCTTCAGCCGATTGCACCACCAGCGCCGCATTCTGCTGCGTCACACGATCCATTTCATGCACCGTTTGGCTGATTTGCGAAATACCGTGACTCTGCTCTTCCGTCGCTGCCGCAATTTCACTGATAACATCATTCACGTGGCTCACGGACTCGATAATGCCGCTCATGGCTTCACCGGATTGCTGAACCTGGCTGGCCCCGGCTGACACTCGCGTCACCGATTCTGCAATCAGTGCTTCAATCTCTTTCGCTGCCTGCGCACTGCGCTGTGCCAGACTACGCACCTCGCCGGCCACCACGGCAAACCCCTTGCCCTGTTCACCGGCCCGCGCCGCTTCCACCGCCGCATTGAGCGCCAAGATATTGGTCTGGAACGCGATGCCATTAATCACGGTGTTAATATCAGAGATCTTGCGCGAACTGGCGCTGATATCGTTCATGGTTTGCATCACATTTTTGCTGATATCACCACCACGTTTCGCCATGTTTGACGCATCTTGTGCCAAACGACGCGCCTGATGCACATTTTCGGTATTCTGTTTTACCGTCGCACTCATCTGTTCCATGCTGGCAGCAGTCTGTTGTAGCGCCGCCGCCTGCTGCTCAGTGCGCGAGGAAAGGCTATCGTTCCCTTCCTTGATGTTGGCCGTGCGATCCTGCACCACGCTTGCACCTTGTCGGATAGCAGTGACGGTATCGCGCAAGGTTTTCTGTAGCAGTTTGATATCGGGGATCAGACGGCCTGCACAGTTACGGCCAAACTCGGTCAGTTCATAACCCAAACGCCCCGCCGTTAACTGTGCCAGATGGGATTTCAGCACGCTGATCGGCGTCACCAAATAGTTTTTCAGATAATATTCAGTGAAAAGCAGTGCCAACACCCCCACCAGCAAGGCAGCAATCAGTGCATTACGGTTATTCTCATGGTGGCCTTGCGCTTCGCTAATGGCTGGCGATGCGGCAACCTGATCGGTATAGCGTTTTATCTCATCACCAAAGGCATGCACCACGGGGTAGGTTTGACTCAGACGCTGCCGCAATGCGTCCGGCTCATTTTGCTGTAACGCTTGCTGTAACGGCTCCAGTGCAACAGTCACCAGTGCCGACCAGGTGCGAACCACGCCCTCAATGGCAGCGGGCGTAACATCCCCGTGAGCGCCGTTTTTGAACGCCTCCAGCGAGGATTTCACATTTGCGATCGCCGGTTGTGCCTGTGCCAGCGCCTGCCGGGCATTTTCCACGTCACTGTTCAGCGTGTAGCTTGCTGCCTGTTCAAGCGTTGTCATGGCGCGAAAAGATTGTTCAACACCGTAGAGCAGTTGCGCATGGCTCTTTCTTTGCACTTCACTTTGCGCGATAAGCTGGGTCGCCTGTTGCAGAGAGTACAGGCTATAGCCGGATGCTCCCCCCCAGATTGCCAAGAGAAACGCCACAATCATCAACACCATGACTCTTATACTGATGTTCTTCAGAAAGCTCATATCACCACTCCATCATGCCTTCCCATACATCAGTGACAGGCAAGCCCACGGGCACAGCGCTGCACCGAAAAACGGAAGGAGGTTGAATCGCCGTCATATAGTCAGACCCACCGACAGGAGTCAGCAGGAAACATTACCGAGTTTCAGACATGCGCCCTGAAAGCCTGTCTGCACCGGAATATCGGTCAATGAGAACACCGTTAAATAAGAAACCCTTTTTTATAAAAAATGCACGCCGAGTCCATTACGCGCACCCTTTTGAAGTATAGGCAGTGAATAAAGAAATGTGAGGTAAATTACATAAAACGCTTTTTCTCCCGTCATTGCCATCGTCAAATCTGCCGAAATGTCCCTTGAGTCGCGTCGTCACCGAATGTCGACACCCAACATCATCTTATTTTTAATATATCAATCAATACATTAAATTTTTATTATCAGGTTGGCATAAACCCTGCTTTATGTAGGGCGATCCGCCGACACCCGCAAAGTGTCGACACCCACGTTATGTACAGAGCCGAGGAAGGAGAGCCCGTCATGAACCGGTTCGTTATTGCAGATTCCAAAAGATGTATCGGTTGTCGCACCTGCGAAGTCGCTTGCGTGCTGGCCCACGGCGATGGCAATACGGCATCGCTCAGTGCAACGCAGTTCGCACCGCGTCTCACGGTGGTAAAGAGCCTTGATGTCAGCACCACCGTTCAATGCCGCCATTGTGAAGACGCCCCGTGTGCCAATGTGTGCCCCAACGGTGCCATGACCGTGATCAGTAAACCGGTCGTCAGAATCAGCCATCATCAGTTGATGGGGAGTGGGATGAAAGCCGAAGCACATAAATGCGATCTGTGTCAGGAACGCGCTGCTGGCCCGGCGTGTGTTCAGGTGTGCCCCACCAAGGCGCTACATCTGGTCAACCGCGATGATATCGACACCATGATCCAACAAAAACAACGGCGTGCGGCACTTGATGACGCCGCAGGAATCCAGTTCTGAACGGTGCCGTCCAGGTACGTGCAAGGAGATACAACATCATGCAAAAAGTGATTACCGTCTGTCCTTACTGTGGGTCAGGCTGCAAGATCAACCTGCTGGTTGAGAACGGCAAAGTGGTTGGCGCAGAGGGTGCGAATGGCGTAACCAACGAAGGTGAACTGTGCCTGAAAGGCTACTACGGCTGGGATTTTCTCAACGACACCAAACTGCTCACCCCGCGTTTAACCCAGCCCATGATCCGGCGTCAAAAAGGCGCGCCGTTTGAGGTGGTGTCCTGGGATGAAGCCATCGGTTTTGCCAGTTCAAAACTGTTAGCCATTAAAGAAAAATACGGCCCGGATGCCATCATGCATACCGGTTCATCACGCGGTCCCGGTAATGAAACCAACTACGTGATGCAAAAATTTGCGCGCGCGGTAACGGGCACCAACAATATCGACTGCTGCGCCCGCGTCTGCCACGGCCCCTCCGTTGCCGGATTGCAGGTAACACTCGGCAACGGAGCCATGAGCAACTCCATTTGCGAGATTGAAAATACAGAGTGCATCCTGGTGTTTGGCTATAACGCTGCTGACTCTCACCCTATCGTGGCGCGCCGTATCATCAAAGCCAAAGAGCGCGGTGCAAAAGTTATCGTGTGCGATCCACGCCATATCGAAACCGCCCGCATTGCCGATCTCTGGCTGCCGCTGAAAAATGGCTCCAACATGGCGCTGGTTAACGCGTTTGCCAACGTGTTGATCAACGAAGGGCTTTACGATACCAACTTTGTGGCACAACACACTGAAGGGTTTGATGAATACCGGGCGTTGGTTGCCAAGTACACGCCGGAATACGTTGCGGAAATCACCGGTCTGTCTGCGCAGTTGATTCGCGATGCGATGCGGATGTATGCCGCCGCGCCGTCTGCCACTATCCTGTGGGGCATGGGCGTCACACAGTGGACGCAGGGCGTTGACGTGGTGAAAGGGCTTTCGGGTCTGGCGCTGCTCACCGGCAATCTGGGGCGTCCCAACGTCGGCGTGGGCCCGGTGCGTGGTCAAAACAACGTGCAAGGCGCGTGCGACATGGGCGCACTGCCGAACCAATTCCCGGGCTATCAGAATGTGACCGATCCAGATGTGCGTGCCAAATTTGCCAAAGCCTGGGGCGTGCAAGATCTGGCCGGGCATATCGGTTATTCACTGACAGATGTGCCGCACAAGATTAAAGAAGGCAAAATCAAAGCCAACTACCTGATGGGAGAAGACCCGTTACAGACCGAGCCTGATTTGTCGATGGTGCGTGAAACCTTCGCCGAGCTGGAGCTGCTGATCGTTCAAGACATCTTTATGACCAAGACAGCAGCGATGGCAGACGTTATCTTCCCGGCGACCTCATGGGGTGAACACGAAGGGGTATACTCCGCGGCTGACCGTGGCTTCCAACGCTTCTATAAGGCTGTTCAGGCCAAAGGCAACGTCAAACCAGATTGGGAAATCATCAGCCTGATGGCAACGGCGATGGGCTACCCGATGCACTACAACAATACTCAGGAAATTTGGGACGAACTGCGTCACCTGTGTCCGCTCTACTTCGGTGCGACTTACGAGAAAATGTCCGGTTTGGGTTACGTTCCCTGGCCGTGCCTGACTGAGGATAGTCCCGGCACACCGTGGCTGTACGCCGGTAACAAGTTCGACCGCCCCGGAGGTAAAGGATTGCTGTTTGCAACGGAATGGCGTCCACCGATGGAACAAACGGACAGTGACTATCCGCTGGTGCTCTCCACGGTGCGCGAAGTCGGCCACTACTCATGCCGTTCCATGACCGGCAACTGTACTGCGCTGCAAACGCTGGCGGATGAACCGGGATACGTGCAGGTCAGCCCGGCAGACGCCGAGCATCTTGGCCTACGCGACCAGCAGTTGACGTGGGTCTCTTCCCGCCGTGGTAAGGTGATCAGCCGCGTGATGGTCAGCGAGCGCATCAATAAAGGTGCGGTATACATGACCTATCAATGGTGGATCGGTGCCTGTAATGAGCTGACGCTGGATGAAGTTGACCCCATTTCCAAAACGCCGGAATACAAGCACTGCGCGGTGAAATTGGAAGCCATTGAGAATCAGGCATGGGCGGAAAACTTTGTGCAACAGGAATACAGCGCATTGAAAGCCCGCCTGCGGAAGGAAGCCGAGGTGGCGGGAGCCTAAAAAATCCGTCACCCGACGGAGGGCGTGTTTATGCAGAGGACTGCGTCATGTTTCGTGCGCTAACCATTCTGCATATCTCTGCCACTCGCGTGGCACGCGCCCGACACGGGGTGTGCAGTCGCCCACACCCCGTGACCCCGGGCTTTTTGCGGAATGGTGTCGCTACGCGATACCTTCGGAAACCGTTGTCGCCGGACGGACCGCCAGCGACGTGCTCCCGGCACGGCGCTGGCTTTCGCCGCATCCATGCGGCTCATCCTGGCGTCATCGTTTTCCTCAGCACCATTCAACGCGGATATTACCCCCACAGGTAGCGAAAAGGTTTTTGGTCAGCCCAGACCTACTCCATCTCCTCGATATCTTTCACCGAGATCCCCATACGCTGCATCCGCGATAATAACGTGGTGCGTTTCACCCCCATGCGCGCCGCCGCCCCTTTTGGCCCGGCGACAATACCGTTAGTTTCACGCAGTACACGGATAATTTTTTGCCGCTCGGACTCCACTTCGTCATCCTGCAACGGCTGACGAGGAGGCATATCCAGAGGGGGCGCCACAGGTTTTTGAATATCGCTCGCTGACGGTGGCATTTGCTGCAATTCGGCCAGTTGTAGATTCAAGGTGGTACCACGCGTGAGGATCACCGCGCGCTCGACGACATTTTCCAGTTCACGCACATTGCCCGGCCACGGCAATCGACTTAACCGACGCAACACCTCAGAGGGAATATTGTCGATAGTGCGGTTCATCCGACGGGCTATCTTGCGCGTGAAAAACTTCACCAACAGCGGAATATCCTCCGGACGCTCCCGCAGCGGGGGAATGACAATGGGAAAGACATTCAACCGGTAATAGAGATCGCTGCGGTATTCGCGATCCGCTACCATCTGTTTTAAATCACGGTTGGTGGCAGCAATCAGGCGCACGTCAACGGAGATAACCTTACTGCCGCCAAGCCGTTCAATCTCCCGCTCTTGCAACACGCGCAACAGTTTGGGCTGCAACTCCGGCGGAATGTCCCCCACTTCATCGAGAAACAGCGTGCTGTTATCCGCCAGCTCAAAACGGCCCTGACGTTGCGCACTGGCCCCGGTAAAAGCGCCCTTTTCATGACCGAACAGATCGCTCTCCAAAAGCCCGGAGGGGATAGCGGCACAGTTCATTTTTACCATGCGTTTGCCTTGCCTTGGGCTCAGGCGGTGTATGGCCCGGGCAATCAACTCTTTGCCGGTGCCCGTCTCGCCCAAAATCAGCACCGTGCTGTCACTGGCAGCCACCATCTCCACTTGTTCCAACACCTGCCGAATGGCCTGGCTACAACCAATGATTTCACCAAACGCATCATCGCCATGCTGGCGCACATGTTCGGTTAACTGTTCAGTCAGATAGAAATTTTCATGGATCAGACTGTCTTTAAGGCGGGTGATCTGCTCGTAGGCCACGGCATTATCCAGCGCAATCGCGATACGTGCCGCAATTTGCCGCAACAGCCGAATATCCGCCTCGGTCACCGCCAATTCATGGCGATGGGCCAACTCCAACACCCCTAAGACTCTGGTGCCAAAGGTTAACGGCAAAAGACACGCGTGGGCTAAGCCACCATCGAGTCGCTGTGCCAATGTACAACGCGTCGGCGTACCAGGCGTGCCATCTCCTGGCGCACTTAACACCACCGCATTGTTTTGCATCACTTGCGCTGCCAGCGTTTCCGTCAGCGGCACTTTCCCTTGCTTGTGGTATGAGGTTTTCCCGGCAGGACGTTCTCCAGCAGGATAATGCGTGGCATAGTAGGTTAACGGCCCGTCCTCGTTCTCGCCATCCCCCAACGCCAGCGCGATAAAATCAATGCCAAAGAAACGGTGGATCTCGCGCGAGACCTCTTGCGCTAACGCTTTTAATTCCAGTTTGGAGATAACGGTATTGGTGACATCCACCAGAATGCGGTAGTGATCGCGTTCATGGCGCAGGGATTCAGCCTCTTTCTGCGCCTGCTCTCGCGTGATGATATTTTCCAGCGCACAGGTAACGACGCTTGCCAACGCCTGAAAAAAGGCGATTTCACTGTCATCAAACAGGCTACCATCCGCCTTGAGAAACTCTAGTCCCCCCATCACGCGATCCGCGCCCGTGCGTACCAGTGGCACCAGACAGTAATCGCTTAAGCCTAAATAGGCGGGATGCTGTGCCAGATAAGGGTAATCGTGCAAAAAATGCAAACGATCGCGCCGCTGGAGTGTGGCATAGGTCCAGCTCGCACCGCCCGGACCTTCTGACAGCAAAGCCCCTTCTTCACTCCCTGTCACCTTGTCGGTAAGCGGATCGTAGCGATAAAAGCGAATTTGATTATGTAGCGGGTTAAACCAGAGCAGATGGACACGCTGAAACCTCACCACCGAAAAGGAGGCCCCTTGCAAAACCTGCAACAGATCGTCGACTGTGCGTTGTTGCAACACTGATTGGGAAACCTTTAACAGCGTATCCTGCCAGAGAATAGACTGTCGGGATGGAGAATCCGTCAAATGTATCGCCATAGTCACCGCAGTTTAATCACCATAATCCTTAAGGGTAATAGTGTAAGGGCTGACCACAGGAAATGACACGATACGATAGCCATAGCTTGATCTGAATCGTGATTCATTTTTCTGAAGACAGCCATGGCGGCCCGTATTAACGAATTTTGATATTACTCACAGAAAGCGAGTGCAATTAATGAATGCGGCAACAGAGAATTTGTCTACGATCGGTGCGCTGTTGCAGCACACTTTTCCCTCAGCTCTTCATTCTATTAATTACTAAGAGAACGTTTTTCATAAGCAAAAATGATAACCGTACACATCAATGGCAATAGCAATAGTTAACCAACTGTTTTAAATGCCAATTTCATTCTATTCAACGAATGAACAGTCACCATTTAATTCTCATTTTAGATAAAAAAACTAAAATAAATGCATTTTTTGCATAATTGTTTCTCTCTTTGCATGGTGAGGTATAAGAAAAAAAAGGTAAAACCGTAGAATCGTTGTAATATCTTGGCCCAGGCAATATCACCCATAAAACATGACTGGTGCAGCAGGTCGTGCTTTTCACAGGCATGGCCGCCGAGATCTGCTGACTGCCAATAACAATGTTTATTGCCTGAGTTTATTCATCAACATGAGGTCACTATGCAAAGGCAGAAGTTATTTAAGCAGATAGCACTGGCTATCATCTTAGGGATATTGATTGGCTGGGCTTGTCATCATTTTCTGGATGGCGCACGAGCAAAAGAAGTTGCATCATACTTCAACATGGTCACCGACATCTTCTTACGCATGATCAAAATGATTATTGCACCGCTGGTGTTTGCTACCCTGGTTTCCGGGCTGGCAAGTATGGGCAATTCATCGGATGTAGGCCGTGTCGGCCTTAAAGCGATGACCTGGTTTATTACCGCTTCAGTGATTTCACTGCTGATCGGTATGTTGTTTGCCAACATTTTCCAACCGGGTGCAGGCATGAACCTGACCGCGCCAACAACGGCGGTTGCTACTGGCCTGAATACCGATGGTTTTACGTTGAAGAGCTTCATCAGTCATATCTTCCCGAAAAGCATCGTGGAAGCCATGGCGAACAACGAAATCCTCCAGATTCTGGTGTTCTCTCTGTTCTTTGGTTCTGCGCTGGCCTATGTCAAAGCAAAAAACAAAGCAGCCACTACCATCGATTCATTGATTAATGAACTGGCTAAAGTGATGTTCCGCGTCACTGACTACGTGATGAATCTGGCGCCTATCGCCGTTTTCGCTGCGTTGGCCTCTGCTATCACCACCCAAGGTCTGGGCCTGATTTATGACTTTGGTAAACTGATTGGCGAGTTCTATATTGGTCTGGCAGTGTTGTGGGCGGTATTGTTTGGTGCTGGCTACCTGTTCCTCGGCAAACCGATTTTCCATCTGGCTAAACTGATTCGCGAACCCACCATGCTGGCCTTCGCTACGGCAAGCAGCGAATCGGCTTATCCTAAAACCATGGAAGCACTGAACAAGTTTGGTGTGCCGAAAAAGATCTCCAGCTTCGTGTTGCCGTTGGGATATTCCTTCAACCTCGATGGCTCAATGATGTACCAGTCTTTCGCCATCCTGTTTATCGCGCAAGCCTACAACATTGACCTGAGCATCACTCAGCAGATCCTGATTCTGTTAACACTGATGATCACCAGTAAAGGCATGGCGGGTGTTGCACGCGCCTCCGTCGTTGTTGTAGCGGCAACGCTGCCGATGTTCAGCCTGCCAGAAGCCGGTATTCTGTTGATTATCGGTATCGACCAGTTCCTGGATATGGGCCGTACTGCGACTAACGTAGTGGGTAACATTATCTCCACCGCCGTGGTTGCGAAGCTCGAACAGAAGAATGGATTGATTGAAGATGACGTTGACGAAGAAGTCGAATACGACGAAGTCAAAGTCAGCTAAACCATCAAGATCAGTGAAATAGCACACAACTGAAAAGCGGCCCTTGGCCGCTTTTTTTATGAACGCAATCGCGTGTCGCTAACTAATGATTTAAGCTTTTCATGTAGCGCCAAAATTTTTCAGATGCGACATTAAGTTTGGCATTCATTCGATACAGGTAAACCCCCATGCGCATTACCGCATCGGGCATATCCAGCACCGCCAACTCCCGATTTTTAAGCTCTTCGCGAATGGAGTAATCCGGTAACCAGGCGATACCGTAGCCCTGCAACGTCATGCGCTTAAGCAAGTCGCTCATCGAAGAAACAAACGTTATTGAAAAACGCTCGCTGTTGATGGCGGAAAGATAGCGGTTCACCTGCCGTCCCATATAGCTGGTATCGGTGTAGTTCAACAGCGGCACAGTTTCTGCTCGGGGATTAAAAACCGGCTTTCCGGTTTTATCACAGGCGCTCAACGGATAGAGATGGGATTCGAGGATCTTGGTGTGCATAAAAGGTTCAGACATCAGTTCTTCATTAAAGAAGGAAAAAATAAAATCACTTTTCCCCTCTTTAAGGTTTAGAACAGCCTCATCGACATCGATAGATTCCACATAGAATATTTTTTCCTGTGGCTCTGGCACTGTTTTTAACAGTTCGGGAAGAATAAATACCGAAAGTGAATGTGCGGCGGCCAGGGTGATTTTATTTTTATAGTGACTTCCACCGTGTAATTTATTCAACTGATAGGCCAGATCGTCGAGCGTATTACGAATATGGGCGTGGAACAGACGCCCTTGCTCGGTCAGTTTTAACGGCGTGGCATTTCTGTCAAATAACTCAATACCGATGGCCGTTTCCAGCGCACGAATTCGACGACTGAATGACGACTGGGAAATATTGCGTTTTTCCGCAGCCAAGGTAAAACTGCGATGTTCTTCCAGTGCAATAAAGTCATACAACCATTTAGTTTCAATGTTATTAAGCACAACTCACCTCTTTTCATCTTCACGCCGCGCAGCGCCTGACGCTACGACCACTGTCGCTGTGGCGCCTGCGCAGTGACACAGCCAGGAAAAGCATAGCCACCCGGCTGGCTATGCAAATCATACATAGGGGATGGGAATTTAGCAATTCACATTCCGGCTGGTTGTGCGAAGATATTTTCAATTCCTTCAGGTATTGAGGTTAATAAGGTGAATAATTTAATTGGTATTCTTGGTGGAATGGGGCCAGGGGCGACGGTTGATGCCATGCAAAAATTAATTAACAACACGCCAGCCAATAAAGACCAGGATCATATTCCTACGATTGCAGTATCCATTCCTGACATTCCTGACATTCCTGACATTCCTGACAGAACACAATGTATTTTGAACCATGGTGCATCGCCGTTGGATAAAATGGTTCAATATCTGAAAATCCTCGAAAACGCTGGCGCTGAGTGTATTATTATTCCCTGTAATACCGCGCATTTTTGGTTCGATGAATTAAAAAAACGCACGCATGTCGAAATGATCAGTATCATCGACACCACCTGCCAGTTGATTAAACAGCAACATTTGCACGCGGTTGGGTTATTGGCAACCACCGCCACGTGCAAAGCAAAAATTTATCAGGATAACCTTAGCGCACTGGGTATTGCCTGTCAGATTCCCGATGACACAGCACAACAGGCGGTGATGGAAAGTATTTATGCCTACAAAGCTGGCCGCATTGCCGATGCACATCGACTTCTGACCCCAGTCAGAGACAGACTGCTTGATGCGGGTGTGGAAAAACTGATTCTCGGGTGTACTGAGCTGCCGTTAATTCTGCAACAAGATATGGCATCAGCACCAGAACACTATATTGACGCAACGGATGCACTGATCAAGAAAACGGTTGAGTGGTACTTCGCCCACTCTCCGCGCCATCCCCACCATCAGGGTACGCCCCATCACCCGATTGCCGCCTGAAAACGGCATCGCCCCCTACGTAAGCATCCTGGTTGACCGCGATAAAGGGCGTTAAATTGCCCTGATTTTCGCCTCAACGCAGAAAAAAAGGGCGATTTGACTAATCTCTCAGCAAACGATCGCCCTTTGCATGTTCTTCCTTTGACATCCCCGCAGCACGCCGTTATTATGCGCCCCGTTCACACGATTCCTCTGTAGTTCAGTCGGTAGAACGGCGGACTGTTAATCCGTATGTCACTGGTTCGAGTCCAGTCAGAGGAGCCAAATTCAAAAAAGCAGATGTCTTCGACATCTGCTTTTTGCTTTTGGATTCAATAAAATAATCTAACAATCCTTTCCCGACACATACTTACTTTGCCCTCCGCATCGGTTGAATGTGGTGGTCAGATTTGGGGCTTTTCTGGTTCGATAACGGAGTGCCCCTCAAATAGCGCCCCAAGGTACTTCTGCATAGCGGCTAAAGCGCTGCACAATCGACCTCATCGTGGAGCACTTATCCAACCCGATACCGTCATGGTTTTTGCTAATGAACAGGTGGGAGTATAATCATAATCCCCTCATTCAGTTACGTCATGGTCATCGATACCTTGCGCGCGTTGAAGGAAGGCGATATTCGCTACTGCGAAAAATGAGATCTCACTTGCGATGAGATAATTACATTAATCAGGGAAGATATGTCACATCATACAGATCGTCTGGAACAGTCGCTTTGGTGCTTCGGGTTGCCTGTACTCTGGTACAGTATTTCAATCTTCAGCGGAGTTGGGCTCTATCGCGGTATATCGATTAATCCAGCCTACTCGTTAGTTTTTTTTTCATTGCTGGCTTTTATTATCATTGTGCCATTCTGGTTTCTGTATACGAAACGGTATGGATTACTCCCTCTTGGGCTTTTTTCCTCTCCTTTGATGCTTAAGCTCGCCGGTGTTTTGCTGCTCATTTTGCTGCTGACAAGCATGATGATGTCAAGTGAAGAGCGCTGGGTACAGCAGATGGCTGATTTTTCGAAACAAGGATGGCTGAGTGTTGTATTGGCGATGATCCTTTTCAGTCCCATCGTTGAAGAGATCGTTTTCCGCGGTTTTTTACTGCAAGGACTTATTACGTGGTTGCCTAATCATCGGTTGGCTTGTTGTATGCTTGTGTCGCTGATCTTTGCTGCTGCGCATACACAATATACATCCACGGTAACGCTGACTGAGCTAATCGCAATATCATTGCTGCTGTGTTATGCACGTCTGACCAGTAAAGGGTTGCTGATGCCAATATTGACACACATGCTAGCCAATACAGCCGTTTTACTGTTCTTGTATACCTCCACCGTCTGATTTAAGGCTTGGATACGATGCTTTATGGCCGTATGGGTTTATTTGGCATAACTTCCCGGCCTCGTGCAGGGCGGCAATTGCAGCCCTGAAGACGCAAATTTCAACAAACGCAGACCTCTCCTGAGCATCATTGATTTCAATGTTCAGGCTTGGTTCTGCTCTTGGAATGAATACGGTACAACACATCATCGAGCCCATGTTCATCCCCCACTCTCTTGTGATGTGGAAGATTGGATTAGGGTTGTCCCCCAGCGAAGATTAACGCCTCACCTGCGGAGGTTGCTTTAATCACTTTAACAGCAACCGTACGCCCAGCCAGACCATAATTCCCCCGCTTAATTTGTCTATGAACTTACGGTACTTGATGTAAGCCTGACGGGGTCTGTCGGTTGATAATAAAAAAGCGACGAAGGCATACCAGAGCATATCAATCGTGAACGCCAGTAAGGGCAAGACGATATACATGGCAGGTTGAATATCAGTGGTAAGCGCTGCGGAGAAAATACTGGCAAATACCAGAGCCGTATGGGGATTGCTGATTTGCGTAATGATGCCTGTTGCAAAGGCCTTTAACGCGCTCATTTCGCCTATAGCGGTTGGGTCAATAAACCGCTTCGAAGGACTACGAAACATTTTCAGCGCCAGCCATAAAAGATAACAACCGCCAGCAATTTTCAGCCCCGTGTAAAGAGACGGGATCATCGTTAGCAGAGCATGCAGACCCGCTAACGCGACAACAGCAAAGACAAGCGCACCAAGGCCCATACCCGCCGCCACGGACAGTGCTGCATGCCGCGAACTGGACATGGCCGTACGGGCAACAAGCAGAAAACTGGCCCCTGGACTCATTGCCCCTAAAAGGATTGCGACCCCAATCGCAGAGAGTGCAATCAAATCATCTGGCATAAACTTTCTCCACGCATGCTATAGGTTTAGTCGGTCAGTGCAGTGCAGGGCACTGCGTGAACAGTACACCTCATGACCAATTTTCAATAAAGTAACATAGCACGGCGTTAGCAACGACCCCCTCTGGCACAAAGCTGGCTGCTGCAGGATTCACAGTCAGCTTTGAGCGAGAAGCCGACCTTCTCGATAATTTCCAGCCTGATGTCCTGAATGTTTTTGATGATAAATCCTGCACATGCGAGGCGGACGACAGTTATCAGGTCGGTGAGTGCAGAACAATGATCGCATATAATAAAACGACACAAACTACCGTGCCGATGACTAGCCGGCTCCCCTCGTTCATAACATCTCCCTTTTGCACGGCTATTCAAAAATAGATAACCGTTATGATAAGGTGTTGAGGCTGAGTAGATTGTGTCATTTACTCACCATAAACGGTGCCTTTACCCTTTTTCAGGCAATGTAATGAGAAAAAAAACACGCGAGACGCGCTGGACCAGTTTGATTTATCCATTCTTGACATATTACAGGTGAATAACCGCCTCCCTCATTCGGCCATAGCCGAAAAAATTGGACTTTCAACGCCCTCAGTCCAACGCCGTATCAACAAGCTGGAGGCGAAAGGAATTATCAGAGCCAATATTGCTGTCCTCGACCCAGCTAAGGTTGGTAATCCCGTTACGGCAGTTATTGAATCACGTCTCGTCGAGGATCGGAGCATCGTAATGGACAGAGCCAAACGGTATTTTCGAAGCGTCGACGAAATTCAGCAGTGCTATTTCGTTAACGGTGGCGTGTCATTCATCATCATCATGATTGCCCGAGACCTACAGCACTTTGAGCATCTTGTCAGGCTGCACTTTGCGGATAATCAGGACATTTTGACCTACCGGACGCTAATTGTGCTCGATCCTGTTAAAACGGGAATGAAGGTTCCGCTGTTCGATTTGGAAGACTGAGCCAGAACGTCAGGGTCATGTGCGTGGACGGGCGAACAACGCACAACCGCAACAAGCGGACATAACGGCCAGAATGCCTCCACACTGCGTTAAACTTAACTCTTCACGCAGGATAATCCATCCTGCAAGCGCACTGATTGCCGGAGAACCGCTCAGTAAAACGCCGAACACACGGGAGGGAAGCCAACGCATGGAATACATATCCAGCAGGAAAGGCAGCATGCTCGACAGGATCGCCACGCAAAGCCCAGTAAGAAGCACACCGGGTATGAGCAGAGCACTCCCGGCCTGAGCAGTGCCAAGCGGTACCGTAATCAGAGCAGCAATAGTCATACCTGCCGCAACAGAGCGCCCGCCGCCGCCTGACACTCTTCTGCCAACAATGACATAAAGCCCCCAGAAAAATGCCGCCGCTATAGAATACGCTACGCCACGGATATCAATGACATTATGTATATCGCCTGCCGCCAACAAAAACATGCCCAAAGCGGACAAAAGGATCCATAGCAAATCTGTTTTTTGCCGGGACGTCAGCAGAGCAGCTACCAAGGGTCCCATTACCTCAATTGATATGGCGATACTGACGGGAATATAAGCAAAAGCACGGTAAATCAGTAGGTTCATCAGGGCGAGTACGATGCCATACATGATTATTGATACCCACGATATCCCGCTATTGCGTAATGTCCACGGACGAAACACGATAAGTAGAACAATGGCTGAAATGCCAAGGCGCAGCGCGGCCACGCCTTCGCTACCAACAACGGGGAATAGTGTCTTAGCAAACGCTGCACCTGTCTGAACCGAAACCATTCCAGATAAGGCCGCCAGAAAAGGAAGATTTTGATTTTTATGCATGAGGACGTCTTTCAAAAAAGTGGAACTCAAAATTTTACAGAGCCGGCATGATTAGTTTTCTCTTTAAAAACTGGCTTAATGAGTTTTTTGATTATGATTTACCAGCACTCCGACAGAAAAACTCATAATCGGCAGAGTCATGTCAATACCAGGCCGTTCGGGGTTGTTTTCGAAACCGATGTCAGTTGCGAAGGGGTGGTATACATACATGTACTGACAATGTCCGCTAACTGAGATGGAACGTCCGTTCCTGGCACGAAGCTGCCTGTCACGCTATGACTGGACATCAGACATCGACAGACAGCTTTGAGCTAAAAGCGGACTCTGCGGACGCTTTCGTGCTAATTCCAGCACTCATAATGCCGGATTAGGATTAGTCAGTTGGCTTGAAGCGTCTCAATTAACGTAACTTCAGACTTCAATCCTGGCATCATAACTTCCAGCCCGTCTGTCAGCATTTTTCCTGCCTCATAAAGCGCTTCGAGTGGCATCTCCGGCAGGCTTTCCAGTATGAACCACATGTGTTTATCTGAAGAACTCAGCCGGGTTCTTATTCCCTGTCGCCAGTTCCAGCGACGACAGGTGACCCCCGTGTCGTCACACCAGATGACTTCCCCTGCTTCGGGGTTCTCCACGTATGGCTGGCCATCTTTGAGGGTGTCAAACGGTTCACTGCCATCGGCAATAATGAGTTGGGGTGAACCGCAATAGGCTTCCAGATTTTCACCACCGACAGGCACGGCATAGCGCAGACTGACTGCGTTATAAAGGTCTACCACCGGGTCAAGTGCTGCCATAGACCCGCCGCGTATCACTCGCTTACGAAGGGCTTCAGCTGAACAAGGCGTACGTTTGGGCTTTGCTCCGAAGGCACGAAAAACCTTAGCCCATGCATCCAGGTGAACTTCAGCCCAGGCAGGTTGCCCGTAAAGTACGTATTCACAGGCTTTGCGAAGTGCTTCCTCACCTACGCTGGCGTTAACCAGCGGATCTGCAGATATGCTGATGCTCAGCGCGCGAAAGCCTGGAGCTAGACGAGCAACGTTAGCGCTAATTGACGGATAGGCTGTTAACATTCAATAATCCTGAAATGACCGTTTTAGATTATGATAATGACCAATGACCGATAAAGTCAATATAATGACCGGCTCAGATGCCAGCGTCATTAATGAAGCTCTATCCGCTTCTCTTAAGCAGTACCGTAGCCAGAATAAAATGTCTCTGGATGAGCTGTCACGGCAGGCTGGCGTAAGCAAAGGTATGCTCGTAGAAATTGAGGCTTGCCGGGCAAACCCCAGCATAGCGCTGCTCTGTAAACTGGCATCTGCGATGGGGGTCTCAGTGGCAGATATTGTTAATGTCGCCAGTAAACCTAGCATACATCTCATTGCCTCAGAGGATATTCCCTGCCTGTGGCACGGCAAAAATGGGGGAACAGCCCGACTGCTGGCTGGCACCAGCGGACCGGACATGATCGAGTTGTGGGAGTGGGAGCTGCATCCTGGTGAAATTTTCGAATCGCCCGGTCACTCTGATGGCACGTTTGAACTTTTACATGTCGTGAAGGGTTCACTGCAGCTCACTTTAGGGAAGGAAAGCCTGAAAGTGAGCGAAGGTTGCTCAGTGATTGCCAGAACAGATTTGCCGCATAGCTACAGCTGTGCCGAAAGCGGCTTGCTGAAGTTCACTATGACCGTAAGCGAACGGACACGCTGAATGAACAACACGCATAATTACTGAACACTTATTTGAGAGTTAAATTTGGCCTGCTGAAATTAAAAAATCTCGTTAAATACCACACGACTTGAAGTGGGCTTTAGCTTAAAGATCTCTCTCATACTCAATAGCATCTTTGATCGCAGTGAGGGCTTCGCTCAGTTGATTCATGCTGACGGAGCCAAGCGCGAGACGAAGCGCATGTGGCACATTATTTGTGGAGCAGAATGGTTCTGCGGTTGAAACTGAAATGTGTTGCTGCATCAGCCGGTGGACAAGCTGGTCAGCCCGTATCTCCTGTGGTAACGGTAACCAGAGAAAGTAGGAGCTGGAATGGCCTACCCATTCACAGTCAGAGAGTATTTTACGGGCCAGCGCCTGTCGCTGGCGTGCATCTCGTCTTTTCAGTGATTCAAAGCGTTGTATCGTGCCATCTTTTATCCATCCACAGACAATGGAGACCATAAGGGATGGTGTATTCCAGGTCGTCGCCCTTATAGCCCGTTCCAGTGCACCACGCATGTTTGCCGGGCAAAATACGGCTCCCACACGCAAACCTGTGGCAATACTTTTGGCGAAACCGGTAACATATACCGTTCTTTCAGGCGCATAGGCAGCAAGCGGCGGCGGCGGGCGGCGAACAAGAAAAGCATAGGCCGCATCCTCAATGATGAGCAGATCAAAGGTTCTGGCAATCAAAGTGAGTTTCTTTCGCTGTTCATCATTCAAAACCCAGCCGAGCGGATTATGCAGTGTCGGCATCGTATAAACAGCGCGGATGCGCCTGCGCTGGCAGATTTGTCTGAATGCATCTAGGTCCGGGCCATTTGCATGAGCCGGAATTGCCACCAGTTCCAGATGACACAATCGCGCCAGAGCTATAAAGCCGGGATAAATCAGCGCGTCCACAGCTACCACATCTCCGGGCTTAAGGAGCCCCATAACGGCAACGGTGAGGCCATGCTGTGCGCCATTCACAACCAGGACTTCATCGGCGGAAGGCTGGATACCGGCGGCATTTAGCCATGATGCAATGGTATCCCTGTCGCTTTGCCTGCCTGCGTGGGGCTGATATCGCAACAGGGAAGCCAGATCGCCAGAAGTGGTCAATTGCCTCATCGCGTCGCGTAGCCGTTCCGCCTGATCCGGCAGGGATGGGTAGTTAAAGTTCAGGTCAAGAACATCAGACGCGACCACGTGCTGATCTAACCCAAGCCCTGCTGGCAGCGAAATTTCCCTGACAAATGTTCCCCTTCCTGATTCTCCACTGACTAACCCCATGGCTTCCAGTTCAGCGTAAACGCGTGTAGCTGTTGCAAGAGAAATATGTTTTTCGACTGAAAGGGCTCGGTGTGTCGAGAGACGGGTGCCCGGCAATAAAGTGCCGCTTCGGATTGCAGTTGCAAACTCATCCACAATGGCTTTGTACCGGGCTTTCATAAATTGTATCCATGACAATTATTTGATTGTCATTAATGATGAGGCTTAGCATCAAGGGTGTCAACTTCAGTCACTGAAGTGTTATCCAAACGTTGAGAGGTCTGCTGTGGTAACTAATGTGGTAAATCAATCGAATCATGACCTGAGGTCGGGCTGGCTAAACGGTCTTGTTGGGGTTGTCATTTTTAGCGGTTCACTGCCCGCGACCCGGATTGCGGTACAGGAAATGGACCCATTTTTTCTGACGTTCATACGCGCCTCAATTGCCGGTTTGCTGGCAATTATGTTGATTCTTTTTTTTAGAGAGAAGCGTCCGACACGCAATCAGCTGTTTTCTCTGATTGTTGTATCCCTGGGCGTGGTGATTGGTTTTCCTCTACTTACTGCAATGGCGTTGCAGCATGTTACATCTTCTCACTCCATTGTTTTTCTGGGGCTTTTGCCGATGGCAACCGCTATCTTCGGCGTTATCAGAGGAGGTGAAAGGCCAAAGCTGGCTTTCTGGATTTTTTCTGCCATTGGCAGCGTGTTGGTGATGGGGTTCGCTCTTTCTCAGGATATCGCTATATCAGCAACAGGCGATTTGCTGATGCTAGCCTCGGTTGTGGTATGTGGCCTCGGGTATGCCGAAGGAGCAAGGATTTCGCGTGAACTGGGAGGATGGCAGGTGATCTGCTGGGCTTTAATCATTTCGCTGCCTCTGATGCTGCTCGCCACCATTGAAACAATGCCAGACGATATTGGCGTGATAAGTCTACAGGGCTGGATCGCGCTGGGATACGTATCTCTGTTCAGTATGCTGATCGGCTTTATTTTCTGGTACCGGGGACTTGTGGCTGGCGGTATTGCTGCTGTAGGGCAACTACAACTGCTACAGCCCTTCTTCGGTCTGGGACTCTCGGCAACGCTACTTTCTGAAAAGGTAAGTCCATTGATGATTGCGGTAACACTGGGCGTGATCCTCTGCGTGATGGGATCACGTAAATTTGCACATTAAGCCCAGACCATTTTACTCGCCTAACCCTCATCGCAAGGACAAAAAATATGTTCTCAGGATTCAGTGCCTTTCCCCTCACACCGTTAAAAAATGGGGATATTGATGAAACAGCCTTCACTGGGCTGTTGCAAATTATCACGGCTGCAGAAGTTGATTCCATTGGAGTCATAGGCTCTACAGGAAATTATGCCTACCTAACACGTGCTCAACGCTACCGTGCGACTGAAATTGCCGTGGAATTAGCAGGTTCTATTCCGGTCATGAGTAGTATCGGCGCTGTCAGTACGGATGAAGTGATCAGACTTGCCAATGATGCCCAGAAAGCGGGTGTTAAAGGCGTGATGATGGCACCGGTTTCTTATCAGAAACTCACGTCTGAAGAAGTCTTTGGTTTTTATGAACGTGTAACGGGCGAACTGTCCGTTCCACTTTACATCTATGATAATCCGGCCACCACGGGGTTCTCATTCGATGATGAACTTCTCATGAGATTATCTTTCCTGCCTAATGTTTCTTCAGTCAAACTTGGTTTTCTGGAAACGGATTTAAGTCTGGCCACGCAACGGATTGGAAAGCTGAAAGCGTCATTCTGTGAGGGGGTTACACTCGGTATCAGTGGTGATGGACGAGCCGTTAGGGGACTAATGGCCGGTTGTGACGTTTATTATTCTGCACTGGGCGGGCTGTATCCCCGTGAATTACTGGAGATGGCCCATTCAGTGCTGCGCGGTGATGTTCAACGAGCAATTGATCTCAATGCTTTGTTTGAACCCATCTGGGCTTACTTCAGCCAGTATGGCAGTCTGCGCACTATTGCCTCGATTGCAGAACTTCGCGGTCTTGTCCAGTCGCCCTGCCTGCCGTCGCCTCTGCTTTCTTTGACGGGGGAGGATAGAACCATGCTTGCCCAAATCATCAGTAAACTGGAACTCGAATAATATACGCCTAAGCAGTAGCCACCATACATAAGGCCACATAAGCAGGACATCTTTGATCTTCATGATGTCCGCTCCTGGCGCGAAGCGGACAGACTGGGTGGCCATCAGGTCTGCTCTGAGCGAGGAGCGGTCCTTTTAGTTAGCGCTGCATGCAACACCAATGAGTTAAAAGAATACTAACGGCACCGAAACCTTTGTGACAACGGGTAAGCACATTCTTATGCCCCCCCCTCTTCTTTCTTGTGCCCAATTATAAGTTGGCACCAAGTTCCTCTTTTTTCTTTTCAAACCACTGATGACCGCAGTCCTTACAGCGATAGTCATATTCATTGATAGTAAGGGTTGCGCTGACTGCTCGAGTATTGACTCCTCTCGAATTTTTCTCCTGAACTTTCACATGTCCTTTAAAACGTTCTAACTCAGTAATATCATGAACAACGAAATTAAGAGACTTGCAGCGAGAATAGCGTTTGCGGATGAATTTATTCCAGATGTAAATTGCAAAGACAGCCACAACGCTCAGAAAAGCAAGTATCTTTATAGTATTTACTCTCTTCAATTCTGATTGAGCGATGTGTTTCCTCTTGTTTTCTAAATTAGTAATTTCTTTCTCTTTATCTTTATCAGCTTTTTTCTGATTCTCAATTAATAATCTTTGTTGCTGAAGATATTCCTGCTCCTTTAGTTTTACATTAGCTTGTTGTATCCAATATTTGAATCGTGGAATATTTTCAATGAAAATATGTATATCTCTGGCTCGAGATTGATAAACTGAATCATCCTCTGGTTTGGTTTTTAAATTTCTTTTAAGGTAAAAGGATCGGGTCGATGCCAAATCAGCATCCATCTCTTTATTTAATCTAAACACTACGTAAGAAAAATCAGTTTCTGTCCACTGAATAACTGGCTTACCAAATAAATTATTCTGAGGGTTACTCCAATACGCTTCAGATAATAAAGTTGAAGAGTTATGAATTAATGATTTATCAAATAGTATGGGAATCGGGTTGTCAGCGGAAAGTTTTGGCTCTTGAATTTCATTTCCACAGATTGCAAACTCGGCAGCAAGCGTAGCCTTGTCGCAGTTAACGCTGGCAGCGTGAACGCTTGTAAACCCCATAGAAAAAACAAACAACATTAGTGTGATTTTTTTAAAAAAAACTCTCATTTTTGAGTCCATATTTTAAGAGATGTAAATTCAAGAGGTTATATCGACAATGGACAGGAAATCTTTAGGCTTAAAACCTAATAATCTGAGAAGAATGTTGGCGGGGAATAATGTCAGAACAGTATTATAAGCACGGACACTAGCATTGAATTCTTCGCGCCTGTTGGCAATATCTGTTTCTACATCGGCCAGTTCAGTTAGCAATTGATTATACAATCCGTCAGCTTTCAGCTCAGGAAACGCCATTCTCAAACAAGCAAGTCGATCAACGATAGGTTGGCCCTTCGATGGCCCTCCACTGCCAAAATACAAACTAACATTTTCAGTTATTCCTTTTTCATGCAAGCCATAAGAGTCTACAATCGCCACCATTTTTGTGATCAAATACTCTTTCTTTTTGCGAAGAATTTCGATATTAGACCTGTTCTCAGGAATTATATTTTTTAGCCTAATGGCCTTATTATAGATTGAAATCACATAAATTAACCCAATTATCAATATGCTTACCAAGCCGATAAAATATTTATCCAAATCCATAAATAACCCTCAATACTGAAAACAGCAAATACAACTAAACATGCAATCTGTAGGTCTTTTTATTTTACACTCGATCCCCTCGAAGGGGAAGTTATACTCAATACAGAGGTGACTATTTTATGAACTTACAACGTTTTAAATGAATCTGATTCAGATACCCGGACGATTCAAATATCCGCATCTGGCACAAAACCACCCTGGCATTGATGCGCTGGCGGCATATATCGAGTTGAAGGTATTCGCGACATGGGCGCAAATAAAACGATTACTCACTTCTCGCCAGTTGGTGACAAAGTGCGCCGAGCTGTTCTACCGCATTGAGCAAGTGAGGTGTGGGTTCGTTCGCACAATTTAAGCGCAGGAAGTTTTGTAATTCCGCCCCGGGGGAAAACAAGGGGCCAGGGCTGACACCAATACCCAGCGCTAGCGCACGACGATGTACCTCCAGCGCATTTATCTGCTGTGGGAGTTCTACCCACAACAAAAAACCGGCTGCTGGCACGGTAACGCGCGTACCCGGTGGGAAGCTCGCTTCGACCCGTGCTATAACGACGTGTACCCCCTGCGTAACTCTGGATTTCAGGCGCCGCAGGTGACGCTCATAGTCGCCACTTGCCAGTACGTCGCTCGCTGCGGCTTCAAGCAACGGCGCGCCTGCCCAGTCTCCGGCCATGCGAGCCTGCAATACCTGTAAATGATAGCGTCCGGCCACAATCCAACCGATTCGCCAGCCCGGAGCAAGGGTTTTGGATAACGAATTGCAGTAAATCACACTCCCACTCTGGTCAAACGCTTTGCAGGCCGGAGGCCGCTGACCTTCGCCGGCCAGATCGCCATACACATCGTCTTCAATTAAAGGAATGCCTGCACCTTCAATCAGGGCAACCAGTTCCTTCTTGCGCGCGATGGGCATACTGGCACCGAGCGGATTCTGCACCGTGGGCGAGGCCAGAACGGCGGCTGGGCGATGACGCTCAATGGCATCAGCCAGCGGTGCCAGCAACAAACCTTCGGCAGGATCCGTGGGGATTTGCAATGCTTTCAGACCTAAATCCTCCAGCAGCAGGAGCGTGCCAAAGTAGGCGGGTTGCTCGATCGCCACGACATCACCTGGCTGACACACTGCTCGCAGAGCCAAACGCAGCGCCTGCGTCGCGCCTGTGGTGATGACGATGTCATCCGCGCCAAAATGGGCCCCCCACTGCGCGGCGTGAGCGGCAATCTTATTGCGCAGGTCAGCCCTCCCCGGTGGCAGGCTATAACTTTGCCCATGGGCGACCAGGCGACGGCTCGCTGCATGCAGTGCCCGTTGCAGGATATCGCCAGGTAGCCAGGATGGATCGGGTAGCGCGGCCCCAAGTGGCACCAGACGCATTTCTGCACTACTGAATAGTGACCGTGCCACGGCTGACATTGTTACAGGGACAGGACCAGACAAAGGATGGGAGGACGTATTGACCTGACTGACGAAGTAGCCCGAGCGTGGACGAGCAACAATCAGACCTTCGGCCTCAAGACAGCGGAGCGCTTCCAGTGCCGTTGGCAGGCTAACGTGCTCGCGTTCGGCCAGCTTACGCGCGGAGATCATCCGGTCACCGGCTCGCAGCGCGCCAGAGTCAAGAGTGAGGCGCAGCATTGCAGCAATTCGGCGGTAATGTGGAGACGATTGAGACGGGGCGGACATCGCGATCTGTACAGTCTGATTTTCGATAAATCTGACTATACAGCTAATGATGTTCGCCATCTATAGTGGCGAACACGACTCAATCACGGAGGCATGATGCATAGCGACAACTTTGATCTTTCTACTTATTTACGCCGTATAAACTATACCGCTCAGGTGTCTGCCGACAGCGCCACACTCAATGCGCTCATGCGCCATCAACTCTTTTCGGTGCCTTTTGAGAATCTGGATGTGCAGGCAGGCAAGGTTATCTCACTGGTACCAGAAGAGATTGTCGACAAACTGCTACACCGGGGTCGGGGCGGCTACTGCTATGAGGTCAACGGGCTATTTGCCATGGCGCTGGAAGCGTTAGGAATCCCCTACTGTTTCGTGGCGGCACGTCCGATGTTCTATCCGGCGCGTCGGCCGAAAACCCATATGGCGTTAATTGCAGAGGTCGATGGCCGCCGGTGGCTATGCGATCTGGGTTTCGGTAGTTACGGTATCCGCGCGCCGCTGGCCTTAGACTTGCTCGACACCGACATTAATCAGGATTTCGATATCTTTCGACTTACCCGTGACGCAAAGGGAGAGTACCTGTTGCAGGCGAGGGTTGAGGGTGAATGGGCTAATCAATACGGCTTTGATTTGACCCCTCAGGAATGGATTGATTTCGTCCCGGCGAACTACCTCAATTCCACCCATCCTGATGCCATTTTTGTACAGAAGCTGCTGATCGTGCAACATCACGCTGAGGGACGCCTGATTTTGCTGGGTGATACACTCAAAACAGTGACCGCGCAGGGGGCATAAAAGCAGCAACTGGCGGAAAAAGACATCGCCCATCTACTGAAATACCGCTTTGCTCTGCCTGTGCCGCAGTAAGCAGGAGTGACGATGTGATCCAGCCCTCTTCAATACCTGATGCGGCATACAGAGGGCTGACTTATCAGAAGGCGTATAGCACGTCAACCTTGCTGTCTTTCCGTTTTGAGCGGGGGCGGGAGTTAGCAGTTATCTGCGGACGTGGATTATTACGATCTAAGAAACGGTATATCAACCTATGGGAAATTTATCCTAAGCATATTGAGACCATAGTAACCATGTCCCCATGCACAACAGGATCATCACTAAAAGGGAGTGCATAATCAACACAGCAATAAAATAGCGTTCTCCACGATAGAAAGTCCGATTTCTATAGTTGATGCGCGCCGTAACCACCCCCGTTCTAATTCCCTTTATCACTATATATACTCCCCAGACACAGCTACAAAACAAACCGACTAGTGACCAGTCAAAAACGCCTATATACATTCAGATTCTCCGAAAAACTGCTGCTATCGTAGTGTTAACACATCATACTTTTAGCAATGCTCACTTTTGCAAGGCGTGGGCAGACTAGCCAAGCGGTCAGGTCTGCTATGAGCGAGGAACGGGCATTCGGAATACATAGTTTATCTCCTGAGAGTCCAGGAAATCGTCCGTCTCCCTTCAGAGTGACATTATCAATACGGGTAGAGAATGACGGCAGGCGTTAAGCCCACCATAACTCACCGGAAAAAGTCATCCACCGTATCGCTCCACTCATGGCCGGACGCAGACCAATCCTTGTTTATCGGGGGAGGAAATCCGCTTCTGCAGTACCCCTTTTTCCCCACGAAATCGAACGCTCCGTGTGGATATCCGTTGATAAGGAGCACGCACTTCTGACTGTCTTCTGACCAGCCGATTTTAACGTCAGAAGGAATGTAGCCGTCTGAAATATCCTCAACATTGTAGATATGCACTGCATCCAGAATCGGGTTTCCTTCAACGGACTCATCGAGCGCGTAGAAATACCCGGTCTGGCCGTCGTCTTCAAATACGGCGGCCAGCATACCCTCAGGAGCCAGGCTTTTTATCACCTGCGCTTCTCCAATAATGAGCTGGGCCTGTATAGTCAGTAAAATCGTCATACCGATTACTCTCCGTTACCTAATTGTTTGGTAAGGCCGCTTTCTAACTGACAAGCAACTTACCATAACATCACTGCGATGAACTAAGACCCTGGCCTACAACCACCATGTTGACACACAATTGGTTTAGAAATGTCCGCTCACAGCACGAAGCGGACAGACGCCAAGTTGTCAGGTGACGACGAACGAGAAGCAGAAGTTCGCCGTTGCTCTCACACCCCGATGGTGGAATTACTCAGGCTGCGCGAGTTAATCAACGGGGGGAGATCCAAGGTCATTCGTTTGTTGTTCTTTTCATACTGACCGGCCCCGTTGATTAACACCCCAATATTTAGGGGGGACTGAAAATTAGGGAATTGTCCCATGCGACGAATTTGTGCTTAATGTCGGGTGTTTTTGATGAGCCACACCCCGCGTGGGTTCGTATCGTTCACTACACGCAACATGCGGGTATCTATCAAGATGAAAAGGGCGTCCGCACTGGAGGTGTCATCCGGTCAGGCCCCTTGCCCTTCATTAACACGCAGGACATGGGCATGCCCAAAGCCGGGCAAGATTTGGCCTTCGATTACTACGAAATACCCGTCCGGCCTGATGTAGAAACCGAGGTGTCGATGATGTGGGAAGGCCCACGAACGCTCTCTTGTTTCATTACCATCACGTTCACCCCAAAAGCTGGACGCTATTACCAGTTTATGCTGAACAAAGGCTAAGGCAGTTTTTGTACCTCGGACGCTTCTGTCATCGAACGCGACAAAAATGGCACAACATGGCACCTCACGCCCAATACTGACGCGACTTGCAAATCCAATGGATCAACGGCAGAAAAGCGATTCAGTAACGCCAGATTCGAAGACCCTGACTACCACCAGATCCTAATCTGTATCCCGGCACAGCGCTGTAACGCCTCATGCGCCGTTTTTTACCTTAGTTTCAGGAAGTCAGGGATTGTACTGTCTGATGATGATACCGGCCGGCCGCGATCTGCCGTTATGTTGTATTGTGTCAACGGTAAGCGAGGAGCGGACGTTTACGATTAAAAGATTATCAGGTTGACTAAGCGTGTTTAGCGTTATTTTAATAATTTTGACATCAGTTCAAAGAACATTGGCACGTCACGCCTGAAAGAGAAGGAAGCGTTTATTGCCTTGCGCGCGATTAAACCGTCAATAAAGGCAAAAAGAATAATGGTGACTTCCTCAAGGTCAATATCCCGGCGAAATTCTCCCGCCGCAATACCTTCCGCGATAATCCCTGCGAGACTTCGTCGCATGACAGTATCACTGGATATATATGTTTTTTGCAATTCAGGGTTCCGCGCAGATTCCGCCATTATTTCAACCCACAGTTGATGCGTGACGGGATAACCAACATCGCTTATGCAGGAAGCGACCTGCGCGCAAAGGTGGTCTAAATAAGTGCCGGTAGATGAAGCATTATGGGCTTTTAACGCTGAGTTTTGCTCTTCAAGAACGATAGCCTTGATGAGGTCATCCTTGCTTTTGAAATAGGTGTACATCGCCCCCTGACTGATTCCAGCCCGGGTTGAGATCTCACGTACGCTTGTCGCACTAAAGCCCTTTTCGGCAAAACAGGCAGCGGCAGCGGTGATCAGCTTATGGTAGGTTTCCGTTTTCTTTAACATATCGTCTGTCATAGTTACGTCGGTCGCCCAGACTTTAACGCTCTTTAAAGTCTGGGGCCAGGATTGATCTTAGCAGTCTGGTTCCAGCGCTAATGCGTTACTTCATTAGCGGTAATGCGCTAAGCATATTCTTGAGATTCAGCATATCCCACGGCATATGTTCGGCAATCGTCAAACCGACAGGTTCTGCCTCAGAGGTTACCTGAGCTATAAGCTTGAGCACATCTTCAATAGCCAGTTTCCCTTCTGCCACGCCACCAAAGTCGTGCTTTCCTCGACCAGGTTTTGCGAAAAGAACGGAACGGAACAGCGACGGATCTAGTACATCCAGATCGATATGGATAGCCAGATATTCAATTTTTTCTCTCGAAATCCATTCCATGACTTCAGTTGCACCGTTTTTAACCTGTTCAGGGCATGTCGTCGCAATATGATGACGAGCGAGGAATTCAGCTTCGTAAGCCAGGGGAGCGTGAATACCTGCAATCATGATTTTTGACGGGGCAAGTCTGGTTGTTACATGAGCAACTAAGTCTTTATCGCCATTTCCAATCAGCGCGCCTAGCACGTGAGCATGGGCATTTGGGTACTGTTCCGCCGTCTGAACGTCAGGGTGAGAATCGATCCAAAGCACACCAAGTTTGTCGCGATATTTATTGAGCAGATGTGCGAAAGGTGCCAGAGATACCAGGCAATCGCCGCCAAAAACGACAATTGAATCGGGAGCATGCTTCCCAATAAGCGCGGCTGCATCGTTGAGTTGCCTGATGATTTGAGGTTTGGCAGTAATGCCGTCCACCTCGTTCTGCGGCTTCGAAGTGGGCATCTCGACTGGAACGGATTCAACAGGCCCTTTCGATTCGGGTGAAAGAAACGCGAGAAGAAGCGAACCAAGATGGTAGGAAGGATTATTGCCACCCTGCCATTGAGGAAATAAAAGTCGGAGTGTTTTGCTGGTCATCATTTACCTGTGCTTGTGTTATTTAAGCGTAATCATTTTCAAAATGAATGAACGCTCATTCATTTTTACCTAACGGCCGCTCATTCGCAAGCAACACAGCACGTTTAGTGAATACCAGCTTTACACGCTGCCTCAGCGATATCCGCGCCTGGCACAGGGCTGCTGTTGCATCCCTGATAACCTTAGATGTCAATCGACTTAGAGGTCTGTCTGCCCAAATGCCTTCGCCCTTGTGGGACTTGAAGATACTATACACTCACAGTGTCTGTCATAAGGCGGGTCAGTCGGAAAGGTATTAATAATGAATAAGGTAGCCATCTGGTACAGGCATTTCGGCGTTCCAGAGCAAACACTTGAGTTGGAAACAGCGCCGGTGGAATCACTTACACCCGGGCTCATGCGGATCAGGATGCAGCTTTCTCCCGTGAATGCCTCCGATCTGATCCCTGTTACAGGTGCATACGGGCATCGTATTATCCCCCCCTTAGTGGCCGGATATGAAGGTGTCGGTGAGGTCATCACTGCACCGGAAACATGGTCTCATCTGGTGGGGAAACGCGTTTTGCCGCTCCGGGGACAAGGAACATGGCAGTCTCTTGTTGATTGCCCACCTGAGTATGCCATTCCGGTACCTGACTGGATCTGTAGCGATCTGGCGGCACGGGCTTTTATTAATCCTGCGGCGGCTCTAATGATGCTCCGGTTATACTCACCTGAAGGTAAGCGCGTTCTGCTGACTGCCGCAGGCTCTGACTGCAGCCTTCTTCTGGGACAATGGGCGCTACGGTTCGGAGCAGTCTCAGTGACAGGCATTCATCGTTCAGCGGCACATGCCACCAGACTGGCGGCATGTGGTATCACATCTGTCAGCCAGGAAGACGCCGGTGCCATCGAACGTTCCGCTTCTGAATCTGATCTTGTTTTCGATGCCACAGGGGGAAAACTGGCCACGTCTATACTGCAACATCTGCCTGAGACATCCACGTTTGTTTGTTACGGACTCTTATCCGGTATCCCGTTCAGGCAGCACCATTCCCGACCGTTTGTCCGCTGGTTCCATATCCGTAATTATCTGAATAGCATGGACATTAGGCAATGGCATGCCTTGTTTTCTGAAATCTGGCCATTACTAAATACCAGCAGCTACAGTGGCGCTGTCCGCTATCCGGTTGCTTCCTGGAAGGAAGCCATAGGCTTCTATCGAGAATCCGGGCGTTCGGGTAAACCGTTGCTGATAATGAATTGAATAGCCTGGCAGGCCAACGGCAACGCGCGCATGAAAGCGATCATAAACAGCAAGTTAACAACCCACGGCCCTTTCATTCCCTTTTCCCCGGTAGACCGGCTCCCTGATGAATACTACACCGTCATATTTGCAAAGGCCCTTCAGGCACTGCACCACCCGTAAGCGGATTCCAGGGCTGATAAGAGCTAAAAGCAAACACCAGAGATAATGGAACATTCATAACAAGGACCATTAATATCACCAGCGGCAACTCATTTCAGCACAGCCGCGTTAGCCCTCATCCAATCAGCCAACGAGTCTAATGTCGGACGTAATGATTTACCCAACTCCGTTATTTGGTATTCAACGCGTGGTGGAACTTCAGCAAACACGTTTCTGGTGACTAACCCTCGTGCCTCAAACTGCCGGAGTTGGCGCGTCAGTTCTTTTTGAGTGATAGGCTCGACGGCCCGCAGCAAGTCACTGAAACGAAAAGGCTTATTTAATAAAATCAGACGATAAAGGATTGGGATCGCCCATTTTCCCGCAATCAGATTCACAAAACTCACCATCGGGCATCCTGCATCAGCCTCAATCAAGGCCGAAATATTTTGTGTCATAGCATCTCTTACCTCGCGTCAAAGCATCCCATGAGGTTCATTAGTATCCAAATGGTGCCTACTTCCAAAAGGATACTAAAGGATAAATAATTACGCCACGAATAAAACTCGGAGTAAGAAGATGGGCAGACTTGATGGTAAATATGCACTGATCACCGGTGGCAACAGCGGTATTGGTTTAGAAACGGCGCGCCAGTTTCTGGCAGAGGGAGCAACGGTAGCCATCACTGGCCGTAGCGAACTAAAACTTCTGGAAATAAAAAGAGAGTACGGAGACATTGCCACGTTTCTAAGTGATGCAGGGGATATCTCCCAACAAAGCAGCCTGGCTGCAGCGTTACAGGAACAATGGCCGAGACTTGATATTTTGTATATAAACGCAGGTGATGTGACGCACAAACCGCTGGAGACCTGGGATGAGCAAGCATACGATCGTCTAATGAACACCAACCTTAAAGGCCCTTTTTTCCTGATCAAGGCGCTGCTTCCAATGCTGTCGAACCCCTCTTCCGTCATTGTTTGTGGCTCAGTGAGCGCACGGATTGGGCTTCCACAAAGTAGTGCTTACGCGGCAAGTAAAGCCGCGCTGCTGTCTCTGGCAAGAACACTTTCTGCGGAGCTTCACCCCCGCGGCATTCGGGTCAATGGCTTAAGTCCCGGGCCTACGGAGACACCGGCATTAAACAAACTGAGTGGTGGAGAGAATGAAGAAAAGCTCAGAGACGATATTCGAGCGCTGGTCCCTGTCGGCCGTTTAGGAACACCGTATGAATTAGCTAAAGCGGCCGTTTTTCTTGCTTCTGACGAGTCCTCATTCGTCGTTGGCACAGACTTACTGGTGGATGGCGGGGTTGGTAATCTTTAGCTATGTAATATAGGGGACTATGTGTCATTTATTAAAAAATAAAGGACGCATAGTGCTCTTCTGGCACAAAACAACCCGCCTAAAAACCACCATTTCAGTTAACCATGCTCCCCCCTTAGTCCAGAGATGTTTATTACAACCAGCGATTGAAAACACCGGCCACCAACATCCCCCTTTGTTTTGTTTATGAATTTAATTCATAGCGCCTATTTAATGAGATCAACTATCTTTTACACCACTTTTATTAATCTGAGTGTATCGTAGGACATGAGCGGTAAATGACTGCCTGCGTGAAATAGTCCAGCGAGCTTGTCAGGCTAACGGGGGTATCGGCAGAAACAGCTTAACTATTTTTATCGAAGAAGATGCCTAACTGTTGCATTGCCTGATCAACGTATTTAGGAACCCAGTAAGTCTCGATATGGGTAGCGCCGTCAATCAAGAAGAGTTCTTTGTTGTTCGTACCGGTAGCTTTAGCGAATGCATCTTCAGTCATATACAACGTATCCGCTTTGGTACCGGCAATCATCAGCAGTGGTTTATTGATGAGATTGATATGGCCTGTCACGTCAAAGTTCATCAAATCCAGCAAGCTGCTTGTGGTGTATTTAAACGTTGAGTTCGGGTGTGCGTGAGTTTTCCAATAATATTCGTAGCCTTGCCGATATAAGGCAAAAGGTAATTTAGCAATCTGTTCATCCGTCAGATTTGCATCGCCGGAGTAAAGTATTTCGCCTCCGACGGCTTCCTGTGCTCGCGCGTTTGAAGCCTGCTGTAACCGCTGTTGGACAGTATCTAATTGTGAATCCTGTAAACCATTACGGCGCACAAGTCCTGAATTAAACATGCTGATGGTCGCAATAGATTTGAATCGTTTGTCCGTTTCTGCTGCAACCAGTGAGTACCCACCGCCTCCGCAGATGCCAAGCAGACCGAGACGGGAAGTATCAACCCCTGGGTACTGGCTGATGTAGTCAGCCATGCCGTGAACATCCTCAACGCGATTAGCGGGTTTATCTACGCTGCGAGGCATACCCCCGCTGCCCCCCTGCCAGGCGGCATCTGCGGTAATAGTGATATAACCCCGCTCGGCCAGACGCTGAGCGTATAACCCGGCGACCTGCTCTTTGACGCCACCATTAGGGTGTGCGACCACCACGGCGGGGTATTTTTTCGCCGGATCGTAGTTGGCTGGCGTATAGACATTCGCGGCAATTTGGATGCCATGCAGATCGTACTTCACCGGATGGATGTTGACCTTGCCGTTGACGTTCTCAGTGATGGCCCCGTCATAGACGAGGGTGAATGGGTTGTTTTTGTAATCAGCCGCATTGGCTGAGGTAACACCAGCCATTGCTGTAAGGAAAATTGCACTTAGTAGATTGAATTTCATGATGTATCCCAATGAATGATGGCCTGTCCATACCGACTCGCAATAGCAAATATGCAGACACAAATTAGGGAGGGAGGACTGTCAGCATCGTGACAAGCGAATAACATTTCTGTCAGGAAGTCGTTATCGGGCATGTATTCGTTTCTGACAGTACTGTCAGGGAACCGTCAGCGTCATGTTGGCAATCAACGCGCAAAATGTTCTCAGGTCAAATGAGGTTCATGTTCAATTTACTGAGAAAAGGAGTGATCCATGAAAAGCCAAAACACCCCTGCGATGCCAGAGCGACGTAAGCTCTTAGTGGCAGGAACGGGTATCGTCGCCGCCTCACTGATTCCCCATGGATTGGCAGCAGGGAAATCCGCTCAGAACCATGCCCCCAGTCAAAACAGCAAGCGCCTTACTGCACTGGGCAAACGTCAACTCGGGAAGATGGAAGTCTCTGCTGTAGGTTTAGGCGTTCAGAACATGAGCCGCAAATACGACACCTCGGTCCCCTGGCGTCCCGAGATGGTGAATGTTATTCGCCGCGCATTTGATGAGGGTGTCACTTTTTTCGACACCGCTGAAGCCTACGGCACCTTTGAAGTAGAGAAAATCCTTGGGGAAGCCATCGCGCCTTTCAGGGACAAAATCGTTATCGCCACTAAATTTGGCTGGAACATCGATCAGCAAACAGGCAATCGTCTGCCGGGGCTCAACAGCAGACCGGAGCATATCAGGCTGGTCGTCGACAATATGCTCAAACGCCTGAACACCGATCGCATTGATTTACTGTATCAGCACCGGGTTGACCCTCAGATTCCGATCGAAGATGTCGCAGGGGTAATCAAGGATTTAATGGATCAGGGGAAAGTCCTGCACTGGGGTCTATCAGAAATGGGCATTAATACATTGAGGCGAGCTCATGCGGCATTACCTGTCACAGCCGTACAAAGTGAATATTCAATGCTCTGGCGGGGCCCCGAAAAACATGTCCTTCCAGTATGCGAGGAACTGGGCATTGGGTTTGTGCCATGGAGTCCATTAGGCGTGCAGTTTTTAACAGGCTGGATCGATGAGAAGACCCGATTCGCGACGGGTGATTTCCGCGCGACAGAAACGCGCTTCTCGCCTGACAACCTCCCGCATAACTTACAGCTGGTTGAGTTATTGAAAACCTGGGCGCTAAGAAAAAATGCCGCGCCGGGTCAAATAGCGCTGGCATGGTTGCTGGCTCGAAAACCCTGGATTGTCCCGATCCCTGGCACCACAAACAAGGACCATATGCTGCAAAACACCGCCGCTACCGACCTCTCACTGACGCCCGACGACATGACCGAACTTACCCGTTCACTGGATGCTATCACCATCCAGGGTCAACGACTGCCGGATTCAGTGCAGGTTTATTCAGATGTCGAAGCACCGTTGAAACGTTAAGAGGACGTCTCGCTATGCGCCTGTTGTTAGTCGAAGATGAAGAAAAAACATCAACCTACCTCAACCGTGCGTTGGGTGAATCTGGATTTACGGTGGATGTCTCTGCGGATGGTGCTGAAGGTCTTCACTACGCACTCGAGTTCGACTATGACGCGATAATCCTTGATGTGATGTTGCCGGGAATCGATGGCTACCGCGTGCTTGAAGGCATACGAGCCAGTAAACAGACCCCCGTGTTGATGTTATCTGCACGGGGATCCGTTGACGAGCGGGTTAAAGGGCTTCGCCTTGGCGCCGATGATTATCTCCCAAAGCCCTTCTCGCTCATTGAGTTGGTGGCACGTATTCAAGCGCTCGTACGTCGCCGTTCAACGGATGGCGCAGATATCACGCAGTTGCACATTCACGACCTGCATCTCGACTTGCTGGCTCGCCGGGTGTTTCGCTCAGGAACGCGGCTGGAACTGACGGCAAAAGAGTTTTCTCTGTTGAGCCTTTTGGCACGCCATCAGGGCGAAATTCTGTCAAAGATGATGATTGCGGAACAGGTATGGGACATGAATTTTGACAGCGATGCCAACGTCGTTGAAGTGGCGATTAAACGCCTGCGTGCCAAAGTTGATGCCCCATTTGGCATCAAATTACTTCATACCGTGCGCGGTATGGGGTACGTCCTCGAAGTCAGATCTGAATAAATAATGAGGATAAGCATGCTTAATCGCTCCATCTCAGTCCATCTGGCACTGATGTTTGCCTTATCCGCCCTTCTGATTGTTTCAGCGATCGGCGTGCTGCTACGAAATTCCTTACACGACTCCCTGCAAAAACAGATGCACAACGAGCTCCTCTTCCGGGAATCATTGATGCGTCCTTGGATCACCGCACAAACGTCATCTGATGGTTGGCCTACGCTTGCCAATAAATTCAACGCGTTAACCAGTTCAGAAGGCGAGCGCGTTCGCTACTGGATAGTGAGCGATAACCCACGCTTTAGTATGGGGGGAATACCGCCGGAGGGTGTTCAGTGGTCCTCTTTGCAGGAAGGCGTTAATAAAATGCCTGGCGCATCTGAAGGTGTCTGCTCACTGTTTCTTCTCGTGAAAACGATCCCCGCGAACGGTCAAAGGCCTGAGGTACGCTATGTGGTTGCCATCGACTCCACCCCGTATATGGGCACACTCGATGCGTTCACCCACACGCTGCTGATAATTGCCGCACTGGGTGTATTTATCGTCGCGTTGCTGGGCTATATGGTTTCAAGGATCGGCATGCGTCCCGTTGAGACACTCAGTCAGCAGGCACAACATCTCGCCCCGGGAGACCATGGCCAACGCCTTGATGCTATTGTTTTGCCCGAAGAATTACAGCAGCTCGCGGCGTCATTTAACGGTGTGCTAGCGCGTCAAGAAATAGCCTGGCGGCAACTCGAAAGTTTTAATGCCGATGTTGCCCATGAACTGCGGACACCACTGACTAACCTTATTGGTCAGACACAATTGGGGCTGTCACGTCGACGTTCGCATGATGAGTTGGAAGAGTTACTGGGTTCAAATCTCGAAGAACTTGAACGTATGGCATCGATCGTTAACGACATGCTTTTCCTGTCACATGCTCACGCGGGAGAACATGCTTCCCAGCTTACGCAGGTTTCCCTGCGCGAAGAGGCCCTTAAAACCGCGGAATATGTAGAGCCTTCCTTTGCTGAAAAGCATCTTTCCCTTGATGTTGAGGGTGATGTCACCGCGCATATAGACCGACGACTGTTCCACCGTTCACTTGCCAATTTACTGGAAAACAGTGCAAGGCATTCGCTACCTAAAAGTACGGTTACTATCCGGTTGAGCGAAAAGAATAATCACGCAAGGGTTGAGGTTTCAAATCAAGGCGAGCCCATTGCAGCAGCACATTTACGTCGACTCTTTGAACGTTTCTATCGCGTCGACGCCTCACGCACCAGGAGTGATACCCACCATGGTCTGGGGTTATCGATCGTACGTGCCGTCGCGATTATGCACCGGGGAGACGTCTTTGCGCGGAGTGAGGGCGGTGTTAATACCTTTGGATTGACATTTGCTAAACGACCTAGCGCTGACCGATCAGAGATGCTGAGTTCAGAGAAAAAAGCGGAAAGTAAATTCTCCAAGCCTACTGACGACATTGTCAGAGAGCCGTCAGTCTGACGTCAGGTTACCTACATCAGAATCACTGCTAAGACCAACCGCAGCGGATTGAGGGAATGAAACAGTGAGAATAAAAACCGTATTTAGCAGATTTCTGGTGGCGATTGTGATGAGTTTTATGGGACAGACCGCTTTTGCAGCAAACAACGCATCCACGCAGTCCCGCACACTGATTATCTATTTTTCGCAGCCCGAGGGAATGAAGCCTGATGCGGTGGACGGTTTTTCCGGCGCCAGCGTATTGCAAAAAAATACGCCGGAGACCGGCAGTACCCAATATGTTGCACAGCTACTTCAGAAACAGACGCAAGGCGATCTGTACCGCATTGAGACAACCACACCTTATCCTCGCCAGCATGAGGCGTTGCTACGCGCGGCCGAAAAGGAACAGCAAACAAAAGCCAGGCCTTCACTAAACACACCGCTTCCGGATCTTAGTCATTACGACACCATTTATGTCGGTTATCCCATCTGGTGGTATACCATGCCAATGGTGATATATGGCCTCTTTGAGCAAAACGACTTTGCCAACAAAACCATCATTCCCTTTACCACCCATGGTGGTAGTCGCTTAGCGGACTCCCTGCGAGAAATCGCCCGCAGGCAGCCAAAGGCAAAACTAATTACTCGCGCACTTTCACTATCGCGTGATGATATTTCACACCCTGATGTACCCGCACAGGTAGAGCAGTGGGTCAAAAACGTTCAGCCACAGCGTTAATTAATCAACATGAAGAAAATCTATATTTTCCAGGTCATTCAGGATGCGCTGATGACGGTACTGCTGCTGGTATTGATGGGATTTCACCTTCAGGGTGAAATACTGCATGAGTGGGCAGGTATGCTCTTTACGCTGCTCATTATTATACATTTATGTCTCAACAGGCATCGCTTGTGGTCATTGTCGCCTCAGCGTCCTTCACCCATGCAGGTCGTTAGCAGAATTATAAACGCAGCAACAGTGGTAGTGATCCTGACTGCGATTATCTCTGGAATGATGCTCTCCCGACATATATTTTTGGATCTCCGGTTTCACAATCCGGCGAGTTGGGCCAGAAAGGCGCATATGGCGTCGGTCCATTGGGGAATGCTTATTTTGGCCATACATATTGGGTTGCATTGGAAAATGCTGGCGACGTTTTTCTGTCATATCATGAAAATCCCCGAAAAGTCGTATATTGCTAACGTTATTATGCCACGTTTTTTTGCAATAATTGCGCTACTGGGTTTGCACGGGTTGCTGAACCAAGACTATCTCGCCTATTTGTTGATGACGGTTGATTTCTCATTTTTTGACTACGATGAATCTGCCATGCTGTTTTATTTACGCTATTTATCCATTATTGTTTTATTTTCATTAACCACTCGACTTTTATTGTGGTGGTTTATTTTCAGAAAATACAATGTCGCATCGCTATGATAGAGATTAACTGACAACATTGTCAGGGAGGCGTCAGCCTTATGACATGTCCCTGGGTATAGACTCATCGCAGGCCATCTCCTTGATCATGGATAAGGATGCTTTGCGTGATTAGACATTTACGTTTCCTCGTGCCGTTAATACCGCTCTTTGCTTTTTCATCTTGGGCGGCAGAGCAAAATACCGCGGTCCACATCTCCCCCGCAGGCAGCCAGAATGCGGTTTACGGTCCAGTGGAGAACTTTACCGGACGCGTCCGGGTTGACCCTCTTTTCCAGCCTGATAACGCCATGCGTGTTTCAGGTGCTTATGTCACGTTTGAGCCAAGTGCTCGTTCCGCCTGGCATACGCATCCGGCAGGTCAGCAGTTGATTGTAACCGCTGGCGTCGGACTCACGCAGCAGGAAGGGCAGCCAATTCAGGTGATTCGGGCGGGCGACGTCGTTTCTTGCCCGCCAGGCATCAAACACTGGCATGGAGCGACACCTGGCAGTGCAATGACGCATCTGGCGATTACCGGAATGGTGGAGAACAACGGCGTTAACTGGATGGAGAAGGTAAGCGATGAACAATATCATGCCCATTAAGGCATTAACCGCAGCCCTGCTGCTGACGTTTGGTTTTACTCTCACAGCAAATGCTGAGTCAGTGATGAAAGGAACCACAGAAATGACTAAACAAACCGTTTCAGACACGCTGTCTGCGCGCCAGCAGGCCATTCCTATAATTGCCGCATCGATGGCCAGCAGCCAGATGGATAAGCTGAACCGTTCACTGAATCAGGGTTTGGACGCAGGACTCACGATAAACGAAACCAAAGAAATACTGGTGCAGCTCTACGCTTATACGGGCTTTCCCCGTAGCCTGAATGCGCTTAATGAATTGATGAAGGTTGTTGATACGCGTAAACAACACGGCATTAAAGATGCTCAAGGGAACGAACCGACGCTCCCGGCACCTACCGGAGATGAACTTCGCCGTGTCGGCACTGAGAATCAGACAAAAATCTCAGGCGCCCCCGTTCAGGGACCACTTTTTGATTTTGCACCGGTCATTAATCAGTTCCTGCAAACGCATCTGTTTGGCGACATATTTTCCCGCGACAACCTTGACTGGCAAAGCCGCGAGCTGGCAACCGTTGGCGCACTGGCCGCCACACCGGGCGTTGACGCACAGTTGCTATCGCATACCCAAGCAAGCATGCGGGTCGGCCTGACAGCGGCACAATTACGTCAGTTGGCAAAAGTGCTGCATGAACATGGCGAAAGTGATGCTGCCGTGCGGGCAGAAAAGGCACTACAGCAGGCATTGGCCAGCAAATAGAGAAGCCCAATATTAATACGGCACGTTTAATTTTAGGCTTTACGGCAAGCGATGTGACTTTCGATCAACACCACAAGGCTTAATCTATTTCCAACAAACGCATTCCTCTCTTTAAGTGCCGTCTTAATTAATGAATTACTCTAATAAACCTTAGCTAATTGCCCTATCTAATCGAATAAATCCCTTTGCGTTATGCTTTTCCCACACAACGACTGAAGGGTAAGGTCATGAAAACGGTAAAACTGAACAACGGTATTGAAATGCCCCTGCTGGGTTTTGGTGTGTATCAAATGACAGATGCCACCGAGTGTGAGAGAGCGGTTATTGATGCCATCGAAACAGGCTATCGACTGATTGATACTGCTGCGTCCTATCAGAATGAAACCCAGGTCGGCAATGCGCTGAAACAGAGCGGTATAGCGCGTGATGAACTCTTTGTGACAACCAAACTGTGGCTACAGGATGCTAATTATGAGGGCACTAAAGCGCAGTTTGAGCGTTCACTGAACAGACTGCAACTGGACTATGTTGACCTGTACCTGATTCATCAGCCCTACGGTGATATCCATGGCGCATGGCGTGCGATGGAAGAACTGCAACAGGCTGGCAAAATTCGCGCCATTGGCGTAAGCAACTTCCATCCTGACAGGCTTGCCGATCTTATCGCGTTCAATAAGGTCATTCCTGCGGTGAACCAGATTGAAGTAAATCCCTTTAACCAGCAGTTGCATGCCGTCCCGTGGATGCAAAGTCGTGACATTCAGCCGGAAGCATGGGCCCCCTTTGCCGAAGGCAGAAACGGCCTGTTTCAGCACCCCGCGCTGACGACGATAGGTCAAAAATACGGCAAAAGTGTGGGTCAGGTTGTCCTCCGTTGGATCTTACAGCGTGGCATCGTTTCGCTGGCCAAATCTGTGCGAAAAGAACGTATAGAAGAAAATATCAACATTCTTGATTTTGAACTCAGTGCTGATGATTTGCTGCAAATTGCCGCCCTGGATACCGCAACCAGTGCATTCTTTTCTCATCGTGATCCAGCCAGGGTGGAATGGATTACTGAGCGCAAACTAGACGTCTAAGTCACCTTAAGCGAGGTTAATACAAAATGAAGAAACGTTATCTGGGTAAATCTGGGCTCGAGGTGTCAGCACTGGGTCTCGGTTGCATGGGACTCAGCCACGGCTACGGCCCAGCGACGGATATCCGCCAGGCTATTGAACTCATTCGGGCAGCGGTTGAACGCGGCGTCACTTTCTTCGATACCGCTGAAGTGTATGGCCCCTATCTGAATGAAGACGTTGTCGGTGAAGCCTTAAAACCCTTTCGCGACCGCGTCGTCATCGCGACTAAATTTGGTTTTACCTTTGGCAATGATAATAAACAGCAGATTTTAAACAGCCGTCCGGCGCACATCCGTGAAGCTGTTGAAGGATCATTACGCCGCCTCAAGACTGACGTTATTGATCTGCTGTATCAACACCGTGTCGATCCCGATGTCCCTATTGAAGATGTGGCGGGAACGGTAAAAGACCTGATAGCAGAAGGCAAGGTCAAACATTTCGGCCTTTCGGAAGCGGGGGCGCAAACCATTCGTCGGGCGCATGCGGTACAACCTGTCACGGCCCTGCAAAGCGAATACTCCCTATGGTGGCGCGAGCCTGAGCGGGAGATCCTGCCGTTGCTGGAGGAACTGGGCATTGGTTTTGTCCCATTCAGCCCATTGGGCAAAGGCTTCCTGACGGGATCGATTACGTCCGGAACGACTTTTGGGAAAGAGGATTATCGCAGCACTGTTCCACGTTTCACCGCTCAAGCAATTGAAGCCAATGAAAAACTCGTCTTTTTATTAGGTGAACTGGCGTCCGAAAAAGGGGTGACGTCTGCGCAAATCGCACTGGCGTGGTTACTGGCACAAAAACCGTGGATTACGCCTATCCCCGGCACCACCAAACTGCATCGGCTGGAGGAAAACCTTGGCGCAACTGAAATTACTCTTTCTCCGGATGATGTACTTCAGGTTACCCAAGCGCTTGAATCGATAACAATTGTCGGCGAACGTTACTCCCCTGAACATCAGGCTCGCGTAGGCCGTTAAGGCAACGCCGGGTTCGCAGCGAATTGCAGACCCGGCATTACGCGTCCCGCAATGCCTGAATACGCGTTCCTGACGTTATATCATTCTGAACCCATTATCAGAAACACAGACGATGCCAAAGGCGGATCTGCCTTTATCTCTGATTCCTGTCGTGAGGTTATATCCGCTCGGTACAGCGCTAAGCCGACAGGTTCAAGACCGTTATAAGTGGCAAATCATTGTCGGCAACGGGCGATTCGCAGTATGAGAACGACGCTCATCGTGACGCTAACGCAGCATCTTGAACAGCGCTTCAATATGTATATCAACGGTATCAAGCGCTGGCACAGCAAGCTGGACGCCGGAAAACAGCAGGGGTAACTCTGTGCAGCCAAGAATAATGGCCTCTATGCCTTCATCCTTAGACATCCGTTCAATAACGGCGAGAAACCGTTCTCGCGTCTGTGTCTCCACAATACCTCGCTCAAGTTCATGGTGAATTTTTTCCGCAATAACGGCGATGTCATTTGGCATAGGGGTGATGACATCGATCCCTGCTTCAATGAAGGGCCGTTTAAAAAAATCAGCTTCCATGGTAAACCGCGTTCCCAGTAACCCGACCTTTTTCAGCCCCTGCGCTTTTACCTCGGCGCACGTAGCATCGATGATGCTGACAAGCGGTATCGCACTAGAGGCCTGTAGTTCGTTAAAAACGATATGAGGGGTATTGCCGGTCAGCGCAGCAACTTCCGCCCCCGCAGCAACCAGATGACGCACCGCCTTTGCCAGATAATCGGTGAGTCCTGCATAGTCTTTTTGACTGCACATCCTCAGTACGTCATAGACGTTAATACTTTCGATTGTGAGGTTCGGAAAGAAAGTATCACCGGTGCGCTGATTGGCTTCATAGACAAATTTTCGGTAATAAAGCAGCGTCGATTCAGGCCCGGTGCCGCCTATCAGTCCCAGTTTCTTCATAGTCGTCTCCAGGTTGTTCACACTGGTAAAATAAAAAACATGAAGTTTCTTTTCAATTGAATAAAATAGAATTCATTTTTCAATTCTGGTGAAAATATGGATATTTCAGATTTCCGTGCCGTCATTGCGGTGACCGAGACTGGCAGCATAACCGCGGCGGCCAGATTGCTTTGCCGGGTGCCCTCTGCCATCACAACACGCGTGCAAAATCTGGAGCATCATCTCGGTGTCATGCTGTTTATAAAAACGGGCCGTCGGTTTATTCCGACCACCGCAGGCCTGGCACTGTACGAAAATGCACTGAAGATCGTTGAACTGGTCGCCACTGCGGAACAGCAGGCAGCAAAGCCGCAGCCAGGTGGCCGGTTTAGAGTCGGAGCGCTCGACAGTATGGCAGCAACGCGTTTACCCGGCCCGCTCTCAGCGTTGTATCGTAAGCATCATGACGTAGCCGTCGAACTGGTGACCGGAATTAGCCGTATGCTCTACGAAGCCGTGGTTAACCACGAGTTGGATGCAGCCTTTATTGCTGATGCCCCTGCGAATGACAGGCTTGAACGTATGGCTGTTTTTGAAGAAGAGTTGGTGATTATCGCACCGGCTAATTCCCCGCCGATACGGGCTGCTGGCGATCTCGAAAACGCAACGTTGCTGGTTTTTCGCGATGGTTGCTCATACCGCGATCGGCTGACAGTCTGGTTACAACAGGCGCAGGTTAAACCCTATCGCCTGGCAGAGATGTCGTCCTATCACGCCATTCTAGGCGGTGTCAGCGCAGGGATGGGCGTAGGGATAGTGCCACGGCCAATACTGAGCACATTCCCGTCGGAGAATTTAATTACCGTCCACCCCTTCATGGAGCCAGGCAATCCTATTACCACCGCGTTGGTATGGCGCAAGGGCGGTATGACAGCCAATATTCGCGCACTGATCGACATACTGTCTTCAGAGGCAGAAAGCGTTTCTGATACCCAACGCAGCGCAGAATCATGAATCCGTGAACCGGCTATTTCGCTTTCATTTCTTCTCTGGTTCCAATATGGGATATATTGGGGACACTATCGTAAATACTCTCTTTATAACAGGTAACATCGGCAATGGCTCTGATCCCCAAAAACTACGCGCGTCTGGAAAGCGGCTACCGTGAGAAAGCACTAAAAATTTATCCGTGGGTGTGTGGGCGCTGCTCGCGGGAGTTTGTTTATTCCAACCTGCGCGAATTAACAGTTCACCATATCGATCACGACCATACCAATAATCCGGAAGATGGCAGCAACTGGGAGTTACTGTGTCTGTATTGCCATGACCATGAACACTCCAAGTACACTGAGGCAGACCAATACGGCACAACCGTTGTGGCGGGAGAGGATGCTCAAAATGACGTTGCGGCTGCGACCTATAATCCCTTTGCCGATTTAAAATCGATGTTTAACAAGAAATAATCTCTGCGTTTGTCTGGGCTGCTGACGCAGCCCAGACAAACGCAGACTTCAAGGAATTGTCCATCTCCATTGCATTACGTCACTGCCCACCAAGAGAACGCTGCGCCCACATTACTTATCGCCCTGCTTGGTGGACAGCTCCGATTGTCACTCCACGTTAAGACACGTTGACAAACTCAAAACCATCGTGCTCGTCTGACGAATCCCTTTTTGTTGGCGGGGGTTCAACAATCACAAACCCTTCAGCTCCTCCAGCCTCATCAACGAACACATGACGCTCCAACTTATCGGGGATCGCCCTGAGTCGCATATCATCATGGCTGGGTGGATAAACATAAATATCAGACGGTATATTAATCAGTTCTACTTCATCTTTAGGGTTTGTTGCTGGCTCTAGGTCTCCGCACTCTAAACATGGATCGCCTTCTGGCGCTACAACGGGTGGTTTTGGCCTTTCTGGCCATTCCGGCGCCCCTTTAGGGCTTACCGCCCTGTCTTCATCGTCAAAAGGTTCAACGTCAACAGACGGTTTTTTTCCTGGCTCTAACTCCCCGCACTCAAAACATGGATCGCCTTCTGGCGTTACAACGGGTGGTTTTGGCCGTTCTGGCGCCACTTTAGGGCTTACTGCCCTGTCTTCATCGTCAAAAGGTTCAACGTCAACAGACGGTTTTTTTCCTGGCTCTAAATCCCCGCACTCAAAACATGGATCGCCTTCTGGCGTTACAACGTGTGGTTTTGGCCGTTCTGGCGCCCCTGATGGGGTTGGTGCTTTTGGCGGTTGAGATGCTGGAGGTATGGTTGGCGGTTTTGGCGCAACGGGTACTTTTACCACTGGTTTTTCTATCTGTTCCAAGGGTTTCTCTCGAAACGAAAGCTTTATATCGTTGTTACGATCAACAACGTGATAATTTTTTGCTTTCCTCAAGTACTGCGATGCCGTGTACGTTGGATCAAGTTGCAAAGAAAGAGGTACGCCAAATTGGTAACGAACAGAGACCCCGAAACGGTTTTCAGCTTGACGTTGCCCACCCAACACGCGATCAACATCAAACTGTAGCAATGGAATAGGCGCATAGCTGAGTCCTAACGATAACGCATGCGGATTTCTGGCATCTTTCCCTTTCTTGGTAAGCGCAACACTATCGCCAAAGTATTGCTCAAATTTCACCCGACCACTCAACTGACGATACCCGGGTATCCACGCTTGCAAATTGACATCATAGCCATGAGCGACATCCGCGTAATACCCTGGTTTCTCATCAACATCCCGGTTACGTGTCAGGCCATAATATCCATTGGCCGTAAAACGAGCATGATCAAACCATAGCTCCCCACCAACGCCGAGGCGGTGGTAAACTGATTTTGACTTTTGTACATCATAAAAAAGGTTATAGCCCAATCCCCAGTCATTACCAAAATGACGCTGCCCCACTCCTACACTGACGCTGTTTTTATGCTTGCGATGATGCCCCCCAAATTGGCTAAACAGTATGCGATTTTCATTTTCTTGCAATGGAACTAATACATTCAGCGAGGTACTTTCAGACTGACGGCCAGGCGTGCTCACACCAACCTGAGCCTCTCCCCGGATTTTCATATCCGTCCTTTTGGACGACATAGCGGAATGCTGACCAGAGGCACTACCTGAGAGCGATGGTGAAATGACAGAACGTCCAGCCTCCTCTTTTGAGAACTTAATCACAGGAGTGTGGGTTCTCTCATCACTTTTATTCACCTGAGAACAACCAATCAAAGCAAAAACCATCCCCAGCGGTCGAAAAAAAACATATTTCCCATTATCATTCATAGTTTATTAAACACAAGCGTGCCCTCAATAATAAATAAAAAAACATGAATTATAAAAACCAAAAAGCAGCACACTCTATAATATGATATAAAATAGGGTCACCACCTGATACCAATCCATCCACTGCGTCTTTCATCGCTAAACAATGGTTATTCAAACACCATGCTCATTGTCATAAATACCAATAAAAACAAACTAAATCAAAACAATACCAATAGCGCACTCTTTGTGAATTCCACCTCTCTCGCTAAACACTAGCCTATTCTTGTTAAATATTCTGAAACTTTGATGATGATTTTTTTAAAATAATTCTGATTTCAAACAGACCGATGTCTTTTACCCAACCTTAAAGATAACTACATTTGTTTATTTAACACTTTCTCTTTGACATATTTAAATAACGAAGCGCGACTATTTACTTGCTGAGACAATGACACACATTTAATGAGCAACATTCATAGCACTAATCAATACAATACGATTATCTCATTACACATGTTCTGTTATCTTGGCCTTATTGATGCTGCGCGACTCCTGCATCACAGCGCACATTGTTTGTTATCCAAATTTACGGAGAATCATGCATGTCGCACCAACACGACCGCACTCGAAGAGCGCTGCTTTCCGCATTGGCCAGCTTAACCGTGGTCAAAATGGCGTTTCCTACCTCTGCGAGTGCCAACACGGATAACTCACTAAAAACTGAACGCATTCTCGTCGCCTATTTATCTCGCAGTGGTAACACGCGCGTTATCGCAGGGATTATTCATCGCAGCCTGCACAGCGATCTGTTTGAGATTGAGCCAGCAATACCCTATCCGGAGGATTATTTTCAGACGGTAGAACAGGCAAACATTGAACGTGACCGTGGCCTCAGGCCACCGCTAAAACGCAGTGTCAGTAATATAGAGCGTTATCAAACGATTTATTTAGGTTTTCCTGTTTGGGCAACCACCCTGCCTCCAGTAGTTCAAACCTTTCTCACTACCCATAATCTGGCAGACAACACCCTGATCCCTTTCATCACACATGGCGGATATGGTGTTGGTAACTGTGAAGCAGTCCTGGCGAGACTGGCTCCCCATGCTAGACGAGAACAACCGCTCGTTATCGAATGCGATCAGGAACGCAGGACCACGGAAACTGTGACCCACTGGTTACGTACCGTCTCGCGCTAAATAGCCAACGCGAACGGCAATTAATGAATACAGCGAATAAGCCCTAGTGAATTGGCGCGACTAATCGAATAAATCGCACTGCGCTATGCTTGCTAAACATCGGTAAAGCCGTTAATTGCAGGAGCTTAACAATGCAAAAACGTTATTTGGGAAAGTCCGGGCTTGAAGTGTCGGCGCTAGGTCTGGGCTGCATGGGATTGAGCCAAGGCTATGGCCCGGCAACGGATACCCGTCAAGCCATAACACTGATTCGCGCCGCTGTTGAGCGCGGGGTAACATTTTTTGATACCGCCGAAGTGTATGGCCCTTATTTAAATGAAGATGTCGTCGGTGAGGCATTAAAACCGTTACGCGATCGCGTGGTTATCGCGACAAAATTTGGCTTTAACATAGGCAACGACAATAAACGGCAAATGTTGAACAGTCGCCCAGAGCATATCCGTGAGGCCGTAGAAGGTTCACTGCGTCGCCTTAAGATGGAGGTTATCGATCTTCTCTATCAACACCGGGTTGACCTCGATGTCCCGATTGAAGATGTCGCAGGAACCGTAAAAGATCTGATCGCCGAAGGTAAAGTAAAACATTTTGGTCTTTCAGAAGCCGGTGCGCAAACCGTGCGTCGCGCTCATGCCATACAACCGGTTACTGCGCTGCAAAGTGAATATTCCCTATGGTGGCGCGAACCAGAGCAAGAAATACTGCCGCTGCTTGAAGAGCTCGGCATTGGTTTTGTGCCCTTTAGCCCACTGGGCAGAGGCTTTCTGACCGGTACAATCAAAGCCCAAACCACCTTCGCAGACAATGATTTCCGCAAAACTGTTCCACGTTTCGCCGCAGAAGCCCTGAAAGCCAACGAAAAATTGGTGATATTACTGGCAGAACTTGCAGCAGAACGTCACACCACTTCCGCACAAATCGCACTGGCTTGGTTACTGGCACAAAAATCATGGATTGTGCCAATTCCGGGCACCACGAAGCTACATCGGCTGGAGGAAAACCTGGCTGCAACAGAAATCAAACTCACCCCCGCAGACTTGCAGAAAATTACCCAAGCACTGGAAACGGTAAAAATTGTGGGTGAACGTTACCCGGCGGCATTGCAAGCGCATGTTGGTCGTTAATCGTCATAGAGATAGCTGTCATGTTTAAAACCATTAAAGCGATTGGCACCGATGCGGTAGCCAATCCGTTAACCACATTCCGTATCAAACGCCGCGGATTACAAGACGATGACGTTGAGATGGACATTCTCTATTGCGGCATTTGTTATTCCGACCTTCATCAACTCAAAAATGATTTTGGCGCAGCACACTACCCGATGGTGCCCGGGCATGAAATTGTCGGCCGCGTTATCGCGGTAGGCCGTGCCGTAACCCAATTTCAACCGGGTGATTACGCCGCAGTGGGCTGCATTGTTGACGCATGTGGCGAATGCCCTGCCTGCCGCCGCGATCTCGAACAGTTCTGTGAATCCGGCACAACGCTTTCGTTTAACTCACCGGATAAGCATTTGGGAGGAATGACCTACGGTGGGTTCGCACAAACCTACGTCTGTCGTGAAAAATACACGTTGAAAATGCCCGCCGCGTTGGATCTGGCGTCAGCCGCACCGCTGCTGTGCGCCGGCATTACGGTGTACTCCCCGCTGAAACACTGGCAGGTAGGGGCGGGGAAAGTGGTGGGCATTCTCGGCATCGGAGGGCTCGGGCACGTCGCGATCAAAATGGCCAAAGCGATGGGCGCACATGTGGTGGTATTTACTACGTCGGAAGCTAAGGTAGCAGATGCGACACGCCTTGGCGCCCATCAGGCGGTGTTATCGACCGATCCACAGCAGATGAAAAAATTTGCCAGTAAGGTCGATCTTATTCTCGATACGGTTTCCGCAAAGCATGACGTCAATGCATACCTTAATTTATTGAAAATTGATGGTTCCGTGGTATTGGTTGGGTTGCCACCAGAACCGATCGAGATTGGCGCATTTAATCTGGTTAAAGGGCGTCGTAGCTTCTCTGGCTCGAATATCGGCGGCATTGCTGAAACCCAAGAAATGCTTGAGTTTTGTGCGGAGCACGGAATTACTGCTGATATCGAACTCATCAGCGCCATTCAGGTTAATGATGCGTTTTCACGCCTTGAACAGGGTGATGTGAAGTATCGATTTGTTCTGGATATGTCTACGCTGCAATAAGTTACATCATCAGGGCGGGCTGTCCGCCCTTAGCGAGTCTGTCTCTTTACTCTGAATCAGCCGTAATGCCAAATACAGATCCGGCACCAGAATCAAATCGTGCATCTTACTGTCAGAACGGTCCATACGAAACCAGCGGGTTAATTCGGTACGCCGCCCTGCGAGCACCAGATTAATTCCGCGTTGTTTAAGCTCGCGTTTCAACTCGTCGATGGCAGCCAGCACGCTGACATCGGCGTGGGTAAAGCTGGCCACGGCATCAATCACCACCCAGCGCGGCTGAGAAGTATCGCTATCCACCAGATCCGTGATACGGCTTTTAAAATAGGCAACGTTGAAATAGGTTAATGGGGAATTGAAACGGTACATGATAACGCCGTCCACTGGACTGATGTCATTGTCATTGCCGTTGTCTAATGAATGAATCATGCCTTCCGCGTTGACACCGAGCAAATGCTCTGTGGGTCGAAATACCGTTTGCAGGAATTGCAGTAACCCTAGCAGCACCGCCAACCCAATACCCGGAATAATACCCACCAGCAGCACACTCAGAAAAGTAAACAGCGCCAGATAGAAGGCCGGGCGATTACGCTTTCGCAGTTGGAATATACTGCGTAAATCCAGTAAGCCCCACAGCGCATAGATTAATATGACACCGAGTACAGCGATAGGAATATATTGCAGGGGTTCACTTAACAGCACGACCACCAGCGCAATCGCCAATGCGGCGATCACAGAAACCAACTGACTTTTGCCACCGTTGGCATCGTTAACCGCAGTACGTGAATTAGCGCCGCTGATGGCAAATCCCTGAGACAAACCAGAGACGATATTCACCAAACCGAGCGCGCGAAATTCACTGTTTACGTCCACCTAATAACCATTTTTTGCCGCGAAACTGCGTGCGGTCAACATCATACTGACAAAGCTGACCACCGCAAGGTTCAATGCCGGGATCACCAGTTCACGCAGCAAACCGGGTTTGAAATCCGGCCAGGAGACAGTAGGCAAACCGCCCCCGGTGTAACCGGAAACCGTTTCTACCCCAAAGCGAGGCAGGTTTGCCGCCCAGGTGAGCCCCGTTGTCAACAGGACGGCAAAAAGCGGTGCAGGCCAATTAGGGCGAACATAGCGCACACCAAACAGACATAACAGCGTCAGCAACGAGATACCCACCGTCGGCCAGTGGCTACTTGCCAGATTCGACGGTAGCGCATAAATGCGCTCAATCAGTTCACTGGAGGAGGGAGAGAAACCAAACACTTTGCTGATCTGATTGACGATAATGGTCAACGCAACGCCGTTAAGCAAGCCACTCAATATCGGGCGGGACAACAAATCCGCAATGGCCCCCAGCTTGAACCGGCTGGCAATCAGACACCACGTTCCCATCATCAACGTCATCACAATCGCTAATTGCCAATGAAGCTCCGCATTTCCCGCCGCCAAGGGGGTAATGACCGCAGCGATGACCGCACAGGTAGCGACATCTGGACCCACAATTAATTGCCGTGAAGAGCCAAAAATGGCGTAGGCAACGATCGGCAAGATACAGGAGTAAAGCCCAACGATCGCGCTTACGCCGGCCAATTCGGCATAGGCGATCGCCACCGGTAACGCAACGGCAGCCACTGAAAGCCCCGCGCGAACGTCATGCTTTAACCAGGTGCGTTCATAAGCAAGCAGATTTGTCAGGCCGGGAGTCAGGGATTTCCACTGCATACTTCTTCCATTTAATCTTCATTACGGGGATCGGCCTGCTCGCTGGCAGGTGACAGCGCAGGTTGCACAGCAGGAATGGCTTGCCTACAAAAACGCACGGATGATGTGAAGTATGGCAGAGATAAAATAAAAATCAGAAGTCGTCCTGTACTACGCCTTCTGATTTTTTGTATGACGCAACAACGCGTGAAGGATCAGAAATTCACATTCACGGAAAGCCAGTAATTACGCCCAGGCATCACATAGCCGGTGGTACTCTGGGAAGAGGTAAAGTAATCCCCAGCGGTTGTTGTCCCGCACCCCACAGCAAACACGTGTGTCCGGGTAAAATCTTTATCCGTCAGGTTATTGATAGCGCCGTTGAGCGTCACATCTTTGGACACTTTGTATGACGCACCAAGATTGTAGACAGTAAAGGATTTAAAATATGCGCCGAGATTATCGTAAACCACCTTATTCGCAGCGCTCAGGTTTTCATAGTTGTCGGTGAATCGCGCAGTTTTACTGCGGTGCTCTGCCTTTAACCAGGTAGAGAGTTTCTCATTCACGTTCCAATTCAAACGCGCATTCGCCATATGTCTGGGCGTATTGGTCAGTGATGCCCCTTTATTCTCACCATCCTTTTGTTCACTGTCGGTAAAGGTGTAGTTCATGTTGAGTGACCAATCGTCAGACCACAAAGGAATGGTTGTTGCCAGCTCAATGCCCTGAGTGGTCGCTCTGCCAATGTTGGTATAGGTGCTGGTGACGCTGTCGATGGTTTCACTGTTGATTTTGTTTTTGAAACGGTTGTGGAATAACGTTGCGTTCGCACCAAAACCGCTCTGGTTCTCATAGTAAACACCCAGTTCAGTATTGACGCTCTCTTCCGGTTTCAATTTCGGGTTGCCGATCGTGGTAATCGTCCCCTGTCCGGTGACGCCACTGATGCCATCGTGCAATTGCGCAAGAGACGGCGTTTTGTATCCGGTGCTAACGCCCCCTTTCACCGTGATATCATCATGTGCATCCCAGACCAGATAGGCGCGAGGACTGACATGTCCGCCAAAGGTCTCCTGATGCTCATAACGGGCACCGAATGTCAGTGCCAGCGGATCGACAATTCGCCATTCATCCTCAGTGAACAGAGACCAAGAGTCCTGACGGAACGCTTTGCCGTTATTCGCCAGAACGATGCCGTCCTTCATGCGGGCATCCCAATACTGGCCCCCAACCGTTAACAGATGGCTGTCTCCCAACGGCGCGACCAGTTTGGAATCAAGGATAATATTGGTATTTTCAAGATCGCGCTTGGTTCCCGCCAGGCCCGTAGCAGCAGGAACAGAAGCGTTGGTGATCAGTCGGCCTTTATTCTCGGTTTTATTGTACGAGAGGCTCGAATTCCAAGTACCGAAGCTCAGATAATTATCACTGCCAAGGGTCACTTTACGACGCTGATAACGCAACGTATCTTCATATCCTCCTGCGGCACCGATCGTACCAAGTTGGCTTTCGGCGTTATCGTATTTCTGATTGGCGATCTCACCATCCAGCCAGAACACATTTTTATCATTAATCTGCCACTGTAATTTATTGCCTAGCGTATAATTATCTGACTTAACGGGGTTTGGCCCACGATTACTCAGTTCAGTACCGGTACTTGATGATTCAACCTGAGAAGCCCCGCGACGAAAAATACTGCCGCGTAGTGACAGCCCCAATTTATCTTCAATTAATGCACCGCCGGAATAAAATGAGAATTTTGAACTGTCGCCAAAGTCAGTGTTTTCCTGAAAGGTGTGCTCCAGCGTTGCGGTACTGCCCCATTCGTTGGGCACTTTTTTGGTAATAATATTCACCACGCCGCCAATAGCATCAGAGCCATATAGCGTCGACATCGGTCCGCGAATAACTTCAATACGTTCAATGGCAGAAAGTGGCGGCATAAAACTGGTATTCATGGCACCAAACCCATTTGGCGTAACATCAGAGGTACCATTCTGTCGGATGCCATCTATCAGGATAAGCGTATAACTGCTGGACATACCGCGAATACTGATATCAAGGCCTCCCGTTTTACCCGTCGTACTATGGACATCCACCCCTTCGATATCACTGAGCGCATCGGCAAGATCGGTGTAACTTTTCTGGCTAAGCTCACGTTGGCTGATGACAGAAATACTGGCCGCTGCCTGCCGCAATTTTTGTTCATAACCCTACGCAGTGACGACCATCACATCGTTATTTTCTGCGGAGATCCCGTAAGGTGCTGCCGTGATGGTAAGTGCCGAAACTAACATTTTTTTTATCATCCCAACTCCCTTGAAACGCGTCTAAATGGATGCCAATGAAGTGACTTGCGAGATGATTTGAAATGATAATACAAACAACAGTCATTATCATTTGCATTTCTTTACCATTTTATAGGGAATCTTTACAAAGTAAAAAAGGGATGAGAAAAAACAGACTAACATTTAGCAATGGGTGTCCCATTACATACTTCGATACCACAGCAAAAAGCGGCTATGCTTAAACCAGAACACGCCGCGCAACACGATCATGCCAAATTTAAAAAAACCTTTTCACCTTAACGGGATATGGAGCATATATGGTCAACGATCCCAAGTCTCCCCGTACAATAAAAGCGCCAAGTTATTTTGATGCTTTACTCCCAGTCGTCACCTTGATCGTGCTGGTAGGGGCTTCCGTTGCCTTATTCGGCTTGGATGCGGTAAATGGCCCGCTGCAAGTTGCAATTATTCTTAGTACCATGATCACGTCGATGGTCATATTAAAAAATGGCCACACGTGGGAAGACATTTCTGAATCAGGGCGAAAAGGGATTGCCACCGTCTCCGGTGCCATCTTTATTCTTTTTTCCGTGGGCGCATTGATTGGCACCTGGAACATGTCCGGCACCATACCAACCATGGTGTATTACGGCATCGTCATGATCATGCCGAACTGGTTTTACCCCATCGCCTTTTTGGTGTGTGTGGGCGTGTCACTCAGTATTGGCAGTTCATGGACAACCGCCGGTACATTGGGTGTTGGCTTGGTCGGATTGGCCAATATGCTCGGCTTATCGCCTGAGATCACCGCCGGTGCCGTCATTTCCGGTGCTTATGTGGGCGATAAAGTATCACCGCTGTCTGAAAGCACCGTATTGGCTGCCCAACTGAATGGTGTCGAGCTGTATAAACATATTCGCACTCAGATGTGGACCACCCTACCCGCAGCAGCTATTGCCTTGATAGCGTTTATTGCGCTCGGTATGAATCAGCACAGTGCCTTCGATGCCAACGTCACGGATAATGAGTTGAAACGGTTTAACGAACTGTTCCACATTACCCCCTGGAATCTGCTGCCTTTATTCTTTTTACTCACGCTCTCGGTATTAAAGGTGCCTGCGTCGCTGGCGATTATGTGCTCCGCATTACTGGCAGGCATTATGACGCCGATAATGCAACCGCAGGTGGTGCTGCGTTTTATTGCTGAGCCAGATACCGCCGCACCACTGCTTGCCGTAAAAGCAATGTGGACAGCGATGGCAACAGGTTTTCAGGAGAATTCGGGGATTGAGCAGATCGATGCGCTGCTGTCGCGCGGTGGCATGGATAGCATGTTACTGACCATCTGGCTCATCATCGGAGCGGTCACCTTCGGTATTATGGTGGACGATTTTGGTCTGCTCAACAAACTGGTTACACCGCTGTTATTACGTGCCAGAACAGTTGGCCGCTTGATTGCTTCGGTCGTTGCTACGGCTATTGGTTTAAACATTGCTGCAGGCGATCAATACATTGCTCTGCTGTTACCCACTCGCTTATTCAAATCTGAATTTGCCCGACGAGGATTGGCACCGGAAAACCTTTCCAGAGCAGTTTCTGACGCCGGTATTGTTACCTCGCCGTTGATTCCCTGGAACTCCTGTGGGGCTTATATGGCAGCGGTGCTCGGTGTCTCTACCATGGCCTACATGCCGTTTGCTATCTTTAACATTGCCGCCCCGTTAATCACATTAATATTGGGCATCACCGGAATGAATATTCGGCGTATCCTTGTCACTGCGCCAAACACAATGCAAGAAAGCGGTGAAAAATAATCACGCTAATCGGCATCACCTTCCCTGCTCAACGGCGAGATGCAGGGAAGGATTTTCTGTTTATCTTACAGGCTCCGTGACAGCACTCTACGGTTCAAACCACTCTTATTCCAGCGTCTCACGCAACACATCCAAACGCTGAACATAGTGATTTAAATTTTCATACAATTCATCCGCATTGTGATTCGTCTCTCGAAACCCACCAACGAACATGAGAATATCCGATGATTCATTGAGGCACAGCCCCCCAATCCCCGTACGTAATGTGTTAAAACTCTCTTTGAGAATTTTTTGATAGAAAGCACAAGGACTATCTTCATTTTTCAAATGACGCACCATGCCATAAAAATACCATTTCCCATCATCAAGTTGCAGTGATACTGGGCATTTACCATCGATTAATAATAAAATCTGTTGTTTTTCATCTAATTTTATATCCAGCCCTAACTTTTCACCTAAATAATGAATTTGTCTTTCCGATCCAGTTCCTGTCATTAACTCCCCTCCCGATAGAGATAAAACGTCACCGCTTCCTCTAACTTATCTGAAAGTGTGAAATAAAATACACTACAACTTATAATAGCTTCACAGTTTCGCTGCCGGTTAAATAGCGTTATTTATCGCCGCTGGATTCGTCTGATGCTGAACCATAAAGACTATCTACCTCATAAGGCTCTGAGGACTCCTGTTGATACAAACGAAGTTCTTCTGCTGTTGGCGGTGGCGGAAAATCATCAATATCTGACAAATCATCTTGTATAAGCTTAAGTTCTTCCGGCGTTGGCGGGGGTGGAAAATCATCAATATCTGACAAATCATCCTGTATAAGCTTAAGTTCTTCCGGCGTTGGCGGTGGAGGTAAATCATCACTGTCAGCTAAAGATATTACCTCGGTGTCGTCATCTTCACTGCACACTGAACTAAAAAAGCTGTCAATACTTGACGTATCCGATAACGATTCTTGCAAACTATAAGGTGTTACCGGCGCTGATAATGGAACCCAATGTTCAGTGTCCCCCCGTTCTACATTCGCTTTCTCGATAGCGTCTCTTATATAACCATCGTAGAACTCCTTCGCTAAATAAGCATACATACCGCTACACAATAGATTTTTATCTTCACTGCTTTTTAATTTTAGTTTATCATTGAATAAAAAAACATCGCAGAGCAAGTTATCTAATGCCGATGAATCATTACCCATAGATATATTGAGTAGAGCTAACCGTTCATCCATTTTCAGTGCAAACGGTTTTCCAGGAACCTGGTTAAGACTCTCTTTCTCTTTATCCGTACCAGACAAGGTATGCAAATAGCATTTCAGGGCGTCCAACGAATAATTATTCCCTAATGCATTTACATTTAAAAACTCCAACATCCGGGCCTTAATGTCATTGTAAATACCACTAGGGACTCTGTTAGCTTGTAAGATTTCATTTACCTGATAATTTATTTCATTGTGGAATTTTTTTAAAACCCTATCATCCTTTCCAGATAGAAAATCATAAAACTCCTTTTTAATTTCCGGAAAAGCTTGGCTCAGAACGACTTTCATAGCTATAAGGTTTTTTTGATTATGATATTTGGTGATAAATGATGAAGGGTTTATTTTAGAGGCTAACGTTAAATACTTAGTGATATTTTTACATTTCAGATACTCCCCCCCAGATTTACCCTCGGGCAAACGGCCAAGTAAAAATGTATTGCCGAACCCTTTATTCAATGTTTCTAAAAAAGCGGTAACTGCATCGTGTTGTTGGAACTCAATTTCTTGTTTATAGTTAGAGATGCATTTAAAATCAGAGAGCCATGGAATCTTAGAGAAAAACAATATAGCACGATCAGCGATAGAGTAATTCGATGACAAACAAACTTCCCCCTTATTATTTCTTATCAATCGGATAATATCATCAGACTCTGATTTATCACAGACACTCACAAAATGAGAATAGCTGAGATCGACTTCTTTAAACGTGATACAATGTGGCATTTCCCCTCCAATATCATCAAATCAATCAATGGCATATTGTTAACATCCAACCAAATAATAATCATCACTCATTATTTTATAATCAGGCTTTAAAACTATAAGATCATAAAAAATAATTTCCATCATGACATATAATGTTTTCTAAAATGGAAATAGTGACGCCAGTAGTAAACAAATAACTATTTAAATTAATCATTATTGATTTGTATCATTGCCAATCTTTTACCAATGATAAATCATCGCCAATACGCTAATGAAGAGAATGGAATCATGCCTTATCTTTTACTCACAATGGCAGCCCTATTCTGGGGGGGAAATTACGTTGTTGGTCATGTTCTGGTTGCACGCGCTGATCCCATCATCATGACGCAAGCGCGCTGGGCTATTACCGCGATCCTGTTGATAATCCTTTATTTCAAACAGGTACGACAACACTGGCCAACGATGCGGGCATCGATGGGGATCCTGTTTTTTCTCTCCGTGTGCGGGCAAGTCCTTTTTCCCTTGACGCTCTATATTGGCTTGCAATATACCACATCGTTAAATGCTGCAATTTACATGTCAGCGACGCCAGCCGTCGTACTACTGCTTAACCGCTTAGTATTCAACGATCCTGTTTCGCGTAACAATATGCTCGGCGTTATCCTCAGTACCGGTGGCGTGTTGTATCTGGTGGTAAAGGGAGAGATCCCCACGCGAGAAACCTTTAGCGCGCTCAATCAGGGCGATTTATGGACCATGGGATCGGCGCTCAGTTGGGCATTCTATTGCACCTTTTTAAGGAAAAAAGATAAACGTATACCGGGTAATGCATTCGTGGCCGTTAGCGCATTGCTCGGCGCGATACTGCTTATTCCCTTGGTGTTTATTCATGTCATCGACCTTCCCTCGCTCGATGCGGCGCCTTACTTTAGCGGGGATTTTTTAACCGGGTTAGCCTATCTGGTAATATTCCCATCCTGGCTCTCCTATGTCTTTTGGAACAAAGGCATTGGCGATATTGGTGCGACGCGAGGAGAAATCTACACTCACCTGATTCCGTTATCAGGCGGCGTGTTTAGTCTGGTGTTTCTCAATACCACGCTGGAAACGTTTCATCTGGTCAGCGCACTACTGATTGTCTTTGGCATCTGGCTGTGTTCAAAAACCCCACAACCGGCATAATGTAAAATGCCGCTGGTGCCCAGCAGAGCACCAGCGGCATGAATCTTTAACCGTGGAAAAATGGCATCAGTCTAAGACAGAGTGAATCGCTTCTGCCAATTCATTAATTTCAAACTTCGCCACGTAAGCATCCGCGCCCACCTTGCGCACGTGATCTTCATTGGCACTGCCAGAGAGTGAAGAGTGGATAATCACAGGCAGTTTTTTAAGGAACTCATCACGCTTGATATTACGGGTCAGCGTGAAACCGTCCATTTCAGGCATTTCCAGGTCCGTCAGCACAAAGGAGATCTTATCGGTAATCGGACGTCCTTCCTGCTGAGCTTCCTTCGCCATCGCCTGAATCTTGTTCCAGGCTTCCTGGCCGGTGACATGCATCAACGTAGGAATCTGCATGACGCTCAAGCCTTGTTCGAGCATAGAACGTGCCACCTTGGAGTCATCAGCCACAATCGCTACCGTGCCCGGCTTCAGGCGGAACCCTTTGGTTTTCAGTTTATCTTCTTTGATGTCGCGATCGACCGGATTCATGTCGTGCAGAATCTGTTCTACGTCCAGAACCAAGGCCAAACGGTTACTGGATTTATCGGCATCAAGCCGTGCGATACTGGTAATGTAAGTTGAATTAACCCCATTCTCGGCGGCAAGCACCTGACTCCAGTCCAGACGCACGATATCATCTACCGATTCCACGGCAAAAGCCTGCGTGCTGCGCGCATACTCGGTAATGAGGAGAATGTTCAACCCAGTGCTTGGCTCACAGCCCAGCAATGCTGGCAGATCGATAACCGGAATGACCTGCCCGCGAATATTCACCATACCCATCATTGGCGGTTTCATGCCCGCCGCTTTGGTCAGCGAAGGCATCGGTACGATTTCGCGTAGTTTGAACACATTGATACCGTACAACTCAGACTCGGCACCCTGCGTTGCGGGGCCCAAACGGAACAACAGCAGTTCAAATTTATTGGAGGAAGTGAGATTTGTTCTCTCATCTATCTCTTTTTGAAAATTATCCATTATACCCTCAATAAGAATGCGTATTTATGTGCAGTAGCGAGGTGTAGCGCGTCGTCCGAGTTCAGATGACAAGGTACAGTCCTTTCACTGTAAGCTATCCGTGGCATTCTTCAACTCCCTGTTATCCGTTATCGACCGCTACCGACAAAAACATGAGCCTTGCAGTAACAACCCTATGCTATGAAAATCAGTGATATATAATAACACTATAATATTTATGAATTTATTTCAGTGGTTTTTGTTTTTTACTGTTCACATATCGTTCACTCTTTAGACATAAAAATCTGCCAATGGGTTGACGAATGGGTTACCTAGCGTGTTCTGTCATTCCCTACCTTGCCATAAACCACTCAACCTATCGATTTATAAATAAACATAGATCAAAACTATCGTAATAGTTGCCCTTTTCGATTTTAACAATGCCCACAAGATGACTACGCTTAATGTGTCCACAGCACGGTACCGGGCGACCTTGCGCCAGGCCCCATGGAACTCATTAGCAGAGGAAGATATTGCATGACAACTGAAAGCAAATGCCCATTTTCTGGCGGTGGTAGTAAACCTACCGCCAGCAGCGGCACCACGAATCAGGATTGGTGGCCAAATCAGCTCAGCCTGAAAGTACTCCATCAACACAGCCCACTCTCCGACCCTCTTCGTAAAAATTTTGATTATGCCGCCGCCTTCAACAGCCTCGATCTGGCAGCGGTTAAAAAAGATCTTCACGCCCTGATGACCGATTCCCAGCCCTGGTGGCCTGCGGACTTCGGCCACTATGGCCCTTTGTTTATTCGCATGGCCTGGCATAGCGCTGGAACCTACCGTACTGGCGATGGCCGCGGTGGCGCAGGGGCTGGACAGCAACGCTTTGCACCGCTGAACAGTTGGCCCGACAACGTAAACCTCGATAAGGCACGGCGTTTGTTATGGCCGATCAAACAGAAGTATGGCCAAAACATCTCCTGGGCCGATTTGATGATCCTGACCGGCAACGTGGCGTTAGAATCCATGGGCTTTAAAACGTTTGGATTTGCAGGCGGTCGCCCTGACGTATGGGAACCTGAAGAAGATGTTTACTGGGGGGCGGAAACCACCTGGCTTGGGGATAATAAACGTTATTCTGGTGAACGGGATCTGGAAAACCCACTGGCTGCGGTGCAAATGGGCCTGATTTACGTCAATCCGGAAGGCCCCGGCGGCAACCCCGATCCGCTCGCCGCCGCCAAAGACATTCGGGAAACCTTTAGCCGCATGGCAATGGATGACGAAGAGACCGTGGCATTAATCGCTGGCGGCCATACCTTCGGTAAAACACACGGCGCGGGTGATGCCGCATTGGTCGGGCCCGAACCGGAAGCCGCAGGCATCGAAGAACAAGGTTTGGGATGGAAGAGCAGTTTCGGTAGCGGAAAAGGTGGCGATACCATTGGCAGCGGACTGGAAGTCACCTGGACACAAACTCCGACCCAGTGGAGCAACTATTTCTTTCAAAACCTGTTTGGCTACGAGTGGGAACTGACCAAAAGCCCGGCTGGCGCACACCAGTGGCAACCTAAACATGGCGCGGGCGCGGGAGAAATTCCAGATGCTCACGATGCGGCAAAGCGCCATGTGCCTACCATGTTGACCACCGATCTCTCCCTACGCGTTGACCCGGTGTATGAGAAAATCTCGCGCCGTTTCTACGAACACCCTGAAGCATTTGCCGACGCTTTCGCGCGCGCCTGGTTCAAACTCACCCACCGTGATATGGGACCGCGTGCCCGCTACCTGGGTTCAGAAGTCCCGAGCGAAGAACTTATTTGGTAAGACCCGATCCCTGCCGTTAACCATGAACTGATCAACGCGCAGGATATCGCCACGCTGAAACAGCAGATTGCAGCAACAGGGCTTAGCGTATCGCAGTTGGTTGCAACGGCCTGGGCATCCGCATCAACGTTTCGTGGTTCAGACAAACGCGGTGGCGCTAACGGCGCACGTCTGCGCCTTGCGCCACAGAACCAGTGGGAAGTGAACCAGCCCGCACAGTTGACACAGGTATTGAGCGCCCTGGAACGCGTGCAACACGCATTTAATGATGCACAATCAGGCAACAAACGCGTTTCTCTGGCCGATATCATCGTGTTGGGTGGCGTTGTGGGCGTCGAACATGCGGCACAACAAGCAGGCCAACCGGTCGCCGTTCCTTTTACACCAGGACGAATGGATGCCTCTCAGGCACAAACCGATGTCGCCTCGTTCGAGGTACTTGAACCCATTGCCGATGGTTTCCGCAACTACCAGAAAGGACACTACAGCATCAGCCCGGAAGCATTGTTAGTGGACAAGGCACAGTTGCTTACCCTTACCGCACCGGAAATGACCGTACTGCTGGGCGGGTTGCGCGTACTGAATATCAATACCGGGCAAACAGCGCACGGCGTCTTTACCCAACGCCCTGGCACCTTGACCACTGATTTCTTCATCAATTTGCTGGACATGAATACCACCTGGCACCCGATTGATGCATCGCACACACTGCTTGAAGGGCGCGATCGCACCACGGGTCAACCAAAATGGACAGGAACACGCGTAGATCTGATTTTCGGTTCACACTCACAGCTACGGGCGCTGGCGGAGGTTTACGCCAGTGCGGATGCGCAGGCATCGTTTGTGCACGATTTCGTGGCTGTCTGGAATAAAGTTATGAATCTGGATCGTTTCGATCTGGTATAGCGGCTGTTCGGAGCTAGGGTCGTGCAGTAAGACTCTTCTGGCGTCCCAACATGGTCTTAGGGCCATGTTGGGGCATAACCACAGAGCGGATTGCCGCCAGTGGTGTAATTCCGCTCATCAGTTTTACAAAGTAACAGGCAATCCCTTTGACAACCCCACCATCAAGGAAAAAGTGCAAAGTCCAGGTTCCTGTCGTCATCAGCAGAATAGTTAGGACAAACACGCTAAACCACTTCTGTCGTTGCATAAATACCTCACGCTAAAGTGGCACGCAATAAAGCGTGCCGAAATTTGATACCAAGTAAACAAGAAATACATACCAGCATATACTACAACAGAGTGATAATGGCAGTACGAAAATATGTAGAATTTCTTAATTTTCGGAATAAGCAGCTACCACAACCCTGTCTATAAGCACTATGTTCTTGCTGGCTTGACATTTCTTTTTTCTGCGTCAGGTTATACCATCCAAGGGATGACCCTTCCTGCGGAGAGCTGGCAATGACGCTGCAAATTGGAATTTATGTTTTTGATAATGTTGAGGTATTAGATTTTGCAGGGCCTTATGAAGTCTTTACCTGCGCAACGCGTGTGGCGGGTGGACCCGAACCGCGTTTTAGTGTGTTCACGCTCGGAGAGAAGCGTGTGCCAGTGCGTGCGCGTGCCGGATTAAAGATCGATCCCGACTACGCCCTTGGCGATCATCCTGCACTGGATTGTCTGATCGTCCCCGGAGGGGTGGTTACCGCGGAGATGGAAAAACCCGCGGTTATTGACTGGCTTACCCACCAAACCCCGCAAACAACCATTACGGCATCTGTTTGTACTGGTGCTTTTTTACTCGCAAAAACCGGGCTATTCAACCACCGTTCGGTAACCACCCATTGGGAAGACATTGCCGATTTGAAGACGATGTTCCCTACGGTAGACGTGAAAAGTGATGTGCGCTGGGTTGATCAAGGGGCGCTGGTGTCCTCAGCAGGGATTTCTGCTGGCATTGATATGAGCCTGCATCTGGTTGAGCGTTTTGCGGGGCGCGAATTGGCAGAAAGAACCGCCCGACAACTGGAATTTGACTGGACAGAAAACCCTGACTGATGCAAAACAGGCTGGCCAAGCCAGCCTGCTCTTCCACGTTATTTCACGGCATTGCTCATGATTTTACCGAGGCTTATGACCCATTCCTCACCGCGCTGCATCGCTGGCGCATAAGCTTTGTCGTTTACCATGGTAACCGGTTGAATCTCCAGCACCCGCCCCTTAAACAAGGTCGAGCACACCTGGTGCACCACTTTTTCATTCATTATCGTTTGCAGGCAACGAAACCGGGGCGCATCCGGCGCCGCCAGATCTTTCATTTCCGGTTTGATACGCTGACGCAACATCTCTTTTTCAGCACTGGCGACCACTGCATCCAGATCGCGATCGCTGGAGGCTACGGGGATGTTGCCTTTTGCATCTGCCGGTAAGGTATAAAGCGTGACCAGCACTTTACGCATGGTAGCAGGATCAACGTATTCCACCTGAAACGTATGGTAATCAGAGACAACTTCAACCGTGCGCCGCTGCAAGCCATCCAGCGTTTTCGGTAGCATATCGGCGATTTGCTGCGTAGTGAAACCCTCGATAACGTCGGAACTCGTCGCCTGTGCCAAGCCATACAGCGGCAGCATCAGCAACAATCCGCACATACCCTGTTTTATTCTCATGGTGAACTCCCGACAGTGAAAAAGTATGCGCATGCCATCACGCAGTATTCTGGATATATATCCTAAATAATTCGAGTTGCAGGACAAAACGTTTACGTTTTGAACAGCGCTTGCGCTGACCCGTAGGGTGAACCTCAGGGATGAGGTTCATTCATCCCGATGAGCTTACTCAAGTAAGTGATTCGGATGAACGAATGTAGCCAACACACCTGCAACTTGAAGTATGACGGATATAACACTAGCGCTAAAAAGGATTTTCTATCCCGCTATTAGCGGCTTTTTTTACCGAAATGCCGAGAATTTGCATCTACTGTGATCAAAAACAATACGTTAAAAACCAGCATGTTTCATGCAGAGTACTGTTTGCTCCTGGGCTTACGTGTATGATTGCACGCTATTTGAAAGGCAGAGCACTATCCGGTGGAGAAATGGGCAGAGATTATGCATGTAAACCTGACACTGTTTAAAAGTGACAATGTGCTTTTAAATAGCATTAACGTTTTTATTTTGACACTACTGGGCTGCATGTTAGGTTCACATGCACGTATGTCAGGCATCGATCTCTCTGTTCTCTGGCCCGTCAACATTCTGGTTGCTGCCCTGTTTTATCGCTGTCGCAGTCTGAATACCCCTTGGTATTACTGCGTTGCCTATAGCGCCATGATCGCGCAAGACAGCCTGATTTATGGCTGGGGCGTCAGCGCCCTGACTATTAATAGTGCCAATCTGGTGTTTATCTTTGTGCTGGTCAAATTATTGCGTTGGCCAGAACGATATCGCCAGCAAGAAGCCGATATCACCTCCTCATTACACCTGTTTGCCTCTTGTATGATCGCCGCCCTTTGCTGTGCGCTGGTCGGCGCGTTCGCGCAACACATGGCAGGGCAAACACGTCAACCATTTCAACAGGATGTGCTCAACTGGTTCAGTGACCAGTTTTACACCGCAGTGCTATTTTTGCCGTTACTGCTGACACTGCGCAGCGATTTCACATTGCGTATGCCCAACGCTGACTGGCGCAGCAGCATCCCCCTACTGTTTCTTGTACTGTCACTGGGATTGGGCATGCTGGTTGGGCCGATTGCCATTTTAGCGTACCCCCTGCCTGCGCTCACCTGGTGTGCCATCGTGTATCCGTTGTGGGCGATACGCCTGATTACCTTGTGCACGGGTATTGTTGAACTGATCGCGACAGCGCTTCATGTTCAGGGGATTTATGACCATCAGGATGAGCTGTTTATGCAGGCGATCACCATCGCCCGTATCAGTATCGCCGCTATCATCTTTAGCCCGTTGCTGATGGCCATGAACGCCAAAACCATCCGCCAGCTCAATCAACGCTTGTTGATGCAGGCCAGCAACGATTTCCTCACTCACCTGCTTTCGCGCTATGGCTTTAACGATGCGTTAAACCGTTACGGGAAAATACCCCGCTATCGCCAAGCGGCCATCAATATAATGCTGGTTGATATCGATCACTTCAAAACCATCAACGACAGTTACGGCCACGATAACGGTGACCAGGTATTGAAACACGTCGCAAATCTGATTCAACAATCCATCCCTGAACCGGGACTGGTGAGCCGCATCGGTGGAGAAGAGTTTGCGGCAGTCTGTTTTGATTTCTCAGAGCAGGACTTTTTTGCGTTAGCAGAGCATTTGCGCATGCGAATTCGCGACACGCCCTGCATCATTCATGGCTCACCGGTATCCGTTGCCGTGAGCATCGGTATAGCCTATGCGCCCGCTTCAGCGATGGACTTGACGCAGCATGTGCACCAACTCTTCTCTGCCGCTGATAAAAATCTGTATATCGCCAAACGGGAAGGCCGCAATCGAACGGTACAGTAAGGGGCGGTTTCGAGCACTGCCTGCCCTGCAGGGGATTAGCACTCTGTGCGAGGCAGGTTGCCTGATACCGCTTAAGGCAACCTGTCTTAGCGTATTGTCACTCTCATCAGGTGCGGATGAAGCAAAACGCCGCTTTTACATTAATAGAAGCCAAGCAGTTTCCACCACAGCAAGCCCACGCTGAAGGTCAGCACTACGTTAAAGGTGACCACCGCTGCGTTAATTTTATAAAAGCGCGGTCGCGTGAAATAGCCCTGAGCGAAATAAATAGGCCCCGGCCCACCCCCATATTCGGTATTGCCCCACATCAGATTACTGAAAATCCCGAAACAGATGGCAACCATCATCGGTGGTGCCCCCGCAGCAATGGCCGTGGCCGCAAAAGGCACATAAAGGGCAGCGACATGTCCGGAAGCCGTGGCAAACAGGTAGTGCACATAGATGTAGAGCACGCCCAGCAGCACAAAGGTCTGCATGGCACCAAACCCTTGGATCAGGTTGCCCAGCAAGCCCGCCATCCATTTGATGAAGCCCAGATCGGAAAGCCCGGTAGCCAGACTGATAATAACGCTAAACCAGATAACCGTGTCCCAGGCCGCATGATCTTTCAGTAAGGCTTTCCAATCCACGGCGCCGACGGCAAACAGATACGCCGCCAACCCTAACCCTACCGATGTCGCGGACAGGCCGGTGATCAGGCTGGTTCCCCATCCCACCAATGCCAACAGAAAACCAAACGCCACTTTCTTTTCCGTTGTGGTCATGGGGCCTAACTGAGAGAGCGCCTCACGTCCCATCGCTTTCGCTTCCGGCGTGCGCTTCAGTTCAGGGTTCACCAACTTGTACACCAATAATGGCATCAAACAAAAACAGACCAGCGCGGGAACCACTGCAGCAATGAACCAGCCACTCCAGGTGATTTCAACGCCAAGCGAGTTTTTTGCCAGACTGCTCACCAGCGGATTCGCTGCCATCCCGGTCAGAAAAATGGCACCGGTAATCGGCGTAAACTGAAAGCAGACCATGGTCAGGAAATCCCCGATCTTTTTACCGCTTTCACCCGGTGTCGATCCCAATACGGTATTGATAGAACGCGCAATGGGGAAGATGATCCCCCCGAACGGGCGGTTACCGAAGGCATCGCGGGTGCCATGATCAAATCGGAAATGCACAATGAATAGGCAATACCCAGGCTGCTGCCGCCAAACAAAGAAAGCATTTTATAGGCGATACGTTTACCCAGCCCTGAAGTGACAAACCCCAGAGACAGGATGTAAGCGCAGAAAATCAACCACACCGTGCCGCTGGCAAAACCAGACAGCGCTTTTGCTTCGGTAAGCGTTTGGGTGAAGATGGCCACGCAAAGCGCGATCAACATCACCGCCCCCGAGGGCAATGGCTGCGTCAAGATGGCTGCAATGGTAGCAGCAAAAATGGCGAACATATGCCATGCCTGGGGAGAAAGGTTGGCAGGTACGGGAGCAAGCCAGATAGCGATGCCCAATACAATGGGCACCACCACGGCGAACACCTTTTTCCCTGTGGATGAATCGGATGACATAATCATCTCCTCATACGTAGAGCGGGTGAACGCCGGACATTAAGACCGGCTGGCAGAGCTTTTCAGCACCTGATCGACCATTTCTGGTGCCATGCCGAGATAGTTGGTCGGATCGGTCAAACGCTCAATCAATTCCGGAGCCAAACGATCCGCCACGTTCGGCATCGCATTGAGCACATCCGCCAGTCGGCCCCCCTTCTCATTCACAATGCGACAGGCATCGTAGACGATATCGTGCGCATCCTGTCGGCCAATATAAGGTGCCAGCCCCATCATCACCGCTTCCGCGACGATAAGCCCTTTGGTCATATCGAGATTACGCGCCATCGCCTGTTCATCCACGATCAGTCCGCTGAGCATAAAGTTGGCCTGATGCAGCGCGCCGGCGGAGAGAATAAAGCTTTCCGGAATAGCGATCCATTCGGCATGCCACGGCCCGGTGGCACGTTCGAGATCCTGCACCATCGCGTCTAACATCAAACCGGCTTGCTGCCGCACACCTTTGGCATATGCCAACATCAGTTCGCTCGAAATAGGATTACGCTTTTGCGGCATGGTGCTGCTGGCACCGCGCCCCTTCACAAAGGGTTCATACAGTTCGCCAAACTCATTGGATGCCATCAACATCACGTCATAGGCAATCTTGCCCAGCGAACCGGTCATCAGCGCCAGCAGGTTAACTGCTTCGGCAAACCCATCGCGTGCCACATGCCAGGTTGAGACAGGTACACCCAATCCCAACTCTTCCATCAGCGCTTTCTGAACGTCCAGGCCTTTATCCCCCAAAGAGGCCAGGGTTCCGGCGGCACCGGCAAATTCCCCCACCAGAATGCGGGGACGCGCCTGATCGAGGCGTTCCTGGTGGCGATCGAACATATCAAGCCAGATTGCCGCTTTATAGCCGAAGGTCACCGGCAACGCCTGCTGCAAATGGGTGCGCCCCGCCATCGGTGTAGTGCGGTAACGCTGTGCCAGGCCGGCAAGCGTCCCACGTAATGTTTTGATTTCCTTCTCAATCAGTCCAAAAGCATCGCGGATTTGCAAAACGACAGCGGTGTCCATGATGTCCTGGGTGGTAGCGCCCCAGTGAACAAACCCACCGGACTCACCCGCCTGTTTGGAGATTTGATGCACCAGGGGCAGAATCGGGTAGCCAACAATTTCAGTTTCATGACGCAGCAGATCAAAATCCAGCGTATCGGCATTGCAGCGTTGGGCAATCTCTTGCGCCGCCGCCTCGGGGATAACACCACAGCGCGCCTGCGCTTTGGCGAGCGCTATCTCAACAATGACATATTTTCTAATCAGCTCGTGGTCGTCAAAAACGGCACGCATTGCTGGCGTGCCAAATGCATCACGAAACAGTACGGAATCAAGCACATTCGCAGCCATAAAAGCATCCTGAAATGAGAGTAAGAGTGATAAACTGCGCCTGTCATGCCGCAATGGGGTTGTCAGTAAGCCAATACTGTTAACGGGCATGACAGGCACATCGGTACTCACCGGTCTGTACTATTGTTTACGTACAAGCACGTTTAAATGTACGAACAACTTAAAATGTACGGACATTAAAACAAAAGCGTTTTAGCGTAGCTTTGTGATATTGATCCGTTATGCGGAAAAAAAACCGTTGCCTATGAAAGAATCGTTGTATCGACGCATTGCGCGTGAACTTGCACAGCAAATCCTCTCCGGACAATACCCGGTGGGTTCCCTGTTACCGACGGAAATGGCGCTGTGTGAGCACTACCAAGTCAGCAGACACACCATGCGAGAGGCGCTGCGCGACCTGACCGAGCAGGGATTGATTACGCGGCGCAAGGGCGCTGGCACGCAAGTGACTGACAAAGCACAGCACAAAGGGTTAAACCACCCGTTGGCTTGTCTGGAAGATCTGTTTTTTCTGGCGAAAAACAATCCGCGCGTGGTGAAAAGGATTGATGAAGTCGTTGCTGACTACGACCTGGCACAGACCATCGGCTGTGAGCCGGGATCTCGCTGGTTACACGTTGCCAGCATTCGAGAGGACAGCGAAAACAAAGACGCGCCCATATGCTGGACGGACAGCTATGCTAGCGCCACCTTCACCAAAGTGCGCCAGTTGGTGCGCAGCGATCCCTTTGCACTGATCAGCGATCTGATCGAAACCCACTACGGCATTCAAAGTGAAGAGGTGCGGCAAACGATTTCTGCGGTCACCGTGTCCGCGAAAATAGCCAAGGTGCTGAGCGTTGAGCCTGGCTCACCCGCGCTGAAGATTGTACGCCGTTATCAGGATCGAGACGGCAATACGTTTGAAACCACGATTTCGGTGCACCCGGCCGATCGCTATGCGTGTTCTATCGTACTGACACGGGCAAAAGGTTGAGAGCGTCACATTCTGCATGAAACGGATATGAACCATTCTCACGTTGCAGATACGTTTAGAATTCAGCCGCTATAGTACGCGCAGTATAACTACGGAGAGCGATTTTTTGGACAGTCAAAGCGATATACGTTGTGAAAACATTAATCGTGAAAGCATCAATGGTAAAAACAACGGCATTATCTCTCCGGCAAACTGACACACACTACTGTGCGTTGCTTGCAGGTAACGGTGGGCGACGCAATAAGCACTTATCACGATTGAATCCCTGTTAAACCTTGATCCGTGACGGCGTACATGAAAAGCCGTATAAACAGGAAGCATCAGGATGCATCTCTACACTTACGCACTCTTTCCTCCCGGCCAATAGCGCCTTTATATCCAGTAATCCCTTGCGTTCAGGCTGCGGTGGAAGCGTTACGATGACGCTCCCTCGCCTTACCCTCAAGCGATTATTCTGAATACACGCCCGGTTTTTCCGGATATTACTGCTTTCCTGGCATCCCGGCATCACTACGTTCAAGCTATCGCTTCTCAGCGGTTAAGGAGCCGAAATGGACGATCACCCCAGTCAGCAATCTACAACGCGTAGCAAAGGATGACACGCTAGCTCGTTTGCTTCTCCATCCTCGCTGCCACGCATAACAATTAGTCCGTTTGCACATCATGCCCCTGAAGGACGGCCTCTCCACGTCTTTAAAAAGACGTACTGAAAGCGATGTGCCTAAAAATGAGTAACGTTTATGACTCAGATGTTAGAAAACTTGCCCGTTCGCCGTCAGCAGTCGGTAAAAAAAAGCTACCTTATTGCAGACGAAGCGGTAAAAAGCCTTGATAGCACCCTTACCTCGCTTTCTTCCAACCTGGACGGTTTGGTAGAAGCCGAAGCAAAGGAGCGTTTACTTGAAAACGGCCCCAACCAGGTGGCGCAAGAGAAAGCACCTCCCGCACTAACACAGCTCATCAGCGCCTTTAATAACCCCTTTATTTTTATTTTACTGGCATTGGCTGCTATCGGTACATTTACCGATTATTGGCTGCCCTTGCAGCGCGGAGAAGAGACCGATTTGACCGGTACCATCATCATTCTGGTCATGGTAACCCTGAGCGGTCTGCTGCGTTTTTGGCAAGAGTTCCGCACCAATCAGGCAGCAGAAGCGTTGAAATCGCTGGTGCGCACCACCGCCACCGTGCTGCGCCGCGCCCATCCCAATGCCCGCGCAGAATGCAGCGAAATCCCGCTGCAAGCGCTAGTCCCTGGCGATATCATTTTGCTTTCGGCAGGGGACATGGTGCCCGCCGATGTAAAATTGATTGAATCACGCGATCTGTTTATCAGTCAGGCGGTCCTCACCGGTGAATCCCTTCCCGTTGAGAAATATGACACCTCGGCTCATGTGGCAGAGAAATCGTGTCAGACGCCCATCGATCAGGAGGGGGTTTCTCTGCTGGAAATGGGCAATATCTGCCTGATGGGCACCAATGTTTCCAGCGGCATCGCCAAAGCCGTAGTCGTGGCTACCGGCAACCACACCTACTTTGGTTCGTTGGCTAAATCCATCATCGGCACCCGTGCGCAAACGGCGTTCGATCGCGGTGTTAACAGCGTGAGCCGTTTATTGATTCGCTTTATGTTGGTGATGGTACCCGTCGTATTGCTGATTAACGGTTTTACCAAAGGCGACTGGGCAGAAGCCGCGCTTTTCGCGCTGGCCGTCGCGGTTGGGCTAACACCAGAAATGTTGCCGATGATTGTTACTGCCAACCTGGCGAAAGGGGCAATCAGAATGTCGCGCAGCAAAGTGGTCGTCAAACATCTCAATGCCATCCAGAATTTTGGTGCCATGGATGTGCTCTGCACCGACAAAACCGGCACATTGACGCAGGATCGCATCATTCTCGAGCACCATCTGTGCGTCAACGGTAATGAGAGCGAGCAGGTGCTGAGGCTGGCCTGGTTGAACAGCTTCCACCAAAGCGGGATGAAAAACCTGATGGACAAGGCCATCATCCGTTTCGGCAAGGAAAAACCGCATATTGAGGCGCTGACCCAACATGACAAAATCGATGAGCTGCCCTTTGATTTTATTCGCCGCCGACTGTCCATTTTAATCAACAGTGGAAACCAGCAGTACCAGTTAATCTGTAAGGGCGCGGTAGAAGAGATGCTCGCCATCGCGACCCATATCGATGAAAACGGTGAAAAACAGCCACTGGATGATACCCGTCGTAGCGCGCTGCTTGCACTGGCAGAACGTTATAACCAGCAGGGTTTCCGTCTATTAATGATAGGAACGCGTGAATTTGGTGCCAGCGATTACCACTTCCCACTCACCGAAGCCGATGAGCGGGACTTGGTAATCCATGGCCTATTGACCTTCCTCGATCCCCCGAAACCCTCATCCGCTTCGGCTATCACCGCACTGCGAGAAAACGGTGTGCAGGTCAAAGTGCTCACGGGCGATAACCCGGTGGTATCCAGCAGAGTGTGCAAAGATGTTGGGCTTGATGCAGACCAGCCGCTGCTCGGCGCTGATATCGATAACATGGATGATGCCACGCTGGCGCGTGAAGTGGAGCAACGCACACTGTTTGCCAAGCTGACACCGATGCAAAAATCGCGCGTGCTGAAAATGTTGCAACGCAACGGCCACACCGTCGGTTTTTTGGGGGATGGCATCAACGATGCTCCGGCACTGCGTGATGCGGATGTCGGTATCTCAGTGGATACCGCAACGGATATCGCCAAAGAGTCGGCAGAAATCATTCTGCTGGAAAAAGACCTGATGGTACTGGAACAAGGGGTAATCACCGGACGTGAGACATTCGGCAATATCATCAAATACCTGAACATGACCGCCAGTTCCAACTTTGGTAACGTCTTTTCCGTGTTGGTTGCCAGCGCCTTTATTCCCTTTCTGCCGATGCTGGCCATCCATTTGCTACTGCAAAACCTGATGTACGATATCTCTCAGCTCAGCCTACCGTGGGACAAAATGGACAAATCGTTCTTACAACGCCCGCGCAAGTGGGATGCAAAGAACATTGGTCGCTTTATGCTGTGGATTGGCCCGACCTCTTCGCTGTTCGACATTACAACCTTTGCCGTCATGTGGTATGTGTTCGCCGCCAATAGCGTTGAGCATCAGGCCTTATTTCAGTCAGGCTGGTTCATTGAAGGGCTATTGTCGCAAACGCTGGTAGTGCATATGTTGCGCACGCAGAAAATTCCTTTTATTCAAAGCACTGCGGCGCTACCGGTGATGCTGACCACCGCATTGGTCATGGCAATCGGTATCTATATTCCGTTCTCGCCGCTGGGGGCATATATCGGTTTAACGCCGCTGCCGTGGGAATATTTCCCCTGGCTGGTCGCCACCCTGCTGAGCTACTGCCTGCTCACTCAGGTGATGAAACGCATCTATATCCGACGTTTCGGCCAGTGGTTCTAAGCTGAAAAAACGGTCGCTCACGCAACATTGCGCGCCTTTCGCATCGCTGCGTGAGCCATCTTAATCGTAAAGTTTCTCTTCATCACCGCGCGCTGGCGTTCGACTGGCGCGCAGTCGTTTGACGGAGGCATTAAGCGCCATCGTGCCGTGCAGCAAAATGTTGCTGGCAGGGCGTAATGGCGATGCCAAACGCTGCTGCAATAGCCTGATCGCCTCTTCGCCCAGCTCATAACGTGGCACATGCAGCGAGGTTAACGCAATATCATGCAACGCCAACAGATTAAAGCCATCAATGCTCATGATAGAGATATCCTGTGGTACGCGAATCCCCGCATGTTGCAACGCATTCATTGCCCCTAACGCCATAAAATCACCGCCAGCCAAAATAGCGGTTGGCCGCAGATCGTTCGGGCAGTGCGCGAGAAATTCCGTCAAAGCACGTTCACTTTCCGCAGCGCTGAAACCGTTTGCCAGCAGCAGATGACGCGACTCGTCAAAAGGAAGATTATGGGCATTAAGCGCTTCACGGATCCCTTGTAAACGCCACTCCATGGTATAGCGCCGCAGGCACACCAGATTGAGGATCTTATGGTGCCCTTGCTCAATCAAATAGTGCATTGCCACTTCGCCAACCAAGCGGTGATCTGGCGAGACGCTGGGTAAGCGCATCTTTCTGTCATAGCTGTTAATCAGGATGCAGGGTTTGCCCAAATCCGCCGCCAGGGCATGAATATAGGGATCATCGATCCCAATTAGTAGGGCCGCTTCCGTCAGCGGATCGTTCATTTTTTCCAAAAACAGGGCGGCATCACTGTTGTTTTCTTCCAGGCCACAGTAGCGTAAACGTACTTCATGGGGCGTCAGGGCATTGACTAGCCCCTGGATCACTTTGTAGTAAAAGATGTCAGACCGCGAATCAAACGCTCGCGACGGTGCAAACACCATAATTCCGTTGATTAACAGGCGTCCAGAGGCGATATCATCAAGCACACCGTACTCTCGCGCACATGCCATCACGCGCTGCTTAGCTTTTTCGCTGGTGTTAAATTTGCCTGACAACACGCGAGATACCGTACTGATAGAAAGCCCGGTTTGTGCCGCAATTTCCTTGATTTTAAGCTTTCCATTCATTTTGTGATCCCCTTCAAATTTGAAGATGAAAAAATTTTCATGCTAGAACTGCCCATATCCTAACCGGTTTTTATATCCAACGCTAAAATAAGCCAACGTTATGAAAATTTTTGCAAAAAAGAGCGTATCCCACATCCATTATCTCCTTTAGGCTTAATTGGTAGACCAATTGAGAAAACAGCACCTCAAGAAGAGTCTTATATAACAAACTGAATTTTAATATAAATAATCAGAATATATCGATAGGGTGAGTATTTTAGGTTACTGATGGTGTAACAGAAAGAATAACTTATCAGGCCAAATAAAATCATCACCCTCTGACGGAGATTATCATGAGTCTCAATATTGACAATGCTGCACCCGCAGCGCATGGGAAACGAAAAATCAAGAACCTGCGTTGGTGGGTTTTGGGGCTGTTTCTTTTAGGCGTCACCGTTAACTACATTACGCGTAACTCGTTGGGTATCCTGGCACCTGAATTGAAAGCCACCATGGGGATCACCACAGAGCAATACTCATGGATTGTGGGCGCATTCCAGTTGGCCTATACCATTTTCCAACCCCTGTGCGGCTGGCTGATTGACGTTATTGGCCTTAAAGTTGGCTTTCTGGTGTGCGCCTCTATCTGGGCACTGATGTGTATCTTGCACGCAGGCGCAGGCAGTTGGTTACACCTGGCGATTCTGCGTTTCTTCATGGGGGCGTCAGAAGCGGCCGCTACGCCAGCTAACGCCAAAACCCTCGGGGAATGGTTCCCGAAAAAAGAACGTCCGATCGCCGCAGGTTGGGCGGGTGTGGGCTTCTCTATCGGCGCGATGTTAGCACCGCCGATCATTGTTATTGCACACAGCTACCTCGGCTGGCAGGGTGCATTTATGTTTTCCGGCGTGCTGGCCTTGCTATGGGTGGTACTGTGGTGGTTGTTCTATTATGACCCGGAGCAACACCCGAACCTGAGCAAAACCGAGCTGGATTTCATTAAGCAGGATAACGAACCGGCACCGGTTAAGCTGCCTTTCTTCACCGCACTGAAAACCGTGGGCAAAAACAAACGCTTTTACGGTATTGCGATTCCGGCCTTTATGGCTGAGCCGGCCTGGGCCGTACTGAGCTTCTGGGTGCCGTTGTATCTGGCAAAAGAACGTGGGATGGATCTGAAACAGATTGCCATGTTCGCCTGGCTGCCCTTCCTGGCTGCTGACCTGGGCAGTATCGCCAGTGGTTACCTGACTCGCGTCTATACCCGTCTGTTTGGTTGCAGCCGCGTCAACTCGGTGGTTGCAAGCTCCGTCACCGGCGCTTTCCTGATGATTTCCTTGGCATTGGTCGCGCTGACGAAAGACCCTTACATCACCATCCTGCTGATCTCCATCGGTGGTTTTGGTCACCAGATCATCTCCTGCATGCTGAGTGCGCTGGTGGTTGAATCGTTCGAGAAAGGCCAAATGGCAACGGTCAACGGCATGCGTGGCTCCTTTGCCTGGATCGCCAGTTTCTTGTTCTCACTGCTGATTGGTGTGACAGCAGACAAGATCGGCTACAACCCACTGTTTATCGCTATGGGCTTCTTTGACCTGATTGGTGCCATCTTCCTGGTTGCCTTCATCGCCGAGCGTCGTAATAAAGCGCGTGCTGCATAACCTGTTGTCGAAAGGCCTTGTTGCGACAAGGCCTTTCGTACTGTGATGTCTTCGATTGTTTAGTTTGGAACGTTGCTATGAAAATTTTGAAAAACTGGGTGCTAAGCCAACAAACACAAGCGTTTGTTGAAATCAACGTAGACAACCAGCATCTGTTTCGCCTGTATGTGCTGGAAAATGACCTGTTTCGTGTGCTGATCAAACGTAAAGGGAAACTGGCCCTGGATCGCACCTGGAGCATCGCCCCGGAAGCAGGGAAAGATGTGGCATGGGAAGGACGTGAACGCGAAAGCACCGCGGGCTTTGCCCTGCCCGGTTTTACCCTGACGACCCTTGAAGACGGTCTGCAAGTCGCTACCGATAAACTGCGCGTTACCGTGCATCAACCGCTGTGGTTGTCATGGGAGTACCGTGACCAACAAGGTGTTTGGCAACCGCTTGCAGCTGACCGCCACACCAGTGCGTACCTGCTGAATGCCCACGGTGATGGCGTTGAGCACTATCAGCGTCGCCATCCGCAAGAGCAGTATTACGGGCTGGGTGAAAAAGCCGGCGATTTGAATCGCGCTGGCCGCCGTTACGAAATGCGTAACCTCGATGCCATGGGCTACAATGCGCAGTCTACCGACCCACTTTACAAACACGTGCCCTTCACCATCACCCGTCGCGGTGACGTCAGCTTCGGGATGTTTTACGACAACCTGAGCAGCACCCGTTTGGATCTGGGTAACGAACTGGATAACTACCACGTTGCTTACCGTCGCTACAGCGCAGAAGCGGGCGATCTCGACTACTATCTGTTCCTCGGTCCACGCGTGTTGGATGTCACCAAGAAATTCGTGCGTCTGACCGGTAAAACCCTGTTTGGCCCCAAATGGAGCCTGGGTTACAGCGGTTCAACCATGCACTACACCGACGCTCCTGATGCACAGCAACAACTGCTGAAATTTATCGAGCTGTGTAAAGAGCACGCTATTCCGTGTGATTCGTTCCAACTGTCATCCGGCTACACCTCGATTGGCAACAAACGTTACGTGTTTAACTGGAACTACGACAAAGTCCCGCAACCGAAGGTGCTGAGCCAATCGTTCCACGATGCCGGTCTGAAACTGGCTGCCAACATCAAGCCGTGCCTGTTGCAAGATCACCCGATGTACCAGCAGGTGGCTGAGCAACAACTGTTTATCCGCGACTCCGAGCAAGATGCGCCAGAGCGTTCCTGCTTCTGGGACGACGAAGGCTCACACCTTGACTTCACCAACCCGGCAACGGTGAAGTGGTGGCAGGATAACGTCACCTCGCAACTGCTGGAAATGGGTATCGATTCCACCTGGAACGACAACAACGAATATGAAGTATGGGACGGCGAAGCACGCTGCTTTGGCTTTGGCAAACCGATCGCCATCAAGCATATTCGCCCGGTCATGCCGCTGCTGATGATGCGTGCATCGATGGAAGCGCAACAGCGCTTTGCACCGGAAAAACGCCCTTACCTGATCTCCCGTTCCGGCTGTGCCGGGATGCAGCGTTACGTGCAAACCTGGAGCGGCGACAACCGCACCAACTGGACCACATTGCGCTATAACATCCGTATGGGTGTGGGCATGAGCCTCTCCGGTTTGTATAACGTCGGCCACGATGTCGGTGGTTTCTCTGGCGATAAGCCTGATGCGGAACTGTTCGTACGTTGGGTACAAAACGGCGTGATGCACCCGCGCTTCACCATTCACTCCTGGAATGACGATCACACGGTTAACGAACCGTGGATGTACCCGGAAGTCACTCCGGCAATCCGCGACGCCATTGCGCTGCGTTATCGCCTGCTGCCTTACCTGTACACCCAGTTGTGGCACGCCAGCCAGGACGATGAGCCGATGCTGCGCCCCACCTTCCTCGATCACGAACACGACACCTTGACGTTCCAGGAAACCGATGACTTCCTGCTGGGCCGCGATGTGCTGGTTGCCAGCGTGGTTGAACAAGGTCAACGTCAGCGTCAGGTTTACCTGCCGAAGAACGCGTCTGGCTGGTACGATTTCTACACCGGCACCTGGTTCAGCGGCGGACAAACCATCACGCTGGATGCACCGCTGGAACGCCTGCCGCTGCTGGTTCGCGCCGGTGCGATGCTGCCAACCTCTGCACGCCTGAAGCACGTCGAATACCAAACGGACGATCAGCGCGATCTGCTGCTGTTCCCTCCGTGCGGCAAAGGTCAGGACAACGGCCTGCTGTTTGAAGATGACGTTGAAACCCATGGCTGGCAGCAAGGTCATGCGCTGTGGTTGCGCTGGAACATCACCAGCGACAACTCACGCATTGATGTGACCTTCACGCAGGAAGGTGACTTTGCGCCTGCCTGGAAACGTCTGCATGTTCGTTTGCCCGCGCAGGACCAACGCACGCTCTACATCAACGGTGAAGCACAATCTCACTGGGATCGCGCATAACCACCCCCCATAGACCTCAGGCGCACAGTTTTCTGTGCGCCTTTTTTCTTTCTCCAATCAAGCGCAGTTTTCCCGGGCGTAGTACCGAGATATTGTTCAAAGCCTCATCAAACAGAACAATGGATATACGTTTCGTCACGTGGCTGATCTATGCTGGGTGTAACCGCCGCAATGACATTGCGGGAGATAACCCAAAAAGGATGGAAGAACGATGACGCATTGTGGTTCCCCTGCCCGCCTCACGGCCGCACAAGCGCTGGATTTACTGAGTTCGCAGTATAACGAGGCGGTTAACGCCTTACGCGCAGCCATAAAAGCCTACGTAACAGATGGCTCCTTGCCCGATGCACAAGCACGCCGCAATGGGTTGTTTGTCTACCCGGAATTACGCGTCAGTTGGGATGGCGTACAGCAAGGTAAAAGCCGCACCCGCGCCTATGGACGTTTTACCCATAGCGGAAGTTACAGCACTACGGTCACGCAACCTGCGCTGTTTCGCCGCTATCTGTCTGAGCAACTGACCTTACTGGTCGAAGAGTACGGCGCACACATTGAGGTATCCCCGTCGCAGCAGGAAATTCCCTTTCCTTATGTGATTGACGGCTCTGATTTAGCACTGGAACGCTCGATGTCCGCCGGGATTTCGCAGCACTTTCCCACTACGGAACTGGCTCAAATTGGTGATGAAACCGCAGATGGTCTGTTTCACGCTACCGATACCCGCTTCCCGCTTTCACATTTTGATGCCTTGCGTACCGATTTCTCTCTGGCACGATTGCGCCATTACACGGGCACCGCCATCGAACATTTTCAGCCTTATATTCTGTTCACCAACTACACGCGCTACGTGGATGAGTTTGTGAGTTGGGCCTGTGAACAAATCGCCAATCCTGACAGCCCTTACGAGGCACTCGCGGCAGCAGGCGGTATCCTCCTCACCGGCAAAGACGCGACCGCCGAAGCGTGCGTTTCCGATGTTGCCTGGAAGAAACATCAGATGCCGGCTTATCACCTGATTGCCAAACAAGGACCGGGGATCACCCTCATCAATATTGGCGTTGGGCCGTCTAACGCCAAAACCATCTGTGACCATCTTGCCGTGCTCCCGCCGGATATCCCCATTCCAAGCATCGCCGAGGTGCAGCGCGCGTTGTATGACGCCACCAAAATGGTGAGCGGTATGGCTGGCGAAGCGGTAAAGCAGCGGCTACGTACCGGCACGGTAGTGACCACGGACGACCGTAATTGGGAACTACGCTACTCCGTCTCAGCCCTGCGTTTCAACCTGAGCCGCGCCGTGGCCGTGGACATGGAAAGTGCGACGATTGCGGCGCAAGGCTATCGGTTCCGCGTGCCTTACGGCACCCTGCTGTGCGTTTCAGACAAACCGCTACACGGTGAAATAAAACTGCCCGGTCAGGCCAACCGTTTTTATGAAGGTGCCATCTCCGAGCATCTGCAAATCGGTATTTGCGCCATGGACCTGTTACGCGCAGAAGGCGACCATCTGCATTCACGTAAACTTCGTACGTTTAACGAGCCACCGTTTCGCTGATTGCCCTTTGTCGGGCCCTACCGGGCCCGACAAAGGGCAATCAGAATTGCCGGACATAAACAGCAAAAACACAAAAAACCCATTGTTTTACAATCAAAAAAACCAAAAACACTGGCTGCACAGTGACGTTATGCTCCCCCACCAGCCACAACCCTACCTGTAGCGCAACTACACTTACCGCAATTGATTACCAACAGCCATTATTAGCACCGCTACCTATCACGTAGCTGGCGTGTCATTGACGTCCTGCACCAGGCGGTGGCGTCGCCATACCCACAATAACAATGAGGTATTATTATGAATACGTTCGACGCTCCCGAACCATCGCGCCGTGCTGTGATTAAGCGCACTGCCGCCCTCTCCGTGCTGGCACTCACTGGTATCAGTGGGTTTACGGTTCCCCACGTGACCTATGCCGCCTCGTTGACTAAAGCACAGCGTGACAGCATGACGCCCGACGATGTCATCAAAAGCTTTAAAGCGGGCAATACGCGCTTTCGGGAAGGGAAAATGCAACAGCATGACTTCGTGGCGCAAAAAATCAGCAGCCAGGAGGGCCAGTTCCCCGCTGCGGTGATTTTAAGTTGTATCGACTCACGTGCTCCCGCTGAAATTTTGCTGGATACGGGCATTGGCGAGACGTTTAACGCGCGCGTGGCAGGCAACGTGCAGAATGAAGACATTCTGGGCAGTATGGAGTTCGCGTGTGCGGCGGCGGGAGCCAAAGTGGTGCTGGTGATGGGCCATACCGCCTGTGGTGCCGTGGCGGGTGCGATAGACAATGTCGAGTTGGGCAACTTGACCGGGTTGCTGAACAAGATTAAACCAGCCGTCGAGAAGACCGCCTATGAGGGTGATCGCACAGGCAAAAACATGGCGTTTGTCGATGCGGTAGCGAAAACCAATGTGGCGCTCACCGTCGAACACATTCGTGAACACAGCCCGATTCTGAAAAAGCTGGAACAAGAGGGCAAAATCAAGATCGTCGGCAGTATGTACCACTTGGTTGGTGGCGAAGTTGAGTTTCTGAGTTGATAACTACCAAAGAAGAATGAACCCTAATCCCCCAGCCGTGGCAGTCAAGCTGTCACGGCATTCACACGGGGTTAAATGGATTTCGGGTAGCGCCCATAATAACGCCAAAATGCCACGCTAAAATTGTTGGCGTGACGGTATCCCACCCGCCAGGCCACTTGCGCAACCTGTAAGCCTTGCTCCAACAAACGGTGCGCCTCTTCCATGCGCAATTGCAACAACATCTGCCCCGGCGTGGTGTTGAAATGGCGATGAAACGCCAGCTTGAGCTTGTATTCGCTTAGTCCAGCCACCAATGCCAGCGCGCCGAGAGAGAGCGTTTCACTCAGGTGCGACACCATCCAATCGCGGGCGCGCTCCACCGCGACCACATCCTGAGGGTGTAAGCGGGCCGACTCCCGTGTCTCTTCAAACAAATAACGGTGTGCTGCCAGCAGATTCAAGGCATGGATGTGCATGGAGAGCATGTCACCCTGTGCCTGTTGCAGTGCATACAGGTGTTGTTGCGCGACAGGGGCCAACCGACTGCAGGCATGCTGCCGCAGCCGATAATCACCAAACAGCCGCTCTGTTGCCGCCCCGCCAATGTAGCGCTCCAGCATCGATTCGCTCACCAACAGGCGCAACTGGTCCACTTTTTGTCGTTCCGGATAATAACGTTCGCCCAAGCTGTGATGAAAACTGGCGATGGTGACATGCTGTTGGCGGAACGTCATGCTGGCGCCCCGCTTTTCGCTGTAGTTCGACTCGCCGTTCAAACCAAAGGTCATCACCAACACGGGCTGAGAGTGGGCGGTTTCAGCTTCCTCCACCAGTGGTTTCAGCGGTTGATAGGAGGAGGTCACCAGCGTCAACCCATCAGCAAGCGCATCCGATTGTGACCAGCACTGACCAAATTGATCCGGTAACTGGCGGCGGTTACCCTCGCGCAATACCATACGCGGCATCACACGCAGCGTTGATGAACCTCGCCCTGCTCCCATTTTCTTTCTCTTCCTATCCTCAGAGAAAAACCGCCGTCACGCAGACAAACCAAGACAATAATAATTCTCATTTATAGATAACATAAGGCTATCCCCGGCGGCAACGCCCACGTTAACCCACGCGACGTGATTAACGCCGCAACACTGCCTGCAAGGAGCCACCATGTTCCCTACCACGTTGACCGATTTATGGACACTGACCGCCAGCAGCATTAAAACAGAGGCGGTTCGACTGGCCCTGGATAGCGCACTGTTCGAGCAACTGGCACAGCCTTCAACGGTTGAGCAGTTCGCACTGCACCAACAGTGGGAACCACAGCAAGCCGCAGCGCTGTTGGAACTGCTGTGGAGCATGAAACTGCTGACGCGCGACGCGGCAGGCTATCAAACCAGCGCGGAGATGCAAGCCTATCTGTGCCAAACCGGCGCACGCTATATTGGCGATAGCTGGCGTTTTCGCTATCAGTCGCTGCGTGAGGTCGGGCAGCAACTCGCCGCGCTCATGCAGCAAACACCCGGTACACCGCCTCCCGCCGCTCGCATGGATGCCGGTTGGGCGCAGGCAGCACAAAAACAAATTGCCCAGGAGCAACGCGCGCTAACGGTCGATCGTGCCTGCGACATCGTGAGTGCATTGCCCGAGTTCCCGCAGGCCAAAACGTTGCTGGATGTGGGCGGTGGTCCAGGCATGATTGCCATCGGCCTGACACAGCGCCATCCCACGCTGCAAGGGGTAGTGTTCGATTTGCCACAAACCGCCGCCGTAGCGCAAGAGAATATCATTGCCGCCGGCCTACACTCACGTTTAAGCACTGCCAGCGGCGATTTTAACACTCAACCGTTTGCTACTGGCTATGCTGATATCATCTGGTGCTCGTCCTTTCTGCACTTTGTCGAGGATATCAGCACCTGTCTTGCACAACTGTTCAATGCGTTGACGCCGGGCGGCGTGTTAGTCGCAGTGCACGCAGAGATATCGCCCAACCAGGAGGATGCCGCGCCAGTATTGCCTTTCTATCTGCCGTTGATGCTGCGCGGACGTCGGGTAACGCGAGAAGGCGAATTGGCATCATTGCTAGGCGATGCCGGTTTCAGCCGGGTAGAAACACGGCGACATCAACCGTTTCCGATGTCGCCACTGACTGTATTGATAGCGCGAAAATAGGCGTTACGACGATCTGAAGGCAAGGCGGCGCGGCGCACAGCCAACCGCCTTGTTCCCCGTTATGCGGTCGTAAACAACTGGCGTGGAATCTTCGTCAAACGCTCACAGCCATTTTCCGTTACCAGCACCGTTTCGCTGATGGCGAGACCCGCCGCATACAAGTACATGTGAAACACCATGCCCGCTTCCAACTGCCACTCAGACGTGGGCAAAAACACGTGGCTAAAATCGCTGGTGCGCGGCGTCGTCTTCGGATAATAGCCGAGCGTGTATCCGGTAATGCTGGCGTAATCCTGACGCAGCCCCGCTTTTAGCACCGCGTTACGCGCCAGCGCATCAATGTCTTTAGCCACTGCGCCAGGCTTCATGGCCGCAAGCTGTTTATCCTGGATGGCGATCAGTTGCTGAGCTATCTCTTGCTGTGCTGCTGACGCCGTACCGATAATCACCGATCGCATGATCTTGGAGCTGTAGCCGCGTTTGAAGGAGACCACTTCAAGATGCAGGATATCTCCCTGTTCCAGCGGCCGTTCCTGCATATTGGCATGCAGAAAACTGTTGCCACCGCCCGTCGTGACAATGCCGCAGCGGTTGGAGTCCATCCCGTGGCGAATCAGGACTCGGTGGATAATCTCCGCCGCCTGACGCTCCGTCTTACCCACCCCCATTTCGGTAACCACTTCACGAATCGCCTGATCGTTGGCCGCTGCAGATTGTTTGATGCACTCGATTTCCTGCGGGATTTTGCGGGTACGCAATTGTTTAAGCACACCGGAGAAATCTTTTACCTGAATCTGTGGCAACATCGCCTGCAAGCGCTGGAAGCGGTTGATGGTCATGCAGTAAGAATCGAAATCGATGCCGAGCGTCGCACTTTCCCAGCCGCGAGCACGCACCGTATCGGCCAATATCGCTAACGGATCCTGCCAGTCATGAAACGTCACGATGTCGGAAATCCAGCTGTTTTCACTGAACGCACGCTGGTCCATGGCGCGAAATACCATCACCGGGTCGCCCGTTAACGGCAACAGGCAGGCGCGGTACATGTTTTCGGAAATGCCAAATACCGTGAGGTAAAACAGGAATTCAGTCTGGTCAATCAGCAATAGGGATATATCCCTTTCTTGCATATAGGCGCGGATCTTTGCGACGCGCTGCTGATACTCGTGGAGCGGGAAAAGCCAACTTTCATTCATAACGGTTACCTGATGTCGTTTTTTTTCTATTCACCACGCTCGTAATCCCCAGTGTCACTATTGTCACGCCGATCGACAGCACGCTGACGGCCGCAATAGAAGGATCGAGCTGAAACTGTACCGTGTTCCAAATCCGCACCGACAGCGTTTGGCTGCCGTGATCGGAAAGAAACAGCGCAATAAGCAGTTCATCAAATGAACTGAGAAATGAGAAAATCGCGGCCGAGAACATGCCCGGTGCGGCGAGCGGCAGCGTGATACGTCGCAATACGTTGAAGTGGCTGGCGCCGAGACTCATTGCCGCCTGCTCCAAGCGATAATCCATACCTTGCAGCGTCGAAGACAAAATAATGGTGGCAATCGGCAATGCAATCAGGGCATGCCCGATAACAATACGGGTGAAGCTATTAAACAGCGCCAACTCGGAGAAGAAGAAGAACAGCGTCAACGCCACAATCACGTTGGGCACAATCATCGGCAACACGATCAGCGCATACACCAGCGTTTTGCCGACAAAACGACAGCGCACCAGCGCCAGAGCAGCAAACAGCGCCAGAATCATGGCTAACAGCGTAGACATTAACGCAATGGTAAACGACAGGCCGATAGCCTGTAGCCACTGTGAATCCTGTAAAATCGCGCGCATCCACTTCAAGGAAAACCCCTGCGGTGGAAACGACAAATAGCTATTGGTGCTGAACGCCAGAGGAAAGATCATCGCAATCGGGACCAACAAAAAAGCGAGGGTCAACAGCGTGATCAGCAGCGGCAGCCAGCCGGGGCGGTTTCCGTTCATCCTTTCGCCTCAAACAGTCGTTCCAATCCCACGACCCGAACATAGATCCAAAACAGCAATAAGGTGCACAACAGCAGCAACGCAGATAGCGCCGACGCGAAGCCCCAGTTGAAATAGACTTCCAACTGATTTTCGATAACCATGGCAATCATGGTATCGCGCGGACTGCCCATCAGCGCCGGTGTCACAAAGAAGCCAATCGACAAAATAAACACCAGCAGGCTACCCGCGGCAACGCCGGGCAGTGACAGCGGTAAAAAAATGCGCCAAAAGGCCCGAAAGCGGGATGCGCCAAGGCTATATGCCACCCGCAGCAGCTGCGGATCGATGCCGCGCATCACGCTGTAAAGCGCCAGTACAATATAAGGCAGCAAGATATAGGTCATACCGATTAGCACGCCGAGCGGGGTATACATCAGTTTGAGCGGCGTATCGATAAGCCCCAGCGCGCGCAGCACCTGATTGACAAACCCGTCACTGCCTAACAGCACCATCCAGGCATAAGTGCGCACCAACACGCTGGTAAAATGGGGAATAATGATGATGACAATCGCGATACTGGCTAAGCGCGCAGGGAGTTTGCACAGCACCCAAGCCACCGGATAGCCCAGCAGCAGCGTCACCAGCGTGACCAGCAGCGAGGTACGCAGGGTGATCCACAGCACTTGCAGCCAGACCGGCTCCTGTACAATGCGCGTAAAGTGTTTGCTGGTAAGCCCCGGATCGAACAGGCTATAACCGAGCATTTTCGCCAGCGGGATCAGCAAAAAAATCGTCAGAGCCAGCAGCGTTGGTGCCAGCAATAGCCAGGGTTTCCAGCGACTCAGACGCCTGCCATCGCGCCCGCTCATCGCTGAGCCTCGGCGGGAATAAACCAGAGGCTTTCTGTTGCCCACCCGATACGCACGCTGGCGCCCGGCCGCAGGGTCCCCTCCAGCGCAGAGTTCTGCAACTGTGCTAATAACGTTGCACCATCACTCAGCACCAGCGTTAATTTAAGCGTATGCCCCAGGTAGAGCATTTCAGCAATGGTAGCGCTAATCGGCAAATGCGCTGATGAATCCCCCGGCAGCCCAATGCGAATATGTTCTGGCCGCAGCACCGCTAAGACAGACTGCCCTACCCCAAGATGAGCTACGCCCTTACCGCACACCGTTTCACCGCTGGAAAGGCGCACGTCATAGCCTTGTTGCTGAATGGCGCTCACTTGGCCGTCAATAAAATTGGATTGGCCAATAAATTCAGCCACCCAGCGATTCTTTGGTTTGGTATAGAGATCGTGCGGGGTATCAATTTGGGCAATCAGCCCCTGTTGCATCACAGCAATACGATCGGACAAGGTCAAGGCTTCTTCCTGGTCATGGGTGACAAACACCACCGTTGAGCCCGAAGCCACATGCAACCGTTTTATTTCCAACTGCATGTGTTCACGCAGTTTTTTATCCAGAGCACCCAGCGGCTCGTCCATCAACAGTGCCGCCGGAGAAAAGATCAACGCACGTGCCAACGCAACGCGCTGCTGCTGCCCACCGGACAGCTCTCGCGGCAAACGATGCCCTTTATCATCAAGCTGGATCAACGCCAACGCATCCGCCACTTTCTGCTTGATATCACGACGTGCCACGCCGCGCATTTCTAGCGGAAATGCCAGGTTATCCGCCACCGAGAGGTGCGGAAACAGCGTGTAGTGCTGAAACACCACGCCGAGATCGCGTTTTGCCGGGGGAAGATGCGTAATATCCTGATCGTTAATCAGCACGCGCCCTTGGCTGGGTTCGGTAAAGCCCGCCACCATCATCAAGGTGGTGGTTTTCCCTGAACCGCTGGCGCCGAGCAGCGTCACAAACTCGCCAGGTGCTATCGCCAAATCCAGATTATCGACGACGGCAGCCTGTTCGTAGCGCCGGGTCAGCCCCTCAAGGCGGAGTGCAGCTCCCGGCTGACGCCGGGAGCTGTGGTGTGTTGAATCCGTTTTCATTACCCCTGACCCAAGATCCATGGTTGCCAGATTTTACCCACTTCCTCAATGTTATCCGTCCACCATTGGGCATTTTGCACAAAGGAGCGCGAGTAATACTCAGGGTTAGAAGGCAGTTTCACCAAATCCTCTGGGCGAACAAACTGGAAGGCTTTTTTATTGGTAGGGCCATAGGCGATAAACTGGGTAATTTTCGCCTGAACCTCGGGCTGTAATGCAAAATCAATCAGCAACTGCGCATTTTCCGGGTTTGGCGAACCTTTCAGCACGCTCCAATACTGCAACTGCTGTTTGATCTGGTTCCACTCAATGGCTAATGGCGCGCCCTGATCGATCAACGCTTGTGCGCGACCGTTCCACAATGCGCCCAACACCGCCTCTTTGCGCTCCATCAACTGCACGGATAGCGCCCCCGTATCCCACCATTTTACCACGTGGGGTTTAATACGGCTCAGAGAAGCAAACGCCCGCTTGATATCGATCGGGTAGATATCTTTCATGTCTACGCCATCGGCAAGCAGAGCAAATTCCAGCTCAGTGGAACTGGTGCGCAGATCCGTTAAGGTGCGCGGACCGGGGAAACGTTCCGCATCCCAAAATTCTGCCCAGGTACGCGGGTGGTTGCCATCACGGAAGACATCCGTGTTGTAAACCATCACGGTCGAGAAGAACAGGTTTCCGACCATATTGGGGCGGCGTACTTCGGGGAAGATATCGTCGGGGTTGGTAAACTTCATGCCCGCGTAGTTGATTGGCATCAACGCACCGGCCGCATTGAGGTTGGTTTGTGTCACATCGCCGATATCGAGCACATCAAGCGTCACACGACCAGCTTTGATCATTGCCATGATTTGCGCGGCCGTCGAAGGCTGAATGATCACTTTAATGCCGGTCAATTCCGTAAAAGGTTTATAGACCGCATTTTCCAGCGCTTCCTGATAGCTGCCACCAATCCCACGCACAATCACTTCTTTGCTGGGTGCGGCAAAAACCGCAGGTGAGAAGGCACCGAGCAGAGCCCCTGCACCAATAATCGATGTTTGTTTAATTAAGCGACGACGATCGGCATTAACCCCTTCATCAACGCTGGACGGCATGAAACCCTGTTGCTTTTCGTTTCCTTTGTTCATATGTTTTCCTTTGAGAAACAAACGGTAAGAAACTACTTTTCTCTGATGTCAGCAACATAAGACACGGTTTAATCAAAACGAGGATTAAACAAAAAATGGTGTTCCAGCAACACATTGATTAGTCAAATAATGAAACGAAGGCGCGAAGGTATTTCTTTATAATGTTACAGCGGTGGCAATAACCACCGCTGTATTACTGCTTGTTATTTTTACTGCTTTATAATTATATCTATTTATTATTGTTAAATAATTCCCTGGTGTTGGCATTTTTCCAATGGCCCAGAAGACGCCAGGCATCATCGGAAAGTTTTAAATTCGCTTTGATCTTCTCCTCATCTTTAGTGATTACCTGCGCCATCAACCAATCGGCGACGATCATCGGACTCACTTTCGACCACCATGCCACCGCGGATGAACTGCGTACGATATACAACATTTCATCGGCTTCATTGGCTAAAGGAGAGCTGGCTCGATCTGTCATCGCGACGACATAGGCTCCCCGCTGCCGGGCAAGGCTCATTAAATCAATGGTATAGGGGATGTAACGCTCCCACCCGATACCAATAAACACATCCTGCTCATTCACCTGCAATATGCGGTCTGCCACATCACCGTGACCGATATTGAACACCTCGGTATTGCCGAGGAAATGATTCAGTTGCATCGCCAGGTAGGAAACCATGGAAAATGAGGTTCCGTTACCACTTACCCAAATACGTCTTGCGGCGGCGATACGCCCAGCGACTGCTGAAACAATACGGTCTTCATTCAGTTCTGCCGTGGCTTTCAAGAGCTGGCTGGCATTGGCAAACACGCTCTCTTTTAATTCTGTTTCACTGGGCAGCGCCGGTTCGCGATGCAAGATGCCACTGGCGCCAGTGCGCTCAATCAAGGCATCCCCCAATGATTCTTTCATATGGGCATAGCCCTCATACCCCACTGCACGTGAAAAGCGCACAATGGCGGCATCACTGATGTTCATCACAGCGGCCAACTGACGGGCCGTCATGAATGCGACGCGATCTTTGTTGCGTTCGATGTAGCGTGCAATCATCTGCTGTGACGGGGTCAAGCGCGAAAAACGTTCCCTCAATAAAGCGGTGAACTCCATACTGCCCCCTTAAAGAATCAGTTGCTACATTTAAAATCAAAAATGTAGCAATTGCAACACTGCATTTTATTTTTTCTTATTAACGTATAAAAAAAATAAATAGCAGGCTATTAATAACCCATTCACAAAAGAAGGGTTGTATTTGCTTCAGACATAAAACATTTTAGGCCAATTTGCAGACAACCGCTTGCCAATGCGGCTTCAGAACAGCGCCTAGGCGCAGGAGACGGAATATAGAAGAAAGCGTTGGTGGTGATGCGCTACAGTTTTAACTCCCCGCCACCACAACGTTCACAAAAAACCATCATGATAAGCACTATTGCAACATCGACACTGCTGCTCTCTTTCAGGGCACGCTTTGCTGACAGCTTGACCTCCGCAGTCAGACTTGCGGACAAAACAAAATCCCCCAAGCATATCGCCTTTGCAGAAACCCTGCTTAGGATAAAAAGAGCGGCACCCGACACCCACCTGGAGTCACTGACGCGTTTCAAGGCATATCCCTACAGCTATTCACGCTCACATCAACAACGCATTCGGGAAGATAAGTACCAGCAACTTGGCAATGCACTCGATCGGGTTAAGGAGATACGGAAATTTTTAGACGGTGTTTCGCCAACAGAAAAAGCAACACCCGCCCCGGAAGTCAGATTACGTCGTGAGGTAAACCAGCATCTGACACGATTCTATGGAGACTCACCGGGCATTTACGCAACAAAAGCGGCTATTTATGCCATCAGTCAGCATGTCGATCAAAAAAAGCAAACGGTAAACCTGGAGAACTTCACACGTCTCACCACGGATATTCACACCATGATTGATGCGGAAAAACCGCTGGGAGAGATAACCAACCAGATTATTGACTTCAAAATCTACCACCGGCTGAATTCACTGCCGTAGCCTGCATCATTGCATGTCATGATGATGAGGCGTTAGGCCACTTCGGTACGCCCGCGCCCTTTGTTTTTCGCCATATAGAGTGCAATATCCGCCGCTTTGAGCCAGTCGTGATACTGGTTCATGGTCGGGCGATATTCTGCTACGCCGACGCTGATGCGAATCCCCAGCTGTGGCGTTTGCGTTAAGCGCTTAGCGGCCAAACGAGTACGAATGCGGTTGATTATCTCAACCGCATCAGTTGCTCGCGCCTCAGGCAAAATCACCGCAAACTCGTCCCCCCCGAAGCGACCAATCACATCGGTCGCACGCAAACCGTTACGCAACTCTTCTGTCAAAAACAGTATTGCTTCATCACCCACATTGTGACCAAAACTGTCATTGATGGTTTTGAAATGGTCGATGTCGATCAGCGCTAATGTAGAGGGTTCATCAATGTGGCGACAAATTTCATATTCGTTGTGCAACAACTGCTCCCAGTGATGGCGGCTATAGACGTTGGTCATACCATCGTGGGTACTCATCAACATCAATCTGCGCTTATGTTCAGCCAGCTTGGTCGCCGTTACATACGTGACATAGCCAAGTGCCATCGGATAAACGAGCAGCATGGGCAAACAAGCGTAGAGCTGAGTGGGTGTCGTCACTACATCGATGCGGTGTGCGTTAAGGCCTGCGACCAGAGCAGCGCTGAGCAGTTGCAAGCTAACGCCCTGGATAAACAAGCGAACGCCTCACCCGGCCATGCTATTCATGCCTACCATGGCGATGATGATGACGCTGGGCAACACGTTGAGCCCCATCATACCGATCCAGAATCCACCATTAACGACATCCACCAACAAATTCCCTCGCTCAAAGCGCATAGGATCGGCGGAACGTGTAGACAGGTAATAGGCAAGATAGGGCCACACAAACACATTGAGAAAAAGCAGTACCCATACCCAAAACGGCGTGGTTTTTGTCACCAACACGGAAGCGATAAAGAGGGGGCACAACAGCGTACCGATAATACGCGGCAGGAAGACCCGCTTGGAAAAGCGTATCCCAGAAAGACGAGAGTCCACTGTCAATAATGTAGGCGATTTAACAGACATGACGCCTCTCCCATTCCATTGCATCAAAGGGTGAACAGTATGACCTAAATCATGCCATTCGCCCCGTATTAACGCAGTTAATTTGTTATTTATATCGTTACCTGAAATACACAAAACGTCTACTGTGAGCCGACAATATTCCTTTCTCAGATAAAAATAATGCGGCCCTACTCCGAAGAGTAAGGCCGCAGGTTAATGCCTTCCAGGTATTACCGCTAACGGATTTCACCCGCCACGCCGTAGAGACCGTTACGCCGTTGCAGCATCTGACCAACATCACGCGTCAGCGGGGTCCAGCCGACAACACCACGTTTCACCGTCGGTTCGGTAAACATCAGATCGAACGGAATAGAGATATAGAAGCCCTTGGTAAAGCTGCCTTCGCCGTAGTCTTTGCTGCTAACATCGGTTTTGGTGGCAAACACCCCGGCGGTGATGCCGCTGTCAAAGCGACGCGACAGATCGACCGTAACACCATAGTCTCCGGCCAGATAGCGCCCGACGCTGATTTTGGCAAACGAACCTTCTACATACGGCATTTCCCAATACGCGGTAAGGTGCCCAGTCACCACGTCATAATCCGCCATGCGCATGATGTCATTCCAATCACGCTGCTTGACGTAGTTGAAGTCCCAACGCCCAACGCTCGCCAAACGGACGGTACAGCACTTCGGAACCGACCCCGGCATACATCATTTCCAGATAACCACCGTATACCTGGGTGTACCAGTCTGTCGCCGGGTTATCCATGCGTGTCAATTGCAGGTTGGTCAGCAGCAGGTCGGAAGAGGTTACATATTCACGAATCCAGGTTCTGACGCGCGGCAAAGCGGTGTCATTCGGCGGCGCTTTATAATTAAAACGATCGTAGTTATTGATCAGATTTAATGAAGCTGCACCGCCGACCGACCAGTGATCGCTCAGGCGATAATCTGCACCGCCATTGAGTGATATCTGATACATATAAAACGATTCTGCTCCGCCAACAGACTGCGCCAATGCCGGCTCTAACGAATAGGTAAAGCGCGAGGGTTCGCTGCGCAATACTGGCTGCCCATTGATATCAGAAATGGGCTCCGCACGGTGGCTCACCGGCTCCGGTTGCCCTAACGGCGTGGAGGCGGTTTGCACTTCGCGGAACGCTTTAGTATCCACCGCCGTGCTCTCTACCAGCAAACGCTCGTTACGGCGTACGATGTGGTATTCCCCTACGCTTTCAGGCACATGGTTAGCTAAAACGGTCGCCGCACGCTGATTGGCATCATTTTTATCGCGGTATTTCTCTTGATCGGCAACGATAGTGACCTGCTGGGCATCAGCATAAATATCAGCATCGCTGTAACCGGCCTTCTCATCCAGTTCACGCGCCACCTGTTGCCAGTTGGTGCCATTATCAGAACGAACGGGCGCATAAACAGGTGGAACATCTTCCGGATGCACCGGGCGCAGATCGTTAAAGTTGGTGTGCAGGCTAAAGCCCCACATTAGGGTGTTGCCGCGCTGCCAGGAAAGGGTGGTATCGAAGTAATCACTGACGCGGTAGACCATGCCGATATTAAAGGGAGAGTCTTGCTTGATTTTCTCTGACGCTTTACGGCCCTGATCTGCGGCTTCGGCACTGTAATCGTTACCGTCATATTCCAGCTTAAAGCTCAGCGGGTTCCACGGGGTTTGGTATTCTATCCCACCAAACAATGCAGCGGGACCGTGGAAAAAGTTCCCTACTTCAAATTGCCCACCACCCGTTTTAAAGCTGCTGCTGCGTTGGCAAAAACTGGCTTTAAATTCACAAGCCGGGTTTTTGATATTACCGCTCTCGGCCATATTGCCCCAGCCAATACCGAGCGTAAAATCAAACGGCCCCATGCGCTTGCTGGCAACCAGGTATTCACTATCAAACAGCCCGGTACCGGCGATATCACGCAGACCAAAAGAGACATCAGGCAGCCATGCGCTTTCCTGCCAAAGCCGCGCTTTCACATCGAAAGACTTGTCTTTATAGGTTTGATCACCACTAAAGGCGACATTATTGCTATAAGGCCGGGTACGAATATCGGTGTAACGCACCGTGGTTTCCAGCCAATCAAACAGTTGCATTGACACCGAATAACGTCGGTATTCGTCGTTATCCCGGTAGTTCAGGTTGAATTCGCCGCTGCGCGCCATACGCGCCGTGGGCATTTGCAGTAACCCGGTGCCACCGAAATCAGACTGCGATACACCAGCACTGTCAAAGCGAGTATTGGAATTGGTGACGTCCTTAAGACGATCACTTTGCTGGGCAACATCCTGCGCCATAGCCTGACCACTCAGTACACCGCCGATGGCCAACGACAGACAACCTATTTTAAATCTTCTGTTCTTTGTCATTAGTGTGGAATCCGGTTAGCCAAAAAATCAGCAATTTGATCGTTCAGAGACGCAAACTCGTTGGGCAATACGCCGGGATCGAAACCAATAAACAACGTTTCACCTGCCGCAGGCTCAATATGCTGCTGGTTCCACAACGCCAGTGGCACCTTGCGCCATGCACCTTGACCATCGATAAGATAGCCGAAATCCTGGTTAGCACCGGCCAGAAAGCGACCTTCCAGCACATAATCTCTAACCGTCCCACCGGATTGCAACGCCACATCGCCCACGGTTTTCAGTTCCGCGATATCAGGATCGGTATTAATCAACCCAGCCAGGGTAAAGCGGGATGCCAATGGTGCGATATAGAGCGCATAGTCGCCCACCAACGGGCGGTTAAGGCGTGGATTGATACGAACCTGGTCAGGGTCGAGCGGCGTTAAGATTCTTCCGGCCACGTCAACCTGATCCAGCATTTTGCGCATCAGCCAGGCGGAAATCGCCAGGTCGCCATCACCAGAGTTGCGCCAGCGGGTTTCCAACTCGGCCAGTGATTTACGCAACGCTTCTGCCTGTGCATAGACCTTTTGCGTACTGGCATAATCAGAAATCAACGCAGTACGCCAGTTAACCTCAGCGGGAAACGTCACCTGCTGATAAAACGCCGTCAGCCGGGTACCATCGGCTTGTTTCACCACCGCCAGCGTTTGCTGCGGGGTTTTTACCGTTAACTGTGCGGCCTGTGCCCCCCCCGCAGTCAACAGCATCAGGAGCGCCATACGGGAAAATGCCAACATGTCAGTCCTTTATTGTACGTAGGGTTTTAATACCGTGAATTTAACCAGCGCCATGTCCGGCCCCATCTGTTGCCAGGTTTGCACCACCTGCCCAGTGGTCGGCTCGAGCCAGTAGGTATTGGTGTATTCCGCGTTTAAGGCGGGAACCGAAACCTGTTCGGTAAATTTTAACAACTGGCGCGGCTTGTCCAAAATGGTCACGGTCTCTTTACCGTGCGCCTGAAACACGGATTCTATCGCATAATCACCGCGTTGCACCTGTGACCAGGCCATTTTCCCCTGCCAGTGCAATGGCGTTGAGGGTTTTAACAAACCGACAGCAAGCGGATCAGGCGTGACATTGATGACATGAGCAATATCTTCACCGAAGCCTTGGGTTTTAACGATACGTCCATTGTGCGTCACGACAATATTGCGATCGGCACCAATCCATTTGAACTGGCCATTCTCAGCAAAGGCCAACACCACAAAAGCCTGGGGGGCTTTTCCGACTCTCAGGTACGCGGATGCATAGGGAGTTTGTGCCACCTTCTCAGCGGAGACCTGCACATCATCCTGTCCCCAAATCGCCAGCTTGGCCGTTTTTTGCAATGCATCCATATTTTGTGAACAACCGACCAATGCCAGTGCGAACAATGGCAGCAGCATCAACACACTGCGCTTTGTCACGAGCGTTATTTTTATCATTGTGTGAATGTCTCGCAAAACCGCCAGAAATAACAAAAGAAAGGCCACCGAAGTGGCCTTGGTAGTCAAATGACATTAACGAGCCGGCACAGTACCCGTAGTCGTGGTTCCGGTGCTATTACTGTCATTGCTGGCAACAGCAACAGCAACACCAGCCGCTACTGCGGCAGTGACACCAACAGCAATAGCCGCAGTAGTACCTGCAGCAATACCAGCGCCAGCGCCAGCACTAGAACCTGCTGTACCGGCCGCACCGATGGAACCCGGAGCTGCTGCAAACGCACTGGAGGACATGGCGACAGCCAGGACCAACGTAAGTAACGTCTTCTTCATTACGATTTCCTTTATTAACAAATGAAGCGCTTCAGGGAGGAATACCGTTCAAGAAAAACCGCATCCCAACCTTCTTTACCGCGATGCGCGGCACAGCCTACTCCGACCGCGGCGACATCGCTCCACTGAGGAGACTCTCAGCAATAGATTATAGGACAGGGAATCTCAACGCTCCCCATTCCCTGACTCTGTTTTTTTACACACGCTTAAAAATAGCAAGATCTCGCTACAATAAACAGTGAAATTGTAAATTACGCTCATATTGACGTTAACAAAGATGGGTAGCGACAAAAAGGAAGTCAATCATAACAGCATGATTACCTTTAATTAAATGAGAAATCTCAATGCAAAACGCCGAATAGCGACACTATTCGGCGTTTATTTAATAACGTAATTTTAAGAAATAACTTATTCCAACCATTCGGTGTGGAATACGCCTTCCTTATCCGTACGTTTATAGGTGTGCGCGCCAAAGTAATCGCGCTGAGCCTGGATCAGGTTGGCAGGCAACACCGCGGAGCGGTAGCTGTCGTAATAAGCGATAGCTGCCGAGAACGTCGGCGTCGGAATACCGTTTTGCACCGCATAGGCGACAACATCACGCAATGCCTGCTGGTAGTCATCGGCAGCTTTCTTGAAATACGGTGCCAGCAGCAGGTTGGCGATATCCGGCGTTGCCGCGTAGGCATCTGTGATTTTTTGCAGGAACTGGGCGCGAATAATGCAACCGGCACGGAAAATCTTGGCGATTTCACCGTAGTTCAAGTTCCACTGATGCTCTTCTGAAGCGGCACGCAGTTGGGAGAAACCTTGCGCATAGGAAACAATTTTACCCAGATAGAGCGCACGGCGCACATTCTCGATAAAGGTCGCTTTATCACCGCTAAACGGTTTTGCCTGCGGCCCGGTTAGCACTTTAGAAGCAGCAACGCGCTGATCTTTGAGTGAAGAGATATAGCGCGCAAACACAGACTCAGTGATCAGAGACAGCGGTTCGCCAAGATCGAGCGAACTTTGGCTGGTCCATTTGCCCGTACCTTTGTTGGCCGCTTCATCCAGAATCACATCAACCAGATAGTTACCCTCTTCATCTTTCTTGGTGAAGATATCTTTGGTGATGTCGATCAAGTAGCTGCTCAGTTCCCCGGCATTCCACTCAGAGAAGGTTTTTGCCAGCTCTTCGTTGGACAGGTTCAAGCCGTGTTTCAGCAGTGAATAGGCTTCAGCAATCAATTGCATATCGCCGTATTCGATGCCATTGTGCACCATTTTTACATAGTGACCGGCGCCGTCTGGTCCAATATAGGTAACGCAGGCTTCACCTTCGGCACGGGCAGCAATTTTTTCCAAAATAGGTGCCACCAGCTCATAGGCATCTTTCTGCCCCCCCGGCATGATGGAAGGGCCTTTCAGCGCGCCCTCTTCACCACCGGAGACGCCGGTGCCGATAAAGTTGAACCCTTCCGCAGACAGCTCACGGTTGCGGCGGATGGTGTCCTGGAAGAAAGTGTTACCGCCATCAATGATGATGTCGCCTTTATCCAGATAGGGCTTCAGGGATTCGATCGCTTTGTCCGTGCCTTCACCGGCTTTGACCATCAACAGAATGCGACGCGGGGATTCCAGCGACGCGACAAACTCTTCAACGGTATAATAAGGCACCAGTTTTTTGCCGGGATTTTCGGCCACCACTTCCTCGGTTTTTTCACGAGAGCGGTTGAAAATGGACACGGTGTAACCACGACTTTCGATGTTAAGCGCCAGATTACGCCCCATCACCGCCATACCCACCACGCCAATTTGCTGTTTGGACATTAAAGCAACTCCTGTCTGAAGGATAACCTGCCTGTATCACGACGACGACAGACAACGCAAAAGCAGGCGGATATGGTAACTCAGCTTAAGGCATGTGGATAGTGATAGGTCTAAAGAAGAGAAAAGCCCTGCACGGTGGCAGGGCTTAACAGGGGATCAATGCTAATTATTTATTCAGCAATTCTTTAATGCTGACTTTAAACGCATCACCAAACTCAGGATTACGCAGACCATAAGCGACAAATGCCTGCATATAACCGAGCTTACGCCCACAGTTAAAGCTGCGGCCCGCCATCTGCACTGCATCCACCTGATGGTTTTGCTCAATCAGCTCAGCGATGGCATCGGTCAGTTGAATACGGCCCCAAGCACCTGCGGAGGTTTTTTCCAAAATAGACCAGGCATCCGCAGACAGCACATAACGCCCGACCGCTGACAAATCTGACCCTTCTTCCGGCGGCACTTCCGGTTTTTCAATCATGGAAGTGATAACGGCTGCGTCACCTGCGTGGTTCAATGGCTTAGCGCATTCCACCACTGAGTACTCCGGCAGCACTTCATAAGGACGATGTTTCACCAGCACCTGGCTGTGGCCCGTTGCTTCAAAACGCGCAATCAACTGTGCCAGATTCTCTTTACTCTGATCGGCACTGGCTTCATCCATCACCACATCCGGCAACACCACCACAAACGGATTATCCCCAACGATGGGACGCGCGCAGTTGATGGCATGACCCAGCCCCAGCGTTTCGCCCTGACGCACATTCATAATAGTCACGCCCTTAGGACAGATGGCTTGTACATCGGCCAGCAGTTGGCGTTTTTGCCGCTCTTCCAGCAACGATTCCAGCTCGAAAGAGGTATCAAAATGGTTTTCAATAGCGTTTTTTGAGGCGTGCGTAACCAGCACAATCTCTTTGATACCCGCATTGACGCACTCGTTAACGATTTTCTCGATTACCGGACGATCCACCAACGGCAGCATCTCTTTTGGGATTGCTTTTGTTACCGGCAGCAGGTTCATACCTAACCCGGCGACGGGGATAATCGCTTTCAATGTTGTTGCCATGCATTAACTCTCTTGTTATCCGTTGTCATTTTTCTGCCATCATAACGCGGCGGTGAGAATAAGGTTACACCCAATTGGCCACAAAGCGATCTTGGTGACTTCAGATTTCTGATAGATCAGACAATTCTGCATCGATATTGTATGATGACAACCTGCTACTTCAAGTATCCACAGCAAAGGTTAAAACAATGAAAGGCATCGTATTGGCAGGTGGTTCTGGCACAAGACTTTACCCCATCACCCGTGGCATATCGAAGCAACTGCTGCCTATCTATGACAAGCCCATGGTGTATTACCCGATCTCTGTGCTGATGTTAGCAGGCATTCAGGATATCTTGATTATCAGCACCCCCGAAGACCTTCCTTCGTTCCAGCGCCTATTAGGCGATGGCAGCCACTTTGGTATCAGCCTCAGCTATGCAGAGCAACCGAGCCCTGATGGACTGGCTCAAGCGTTCATTATCGGTGAAGAGTTTATCAACGGTGAGCGCTGTGCATTGATTTTAGGTGACAATATCTATTTTGGTCAGAGCTTTGGTAAAAAGCTGGAAAGTGCAGTGGCGCAGGAACAAGGCGCAACAGTATTTGGTTATCAGGTAACCGACCCAGAGCGTTTTGGCGTGGTGGAATTTGATGCCGATTTTAAAGCCCTGTCGATTGAAGAGAAACCGCTCAAACCTAAATCTAGCTGGGCGGTGACCGGGCTCTATTTTTATGACAACAATGTGGTGGAAATGGCTAAGCAGGTTAAGCCTTCCGCACGCGGTGAATTGGAAATTACTACACTGAACCAGATGTATCTGGAGCAAGGCACGCTCAACGTAGAGTTGTTAGGCCGGGGTTTTGCCTGGCTGGATACCGGCACCCATGATAGCCTGATTGAAGCCTCACAGTTTATTCATACCATTGAAAAACGTCAGGGAATGAAAGTCGCCTGTCTGGAAGAAATTGCCTTCCGTAAAGGCTGGATCTCGCGTGAACAAGTAGCAAAAGAAGCCCAATTACTGAGCAAAACACAATATGGGCAGTATCTGGCGCGACTGGTTGAAGAAACGCGTTAGTAAGCCGATAACATGTCACAACGTTCGTGAAATGCTAATGTCTTTATGCTCAGCAAACGTGATACTTACCGTCCTCGGCATAAGCCAGGAATATCTGGTGCACAAATTTAGCTAACCTTACCATTATTGAACAAACACTATGCAAGTGATCGATACCCCCATTTATGGCGCAAAAGTGATTCAACCCAAGGTTTTTGGTGATGCGCGCGGATTTTTTTTAGAGACGTTTGAGAAAAATCGTTATCAGCAGATGCTGAATATCGATCTGGATTTCGTGCAAGATAACCACTCGCGTTCCAGCAAAGGCGTATTGCGTGGACTGCATTTCCAGAAAACTCGCCCGCAAGGCAAGTTGGTGCGAGTGGTGCGCGGTGAAGTGTATGATGTTGCGGTAGATATTCGCCGTGATTCCCCCAGCTATGGCAAATGGTTTGGCGTGCTGTTAACTGAAGATAATAAGACCCAATTTTGGCTGCCGCCAGGGTTGGCGCACGGTTTTGCCGTGCTCTCTGACGTTGCGGATTTTGAATATAAATGCACGGAATATTATCAACCCTCCGATGAAGGCTGCTTACTGTGGAACGACCCGGTTTTGGGCATTGAATGGCCGCTGGAATCACCGCTGCTTTCAGAGAAGGATAAACTCGGCAAACGCTTCAAGGAGCTGGATTGATGAAAGTGCTATTGACCGGCGCAAACGGCCAGCTTGGGCGCTGCTTTCAGGATAGGTTGCCTGCTGATTGGCAAATTCTTGCTACCGATTCTGCAGAATTGGATATTACCGATCTGGCTCAAGTTACAACAGCCGTGAGTACTTTCAAACCGGATGCTATTGTTAATGCAGCGGCTTATACGGCAGTGGATAATGCAGAAAGCGACGTGGAATTGGCGGAACGCATTAACGCCACAGGCCCCGCTAATCTGGCAAGTGTGGCGGCCCAATACGGCATTCGTTTGGTGCACGTTTCAACCGATTACGTTTTCGATGGCAACGCCAACGCGCCTTACACTGAAGAGAGCCCAACCAACCCGCTCAGCGTGTATGGCAGGACCAAACTGGCGGGGGAGCACACCGTTAGCGCAACTGCACCTGACGCGATTATCGTGCGCACAGCTTGGGTGTTTAGCGAATATGGCAATAACTTTGTGAAAACCATGCTGCGGTTAGGCAAAGAGCGGGATGCGCTGAGCATCGTTGACGACCAGCGCGGTTGTCCCACTTACGCGGGCGATATCGCACAGGCGATTATTGCACTGTTACACCAACAGGCTGCGGGTGGGATTTATCACTACGCCGGTGATAAAGAAGTGAGCTGGTTTGAGTTTGCTCAGGCGATATTTACGGTGGCGGTGCAGAAAGCAGTGTTGAGTAAAGCACCGACGCTTACACCGATCACCACAGCGCAGTACCCCACTCCGGCACACCGACCTGCCTATTCAACACTGGCAGGGGACAAAATCAAAGCGTTAGGCATTACGTTATCTGACTGGCAAGGTGCACTGAATAAAACGATCTGAGATTCTTGCCAATACCGCTTAAAAATGGTTAGCACCAGATACAATAGCAATGCATCCGGTGTTTTTAGCATAAGCATTTCTACGACGAAAACGCTATCAAAAGCCATTTGCTTAAAGATGAAAGGAAATTCTTTCGCACGGCAATACTCAATTCACCGCCTAAAGCTGCTGTAAGTATCCAGGTAAACCGAACCATTCATTGCTCTCGGAATAGAAATCGATCTGAATCTTCCAGCGCAGCGGGTGGTCACAGAAATCACAGACGGAATATAACAGCGAGCGGCCTCTTGATTCCCTGAATAACCTGACGCAGGAAGAATACCGGCTGATGACAGAAAAACCGGAAATCTCACAAAGTGAGTGGAACTAAAACCGGTGTGCTTACAGAACCGGACGGGGTTGGAACTACCGGCCACACTGACACCGATGCATCTTGCGATGCCCCTCGCCAATTCCCCCCCCAGAAGGGCAGCTAAACGCGCGACACAAAAAAACGCAAACGCGCTCGGTACCGTCAGGCAGGATTTCAATCCTGGCACCTAATTTTGTAGGTACAAATTAACGATATCGCCTTCGGCGGTGAGTGGCAAGGGGTTTACTGCTTCAGTAAATGAATGCGTATTCGCAAATCTCCACTTCATTTGTAGACTTAATCAATCTAAACCGAACAGATCGCGGGTATACACTTTATCCGCAACATCCGCCAATTCCGGTGCCATACGGTTAGAAATAATCACATCTGCCATTTCTTTGAACGCATCAAGATCGCGGACAACACGAGAACGGAAGAATGTGTCTTCCTGAAGGACTGGCTCATAAACAACAACTTCGATGCCTTTAGCTTTAATACGTTTCATCACGCCTTGAATGGCGGACGCACGGAAATTATCTGAGCCAGCCTTCATCACCAAGCGGTAAACTCCCACCACTTTGGGGTCACGGTCGATAATGGAATCAGCGATGAAATCTTTGCGAGTACGGTTTGCGTCAACAATCGCGCTAATCAGGCTATTAGGCACGCTGGCATAGTTAGCAAGCAGCTGCTTAGTGTCTTTAGGCAGGCAATAACCACCGTAGCCAAAAGACGGGTTGTTGTAATGACTGCCGATACGCGGATCTAACCCTACGCCATCAATTATTTGTTTGCTATCCAAACCATTCATCTGGGCATAGCTATCCAGCTCGTTAAAATAAGCAACACGCATTGCCAGATAGGTATTAGAAAACAGCTTGATGGCTTCTGCTTCTGTTGAATCTGTGAATAAAACCGGCACATCTTTTTTGATTGCACCTTCAAGCAACAAGTTAGCGAACTGCTCTGCCCGCGCTGAACGTTCTCCTACAACGATACGCGATGGGTACAGATTATCGTGGAGTGCTTTACCTTCACGTAAGAACTCGGGGGAGAAAATGATGTTGTCTGTCGCGTATTTTTCTTTTACTGATTTGGTAAAGCCAACAGGAACTGTAGATTTAATTATCATTACAGCATCTGGATTAATTGCCAAAACATCACGAATTATTGATTCAACTGACTGCGTGTTAAAATAATTAGATTTAGGATCATAGTCAGTTGGAGTAGCAATAATGATGAAATCAGCGCCCAAGTACGCTTCTTGCTTATCAAGTGTAGCTAAAAAATCAAGCTCTTTTTTACTTAGAAATTGCTCGATTTCATTATCAACAATAGGTGACTGTTTATTATTTAATAACGTAATTTTCTCTGCCACAACATCCAATGCAACAACCTGATGACATTGAGACAACAACATGGCATTTGAAAGGCCTACATACCCTGTACCTGCAATTGCTATTTTCATTATTCTAACCGTTAAAATTCATGATTATCTTTTCTATCATTATTCGATAAGTGATCAGCAGTTATAAAATTTTCGATACCATTCAACAAACCTGGCAACACCCTCTTCAACATTCACTTTCGGTTGATAGCCTGTTACTTTAAAAAGATCTTCGGTATCAGCCCACGTTTGGTAGACATCACCTGGTTGCATAGGTAGAAAATTCTTCTTAGCTTCCATTCCCAACGCTTTTTCTAGCGCTGTAACAAAATCCATCAGTTTTACTGGACTGCCATTGCCAATATTGTAGATACGATATGGGGCTGAGCTGGTTGCAGGGCTTCCTGACTCAGGTGTCCAGTGGTCATTACGTTCAGGGACAACATCAATTAAACGGATAATGCCTTCGACAATATCATCTATGTACGTGAAATCCCGGCTCAAATTGCCATTGTTATAGATATCTATGAGTTCATTATTAAATATTTTTTGTGTAAATTTAAACAACGCCATATCAGGGCGTCCCCACGGGCCATAAACAGTGAAGAAACGCAGGCCTGTGGTAGGAATGTTGTACAAATGGGAATAAGAGTGAGCCATTAATTCATTGGCTTTTTTTGTTGCAGCGTAAAGTGAAACCGGGTGATCAACAGAATCGTTAGTTGAAAAAGGCGTTTTACTGTTCAAGCCATATACGGAGCTTGATGATGCATATATAAGATGTTGTATTTTAAATTGACGGCAGCATTCAAGCACATTTAAGAAACCGATAAGATTACTATCAGCATAGGCTGATGGATTTTCGATTGAGTACCTAACGCCAGCTTGGGCAGCTAGATTTATGACACAATCGAAACACGACTCACTAAACAACTTAATAAGGGATGCCTTATCACAAAGATTGATATTAAGAAATTTAAAATTATCATAACTATCTAACTCGACCAAACGAGCTTTTTTTAATGACACATCATAGTAATCGTTTAAGTTATCGACGCCTAAAATACGTTCATTATTAGAAAGAAGTTTTTTCGCAAGGAAAAAACCTATGAACCCAGCAGACCCAGTAATGAGCACATTCATATTAACATTGAACCTTAATCATGGCATACAAAAACAACATATGAAACTAGTGGTAAAAATGCTTAATGCAACCATTAACGCAATATGTAAGTATATAAAAACATCGTTTAGAAAATGATATATCCGCAACATATTTAAGCACATGCAATTGCTTTTTAATTTCCTTTATTTTTGATGAAGATACTGATCCGGCCCGTCTTCTATAATATGCTTCACACCCTGGATACAAATATGAAGAAAAACCATTCCTCATGATTAGCAACCATAAAGCATAATCCTCTTTAACAACATTAGGAAAACGTATAGAATCTATTTTTTCAGAATCTAACATTACCGTAAGACATCCAATATCACATTTCCTGAGTAAGTCTGAATACGATATTACTTTAGGCGGGATTATTTTTTTATTAAGTCCACCACCATCAAACATTTTATATTTACCATGGGTCATAGCCAGGTTATTTTCTTGCATAAAAGATACTTGAGAAGCCAACTTATCTTTTTCCCAAAGGTCATCGCTGTCAAGAAAACATATAAATTTGAACCTTGACTTTAAAATACACAAATTTCTTGTTTCAGCAGCACCTCGAGACATAAAACTCTCAATTAAAATAATTCTTTTATCAATATCTGAATACTTCTTAATTATTGCGTTTGTATTATCAGTAGAACCATCATCACATATAATCAACTCAAAATCAGGAAAAGATTGATTTAAAACGGACTCTATGGACTCAGCTATTGTGGCATCAGCATTATGAGCAGGCATAATTACACTGACTAAAGACATGTAAACCCCAATGTAAATAATTCAGCAAAAATAAGGTATCATGAATGCCGTTCTAATAATTACATTCATATCCATTCGGATTAAGTGTTTGCCAATTCCAACTATCTCGAATCATCTCTTCTAAATCTCGCGTAGCCACCCAATCTAATTCAGATTTGGCTAATGAAGGATCTGCCCAGCATTCTGGAGCATCTCCGGGACGTCTAGGTTCGAATTTATAATTAATCTTAATACCAGTGACTTTTTTAAATGAATTTATAATATCTAATACCGAAAAACCTTTCCCAGTACCAAGATTATATACATTATAAAGATTGCGTTGCTTATTCTCTATAGCTGCAATATGTCCTGAAGCCAAATCCATAACATGTATGTAATCTCTAACACCCGTACCATCTTTAGTGGGATAATCATTTCCATATACTGATAACTGTTCAAGATTACCTATTGCAACCTGTGTTATATACGGAAGCAAATTAGTTGGTACTCCATGTGGATCTTCGCCAATTAAACCAGATGGATGAGCGCCTACAGGGTTAAAATAACGTAATATAGTAACATTGAAATCAGGATGGGATAATGATAAATCTTTCAGAATTCTTTCAGAAATATATTTAGATGTTCCGTAAGGATTTAGTGTATTCCCCGTCGATTCACATTCATTCAATGGGATATTACTAGGAAGTCCATAAACCGTTGCAGAAGAGCTGAATATTATACTTTTAACATGTGCTAATTTCATTTCTTCAAGAAGACATAACACACCAACCACATTTACATCATAATATTCTAGAGGATTCTTTATTGATTCACTAACCGACTTTAACCCTGCAAAATGAATCACATCTGAAATTGCATAACGACTGAATATATCACGCAATTTATTTTTATCTCTAACATCACCTTCATGTACATCAAAATTTATACCGGTAATAGTCTTTACTCGTGTAAGAGATTTATGACTAGAATTTGTAAAATTATCCAAAACAACAATGTCATACCCCCTTTCCAACAATGCTAAAGCTGTATGCGAGCCAATAAACCCAGCCCCCCCAGTAATTAAAACAGTCATAATATCTTTCCCCTAGATATCGGTTATTGAGAAGTTATTTTATAAATGCATTGTAAGCAAAGAAAAGCACCTTTCTTTTTTTTATTAACAAAGGGATTTTCTTTATAAAAAAGCAAAACATCATAACACTTCCAATTCTTTTAAACACACGTTTGAACATGGCTTTTTTTGCCCTTACTTTATTTGATGTACTAAAAAAATCTAAGCCGGAAGAAATCTCAGGATGTGTTGATGACAGAATATTGCTTTGATAAACCTTATAACCATTATCTAACGCATCAGTTATAAATATATATTCCTCACCGGAAGGAAGCGAAGTTCCAAGACCAAAATTCTCGTCAAAGAAAATACTTTTATTAACTTCTCGCCTCATACATATATCAATGGAACAGATGCCAGCAGCAGAAATTTTATTGTGATGAAATTGTTTCTCTCTAGTATCAATTATTTCTTGGTTGCTAAAAAAATGATTTAATATAACAATATCGCAATGATTAGATTCGAAGCATTCAACAATTCTATCTTCAAGATTATCCAACACTTCGACATCATCATCCATGATCCATAAGTATTTACCACAAGAGTTTTTTAATGCTATATTTCTACTTTTTGAAAGACCTATGGTATTACTTTGAATATACCTTACTCGCTCACTAGCGATATTTTGATTATAATAACTTTCATAATCAGTCATTTTCCCATTGGTTATTTGGTGAACAATGAGTACATCGTACTCTTTGTTTAATTTAATATTAAACACCCCATCATTTAAGGTTGATATTAATATTTCAAGTGATTTAATTTCCATTTTATATCAATCCCAAGAAGTCAAAGTTGTTGTGTATTCCTGCATAATTCTATCTGCATTATGATTTTTAATAATTATAGTCCGAGTATCTACCTTTGCTTTATCATTACTAAACAACTTATCTAATAATTTTGATAAGCACTCATAATCATTTACAGGGAAAAGATATCCAAATTTTCCTCTTTCTAAGACCTCGGATGAAGCACCAGGACTATCAGAGCATATAATTGGAATATTTAAAGCCATTGCTTGCAAAAGACTATTTGGCATTCCCTCGTAATGTGAGGCTAACACAAAGCAGTCCGCGTTACTTAAAATAGAAAAGGGATTTTTTTTAAATCCTAAAAAAGAAACACAATCTGATAATTGTAATTCATCAGTCAAACGCACAAGGTCTTCGTTCTCAGGACCATCACCAACTGCATAAAAATGAAATTGATGACCCTTTTTCTTTAACAAGCTCAATGCATGTAGAATTGTATCGTATCCCTTAGATTTATATAATCGAGCAACAGACACTATGTTTTTCACTGCTGGATTTAATATAGGATTGCCTTTAATACAATCAACTTTACTTAGCTCATCTAGTCGTTCAATATTTACGGGATTATAGATAACCTTTATTTTTTTTGAATCTATAGCAAGAAAGTTATCAATATCATTTTTCATATGAAATGATAAAGCCACAACTCTATCTGCCCGGGGATACAAAAACTTAACGAGAAAGAGTTTAATTTTTTGTAACAATTTCGACTCTCTAGAAAACTCTTCACTTAGTGTGTTAGCTTCTCGAATAACCACTTTAGCCTTGGATAGCGAAATAATACTAGCTAAAATAGCAACAACATTATTTTCTTTCAACGTTGAAAAGAAAACATCAGGTTTTTTATTTAAAAAATAAAAAACAAGCTTAGGTAGAGAAAATATAACCCTACCACAATTTAAATTATTAATATTGATTTTTTCAGAAACTATATCTTTTAAAGGCCCACGATTTTCAGCGACAATTAAATCGATTTGATGCCCCATATCTGCCATGTAGTTAGCAATATTAACCATAACAGTTTCTGCACCACCTTGTAAAAAATTAGGTATGAAAATAGCAATCTTCATTATTGAAAAGGTCTCTATGTAAATATAATATCAATTAAATATGTAACTTTTATATAAAAATTCTGCTTTTGCGAGGAAGGTTACTTTAGCTATATAAGGAATAATAGCATAAAGTGAAACCAGTCGAGCAATAACCGATTTATGTCTATCGTTAAAATAAAAAAATAAATAATAAAAAGGGAATGCATAAAAGAAAACGAAATATGCTGAAACTCTCCCTAACAAACCAACGTATAACATTAAAAAAACGACCGTTAAATAACTGTGAATATAAAAACACACATTTTAAAATAATTATCATACTGAATCGACAAAATATTATCTTTAGCATAGACAAAGTAAAATAATAGAATTGCTGGTAAGTAGTATATCTTAGTGATAATCACGTTAAAATCAACACCGTCAAAATACTCACTATCTTCGTAAAATGAATAACTACCGCCCATGAGTGACATAAATGGCTTTATATATTCCCCACCAAAATAATAAACTGGGGCACTAATAATAAAAATAGCAAAAAATATTTTCACTCAAAATAGCACTGATGTATCTAAGTGAGTATGCGATAAAAAATAATACAGCAGTCAAATAAAATGTCATGGGGAAAAGTATTAATACAATCTCCTTAATATTTTTTCTTTCACAAATAAAATTTGTAATTATAGGAAAGATGATTAGAGCGGTATACTGTCTCAATCCATTTAATTGATTGTTGTAAATATTGCTAACAGTATAAAAAACACAAAAAAAACTAGACCGTATACCCTTTTCCCTTCAAGGTGGATATCTAATAGAATAGAAAAATAGTTTGAATCAATGAATAATGACAAAAACAAATTGAGAAGACGCTTTAAACCACCCTAAAAAAAACATTTATTAAGTAGGAAAAATATTCGCCTGCATTTAAATACTTCCCTAAAAAAAAGGGGTTTTCATAAATATAAATGTAGGATGTGTAATCTGAGCCAACATTAAATTGTAATGCAGCGGTAGCAAAATAAATTAGGAATGGTGGCGCGTATATACATAATTTAGCCACCCAGCCTCGAATCGTGACTTTGCTAATCCCCCATAGATATAAGCCACAAAACGACGATACAAACAAAAAATCCCATTAATATGCGCCTATGTTGAATTCTCAAAAATACTTATGACGAAATTCAAAAAAACTAAATGAATCTATTTGTAAGTTTAAAATAGTTAAAACCATAAAAAATAAAAAAAAGTAATCTAGCAAAAAATATCCCACCGACAGCACCTATAACCCCATAAAGATATATTAGAAAAAAACAACTAATTCCTGATATACTCGAAACAATCACTGATACATCTCTAAATATATAATCAAAACCTCTTGGCAAGAAGAACCCCTGACTGTATGAATTAGCTGCCCCTACAAATATCATGCTAATTAATAACGTATTAAGATAAAAGCCACCATCAGAGTAATCTATATTCAATATAAATTCTAATATGTTTTGACCAAACAATGCTAAAAAAATGGCCACCGAACATGAAAAAAAACCATTCACCAGCAATAAAGTTTTTACGTAATTGATCTTACTTCTAGAAAGAAAAGGATATATTGCTTTAGAGTAAACATTTTGGATTATATATATCAAACCACATACTCGCATAGCAATCGCAAATTTAGCGAACTCCTGTTGATTACTGACACCAGCCAAATACATTACGGGTATTGCATTGTAGAAATTTGGTGCAAGAATACCAATAAATACACCATACCCATTTTTAAAATAGGATAATATCGTATGAAGTTTAAACCGACCCATGATGCCTATTCCATAATTACAGAATAGTAAATATCGCATTCCTAGTCCTGCTATCAATACAGGAACAGAGGATACATAGAACAGTACAAAAAAATCACTTTCATTTTTAATAAAAAAAAGTATAAACACCAAACTACATAATCTTGATATGAGAGAACTTATTGCCAGTAATGAGACTTTGTTAATCGCTTGGAAAAACCATGGACTACTAAAAAAATATCCTAGTAAATATATTGCGCCGTTACCTACAAAGAGATAAAAATAAGCCCTTTGGTATATAGAGCAATAAGCAGCTACACAAAGTATATATACCATCAACAAAATCAATCTTATCTGTTGAAAATTGATGTATTTTAATATTGTCTTTTTTTTATTTTCACTTGTTTTTGCAACAGATCTAACGCCAACATAATGCACTACATAATCAATGACAGTGAAACCAAACGTCAAAATCGTAGTGAATAAAAGATAAACACCATACAGTTCTAGGCCAATGCTTCTAGTTAGAATCGGCATAGTAATAATTGGTATAGCAACACCAATAAAATCTACAATGCCGAAGCTAATTATATTTTTAATAATTGATTTTTTATTCATATTTTAGTTTGTGAGGGTATTTGTTAGCTCTTTCTTGAAATGAAATGATTTTTTCATTTTTGATATGTCCATTGTGTATTTCGACTGCATCAGACAATATAGAGTTCGACATCCAACTGTTGTGCACTAAATCAGGTAAGAAGTCCAAAATAGACTTCGTTATCTCATAGGATGCAGAATCCCAATATAACGTTGGTGTATGGTCAACACAGTAGTAGCGAACCAAATTAGCAATTTTCAATACTGGTTCAGCAAATGATGTTGGTTGTGCAAAGGAGAATCCCATACCTTTATCACAGCTTATATCAATGATATCCACATGTCTTTTAAATCTTATCAAGTCAGCTTCAGTTATAAACACCATCGGATTCATTGTATCTTGGAGCACACAATTAACAATGATATCGAAATCAGATAAAACTGATGAAGAGCTCTCAAACTTGCCATTTTGATTTTCTAATAAAATTGATTTACCCTGCTCTCTGATAATTCTGAAGTATGATACATTTTCGATAGGCGCATTTATTAAATAACTTGGACGATTACTATATACCGTCACTTCATTAATACCTAAAGATCTCAAACTATTTATAGCACCTCTAGCTGTTGCACCAAACCCGAGAACAGCCGCCTTAAGGTTTTTACCAAAATAGCCAGTTTTCCCAGTCAGCATCATCATATGCTGTACTGCAGCATAACCAGCTAGTTCATTATTCCTATAAAAAATGTGAGTGTGATCTTTTCCTCCATACATAGCTTCCCAGGCAATTATAGTCATTCCACTTGCAATAGCCGCACTAGTAATTTCAACACCCTGAACGCAATGAGCCCATCCCCAAAGAATTTTCCCTTCAGAGAAAAACTTAAAATCATCTAGTTCAGGTTTGGGGAGCAAAAAAACATCTGATTCAGAAAAGAGTTGTTCTCTCGTAGCAACACCAGCAAAGTGTTCACTAAAAAAATCATCTGTTATACCAAATTTCTCACCATATCCAGACTCGAAAATTAAATTTTTTTTTACAGAACCAGGAATACTAGAGAATAAAGCAGGGTGTAATGGAATTCTATTTTCAAATTTTTTACTTGACGTACCAAAAACTCCAATAAAATTCCCCATATTATCCCTCAGCGTCTAAAATATCCGAAAAGTCTTTAACCCTAAGATTCCAGCATGCATTTTGACAATGGATTCCTTCTTCAAATACAAAAGAATTATCTTTATAAATATACCGCCCAGGGACACCATTCACTTTCATCTGATATGGTCTATATGCGCCGATTATACTTTGCATTTCATTGACAAAATACTCACCATTTTCCGTTTCAAATATATCTAAAACCATACAGCGCATATTCATATTTTCTGTAGTATTGTGTAATAATGCTAAAAGTTCATTGCTAGGCATTTCCCACCCAACAAGTTCAGAGCCACTAGCAAACCCATTATCACCTAATAATTTTTGATGCCCAAAATAACTATTACCAATCCTAATCATTCTCCACTCCCATTTAATCTTTAAGAACTCTTGGATTAGCATATAGTGTTTCGTAGCACGACCTAATCGAGGTAATGGTATATTTTTATACTTTATATAAGGAAACCAACCAATACTTAGCTCTGGTGATAATCGACCAAAGATGGAATGGGCAATATTTTCAAACTGCCGCTTGTTTTCTATTACCTTAACTACGGAACCACCCGCACCGATGTTACTCTTATATATCACGGGATAATTAATTTCTTTTGAATGGTTTAATGCATTCTTTTTATCTAAAAAAACCACTGTTTTAGCATGCGGTATATTATAACCACTTAAAAAAAGGTGCATATTTCTTTTGTTTTCATAAGTATATATTTCGGAAAAAGATGGATATGTTTTTTTCTTCAGAACATGATTTATATAATACACTCTTTCATCAAAAATACTTTTATGTTCCTGATAAATACAAGGCGGTCGCACAAGGTAGCCCTGAATATCAGGAGTGCATTGTTCTAACCAGTCCGTCGAAAAAAAATCTATAATTTTATAATCGAGATGTTCATCTTTGCATGCTGCGATTATCTTATCCAATTCCAAACCGGGGTAACAAATAATCCCTATTCTTTTAGATTTCATGAATTTTAATCCAATATAATGACCATCCTTCATCTGTTAAAACAGATAAAGGATGGAATGAATAACTATTTATCTGTTTTGTACTCATAAGTATAATAATGATAATTACCATACCCATAATAACCAGCAGCACGCTTATCAATCTTGTTAAGAATCACACCTTTAATCTCAGTACCATTCTGTTCAAAACGACGCATACTCACTTCAATCTCTTTAACTGTATTCATTTCAAAACGAGCTACAAGTAAAGATGTACCTGCATGCCGACTAATAATCGCGGCATCTGTCACGGCCAGAATAGGAGGAGTATCCAACAACACCAAATCGTAATTCTCTGCAGTCCACTTAATAAACTCAGCGAAGCGGCTATGCATCAACAACTCAGAAGGATTAGGCGGCACCTGACCTCGCGGGATAAAATCCATCCCCTCCATATGGGTTTTACTTACCGCATCTTTGATCTGCATCTGTCCAGAAAGAATGTCTGAAAGACCATTATTACTATGTGAGCCCATCAACTCATGGGCATAACCTTTGCGCATATCACAGTCAACAATCAGCACACGCTGCCCTGCTTGTGCGATCACGGCACCAAGGTTAGCGCTAATAAAGGTCTTACCAATTGAGGGACTCGCGCCCGAGATCATTAGCACATTGTTTTTGGCTTCCATCATCGCAAAGTGCAAGCTAGTACGTAGACTTCGGATGGCCTCAATGGCTAAGTCAGCGGGGTTCCCGAGTGCCAACAATTCTGTAGAACGTGTGTTGCTTTTCTTGCCTTTCGCCAGCAGCGCTTTATCTTTCTTCTGCTGCCATTCAGAAAGCGGCACGCTAGCATACACATTAATACCCAATTCTTCTAATTGCTCCGGACTTTCAATACCTTTATGTAAAAGAGTTTTCAATATGACAAATGCTGTCGATATCATTCCACCTAAAACCATAGCTAATAGAACAATTAACGTTTTTTTAGGTTTAACAGGTTTAGGCTGAACAACTGCTTTGTCGATGATACGGACATTGCCAACGGTGCTGACTTTATTAATACTTAACTCTTGCTGCTTATTCAGCAGTTGCATATAAACATCTTGTCCAGATTGAACATCGCGAGTTAAACGCAAAACTTCTTGCTGCGTCTTTGGCATTGCCCCTACCCGCTTATTAATTTTATCGCGTTCTTGTTGCAACGTTTTACGTTTTTCCATCAAAGCACGATAAGCAGGGTGTTCCCGAGTATATAACTTGGATATTTCAGCTTCTTTGAACGTCAACTCATTAAGCTGAGATTCAACAGACACCATGGTGTCTAATACAGCTTTAGCTTCCAAAGATAAATCTACTGAGTCATTCTGCTGACGGAAGGTATTTAATTTATTTTCTGCATCATTCAACTGACCGCGGATATTTGGCAATTGCTCTTTTAAAAACTCAAGGCTGCGTGACGCTTCTTCTGATTTGCGCTCTACATTCTGCTGCAAATAGTTTTGGCTAATACTGTTCAAAATTTTAGTGGTTAACGCCGGATCTGTACCTTCCAAACTTAGCCCTAAAACTCCAGTGTCTTTCCCTTTGTCTGCGACGGTAAAGTCGTCCAACAAATTATTAATGACCGTTAAAGGATTCAGCTTTCTCACTCGAAAAACCGTACCCTTTTCAGCTGCAATATCACTAACCAGTATTTCAATACTGTTATGACTTTCTACTTGACCAACTTTGCCATCAAAGTTGAGTGTATCACCACCAGATATACGATAGTTTTGGTTATCGAGTACCTCTAGCGTAATCACTTCATCTTGCCAACTTTCGGGTACATCCAAACGTGAAACAGCGATTTTACCCGGTTCAGCATCGGTTAACCGCGCAATGCCTCGACCAATAACAGGGAAGTATTTCTGACGCACATCAATATCCAGCGTCAGATCAGTAACGGTTTTCCCCATCACCATCCGCGATTTAATCAGCTCAATTTCAGCAGCTGATTGTGGCTTGGCATCCGGCAACATGCTGGAAATATCTTTGATCAAAGAATCACCGCCGCTTTGCTCCACCTGAATCAGCGCATCCGCTTTATAAATCGGCGTCGCCAGCATGGCATAAGCAATACCCACAATGGTAAACAACGCCGTTACACCAATGATTAACCAACGATTATCTAGCAGGGTTCCAAGGAATCGCCCCAAATCAATCTCATCTGAACGATCAGTTTCAGATGTTTTCACTGAATTTTTCTCTGCCATCGGTTTCTCTGAAAATTATCGATTTAAAGCCTGCGCCCATTTTTGGGCCGACTGCTCTAGTTGCAAATAAACAAATTCAAAAGCCTCACGGCTTTTGCGATAAGGGTCAGCAATTTCTCGCTGGTTCAGCCAGTGGCCAAACAACATTGTTTTGCCACGCACTTCCGGTGCCATGCGCCCCACGGCATCGATGTGGCCCTTTTCCATCACCAAAATCAGGTCATATTCTCTGCAAAGAGATTTAGTGAGTTGCTGGGCGGAGTGGCCTTCCAGTGAAAGGCCGTGCGCACTGGCCACATCACTGGCGGTGTTATCTGCGGCATGCTCAACCAGTGCCCCCAGTCCCGCAGAAGCAATTCTTTTATTCGGCAACAACTGTTTTAGTAACCGCTCCCCGGTCGGGGAGCGGCAAATATTGCCTACACATACGACTAAGATGGAATCAAACATGACGTTCTTCGCGTATCAGTGAACGGTTACGGCCAGGTACGAATACGCAACGCGCTTTCGGTAAGGTCATTGAAGCCGGAGATGGTCGGCACCAGTTGTGACACGACGCGGTTCCAACGCACAATCGGTGCGGTGGTCACGTACACCACATCATAAGGCTGTAGCTGGAACTCGGTCCCCATCACCAACGCGGTGGCATCAGCGGTGTTGAGCTGATAAATATCGGCCAGTTTTGGACCTTGCGTACCGCGCAGTGGGCGGATAACAAACACACCGGTGGCATCAGACATCGCCTGATCCATCCCTTCCGCGTTACCTAACGCTTCGGTGAGCGTCATACCGCTGCGGTCCATTTTCAGGGTGCTTTGCTTTTTCACCTCCCCCATCACAAACACCTTCAGGCCATCGTTACGCGGCACATAAAGAATATCGCCAGGGTAGAGAAGTTGGTTCTGAGACAGGTCACCGTTTTGCATCAGCGCCTGGAGGGAAATACGTTTTTCCTGCCCGTTATGGGTGAGCACCACGTTGCGCCAGTCGGCGTTTTCTGTCAGCCCACCGGCTTTGTTAATCGCATCCAGAATGGTGAGCGGCACATTAGTTACAGCCTGCTGCCCAGAGGTTGCGACTTCGCCAGAAACATACACTTTCTGTGAACGGAATGCGGCGATACTCACTTCCACCTGTGGCGACTCTATATATTGTGCCAGACGGCCCATTATCTCGTCGCGCACTTGAGTGACTGTTTTGCCCGCGACTTTCACTTTACCAATGTAGGGGTAAAAGATGGTGCCGTCAGAATGAACCCAGTTACCCGTGTCCGCAGCAGTGCGGTAAGTACCCGCAGGGGTTGTCAGCTCAGGGTGATCCCACACGGTGATCATTAGCACATCGCCTACACCGATCAAGTATTCGTAATTTTGCAGTTCACGATCCAACGCGGAGTTAGCCTGCGCTACCAGCGGTTTTGTCCGCATTTTCTCAATCAGGTAGGGCGTCATCGGGTAAACGTTGACCAGTTTACTGATGTTGAAATCTGCATCCTGCTGCTTGATGACTTCTTTACCGCTGGTCGTCAAATGCGAACCAGGAAAAATGGTACAACCGCTCAGCAATAAGGCAGATACCATCAACGGTATCACTTTTCTTTTGTAAGCTATCATCCTGTTTATACCATCACTTTTAATAAGTTATAAGTCGCCGCCGATCCTCTGCCTCTATAATAAAGAATTCGGGTGCTATTGATTCAATGAGTTACGGCTGTAAAAACGGGTAATTTACTTGTTCAGTGGCGTTTGGCTCACGTTGCTGCGCAAATGCTCTGACTGACCGCTACCGCGGCGAGCCCACGTCAGCAAACGCCATACCCGGGTAATTGACCAGAAATAGCCGATGAATGCCAGTAAAAACAGGCTAAGCATAACAGACTCTCGGATTCCTGCACGCTCGCCAATAATACCTACCAGCGCAAAGATAAACGCCACGCCAACAATGGCTAACAAGGTTTGGCGCGGCCCCAGCCCCGCACGCAATAAAATGTGATGAAGATGCTCACGGTCAGGCTTGAAGGGGCTGTCGCCACGGCGAATGCGGCGCGTCATGATGGTGACCATGTCCATCAAGGGTACAGCGATAAACCATAAGGCGGTCACTGGGCGAATTACCGCGTCATGCCCCTGCGTAGCCACAATCAGCAACCAGATAACCGTAAAGCCAATCAAGGTGCTGCCGGCATCGCCCATAAAGACTTTAAATTTTTGTCCCCATGGAATGCCGAGATTGAGAAGGATATAAGGAATGGATGCGGCTAACAGGCATAAACTCCACTGCGCCAGTTCATGCTCACCGTCCAGATAAAACATCACGGCCAGCGCACCAAACGTGACACAAGAGAGTGCGCCCAGTAAGCCATCGATGCCATCGACCATGTTGAACGCATTGATAGCGCCCCAGACGGCGAGCAGCGTCACCGCATAGCCCGCCCACCCCAGCACCAATTCATAACCAAACAAAATGTTACCCAGGCTCGCGAGATGAAGCCCGGAATACATCATGATGCTGGCCACCAGTGCTTGCAGAAAGACACGAGGCATAACAGGGAGATCGAAGCGGTCATCCAGTACACCAACGAAAAGTAACGCACTGGCGCAGACCATATAGAGGGAAAAATCAGGTAGCCATTCAGAATGGAGGATGTAGAGGATCCATAGGGAGAGATAAATAGAAACGCCGCCCACCAGAGGAATATGCCCACGGTGTTTTTTGCGCGCGTTCGGTTTATCCACTAACCCTACTTTTATTGCTGCTTTTCTTGCCAGAAAAAGCGCAATAAAAGCGCTTATAAAGATAACCGTAATTTCTTGCATTTTTGCACCATCATCAACCGTGAAGTTACTTCGCACCAGGCACGCTACCGCCCTTGGCTTATAGCCGCCAACGTGCTGTTAAAATACGGACTACCATCCGTGGGCCACATTATGATTCTTGGGTACTTATTTATTGTTACGGACTAGTCAAGCAAAAAAACCGCGAAACGTTCAGAAAAGGACCCTATAGTGCCGCGCACGCCACTATAGTATGGAGCACATTTCACTCTGTACAGGAAGTTCGTGGATTTACAAAGATTTTCAGATTAGGCCTAGCCCGCGCAACAAAACCGCAATAACCTTAAGAAATAACATGTCTTTTTATGTTTGAGTGTTTTTTAAACAAATCAGTTTTATTTAATAATTCCTTACAAATGCTAGCACTCTTGCGCGTGGCGAGATACCGTTTTTTGAAAGTTAGCGATTTTAAATCAGCAAGTTATAATGCTAAATAGTTGTAAATAAAGCAATTATAGTTGCAACGATTTTATGAAAATGCTGCCAGACTGGCAATATCCCCACAAATGCTGGTTCAATGTGGGCTGCGCTGCTACCCTATATCGGTTCTGGTTGATGAAGGTGAAAAAATTTATATGGAGTGGATCGCTGATCCCACTATCTGGGCCGGTTTGGCAACGCTTGTGGTGTTGGAACTGGTATTAGGTATTGATAACCTTGTCTTTATTGCCATTCTGGCGGAAAAACTCCCCGAAAAACTCAGAGATCGCGCCCGCGTTGTGGGCTTGTCGCTCGCGTTATTGATGCGTTTGGTGCTGCTGGCATCTATGTCTTGGCTGGTTTCTCTCACCGCCCCGCTTTTTACCCTGTTTCAACAGCCCTTTAGCGCGCGCGATATCATAATGGTGATCGGTGGGCTGTTTCTGCTGTTCAAGGCCACGGTAGAGCTCAATGAGCGGTTAGAAGGCAGAGATCAGGAGCAGCATGGCCAACGCAAAAGAGCGCGCTTTTGGGCGGTTGTGACGCAGATTGTTATTCTGGATGCCATCTTTTCGCTCGATTCGGTGATCACCGCGGTGGGTATGACCGATCATTTGCTGGTGATGATGTCTGCCGTGACCATCGCCATTGGATTGATGCTGCTCGCCAGCAAGCCGTTAACCCGGTTTGTAAACGCTCACCCTACCATTGTCATCCTCTGCCTCAGCTTTTTGCTGATGATCGGCTTTAGTCTGGTCGCGGATGGTTTTGGCTACCATATTCCCAAGGGCTACCTCTATGCAGCGATTGGTTTCTCCGTATTGATTGAGGTGCTAAACCAGGTTGCCCAGTTCAACCGCCGCCGTTTTCTCACCTCTGATGTGCCACTGCGCCAGCGTACCGCCGATGTGATCCTGAAAATCCTGCGCGGTGAGCATGAAGATGCGGAATTGAATAACCAAACCTCGGACCTGATTGGTGATAACGCACAAAGCGGTAATGCGGTGTTCAACCGTCAGGAACGGCGCATGATCGAACGCGTGCTCGGCATGGGGCAGCGTAGCGTCAGCAGCATCATGACATCTCGCCACGATATCATCGCCGTTGAGCTTCAGTCTCCCCAGGATGCACTGGCAGCGCTGTTGGAAAAAAGTCCGCACACCCGGCTGGTCGTGATGGACAGCCCCACTTCGGATGAACCAGTAGGTATCGTGCACGTGGCCTCCCTGTTGCAACAACAATTGCGCCATGAACCGCTCGATTTGCATAAGCTGGTACGCCAGCCGCTGGTGTTCCCTGAACAGATCTCTTTGCTACAGGCGCTAGAGCAGTTCAGAACGGCAAAAACCCACTTTGCGTTTGTGGTGGATGAGTTTGGTTCGGTGGAAGGCATTGTTACACTGAGCGATGTGATGGAAACCATCGCCGGGAATCTGCCAGTCGAAGGAGAGGATGTCGATGCGCGCCACGACATCACGCAAAATGAAGATGGCAGTTGGATTGCCAACGGCTATACGCCACTGGAAGATCTCGCCATGTACATCCCGCTTACGCTCGATGAAAAACGTGAATATTACACGCTGGCCGGGTTGATGATGGAGTATTCGCAGCGCGTGCCGCAAGAAGGTGATGAACTCACCATCGACGGCTATCGCTTCAAGATAGTAAGCATGGAGAGCCACCGAATTGTTAAAGTGGCGATCACTCAGGAGCACACGCCTGAGCAGGATTATGAGGTATAATTACTGCAAAGCGGAGATATCTCATGCGTGATGCATTAATCAGTTTGATAAAAGAGGCAATACCTACTGTCAGCCTTATTTACCTGTTCGGCTCTCATGCGACAGGAAATGCGGGTCCTGATAGCGATATAGATGTTGCAGTGTTGGTGCAAGACCCTCTCGATCCCGTTTATCGCTGGAACCTTGCTGGCGAAATAGCCAACACGTTGCATCGTGATGTCGATCTGGTTGACCTTAGACAAGCGTCAACGGTATTGCGCATGGAGATTATTCGTCACGGAGTGTGTCTGTATCAACGCAATCAGGAAGCAGAGCACTTCGAGATGACCACGCTTTCCATGTATCAACATTTGCAGCAAGAGCGTGCAGAAATTTTGGCAGATTTCAAACAGAGCCTGCATCAATGACAGATATCATCATCAATAAAAGTGCAGCGATACGCCACTGTTTGCAACGAATTCGGGAAGAGTTTAATCAAGATGCAGAACACATTGCTACCGACTTCACCCGGCAAGATTCCGTTATCTTAAACCTTTTGCGCGCCTGTGAAGCCGCCATTGATTTAGCAAACCATACTATCCGCGTAAATCAGCTGGGTATTCCGCAAAGCAGCCGCGACAGCTTTGCCTTACTGGCAAAAAACCGCATCATTACGACGGAGTTGGCTGAAAAATTACAGAAAATGGTCGGGTTGCGTAACATTGCTGTTCATGACTATCAAACGCTTAATCTGGATATCGTCATCCACGTTGTTCAGCATCACCTCATTGATTTTGAGGCGTTCATTAAGCAACTCGCCGGTTGATTGATTCTGTTTCCAAAACATCCCCCACCGATAAACAGTGAGGGATGCTTATTTTCCTTACGCCGGAATCAAAATTTCCGTCGCCACCACCACCACAATCAGCCCGACCAACACCGGCACTGATGTGCGTTTTACCACTTCAAACGGCGAGACCTTCGCCATCCCGGCCACCGCGACTACCACGCCTGACACCGGAGAAATGGTTCTGCCAAGGTTAGAGGCTTGCAACATCGGGATCGCCAGGTAGGCTGGGTTGATGCCCATCTGTGAAGCCAGCTTGGGGATCAGTTCGACAAATGCATAGAACGGTGCGTTACCCGACCCGGTGGTCATTGCCGCCAGCATGGTGATCACGACCAGCACCAGCATGATAAGCAGAGCGCCGCTGCCAAAGGATTGCACCAACCCAATCAAACCGCTGATAAAGCCGATGGTGCTCAACCCCTGCGCAAACACACCGGCAGCAACCAGCAGCACCACTACGCTGGAGAACGCTTCAGCCATGCCCTTGTAGGCGACATCCAGCCCGGCGTAAATGGTTTTGGCGTTAAAGAAACGCAGGAATTCACACACCGCTGCCAGCAGCATGCAGATCACCAGAATGGTGATAATGTGCAGTTCCGGTCCCCACTTGCCATCAAAAATCAGCACACCGATGATCGGCGTGAACGGCAAAATGGCGTACAGGCGCGGCGCATTAGTTTCAATGTCTTTCGCTTCGACCATTTCATGGCTGATATTCTCTTTTCGGTCGATATAGCGCTGCCAGAAGAAGTGGGCAATCGCCATAGACACAATGGCGGCGATAGAAATGGGCAGTGTCACCTTAAAGGCAAAATCCACCAGTTTCATCTGTGAAGCCTGTGCCGCCAGCACCACGTCACCAGAAGTTGGCGACAGGATCAATGCCGCCGGCGAGGCGCAGATCGCCGCCGCCGCGCCACGGCTGATGCCGACATTCACCATGACCGGGAACAGTGTTGCCATCAGCAATACGCCCAATCCGGTGGCAGATGACACAGCCAATGACATCAGGCAGGCAACGAAATAGGCGGCAATCATCAGCAAATAAGGGGAATTGATCACTTTCAGCGGGCGTGAAACCAGTTTTACCACAACGTCATTGGCACCAATATGCGTCATGTAGGCAGCAAAACCGCACAGTACCATGATCATCATGCCGAGATCGCCGCCGCGACTCATCAGCAGAATTTTGACGTATTCAACAATATCCGTTAAGCCCCACCCCGTGGATTTCGCACTGGCGGGCAGTACGCTTTTGCCCATCAGCACGCTGATCAGCAGCAGCAGCAACCCGCCCGCCATCAGCACGCCGGTCGCGGAATAGCCTTTAATGATGTAACGGCCCACCAGCACCGTCACAACCACACCTATAAGGAGTTCAATCATGATGTTTCTCTGTCAAAAGTGAACGTAAGCCAATGCCTGACGGGCAGACATCAAATAGCGCTCTGGTATAAGAAAACGTGATAAAAGCAGGGAAGTTTACTGATTTGTAGAAAAACTACAAATGGCAAAGATCAAAGAAGTAAAGTTTATTTCCGCAAAGGAGATAAGGTTAATAAACTGGCTATTGGCGTATTGAAAGAAAAAAAACAGGAACGCGTGTTGTTAACGTGGCAATCCCACTGTCGTTCTCAGCATAGACCGAGGAACACAGGCAGAAGATGCAGGTTGAGTCTGTGGGAGATTCCCACCTTCGCGGGAATGACGGACGCCGCTCTTGATTGGTGAAGAGGGACGGAAATAATAAGTCCCCCTATTTATCGTCCTCGGCCTCAAGATTGCGGCATGGGCGAATCAAAGCTTGTCGAGAAGCTGTTTTAGCCCTTTACTGGTCTGGCTCTGCTGATTTTTATCTGCCCACTCATTGAGCCGCTTTTTCATCTCATCCTGAAGGCGTTTACGCAGCAACTGATCGACTTGCAGTTGATAGCTCAGGTTATTGATCGGGCAGTAAATACGCAGCGGTACGCTGGTAGATTTTAAAATGTCCACCAACTGCTCGTTGCCACGCCAGCCGTCGGTAATGCGCACGTTAAAATTCATGTCACATTGTTGAGCCGGGAGATCAAACTGGCTGGTGCCAGTGAGCGACAGCAGGGCGGATTGACCAGTGATATCACTTATCCGCAGTTTGCCCGCATTAAGATCGGCATTGCCCGTCAACCGTGTAATGTCGGTATAGCGATCGTAGCGCTCTAACGCCTGCACATTGCTGTTGTTACGCACCACCGCCAGCTGAATCATCTGCTGGATATTCACACCCTGAAAACGCAGGTTATCCACGCTCAACGCCGCGTTACCCCGCCACTGACGCATCAAGGCATCCAGCGAGAAGGTATCACCACTAAACTGTCCCTTTAACGACAGTTTCCCACTGACCGTTTGCGGCAACGCAAACGCTACTGTCAGCGGCTCAACGCTCACTCCCTCAATAGTGGGTTGCAACGTGATTTTCGGTGTTGTCTTCGCATCCATTTTTCCGGTCAGTGCAATATGTCCGCCGTTAAGCTCACTCTGCAACGAGGAAAGGGTCAGCACGCCAGCCTGATTGACCGCATTGAGGTTAAGTTTGCTGAAGGTCAGGCCACGGTAGATAAGCGTGTCCACTTGCAATGCCAGCTGCGCGCTGAACGATTGCCATAAGGCATCTCCCTCACCCAGCCCACGTTCCGTCGAGACCACCGGCGTAACCGTCTTGATCGCGGTGGGCGTAGCGTTTTGCGTTTGTGGCGTTGGCGTACTTCCCAGTAGCGCATCGAGGTTTAGCCGCGCCGCGTTAATGTCCAGCGTATATTCCGGGTGATCGCCCAAGGTTGCTGTCGCATTCCCGCTCAGTTGACTGTCACTCATCGCCAGCGTGAACTGACTTACCGTGACTTTTTCTGGCTGAGTCACACCCGCTGCTTGTTGGTAACTGGCTTGAAGGCTACCACTGCCGCTGATGCCGCCAGCGGGAATTCCTGCGCCCTGAAGCTGGTATTGAAATTGTTCGATGCTGGCGTCGATTTGCTGCGGATAGTGCTGCATATCGAGATTCGCCTGAAGTGATACGGCAAGATCGCGCTGATCGCGATTAATGCGGCTGGTCAACTCCAGCGCCAGTTGGCGATCGCGACGCTCTTCCAGCGTGAGGTTGATATCGCGCACGTTGAGTTGTTCGTCGTCGCCACGTTGCAATATCAACAGGCTATCCACGATTTTTAACTGATTGACGGCAAGTCGCCAATTACGCGTCTCTTCCGGCGTTGACGACCCCGCTGGCGCAATGGGTGCGGTGCTGGAACGATGCGCTTCGCTTTCAGGCGTTAAGCGCACCACCGCCCCTTTGAGCATCACCTGTTTCACTTCCAGACGATGTGACAATAGCGGCCAGAGTTTGACATCCAGACGCATGTTTTCTGCACTGACAATCGGTGCCGCCGCTCCCGGTGCAGTTAGCGACATACCGCCGGAGAGAATGCTGAGTTGCGGCCAAACGTGCCAGCGCAAATCCCCTTCTAACTGCAAACGGTATCCGCTGCGGGCATCGACCTGGCTTACCATATAAGCGCGGAAATCGTTGGGGTTCACCAGCATGACCAGCGCCGTCATACCGACAGCCAGCACCACAAGTAAAATCGCCAGCGTCGTCAACACTCTTTTCATGCCATCCTCCCAACAATCAGTGCAACAGCATTATGCACTGGCGATCAATCCTTATCGATTCGGCTCGCCACAGCGCCCTGCTGATCTTTGTATTTCGCATCTTCACGACGGTTGTAGGGGCGCGCGGCCGGGCCAGAGAGCGGTTCAAAACTCAATGCACCGATAATCATGCCAGGACGTAATGCCAACGGTAGCTTACCTGAATTATAGAACTCCAGCACAATTCTACCCTGCCAGCCGGGATCGATGCGATGTGCAGTTACGTGGACCATTAATCCCAGTCGCGCCAATGATGAGCGACCGTCAAGCCAGCCCACCAGATTGTCCGGCAATGTCACCGACTCTAACGTCACCGCCAGCGCCAGTTCGCCAGGATGCAGGAAAAACGCTTCTCCTTCCGGCAAGTTGATTTCATCACTCATCACGCGATCGAGCGCCGCGCTGACTTCATCTTTCGGGCCGCTTAAATCGATAAATGCGGCGGTGTGTCCGCTGAAAACGCGAAACTGATTGCCCAGTCGCACATCCAGCGTTGCGCCGTTAATTCGTTCAACGGGAGGACGGGGGGTGATAACCAGGCGTCCATCGTCTAGCCAACTTTCTATGTCGCGATCGCACAGTCTCATGTTGTTCCCTTTTCTCGTTTACGCCGTCTTCGGTGAATTATTCAAAAAACTGACTGATTTTGGCTTTCAGAATATCAATGGCAATACGGTTTTTACCGCCGCGTGGCACGATAATATCTGCATATTGCTTGGACGGTTCAATAAATTGCAAAAACATCGGGCGTACTGTTTTTTGATACTGCTCCATGACCGAATCCATGGAGCGACCACGTTCGTTCACATCACGGCGCATACGACGCAGCAAACAGATATCCAGCGGGGTATCGACAAAAATGGAAAAATTCAGCTCAGCGCGCAAGCGGACTTCCGTCAGTAACAAGATACCCTCTAAAATGATCACTTTCTTTGGCAGCAAGCGTACCGTCTCTTGCTTACGGGTATGCTCAACGTAACTGTACTGTGGCAACGCAATCGCTTGTCCGGCCTTGAGCATTTTCAGATGCGTTAATAGCAGGTCATGGTCCATGGCATTGGGGTGGTCGTAGTTGGTTTTCACCCGCTCTTCCATGCTCAGATGGCTTTGATCTTTATAATAACTGTCTTCCGGGATGACCCCGATATGCTCATCCCCCACCTGATCGCGCAACTCGCGATAGAGCGTACTGGAAATAAGACTTTTACCAGAAGCGGATGCTCCTGCAATTCCGATGATGACACACTGGTGAGACGTCGCAGCCATGACAATAAATGACCTGATAAATGAGGGAAATGCCGAATGGCATAGTAACGGGTAAACAAACAGTAACGAGCGAATTATAGGGAGTTAAGGCAGGCAGCGCCAGCCCTACTCATGGTCATTTCTGGTTTGCAAGGGAATTGGTGAGCGTGCACACGTTGTCACGGCGCAACGAAAGATAACAAACGTGAAAACAGGTGGAAGCGATGCCTTATGTGGTGCATTTCCCGCTCACCGAGCGAGCTGAACAGTGAAGCAGCACGCTTTCACCGCCGGAAGATCAGTCATACTGACGTTCCCGCCGCGTTACCAGCCAACAGGTCTGCCACAATCCGTGCTGTTATCTACACATCCGCGAGCACGGACACGTTCCATACGCAGGTCCCTTCTGAATATCCCATCGTGCCCCATCGAATAAAGTGGTCCACTGACATGCATACCGGGTGGTCCATTGACATGCATACCGGGTCTTTTATTCTGTTGCGCCTCATAATTATAAGGCGCACATGATAGGAGAGTGGCAACGGGCAGTGTGAAAATAAACCATCTTAAGATTGTCGTCATCGCGCTGACCCTCAACATCAGTAAGTTCATCGGACCGAAAAACTATCACAGGTATCGCACCTGAGATACCTACAGCGCGTTTTGATTGGCGTTTGGTTTAAATGAACTGGAGGTGTCCGGTCATAACGCCGGGAACGCTGATAATGGGTGAGTGATTTATCAATGCGAGAATCCGCCAGGCGGACTGCGGGTTTATCGCAGGCAGTTCCCGCCAATGCGGGAACCCTATTGACCCTGCATAAAATCGATCACACTGCGCGGAACGAAATCTCGGTCGGAATGACTTCACCCTGCCAGTAAAGCTGTGCAGCCACTTGCCCAGCCAGTTCACGATACAGTGAGGTGAACTCGCTGTCCGGTTTGCTGGCAACGGTGGGTTCACCGCGATCGAGATCTTCACGTAGCGAGATATGCAGCGGCAGTTGCCCCAGCAGGGCGCAGTTGTATTTTTCCGCCAATTTCTGCGCGCCGCCGGTGCCAAAAATAGGCTCCAGATGACCACAGTGGCCGCAAATATGCACGCTCATGTTCTCGACGATACCCAGCACCGGCACGCTGACTTTCTCAAACATGGTGATACCCTTCATGGCATCCACCAACGCAATATCCTGCGGCGTCGTCACCACTACTGCGCCCGTCACCGGCACATTTTGCGCCAGCGTCAACTGAATATCCCCGGTGCCCGGCGGCATATCCAATACCAGATAATCGAGATCCGGCCAGAGCGTATCTTGCAGCAGTTGCAACAGGGCTTTACTCGCCATCGGGCCACGCCACACCATCGCATTATCATCCGTCACCAGATAACCGATAGAGTTGGTCGCCAGGCCGTAAGCCATGATGGGCGCCATGTGTTGACCATCCGGCGAGGTCGGGCGCTCGCTGGCGGTGCCCAGCATGGTCGGAATGGACGGGCCATAGATGTCGGCATCGAGAATACCCACCGACGCGCCCTCTGCGGCCAACGCCAGCGCCATGTTCACCGCGGTGCTGGATTTCCCTACGCCGCCCTTGCCAGAGCTAACGGCAATAATATTTTTAACACCTTTGACACCTGCCTGGTTGTTAACGCGGCGCAGCGTGGCAATACTGTGCGTCAGGCGCCATTCCACATCCTTGGCACCGGTTAAACGCATCAACTCGGGGCTGACGGTCTCTTTTAATACGTCCAACCCACTCAACCAGGCAAACGGCATCACCAGCTCGATGCGCAGCACCTCATCCAGCAAGGCACAATGATGCAGGGCATTGAGGGTCGTCAGGTTATTTTTCAGCGTCGGGTGCTTAAACGTGGAGAGGACACCGGTCACCAGTGCCTTCAACGTATCGGGGGTTTGCTCAGGGATTGTTGCGTTCATCCCGGCTCCTTATCGTTCTCATTATTTTGTGGAAAAACGGCCATAGCATAACAGAATGCCCCGTTCCGATCGTTGACCTCAGTGAAAAAATCGACCCGAGTCGCGTGAACGCCGTATTGCTGGCGTTTGGCAGGATTTTCCGCTTGCAGCGGTTTACGCCATAAGGACCTATCGGTTAACATCGGGATTCCTTCTCATCATCATGAAAGAAAGTAAGTTCCCCACTATGACTCAAGTCGCTAAGAAAATATTGGTAACCTGCGCGTTGCCTTATGCTAACGGATCAATCCACCTCGGCCACATGCTGGAGCATATCCAGGCTGATATTTGGGTCCGTTATCAGCGAATGCGCGGTCACCAGGTTCACTTTATCTGTGCGGATGACGCCCACGGTACACCAATCATGTTGAAAGCACAGCAGATGGGTGTGGCACCGGAGCAGATGATTGCGGACGTGAGTCAGGAACATCAGCGGGATTTCGCTGGCTTTCAGATTAGCTACGACAATTATCACTCCACCCACAGTGAAGAGAACCGGGAGCTGTCCGGTCTTATCTATGGTCGTTTGAAAGAGAACGGTTTTATTAAGAACCGCACCATTTCGCAGCTCTACGATCCGGAAAAAGGAATGTTCCTGCCGGACCGTTTTGTCAAAGGCACCTGCCCGAAATGTAAAGCGGCCGATCAGTATGGCGATAACTGCGAAGTGTGCGGTGCGACCTATAGCCCAACGGAATTGATCGATCCGAAATCAGCGGTTTCCGGCGCTACGCCGGTGATGCGCGAGTCAGAGCATTTCTTCTTTGATTTTCCCGCGTTCAGCGAAATGCTGCAAGCCTGGACGCGTTCTGGCGCATTGCAGGAGCAGGTCGCCAACAAGATGCAAGAGTGGTTTGATGCCGGCCTGCAACAGTGGGATATCACCCGCGACGCGCCCTACTTCGGTTTTGAAGTGCCGGATGCGCCGGGCAAATACTTCTACGTCTGGCTGGATGCCCCGATCGGTTACATGGGGTCGTTTAAAAACCTGTGCGACAAACGCGGCGATATCGATTTTGATGAATTCTGGCGTAAAGAGAGCAGCGCTGAACTGTACCATTTCATCGGTAAAGACATCGTCTATTTCCACAGCCTGTTTTGGCCCGCCATGTTGGAAGGCAGCGGTTTCCGTAAGCCGACCAACCTGTTTGTGCACGGCTACGTGACGGTAAACGGCGCCAAGATGTCCAAATCGCGCGGCACCTTTATCAAGGCCGAGACCTATCTGCAACATCTGGATGCGGATTGCCTGCGTTATTACTACGCCGCCAAGCTGTCGTCACGCATTGACGATATCGACCTCAATCTGGAAGATTTCGTACAGCGCGTTAATGCCGATATCGTTAACAAAGTGGTTAACCTCGCGTCGCGTAACGCCGGTTTCATCAATAAGCGTTTTGGCGGGAAACTGGCGGAAACGCTGGCCGATGCCGAGCTTTATGCCACCTTCGCCAATGCGGCTGACAGCATTGCCGAAGCCTACGCCAACCGGGAATCCGGCAAAGCCATCCGCGAGATCATGGCGCTGGCCGATATCGCTAACCGCTATGTGGACGAACAAGCCCCGTGGGTGGTGGCAAAAGAAGAAGGCCGCGATGCGGATTTGCAGGCGATTTGCTCGATGGGCATCAACCTGTTCCGCGTATTGATGACCTACCTGAAGCCGGTATTACCATCACTGGCCGAGCGTGCCGAAGCGTTCCTCAACACTACATTGACATGGGATGCGGTAGCACAACCGCTGCTGGGTCATGAGGTGAAAGCGTTCAAAGCGTTGTTCAACCGCATCGATCTCGACAAGGTCAATGCGATGGTTGATGCCTCCAAAGAGGACATGAGTGCCAAGACGGTGGTGACCGGCCCGCTGGCTGACGATCCGATTCAGGACACCATCTCTTTTGACGATTTTGCCAAAGTGGATATGCGCATTGCGCTGATCAAGCAGGCAGATTTCGTGGAGGGCTCTGATAAGCTGCTACGATTGACGCTGGATCTCGGCGGTGAAACGCGCCAGATTTTCTCCGGCATCCGCACGGCGTATCCCGATCCGAAAGCGCTGGAAGGGCGTTTGACCATCATGGTCGCCAACCTGGCCCCGCCTAAAATGCGCTTTGGCGTGTCGGAAGGCATGGTGATGGCAGCTGGTCCTGGTGGCAAGGAGATTTTCCTGCTCAGCCCGGATAGCGGCGCACAGCCGGGAATGCAAGTGAAATAACGCATTAAGCCGCCTTCGGGCGGCTTTTTTATCGCCCTTTTTTTGCCGCAAAACATCTCATAGAGGTAGCATCTCTCCCTCTTTCCTGTTGCTTAATTGTGTCTTTTTTGTACGGTGGCTTTTTTGCCGTTTTGGCTATTTTTGCAGCGAAAAAACAACCGTCAGATTACAAAACTGAAACCAAACGCTATATAATCTATTATATATCACTATAAAAACATACCTTTAAAGGAGTAAAAAGGTGTTTTAAATACTTAAATTTTGATTTCGCGCAAAACCCCTATCGTGAGTGTTGTTAAATTGCCTGCAACAAAAAATAAACAAACAATCACATAGGGAAACTAATGCAAATCAATCGAAGAGGTTTCTTTAAAGTTTGTGCAGGGGGGATGGCTGGCACCACCCTCGCAGCACTGGGCTTTGCCCCAACGGAAGCAATGGCATCGGTACGTCAGTACAAGTTACTGCGCGCCAAGGAAACTCGTAACAACTGCACCTACTGTTCCGTCGGGTGCGGTGTGTTGATGTACAGCCTGGGTGATGGCGCGAAAAACGCTAAACCTGCCATTTACCATATCGAGGGGGGATCCGGATCATCCGGTAAGCCGTGGCTCACTGTGCCCGAAAGGCGCAGGGCTGGTTGACTACATCCACAGTGAAGGCCGTTTGAAACACCCCGAATATCGCGCACCAGGCTCCGACAAATGGCAGCGCATTAGCTGGGATGATGCCATTGACCGCATTGCGCGCCTGATGAAGGCCGACCGCGATGCCAACTTTGAACGCGTCAACGCCAAAGGCACGGTGGTTAACCGTTGGTTGACCACCGGCATGCTGTGTTCTTCTGCCGCCAGCAATGAAACCGGTATCCTCGATCAGAAATTCGCCCGATCACTGGGTATGGTCGCTATCGACTGCCAGGCACGCTTATGCCATGGCCCAACCGTTGCCGCACTCGCGCCGACCTTTGGTCGCGGTGCCATGACCAACAACTGGGTGGATATCAAAAACGCCAACCTGATTATCGTGATGGGCGGTAACGCCGCAGAAGCCCACCCGGTTGGGTTTAAATGGGCGGTCGAAGCGAAAACCCATAACGATGCCAAGCTGATCGTGGTGGACCCGCGCTTTAACCGCTCCGCCGCCGTGGCCGATCTCTATGCCCCAATCCGGGCAGGTTCCGATGCAGCGTTCCTGCTGGGGATTATCAACTACCTGATCACCCATGATAAAATTCAGCACGAATACGTGAAGTCTTACACCAGCGCTAGCCTGATCGTGCGTGAAGACTTCGGGTTCGATGAAGGGCTGTTCAGCGGTTATAATGCAGATACCCGCCAGTACGACAAGACCAGTTGGAACTACGAACTGGATGCCAACGGCTTTGCCAAACGCGACATGACGTTGACGCATCCGCGCTGCGTCTGGAACCTGCTAAAAGCGCACGTGGCTCGCTATACCCCTGAGATGGTCGTTTCCCTGTGCGGTACACCCGCGCACCATTACGAAGAGATCTGCCGTTCTCTGGCAGAAACCAGCGCCCCCGATAAAACCGCGACCTTCATGTACGCGCTGGGTTGGACACACCACACCAATGGCGCACAGATTATTCGTGCCGCTGCCATGATCCAGCTACTGCTGGGCAATATCGGTATGGCCGGCGGCGGTGTTAACGCCCTGCGCGGTCACTCCAATATTCAGGGCTATACCGACCTGGGGCTGCTCAGCCTTAACCTGCCGGGCTACATGCCGCTGCCGTCGGAAAAGCAAAGTGACCTGAAAACCTATCTCAAGCAAATCACGCCAGATGCGCTGCTGCCGGACCAGGTTAACTACTGGAAAAATACGCCAAAATTCTTTATCAGCATGATGAAGAGCTTCTATGGCGACCACGCGCAAGCGGACAACCAGTGGGGCTAAGAGTGGCTACCGAAGTGGGATCGCAGCTACGACGTCATGATGCAGACCGAACTGATGGTTGAAGGCAAGATGCACGGTTATATCGTGCAAGGCTTCAACCCGCTGGCCGCGTTCTCCAACAAGAACAAAGCAACGGAAGCACTCTCCAAATTGAAGTACATGGTGGTTATCGACCCGCTTGCGACCGAGACCTCCACGTTCTGGCAGAACCACGGCGAATTTAACGACGTGGATAGCGCCGCCATCCAGACCGAAGTGTTCCGTTTGCCTTCCAGTTGTTTTGCAGAAGAAAACGGCTCTATTGCCAACTCCGGCCGTTGGTTGCAATGGCACTGGGCGGTGGCTGAGCCACCGGCAGAAGCGCTGCATGACGGGAAGATCCTCGGTAAATTGCTGATGCGTCTGCGTGAACTGTATCGCGAAGAAGGTGGTGTATGCCCTGAGCCGTTGATGAACATCAACTGGAACTATCAGGACCCGGAAGACCCAACGCCGGAAGAGATCGCGCGCGAAGGCAATGGTATGGCGCTGGCCGATATTTATGACGACAAAGGCACGCTGATCCTGAAAAAAGGCCAGCAGTTGGCGGACTTTTCGCAGTTGCGCGACGATGGCACCACCTCCAGCTTCTGCTGGATTTATGCCGGTAGCTGGACGGAAAAAGGCAACCAGATGGCTAACCGTGATAACAGCGATGCCGGTCTGGGGGCAACGCCGGGCTGGGCTTGGTGCTGGCCGCAAAACCGCCGCATCCTGTACAACCGCGCCTCTGCTGACCTGCAAGGGAAACCATGGGACAGCAAACGCAAGCTGCTGGAGTGGAACGGCCAGAAATGGCAAGGCATTGACGTGCCTGATTTCGCCGCTACCGTACCGCCCGGCAAAGACGCAATGCCGTTTATCATGCTGCCGGAAGGCGTGGCGCGTCTGTTCTCCATGGACAAACTGGTCGATGGCCCGTTCCCGGAACACTACGAACCGGTTGAAACGCCGCTCGACACCAACCCGCTGCACCCGTCCGTGGTTTCCAGCCCGGCGGCGCGGCTGTTTGCCCGCGATATCAAAACCATGGGTAAAGCGAGTGACTTCCCGTATGTCGCTACCACCTACTCCATTACCGAGCTGTTCCGTCACTGGACCAAGCATGCGCGCATCAACGCCATTCTCCAACCTGAGCAGTTTGTGGAAATTGGTGAAAACCTGGCGCAGAGCAAAGGGATCAAAGCGGGGGATGAGGTGAAGGTTTCCTGCCAGCGCGGCTTCATCAAGGCCAAAGCGGTGGTCACCAAACGAATCAAGACCTTGACCGTCGCCGGTAAAGCGATTGAGACCGTCGGGATCCCTTTCCACTGGGGCTTTGAAGGCACCACGCGCAAAGGCTTCCTGGCAAATACCCTCACGCCCAGCGTCGGTGACGCTAACTCGCAAACGCCAGAGTTCAAGGCGTTTTTGGTGAATGTGGAAAAGGTGTAAGGTAGCGCGCTATGTCAATGCAATCTCAAGATATTATCCAACGTTCGGCTACCAGTAGCCTGACACCGCCACCGCACGTGAGAAACGACAAAAGTGAAGTGGCCAAACTGATTGACGTCACCACCTGTATTGGCTGCAAAGCCTGTCAGGCGGCCTGTTCCGAGTGGAATGACATCCGTGACGAAGTGGGCCATAACCACGGGGTGTATGACAACCCGATGGATCTGAGCGCCAAATCGTGGACGGTGATGCGCTTTTCTGAAGTGGAAAGCGCCGATCGTCTGGAGTGGCTGATCCGTAAAGATGGCTGTATGCACTGTAGCGATCCGGGCTGTTTGAAAGCGTGCCCGTCTGCCGGTGCCATCATTCAGTACGCGAACGGCATTGTCGACTTCCAGTCCGAGCACTGCATCGGCTGCGGTTACTGTATCGCTGGCTGTCCCTTCAACGTTCCGCGTCTCAATAAAGACGATAACCGGGTGTACAAATGCACCCTGTGTGTGGATCGCGTTAGCACGGGTCAGGAACCGGCCTGTGTGAAGACCTGTCCGACCGGCGCCATTCATTTCGGTACCAAGGAAGAGATGAAACTGCTGGCGGAAGAGCGCATCACGCATCTGAAAAAACGCGGTTACAACAACGCGGGTCTGTACGATCCAGAAGGGGTGGGTGGTACACACGTTATGTACGTGTTGCACCATGCCGATAAACCGTCACTCTACAACAATCTGCCCGACAATCCGCAGATCTCCACCCCGGTCAACTTGTGGAAAGGCATCCTCAAACCGCTGGCTACGCTCGGCTTTGTCGCGACCTTTGCCGGTTTGATTTTCCACTATGTCGGCATTGGGCCCAATACGGAAGAAACAGAGCATGACCACGATGAGGAGGAGAAGCAATGAGCAAGCAGAAAATGATTGTGCGCACCAAATTCGTTGACCGCATCTGTCACTGGATTGTGGTGATCAGCTTCTTCCTGGTGGCGCTGTCGGGGATTGCGCTGTTTTTCCCCACGCTGCAATGGCTGACGCAGACCTTTGGTACGCCGCAGATGGGGCGCATCATGCACCCGTTCTTCGGTATTCTGATCGTGGTCTGCCTGGTGCCGATGTTCTTCCGTTTTGTGAGCCACAATATTCCTAAACGCCGCGACCTTCCCTGGTTCCTGCATATCGTTGAGGTTCTGAAAGGCAATGAACATAACGTCGCGGATGTGGGCAAATACAACCCGGGCCAGAAGATGATGTTCTGGAGCATCATGGGGTTAACGCTGGTGTTGCTGATTACCGGCATCATCATGTGGCGGCCGTACTTTGCTCACCTGTTCCCGATTGACATCGTGCGCTACGCCATTCTGGTTCATGCGGCGGCAGCTATCGTGTTGATCCACGCCATCCTGATTCATATGTACATGGCGTTCTGGGTACGCGGTTCCATCAAGGGCATGATCGAAGGCAAAGTCTCTGCCAAGTGGGCGCGTAAGCACCACCCGCGTTGGGCGCGTCAGGTGCTTAACGAAGAAGAAGAGAATAAGTAAATCTGGTTTCCCGGCGACAGGCCGGGAATATCCTGTTGGCGTTCCCGCACTGCGCGGGAACCCCGTCTGGCTTAATCAAGCGCCAGAATACTCACCCACATCGGCCCCTGCCCTACGGCATAGCGCGCCAACGGTTGCAGCTTTCCGCTTTCCTGCTCGATGCGATACACCTCAATGTGCTGGGACTTCTGCCCGGCAGAAATCACAAACTCACCGCGGTTATCGATATTGAAACCGCGCGGTTGCGTCTCCGTTGGTTGATGTCCCACCAGCGTCAGGGTGCTGCCATCTTCGGACACCTGGAAAATACTTAACAGGCTGGCGGTACGATCGCTGCAATAGAGGAAACGACCATCTGGCGTCAAATGAATATCCGCCGCCCAGCAGGTATCCGCAAAGCCCTGCGGCATGGCATCCAACGATTGCACGGTACGCGCTTTGCCTGCCACCGAGTGCAGCTCAATCACGTCAACCGAACTGTTCAGCTCATTCACACAGTAAGCAAAACGCTGATTGGGATGAAAATCCATATGCCGGGGGCCTGCGCCGTCCACCGCATGCAGGTCCGCTTGCGCCGCAACTGACAGCTCACCCTCAGCAGAAACCTCATACAAACGAATGCGATCTTCTTTCAAGCACGGTGCCCACAGCACCTGGTTTTGAAGATCAATATTGCTGGAGTGGCAACCTGACAGCCCATCCAGTTGTTGAATTGGTTCCCCCACAATGCCTTCGGCATCAATCGGGCTGACGCTCAACGTTTCTCCGCTGTAGGATGCGCTAAACAAAAAACGTCCTTGACGGTCAGTGGATAAATGCGTCGGACTTCCCGGCAACGAGGCAGAACCCACCTGCGTCAGCAAACCTTGCGCATCGATGCGGTAACTGATGGCCGAGAACGTCGGGCGTACCCCAACGTAAAGATGCTGTTTGTTGGGCGCTATCACCATCGGCTGCACCTGACCCGGCGCATCGACAACCTGTAACAACGTGAGCTGCCCCGAAGACGCCAATTGCCAGACGTGAATCTGCTGGCTTTCCGGACTGGCGATATAGACCACTTGCTGCATGCTTTTCTCCTTGGTTTGTCGCATTTTGCGCCATGCCACTTAGGGTGTAACATTATGGGCATTAACGCAATTCTAGACTCTCTTAATAGGACCGCTATGACGTATCGTATCATTGCTCTTGATTTGGATGGCACATTGCTGGACAAACAAAAGAAAATTTTACCGGAGTCCCTCGCAGCACTGGCGCAGGCACGCCAGCAGGGCGTCAAAGTGGTGATCGCCACTGGGCGTCACCATTCCGCGATTCATCCGTTCTATCAGGCGTTGGATCTGGATACACCCGCGATTTGCTGCAATGGCACCTATCTGTACGATTATCAGCATAAGCAGACATCGCAAGCCAATCCGCTGACGGCTGCTCAGGCTAAAAACGTGCTGACCCTGTTAGGCGAGTATGGCATTCACGGTCTGATGTACGCCGATGACGGCATGTTGTATCAAGAACCAACCGGCCATGTGATACGCACTCAGGCGTGGGGAGAAACGCTGCCGCCACACCAACGCCCCACCTTTCTTCACGTTGACAGCCTGATTAACGCCGCCGATCGAGTACAAAACATCTGGAAATTCGCCTTGTCGCATTCGGATACGCAAGCGCTAGACAACTTTGCCAATCGGGTCATGGACGAGTTTGGTTTGACCTGCGAGTGGTCCTGGCAGGATCAGGTTGACGTCGCCCAAAGCGGAAATAACAAAGGCAAGTTGCTGAGTGAGTGGGTCACATCTCAGGGGTATTCTATGAGCGAGGTGCTGGCCTTTGGCGATAACTTCAATGACATCAGTATGCTGGAAGCCGCAGGACTTGGCGTTGCCATGGGCAACAGTGATGACGCCGTTAAAGCGCACGCCGATCTGGTTATCGGACACAATGAAGAGCCGGCTATTGCACAGCTAATCCGTCAGCGAGTGTTGCAGTAAGAAGGTTATCCCCGGCGAACGCCGGGGAATGACTAGGCCGTAATCGACACACTTTTGATCTGCGCATACAACCACATATCCGCACGCAGTCTCAGGTCATCGCGCGCCCAGGGTGAAATCCTAGCCCACAGGATTTGCCCTCCCACCGACAGCTTCACTTCAACCTGCTCATCGACGTCGATACATTCCAACACTTTAGCGGGCAACACGTTACGAATACTGCTCGCCGTTGGCGGTTGCAACACCAAAGAGACATCGACCGCGTTGATACGAATACGCAGCGGCGTTTTCAACGGCATGGCGACCCGATTCACCCACAGTCGTTGTTCGCCCAGCGACAGCGCCGTCATGGCATAACGCTCATGCTGCTCCATCACTTTCACATTGAGAATACTGCTTTGCTCATCGCTCGGTAGCCAGGGGCGCATCGCGCTGCTCGCCCACACCTCTTCCAACCGACCTTCCGCTTTAACCTTACCGTTATCCAGCACCACCACCCGATCGGCAAGCCGCACGATCTCTTCCATGCTGTGGCTGACATACAGGATAGGAATATTGACCTCTTTCGCCAACGTCTCCAGGTAGGGTAATAGCTCACGTTTGCGCGGCAAATCAAGCGACGCCAGCGGCTCATCCATCAGCAGCAGTTCCGGTGCAGTCAGCAAGGCGCGGCCAATCGCTACACGCTGCTTTTCGCCACCGGAGAGGGTCAGCGGTAAGCGGTTTAACAGTGCCTCAATGCCCAGCAATGCCACAATGGCATCAAACTGCGATTTCATGGATGACGCCATGCCATAACGCAGATTGCCTTGCACACGATAATGCGGAAACAGCCGTGCATCCTGAAAGACATAACCCACATGGCGCTTTTCGGGCGGCAAGCAGATACGTTTCTCGGCATCCATTAACACACGATCGTTGAGCACAATTCGGCCAGACTGTGGGCGCGTCAGCCCCACCACCGCATTGATCAACGACGTCTTTCCGGCACCAGATACGCCAAACACCGCAGAAATGCCTGATGCAGGCAATTGGGTATCCACACGCAAATCAAGATCGCCGAGGCGTTGATGAAAATTAAGCTCCAGCATTACACCCCCAACCGTTTGCGACCCCAGCGGGTTAACCACTCAGAGAGCAGCAACGACGCCATTGAGAGCAGAATGGCAATCACACACAGGCGCGCTGCATCCGCTTCTGCACCAGGTGTTTGAATCAATGTGTACATGGCCGACGGGATAGTGCGCGTTTCACCCGGAATATTCGACACAAACGTAATGGTTGCACCAAACTCCCCCAGCGAGCGAGCAAACGCCAACACGGTGCCTGCCACAATACCGGGAAATGAAAGTGGCAACGTGATGGTGAAGAAGACACGCCAAGGGTTAGCACCCAGCGTGCGGGAAGCCAGCTCCAGCCGCGTATCCAACGCTTCTAACGCCAGACGAATGGCGCGCACCATCAGAGGAAACGCAATTACCGCAGAGGCTAACGCGGCACCGCGCCAACTGAAACTGAAGCTGAGGCCGAACCATTCATAAAGCCATTGGCCGATAATCCCTTTTCTGCCCATCCCGATGAGCAACAAATAGCCAATCACCACTGGTGGCAACACCAGCGGCAAATGGATAATGCTGTCCAACAGCGATTTACCGGGAAAACGGCAGCGTACCAACACCCATGCCGCCAGGATCCCTAGCGGCAGGCTGAATATGACAGCGGTGATGGAAACTTTAAGACTAAGTTCAATGGCTTGCCATTCGTAATCCGTGAGCATCATCCGCGCGGCGTGAAACCATAGCGTTTGAACACATCCGCAGCGGCAGGCGTTTTCAGGTATTCGTAAAAACCGGTCACCGTCGCGTTGTTATGATCTTTGATGATAGCCATCGGATATTCGACCGGCTTGTGGCTCTCTTTCGGGAAAATGCTGACCACTTTCACCTTGTTGCTGGCAACCGCATCGGAACCATACACAATGCCTAAAGGGGCTTCTTCACGTTCTACCAGCGCCATGGCGGAACGCACATCGTTAGCGCGTGCCATCACCGGAGAGAGTTCATCCCAGGCTTTCAGATTTTGCAGCGCTTCTTTGGCATAGATCCCGGCAGGCACATGGTCCGGATCGCCAACTGCCAGATGGCCGCCTTTCAACAGGCTCTTCCAGTCGGTTTTATCCGTGATGGCAAAATGCTTCACATCACTGGTTTTCGGTGCAATCACCACTAGCGCATTACCCAGCAGGGTATAGCGAGTCGCAGTATCGGTCAGATTTTTATCCTGAGCGTAATCCATCCACTGCTGGTCGGCAGAAATAAACAGATCCGCAGGCGCGCCTTGTTCAATCTGGCGAGCCAGCGTTGAAGAAGAAGCAAAAGAGGAAACGATATCGACGTTTTTCTCTTTCTTATATTGAGCGCCAATTTCCTGCAACGCATTGGTCAGCGAAGCGGCGGCGAACACGGTGATTTTCTGTTCCGCGGCGAAGGCGGGCATCGCCAGGGTTGCGCTCAGGGTTAGTGCTACACCCCATTTCATCCATTGCTGTTTCATCGGTCTCTCCCAAGAGTAATTACATCAGGACGTTATCGTTGTATTCGGAATAATATAACGATAAAAGCCACAATGTCATGCGCTTTTGCTCGCATAATCCGAAGAGAGTACATACAAAAAAATAATGCCCGGTCGAAGCGACCGGGCACCATAAACATAAAAGAGAAACCGAGTGGGGTTACTTTCTTACAACGCGTTCATCGGCATGACCAATACGGGAAAAGACATTAAATACTTCGCCTAAACCGTAGATAGCACCGAGGATGATCGCCATCATCACGGGCACCATGGCAACTGCAAACAGCAGGCTTTTGAGCAAATCCAACATGCTTACCTCACTTATCGCTAACGGTCCGCTCATCAATACACGCGACATTCATCGCGAATCTCAACGTACCCCAACGAAAAATCATTACGGGTGATGATGAATAGTGTACCGTAACTGTAAGAATTAATACGACCATTTGTGCGGTTTGCCCGCACCGCTCAAACGCGCGACAATAGCGCCGCACCGAACGTCACACACGCTCGGTTTTGTCTTTTTTAATCTCCCTGGACCGTGACCATGCAAGCTGAAATCCTTCTGACACTCAAATTACAACAACGTCTTTTTGCCGACCCACGACGCATTGAGCTGATCAAACAGATTCGCCACACCGGTTCCATCAGCCAAGGGGCCAAACTCGCAGGTATCAGTTACAAAAGCGCCTGGGATGCCATCAACGAAATGAACCAACTGGCAGAGCAGACCATTGTAGAACGCATGACCGGCGGTAAAGGCGGCGGTGGGGCCACGCTGACGCGTTATGGCGAACGGTTGATTCAGCTCTATGATTTACTTGCACAAATACAGCAAAAGGCGTTTGACGTGCTGCAAGATGATAATTTGCCGCTGGACAGCCTGCTGGCCGCCATCGCGCGATTTTCACTGCAAACCAGCGCCCGCAACCAGTTCTTTGGCACGGTGCAAGCCCGCAGTCGGGACGCAGTTCAGCAGCACCTGAGCGTACTGCTGGCCGATGGAAAGACGGCGGTGAATGTCTTACTGACCCAACAGAGCGCCGAGCGACTGGGGCTCAATGAAGGTAAAGAAGTGCTGGTATTGATTAAAGCGCCCTGGATTGCGGTGTACGATACCACCGCAACTCGGCCGCAATCCGATAACGAGCTAACTGGCGCCGTGTCATCGCTGGAAGCAGGGCAGGATAGCAGCGAAGTGCTGATCGCACTGGCAAGCGGCGAGACACTGTGCGCCACAGTGCCAAACGAGCAAGTGACACAACAAAAACTGCGCGTGGGCATGCCGGTGACGGCCTGCTTTAATGCCGACCGTGCGATTGTCGCGACCTTGTGCTGATCGCTGAACGCCTGTGGCACAAATCAACATAGGAACAGCTTGACAACGACGGCAATGCCCTTTATTTCTGGGGGTATTACTTGCTAAAAAAGAGATAAAGAATGTCGTCGTTGCAAATTTTGCAAGGTGTTTTTCGCATAAATGACACACGCGTTTTGCGCCTTGATGCCTTGACGCTGGAAGAAAAATCGCAATGGGCCTTTGTGGGCGCGAACGGCAGCGGAAAATCTGCACTGGCGCGCGCACTATCGAGTGAACTCCCGCTGCTGGAGGGATCGCAACAAAGCGATTTTCCTCGCGTTGCGCGTCTCTCCTTTGAGCAGTTGCAACAACTGGTCACGCAAGAGTGGCAGCGCAACAATACCGATATGCTCAGCATTGATGAAGACGATACCGGACGTACTACCGCTGAAGTGATTCAGGATGAGATTCACGATCCAGTCCGTTGTGCCACGCTGGCAGCCTTGTTCGGCATCACTCCCCTGCTCTCGCGCCGTTTCAAATACCTCTCTACCGGTGAAACACGCAAGGTTATGCTGTGTCAGGCGCTGATGCCAAAACCCGATCTGCTGATTCTGGACGAGCCCTTCGATGGTCTCGATGTCGCTTCTCGTGCACAGTTGGCAGAACATCTGGCAGAGTTGGCACAGCGCGGCTACACGCTGGCGATCATTGTTAACCGGTTCGATGATATTCCTGAATTTATCAACCATGTTGGTATTCTGGCTGACTGCACGCTGACGCGCACCGGTACGCGTGAAGCGGTATTGGCTGATGCCTTAATCGCCCAACTCGCATTTAGTGAAACGCTTTCCGGTACAGCGCTACCGGCCCCAGAAGACCCACTGCATACACCGACGCTCCCAGCCAATCAAGCTCGCATCCTCCTGCGAGACGGCGTAGTGCAATATAACGATCGCCCCATTCTGCATCACCTTGACTGGGAGGTATTACCCGGTCAGCATTGGCAAATCGTCGGTCCAAACGGCGCGGGGAAATCAACATTGCTGAGCCTGATTACTGGCGATCACCCACAGGGGTACAGTAACGATCTAACGCTGTTTGGCCGCCGTCGCGGCAGTGGCGAAACCATTTGGGATATCAAACGGCATATCGGTTACGTCAGCAGCAGCCTGCATTTGGAATACCGCGTCAGCAGTAGCGTGCGCCATGTTATTACCTCAGGCTTTTTCGATTCGATCGGCATTTATCAGGCCGTGTCCGATCGCCAACGGTTCTTAACGCAGCAATGGCTCGACCTGTTGGGACTGGCGACACAAGCGGACTCCCCGTTCCACGCATTATCATGGGGGCAGCAGCGCCTGGTCCTGATTGCACGCGCACTGGTGAAACACCCGGCACTGTTGATCCTTGATGAACCGCTACAAGGATTAGATCCGCTCAACCGACAATTGGTGCGGCGCTGGTTGGATGTATTGATCGGTGAAGGTGAAACGCAACTGCTGTTTGTTTCCCACCACGCAGAAGACGCGCCGGAATGCATCACGAACCGTCTTACCTTTGTAGCACAAGGGGATATTTACGGATATCAGTTTGAAACGCTGATAGGTAACGCGAAATAAACAATAAAGGCCGCCAAGCGGCCTTTATTACGTTAACTGTGATATGTATATAAATTGCAAACTATATCACCACTCATCTAAATCATAATTGTTTTCAAACATAGCTCGTTTGTATTCAAGAAATCGCCGCGGAAGGTAACGATGGTAATTTTTATCATGACAAAACTCTGCAAAATCATCAAAATGGGATACACCAACTTTGGTATAGAGTCTTTGCAGAGCACTCTCAATGGTACGGGGCGAAAGGAATAACATATCACCTATCGCTTTACAGGTTCGCCCTTGCAGTTTTAAGAAAATGATTTCACATTCTTTCTCTGTAAAGAAATCATCTGGCCGATTGAGTAATAAAGACCCTGGACATCGCCCATTGATAAAATCATTAGGTGTGAAGGTTTGTAGCGTTTTTGCATAAGTCACGACCCCAACACATTGATTATTATTGTCATAAAAAGGCATCTTTTTCACAATATATGGATAGCTAACAGCCTCAGGGTGGACTTCCAACAAACTGAGTCCTTTCTTTGAAGCACTAACTTGTTTATCTTGAAGTTGCCACTCTTTAACAACATATGGATTTTCCGTCAATCTGGAGCAAAGTTCATATTCCGTTCTATGTAAAAAATCATTTGGTGTTCTCAGACCAGCAAGCTTTGCCGTTGGCAAATTAGCATATATATAAACAGAATCTAAATCTTTTATAAAGTAAGGGTCGGGGACCTGATCTAAAATATTCTTAAGAATTCTTGGGAGATAATTATCATCGTGAACATCATCATTCATAAAACCACCTTTTCACCATATATGAATTAAAAAACCCCTTGCAACCTCTGCATGTTAATTCAGCAATAAACAATTTAAGAGTGTAAGTTAATGATGAGACTTTACTAATTCCCACACTCAATAAATTCAGAACCAGTGAAATAATCAAGATATTAAAACATGATAAAACGACTACTAATAAAACATTTTGGCAAATAACGATGATAACCCCGGAGATAACAAAACTCATAAAAATCATCACAGTGCTTCACATCTGCTTTATTGTAAATTATCTGCAACGATCACTCCACATCCCGAACTGAGCAACCCAACCGAGAAGCGATACTTTTTGGTGTCTGCCCCTGTAGGCTTAGATAAATAATCTCACACTCTTTTTCACTAAAAAAATCATCAGGCTTAGTTAATAAAAATGACCCCGTATTATTACCTCCCATCAATTGCGTATAAGAAAAATCCTCTAAAGCTCTGCAATAAATAACAACACCCTGACACCTGTTATCTTCATTGTAAAACGGGAATTTTCTAACCATATAAGGATAATCTACAGCTTCAGGATTAACCTCTAACGTATCTATTTTTTTTCTTAATGAAGCTACTTGTCTATCCTGCCATTGCCACTCTTTAACAATATCCTTATTTTCTGTCAAACGAGATGAAAGATCGTTCTAATTCTTATACAACAAATCATTCAACGACTGTAGTCCCATTTTTTTAACGGCGGACAAATTAGCATAGATGAAAATCGAGTCCAATCCTTTGATAAAATAAGCATCATTATGTTGATCAAATAATGACGTCAACATTTTTGGAAGAACTATGCTTGCATGCTCATCACTTTTCATGACGACCTCTTATTGCAATAAAAAATTAATATTCTATAGTAAAACAATCATTACTGACGTATAGCGCCTGCAAAAAAACCACAACCATGAATTTCATACTTAGCAGAACGAATTGACATTAAACAAATAAAAACCATAAAAGAACATCATTTTTTGAAATTTTACACCATCCGTTTCATGTTTTTTTACAAATTACGACAACACTAGGAATACATATTCATTTTTATAAAACAGCAGTAAGGTGATTGAATTATTGTAGTAACATTCACTATATCAGCATCGTATCAATCCCTCTCAATGAATGCGGAAACATACAGCCCATATAGAAATAAAGCACGCTATTATTTACATAAAGATGAGTCGTAATATATAAGAACCATTAGAGGATTTACGCTGAAAAAATAAATCATAATCGGCGTATCCAAAAGTAAAACCAGACTGAAAAGATCTCATCACTCGCTCATCGCATTTATCTTCACCAGGGACCCTTTTGCATTTTCACGCGCGCTGCGGCGCGCTGTCTCATTTCTCCTCACGCCTCGTCGCTCATCATCAAGTACCCCTTCACCGGCAGATATGATATTTTTTCCCCTGCCTACACGGCGCAGGAGGTAGGGTTTCTTATTGATGGATCAAAGTGATAGCGATACCACGCTATTATGACGCCAATAGTTGATGGATTTTTCAGGTGTGAAACGGATTATTCCTCTCGGCAAGATTGATAAAAAACCTCATAATTTCAGCGAATTTCTTCGTTGCAGATCACCTTTTCACCCCACAGGCTATGCTAGTTTTATTCAATATTGGTCATCGAGGTTCTTATGAATGTTTTAGTGACAGGTGGTAGCGGTTACATCGGCAGCCATACCTGTGTTCAGCTCTTAGAAGCCGGGCATCAGCCGATTATTCTGGATAACCTGTGCAACAGTAAAGCCAGCGTGGTGGAAACCCTTACCCGCCTCACCGGCAAAACCGTGCCGTTTTATCAAGGTGATATTCGCGATAACGTTTTATTAGACCGCATTTTCGCCACTGAAAATATCGATGCCGTGATCCATTTTGCCGCGCTAAAAGCAGTCGCAGAATCCGTCAGCAAGCCTGTTGAATACTATGACAACAACATCTATGGCACCCTGACGCTGGTTAAAGCGATGGAAAAAGCAGGCGTTAAAAACCTGATTTTCAGTTCATCTGCCACGGTCTATGGCGATCAGCCACGCATCCCTTATCAGGAAAGCTTCCCCACCGGTATGCCCGCCAGCCCTTACGGGCGCAGCAAGTTGATCGTGGAGCAGATCCTGACAGACTTACAGAAAGCGCATCCGGAATGGAGCATCGCCTTGTTACGCTATTTCAATCCGGTTGGCGCCCACCCTTCAGGTGAGATGGGCGAGGACCCACAAGGCATCCCTAACAATCTGATGCCCTTTATCGCGCAAGTCGCCGTTGGTCGCCGCGAATCGCTGTCTGTCTTCGGTGATGACTACCCGACGGAAGATGGCACCTGCGTCAGAGATTACATTCACGTGGTCGATCTGGCCGATGGTCACGTGGCGGCAATGAAAGCACTGCATCAACGCCCAGGAATACACATCTACAATCTGGGCGCAGGTGTCGGCTACAGTGTATTGAACGTCGTGCAAGCATTTAGTCAGGCATGCGGCAAACCGCTGCCCTATCACTTCGCCCCGCGCCGCGAGGGCGGATCTTCCCGCCTATTGGGCCGACCCGGAAAAAGCGGCCAATGAACTCCACTGGCGCGTTACCCGGACGTTAGCGCAAATGGCGGAGGATACCTGGCGCTGGCAATCCAAACATCCCAATGGCTATCCCGACTGATACCCTGAGGAGCAGGTGTATGCTGAACGAAAAAAGTGCTGAATTGGCCCCCGATGGCCAGCCTTTTACCCTGACTACGCTACAAAACCGCGCAGGAATGCGCGTTATGTTGATGGATTGGGGTGCAACCTGGCTCTCTTGTCAGGTCCCTCTGCCGGAGGGAGAAGTGCGTGAAGTACTGCTCGGCTGCACAACACCTGCGGATTATCCGCGCCAACAGGCCTACCTTGGCGCGTCTATCGGGCGCTATGCCAACCGCATCGACCACGCCCGTTTACAACGTAACGGCGCAAACTACATACTGACACCCAATCAGGGCCAACACCAGTTGCACGGTGGGCCCGATGGGTTTCACGCGCGCCGCTGGCGCATTGTGCAGCAGGATGCTACGCAAATCACTTATCTGCTGGTTTCGCCCGATGGCGATCAGGGCTACCCTGGGCAATTGACCGCACAGGCACGCTATCGGTTAACCGAACACAACGCGCTGGAAATTGAGTATTCCGCGCTGACAGAGAAAAGCTGTCCGGTATGCCTGACCAACCACGCCTATTTCAATCTGGATGGGCATACCAGCGATGTACGCCACCACCGTTTACAACTGTTCGCCGATCATTATTTGCCCGTGAACAGTGAGGGGATCCCCGTTGACGGCCTTGCGCTGGTCAACCACACCGGTCTGGATTTCCGCCAGCCTAAAACGTTATTGCAGGATTTTTTGCGCGACGACGATCAGAAAGCGGTCAGCGGCTACGATCACGCTTATCTGCTGCATCGGACCTGCGGCTCCAGCGAATGCCCGGCGGCAAACCTATGGTCTGCGGATGAGAAGGTGATGATGAGCGTTTTCACCAGCGCCCCGGCCTTGCAGTTTTACAGTGGGAACTTTCTCGCAGGAACCCCAGCCCGAGAAGGCAATCGATATGACAACTATGCCGGGGTGGCGATGGAAAGTGAATTTTTGCCAGACAGCCCAAATCACCCGGACTGGCCACAGCCAGACTGTTGGCTGAAACCCGGTAAGCCATACTGCTCACTGACAAGTTATCAATTCTTTACATAACGCCACCAAGACAGACTGGGCACGCTTTTGCACAGTAAATTTATGTCAAGAGCGTGCGCAGCGAACAATTCACGCTTTCGCTTACGCAAAAATTATTGTTATATGTAGGGCTATTCGATGACTCCGTGGGAAGCTCCGCATGTTTGGGTTGCCTTTCAGACAATTACCGCAACGCAAGCGCCGTCTATTGGCGTTTGGCGTGGTTGTCTGTTGGTTGATGCTCAATACCCAACTGGCGTTGGCCGCCCATCTGTGCGATGTCCAACCGGTGGTACAAACCACGCAGGTGGTCAGTCACCACGGTATGAACATGACGCAGACGTCCCACCACGCCTCAGTCATGGTGAAAGCGCCGCTGTGTGATAAACACTGCACGCCGGATACGGCGCAAAAGACGACCTCGCCGCTGCACCTGGATGCGATAGCACATGACACGAGCACGCTGCTGGTGTTGGCGAATGATTCCCCCCTTCCTGACCAACACACGTGGTTAACCCCACTGCGGACCGGGCCACCGGCTGAGATTGTATACTGCCGTTTCAGAGAATAAATCCAGATAAAACAACATATTGGTTTTCTATACCCTAAATAATTCGAGTTGCAGGAAGGCGGCAATCGAATGAATCCCGATGAGCTTACTCAGGTAAGTGATTCGGGTGAATGAGCGCAGCCAACGCACCTGCAGCTTGAAGTATGACGGGTATATCCTTTGTTATGTTTTATTCTGGAGATATCTATTATGCGTACGTTATTGACCGTCATTGCCCTGTTTGCTTCTGTTGCCACTACTGCCCCTGCTTTTGCCGAAACATCGTCTGTCACCGCGCACGATCACAATGCCATGATGTCCATGCCGATGGATCACAGCAGCATGAACCACGGCACTCAACCCACCAGCGCCGCGACGGTGTATCAAGGCTCGGGTGTGGTAAAAGCCTGGTCGGACACCAGCGTTACCTTCGCCCATCAACCGATTCCCGCACTTAACTGGCCCGCCATGACCATGCGTTTTGGCCTCAGTGCCTACAAGGGCAGCCCGTTAAGCGTCGGACAAACGGTGAACTTCACCTTTATCCAAAGCGCCTCCGGCTACGATCTGATTTCAGCATCCGCTAACTGATTCGAGGTCGATATGTTGACGCTTCGTCTACAGCAGGCGGGTTATGCCCTGCCGTGGCTCTTTGGCTGCGTGATATTTACGGCTCAGGCCACCACGCTCGATCAAACGCTGGCGGCCGCCGAACAGTATTCGGCAGAAATTTCTGCCAACCATCACCAGGTAAATGCCTTGAATAACATGGCGGATTCCGCCATGCAGCTCCCCGATCCCAAACTGAAAGTCGGGATTGAGAACTTTCCGGTCAGTGGAGCCAATGCGCATCGGTTCACCCGTTCTGACATGACCATGCAACGTGTGGGCATCATGCAGGATTATGTCAGCAGCACTAAACGCGAACGCAAATCAGATGCTATTCGCGCTGAAGCGCGTAAAGCGGAGGCTAATCAGGACGTGATTCGCTCCGGGTTGCAGCGAGAAGCGTCGCTGGCGTGGTTCGAACTGGCGCTCGGGCAACATGCACAGGACGCCGTTGAACGCCTGCTGAGCGACACACAGCGGCAGCTTGGCATGCAAAAAGCCGGGGTCGCGAGCGGCAGCAACAGCGCGAGCAGCGTTCTGGCGCTGCAACTCACGGTCAATGAAATGAAAAATCAATTGGATAACGCTAAACGCGACGTGGCCGTGGCCCGTTCCCGGCTCAAACAATTGACAGGGGTGGACATTACCCGTGTCAGCGGCGATTTCCCCGTCATCACCCGGCTTCCCGCCAGCCAGAGTGCGTTGATTGATGCCATCAAGCAGCACCCGGAAATCATTCAGGCCGCGCGCGAAGCGGATGCCGCCAAGGCAAAATCAGCGCAGTCCGCCGTTGCCGCCATTCCGGATGTCGGGGTGGAAGTGTACTACGGCAAGCGGGCCGATGGGTTAGAGGATATGGGTGGCGTAATGCTGACGGTCGATCTGCCCTTATTCAAATCACAGCGGCAGGATAAAGATTACGCGGCCGATCTCTCCCGAACCTATGAAGCCAACGATCAGTTGACCTTACTGACGCGTGCGCATCAGGCCACGCTGGATGCGCTTATCGCACAGTATCAGGCGGCGAAATCCATCTACGACCGCCAGGCCAATGAGGTGATCCCGCTGCAACGCTCACGGCTCAAGTTGCTGGATGCAGAATATCGCACTGGCAGCAGCGGACTGGCAGAAAACCTTGATGCCAGACGCGCTCTGCTGAACAGCGAAATTGAACAGATCAACGCGCAAAAAGCGCTCGCTGCCAGTTGGGCCGCTATTCGTTATTTGATCCCTCAGGATACAAAGCTATTACCGCAGGATACAAAACAATGAAACCGATCGTTACGTTAAGCGTCGTCGCTATTGCCGTTGCTGCCGCGCTCGCCGTGGGCTACCAACTGGGTACCAACTCGGTCCACAGCGGAAACCCGGTTGCCAGCACAGCAACGACTGCGTCACAAGAAACGCTAAGAAAAGTGCTCTATTGGTATGATCCGATGACTCCAGGGCAACGCTTTGATAAACCGGGTAAATCCCCCTTTATGGACATGGACCTGGTGCCACGTTACGCGGATGAAGCCCAGGATGACGGAGGTATCACCATCAGCGCACGCCAACAGCAAAACCTGGGCGTGAAAACAGCACAGGCAACGCAGCGTACGCTAGATCTGCAACTGATGGCCTTCGGCACTGTCGCCACGGATGAACGTGGTATTGAAACCCTGTCGGCGCGCGCCAACGGACTGGTCGAAAAATTGTATGTGAAAGCGCCACAGCAGTTCGTTCAGCGTAACGATCCTCTGGCACAACTGTGGATGCCGCAGTGGTCAGCCGCACAGCAGGAATACCTCGCCATTCGCCAGTGGGGCGATGCATCTCTGGTTGCCGCCGCACGCGAACGTCTGCAATTACAGTTTATGCCGGAAGAGATCGTCAAAGCCGTGGAGCGTTCGGGAAAACCGCAAACCCGTATCACACTGCGTGCACCCGCACAGGGTTATATCAACAAGTTGGACGTGCGTGAGGGCGCGCAGGTCAACGCCGCACAATCCCTGTTCGAATTGGCCACGCTCGACCCAGTATGGATTGTGGTGGATTACCCAGAAAGCCAGGCCAGCCTGCTGTCGCGTGGCAATAATATCAGCGCCACCACCGACAGTTGGCCGGGGAAAACCTTTCATGGCAAGGTTGATGAGCTGTTGCCCAATCTGGAAGCCTCAACGCGTACGTTGAAGGCCAGGCTGACACTGGAAAACCCGGAACATTTGCTCAAACCCGGCATGATCCTCAACGTGACACTGACGCATCCCTTCACTACGCCTCCTGTGGTCGCCATTCCTGACGAGGCGCTCATTACCACGGGCACGCACAATCGGGTGCTGCTGGCGGACGGTAACGGTCACTTCACCCCGGTAGAGGTAAAAACAGGCCGTAGCCAAAAGGGTTGGGTAGAAATCACGCACGGCCTTGAAGCGGGTCAGTCGGTGGTGACGTCCGGGCAATTCCTGATCGATTCTGAAGCGAGCCTGAAAAGCGCACTGCCGCAAATGGCTGGCGATCAATCCCAGCAGGAAACCTCAGCGGCCAGCGCCGCCCCCACCTATCAGGCAGAAGGGAAAATCGAGGCAATAGACGGCGACACGATCACCCTGTCGCACGGCCCGGTTGCCGCGCTGAACTGGGGCCCGATGACCATGGATTTCCAGGCCCCATCCGCGCTGCTCCCTGCGTTGGCTGTTGGTCAGCATGTCAGTTTCACCTTTGTGCTGCCCGAAGAGGGCGCGCGGTTGGTGAGTGTCACCCCCGTGTCTAACGGCAATGCCCACCAACATGAAGGACATCAACAATGATTGCCGCCATTATTCGTTGGTCGCTGCGCAATCGACTATTGGTGCTGCTGAGCGCCATGCTGTTGGCTGCCTGGGGATGGTGGGCAGTGCAAAAAGCGCCGCTTGATGCGTTACCCGACCTCTCTGACGTTCAGGTCATCATCAAAGTCGGCTACCCCGGTAAAGCGCCGCAAGTGGTGGAAGACCAGGTGACCTACCCGCTCACCACGACCATGCTTTCGGTGCCCGGTGCTAAAACCGTGCGCGGCTTCTCCATGTTCGGCGATTCATATGTCTACGTGCTGTTTGAAGACGGCACCGATCCCTACTGGGCGCGCTCGCGCGTGCTAGAGTATCTCAGTCAGGTGCAGTCAACGCTGCCGCCTCAGGCAAAGGCCTCTCTTGGCCCGGATGCCACCGGCGTCGGCTGGGTATACGAATATGCCTTGGTCGACAAAACCGGCCAGCACAGCCTTGGCGATCTGCGCGCCATTCAAGACTGGATCATCAAATATGAGTTAAAAACCGTACCCAACGTATCGGAAGTCGCGAGCGTCGGCGGCATGGTTAAACAGTACCAGATTGTGCTTAATCCGGACCGATTGCGCGCCCTCAACCTCTCCCATGAGATGGTGCTGAGTGCGGTACAAAACGCGAATCAGGAAGGCGGCGGTTCCGTGGTCGAACTCGGGGAAGCAGAGTACATGGTGCGCACCTCGGGCTATCTCAAAACGCTTGATGACTTTAAGCACGTGGTGATCGCCACCCGAGACGGCATCCCTATTATGCTGTCAGATGTCGCCACCTTGCGCATCGGTCCAGAAATGCGGCGTGGCATTGCTGAACTCAATGGTGAAGGCGAAGTGGCGGGCGGCATTATCGTGATGCGTTCAGGAAAAAATGCGCTGGAAACCATCGATGCGGTCAAACTCAAGCTGAACGACATCAAACGCAGCCTGCCCGCAGGCGTGGAAATTGTTCCCGTTTACGACCGTTCACACCTGATCGAAAACGCCATTACGACGCTCACGCACAAGCTGATCGAAGAGTTTATTGTCGTTGTTCTGGTCTGTACGCTGTTTCTGTTCCACTTCCGTTCGGCGCTGGTCGCCATTGTGACACTGCCGCTGGGTATTCTCGGCGCGTTCATTGTCATGCACTACCAGGGGGTGAACGCCAACATCATGTCGTTAGGCGGTATAGCTATCGCAATCGGGGCCATGGTGGATGCGGCGATTGTGATGATAGAAAACATGCATAAGGTGCTGGAACAGTGGCGGCATGAGCATCCAAACCAGCAACCCGCCTCTGATGACTATTGGAAGATTGCCGAAAAGGCTGCCGTGGAGGTTGGCCCGGCGCTCTTCTGTAGCTTGCTGATCATTACCCTGTCGTTTATTCCGGTGTTTTCGCTTGAAGCGCAGGAGGGGAAAATGTTTGCCCCGCTCGCCTTCACCAAAACCTACGCCATGGCGGTATCCGCCGGACTGGGCATTACGCTGGTGCCGGTGCTGATGGGCTACTTTATTCGTGGAAAAATTCCCGATGAACACGCCAACCCGCTCAACCGCTGGCTGATCCGTGCCTATGAACCGTTGCTGGATCGCGTGTTACAGTGGCCCAAAGTGACGCTGGCGGTAGCCGCGGCCCTGCTGATCGCCACGCTCTATCCACTTTCCCACTTGGGCAGCGAGTTTATGCCCGCATTGGATGAAGGCGATTTGCTCTATATGCCTTCAACCCTGCCGGGAATTTCCGCACGGGAAGCGGGACGGTTATTGCAACAAACCGACCGACTGATCAAAACCGTGCCGGAAGTCGACACCGTGTTCGGCAAAGCCGGACGGGCAGAAACCGCCACCGACCCCGCACCGTTGACCATGATCGAAACCACGATACGCTTTAAGCCCAAAGATCAGTGGCGGCCCGGCATGACCATGGACAAACTGGTCAGTGAACTCGACAGCATTGTGAAAGTACCGGGGATTGCCAATATCTGGGTTCCGCCCATCCGCAACCGACTGGATATGCTGGCGACAGGGATCAAAAGCCCAGTGGGCATCAAAGTGAACGGCAGTAACATTGCGCAAATTGAAGCCGTGGCCGAGCAGATTGAGCAGGTAGTGCGCGGCGTTCCCGGCGTTACCTCTGCGCTGGCGGAGCGTCTGGCCGGTGGGCGTTATATCGATATTGATATCGATCGCGCCAAGGCCGCGCGCTATGGCGTGTCGGTCAAAGAACTGCAATCCATCGTGTCTGTCGTGGTCGGTGGGGAAAATATTGGTGAAACCATTGAGGGGCGCGAACGTTATCCCATCAACCTGCGCTACCCGCGGGAGATCCGCGATTCGCTGCAAAAACTCAAGCATTTGCCAGTGATTACCTTAAGTGGTGGGCAAATTTCGCTCTCGGAACTGGCCGATATTCGTATCAGCGATGGGCCACCCATGCTGAAAAGTGAAAACGCGCGCCTTTCGGATTGGATTTACGTCGATATTCGCGGCCGCGACTTGAAATCTGCGGTGCAGGATATGCAACGAGCGGTTGAACAACAGGTGAAATTACCGGAAGGCGTATCGTTGAGTTGGTCGGGGCAATTTGAGTATCTGGAGCGCGCAACCGCCAAACTCAAAGTGGTTTTGCCGTTCACACTGCTGATTATCTTTATTCTGCTCTATGTGACGTTCAGCAAGGTGAAGGATGCGCTATTGATCATGGGCACCCTGCCTTTCTCGCTGATTGGCGGCGTATGGCTGCTTTATCTGCTGGGCTATAACTTATCGGTGGCAGCAGCGGTGGGTTTTATCGCGCTTGCCGGGGTAGCAGCCGAGTTTGGCGTTATCATGGTGTTATACCTCAACCACACTATTGAAAAACGTCAACAATCTAATGAGACGCTGGCGTTACCCCTGCTGCGTGAAGCCATCCATGAAGGTGCCGTGTTGCGCGTGCGTCCCAAAGTGATGACAGTCGCCACTATCATGGCCGGGCTATTGCCTATCATGTGGGGCGGCGGCACCGGGGCGGAGGTGATGCAACGTATTGCCGCACCGATGGTGGGTGGCATGGTAACCGCCCCTCTGCTCTCGATGCTGGTGATCCCCGCGTTCTACCTGCTGACGCACCGTAAGCGAGGCGATAGCGCCTGAGTGGCAATCCCGTGATGTCGGCCCATACTCATCTTGGGCCGACCGGTCATTGCTGAGAGCTGAAACGAGCAAGCGATAACGTGATAATGAGCAAAGTTAATGCAGATAAATCAGGTTTATCGGTGACTATTGATTGCCGTTAATTGCAGCGCAGCAATATAATGAGACCAGTTATCACTGAAATCTTAGGAATGAAGGAGTTTAGCTATGGCTGTAACTAAGCTGGTACTGGTGAGACACGGTGAAAGCCAGTGGAACAATGAAAACCGCTTCACAGGCTGGTACGATGTTGATCTGTCCGAAAAGGGCCGCTCAGAAGCCAAAGCCGCTGGTACGTTGCTGAAAAATGAAGGTTTCTCCTTCGATTTCGCGTATACCTCTGTGCTGAAACGCGCCATTCACACGCTGTGGAACATCCTGGACGAGCTGGATCAGGCTTGGCTGCCGGTGGAAAAGAGCTGGAAACTGAACGAACGCCACTACGGCGCGTTGCAGGGTCTGAACAAAGCAGAAACCGCCGAAAAATACGGTGATGACCAGGTTAAACAATGGCGTCGTGGTTTTGCTATCACTCCGCCGGCGCTGACCCGTGAAGATGAGCGTTTCCCTGGCCACGATCCGCGTTACGCTTCGCTGACTGACGCTGAGCTGCCGCAGACCGAAAGTCTGGCGCTGACCATTGAACGCGTTGTACCGTTCTGGAACGAAACCATCCTGCCACGCATCAAGAGCGGTGAGCGCGTTATCATCGCTGCACACGGTAACTCCCTGCGTGCGCTGGTGAAATACCTGGACAACATGGGCGAAGACGAAATCCTCGAGCTGAACATCCCCACTGGCGTACCGCTGGTGTATGAGTTCGATGAAAACTTCAAGCCGATCAAACACTACTATCTGGGTGACGCTGACGAAATCGCAGCGAAAGCCGCTGCTGTTGCCAATCAGGGCAAAGCTAAATAAGTTACGTTTGACATGCAGTAACAAAAAACCCGGCTTACGCCGGGTTTTTTTATATCAACGCTATTACCGCGCGCGCCGTTGTTTCACTGCGGCAGCAAGTTGGCGCAATAAGGTGTCAGTATCTTCCCAACCGATGCACGCATCTGTCACACTGCGGCCATAAACCAGCGGCTCACCGCTTTCCAGACTCTGGTTGCCTTCCACCAGATGACTCTCCACCATTACACCGGTGATGGCGCGTTCACCGCCAGCAATCTGTGCGCACACATCAGCGCCAACGTCCATCTGCTTCTTGAACTGTTTGCTGCTGTTGGCATGGCTGAAATCGATCATCACCTGCGGGCGCAGTGCAGCTTTTTCCAGCCCATCCTTCACAGCGCTAAAGTGCTCGGCGCTGTAATTCGGTGCTTTCCCACCACGCAAGATAATGTGGCAATCGTTGTTGCCGCTGGTGTTGACGATGGCAGAGTGGCCCCATTTGGTCACTGACAGGAAGCAGTGCGGCGCACTTGCGGCGTTAATGGCATCGATCGCCACTTTAATCGTGCCATCGGTGCCGTTTTTGAAGCCTACCGGGCACGAGAGGCCAGAAGCCAATTCGCGGTGCACCTGCGATTCCGTAGTGCGTGCGCCGATGGCGCCCCAGCTCATCAGATCTGCCAGATACTGCGGCGATATCATGTCCAGAAACTCACCCGCAGCAGGTAACCCGCTATCATTGATTTCCACCAGCAGTTGACGGGCGATACGCAATCCATCGTTAATCTGGAAGCTGTTATCCATGTGCGGATCGTTAATCAGCCCTTTCCAACCCACGGTCGTGCGCGGTTTCTCGAAATAGACACGCATCACCACTTCTAAATCGTCGCTCAACTCGTTGCGCAGCGTGAGCAAACGGGCGGCATATTCTTTTGCAGCCTCGGTATCATGAATCGAGCACGGACCAATCACCACCAGCAGACGATCGTCAGTGCCATGCAGAATCTTGTGAATTGCCGAGCGGGTAAATGAGACCGTTTCTGCCGCACGCGCGGTAGCCGGAAATTTCTCCAGCAGTGCGACAGGAGGTAACAACTCTTTGATCTCTTTAATTCTTAAGTCATCATTTTGGTAATTCATCATTCATCCATCGATGCTTGCGCAGAACATGCCACATCTTGCTAATAGGAAACGGTTGCAGGGCGATTACCCTGGCGTTTAAAAACGGAACTGTTCATATTGCAGCGCACAAATGATAAGTCAAGCGTATGGCGTACCCACAACAATATCGCGTTATTTTACGCGATAAAATGCTGTTAGCTTACCGCTACACCGCGTTTTCCAACGCGCACTTTACGCTCTGCGCTGTAGGTACGATGGTGTTGGACGCTGGCGCGCTTCCTTGATCCACAGCCAGGTGCCATTGAGGGCGATACCCGTCAAAATCAAGTATTCCAACTCCATCACATAAACCCCCTGGTAGGTGAAGATCACCACGCTGATAACGTTAACCACAACCCACAAAATCCAGTTCTCCACGTACTTACGTGTCATCAGTACCATGGCTACCATGGAGAGCACCATCATGCTGGAATCCCAGAAGGGAAAGGCATCCGGCTGCAAGGTCGGCATAGTCACCTGCACGCCTATGCTCTGCATCACCGTCACCGCAACCCCTGTCAGCGCAGCAAACACCGCATCGATGTAGACCGTCATCAAACCAATCATGAGTGCACCCAGCACTGACCAGGCAAGCAATCTGGGGAGAGGCAGCCAGCGTATTTTCAAGACGATATCCTGCTGCTCCGTGCGCCGTGTCCAGGCATACCAGCCATAGATATTGGCCACAAAGAAAAAGATTTGCAGCAGCAGGCTGGCATAAAGCTGAATCTGGAAAAAAATAACGGCAAACAGCGAGACGTTGATCAAACCAAACAGGTAATTGATGGTTTTTTCCAGGCTGGCAAGCCAGATACAAAGCAGGCCGCACAGTGCGCCGATGGCTTCAATCCAGGAAAGATCGTACCCACCCGTGCCGAACGGGATATGAATCAAAATGTTGCTGGTACTAAAAAAGTCCATCTTGCCACCCCATGTTTATCGTCAAATGAGGAAATCCTGCGTCTGCCAGGCTCCCAAACGGGATATAGGGTAGCAGCCGGTTAGCAAGAAGGCACTTAATGTTTTACATACTAAACAAATAATGTGTAATAAGTTCAATTATCCTATTTTGTTTAGCGAAGATAAAACTAACCGAACCAGCGATGCCAATAAATCGACAGCGGGATGATAAACAACAGCGCAGGCAAGAAATTCACCACGGCGAACATTTTGATCTGCGCGATACGCAGTCCTACCGCCATCATGATAATGCCGCCACAGGCTGCAAAATCCCCCATGGTGATGTCATTCATAAACGGCATGATCAATTGCGCGGAAAAAAATAACAGCGCCTGAACCAGAAATTGCGGTACGGCGATTGAAATCACTGCCGCGCCGAGCGTAATGGAAAAAATTAGGGCAGTGAACACATCCAGTGCAGATTTGATAATCAGCAGTTGATAGTCACCCGTCAGCCCTTCCGTCAGCGCACCAACCACGCCCGTGCCGCTGGCACAGAACAGCACGATTAAGGCCGTAAAATTCTGTGTATACACATCCGTCGGCAGTTTGTGCCGAGGCGGTGGCAAAACACGGCTTAACACCCGTTGGATCCAGATGCCGGCGAGTTGTATACCGTGCTCCAATCGCAACAGTTCGCCCAAGGCAACACCCAGCACCACCGCCAGTGCAACCGCAGGCAATTGGTGCACCTTGATGACCAAGGTTATCCCCATCGCGATGGAGATCATGGCAAACGCAGGAGGAAGACCATCGCGTAGGCGCTGTGGAATAAAACGGCTCAGGGAAATACCCAATACGCCGCCGATAATAATGGCGGAACCGTTAATCAGAGGACCAATCATAATACTCCTTACACCCACATCGGCGTGTTGCAGACAACGAGACATCAGTGGGTTTGCCCCGGCAATCACGGCGGGCAGACAAAAACAAAGAACCTACTATACTCCCACCAGACCCCGGCAGGATGCAATATCAGGTATAAGTCAACCAGGCACGCTCAGGTGAGTCATCAGGATTGTAGCACTTACGTTTATGTAAGTACTTACTAAAAGTTATTTAAGGCCTTATAGTGAGTTCCACATCAATCACGCCATCCGGCGAAGGAGTAAGATCATGACGATTGCCGTAACGGGAGCCACCGGCCAACTCGGCCAGTTAGCAGTTAGTTATCGCCAAACTCAAACAAAAAACGGCGAGCAGTAATATTGTCGCGCTGGTGCGCAGCCCGGAAAAAGCCCAAAGCCTGGGTGTCACCGCTCACGCGGCCGATTATACGCAGCCGGCTACGCTCGAAGCTGCCTTATCCGGTATCGAAACCCTGCTGTTAATTTCTGGTAATGAGATCGGTCAGCGTGCGGTACAACACGCCAATGTGATCGCTGCGGCGAAAAAGAGTGGCGTAAAGCGCATTGTGTATACCAGCTTGTTACACGCTGACACGTCACCGCTCAATCTGGCACCGGAGCATGCTGAGACGGAAAAAACCCTGAAAGCGTCTGGGCTTGACTACACCATCCTGCGCAATGGCTGGTACACCGAAAACTACACGGGCTCGATTGCGCCAGCGCTGGCTAACGGTGCTTTCTATGGCAGCGCCGGAGAAGGGAAAATCGCCTCTGCCGCACGAGAAGATTTTGCCGAAGCCGCTGTCGTGGTGCTCACTCAGCCAGGTCACAGCGGGAAAACTTATGAATTAGCTGGCGATGAGCCTTACACGTTGGCACAGCTGGCTGCTGAAATATCGAAGCAAAGCGGCAAGCAGATTCCGTACCACGATATTCCTGAAGCGGATTACGCCGCAGCACTGAAAGGCGCGGGTCTGCCGGAAGGGTTTGCCGCCGCTATCGCATCGTGGGATGTGGGGGCGTCACAAGGTGGTTTATATGAAGCGTCACATCAGCTCTCCGCGCTGATTGGCCGCCCCACTACGCCACTGTCCGTTTCCGTAGCCGCAGCATTAAAAACGCGCTGATACCGCCCGTCCTGCCTTTCCGGCAGGACTCTTTTTTGAACGACCGGTTATTCCTACGGATTTTTCGCTGGCTGCGGGGTCTGTTCCTGCAAAATAACCGGTAGATTGACTTCTATCCAATCAGCCAGATCGCGCACCTTTTCCGCCGCTTCGCGCCCTAAGGGCGTAAGGGTATATTCCACATGCGGGGGAACGGTGTTGTAGACATGGCGATGCACCATGCCATCGGCCTCCAGCCATTGTAACGTCTGTGACAGCATGCGCTCGCTAATGCCCTCAATGCTGCGTCGTAATGCGCTAAAGCGCTGCGTACCCGGCAGTAACACAATCATCACCAACACCCCCCAGCGGCTGGTGAGATGCTTAAGCACCTCGCGTGAAGGGCAGTTGGCCGCCAAAACATCACCGCGATCGAGTTTCTCCGAAAGCGTGAGCGTATGCCGATCGATATCGGCTTGTGGCACAGCAGATGTGGTCATTAAGCGCTTACCTGGGTGTTCGTACTAACTAAAAGTAATCGAATCCTACGCCAGTCGCTGCCCAAACGTCAATCTGACCAGAATCGCTTCAGTGGCGTTTATACCGCAGCGTCGATCAATGCGTTTTTGGCCGACAGAAGAAACGCATCTGACAACGCGTCTCCGGCAGTGGCTCGCGCCAGTGTCAACGCGCCCAACAACAGGGATAATTGCACCAAAACGTGCTGTCTGCGCGGTTCAGCATCTTGGATATCGGAAACGGACTCCAACCGTTCCAGCAGTGCCTTAACGCCTTCAAGATAGACGTCGCGCACCGGTTTAGCGTCCCCCTCGCGGGCAACGTCGCTGGCTAACGCCGTTATTGGACACCCATCCTTCGCCGCGTCGCGGTGTGTCGGGGAAAGATAGGCCTCCACCAGCGTGCGGAAATCATCATGCTGTGACTGATGCCTGATTTCCTGCCAACGGGAGGCGGAATCATCAAGCGCTTTACGGCTGGCAATCGCCGTTAGCTCATCTTTAGAGGAAAAATGCCCATAAAAACCACCATGTGTTAATCCCGCTGCCGCCATCAGATCGTTGACGCTGACCCCATTCAGACCGCGTTCACGAAAAAGCTGCGAAGAGACCTGAATAATTTCCTCACGATTACGCGCCATCTGCTGTTTTGATACACGGGCCATGATGTTCTCCTTTTCAGTCAGGCATCATCTTAGGTGATGGAAAAATAAGACTCAATATACCCGTCATACTTCACGGTGCAGGTGTGGTGACTGCGTTCGTTATTCGGCCCATCTCTGGGCACCACCTCTTACGAGGCCGCCGCACACGGCGTTCAAATCAGCTCCCGGAAGATTTGTCACACGAATCACTGACCTGAGTACGCTCATCGGGATTCACGCCCTCGCCGCCTTCCTGCAAGGCGAATTATTTAGGGTATAGATGATGCCTTTCATCGATAATCCATTTAGGCGCGTGGCACCCACGGCGCGATATAGTGAACGCCCTCACCGCCTTGCGCCCGGGGTCGCGTACCGGCAATCTGCTCGTGTGGTGTCCCCAGAGCGATGGCACTGACCTCATCCAGCTGTGCGACCTGTTGGTCGCTCAGCGTGATATCCAAAGCCAGCAGCGTGTCATTCAATTGCCCCAGTGTGCGCGAGCCTAGAATAGGAATCAGGCTGGTGCTGGCACGAGCCGCTTTATAGCGTAGCCAGGCGATGGCAACCTGCACCGGGATCGCATTCAATTCCTGTGCAATGGCAAAGACCGTATCCAGCAAGGCGGTGTCCTGTTCGACATGTACCAATCTTCCGCCAAACCCCTTCAGTCTCCCTTCTGCGCTTTGGCGGTATTTCCTTGTCAACAGTCCCCCTCCCAGCGGCGACCACGGCGTCACCGCCAGTCCCAGTGCTTCTGCCATCGGCAGCAGTTCTCGCTCTGCGGTGCGTTGTACCAGGCTGTATTCCACCTGAACACCAGCAATACGCGACCACCCGCGCAGTTCTGCTAGGGTGTCAGCGCGGGCAATGCGCCATGCAGGAAAGTTGGATAAGCCGGCATACTGGATTTTCCCTGCGCGAATCAAATCGTCGAACGCGCGGACGATCTCTTCGATGGGGGTCAGTTGATCGTCGAAGTGGGCCCACAGCACATCAATGCGATCGGTGCGCAGCCGTTTGAGGCTGTTTTCAACCGACGAAATCATATTTTTACGGCTGTTACCGGTGCGAGAGATACCTGCGTTGGGCAAGGCGCTCAGCGTGTATTTTGTCGCCACGACAAAATGATCGCGATCGGCTGCGATAAACTCTCCGACCATTTGTTCGGATTCGCCAAACTGGTAGGCATCCGCGGTATCGATAAAGTTACCGCCAGCATCCGCATAGCGATCGAAAACCTGTTTTGCCTGCTCTTTTTCAGAACCGTATCCCCAGCCCGTGCCGAAGTTACCGGTGCCAAGCGCCAATTCAGATACCCGTAAACCCGTGTTACGTCCAAACGTGGTGTATTGCATAGGGATGCCTCATTTAAATGTCGATTGACATTTAAAATATATGTCATTCATCATCTATAATGCAAGCATGATATTCATCTCCTATTTATCAGACACGAGAGCACATTTATGAACACAGACCTTTCCGTTCTCATCACCGGTGCCTCATCGGGCATTGGCGCTACCTATGCTGAACGTTTCGCCCGTCGCGGCCACAACCTGGTGTTGGTCGCCCGTGACCGTGCGCGCCTTGACACCTTAGCCACCCGCCTGCGGCAAGCGCATGGCGTTGCCGTCGATATTCTTCCCGCCGACCTCACCCAACCAGACGACCTGGCCGCCGTCGAAGCGAGACTGCGCGATGACGATCGCATCGGGATTTTGGTAAACAACGCCGGTATGAGTATCGCGGGGAGGTTTGTGGAACAGGCAACCGACGATATAGCAAGGTTGGTCACACTCAACACTACCGCCCTCGTTCGCCTTGCCAGCGCGATCGCACCGAGACTGACGACCGTTGGCACAGGAGCCATCATTAATCTTGGATCGGTGGTTGGATTAGCGCCGGAGTTCGGATTAACCGTTTACGGTGCCACCAAAGCATTTGTGCTGTTTTTGTCACAGGGACTTAGCCTCGAACTGTCTCCGAAAGGGGTCTATGTTCAGGCCGTGCTTCCCGCTGCCACACGTACGGAAATCTGGGAGCGTTCAGGTACTGACATCAATACGCTCCCTGCCGTAATGGAAGTCGATGAATTAGTCGATGCGGCGCTAGTCGGCTTCGATCGTCGGGAACCCGTCACCATCCCCCCACTGCATCACGTTGAACAGTGGGAGGCCTATCAGGCAGCACGCGGGGCGATGCTGTCAGGCTTTGCGCAACAGCATGCCGCTGAACGTTATCGGGCCGTTCCCAGCGCTGACGCCGTATAACGCAAGGAAAGTGTCTCTGCCTAGGTGGTAGATCCATCATCTCGGCAGATATCCCTCTTCATCAAGGAAATCGCTCGACTATGAAGGCCTATATCATCGATCGCTACGGCAAGAAAAACACCGGCAGAATGGGCGAGTTCCCTGAACCGACGATGCACGACGATGACGTGCTGGTGCAGATTCATGCGGCCAGCGTCAACCTATTGGATGCCAAAATCCGTAACGGTGAATTTCGGCTAATACTGCCGTATCGCTTACCTCTGGTGTTGGGAAATGACGTTGCGGGCGTTGTTGTGCGCGTTGGTGCGAGTGTAAAGCGGTTCAAACCTGGCGATGAGGTTTACGCTCGACCCCAGCAGGCGCGTATTGGCACTTTTGCCGAAAGGATCGCCGTGCCAGAAGACGCTCTGGCATTAAAGCCCCACCATCTCAGCATGGAGGAAGCCGCATCCCTTCCACTGGTTAGCCTGACCGCCTGGCAAACGTTGGTGGAAGCTGCGGGGCTGAAGAAAGGCCAAAAGGTGCTTATCCATGCCGGTTCCGGCGGCGTAGGTACCCCTTGCGATTCAACTGGCTAAGCATTTGGGCGCTTTTGTTGCTACCACCACCAGCGATCGTAATCTTGCGTGGGTGAAGGCGCTAGGGGCGGATGTGGTAATTGATTACCACAAACAGGATTTTGCAACGATCCTGCACGATTATGATGTGGTGCTCAATGGCCTTGGAAAAGCGACATTGGAGAAATCGCTACAGGTGCTGAAACCCGGCGGTCAGCTTATTTCAATCTCTGGTCCACCGTACCTCGCGTTTGCAATAGCGCAAGGGCAGCCCTGGTGGCTACAACAGGTAATGCGGCTTCTGAGTTACCGAATCCGGAAGAAAGCTGCACGTTTGGGCATCAGATATCAGTTTGTCTTTATGCGTGCCAGCGCAGAGCAGTTGGACAAGATTAGCGTGCTTATTGAATCCGGTGCCATCAGGCCGATTGTGGATCGCGTATTTCCCTTCGACGCAACGGCGGATGCATTGGCTTACGTCGAAACAGGGCGAGCGAAAGGTAAAGTTGTCATCAGCATGAAATAGCGTTGCTGTCTCGCTTCGCTCGGCTCGAACCTGAACGCAGTTTCTCACCTGCACGACAGATGCACATAAATAGTTAGCAATTGGAATTGATAGAAAGCGTATCTGGGAAATGGTGGGTCGCGCAGGATAACTCGGCCGTTGGCCTCGCCCCTTCGGGGTCAACGCTAACGCGTTGCTGTCTCGCTTCGCTCGGCTCGAACCTGAACGCAGCTTCTCACCAGCACGACAGATGCGCATAAATAGTTAGCAATTGGAATTGATAGAAAGCGTATCTGGGAAAAATGGTGGGTCGTGCAGGATAACTCGGCCGTTGGCCTCGCCCCTTCGGGGTCAACGCTAACGCGTTGCTGTCTCGCTTCGCTCGGCTCGAACCTGAACGCAGCTTCTCACCAGCACGACAGATGCGCATAAATAGTTAGCAATTGGAATTGATAGAAAGCGTATCTGGGAAAAATGGTGGGTCGTGCAGGATAACTCGGCCGTTGGCCTCGCCCCTTCGGGGTCAACGCTAACGCGTTGCTGTCTCGCTTCGCTCGGCTCGAACCTGAACGCAGCTTCTCACCAGCACGACAGATGCGCATAAATAGTTAGCAATTGGAATTGATAGAAAGCGTATCTGGGAAAAATGGTGGGTCGTGCAGGATAACTCGGCCGTTGGCCTCGCCCCTTCGGGGTCAACGCTAACGCGTTGCTGTCTCGCTTCGCTCGGCTCGAACCTGAACGCAGCTTCTCACCAGCACGACAGATGCGCATAAATAGTTAGCAATTGGAATTGATAGAAAGCGTATCTGGGAAAAATGGTGGGTCGTGCAGGATAACTCGGCCGTTGGCCTCGCCCCTTCGGGGTCAACGCTAACGCGTTGCTGTCTCGCTTCGCTCGGCTCGAACCTGAACGCAGCTTCTCACCAGCACGACAGATGCGCATAAATAGTTAGCAATTGGAATTGATAGAAAGCGTATCTGGGAAAAATGGTGGGTCGTGCAGGATTCGAACCTGCGACCAATTGATTAAAAGTCAACTGCTCTACCGACTGAGCTAACGACCCATCATGGTGCTACTTCGGCGTTTTCAACTTGCCTTGGCAACGGCGGCATATATTACTAACTTATCCGCGCAGTGCAACCTATTTTCCTGAAAAAGGGTTCAACTGCTTAATCATCAAACGACAAAGCACAAAAATCGCTCATGGCGCGCAATTTTTGTGCCTGGAAAGGGGTTAAAGCCCAGTCAGCCGCTTTTGTGCCTGCTTGGCGCTTTCGGTGTTGGGATACTGCTTGATGACCTGCTGGTAGACAGCCTTCGCTTTATCCGTCTGCCCCTTTTCCTGCATGATCACCCCAACCTTAAGTAAGGCTTCGGCGCTTTTGGGGGATTTGGGGTAATTCTTGACCACGTTCGCAAAATAGTAAGCGGCGTCGTCTTTCTTACCTTTGTTGTAGTTCAACTGGCCCAGCCAATAGTTGGCATTTGGCTGGTAAGTTGAATCAGGATATTTTTTGATAAATGCCTGAAAAGCGGCAATAGCCTGATCGTACTGTTTTTTCTCTAGCACCAATGCCGCAGCAGCGTTGTAGTCGCTGTTAGCGTCACCGGTACTGGCCGGTGCAGCCGCCGCGCCCGCACCATTGCTGGCGGGGTTGGCGGTGGAGGCACCCGTATCCGTTGCTGGCGCAGAAGACGCCGACGGCGTTGACGACGAGGAGCCCATGCTATCCATTTGCTGATAGATTTGCTTCTGGCGTTCAACAACCTGATTCAACTGATACTGATTTTCCTGAATCTGCCCGCGCAAACTGTCAATATCGCGCTGCGTATCAGAAAGCTGCTGCTGAAGTTGCGTTAAAAGCTGGCTGTGAGCGTTGGAAATACGCTCCATTTGGGTGACACGGTCTTCCACCGAGCCAGAGCCGACATTACTGATTGGCGCTTGGGCAGTAGCGGCCCAAGGGACCGCTACGCCAACCAATAACGACAGACCCACGAGATGACGTCTGAAGTTACTGTTCATGCAATGCTCTTAGTATACCAGGACCGCACGACGGTTTTTGGACCATGCTGCTTCGTCATGACCCAGAACCGCTGGTTTCTCTTTACCGTAAGAAACGATAGAGATCTGATCGGAAGAAACACCTTTGCCTTGCAGGTACATCTGAACCGCGTTAGCGCGACGTTCACCCAGGGCGATGTTGTATTCCGGCGTACCGCGTTCATCCGCATGACCTTCGATAGTCACTTTGTAGGACGGGTTGCTGCGCAGGAAGGAAGCGTGCGCGTCCAGCATCTGAGCGAAGTCAGAACGGATATCGTACTTGTCCAGATCGAAGTATACGATGTTGTTACGTTGCAGTTCTTGCATTTGCAGGCGAGCCTGCTCAGAAGAAGACATATTGCCGTTTTCATAACCGCTGCCTGCAGTGCCAACGGTAGACTGGTCATTGCCGTCTTTCTTGTGTGAACTACATGCGGCGATAGCCAGCACCGGCAGAGCCAACATCAGGCCTTTCAGTACTTTATTGAATTGCATCTCTTATGTCCTTTGAAAAAATTATTTATGTTTATAAATACGGCGACCAGGCAGGGAATTTAACCTGTCCATCAGTTGCCGGAAGACGCGCTTTGAAACGTCCGTCAGTAGACACCAGTTGCAGCACTGAGCCCAGCCCTTGTTTAGAGCTGTAAATCACCATCGTGCCGTTCGGTGCGATACTCGGCGTTTCGTCCAGATAGGTGCCCGTAATGACTTGAACGGCCCCCGTCACTAGATCTTGTGTAGCAATATGCTGAGCACCACCGTTGGAACTCACCATCACTAACATTTTGCCATCGTCACTGACTTCTGAGTCCTGATTCTGCGCCCCTTCCCAGGTGATGCGCTGCGGGGCTCCGCCATTGACATTAATTTTGTAGACTTGTGGACGTCCAGCCTGATCCGAAGTATATGCCAAAGTCTGGCTGTCGGGGAACCAGGTTGGCTCAGTATTGTTGCTGCGACCATCCGTCACTTGACGGATCTGACCGGAACCGATGTCCATGACATACAGGTTCAGACTGCCGCTTTTGGACAGCGCAAAGGCCAGTTTGCTGCCATCCGGGGAAAACGCCGGAGCACCGTTGTGACGCGGGAAGGACGCAACCTGACGGATTGCACCGTTGGCCAAGGTTTGAATCACCAGCGCAGAACGGCCGCTTTCAAAGGTAACGTATGCCACTTTGCTGCCATCCGGCGACCAGGCTGGTGACATCAGCGGTTCCGGAGAACGGTGCACCACAAACTGGTTGTAGCCATCGTAGTCAGAGACGCGCAGTTCGTAAGGGAACTGACCACCGTTGGTCTGCACCACATAGGCGATACGGGTACGGAAAGCCCCTTTGATACCAGTTAATTTCTGGAACACTTCATCACTGGCGGTATGCGCGGCATAACGCAGCCATTGTTTAGTGACCTTGAACTGGTTTTGCGCCAATACGCTGCCCGGATTACCCGAGGTATCAACCAATTGGTAAGAGATCACGTAGCTGCCGTCTGCACCGGGCTGAACCTGACCGACGATAACGGAATCGATACCCAGCGCCGTCCAGGCAGCAGGGGTGACTTCCGAGGCAGAACCCGGCTGCTGCGGCATACGGCTGGGATCGATCGGATTGAATTTACCGCTGTTGCGCAAATCCGCACCAACGATACCACCAATATCTTCCGGCGCTGCGCCACCGCCAGCCCACTTGAACGGAACCACAGCGATAGGACGTGCCGAGTCAACCCCTTGGGTAATCTCGATACGCACTTCGGCGTGCAGCGCTGTGACCCACAGCATTAAAAAACCTAGTGCAACTTTACATGCCTGCTTCATTTCATCTCCCTTATCCAGAGGTATCGCCTCGGATAAATTAGCAGAATTTTAACAAACCGGTATCACCAAAACACAATACCCGTGGGTGGTGCTATCATCCTTGTCCTAAAGGTGCCATGTGGCACCGTTAGCATCGTACTGCGCGCCCCGATTATTGCGGTTTGAAATCAATCGGTGCGTTTTTGAAAGCTTCATACACATCCGTGCTTGGCGGCTTCGGTATTCTTGCCTGCTTGGCTGCGGCAATCGCTGCCTGACACAGTGCCTGATCGCCACTTTCCGCTTCAACGGAAACGAGCAGACCATCCGGTGCCAGTTTGATGCGCAATGTACAGGTTTTACCCCGATAAAGCTGCCAGTCATAGAATTTGCTCTGGATCGCCGCACGCACCTGACCGCCATAACTGTCTAGCGCGGCCCCTGAGGCACCGCTCTTTTTCGCCGTGCCAGCACCGGCTGGCGCACCGCCACCTGATTTAGGCGCGTTTTTCGACGACGCCAAACCACCGAGCAGATCGTCAACGGAATCAGACTGTGCGGCAGCCTCGGCGGCAGCTTTTTTATCCGCCGCCGCCTTGGCTTTTGCATCTGCTGCGGCTTTCGCATCAGCCGCCGCTTTCGCTTTGGCATCAGCTTCCGCTTTGGCCTTGGCATCGGCTTCCGCCTTCGCTTCTGCAGCCTTCGCTTTAGCATCGGCTTCTGCTTTCGCCTTAGCTTCTGCATCCGCTTTGGCTTTCGCATCCGCTACCGCTTTGGCCTTGGCTTCTTCTTCCGCCTGCTTTTTCGCGGCAGCAGCAGCGGCTGCTTGTTTCTTCACTTCTTCTTCAGCTTTTTTCTTCGCGTCAGCGGCAGCTTTGGCCTGTTGTTCCGCTTCGGCTTTCGCTTTCGCGGCAGCGGCTTCCGCCTGCTGTTGCTGTTCTTTGGCCTTCGCGGCAGCGGCTTCCGACTGTTTACGCTGCTCAGCCTGCTTTTGCGCCTGCTGCTTGGCGTCCTCTTGCGCTTGAAGACGCTCTTTTTCAAGCTCTTTCAAGCGCTGTTGCTCGGCAGCCTGCTTTTGCTGTAACTCATCAGCCTGCTGTTCAGCCTGCTTTTTACGCAACTGTTCCGCGCGTTTTGCATCACTTTGTTGCTGTTGCTGGCGGTTGTACTGTTCAACGACGGCATTGGGATCAACCATCACCGCATCGATGGCAGAGCCACCGCCACCACCGCCACTGGCATCCATGGTGGAATTGAATGAGCTCCACACCAGCATAGCAATCAGTATGATGTGCAAAACGGCCGAGACAATAATGGCGCGTTTCAACTTATCAGGTTTTTCGGTGGCCTTTAGCACAAGCGGTTCCCAAATACTGTGTTGCCGTAATAAACGATTGCCAGAAAAAACATCATGCTTTGACTGCAACGCATTGATTATATAGGCTGAGTCATCAGACCTACTGATTTGACCCCAGCCTGGCGCAGCAAGTTCAGCGCTTTGATGATCTCATCATAAGGCACGTCTTTCGCACCGCCGATCAGAAACACCGACTTGGGGTTCTCAGCCATACGCGCCTGGGCTTCCGCCACAATCTGCTCTGCGGGAAGTTGTTCCATCCGCTTTTGCTCAATCACCAGGCTGTACTGACCGACACCAGACACTTCAACGATCACCGGTGGATTATCGTTGCTGGAAACGGTTTTAGAATCTGTCGCATCAGGCAAATCCACTTCCACGCTCTGCGTGATGATCGGTGCCGTTGCCATGAAAATCAGCAACAACACCAACAACACGTCCAGCAATGGAACGATGTTAATTTCGGATTTTAGATCCCGGCGACCACGTGAACGAGCCATGCTGCCTCCTGATTACTTACTACTTTCAGTGAAGGCCTGACGATGCAGGATAGCGATGAACTCTTCCATGAAGTTGTCGTAGTTCTGCTCCAGTTTATTCACACGCTGATTCAGGCGGTTATAGGCCATTACCGCTGGGATCGCCGCAAACAGACCGATTGCAGTCGCAATCAGCGCTTCGGCAATACCCGGCGCCACCATTTGCAACGTAGCCTGCTTCACCGCCCCCAGGGCGATAAAGGCGTGCATGATCCCCCATACCGTACCGAACAGACCGATATACGGACTGATAGAGCCAACGGTGCCCAAAAACGGGATATGGGTTTCGAGCATCTCTAACTCGCGGTTAAAGGAGATGCGCATCGCACGCGAAGCCCCCTCCACCACCGCTTCCGGTGCATGGCTGTTGGCGCGATGCAAACGGGCAAATTCTTTGAAGCCGGAATAGAAGATCTGCTCTGAGCCTGCCAGCGAATCGCGGCGAGTCTGGCTTTCCTGATACAGCCGGGAGAGTTCAATGCCTGACCAGAATTTATCTTCAAAGGCTTCAGCTTCACGCGTGGCGTTGTTCAAAATACGCGTGCGTTGGATGATGATCGCCCAAGAGGCGATAGAAAAACCAATCAAAACCAGCATGATAAGTTTCACTAAAAGACTGGCTTTCAGGAACAAATCAAGGATATTCATGTCAGTCACTGCTTAAACTCCGCGACAATAGACTTAGGAAGCGCGATGGGCTTCATGTGATGTGGATCGATACAAGCGATCAATACGTCGGCCTGACTCAACAGATCGCCGTGAGAATTGAGAATACGCTGAGCAAACGTGAGAGAAGCACCGCGTATCACTGTGATTTCACTCTCTACGTTCAATAAATCATCCAGACGCGCCGGAGAAAAATACTCGACCGCCATACGGCGCACAGCGAAAGCCACATGCTCTTCCAGCAAGGCGCACTGATGAAAGCCGTGCTGGCGTAACATTTATGTCCGCGCACGCTCATAGAAGGCGATATAACGGGCGTGATACACCACGCCACCGGCGTCTGTGTCTTCATAGTAGACACGCACAGGCCAACGAAACAACGTATTGCTCACTCTACATCCCGGTAATACAACGAAACACCGCTACTATACGCAAGAGAAATGAGGTTTGGAATGGGTTGCTTAGAGGGAAATAAAATAATTATGGGTTGGCTGCAACCCATAACCAAACGGAATAGAACATACCCGTCATACTTCAAGCTGTAGGGGCGTTGGCTACGCTCACTCACCAGAATCACTTACCTAAGTAAGTTCACCGAGATTCGCTCGCTTGCGCTGTTCAAAACGCGAACGCTTTGTCCTACAACTCGAATTATTTAGGGTAGATACTAGGGGCTGTTGACAATTAACACAGCCAGACGAATGCAGCAGCGAGCGCAACGAATGATGCGAAGCGTTTTGAGAGTTTGTCGAAGCGTGTAGCTACGCGTCGAAATTGCTTGATACGGCAAAAGAAACGTTCGATCAAATTGCGTGAAGCGTAAAGATGTTTGTCCAGTGGGCGTTGCTCACGGCGATTCTCTTTGCTGGGGATGACAGCCTGAATGCCTACCGACTCCAGATATTGTAGAATCACATTCGTATCGTAGGCTTTGTCTGCAGCCAAGCTTGAAGGTTTCAATTCACCAAGTAAAGGCAATGCTTCTCTGGTGTCGCTCTTTTGACCACCAGTCAAACTAAAACGGGCAAGCATGCCCAGCCCATCAACCAGAGCGTGAATCTTGGTTGTCAATCCCCCGCGAGAACGACCAATCGACTGGTCACCGTTTTTTTGGGAGCGCCCGCTGCATGCTGATGAACCCGTACGATAGTGCTGTCGATGAAGATTTCCTCGAAATCGGCATCGCCCGCAAGTTCAGCAAAAACGGAATGCCATATTTCTGCCCGTGACCATCTGGCAAAGCGTTTGTACACACTGTTCCAGAGTCCGAAATCGGGTGGTAAATCTCTCCATGGGCTTCCAGTTCGGGCGATCCATAAAACCGCTTCGACAAAAAGCCGATTATCTGCTGCTGTTCGTCCCGGATCCGAATCCTTTCCCGGCAAAAACGGGCTAATCCGTTCGTATTGGTCATCACTGAGCATCAATCTTGGCATTCTGCTTTTCCAAAAAAGACAGAATGTAAACAGATTCTTTTACAAAAAAACAGGTTCTTGGCGATGATTGTCAACAGGCCCTAGCGAAAGAAGTAAATAAGCCCTGCGAGCAGGATCACAAAGGCAGGAAAAGGCGCAAAAATTACGCGCCACAGCAGGCGCTGTTGGCGGAACCCTACCCCGTAGATCACTCCGGTACAAACGGCCCATACCAGCAACGGGCCTTGCCACACTTCCAACGCGCTGGTGCGCGCCGCAAAGCGTGTCGGGTCCCACATCACACAGCCCGCCATCAGCAACGCCATGAGCAGGGCAAGAGCCCGTAGAGGGCCCTTGTCCATCAGTTGGTAGAGTTTATCAACCAGACTGCTCATTGCGCGTTATCTTCTGCCGCTTTCGCTTTCGTTGCTTCACTCTGCTCTAACGCCAGAGCGGTAATAATCCCCAGCGAGCAAGCAAGAAGCGTTCCGAGTATCCAGGCAAAATACCACATCATTAAGCTCCTTACTTAGTACAGAGAGTGGGTGTTCTGTTCAATATGCTCTTTGGTGATGCGGCCGAACATTTTGTAGTAACACCATGCGGTATAGGAGAGCACGATGGGTACAAAAATAATCGCGACGATCGTCATCACTTTCAGCGTGTACAGGCTGGAGGTGGCATCCCACATGGTCAGGCTCACGTTCGGTTGTGTGATGGAAGGCATCACAAACGGGAACATGGCAACGCCAGCGGTCAGGATAACGCAGGCGATAGTCAGCGAACTGAACAGGAAGGCCAGACCGCCCTTGTTCGCACGCGCCGTGGCGATGGTCAGCAGCGGCAATACCACACCCAACATCGGGATCGCCCACAGCACTGGATGCGCCGTGAAGTTAGCCAACCAGGCACCGGCCTGATGCGCCACTTCTTTGTGCAGCGGATTAGACTCAGCCGCCTTGTCCAGCACAGAGGTAATGGTAAAACCATCAATACCGTAAATCACCCACACGCCAGCCAACGCAAACGTCACCATCATCACCAACGCCGACAACTGAGCAGCACCTTTCGAACGCACATACAAATCGCCGTTGGTGCGCATCATCAGGTAGGTAGCCCCTTGTGCCAGGATCATGGTCAAGCTGACAACGCCTGCCAACAGGCCAAACGGGTTGAGCAGTTGGAAAAAGCTACCGGTGTAGAACAAGCGCGCACTGGCATCGATATGGAACGGCACGCCCTGCAACAGGTTACCGAACGCCACACCAATGACCACCGGCGGCACAAAGCTACCGATGAAGATGCCCCAGTCCCACATGTTGCGCCAGCGCGCGTCTTCGAGCTTAGAGCGGTAGTCAAAACCGATCGGACGGAAGAACAAGGAGGCCAGCACCAGAATCATCGCAATATAGAAACCGGAGAACGCGGCGGCATACACCATCGGCCAGGCAGCAAACAGCGCTCCGCCCGCGGTGATAAGCCACACCTGGTTACCCTCCCAGTGCGGAGCGATACTGTTGATCATGATACGGCGTTCTACATCATTACGCCCCATCACGCGGACCAGTACGCCAACGCCCATATCAAAGCCGTCAGTGATGGCGAAACCGATCATCAGCACGCCAATCAACAGCCACCAGATAAAACGTAAAACTTCATATTCAAACATAGTGGACTCCTGTTTACCGTGCGTCCTGAGCCAGCGTCAACGGCTGTTCAAAGTGGTAACGCCCTGTTTTCAGGCTGCTTGGACCGAGGCGCGCGAATTTGAACATCAGATACATTTCGGCAACCAGGAACAGCGTATACAAACCGCAGATCAAGCCCATTGATAGCAGGATGTCGCCAGCTGTCAGCGAAGAGTTCGCCACCGCCGTTGGCAGCACCTCACCGATAGCCCACGGTTGACGACCGTATTCAGCAACAAACCAACCGGCTTCAATCGCAATCCACGGTAACGGAATACCGAACAGGGCAGCACGAAGCAGCAGTTTGTTTTTACCGATGCGGTTTCTGATAACACTCCAGAACGACAAGCCGATAATCAGCAGCATCAGCACGCCACAGGCCACCATGATGCGGAATGAGAAGTAGAGCGGTGCAACGCGAGGAATAGAGTCCTTGGTCGCCTGCTGAATTTGCGCTTCAGTCGCATTAGCAACGTCTGCGGTGTAACGTTTGAGCAGCATGCCGTAACCCAGATCCTGTTTGGATTGGTTAAAGGCTTCACGCACTGCAGGATCGGTATTACCTGCGCGCAGCTTTTCCAGCAACTCATACGCTTTCATGCCGTTACGGATACGCACTTGATGACCATCCATCAGTTCACGCAGCCCCAGCACCACACCGTCCGTCGAACGCGTGGCAATAAGCCCCAGCATAAACGGAATACGCACGGCGAATTGGTTCTCCATTCTCTCCTGATTGGGAATGGCGAACAGCGTAAAGCTGGCCGGTGCCGGTTGGGTTTCCCACTCAGCTTCAATCGCGGCCAGTTTGGTTCTTTGTACGTCGCCCATTTCATAACCGGATTCATCACCCAGTACGATAACTGACAGCACAGCAGCGGTGCCGAAGCTGGCAGCAATGGCAAATGAGCGTTTGGCAAAGGCCAAATCACGGCCCTTAAGCAGATAGTAAGCACTGATGCCCAAAATGAACATGGCACCGGTGGTGTAACCTGCAGCGACGGTATGAACGAACTTCACCTGCGCAACCGGGTTCAACACCAGTTGTGAGAAGCTCACCATTTCCATACGCATGGTTTCGAAATTGAATTCGGAAGCGATGGGGTTTTGCATCCAGCCGTTTGCGACCAGAATCCACAGCGCGGAGAAGTTAGACCCCAGCGCCACCAACCAGGTCACTGCCATGTGTTGCACTTTGCCCAGGCGATCCCAGCCAAAGAAGAACAAGCCAACAAACGTTGATTCGAGGAAGAACGCCATCAGGCCTTCGATCGCCAACGGCGCGCCGAAAATGTCCCCGACATAGTGGGAGAAATAGGACCAGTTAGTACCGAACTGGAATTCCATGGTCAGTCCGGTAGCCACGCCCAGTGCAAAGTTGATACCAAACAACTTGCCCCAGAACTTGGTCATATCCTTGTAGATTTGTTTGCCCGTTAGCACGTAGACCGTTTCCATGATCGCCAACAAAAACGCCATCCCCAGCGTTAATGGTACGAAAAGGAAATGGTACATTGCGGTTAAGGCAAACTGTAAACGTGACAGTTCGACTATATCAAACATCTTGACTCCTTGCTCCTCGCAGGAAGGTTTTAGCTTGTCAATGCCAACAAGCCGCTAAACACCCAAAAAGAACACAACAGAAAATTGCTTCAGAACCGGCTTTTATAAACAGCGAGAGTTCACCGTTAAACCAATAACACGCCAAAGAAAACACGTTAAAAATAGCTTAAAACGATACCACAAACAGGGTAGCGGCTATATTACGCCTGTAATCCCCTACAATAAATAGGTTTTTACGTGACACAGATTGTGTTTTTGGTTTCAAATCAACTTTCCCCTTCCGGCGCACCTTTAGTGAAAATTGATGTGGCGCAATTTAAGCGCATTTCCCTATTTATAGCCAGCCTAAGATTTTGATCTGACGCAAATAGCGCCCCGGATGTTAATTTCAGGTTTACCAGGTTTTCTCCATGCGATTATTTGTTAATCAAATGTAGAAATAAACGTAACAACGGTATCAATTAGCAAACCAATTTTTGACTTACTCGCCCAGAGTTAATTTATCGCACTATCAAGCGTAGATGATTTAATGATAACCACATTGTTTAAATTGTTAATTTAATGTTGCTATAGTTAATATATTGAGTGTTAGATTAATAACGGTTCCTAATTATTTTTTGTTTTCATCTTTTATTACTGTACCGACAATAAAAAAGGGCCATCCAAAGATGGCCCTTTTTGCTGTACTTACAGAACGCGTTTATGGCGAGGAACTAACGCGCCAGCACCGCTTTCACGGCATCGCCGATATCCGCCAGGCTGCGCACCGTTTTCACGCCAGCCGCTTCCAGTGCCGCGAATTTATCATCCGCTGTGCCTTTACCGCCTGCAATGATGGCACCGGCATGGCCCATACGCTTGCCCTTCGGCGCTGTTACACCGGCAATGTACCCGACCACCGGTTTGGTGACATGCGCTTTGATATAGGCTGCTGCTTCCTCTTCCGCCGTACCACCGATTTCACCAATCATCACGATGGCCTCGGTTTGCGGATCCTGTTCGAACAACGCCAAAATATCGATAAAGTTGGAGCCCGGAATCGGGTCACCACCAATTCCGACACAGCTTGACTGACCCAGCCCGGTGTCCGTGGTCTGCTTTACCGCTTCATAGGTCAGCGTTCCTGAACGAGAAACGATCCCCACCTTGCCCGGTTTGTGAATATGGCCGGGCATAATGCCAATCTTGCACTCTCCGGGGGTGATAACGCCCGGGCAGTTGGGCCCAATCATTCGCACGCCGCTCTGTTCCAGCTTCACCTTCACGGTCAGCATATCCAGCGTCGGGATGCCCTCAGTGATACAGATGACCAGTTCAATCCCCGCATCAATCGCTTCCAGAATCGAGTCTTTGCAAAACGGTGCCGGAACATAGATCACCGAAGCCGTTGCGCCGGTCGCGGTTACCGCTTCGCGCACGGTATTGAATACCGGTAACCCTAAATGCTCTGTGCCGCCTTTACCGGGCGTCACGCCGCCCACCAATTGCGTACCGTAAGCGAGTGCTTGCTCAGAGTGGAAGGTGCCTTGGCTGCCGGTGAATCCCTGGCAAATCACTTTAGTGTGCTTATCAATCAGAATAGACATTATTTACCCTCCGCTGCCTTCACAACCTGCTGAGCTGCATCTGTCAAACTGGTGGCGGCAATGATATTCAGGCCGCTGTCTGCCAGTTGCTTGGCACCCAGTTCCGCGTTGTTTCCTTCCAGGCGCACCACCACAGGTACGTTAACGCCCACTTCGGCTACCGCACCGATGATGCCGTCAGCGATCAGATCACAGCGCACGATACCGCCAAAGATATTGACCAGTACCGCTTTCACGTTGTCGTCGGAGAGAATGATTTTAAAGGCTTCGGTCACACGCTCTTTGGTTGCACCGCCGCCCACATCCAGAAAGTTGGCCGGCGCGCCGCCGTGCAACTTGACGATATCCATGGTGCCCATGGCAAGACCCGCACCATTCACCATACAACCAATGTTGCCATCGAGTGCCACATAGTTCAGTTCCCACTGCGCAGCATGCGCTTCGCGGGAATCTTCCTGGCTTGGATCGCGCATTTCGCGCAGTTCCGGCTGGCGGAACAGCGCATTGCCATCCGCGCCAAGTTTACCGTCCAGACAGACCAGATCGCCCTGCTTGGTGATCACCAGCGGGTTAATCTCCACCAGTGCCAGATCGCGTTCCAGGAACAGAGTCGCCAGTCCCATGAAAATCTTGGTGAACTGCGCCACTTGCTTGCCGCTCAGCCCCAGTTTAAAGGCCAACTCACGCCCCTGATAAGGCTGCGGACCGGTCAGCGGGTCGAGCGCGGCTTTATGAATCAGCTCCGGCGTCTCTTCCGCCACTTTTTCAATTTCCACGCCGCCTTCAGTCGAGGCCATAAACACCACACGACGCGTAGCGCGATCGACCACGGCACCGAGGTAGAGTTCTTGATCGATGTCAGTTGCAGCTTCCACCAGAATCTGATGCACAGGTTGACCTTGCGCATCCGTTTGATAGGTCAACAAACGTTTGCCCAACCAATTTTCCGCAAACGCGCGAATATCTTCTTTGCTGCTCACCACTTTTACGCCGCCCGCTTTACCGCGGCCACCCGCATGCACCTGACATTTCACTACCCACGGACCGGCACCAATTTTCGAGGCGGCCTCTTCTGCTTCGCGCGGCGTGGTGCAGGCATAACCGGTCGGCGCCGGCAGGCCATATCGAGCAAAGAGCTGTTTTGCCTGATATTCATGTAAATTCATGATGTTCTATCCATCTCGGTTTGAAGATAAGTCGCATGACTTTATTGATATTATTGGATAACGCCGCCAAGGACGGCTGCATAGCACAAAGTAAACCAATACCGTTACCGTATGACCGCCGCTCGGCAGGCGGCGGCGGTCTACGCCATCACGCGCTATACATCCAGCAGCAGGCGTGTTGGATCTTCCAGCATCTCTTTTACCGTGACCAAAAAGCCCACGGATTCACGACCATCGATCAACCGGTGATCGTAAGAAAGCGCCAGATACATCATTGGCAGAATCACCACCTGCCCCTCCACGGCCATCGGTCTGTCTTTGATGGCATGCATGCCGAGAATCGCACTCTGTGGCGGGTTGATGATGGGGGTGGACATCAGGGAGCCGAACACGCCACCGTTGGTAATGGTGAAATTACCGCCGGTCAGTTCTTCTACCGTCAACTTACCGTCGCGCCCTTTTACTGCGAGATCTTTGATTTTCTTCTCAACGTCAGCCATGCCCAGCGCATCGACATCGCGCAGCACTGGCGTAACCAGACCGCGAGGCGTGGAGACCGCGATACTGACATCGAAATAGTTGTGGTACACCACATCTTCGCCGTCGATGGAGGCGTTCACCTCAGGATAGCGTTTCAGCGCTTCCACCACGGCTTTGATGTAGAACGACATAAAGCCCAGGCGCACACCGTGACGTTTCTCAAACGCATCACCGTACTGCTGGCGCAAGTTCATGATCGGCTGCATGTTGACTTCGTTAAAGGTGGTCAACATGGCGGTACTGTTTTTCGCTTCGAGCAGGCGCTCAGCAACACGCTTACGCAGACGCGTCATTGGCACGCGTTTCTCACTGCGATGGGCCAGCGCTGGTGCTGCTTCTGCTACTTTTGCCGCTTTTTTGTCGCTGCCGCTGGCAGCCTGTGCCGCCAGATGCTTTTCAACATCTTCACGCGTGATACGGCCACCGACGCCACTGCCTTTAATCGCAGCCGCATCCAAACCGTGCTCACCGATCAGACGACGAATCGCCGGGCTAAGCGCGTCGCTGTTCTCTTCGGTCAACCCAGCGGTATGGCGCTGGGCAGGCGTAGACTCTTTGTTCTGCGCTTTTTCGCTGGTTTCTTTACCGGAGCTGTCGCCACGGCGCAAGCGACCGAGGATTTGGCGTGATGTCACCGTAGCACCCTCGCTTTCCAGCACGGCATCCAGCACGCCCGCTTCTGGCGCAGGCACTTCCAGCACCACTTTATCGGTTTCAATCTCGACCAGCACTTCATCACGCTGGACGCTGTCACCCGGCTTTTTGTGCCAGGTCGCCACGGAAGCATCGGCTACCGATTCGGGAAGGTCAGGGACAAGAATATCTACGCTACTCATTATCTATCCTTTTATTTAATCAACGTTCAGCGCGTCGTTAACCAGATCTTGCTGTTGTTTCTGGTGCACAGACATATAACCGACCGCCGGAGAGGCGGAGGCCGGGCGTCCGGCGTAACGCAAAGACGCTCCAAAGGGAATCACTTCGCGGAAATGGTGCTGGCTGCAATACCATGCCCCCTGATTGAGCGGCTCTTCCTGACACCAGACAAAATCATTCACGTGCGCAAACGGCGCTAACGCCGCCTGTACCGCCTGCTGCGGGAACGGGTAGAGTTGCTCGATGCGCACAATCGCCACGTTGTTCTGTTCATTCTTACGACGCTGTTCCAATAAATCATAGTAGACCTTGCCGGAACAGAGCACGACGCGCTTCACTCCTTGCGGATCAAGTTCGTCAATTTCACCAATAGCTGGCTGGAACGCACCGTTTGCCAACTCTTCCAGGGAGGAAATCGCCAGCGGATGACGCAACAGCGATTTCGGTGACATCACCACCAGCGGACGCCGCATACCGCGCAGCGCCTGGCGACGTAACATATGGTAAACCTGCGCTGGCGTCGACGGAATGCACACCTGCATGTTTTGCTCAGCACACAATTGCAGGTAGCGCTCAAGACGCGCAGAAGAGTGCTCTGGGCCTTGACCTTCATAGCCGTGCGGCAGCAGCATCACCAGGCCGCACATGCGTCCCCACTTCTGTTCACCGGAGCTGATGAACTGATCGATCACCACTTGCGCACCGTTGGCAAAGTCACCGAACTGCGCTTCCCAAATGGTCAGCGTGCGCGGCTCTGCCGTGGCGTATCCGTATTCAAACGCCAGGATCGCCTCTTCAGACAACACGGAGTCCCAGACGTTAAACGTACCCTGCGCGTTATGCACATGTTCCAGCGGCGTATAGCTTGAGCCATTCTTTTGGTTATGCACCACGGCATGGCGGTGGAAGAACGTACCACGGCCGCTGTCTTCACCGGATATACGAATAGGAATGCCGTCATCCACCAACGTAGCGTAGGCCAGCGTTTCCGCGCCGCCCCAATCAAAGGGCTTGTTACCCAGCGCCATTTCAGCACGGTCAGCGTACACTTTGACAACACGCGGATGCATTTCAATGGCTTCCGGCACTTCACTGATGCGCTTTGCCAATTCTTGCAGGCGTTTCATCTCCACCTTGTGCGGATACGGCTCATCCCACTCGTGGTTCAGGTAAGGCGTCCAGGTGAAGGATTGCATGTCCATTTCACGCCACTCTTCCACCACGCATTCGCCCGCGTCCAGCGCATCGCGATACAGGTTAACCTGCTCGGTGGCATCTTCCAGCGTGATGTTTTTTTCCAGTTCCAGACGATCGGCATACACCTTGCGCGGCGTTGGGTGTTTTTTGATCTTCTGGTACATCATCGGCTGCGTAGCACTTGGTTCATCCGCTTCGTTGTGCCCATGACGACGGTAGCAAATCAGATCGATAAACACATCGCGTTTGAATTCATTGCGGAAATCCAACGCCAGACGCGTCACATAGGCGACCGCTTCCGGATCGTCAGCGTTGACGTGGAAAATCGGCGCCTGCACCATTTTGCCAATGTCGGTGCAATATTCCGTGGAACGAATATCCAGCGGGTTAGAGGTGGTAAAACCAATGCGGTTGTTGATAACGATACGCAACGTACCGCCCACTTCATAGCCACGCACGGTGGACATATTCAGCAGTTCCTGAACCACGCCCTGCCCACTGATGGCCGCATCACCGTGAATCGTCACTGGCAACACGCGCGGACCGCTCTCACTGCTGAGACGATCGAGGCGAGCGCGCACTGAACCGGTCACCACCGGGCTGACAATCTCAAGGTGCGAAGGGTTAAACGCCAGTGCCAGATGCACCAGACCGCCTTCGGTGGCAAATTCAGACGAAAAGCCCTGATGGTATTTCACATCACCGGTGCCGAGATGCTCTTTATGCTTACCGGCAAATTCGTCGAACAAATCCTGCGGTTTTTTCCCCAGCACGTTAACCAGCACGTTAAGGCGGCCACGGTGCGCCATGCCCAGCACCACTTCACGCGTGCCGTTGTTGCCCGCATGGCGGATCATCTCTTTGAGCATCGGCACCAGCGCATCGCCACCTTCCAGCGAGAAGCGCTTAGCACCCGGGTATTTGGCCCCTAAATAGCGCTCCAGCCCTTCCGCCGCCGTCAGCTCTTTCAGGAAGCGATGCTTCTCTTCCAAACTGAAAGAAGGCTGACCGGTAATGGATTCAATACGCTGCTGAATCCAGCGTTTCTCATCGGTGCTGGTGATATGCATGTATTCAGCGCCAATAGAACCGCAGTAGGTGCGCTTCAAGGCGTCATACAATTCACCGAGCTTCATGGTCTCTTTGCCAATGGCGAAAGAGCCCACGTTATAAGTGTCCTGAAGGTCATCTGCCGTCAGGTTGTGGTAAGCCAAATCCAGTTCTGCAACCGGGGCTTGCGGACGTAAATCGATCGGGTCCAGCTTGGCCTGCTGATGTCCACGGAAACGAAACGCGTTTATCAGCTGCAATACTTTGACCTGCTTGGCGTCAATGTCAGGGTCGGTCACAGAGGAGCTAAAGCGCGAGGCATCTTTCGCCAGACGGCGGAAATAGTCGCGCGTTTTGGAATGCAGTTGATCGGGTTTGACCCCCGCCGTAGGCAACTGCTGGAAGATAGACCGCCAGCTAAGATCGATAGAATCCGGATCGGTTAAAAAATCTTCATAGAGCTGTTCTATGTAGGACTGGTTCGCGCCCGCCAGATAGGAGGAATCCAGCCAGGCCTTCATTGCGCCGTTCTGCATTGTGATCCCTTAAGCTAATAAGCTTCGGTTTTCGCCGTGGTTAACATGTCCTGTGCCGTAAAAAAACCAGGCACCGTAAACGGTTCATTTCCCTGTCAGAGACGCAGGGCCAGGGTGTCCTTCCCCTTTAAGGAACCTTTAAAAACCGGTTTGGCGCACAAGCCCGTTTTTAAAGGTTTCCTATCATCCCCCCGCCGTGAGCCGGGGGGATAATCATGTTACGTCTTACCACTGCACAATACGGCAGTTTTACCTCTGCGCCGCGCCGTAATTTCTCTGCGCGGCGGCGCTTACGCCGTTTCGCGGTGTGCCTTAGGCACCGCGTTGCAACAACATCGATTTAATGTGACCAATCGCCCGCGTTGGGTTGAGTCCTTTCGGGCAGACATTAACGCAGTTCATGATGCTGTGGCAGCGGAATACACTGAATGCATCATCCAGCGCATCCAGGCGCGGCTTGGTTTCCGTATCACGGCTGTCGATCAGGAAACGGTAAGCCGCCAGCAGCCCTGCCGGGCCCACAAACTTATCCGGGTTCCACCAGAACGACGGGCAAGACGTGGAACAGCAGGCGCACATGATGCACTCATACAATCCATCCAACTTGGCACGCTGGTCCGGCGACTGCAAATGTTCACGTGCGGGTGGATTCTGCCCATTATTCAACAAGTAAGGCTTTATTTTCTCATATTGGGCATAGAACTGTCCCATGTCCACCACCAAATCACGGATTACCGGTAATCCCGGCAGCGGACGGATAACGATTTTACCTTTGGCCCGTTGCAGCACCGAGACTGGCGTAATGCAAGCCAGCCCGTTTTTGCCGTTCATGTTAAGGCCGTCAGAGCCACATACCCCTTCACGGCAAGAGCGGCGGAACGCCAGCGTAGGATCTTGCTCTTTCAGTTGGATCAGCGCGTCAAGCAGCATCATGTCGCGCCCTTCCTCCGCCTCCAGGGTGTAATCCTGCATGTGCGGTGCGTCATCAACATCCGGGTTGTAGCGATAAATTGAAAATTCAAGTTTCATCGTGCCATCTCCGCGACATTAATAAGTACGTATTTTCGGCGGAAACGCCGGACGTAATTTAGGCTGCATGTTCACCTCACGGCGCGTCATGCTCTCGTGTTGCGGCAAATACAACGAATGACATAACCAGTTTTCATCATCGCGATCCGGATAGTCGAAGCGGCTGTGCGCCCCACGGCTTTCAGTGCGATAATTGGCTGAGACAGCCGTGGCATAGGCCGTTTCCATCAGGTTGTCCAGTTCGAGGCACTCAATGCGCTGGGTATTGAACTCCGTAGAGGTGTCGTCAAGGCGTGCATTTTTCAGACGCTCGCGAATCACCTTCAGCTCTTCCAACCCTTTCGCCATTGCATCTCCTTCACGGAATACCGAGAAGTTGTTCTGCATGCAGGATTGCAATGCCTTACGGATTTCTACCGGATCTTCGCCAGTACGGTTGTTGTTCCAACGATTCAGTCGCTCCAGCGCCGCCTCAACGTCACTGTCGCTGGCATCACGCAGTTCACCCTGCTCTTGCAGTGATTCTTGTAAATGCATGCCCGCAGAACGGCCAAACACCACCAGATCGAGCAGCGAGTTACCGCCCAGACGGTTAGCGCCGTGCACGGAAACGCAGGCAATTTCACCGACGGCGAACAGGCCCGGCACTACCACATCTTCGCCCTTTTCATTAACCGTCAACGCCTGACCGCTTACTTTGGTGGGAATGCCCCCCATCATATAGTGGCAGGTGGGGATGACCGGGATCGGTTCTTTGACTGGATCGACATGCGCAAAGGTGCGCGACAGTTCCAGAATGCCCGGCAGACGCGATTCCAGCACATCTTTACCCAAGTGATCGAGTTTCAGCTTGGCGTGGGGACCCCATGGGCCATCACAGCCACGCCCTTCACGGATTTCAATCATGATGGAACGCGCGACAACATCGCGGCCAGCCAGATCTTTGGCGTTAGGCGCATAGCGCTCCATAAAACGTTCGCCGTGCTTGTTGAGCAGATAGCCCCCCTCACCACGGCAGCCTTCGGTAACCAGCACGCCTGCGCCTGCGATCCCGGTCGGGTGGAACTGCCACATCTCCATATCCTGCACGGGCACACCAGCGCGCAGCGCCATGCCGACGCCGTCGCCGGTGTTGATGTAGGCGTTAGTCGTGGATTGGTAGATACGGCCAGCACCGCCGGTTGCCAGTATCGTTGCACCCGCTTTGAAATAAACCACTTCGCCGGTTTCGATACAGATTGCGGTACAACCTACCACCGCACCATCCTGATTCTTCACCAGATCCAGCGCATACCACTCGGAGAAGATAGTGGTGTGATTTTTCAGGTTTTGCTGATAAAGCGTGTGCAGCAGGGCGTGGCCGGTGCGGTCTGCAGCCGCCGCGGTACGCGCCGCCTGCTCACCGCCGAAATTCTTCGATTGCCCACCGAACGGACGTTGATAAATGCGACCATTATCCAGACGAGAGAAAGGCAGCCCCATATGTTCGAGCTCCAGAATGGCTTCCGGGCCGGTTTTACACATGTATTCGATGGCATCCTGATCGCCAATATAGTCCGACCCTTTTACGGTATCGTACATGTGCCATTCCCAGTTATCTTCATGGGTATTGCCCAGCGCGACAGTAATACCGCCTTGCGCAGACACGGTGTGCGAGCGCGTCGGGAACACCTTGGACAACAGCGCACAGGAGAGCCCCATTTGGGAGATTTGTAACGCAGCGCGCATACCTGCGCCGCCTGCGCCGACAACAACGGCATCAAATTGCCTAATTGGTAAATTCATCACGCACCCCACACCACAACGGTTCCATAAATAACGTACACCAGCAGCGCCACCACGATGGCGAGTTGCAATATCAGACGCAACTCCAGCGGCTTAATGTAGTCAGTCAGCACTTGCCACATCCCTATCCAGGCGTGAACCTGGATGGCGAACAGCGTCAGCAGCGTGAACACTTTGGTGAGGGGCATCGCGAAGAAACCGCGCCAAACGGGATAGGTGATATCCCCCGCCGTCGCGATAAACCCCACGAGATAAATCACGTAGAGCACGATAACAATGGCAGAAGCGCGAATGAGCAGCCAATCGTGAACGCCATTACGTCCTAATGCAGAAGCATTGCTTACCATACGAGGACTCCAGCCAGTAGTGAAAGCACGACAGTAATGATAAAAGAGAGCCTTGCGGAACGATTTCCCGACGCGAGATCTTCTTCCAGAAAGCCAAAGTCCATCATCAGATGGCGTAATCCGCCAACAATGTGGTAGGCCAGCGAGGTGAGGATGCCCCACAGAATAAATTTAACAATCACGCTATCCAGAATGGCCGCGGCGTACAGAAATCCCTCTTCTGAAGCAAGAGAGTGCCCGAGCAGCCACAGCAGAATGCCGACGGCCACAAAGGTAATGACGCCAGAGACACGGTGAAGAATTGAGGCTATCGCAGTTACGGGAAACTGGACCGTTTGCAGATCCAGATTGACAGGTCTTTGTTTTTTCACGGATTTGCCCACACACCTTTATTATTTTTCGTTCCTCCGGACCTGTAACTAGGTCAGACAGCGCGAAGAATGCAGCCACATGCTTCCGGGTGATACGTTGGCCTTAACGTCAACATCCCATGTTAAACGGCACATGACTTATTCACGCTGGGTGCTCCTACTTCAGGGGGTTCCGGAGACCTGACGCGAGTATAAGTACTTCACAATCTTATTACAATTAGCCCACAAATTGTTTAGTGACATTTCGGCTAAACAGTGAGTGAGATCACTTATTTCACATTTTATATAAAATTAACCAACTCATTTGACATGTATTAAACAATTAAATTACAAATAGAGCTGTAATCTGAAAGTCGCCCGTTAAAGAATTCAAGATAGGCTTCCCCAAGTGACATAACTTGTGTAACAGTGGAAAGTCGAATTCCACGTATAAAGTCATGTTAATGACTAGAGTAGACTAGAATTTAGAGAATCGCTACTAACCAGAAGAACACGGTTTTCCTTTGATGGGGTGGTGAGCCCGGCCACTGCCCGATGCTGTATCCTGATAGGTGCAAATGCCAAGACCTCGGCGTTTTGACCGAGTTTCTCCGTTCGGTGTACAGGCATAACGGTATTTCTTCGGTGATAAATTTTTAAAATTAAAGCGCTAAGGAGACTGTAAATGGCTGATAAGAAAGCGACACTTACCCTAAATGGTAAAGAGCCCATCGAGCTTGATGTGTTGTCCGGCACGCTTGGGCAAGATGAAATTGATATCCGTAGCCTCGGTTCCAAAGGCTTTTTCACGTTCGATCCGGGATTTACCTCCACGGCGTCTTGCGAATCCAAAATCACCTACATCGACGGTGACAAAGGGGTGCTGCTGCATCGCGGCTTCCCTATCGACCAGTTGGCGGAGAAATCCACCTATCTGGAAGTCTGCTACATTCTGCTGTTCGGCGAAGCGCCAACGTCGGAGCAGTTTGACACCTTTAAAACCACGGTAACGCGTCACACCATGATCCACGAACAGATTACGCGTCTGTTCCACGGTTTCCGTCGCGACTCTCACCCGATGGCGGTGTTGTGCGGCGTAACCGGTGCATTGGCAGCGTTCTACCACGACTCACTGGATATCAGCATTGAGCGTCACCGCGAAATTGCCGCGTATCGCCTGCTGTCCAAAATGCCGACCGTGGCCGCCATGTGTTACAAATACTCCCTCGGTCAGCCGTTCGTTTACCCGCGTAACGACCTGTCCTATGCCGGCAATTTCCTGCATATGATGTTTGCTACGCCGTGTGAAGAGTATGTGGTGAATCCGGTACTGGAACGCGCAATGGACCGCATCCTGATCCTGCATGCCGATCATGAACAGAACGCGTCCACCTCAACGGTGCGTACCGCAGGTTCTTCCGGCGCCAACCCGTTTGCCTGTATCGCTGCGGGCATCGCGTCGCTATGGGGACCGGCACACGGCGGTGCTAACGAAGCCTGTCTGCGTATGCTGGAAGAGATCAACTCGGTTGAACACATTCCTGAATTCGTCAGACGCGCCAAAGACAAGAACGACTCGTTCCGTCTGATGGGCTTCGGCCACCGGGTCTATAAAAATTATGACCCACGCGCCACCGTGATGCGTGAAACCTGTCATGAAGTGCTTAAAGAGCTGGGCATGAAAGATGACCTGCTGGAAGTGGCCATGGAGCTGGAACACATCGCGCTCAACGATCCCTATTTTATCGAGAAGAAACTCTACCCCAACGTGGATTTCTACTCAGGTATCATCTTGAAAGCGATGGGCATTCCGTCTTCCATGTTTACCGTAATCTTCGCGATGGCACGGACCGTCGGCTGGATTGCCCACTGGAACGAAATGCACGACGACGGCCTGAAGATTGCGCGTCCGCGTCAGCTGTATACCGGCTACGACAAACGCGACTTCACCTCTTCGCTCAACCATCGCTAAGCATCATCAGTAAGGCAAAAACATCAAAAAGCCGGGTTTTCCCGGCTTTTTTACGTCTCAATGCTGGCAATGTGGGCACCAGAAAAACGGGCGCGACGAGAGCATGGTGCGCACGATAGCTTGCCCACAGCGCTCGCACGGTTCTCCTTCACGGTCAAAAACCTTAAAACGGAACAACGCGCCGTGATGGTGGTTGTCATCCACCGTTCCCCGCGTGTGATAGGAAAGGCGCGGCAGTGATAATAACGCGTCACTCAGTTTGGTTCGTTGCCCCTCATCCAACGTCACCGCCGTGTGCTGGGGCGACAGCGCCGCGTGCCATAAAATCTCCGCACGCAAATAGTTGCCCAGTCCGGCTAAAAAAGCCTGATCGAGTAACAAACCACTCAGGCGACGGCGGCGAAACCGCTCGCTTAACAATCGGGCCTGGACTTGCTGCGGAGTGACATGCATATCGAGGACATCAGGGCCAATGCGCTGCAAGAAAGGATGTGCCGCAAGCGCATCCGGCGTGAGCATGGCAATATCCGAGGCGCTATAGAGTAGAATTGCACGGTGTTGCGTTTCCAAGCGTACGCGCAAATCGCGTTTGGTGTCTGGCGTCACGCCCGCCTCAACAACGCGCCACAGGCCATAAAGCTGGTTATGGGTATAAAGCACCCGCCCAGTAGAAAAGTAGGTGAGCAGCGCTTTACCACGCGTTTACAGCTTTTCAATCCTCTGTCCTGTAAGCTCAGTTTCGTAAGGTTTTAATTCAGGGAAAGCAAACCACACTCCGGTTAACGGCTCCCCTGCCACCGCTGCGGCTAATGCGTCGGCGGCACGGCGGATCTCTGGCCCCTCAGGCATCAATCTCTCCTTTCTGGTTGGGTATTTGCCCAGATGCTAATGCGTGGTACCGCCAGAAATAATCGCGTCTTGCTGCTGGGTCACCGCGACAGCAATCATGGAAACCAGCGCCTGCGTCACCATAGCAATCGGCATGGATGGCTCGCCAGGATGGCGCGCAGCCTGTTCCGGTGCATAAGGAATATGAACAAACCCACCGCTGGCCGCATCCGGGTACTGTGCCAGCGCGTGCAATAAGCCGTACATCACATGATTGCACACGAAGGTGCCTGCGGTGTGGGACACCGAAGCGGGAATACCCTGCTCGCGTAATGTATTAACCATCGATTTAATCGGTAAGGTGGAAAAATAGGCGTCTGGTCCCCCTGGGATCACCGGGGTATCAATGGGCTGCTTACCCTGATTGTCAGGAATACGCGCATCATTAATATTGATGGCAATCCGTTCAACGGTGATCTCGGCGCGGCCTCCGGCTTGCCCCACCGCCAGCACGCAGTCGGGCTGATGTTCAGCCAGCGCGGCGTTAAGCTGCTGCAAAGCAAGGTCAAACACGCAGGCTAATTGGCAGGTTACCACCCGTGCGCCAGCAATCTCACGTCCTTGCAATACCTTGACCGCTTCCCAAGACGGATTAATGGCTTCGCCGTCAAAGGGTTCAAACGCGGTCACTAAAACAATTTTCATATTTTATATCTACTTGTGCGTTACGCCGCCCTAACCTGAATCTGGTGCTCATTGAAACACTGACGCAGCTTGCGCGCAAACAGCAGTGCATGATCGCCGTCGCCATGAAGACAAACCGTATCGGCCTCTACGTCAACCCAGGTGCCATCGCTGGCCCGCACCCTTCGCCGTTTAATCATCTCCAGCGTTTGCGCCAGCGCCAACTCATCGCTTTTGATCAACGCGGCAGGTTGGTCACGCGGCACCAGCGTGCCGTCCGGCAGGTAACCGCGATCGGCAAACACCTCCTGCCGTGTTGCCAATCCCAGACGCTGCCCCGCGTGAATCAATTCACTTCCCGCTAGCCCGACCAGCCGCAACGCCGGATTCACCGATTTCACCGCACGCGCAATCGCATCGGCCAGCATGGGATCGCGCGCAGCCTGGTTATACAGCATGCCGTGCGGTTTGACATGCGTCAGCCTGCCACCTTCAACCGCCACAATCGCACTTAACGCCCCCAGTTGATACACTACCTGAGCGAAGACCGTGTCTGCGGATACTGACATCGCTTTACGGCCAAAATTTTCCCGATCCAAAAAGCTGGGATGGGCACCCAGCGCCACGCCGTAACGCATCCCCCAGCGCACCGACTGGCGCATGGTTTGAGCATCGCCCGCATGAAACCCACAGGCAATATTGGCAGACGTCACCAGTTGCAATAGCGCTTCATCGTGGCGACCGCCTTCGCCCAGATCGGCATTTAAATCAATAATCATTGAGCCTCCACGCCAGTTGTTCCAGATAACGCCTTTGCGCCTCTGACGCACGCAGGGCGTCGTCCAGCGTGCAGGGAATGAAATGTATCGGTTCACCGAGTCGAATCTGCGCCAGATGGAATAAATCCGCGTCAATCACGCAGGCAATGCGTGGGTAGCCCCCGGTGGTCTGCGCATCTGCCAGTAACAAGATCGGTTGACCACTGTGCGGCACCTGAATGACTCCCGGCAGCACGCCGTGTGAAAAAAGTTCTCGCGATGTGATACGTGTCAGCGCAGGTCCCTGTAACCGATATCCCATACGGTTACTCTGTGGACTCAATTGCCACCCTGTGCGCCAGAATGTGTCACGCGCCTCTTCACTGAATTCATGATATTCCGGCCCGGGAAGTACCCGCACCCGATTACTGAACAGAATTTGCTTGATGCCCACAGGCTTATGTGGCTTGCGGTAGGCCGCTTTTTTCAGTGGAAGCGTATCGCCATCCTGAAGCGGGCGACCAAGATAACCACCAAATCCGGCTTTCAAATCGGTACTGAGTGACCCGAGCACATCCGGTAGCCCCAGGCCACCCGAAATGGCCAGATAACTGCGCATGCCTCGGCGCGGCATACGCAGCCTGAGCGTTTGCCCCGCTTTCACATGAAAGCGCCAGCCGGTCCAGACCGGTTTCCCGTCGAGCTCGGCGTGACTATCGGCGCCCGTCAACGCAATCCAGCAGGATGAGGTAAAGGTCGCTGCGAATTTTCCGAGCGTAATTTCCAGCCCGGCTTCGGACATTGCGTTGCCCACCAATAAATTGGCGATGCTTAGCGCTGGCGTGTCCAGCGCGCCAGACTGACTGATGCCCAGGTGACGCAGATGGTGACGCCCGGCATCCTGCACCGAAGTATGCAGCCCGGCATGAATGATCTTTAGCATAGGCCCTCCGGTTGCGGTACAAAGCGCACGTTATCACCCGGACGCAGCAACGTGGGTGGCTCCGCGTTCGGATCGAACAGCGCAACTGACGTTCGGCCAATCAACTGCCACCCTCCGGGGGTTGCCAGCGGGTAAATACCGGTTTGCCGGCCACCGATACCTACACTACCAGCGGGCACACTCAGGCGCGGCTCTGCACGCCGTGGAGTATGAAGGCGCTCTGGCAACCCCGCCAGATAAGGAAATCCCGGCTGAAAACCCAGAAAGTAGACCACGTAGTGCACCGCAGCATGCGCTTCCACCACCTGACGAGGAGAAAGCTGGCAATGCGCCGCCACCTGCAACAAATCCGGGCCAGCGTCGCCGCCATACACCACCGGAATCGTGATATCCCTCGCGTCGAGCGTTACCGATTCACTCTCCTCCCACCAGCGCTGCAAACGTTCGATAGCATCGCGCGCTGCCAACTGCGGGTGGGCTAACACCACCGTCAGGTTATTCATCCCAGGGATCGCCGCTTCAACCGCTTCATGCTGTTGAAGACGCTCAGCCAACCCCCAGATACGCTGTTGGCTTTGCAGTGACAGTGGCGGCTCCAATTCCAGCACCACGGCCCGCTAGCCCAATAAGTAACATCGCGCTCGTTGCACGCTCTTCTCCCCATCGCGGTAGGGCATTGCTATGCCATGCCGCCTTGATTCGCACCTCGCCGACACGGTATGGCGATAAGGTTTCTTAATAGACAAGCAATAAAGATGCCACTTTTACCCCACTAAACTTTTTATATTATTTTTAAAAAACAGTGGGTTGATTAACACTAGGCGGGATTGGGGATATCAACAAAGGTCACATCAAACCCGTGCTGCTGTGCCAGCCACTCCCCCAGTGCCTTAATACCGCCACGCTCCGTTGCGTGGTGGCCTGCCGCGTAAAAATGCAGCCCCATCTCGCGCGCGATATGAATCGTCTGTTCCGATACTTCCCCAGTGATGAACGCCTCCACGCCAAAGCGCGCAGCTTGCTCGATAAAGCCCTGGCCACCACCAGAGCACCAGGCCAAGCGTGTTATCTGCGACGGTGCATTATCCCCACAATGCAGCACGGAACGCCCCAATCGCGTCTCCAGACGCTCACGTAATGCCTCACCACTCACCGGCTGAGACAGTTCGCCATAAGGCAGCAGTTGCTCAATCTCACCCAACACGGTGATGTCTAGCAACGCCGCCAGACAGGCGTTATTGCCGAGCTCGGGGTGCGCGTCCAACGGCAAATGATAGCCATACAGGTTGATATCGTTCGCCAGCAATGTTTTCAAGCGGCGCCGCTTCATGCCGGAAATCACCGGAGACTCGTTTTTCCAAAAATAACCGTGGTGTACTAGCACAGCATCGGCCTGTTGAGCAACGGCCACATCCAGCAATGCCTGCGAGGCCGTTACCCCTGTGATAATCCGCTGCACGTTTTCCCGCCCTTCAACCTGCAACCCGTTAGGCGCATAGTCCTGAAATGCGGCAACGTTCAGTTGCTGATTGATCACGGTTTCCAATTCACTGTTGCGCATAACGCTCCTTAATATGCCTGATTGTGGCCTTGTTCCTGCGCTGCTTTCGCCGCTTCAAAAGCCGCCAGCGTCATTTGTCTGGCCTGCTTATGATCGACGATCGGCGTCGGGTAATCCAATGCCCGCCCTTGCCGCTCGGCCCAGCGATGCGGCTGGTGAATGTCGCTGTCCGGCACCTTCGCCAGTTCGGGCACCCACTGGCGGATAAACGTTCCTTGCGGGTCGAAACGCTCCCCCTGCGTGGTGGGGTTAAAAATACGAAAATAGGGCGCTGCGTCCGTACCCGTCGAGGCCGCCCACTGCCACCCGCCATTGTTCGCCGCCAAATCACCGTCCAGCAGTTGAGCAATAAAATAACGCTCCCCTGCCCGCCAGTCGATAAGCAAATCTTTTACCAGAAAACTGGCGCAGATCATGCGTAACCGATTATGCATCCATCCGGTGCCGTTCAGTTGACGCATCGCGGCATCGACAATCGGAAAACCGGTTTTACCCTGTTGCCAGGCGGCCAGCGCTTTTTCGTCTTGTTGCCATAGCACCTGCTGCGTCCACGCCACAAACGGGTGGTGTTGACATAAACGCGGCCAGGCGACCAGCAGATGGCGATAAAACTCACGCCACACCAACTCGCTCAACCAGGTAAATGCCCCGCCGTCAGACTGTTCTAACAGCGTAGGATGCTCTGCACGCAGGCGATTGAAGCACTGACGTGGGGAGAGGACACCCAGTGCCAGATAAGGCGAAAGCTGGCTGGTGCCTTGCTGTGCGGGAAAATCACGCTGTTGGTGATAATCCGCCACGGTGGATTGGCAGAACTGGCGTAATCGTGCCAATGCGGCCTGTTCGCCCGTCGGAAACAGCGTCTCGTCAACCGCCTGTTGAGGGTAATCGAAGGGGGTCAATGCCGCCAATGTCCCCATGTCTACATTGGTGCGCTTTTTCGGCGCTGGGAAGCAGGTAATCTCCATCTCCTGCAAACGCTGAATAAACGCTTTGCGAAACGGGGTAAAGACTTTGTACATCTCCTGCTTTCCCGTCACCAGACTGCCTGGCGCTAGTAGTACGCTATCATCAAACCCCTGACATACCACTTGCCCATGCAGTTTGGCTTCCAGCGCCCGATCCCGATCACGTTCATTGATTTCGTACTGGTAATGATAAAACAGGTGCGAAACATGCTGCTTTTTGCAAAACGCATCAACGGCTTCAACCGCCTGATGAAAGTCGTCACATTGTTGATAAAACAGGGGAATGCCTTTATCTGCCAACGACTGCTGTAATGTCTGGAGATGCTGTAGCAAAAACGTCGCCTGGCGCGCAGCCATGCCGTGCGCCTGCCATTGGCCTGGCGTGGCTATGTAGAGCGCAATAACCTTGGCATCGGGGCTCTGACAGGCCGCATGCAGCGCGGAGTGATCGGTGATCCGTAAATCATGGCGAAACCAGACCAGATGCGTGGTCATAATTGATCCTTACTGGAAAACATTAGTGGCCATAGCGTAAACGCAAAGCTTCGGGATAGGGGTCAAAGTAGCGCTGCTGCGCCAGGTAATCATCAGGGTATTCGGTCATGTAATGACGCAACAGCGTCATCGGCGCCAGCAGCGGTTGCACACCTTGCCGATAACGATCGATGAGATTAGCCAACTCCTGACGTTGCTGGGCGCTAAGGTGGGGACGAAAATAACCCTGAACGTGCATCAATACATTGGTATGGTTGCGACGCGATGCGGGGTGCGACAACAAGCGCATAAAACGCAGCCGGTATTCCGTGGCAAAGGCTTCCAGCGTCGGCCATTGCGCCATGCCGGCAACAAAAGGGCCCAGTTCTCGATAGTCGGGCTGCGAGTGCGCTAGTAATAACAATTTATAGCGACTATGGAACGCCATCAGTGCACCACGCGACAACCCCTGCTGCCAGATCTGCTGCAATTCATGCAAGGCATAAACCCGGGCAATAAAATTTTCTCGCAGCACAGGGTCGTTCAAGCGCCCATTCTCTTCTAACGGCAACCACGGCATATGCCGTTTTAGCGCCTGCGCAAACAGCCCTTCTCCGTTTTTTTGGGCATTTTTCCCCTGACTGTCATAGACCTTTACCCGTTCCATCCCACAACTGGGGGATTTGGCGCACAGGATAAAACCGCACAGATGGCGCAACAATGCCATTTTTTGATCGGAAAACGCGAGCATCTCATCGGTGATATCGATGCCAGAACCGTTGCTGGCACAAAGCCGAATACCCTGCTTACCGGCGTTGACCAAGCGCAGCGCGGGGCGTGGCACCGGTAATCCGACCGCCATTTCGGGACATACTGGCTGAAAATGGCAATAAGGTGCTAATTGATCAACAGCGAAGTCAAAGCGCTTATGCCCTCCGTCAAACCGCACTGGCGCACCGAGTAAACATGCACTTATTCCAACAGGAATAGGAGCTGACATCATAAACGCTCTCCCGTTCGTCAACATTCCCTCAGCATAGCGGATTTCAAGCGGCTACGGAGCACAACGACGAAGATCGAGCGAAAACAAAAATCAGGGTGTATTAGAGGGAAAAGGAAAGAGAGCAAACCAACAGAGCTACTGACCGAGGGGATATAGAGGTCAGTAGCGCACAATGATGTTTTTACTGAATCGATGCTGTTAATTACCCGCGGCGTAGCTTAGAAAAAATCACCGGCCGCCGCTTCTGATTGTGCCATCCAGACCGGTTGATCGCTGGTTTTCAACCAAACACGGTGCAAATAGCTGTAAAAGCGGGCGCGATCGGTACGAAACAGCATCACAGGCAATGCCAGTAAGCCGAAGGCAACAACAGCAACGCGACGCAGGAGAACGCGATACATGGGATAAGCAGTATAAATCGACATAGCGATCCTCCTTCATCAGTGAGCAGCCACTGCAACGACATAGCTCACAAAACCAACACGACGATGAATAACTGCTCAAAATAGTACCGCTTTTGCTGAAACTTTACTACTCATCGGACCAGAAAAAGATCGTGTTTTCGTCATTTTTCCCGAACATTCTGTTATTGGGTTACAAAATGGCTAACGAATTACATTTAATGTATAAATCGATGTTGCGTTTATTGGTTTTTTATCCGCTCCCGCGGTTCGACTCTCCTTTTGCCATCCAAAAGGCTTTTGTCGCAAACGCGCGGAACTATATGATAGCGTCGTAGAGAACCATTTAACGTCGTACTGGCGGGTAAAACCCGCAACTACGAGACAGAAGGAGTCGATGCCCTGCTACCCTCCAGCGTTTTGATCATAGAAGATGAAAAAGAGATCCAGCGCTTTGTACGCAGCGCGCTGGAAAGTGAAGGACTACGCGTTTTTGATGCGCAGACCTTGCAACGTGGCCTGCTGGAAACGGCTACCCGCAAGCCTGATCTGGTGATCCTCGATCTCGGTTTACCTGACGGTGACGGCACCCTCTATCTCCGCGACGTTCGCCAGTGGAGCAGCGTGCCAATTATTGTGCTGTCCGCGCGCAGTGATGAACGGGACAAAATCGACGCGTTGGATGCGGGTGCTGATGATTATCTCGCCAAGCCGTTTGGGATTGGTGAGTTGCTGGCCCGTGTGCGCGTTGCATTGCGTCGCCACAACGCTAATGCGATGGAAAGCCCGGTAGTGACATTCGGCAGCATTACCGTTGATCTCAGCCAACGTTTGGTCAGCCGGGACGGCGAAACACTGCATCTGACGCCGATTGAATTCAAACTGTTGGCACTGCTGCTGGCGAATGCGGGAAAAGTACTGACGCAGCGTCAACTGCTGGTGCAAGTTTGGGGACCCAACGCGGTGGAAAGCAGCCATTATCTGCGCATCTATATGGGGCACCTGCGACAAAAGTTGGAAAGCGACCCCACACGACCTCGTCACTTTATCACCGAAACTGCCGTAGGTTACCGTTTTATGCCTTGAGCTAGCGTACTGAATCAACAGCGGATAACGCTGGTTATCCCCCCGGAGCAGGCGTACCATCCCACGCTCATTCTGTCGATCTCCATCCCGATTTTTAATGCTGAGGCTCATCATGAGTAGTTGGTTACTTTATGCATTGCTCTCCGCCCTGTGCGCCGCCGCAGTGGCCCTGTTTGGTAAAGTGGGATTGCAAAATCTTGACGCCAACACCGCAACAGCGGTTCGTGCCGTGGTGATGGCGCTGTTTTTGGTGGGCGTTGTGGTGGTGCAAGGAAAAACAACCATGATCGGTGAAGTGCTTGCCAATAAAAAAGCACTGACCTTTATTTTGTTAAGCGGGGTTGCAGGAGCGCTTTCCTGGCTGTTTTATTTTTTAGCATTGAAAAGTGGTAATGTGGCTCAAGTTGCCCCCATTGATAAACTCAGCGTTGTGTTTGCTGTTATTTTGGCCGCCGTACTCCTGGGAGAAAAAATATCACTATTAGGCGGCGTTGGCGTTGCCATGATATCCGTTGGTGCACTGCTGGTAGCATTAGGCTGAGGGTATCCCTCGGCTGAGGCCGAGGGCTTATAAAAATAAGGAACAACAGACCGTTAGCAATGGCTCTAGGTTAAAAAAATCTCATCGTATGACAACCGAATCGCTTTCTTTTTTCGCGTAGCCGACATATTGAATAAAATATAAATTGAGAATGCTGTTTATCTCTGCCAGTGAAATAAAAATAGAGATCGTATTTATCCCTCAAACAATTTATCTTTTCCTTATAAACATGCGTCATCATCAAATAAACAGAATCACTCTTTCTTTTAGCATTGATTTTTTTCAATGAACGCGCCGCACATGATTTGTACTGAAGAAAAACATTTTTTCTATCCATATCAATATCCCATAAGGTAAGAATTAAAAAATGCGCTGAGATATAACCCGTTAACGCTGTCATAGACCTATATCCGTTATACCTCACGTTACATATGCGTTGGCTGAGTTCACTCCCCGAATCACTTACCGCCTTCCTGCAACTCGAATTTTTCAGGATATCGTTGTTGTTACTTTTGCCTGCAATTGACCATATTTAGGGGAACGGTCTTCAACCGGGATGCTACGACACGAACACCGTGCTGTATACCACGCATACGCAGCTACAAGCCGTCTCAGGCTGAGAGCGCCAGTTTCACCGTTAATGGTTACAAGTATACGTAATGATAATATCCAATAAACGATAAACGAAAGGCAAACCAATAAAAAAATGCCCCTGCTATGCATAGCGCTACTCGATAAAAATGATCGTCAACTGGGAGAGCAAACGATTACCATTGAAAACCTCAATGAATACCTTTCACTTTTGTCTCTTTAGAGAAAAAACACATCGTAGAACAAAAAAGATATAAATCTCACCATCGTTTTCATTTTAAGAAAATGATTACTATTCATATGTTTTGCTACGGATATCGCACAGTTACAATGGGTATAATTTAAAAGGATAACAGTTACACAACGACTAAACAAAAAAAATGGACATTATAGAAAACCATGCTATTAAATATTAATACAAAGCGCTGTAGACTAAGAGGAAGATTAATCCGCAAACATAAATTCTCATAAAACCAGATAATAAAATAAATACAAGGAAGTTTTTATACCCTAAATAACTCGAGTTGCAGGAAGGCGGCAAGCGAATGAATCCCGATGAGCTTACTTAGGTAAGTGATTCGGGTGAATGAGAGCAGCCAACGCACTTGCAACTTGAAGTATGACGGGTATACATCAATCATTTATTAACTCACCCTCAATGAATGTATTAACCCTACATAGGATCCAGGTGCATTTGCCCATGCAGACAATTTTTCGGGAACAACCGGTTAAATAGGTACTAGACGATGGAAAGAACTGTTGTGCTCCTTCATTTTGATCGCTATTTTACTGTCGGCCTTGGACACCTCATTCATCAATGGTTCCATACCCAGAAACTTGAGGTCAATATTCAATATAACACTGAGCAAATTGAACAAGCGGATATTATTTTCACTACAGCGACTCAGCACGCTCCGCGCTGGTGGCGTCAGTTTCGCCGCAAACGGCGTGCTACCTTGCTTTTCTTGCTGGTAAAGCAGAAGAACACGCTGTGCTGTGGCTATGAAGACGGACAGTTGGCGCTCAGCGATCCACCAGAAGCACTGTCCGCGTTGTTAAATACCTTTGTTGCCAGCCCTTCATCGCCAGGGATTCCGTCCCAGGTACAGCGATATAACATCGTGCAGTGCCTCAGTCCGCGTGAGCGAGAGGTGCTATGGGGCTACAAACAGGGGCTAAATAACAGTAAAATCAATGAGATATCTGGAATATCCATTAAGGCCATCAGCGCGTACCGTAATCACGCAATGCAAAAGCTGATGCTGAAAAATCATGCCGATCTCCATGAGTGGTTACACAGCATCGCCGCCGAGAACCTTTCCTGCTATTTCAAGCAGAAAAAGGAAGTGTGAAAAGGTGAACAACGCAGCAAAATCCGCTGGCCCAGCAATAGCATCCGTCACTCATCTGACAACGGTTCTTATGAAAACAGGCCAAGATTGAATGACAAAGGACGCACAGTGCGTCCTTTGTTCCTCTTCCTCAGTGACCCCCTAAAGACGGCTCACTACAGGAACGCCTATTTGGCATTTGCCAGCACAGCGCTGACAATATCTACCGCTTCTTTCTCAATGCGCTCGCGATGCTCCGCGCCCAGGAAACTTTCGCAGTAAATCTTGTAGGCTTCTTCCGTGCCCGACGGACGCGCCGCAAACCAGCCGTTATCCGTCATCACTTTCAATCCGCCAATCGAGGCGCCGTTACCCGGTGCCGCCGTCAAACGTGCAGTGATCGGATCGCCAGCCAATGTACTGGCAGCAACCTGTTCGGGTGATAGGCGTGACAGTGCCGCTTTTTGCGCATGAGTCGCAGAGGCTTGAATACGGTTGTAACTCGGGGCACCAAAACGCGCCGCCAGCGCATCATAATACTGCTGCGGATTTTTACCGGTTACCGCAGTGATCTCCGCCGCCAGCAAGCACATGATGATGCCATCTTTATCCGTTGACCATGGCGTGCCATCGAAGCGCAAGAAGGACGCCCCTGCGCTCTCTTCGCCGCCAAAACCAAAGCTGCCATCGAATAAACCATCAACAAACCATTTGAACCCGACTGGCACTTCCACCAGTTTACGTCCAAGATCTGCCACTACACGGTCAATCATGGCGCTGGAAACCAGCGTTTTACCGACAGCAACGGATTGCCCCCACTGCGGACGATGGCGGAACAGGTAGTCGATAGCAACGGCCAGATAGTGGTTCGGGTTCATCAGGCCGGCGGGCGTCACAATGCCGTGGCGGTCATAATCAGGATCGTTGGCAAAAGCCAGATCGAATTTATCACGCAGCGACAGTAACCCCGCCATCGCTGACTCTGAAGAGCAGTCCATGCGGATAACGCCGTCATGATCCAGAGTCATAAAGCGGAACGTCTGATCGACCGCATCGTTGACCAAGCGCAAATTCAACTGGTAGTGCTCTGCGATGCGCTGCCAGTAGGCAATGCCCGATCCACCTAACGGATCGACACCCAGTGTTAGCCCTGCTTTCTGAATGGCGGGGATATCCACGACCTCACGCAAGCCTTCAACATAAGGTTGCACCAGATCTTGCTCATGCACATAACCGCTCTGCCAGGCTTTATCCAGCGTCAGGCGTTTTACGGCTTTTAGCCCATCAGCTAACAGGGCGTTGGCACGTTTCTCGATAACGCTGGTGACGTTAGTATCAGCAGGTCCACCATTCGGTGGGTTATATTTGATACCACCATCTTCCGGCGGATTATGAGACGGGGTGATCACAATGCCATCGGCCTGCGCATTGCCCTTGCGGTTATGCACCAGAATGGCATTGGAGATAGCGGGCGTCGGCGTAAAGCCGTTGTCCTGCTGCACCACCACATCAACGCCGTTCGCTGCCAGCACTTCCAGCACCGAGATAAAGGCCGGTTCCGACAGCGCGTGGGTGTCTTTACCCACAAAACAGGGACCGCTGATCCCTTGCTTTTTGCGCTCTTCGGCAATCGCCTGAGCGATAGCCAGAATATGCGCTTCATTAAAACTGTGGCGCGCTGCACTGCCGCGGTGGCCGGATGTTCCGAACTTCACCGCATGTGCGGCGTTATCCACATCGGGGCGTAAGACATAATACTGTGACGTTAATTGCGCCACATTAATCAAATCACTTTGCCGGGTGGGTTGTCCGGCTCTGGGGTGATTAGCCATCGGCGTTCTCCCTGACGCTATTCGTTAAGACACTGTTCGCTAAATGGTACCGCACACTTTTTCGACAAGCTCCGCGGGGAACTGCATCGATTGCATGATTTGTTCAACCATGCTGCGTTTGCGATCCGTATTGGTATTGGTGATGACCCAGTAAGGCGTACCCTGAATATGTTTAGGTTTAGTATGGACGCCATGCTGAAGCAATGTGTGTTCGTCGCCGGCAAAATAAACGCGCGTGCGGCCATGAAGCTGCTCAGTTGCCGCAGAAAAGGTGTTCGGTTCGAGGCAATATAAGGTAGAGAGCACCAGCATAAAGCGATTGATGGCTTTACTTTGCGCGGCATATTCATCGGACAACAGCAGTTCACGCACTGCCCGTACACCATCGCGCGGTTTTGTCGCTACGCTCGCTGGCGCCTGCGCTTTCGTTGTGGCCGTTTCGGAAGCGGCGACAACCTGTCCTGCCCGGAAATTCAGCATACGACGCAGAATATCCGAGGCGCTTTCACCAATGTGCTGCGTGTGGCTGGCAATATAACGATACAGCTCTTCGTCGACCTCAATAGTTTTCATCTTTATCCAGTACTGTTTTTACTCTAATTAATCGGCAAGAAGTATATAGGCGAATCAATACCACCGAACAGCGGCATTACACAAACAATATCGAAAGTCAGACGATCCCCCATCTGCTCCCTCGCCCCATTACCTGTAACCTGCAAAAAGCATATACCCTAAATAATTCGAGTTGCGGGAAGGCGGCAATCGAATGAATCCCGATGAGCTTACTCTGGTAAGTGATTCGGGTGAATGAGTGCAGCCAACGCACCAGCAACGTGAAGTATGACGGGTATAGTCTTCATTTTCCACAGGGCAACACCATCGGCAACAGTCATGATACCCTAAGCGCCTGTGTCTCTGAATGAACTTCACCATGAAATTGAATTATCGCTTGCAAAATGCGCAACAACCCACTCATACGTTGCCTATCGTATTGATTCACGGTCTGTTTGGGAATCTGGATAACCTGGGCATTCTGGCGCGTGACCTGCAAAAGCAGCACGATGTCCTTCAGATTGACTTACGTAATCACGGATTATCACCGCGCACGCCGGAAATGAACTACCCGGCCATGGCTGGCGATGTAAAAGCATTACTGGATGCCTTGTCCATCGATAACGCCATTATCATCGGGCACTCCATGGGAGGGAAAACCGCCATGGCGTTGAGCGCACAGATCCCTGACCGCATTGAAAAAATCGTCGCCATTGATATTGCGCCGGTCGATTACCAACTGCGACGCCACGATGACGTGTTTGCAGCACTGCGTGCGGTTAGCGCTGCAGGCGTTACCACGCGCACCGAAGCTGCAGCCATCATGCGTCATCACCTTAAGGAAGAGGGCGTGGTGCAATTTTTACTGAAATCCTTCCAGCAGGGCGAGTGGCGCTTTAATGTCCCGGTGCTGTGGGAGCAGTATGAGCACATCGTCGGCTGGGAAACCGTACCCGCCTGGCGCAAACCCATCCTGTTCATTCGCGGGGCGTCATCCCCTTATCTGGATGACCGCTATCGAGAAACGCTATTGCAGCAGTTTCCCAATGCCAAGGCGCATGTGATTGCGGGGAGCGGCCACTGGGTTCATGCAGAAAAACCCGATGCGGTTCTGCGCGCAATTCACCGTTTCCTTGAAGAACCCCCGCATAATCCGTAACGATCAGCGGCAGTTACCCATTGTCGCCGCCAGCCTCGCTGGGGTATGATGGCGCCCGCACTAGAGGGACGGCTGAATCAGCCTTATGCACAGTAACCACATCATCAAAATGTCACGCTGAACCGATGCGTGCATTTTGGTCAGACTTCCTTGCAGCAACACTACCTATGGCAAAAGAACAAACGGACCGTACCACGTTGGATCTGTTCGCGGATGAACGTCGGCCTGGTCGTCCCAAAACCAACCCGCTTTCACGCGACGAACAGCTTCGCATTAACAAGCGCAATCAATTGCGTCGTGACAAGGTGCGAGGATTGCGTCGCATTGAATTGAAAATTAATGAGGAAGCCGTGGAAGCACTCAATAGCCTGGCTGAAATGCAGAACATCAGCCGTAGTGAACTCATTGAACGCATGTTGCTGGCGCAGTTGGCGGACAAAGACCTTTCATCCTGATACGTTAATGTCCGGCGTCATCCATGACGCCCTGCATCCCTCCCTGGCAATGACATTGATGGGTAAATCGCTCTCTTAAAATTGTTCCCAGTTATCGTTTCCTGGTGGCAACGCCTTTTTGGCTGCTGTGCCACTTCCAGTGCGTGGCAAGGCGGCAACGGGTGCAGCAGGCGCGGCAACGGGCACGACGGATTCCGACAGTTGGAACACCGCCACCGTCCGGTTAAGCACTGCAGCCTGCTCTTCCAATGACAACGCTGCCGCAGACGCCTGCTCCACCAATGCCGCATTCTGCTGCGTTACGCTGTCCATTTCCGCCACCGCTTGTCCAACCTGTGCAATCCCCTTGCTTTGCTCACCGGAAGCCGAGGCAATTTCCCCCATGATGTCCGTCACATTGGTCACAGCACGTACAATGTCACTCATGGTAACTCCCGCATCTTCAACCAACTGGGAGCCAGTACCCACACAGTGCGCGGATTCAGCGATCAATCCTTCGATCTCTTTTGCCGCCTGTGCACTGCGCTGCGCCAGACTGCGCACTTCACCGGCAACCACGGCAAAGCCGCGCCCTTGCTCACCGGCCCGTGCCGCTTCAACGGCAGCGTTAAGTGCCAGAATGTTAGTCTGGAACGCAATACCGTTGATCACCGTGGTTATCTCGGCAATGCGTTTTGAACTTCCCGAAATCTCCGCCATGGTTTTCACCACGTTATCAACGATCTCGCCCCCTTTTCTCGCCGTATTGGATGCTTGCAACGCCAACTGGCTCGCGTGATTGGCATTTTCCGCATTCTGTTTAACGGTGGCCGTCAACTGCTCCATGCTGGCCGCTGTCTCTTCCAGTGCAGAAGCCTGATGTTCAGTACGCGATGAGAGGTCATTATTACCGGATGCAATCTCGGAGGCGCCAAGGTAGATGGCATACGTGCTGGAACGGATCGTACTGACTGTCGTCGCCAGACTGGTTTGCATATCCCGTAATAGAGGCAACAAACGCCCCACACAGTTACGACCAAAATCATGAATCGGTTTGCCAAGTTGCCCGGAGGCGATAGCGCTAAAGTGCTCGCGTAGCGTATCGAGAGGTTTAACCAAACAGGCCACCAGATAGCGATCGGTGAAAAACAGCAGCAGCAGTCCTACAACCAATCCGGTCAGCAGTATATTTTGGCCAATGGCGGTGATGTGCTGAAAACGCGCGCCCGCTGCGGCGAATTTATCGGAGCCTGCCTTGTTAAAAGCGTTGACCGAGGCCCCGAATTGACGACTCAGTGCTGGCACCGTTTCCTTGGCATAGCGCTGATATTCATCCAAAGCGTTGGCTTGCGCCTTTTGAAACATCGGATCCACGCCCTGAGTAATCAGGTTACCCCAATCGCGCACCACCGCTTCAGCCAGCGCGGCATCCAGCCCTGCGTGATCGATGCTGCTAAAGGTAGCCAGATCGGATTTCAGATTATTTAATGCCGTCAATGCTGACGCCTGTTCTTTATCTGCCAGCGAATTTTCACCACTGCGGCGCCAATCCACTACCCGTGCCAAACGGGTTACCATGCGAAAATATTGATCGTTGCCCTGATTGACTAAATTCATGTTATGAACCAGTAAGGTACTGGTCTGTGACGTCGTGGTCATCTCTTTGAAGGAGAAAATGGTGTAGACGGAAACACCGCCCCAAAGCACACAGAAGCCCCCTAAAACCCATAACATTGCCGTTCTGATGGCGATGTTTCTCAAAAATTGCATAAGCATGCTCCAGATATAAATAACGTGCGGTAGGGTTATTATTTTTTAAAAAATCATAAGGTTTAAAACAATCCCCAACGGGGAAAACGCGCGATGCTTTACGTCTGCAAGCACACGGCGAACCTTCTAGTTTCATCGTCAATATTAAAAGAATATTTAGTAGTTTCCCTCCGTGATCTACCGCACGCCGTCACTAAAAACTAGTGATTATTTATATTTTTCAATAATATAGGGAAACTCGCATTAACAATGCCGCTGCTAAAGTAATTAAAAAAACTGGCGAAATAGCGAAAACGAGCTACCGGATAAATACCCTTGTTTAATAGCGGTTATTTCCGCTTTGGGCCTGGGGAAAGATACAAGTTTCTCCCACCCCCAGCGTCTGATATTATTACTTGATATGTAGGTGATAAACCGCACCATACCATTAAGAATAAAGAGGTTATTTTATCCATGGCACTCATAGGCATTTTCTTTGGCAGTGACACCGGCAATACCGAAAACATTGCCAAGACAATCCAACAGCAACTGGGCAGTGATGTTGCAGAGGTTCATGACATCGCCAAGAGCAGCAAAGAAGATATCGAAGCGTTTGATATCCTGCTGCTTGGCATTCCGACCTGGTACTATGGTGAGGCCCAGTGTGATTGGGACGATTTCTTTCCGACACTGGAAGAAATTGATTTCAATGGAAAAATCGTTGCCTTGTTTGGCTGTGGCGACCAAGAAGATTACGCAGAATATTTTTGTGACGCGATGGGAACGCTGCGCGACATTATTGAACCGCGCGGGGCAACCATCGTCGGCAATTGGTCAACCGAAGGTTACTATTTCGAAGCGTCTAAAGGACTGGCAGACGATAACCATTTCATCGGTCTGGCCATTGATGAAGATCGTCAACCTGAGCTGACCAGTGAACGCGTCAGTGCCTGGGTCAAACAAATCAGCGAAGAACTCAACCTGAAAACGCTGGTGGGTTGATCTCCCCGGTTTAACATAAAGCCCTGATAGCAATGTCAGGGCTTTATTAATAGATAAAACCGATTAAATTAATAGAAACATTTTTTTAACTTCCCGGTCTAAGCCTGTACAATAGTACCCATCGGTTTTGTACGTTTATCAATTTTCTCCATTTTACAACAAGAGATTGCGCGCGAATGCACACTTTCTTTATGGAGACGGTATTGTTAACATCCCATGGTTTTCATTTTTAATGCGCGGTTCTATAATTGGGACGCCATTACAATTTTTGAGCCGACCGATGTCATAGGCTTAATTGCCCCCATCGACGAGAAAGTAACAGGACTAAACCCGCATGACTGACAATAACACCGCATTAAAGAAGGCCGGCTTGAAAGTCACTCTGCCAAGACTGAAGATTCTGGAAGTGTTGCAGGATCCGGAGTGTCATCACGTCAGCGCGGAAGATTTATATAAAAAACTGATAGATATGGGCGAAGAGATCGGTCTGGCGACCGTTTATCGCGTGCTTAACCAGTTTGACGATGCCGGTATTGTCACCCGTCATAATTTTGAAGGTGGTAAGTCAGTGTTCGAGCTGACACAGCAACACCACCATGACCATCTTATTTGCCTGGATTGCGGACGCGTTATTGAATTCCGTGATGAATCTATCGAAGCGCGTCAGCGCGAAATCGCAGACAAACACGGCATCAAACTGACTAACCACAGTTTGTACCTTTATGGTCATTGCAGTACGGGCGACTGCCGTGAAGAAGAAACGCTCCACGACCCGAAATAAGCCAGGCCCTTTTCTGATTGATGCCAAAAAAAACCGCCACACAGGCGGTTTTTTCATTTTAGTCCAGCGCTGGCCTCAGCCAACCCAGGTATCACGCAAACCGACTGTACGGTTAAACACCAAATGTGTTTCGCTAGAATAACGGCGATCGGCACAGAAATACCCTTCACGTTCAAACTGATAGGCTTTTTCCACTTCGGCCTTTGCCAAACTCGGTTCAACAAAGCCCTGAGCCACTTTTAGCGAATCCGGGTTAATCGTTGCGAGGAAATCATCCGCAGCACCGGGGTTTGGCACGTTGAACAGGCGATCGTAAAGGCGGAACTCAGCCGGCAACGCGTGAGCGGCAGAGACCCAATGGATAACGCCCTTTACCTTACGCCCGTCAGCCGGATCTTTACTCAACGTTTCAGCATCATAGGTGCAATACAGCGCGGTGATAACACCCTGTTCATCTTTCTCAACGCGTTCCGCCTTGATGACATACGCATTGCGCAAGCGTACTTCTTTACCCAGCACCAGACGCTTGTACTGTTTGTTCGCTTCTTCACGGAAGTCGGCACGATCGATATAAATCTCACGGCTGAACGGAACCTGACGGGTGCCCATTTCCGGCTGATTAGGATGATTCGGCATGGAAACCCACTCTTCGTGGCCTTCTGGCAGGTTCTCGATGATCACTTTTACCGGATCCAACACCGCCATGGCGCGCGGTGCATGCTCATTCAAATCGTCACGAATGCAGGATTCCAGCGCCGCCATTTCGACATTATTGTCTTGCTTGGTCACGCCGATACGACGACAAAATTCGCGCACGGAAGCAGCCGTGTAACCACGGCGACGCAGGCCGGAGATGGTAGGCATACGGGGATCGTCCCACCCTTCAACCACGTTTTCCGTCACCAACTGATTCAATTTACGTTTGGACGTTACTGCATATTCCAGGTTTAAGCGCGAGAATTCATACTGGCGCGGATGGCAAGGAATGGTGATGTTGTCCAACACCCAATCGTACAGGCGGCGGTTATCCTGAAACTCCAGCGTGCACAGTGAGTGCGTAATCCCTTCCAGCGCATCGGAAATGCAGTGCGTGAAATCGTACATGGGATAGATGCACCATTTTTTCCCGGTCTGGTGGTGCTCGGCAAATTTGATGCGGTACAGCACCGGATCGCGCATCACGATGAACGGGGATGCCATGTCTATCTTGGCACGCAGACAGGCGGTGCCCTCAGCGAATCCACCATTGCGCATTTTTTCAAACAGATTCAGGTTTTCCTGAACGCTGCGATCGCGGTAGGGACTGTTTTTACCGGGGGAGGTCAGCGTGCCACGGTATTCGCGGATCTGCTCGGGAGAGAGTTCGTCCACATAGGCCAGCCCTTTGCCAATCAGTTCGACGGCGTACAGATGCAACTGGTCAAAATAATCAGAAGAGTAGCGAATCTCTCCGCTCCAGGAGAAACCCAGCCATTGCACATCCTGCTTGATGGACTCGACGTACTCGATATCCTCTTTCACCGGGTTGGTGTCATCAAAACGCAGATTACACTGACCGTTGTAATCTTTCGCCACCCCAAAATTGAGGCAAATGGACTTGGCATGGCCGATATGCAAGTAGCCATTAGGTTCCGGCGGAAAACGGGTTTGTACCAGGCTGTGTTTTCCAGACGCCAGATCTTCATCAATGATCTGACGGATAAAATTGGTTGGGCGGGCTTCTGCCTCACTCATGCTTGATTCCTCGATGCAAAACGACACATAACCCGCAATGATCCAACAAGCTACGGCAGGACACAACAGTTACTTGCACTAAATCTTATGAAATACACAGAAAGAAGCAAAACTGCTGATGATTACGCATGAGGTAACTGAAAGTGGGCATCTTGTAATACCCACGGTGATAAAAAATGCGGCGTGAGAAATACCCCACGCCGCACCATTCAACGCTGACAATACAATGATTATTGCCCGTTTTGGATATGCTTCAAGGCCGTGGTGATCGCTTCTGCCTGCGTCCCCACGACAATTTGTACATTCTGTTTATTCAAGCGGATAACCCCTGCCGCTCCCAAGCGTTTTGCCTGTGCCTCATCCACTTGCGCAGAATCCACCACATTGAGCCGCAGACGTGTGATACACGCATCGATCCCCACCAGATTGGCTTTACCGCCCAGCGCCGCCAAATATCCCTGGGCCAGAGACTCCGTATCATTCACTTTCTTTTCGGCAACGCTTTGATTGAGCGTAAAACCATCCGTCTCGCTGCCATCAACCGACTGCTCGCGTCCCGGCGTCAGCAAGTTGAACCGTTTGATAGTGAAACGGAACGTCACATAGTAGATAACAAAGAACACCAGCCCTTGCGGAATCAGCATATACCACTGGGTTGCCAGCGGGTTGCGCGAAGAGAGCACCATGTCGACCAATCCGGCGCTAAAACCGAAGCCCGCAATCCAATGCATACTTGCAGCAATAAATACCGAGATCCCGGTCAACACGGCATGCAGCACATAGAGCACGGGCGCTACGAACATAAACGAAAACTCAAGCGGCTCGGTGATCCCGGTAAAGAACGCGGCAAATGCGGCGGCCATCATAATTCCCGCCACTTTGCTTTTATTTTCCGGACGCGAACAGTGATAAATCGCCAACGCAGCGCCCGGTAAACCAAACATCATGATGGGGAAGAACCCCGCCTGATAGCGTCCCGTGATGCCAACAACTGCTTTGCCCGCATCAATGGACTGCTGCCCGCCAAGGAAATTCGGGATATCGTTGATGCCCGCCACATCAAACCAAAATACCGAGTTCAACGCGTGGTGCAACCCGACAGGAATCAGCAGACGGTTGAAGAACGCGTACACGCCCGCCCCCACCGAACCCAACTGCTGGATATGCTCGCCCAGCGTGACCAACGCGCTAAAAATCACCGGCCAGACATACATCAAGATGAAAGCAACAACGATCATCAGGAACGAGGTCAAGATAGGTACCAACCGACGCCCACTAAAAAACGACAATGCTTCGGGCAATTTGACATGGCTATAACGGTTGTAGAGCTCAGCCGAAATAATACCGACCAGAATACCAATAAACTGGTTTTGGATTTTGCTGAACGCCGCAGGCACTTCCGCCAGCGGGATATGCTGGCTCATTGAAACGGCCGCAGGAGAACACAACGTGGTCAACACCAGAAAACCGACGAACCCGGTTAGCGCCGCGGCACCGTCTTTATCTTTGGACATGCCATAAGCGATGCCCACCGCAAACAGCACCCCCATGTTTTCAATGATGGCAGCACCGGACTTGATCAGCAACGCCGCCAGCGCGCTCTCACTGCCCCAACCGTTTGGATCGATCCAGTACCCTATCCCCATGAGAATCGCTGCGGCTGGCAACGTCGCCACTGGCACCATCAGCGCTCGACCAACCCTTTGTAAATAGCTAAGAACACTCACATTATCCTCTCTCTCCCGCCAGGGGATACTAAACTGCCCGTTAAACTGATTCACAGCAGCCATCCCATACCAGGCGGCTTGTGCTTGAAGTGTAAAAAAAATAATTCGCCACGCAAATTAAACCCTGACATTTTGTGACATAACGCGCAAAACACCCGCATATTAAATCATTATACCTATCGATAGCCCCAGATTATTTCAAGATAAAAAAAAACAGGCTAGACTAACTAATAACCTATCTTTATCATCCAGACAGTAGCAAATCGGTTCACTGGTTTTGGAACGCTTATCCGGAGATTTATGTATGAGACTTATTCCCGTAACCACATCAGAGCAGGTAGGCAAATGGGCGGCACGACACATTGTGCAGCGCATTAATGCCTTTAATCCCAGCGCTGAGCGCCCTTTTGTATTAGGCCTGCCAACAGGCAGCTCGCCGTTAGAAGCCTACAAAGCGCTTATCGTGATGCACAACGCGGGGCTGGTCAGTTTTAAACACGTGGTGACATTTAATATGGATGAATATGTCGGTCTGCCCGCCGCACATCCGCAAAGCTATCACACGTTTATGTATGAGAATTTCTTCAATCACGTTGATATTCAGCAGGAAAATATTAACCTGTTGAACGGTAACGCTCCAGATGTGGTGGCCGAATGCCAACGCTATGAAGAAAAAATGGCCTCCTACGGCAAGATTCACCTGTTCATGGGCGGGGTCGGTAATGACGGGCATATTGCGTTTAATGAACCCGCCTCATCCTTAGCCTCCCGTACGCGGATCAAAACGTTGACCGAAGAGACCCGCACCGCGAATTCCCGTTTCTTCGAGGGTGATGTGTCCCAGGTTCCCAAATACGCACTTACCGTCGGCGTTGGCACTCTGCTGGATGCAGAGGAAGTGATGATTCTGGTGTCTGGCCGTAATAAAGCTCAAACATTACAGGCAGTCGTAGAGGGCAATGTGAATCACATGTGGACCATCAGTTGTCTGCAACTGCATGCCAAGGCAATCATTGTTTGCGATGAGCCTTCGACCATGGAGTTGAAAGTGAAAACCGTGAAATACTTCCACGAGTTGGAAGCTGAAAGCATTATCGGTCTTTAATCTGTAAGCCGGGAGTTCAAGATGTATGCGTTAACCCATTGTCGTATCTATACCGGGCACCAAATACTGGATGACCATGCTATCGTTATCAACGATGACACGATCGACAGCGTGTGTCCCGAATCCGATCTTCCCGACACCCTGCCGCGCCACGATCTGAAGGGCGGGTCGGTGGCCCCCGGCTTTATCGATTTACAGCTTAACGGCTGCGGTGGCGTCCAGTTCAATGACAGCATTGATGCCATTTCCATTGCCACGCTGGAAACCATGCAACATGCCAACCAACGCTCTGGCTGCACCAGCTTTCTCCCTACGCTTATCACCTCCAGTGATGCTTTTATCAAGCACGCGGTTGAAACCCTACGTGCTTATCTCGCGTTACACACCAATCAGGCACTCGGCCTGCACATTGAAGGACCGTGGCTGAATGTAATCAAAAAAGGGACACACGATGTCCGCCTAATCCGTGCGCCCGAGCAACAACTGGTTGACTATCTTTGTGCCAATGCGGATGTGATTGGTCAAATCACGCTGGCACCGGAAAAGGTGCCAGCCGCGATGATTCGACAGCTTAGCCAGGCGGGGATCGTGGTTTCGGCAGGGCATTCCAATGCCACCTGGCAGGAAGCAAAACGCGGATTTGCTGCCGGTATTCGCTTTGCCACTCACCTGTTTAATGCCATGCCGTATATTAGCGGACGCGAACCGGGTTTGGTGGGCGCTATTTATGACGCCCCTGAGATCTATTGCGGCATCATTGCCGATGGCATGCACGTTGATTGGGCCAATATCCGCAACAGCAAACGGATCAAAGGTGAGAAGCTCGTACTGGTCACCGATGCCACGGCCCCGGCTGGCGCTGATATCGATAGGTTCACTTTTGCCGGTAAAACCATATACTACCGTGATGGGTTGTGCGTGGACGATAACGGCACGCTAAGCGGTTCGGCACTGACGATGATCGATGCCGTCAAGAACAGCGTGCAACATGTCGGTATTGCGCTAGATGAAGCGCTGCGTATGGCAACCCTTTACCCAGCGCGCGCCATGCATCTGGACGATCGGTTAGGCAGTATCGAAAGTGGAAAAATCGTCAACCTGACAGTATTTGATGATGGGTACCACGTCCTTCATACCTTCGTGAATGGCAATAGCGTCTATACGCGATAACACGCGTAGCAAACGCTTAGGCTATCTGAGGTAAGGGGGATATAAAACGAGGCCGGAAAGATAAGCGAGCGTTCAAGAATGACGACAGGCGGACAAGCACAAATAGGGAATGTTGATCTGGTCAAGCAGTTAAATAGTGCCGTTGTCTATCGTCTGATTGATCAACAAGGCCCCATTTCCCGCATTCAGATAGCCGAATTCAGCCAACTGGCGCCGGCCAGCGTCACAAAAATCACGCGGCAGTTGTTGGAGCGTGGGCTGATAAAAGAAGTTGACCAACAGGCCTCTACCGGTGGGCGTCGTGCCATTTCCATTATTTGTGAAACGCGGCCTTTCCACGCGATCGCCGTGCGTCTGGGTCGCCACGGCGCCACGATTGCGCTCTACGATCTTCAGGGTAAATCGCTGTGCGATGCCCACTATCCGTTGACAGAAAGTACACAGGATACGCTGGAAGCCTCGCTGTTTGACGCGATCAGCGACTTTATTGCCATCAATCAACGCCGTATTCGGGAACTGATCGCTATCTCGGTCGTGCTCCCCGGCTTGGTCGATCCCTCGGCGGGCATTGTGCATTACATGCCGCACATTAGCGTCGATAACTGGCCCCTCGTACAGTTGCTACAACAGCGCTTCAAGGTCACGTGCTTTGTCGGCCATGATATTCGCAGCCTGGCGCTGGCTGAACACTATTTTGGTGCCACTCACGACTACCCTGACTCCATTCTGGTCCGGGTTCACCGTAGCACCGGTGCAGGCATTTTGGTCAACGGGCAAATCTTCCTCGGTAGCAACGGCAATGTGGGCGAAATCGGGCATATTCAAATCGATCCCCTTGGCGAACGCTGCCACTGCGGCAACTTTGGCTGTCTGGAAACAGTGGTGTCCAACGGAGCGATTGAGCAACGTGTCGCTCACCTTCTGTCGCAAGGGTTCAGCAGCAAGCTGACGCGCGAAGAGTGCACCATCACTGCCATCTGCAAAGCCGCTAACCGGGGTGATACGCTGGCGCAAGATGTGCTTGAGCATGCCGGTAAATATTTAGGCAAAGCGCTTGCCATCGCCATCAATCTGTTCAACCCGCAAAAGGTCGTGATTGCGGGTGAGATCACCGATGCCGAGAAAATTCTGCTGCCTGCCATTCAACGCTGCATCAACACCCAGGTGCTGAAAGAATTTCGGCAGCACCTGCCGATTGAAGTCTCCACATTGAACCACCTCTCCCCCATTGGGGCTTTCGCGCTGGTAAAACGCGCCATGCTTAACGGTGTCCTGTTGCAGCATTTACTCGAGCCCGCTTGATCGTGGACGTTTGCGGGATTATGAAATCAGCAAAAATTCGCCCTCAATAGCGACACTGATTATCATTTTGTCACAAACAAGCCTTTTGCATTGAATAAAACACATGCCAAAGGCTTTTTTCATTAAATGATATTGAATTCAAGTGGCATTTTGATGCTAAATCATTGTCATTGGTACCGCAGAAGGCAACGCGAACCGTTGTGGCATTGTCCCACTCAAGGTTGCTGACGCCATAACCGTGTTATTTCACTTCAGACAGGTGAGCAAGAGGGAGTTCTTTATGTGTTCTATTTTTGGTGTGTTGGATATCAAAACCGATCCGGTTGAATTGCGTAAAAAAGCGCTGGAGCTGTCTCGGCTGATGCGCCATCGCGGCCCGGACTGGTCTGGTATTTATGCCAATGAAAAAGCGATTTTGGCCCACGAACGTCTGTCTATCGTTGACGTCAACACCGGTGCCCAACCGCTCTACAACCAGGCACACACCCATATTCTGGCTGTCAACGGTGAAATCTATAACCATCAGGCACTGCGCCAGCAGTACGGCGACCGTTATGCCTTCCAGACCGGTTCTGACTGCGAAGTCATTTTGGCACTGTACCAGGAAAAAGGGCCGGAATTCTTAGACGATCTGCGCGGCATGTTCGCTTTTGCCCTGTATGACAGTGAAAAAGACGCATACCTGATTGGTCGTGACCATTTGGGCATTATCCCGCTGTATATGGGCTACGACGAACACGGCAACCTGTACGTGGCCTCGGAAATGAAAGCGCTGGTGCCAGTATGCCCCACCATCAAGGAATTCCCGGCAGGCAGCTACCTGTGGAGCAAAGACGGTGAAATTCGCGAATACTACCGTCGTGACTGGTTCGACTACGATGCCGTCAAAGACAACGTGACCGACAAAGAAGCGCTGCGTGAAGCGTTGGAAGAATCGGTGAAAAGCCACCTGATGTCCGATGTGCCTTACGGCGTACTGCTCTCTGGCGGCTTGGACTCTTCCGTTATTTCCGCGATCACCAAGAAATTTGCCGCACGCCGCGTGGAAGACGACGAGCGCAGCGAAGCCTGGTGGCCGCAGTTGCACTCTTTCGCCGTTGGTCTGGAAGGTGCACCGGATCTGAAAGCCGCGCAGGAAGTGGCAGAGCATTTGGGCACAGTGCACCATGAAATTCATTTCACCGTGCAGGAAGGTCTGGATGCCATTCGCGACGTGATTTATCACATCGAAACCTATGACGTCACCACCATTCGTGCGTCTACCCCGATGTATCTGATGTCACGTAAAATCAAAGCGATGGGCATCAAAATGGTGCTGTCCGGTGAAGGCTCTGATGAAGTGTTCGGGGGTTACCTGTACTTCCACAAAGCGCCTAACGCCAAAGAGCTGCACGAAGAAACGGTACGTAAGCTGCTCGCGCTGCATCAATACGATTGCGCGCGTGCCAACAAGGCCATGTCCGCCTGGGGCGTGGAAGCGCGTGTACCGTTCCTGGATAAAAAATTCCTGGATGTAGCAATGCGCATCAACCCTCAGGACAAAATGTGCGGCAACGGGAAAATGGAGAAACACATTCTGCGTGAATGTTTTGAATCCTACCTGCCACACAGCGTCGCCTGGCGTCAGAAAGAGCAGTTCTCTGATGGCGTAGGGTATAGCTGGATTGACACGCTGAAAGAAGTAGCAGCAAAACAGGTTACCGATCAGCAACTGGAAACTGCCCACTTCCGTTTCCCGTACAACACGCCGACCTCCAAAGAAGGCTACTTGTATCGCGAAATCTTCGAAGAGCTGTTCCCGGTACCGAGCGCCGCAGAATGCGTGCCTGGAGGCCCTTCTGTCGCCTGTTCTTCGGCAAAAGCGATCGAATGGGATGAATCCTTCAAAAAGATGGACGATCCGTCAGGTCGTGCGGTTGGCGTTCACCAATCAGCATACTGAGCGTAGCCCTTATAGAACATTGCCTTATGGTAATTGTCTCGAATAAAAACGGGCCCTTTATGGGCCCGTTTTTTTCCCTTTTGTCGCAGGAAAACCTGTTTTATTGTCGCTTTTCTCATCATACTGTTCACAACCCAAACAAACGAACCGTCACAGGCGTTTTTAGGGAAAAAATGTGTTGACGCAATTCGGCCAACTACGCATAATGCGCCCCGCAACGCCGATGAAGGTGACGCGGAAAAGATGGCTACGTAGCTCAGCTGGTTAGAGCACAGCACTCATAATGCTGGGGTCACAGGTTCGATTCCCGTCGTAGCCACCATATTTTCTTGCGGGAGTGGCGAAATTGGTAGACGCACCAGATTTAGGTTCTGGCGCCGCAAGGTGTGCGAGTTCAAGTCTCGCCTCCCGCACCATTCCTTCACGGTGGTTAAGCAACAAGGCATGTTAGGGTATTGGGGTATCGCCAAGCGGTAAGGCACCGGTTTTTGATACCGGCATTCCCTGGTTCGAATCCAGGTACCCCAGCCACCTTAATGCCGCATCAGATTGCACGTTGTTGGGGTATCGCCAAGCGGTAAGGCACCGGTTTTTGATACCGGCATTCCCTGGTTCGAATCCAGGTACCCCAGCCATGTAATTGATGCTATGTGATTGAAGTTAAAAGTTTTTATTGAAAAGCAAAAAACCAAGATGTACTATTTGGCTACGTAGCTCAGCTGGTTAGAGCACAGCACTCATAATGCTGGGGTCACAGGTTCGATTCCCGTCGTAGCCACCACATTTTTGGGGTATCGCCAAGCGGTAAGGCAGTGGATTCTGATTCCACCATTCCGAGGTTCGAATCCTCGTACCCCAGCCAAAAAAACGCTGGTAACACAGCGAGAAACAGGGCGACAGTCGAAAGACGTCGCCCTGTTTGCTTTTGTGCATGATTCAATAAACGATTAAAGGCCACCGGGCGGTAACCCGGTGGCCTTAGTTACGTTTCCGGCATTATGTCAGGAAAATGCGGATCAGCGCCAAAAAGGCTAACAGCGCCTTTAGAACGATGATCGCCGATTCTACAATCGCTCTCATCCGTTTGCTCCCGTTGGGAGCGCGATTCCCCTGATCGTTACCTTTACGCTGCCTGCACGAAGGATTATCGCCTTTGTTAGTAACAATTGTCGCGCTCAGGCCAAGGTACCGAACCAGCACCACCTGTAACCCGGGCAGGTCTTTACCTCTCAACATGACGTGTTCTACATAACCATGGCTCTGGAACGCAACCGCACACTAACGACTAAAGAGTAAAAAGCGGTCCTGAGTAACACCATTAACGCACAGTAAACAGGCAAAAAAAAAACCCAACAGCGAAGTTGGGTTTTTTGCTTGCCAAGGGTGGTAGCCTCAGCATAGCGCGACAATCGTTACTAACGGATTGAGTCTACCTTCTCCATCGGCTAATGACAACACTACCAAGGTGACGATCGTAGCGAGAATGTTAAACCGCGATTCAACAAAAGAAGGCCACTTCGGTTTACCTGTCAACGATACCGTTTCAATGCGCCACCGACTTAGAAAACAGGTTAATCACAATCACGCCCAGGATAATCAGTAACATCCCCAGTATCGCCGGCAAATCGAGCTTTTGGCCGTAAAATAGCCAGCTCACCGTGGCGATCAGCACAATCCCAACCCCAGACCAGATGGCATAAATAATGCCAGTTGGCAGCGTGCGCATGGTCAGAGAGAGGCAATAGAACGACACACCATAAAAGATCACAGTAATGATGCTGGGCATTAAACGACTAAAGCCGTCCGAAAGCTTGAGCGCCGAAGTGGCGATCACCTCTGCCACAATGGCGAGAGAAAGAAACAGATACGTCATAAACAACCGCTACCTTACAGAATTGCGCCAAGCGCTTTAGATATCGACAACTGCCACCACACTAACTCCCGCGCATTACACACCGATGGCATATTTCAGCGCCAGCGTTTTGAGATGTCCTGCGCGTTCAGCAGCCAGCAATGCCATGTTTCTGGCAAAGGTTAACGGCGGTAAATTATTGCTAAACGCGTTATAAAACAGGTCCATGCCATTTTGCATTAACACGTTATCGGCCTTACGCCGACGCTGATAGCGCAGCAAAACGGCTTCACTGTGCCAGCACTCCCCTGCATCCCGCGCGCCAGTGACCACATCAATCAACGCGTCGACGTCACGATAGCCGAGATTCACGCCCTGCCCGGCGAGTGGATTAATGGTATGGGCGGCATCGCCCACCAAGGCGACGCCTTCAGCCACATACCGTTGTGCATGCCGACGCACCAGCGGGAACGCACCGGCGGCAACCGACTTCACGGACCCCAACCGCGCGGGAAAGGTTTCTGCAATCGCGTTATCCAGTTGCGGCAACGACAGTGATTGGAGTTGACGAATGCGGCGCGGACTGTCATACCACGCCAGCGCACCCCATGACCCAAACAGCGGCAAAAATGCGCGCGGCCCCTGAGTGGTAAACTGCTGCCAGGTACAATCCTGTTGAGGTTGCTGGGTATCCACGGCAACCAACATACACGATTGCCGATACTGCCACCCATTGATGCCGATACCCGCCCACTGGCGCACACGCGAGTTCGCACCATCCGCGCCGAGCACCAAAGGCGCACTCAATGTCTCTCCGCTCTCCAGCGCGATATGCCAGCTCGCCGGCGTGCGAACCATGCTGCGTATCTGCGCGGGGCAGCGAATATCACACCGCTGCAGCTCAGCCAGGCATTGCCACAATGCCAGTTGCAATACCCGATTTTCCACCATAAATCCCAATTCGGGCAGGTGCAGGTCGGCAGCGCTGAAAGCAACGCGTGCATCATCCCATTCCCAGGTTTCCAACCGACGATAAGGCGCACAGCGCATCTGCTCAACGCCCGACCATGCTCCCAACGACTTTAACAGTGCAACAGAGGCATATCCCAGCGCTGACACCCGAATATCCGGTACGCCGTCGTCTATAAAGGCAGCGGGGGCCGTCTGCTCCAACACCGCGACCTGAAAACCGTTGCGCGCGAGCCCGAGCGCGACTGCGGCACCGACCATCCCGCCACCGACCACGATGGCATCATACCGTTGATTTATTCCGTTCATCGTGCCTAAACCGACTCAAACTGTGTGACTGATAGGCACAGTGTACTGGATTTTCGACGACCGCGTTGACTCTGCGAAAAAACGCTCAACAAATTTCGCGCGCTGGTCACAACCGCAGCAAAAGATTACAATACGTGCCCCGTCCGTATTTCCGGGCATCTATGATTTGGTAATACGCTTTTTCACCCGCACTGAGTAATGACAAGTCGATGACAAAGAAACTGCACATTAAAACCTGGGGCTGTCAGATGAATGAATACGATTCATCCAAGATGGCTGACCTGCTGGAAAGTACGCACGGTTATGAGCTGACCGAGGTGGCCGAAGAGGCTGACGTTCTGCTGCTGAATACCTGTTCTATCCGTGAAAAGGCACAGGAAAAAGTTTTCCATCAACTTGGCCGCTGGAGAGCGCTGAAAGAGAACAATCCCGACCTGATTATTGGTGTGGGCGGTTGTGTTGCTTCTCAGGAAGGCGAGCATATTCGCGAACGCGCCAGCTATGTCGATCTGATTTTTGGCCCACAAACGCTGCACCGCCTGCCAGAAATGATTAACCACGTTCAGGGCACACGTAGCCCGGTGGTGGATATCAGCTTCCCGGAAGTTGAAAAATTTGACCGACTGCCGGAACCGCGTGCCGAAGGACCAACGGCGTTTGTTTCTATCATGGAAGGGTGCAACAAATACTGCTCATTTTGCGTGGTGCCTTATACGCGCGGTGAAGAAGTCAGCCGCCCTTGTGACGACGTCTTATATGAAATTGCGCAGTTGGCCGCACAAGGGGTACGCGAAGTTAACCTGTTGGGTCAAAACGTCAACGCCTATCGTGGCGAAAATTTTGATGGCAGCATCTGCTCGTTTGCCGATTTGCTGCGTCTGGTGGCCGCGATAGACGGTATCGACCGCGTGCGCTTTATCACCAGTCACCCGATTGAATTTACCGACGATATCATTAGCGTCTATGAAGATACGCCAGAGTTGGTGAGCTTCCTTCATCTGCCGGTGCAAAGCGGTTCCGATCGTATTCTGACCATGATGAAACGTCGCCATACCGCGTTGGAATACAAAGCCATTATTCGTAAACTGCGCAGCGCGCGACCGGATATTAATATTAGCTCCGACTTTATAATCGGCTTCCCCGGTGAAACCCAGGAAGATTTTGAACAAACCATGAAACTGATTGGTGACGTCAATTTTGATATGAGTTTTAGCTTTATCTACTCTGCGCGTCCGGGGACACCCGCCGCAGACATGGTTGATGATGTCAGCGAAGAAGAAAAAAAGCAGCGCCTGTATATTCTGCAAGAACGTATCAGCCAGCAGGCAATGCAGTTCAGCCGTCGTATGTTAGGCAGCATCCAACGTATTTTGGTGGAAGGAACATCACGTAAAAGCGTGATGGAACTGTCAGGCCGCACGGAAAATAACCGCGTGGTTAACTTCGAAGGCACCCCGGATATGATCGGTAAGTTCGTTGACGTTGAAATTGTCGACGTTCGTCCGAATTCACTGCGCGGAGTGGTTGTCAAAACCGAAGACCAGATGGGCCTGCGCATCAGCGAATCTCCTGCCTCCGTGATTGCGCGTACTCGTAAAGAGAATGATATCGGCGTTGGCCTCTACCAGCCCTGATGAATGCGCTGCACGGGCGATGTCCTCGCCCGTGCACTTACCTGCCGCACACTGTCATATACCCTACATACTTCGAGTTGCAGGACAAAACGTTAACGTTGTGAACCGCGTTTGCGCTGGTCCTTTAAGGCGAGGCTGATTGATAAGTCTCGTAACGCGGCAAGCGAATGAATCCCGATGCGCTTACTCAGGTCAGTGATTCGGGTGACAACTCTGCCGGGAGCCGATTTGAACGGCCTCGTAAGAGGTGAGGCCCAGGAATGGGCCGAATAACGAACGCCGCCTACGCCTCTGCAACTTGAAGTATGACGGGTATGACCATATTGCCACTTGCACCTTTCCCTATTACCGATAAATAATTCAATCATCATCTCGCACTTTATTGTTCTCATCACTCACGATGACGAGCCTTGATATACCAAGAGGAATAATTTGAACGTTACGATAAAAGAGATTGCCCTCGAACCTGCTGATAATAAACGCCTGCTCAACTTGTGTGGCCACTTTGATATTAATATCAAACAGTTAGAGCGCCGCCTCGGAATCGAAATCAACCGTCGAGACAATAAATTCAAACTGGTCGGAAAAGGGCTGTGCATTGAGGCGGCGGCAGACATTCTGCAACGTCTCTATGTTGATACCGCCCCCGTGCGCGGCGTGGAAGGGGATATTGACCCCGAGCAGATTCATTTGGCAATCAAAGAATCGGGCGTGCTGGAGCAAAGCGCCGAGAGCGTGCCGGATTTTGGCAAGGCGATCAACATTCGCACTAAACGCGGCATCATCAAGCCACGCACGCCGAATCAGGCGCAGTATATCGCCAACATACTCGACCACGATATTACCTTCGGTGTAGGTCCTGCGGGTACAGGGAAAACCTATCTGGCCGTCGCGGCGGCGGTGGATGCGCTCGAGCGTCAGGATATCCGCCGCATTTTGTTAACACGCCCGGCCGTTGAAGCGGGAGAAAAACTCGGCTTTCTGCCCGGTGATTTGAGCCAAAAGGTCGATCCTTATCTGCGCCCGCTCTACGATGCGTTATTCGAAATGCTGGGGTTTGAGCGCGTGGAAAAACTCATTGAGCGTAACGTGATTGAAGTAGCGCCGTTGGCCTATATGCGCGGTCGCACGCTGAACGATGCCTTCATCATCCTCGATGAGAGTCAGAACACCACGATCGAACAGATGAAGATGTTCCTGACCCGTATTGGCTTCAACTCCAAGGCCGTCATCACCGGCGACATCACCCAGATTGACCTGCCACGCAATATCAAATCGGGGCTACGCCACGCCATCGACGTATTGGCCGATGTGGAAGAGATCAGCTTTAACTTCTTTCACAGTGAAGATGTGGTACGCCATCCTGTGGTCGCACGCATCGTAAATTCCTATGAAGCCTGGGAAGAAGCTGACCAGAAACGTCGTGCCGCGCAGGCAGAAGAGCGTAAACGCGAAGCACAAGCCGTCAGTACACCCGCCGCGTCAGAGGCAGGTGATAAGCAGGAGTCACAATGAGTCAGGTTATTCTCGATTTACAAATCGCCAGCGACAATACAGCAGGACTGCCGAGCGAACAGGATTTTCAGCGTTGGCTGGAGGCGGTACTGCCGCAGTTTCAGCCAGAAGCGGAAGTGACCATTCGTATCGTCGATGAAGCGGAAAGCCATGAGCTGAATCACACCTATCGCGGCAAAGACAAACCCACCAACGTGCTCTCTTTTCCCTTTGAAGCACCGCCGGAAGTCGAACTGCCGTTATTGGGCGATCTGATCATTTGTCGCCAGGTGGTGGAACAGGAAGCCATTGAACAGCAAATAACCGCAGACGCCCACTGGGCACATATGGTGATACACGGTTGCCTGCATCTGCTGGGTTATGATCATATCGAGGACGACGAAGCGGAAGAGATGGAAGCATTGGAAACCGATATCATGCAACAAATGGGCTATGCGGACCCTTATCTGTCCGAGAAAGAGTAAGCCGATACACCAGCAAGTTGAAGTATCACGGGTATATTCTGTTATTATGAAAAATACAGTAGATTACGATAAGCCTCGGTATTTTTCTTGATGGCGCACTTTTCGCTATGATGCCGTCTTCGTCATCATAGCGTAACGGCGTTATGGTTAAACATAACGCCACGCGCGGTTATCACCGTGCACCTTTATGTCAACCCGCCCGCGCGCCTGATGGTCTTAACAGCGCATGCCCCTTTTGCGTGGTTGATGATGATTGACTAACCAGAGAGACAGTAAATAAAACGCCATGAGCGACGACCATTCTCAAAACAGCGATAGCCCCAGTCCCAAGAAAGGATTCTTCTCACTGATCCTTAATCAGCTTTTTCATGGTGAACCCAAGGATCGTAGTGACCTCCTCGCCTTTATCCGAGATTCCGAACAAAACGATCTGATCGATCCAGACACCCGCGACATGCTCGAAGGGGTGATGGATATCGGGGAGCAACGCGTACGGGATATCATGATACCCCGTTCGCAGATGATCACTCTGAAGCACAATCAAACGCTGGAAGAGTGTTTGGATGTGATTATCGAATCAGCGCATTCGCGTTTTCCGGTGATCAGCGAAGATAAGGACCACATTGAAGGCATCCTGATGGCCAAGGATCTGCTGCCGTTTATGCGCAGCGATGCTGAGCCGTTCAGCATGGAACAGGTGCTGCGTCCCGCGGTCGTAGTGCCGGAAAGCAAACGCGTGGATCGCATGCTGCATGAGTTCCGTTCGCTGCGTTACCACATGGCTATCGTCATCGATGAGTTTGGCGGTGTTTCTGGTCTGGTCACCATTGAAGATATTCTTGAGCTGATCGTTGGCGAAATTGAAGATGAGTACGACGACGAAGAAGATCGCGATATCCGCCAACTGAACCGACATACCTACACCGTCCGTGCGTTAACACTGATTGAAGATTTCAACGAGGTGTTTGGCACCCAGTTCAGCGATGAAGAAGTGGACACCATCGGCGGGCTGGTGATGCAGGCCTTCGGCCATCTGCCAGCGCGTGGTGAAACCATCGACATCAACGGTTACCTGTTCAAAGTTGCCATGGCGGACAGCCGACGTATTATTCAGACTCATGTCAGAATCCCTGACGAGGCGCCTCAACCAACACTGGAACCTTAATTCGACAATGTCTGTCATGTCTGTTTTACGACGCCAACGGGTGCGCATCCTGTTGGCGCTGTTCTGCGGTGCCTGGGGCACCCTGGCGTTTTCACCGTTTGATTTCTGGCCTGCCGCGCTGGTTTCGCTATGCGGATTGCAAGCCCTGACGTTGAACAGAACCTGGCGGCAATCCGCCGCCATTGGTTTTAGCTGGGGCTTTGGCCTGTTTGGCAGCGGCGTGAACTGGGTGTACGTCAGCATCGCCGAGTTCGGTGGCATGCCGGAAGCCGTTAACGTGTTTCTGGTGGTGCTGCTGGCGCTCTATTTATCGCTTTACCCCGCGATCTTCTCGGGACTGTTAACACGTATATGGCCGCGAACGACGCTGGTGCGCCTGATCGTGGTCGCGCCAGTCCTGTGGCAGTTCACTGAGTGGTTGCGCGGTTGGGTACTCACCGGCTTTCCCTGGCTGCAATTTGGCTACAGCCAGATTGACGGCCCGCTACAAGGCCTGGCGCCACTGCTTGGGGTTGATGGTATCAACCTCTTGTTGGTCATCATTGCCGGCCTGCTGGTGTTCGGTACCACACGCCGCAAAACCATCCCGCTTTACTGCGCCATTGCGTTGCTGCTGCTTCCCTGGCCGTTGAAGTTTATCCACTGGTTTACGCCTCAACCTGAGCGCGCGGTCAACGTTGCATTAGTGCAAGGCAATATTGCCCAGGCCCAAAAATGGGATCCCAACGCGCTGCAACAGATTCTGAATATCTACCGCGACGCCACGCTGCCTTATCTGGATAAAGCACCGATCGTTATCTGGCCAGAATCGGCCATCCCTGATATAGAAACGCGTCAGCAAGACTACTTGCAGTACATCGACGACTTGCTGCGTGCACACAGCAGCAGTCTGGTCACCGGCGTTGTGGATGCACGCCGCCGCACAAACGAGCAGGTTGACTTCTACAACAGCATTATCGTGCTGGGCGGCAGCGAACCGTACCGTTATCCCAGCACCAACCGCTATAACAAGAATCATCTGGTGCCGTTTGGTGAATTTGTTCCTCTGGAAACACTGCTCCGCCCGTTAGCACCGTTCTTCGATCTGCCGATGTCTTCGTTCAGCCGTGGTCCTTACCAACAGCCTCAGCTCACGGTCAACGGCATACGGATGACAGCCACGGTGTGCTATGAAATTATTCTCGGTCAACAAGTACGCGATAATTTCCGGCCTGATACCGATATGCTGCTGACTATTTCAAACGATGCCTGGTTTGGTCGTTCTATCGGCCCATGGCAACATTTCCAGATGGCCCGCATGCGTGCTCTGGAGTTAGGGCGTCCACTGCTGCGTGCGACCAACAATGGCGTGACAGCCGTTATCGGCCCACAGGGTGAGATCAGTGCCGAACTGCCGCAGTTTACGCGCAAAGTGCTGCTTACCAAGGTGACACCGACCACCGGCATCACCCCTTACGCCCGCTTCGGCGCCTGGCCAATGTGGATCATTCTCGCCGTGCTGGCCGGTATAGCCTGCGTCATTCGCCTGCGGCGTTAACGCGACCACCGGCAGGCGCGGCCTGCCGGTTTCTCATCAATCCCCACCATACCTTTGTGTAATACCCGCCATCGCCCATTTGCACAATTGGCACATCATTTGCTTGTTATTCATTGAATAACAGAGTGTAACGGGATGATTCCGTTGTTTGTTCTCTGAAAACCAGCGAAAAAGCACCCTGATGGGGCAATCAGCGCACCAAAATAGTGCTAAACGATTTTAGTGCAGTGATTTAGTGCAGTTGAGTTCTCAAAAGACAAACAAATTTATTTCATTTTGTTCACAATCGGCTATTTTTTAAAGATAAAGGCAAGTACTCGCTCTTTTATGGTGCATACCCTGTCGCACCCGGGAGAGCGCTCTATCGGCATGATTGAATTCGCAACCGCCTTAGCGTCATAGCGACTGCCGTCATCACAACAGCAAAGGAGTTACAACATGCAAATGCGTAAACTGGCACTGTCACTGCTTCTGATTGGTACAGCCGCAAGCAGCCTGGCTCATGCAGAAGAATTAACGGGGACGCTCAAAAAAATCAAAGAAAATGGCGTCATCGTTGTAGGCCACCGTGAGTCTTCCGTGCCATTTTCCTACTATGACAACCAGCAGAAAGTGGTTGGTTACTCTCAGGATTACTCGAACAAAATTGTCGATGCGGTAAAAGCGAAAATTGGCGTTGCCGATCTTCAGGTCAAACTGATCCCGATCACGTCTCAGAACCGTATCCCGTTGCTGCAAAACGGCACCTTTGATTTTGAATGTGGTTCCACCACCAACAACCTGGAACGCCAGCAACAAGCGGCTTTCTCCAATACCATCTTTATCGTTGGTACGCGTCTGCTGACTAAAAAAGACTCTGGTATTAAAGACTTCCCGGATCTGGCAGGCAAAACCGTGGTGGTTACCTCCGGCACCACCTCTGAGAAATTGCTGAATAAGCTGAACGAAGAGAAAAAACTGGATATGCGCATCATCAGTGCCAAAGACCATGGCGATGCCTTCCGCACCATGGAAACCGGCCGTGCCGTTGCCTTTATGATGGATGATGCGTTGCTGGCTGGTGAACGCGCCAAAGCCAAACAGCAGAGCGACTGGGTGATCGTCGGTACCGCACAATCCGAAGAAGCTTATGGCTGTATGCTGCGTAAAGACGACCCGCAGTTCAAAAAACTGGTTGATGACACCATCGCGACGTTGCAAACCTCCGGTGAAGCGGAAAAATCCTTTGATCGCTGGTTCAAACAGCCAATTCCGCCTAAAGATCTCAACATGAACTTCGATTTGTCAGCAGAAATGAAGGCGCTGTTCACAGCCCCTAACAATAAAGCATTAAACTAACAACAAGTGAAAACAAGGGCAGACAGCTTGCCCTCGATTGTTGACTTGTGGCTGGACAGACAGGCGTCAGACGGTCGTTCCCCGTCTGGCGTCCCGGCCCACGCGGTGGATGTCGCAGGTGTTGATTAACCGCACTGCCCTCTCACCAATGGGTTATCGCCACTCATCAATCTTCAGGGTAGCTCTGCTACCCTTTTTTTACCGGATTTTGCTATGTCTATAGATTGGAACTGGGGTATTTTTTTACAAGCCGCCCCGTTCGGTAATACCACGTATCTTGGGTGGATTTGGTCTGGGTTGCAGGTCACTGTAGCGCTGTCCATTTGCGCCTGGATCATTGCCTTCGTTGTCGGCTCTGTTTTCGGCATTTTGCGCACCGTACCCAACCGGTTTCTGTCAGGTCTCGGCACCTGCTATGTGGAAATGTTCCGTAACGTTCCGCTTATCGTTCAATTTTTCGCTTGGTATCTGGTGGTTCCTGAATTGCTGCCGCAAAGCATCGGCATGTGGTTCAAGGCGGAGCTGGATCCCAACATTCAGTTTTTTGTCTCCTCCATGGTCTGTTTGGGCCTGTTTACCGCGGCTCGCGTCTGCGAGCAGGTGCGCGCAGGTATCCAATCCCTGCCGCGTGGCCAGAAAGCCGCTGCACTTGCCATGGGGCTAACGCTGCCGCAGACCTACCGCTACGTTCTGCTGCCCAATGCCTATCGCATTATCGTACCGCCCCTGACGTCTGAAATGCTCAACCTGGTGAAGAACTCGGCCATCGCCTCGACCATCGGGCTGGTGGATATGGCCGCACAGGCGAATAAACTGCTGGATTACTCTGCGCACGCCTATGAGTCCTTTACCGCCATCACGCTGGCGTATGTCGCGATTAACGCCATTATTATGCTGATCATGCAAGTGGTTGAGAAAAAGACCCGTTTGCCCGGCAATATGGGGAGTAAATAATGTACGAATTTGACTGGAGCTCCATTGCGCCAAGCATGCCCTACCTGCTGCAAGGGCTAGTGGTCACACTGAAAATCACGGTGATTGCCGTGGTGTTTGGCATCCTGTGGGGAACCGTATTGGCGGTGATGAGGCTGTCGACTTTCGCCCCGATCCGCTGGTTTGCCAAAGGTTATGTCAACATCTTCCGTTCCATCCCGTTGGTGATGGTATTGCTGTGGTTCTACCTTGTGGTTCCTAGCTTATTACAAAATGTGCTTGGGCTATCACCAAAAACGGATATTCGTCTGATCTCCGCTATGGTAGCCTTTTCGCTGTTTGAAGCCGCCTATTACTCTGAAATTATCCGTGCGGGCATACTCAGCATTTCACGCGGACAATCATCCGCTGCGTTGGCGCTCGGCATGACACAGTGGCAATCCATGAAGCTGGTGATCCTGCCGCAGGCGTTTCGCGCCATGGTCCCATTGCTCCTGACGCAAGGGATCGTTCTGTTTCAGGACACCTCGCTGGTGTATGTCCTGAGCCTGGCGGACTTCTTCCGCACCGCGTCAACCATTGGCGAGCGCGACGGAACCCAGGTGGAAATGGTGCTGTTTGCCGGGTTGGTTTATTTCGTTATCAGCATTAGCGCATCAATGCTGGTCAGTTACCTGAAAAGAAGGACTGTTCGATGATTACTCTAAAAAACGTTTCCAAATGGTATGGTCACTTTCAGGTGCTCTCCGATTGTTCAACAGAAGTGAAGAAAGGTGAAGTGGTGGTGGTATGCGGGCCATCAGGCTCGGGGAAATCCACGTTGATCAAAACCGTTAACGGCCTTGAACCCGTGCAACAAGGTCAGATTGACGTTAACGGCATCTCGGTTAACGACAAGAAAACCAATCTGGCGCAATTGCGTTCCAAAGTGGGCATGGTGTTTCAGCATTTTGAACTGTTTCCCCACCTTTCCATCATTGAGAACCTGACGTTGGCGCAGGTGAAAGTGCTTAAGCGTGACAAAGAGGTCGCGCGTGAAAAGGCCACCAAGTTGCTCAATCGCGTGGGGTTGTCCGCGCACGCTAACAAGTTTCCCGGCCAGCTTTCCGGCGGTCAGCAGCAGCGTGTCGCCATTGCGCGCGCACTCTGCATGGATCCGGTCGCTATGCTGTTTGATGAACCGACTTCTGCGCTCGATCCGGAAATGATCAACGAAGTACTGGATGTCATGGTCGAGCTGGCGCACGAAGGCATGACGATGATGGTCGTTACCCACGAAATGGGCTTTGCGCGCAAAGTGGCACACCGCGTCATCTTCATGGATGAAGGCAAAATTGTGGAAGATACGCCAAAAGACGAGTTCTTTAACAATCCTAAATCCGATCGCGCCAAAGATTTTCTGGCGAAGATCCTGCACTAAAGCATCATCTCGGATCGCGACATCAGGCGCTGCCTCTTTCGTTCCCGCGCAAGCGGGAACGTATTTCTGTTAAGCTACCCCGTCAGGGCTGAAAAGGTTGACGCTGAAACTGATCGTGCTCGCACTTCGGACAACGAGGCAGCACTTCCGGCGTATAGAATGCCACATGGTGATGACAGTTTTCGCACACCAAATTTCCCAACCCGACCACTTCACCACTGTGGTAAACGCCGTGATGACTGACATCTTTAAACAGCGCTTGCCATTCCAGCTGGGTTTTATCCGTGATATCCACCAGCTCTTGCCACAGACTCTCCTTGATAACACGCAGAAACACGCTATCGGATAAATCCTCTTCCTGGCTGTCCGTGTAACGCTGGGCAAATTCGGCCAAATCGCGCTCTACGGACTGAATAATGTCTTCGCGTTCGCGGTGGGTGAGGTCTTCACTGTCGTGCAAGCTTTCGCGGGCGTGTTGGAGCATCTGTGTCAGATCGCGTTCGCCGGCGCTTAAACGCGTCATGATGGAAGACATCAGCGCACGATAATGCCGAGCTTTCTTGTTCATGGTGCCTCCTGATTACGCGGATTGATTAACATTGACGGGGCAATGACGATACCTCTGTAGCTATCCCTCTCTATTTTAGACGGTTTTAAACACTATTCTTGCGCATCATTTCGCTTTGCCCCACTTTTTACCAACTTTGCGGCTTGCATCCCTATACCCTAAATATTTCGAGTTGCAGCAAGGCGGCAAGGGAGAGAATCCTGAATCGCCTACTCAGGTCAGTGATTCGGGTGACAAATCTGCCGGGAGCCGATTTGAACGCCGCGTGCGGCGGCCTCGTAACAGGTGAGGCCCAAGGATGGGCCGAATAACGCATGTAGCCAACGCACCTGCAAGGTGAAGTATGACGGGTATAAATCGGCGCTTAGGGTGCAGAGACGGTTGTTGCCAGCGCTGCTTATCAGCTATGCTATGCGGATCATTATGATGAATCGGAATACGCTACGGGTGTAGCGCTTCTTTACTCAATAGGACCCCTGGCTGCCATGCAAGAGCAATACCGCCCAGAAGAGATAGAAACTCGCGTCCAGCTTCACTGGCAAGAAAACAAAACGTTTAAAGTGACCGAAGAGCCCGGCAAGGAAAAGTACTACTGCCTTTCCATGCTCCCCTACCCTTCTGGCCGCCTACACATGGGGCACGTTCGTAATTACACCATCGGTGACGTTATTTCCCGCTATCAACGCATGTTGGGAAAAAACGTCCTGCAACCGATCGGGTGGGACGCTTTCGGCCTGCCGGCGGAAGGCGCTGCGGTAAAAAACAATACCGCACCGGCCCCCTGGACCTATGCCAACATCGATTACATGAAAAACCAGTTGAAGCTGTTGGGCTTTGGCTATGACTGGGATCGTGAAGTCGCCACCTGCAAACCCGATTACTACCGCTGGGAACAGTGGTTCTTCACCAAGCTGTATGAAAAAGGGTTGGTCTACAAGAAGACCTCTGCGGTGAACTGGTGCCCGAACGATCAGACGGTGCTGGCCAACGAGCAGGTTATCGATGGCTGCTGCTGGCGCTGTGACAGCAAAGTGGAGCGCAAAGAGATCCCGCAGTGGTTTATCAAAATCACCGATTACGCCGATCAGTTGCTCAACGATCTGGACACGCTGGAGAGCTGGCCGGAGCAGGTCAAAACCATGCAGCGTAACTGGATTGGCCGTTCTGAAGGGGTGGAAATCACTTTTGACGTGGCAGACAGCGCTGACAAGCTGACCGTCTACACCACGCGTCCAGATACCTTTATCGGTGCCACCTATGTCGCGGTAGCTGCCGCCCATCCGCTGGCGCTACGCGCCGCCGCCACTAACCCGGCGTTGACCGCCTTTATCGATGAATGCCGTAACACCAAAGTTGCCGAAGCAGATATGGCGACCATGGAGAAAAAGGGCATGGCGACAGGCCTGTTCGTGGTACATCCACTGACCGGCGAAAAACTGCCCGTGTGGGCAGCCAACTTCGTGCTGATGGATTACGGTACTGGCGCGGTAATGGCCGTTCCGGGCCACGACCAGCGCGACTGGGAATTTGCCACTAAATATCAGTTAACGATCAAACCCGTTATCCTGAACCTGGACGGCAGCGAACCCGATATCTCAGCGCAAGCCATGACCGAGAAAGGCGCCCTGTTCAACTCAGGCGAATTCAGCGGTCTGGATCACGAAGCGGGCTTTAACGCCATTGCTGACAAGCTGGTCGCACTCGGCGTTGGCGCACGCAAAGTCAACTATCGCCTGCGCGATTGGGGGGTTTCCCGTCAGCGTTACTGGGGCGCACCGATCCCGATGGTGACGTTGGAAGATGGCACTGTTATCCCGGCACCCGAAGATCAACTGCCGGTGATTCTGCCGGAAGACGTGGTGATGGATGGCATTACCAGCCCCATCAAGGCCGATCCCAACTGGGCGAAAACTACCGTCAACGGTCAGCCTGCACTGCGTGAAACCGATACCTTCGATACCTTTATGGAATCGTCCTGGTACTACGCGCGTTACACCTGCCCACAATACGATCAGGGTATGCTCGATCCTGCGGCGGCCAACTACTGGCTGCCGGTCGATCAATACGTGGGCGGTATCGAACACGCCATCATGCACCTGATGTATTTCCGTTTCTTCCACAAGCTGATGCGTGATGCGGGTCTGGTCACCTCCGATGAACCTGCCAAGCGTTTGTTGTGTCAGGGTATGGTGCTGGCTGATGCCTTCTACTACACCGGCAACAACGGCGAACGTATCTGGGTATCACCGTCTGATGTCACCGTGGAACGCGATGACAAAGGGCGCATCCTGAAAGCCTTCGACGCAGAAGGCCGCGAACTGGTGTATGCCGGGATGAGCAAGATGTCGAAATCGAAGAACAACGGTATCGACCCGCAGGTGATGGTAGAGAAATACGGTGCCGACACCGTGCGTCTGTTCATGATGTTCGCCTCTCCGGCAGAGATGACGCTGGAATGGCAGGAATCAGGCGTTGAAGGGGCTAACCGCTTCCTCAAACGCGTGTGGAAACAGGTTTACGACCACACGGAAAAAGGCGCTACCCATGCGCTGGATGTGGCCGCGCTGACGGAAGACCAAAAAGCACTGCGTCGCGATCTGCATAAAACCATCGCTAAAGTCACCGATGATATTGGTCGCCGTCAGACGTTCAACACGGCTATCGCCGCCGTGATGGAACTGATGAACAAGCTGGCCAAAGCGCCGCAAGAGAGCGAGCAGGATCGCGCGCTGACCCAGGAAGCATTGTTGGCCGTGGTGCGCATGCTGTATCCGTTCACACCGCACGCCTGCTTCACGCTGTGGCAGGCGCTGGGCGGCAATGGCGATATCGACACGGCTCCGTGGCCTGTCGCCGATGAAGACGCCATGGTGGAAGACTCAAAACTGGTCGTGGTGCAAGTGAACGGCAAGGTGCGCGGTAGAATTACCGTTGCCGCCGATGCCACGCAAGAGCAGGTTCAGGCACGTGCCGCACAGGAACATCTGGTGGCAAAATACCTGGAAGGCGTTACAGTACGTAAAGTCATTTACGTTCCGGGCAAACTGCTTAACCTGGTTGTCGGTTAAGCCAAGGAGGCACTGTGCGACATCGTTTATTCACGTTGTTGCTGGGGTTGGCGGTGTTGGTCACCGCCGGCTGCGGTTTTCATCTGCGTGGCACCACACAACTGCCCAGCGAATTGAAGGTATTAACGCTGACCAGTAACGATCCCTTTGGTCCGTTGACCCGAGCCATTCGCGATCGGTTGCGTGCCAGTGATGTACGAATCGAGGAAGACGCAGCGCGTCAGGATATCGCATCCCTGCGTATTCTCGGCGCCACGGAGACCAGAGACACTGTCTCTATTTTCCAGGACGGGACCACCGCAGAGTATCAGTTGGTACTGACCGTTCATGCGCAGGTACTGCTGCCGGGTGAGGATATTTATCCACTCTCGGTCACGGTGTTCCGCACCTTCTTTGATAACCCGCTCGCCGCGTTGGCAAAAGATGCCGAGCAGGACATTATACGTAAGGAGATGCGCCGTCAGGCTGCCGAGCAGTTAGTGCGTAAACTGGTGACCATCAATGGCAGTGATGAGGTGAAAAACCGTCAGCAACGTGCCGCCGCCATTAGCGCTAACAACGGGCGTTCATGATCCGCATCTATCCGGAACAGCTTGCCGCGCAGCTCAATGAAGGGCTGCGCGCTTGCTATCTGCTGCTTGGCAACGACCCACTGTTGTTGCAGGAAAGTCTGGATACGCTACGCCATCGCGCGCGTGAGCAGGGCTTCACCGAGCATTTCAGTTTCACACTCGATCAAAGCACCGATTGGGATGCTATTTTCAGCGTTTGTCAGGCACTCAGCCTGTTCGCTTCTCGGCAGAGCCTGCTGCTGCAACTGCCGGAAAACGGCCCCAACGCGGCCATGGCAGAAAATCTGGTCAAACTGGCTGGGCTGCTGCATCAGGACGTATTGCCTATTCTGCGCGGCAGCAAACTTACCAAAGCGCAAGAAAACAGCGCGTGGTATAAAGCACTGTCGCAAAACGGTGTAATCATCAACTGTTTAACACCAGAACAGGCGCAATTACCGCGCTGGGTGGCGCAACGCGCCAAGCAATGCAAACTGCAACTGGATGATGCCGCCACGCAACTGCTGTGTTACTGCTATGAAGGCAATCTTCTGGCGTTGATGCAGGCGCTGGAACGTCTGTCACTGCTCTATCCTGACGGCAAGCTCACGCTGCCACGGGTCGAGCAGGCGGTAAACGATGCCGCACATTTCACGCCGTTTCACTGGCTGGATGCCGTGCTGGCAGGTAAAAGCAAACGCGCCTGGCATGTGTTGCAACAGTTACAAGCAGAAGACAGCGAACCCGTGATTCTGCTACGCATACTGCAACGTGAGTTGACGCTGTTGGTCACCTTACAACGCAACATGGCGACGACACCGTTACGCACCCTGTTTGATCAGCATAAGGTGTGGCAAAATCGACGTACACTGCTCACTCAGGCACTTCAACGGCTCGATGGACGCCAGTTGCAACAAGCCATGCACCTGCTGACGCGCTTGGAACTGACGCTCAAACAGGATTATGGCCAATCCATCTGGCCAGAAATGCAAACGCTGACACTGTTATTGTGCGGCAAAGCGCTTGCGACGGGTATGGTCAACACCGATGACTAGCGCTACTCCCGCTAAATTGATCGCCTATTTCGGCGGCACTTTTGATCCGATTCATTATGGCCATTTACGCCCCGTCACCGCGTTGGCGGATGAAATAGGCGTAACGCGCATCACGCTGATGCCCAATAACGTACCGCCCCATCGCGAACAACCTGAAGCCACCGCGCAACAGCGAAAACGCATGGTGGAACTCGCCATCGCCGAGGCGCCGTTATTCAGCGTGGATGACCGTGAATTGCAGCGTGTAACACCGTCCTACACTATCGATACGCTGGAAACGCTCCGTGGCGAAATGGGTGATGACCAGCCGTTAGCGTTTATCATCGGACAGGATTCGCTGCTCACCTTGCACACGTGGCACCGTGGGCGCGATCTGCTTAACGTCTGTCATCTGTTGGTCTGCGCCCGCCCAGGTTATCGCACCACGCTGGACACGCCAGAACAGCAGGCGTGGCTGGAAGCGCACAGCGCTGAACATGCCGCCGCCCTCCACGCGCAACCGCACGGATTGATCTATCTGGCACATACGCCGTTGGTCACCATTTCAGCCACAGATATTCGCCAGCGCCGCCAAAAAGGTGAACCCTGTGACGACCTGGTTCCACCTGCCGTGCTGCATTTTATGGATGCTCACGACTTATACCGTTAACCCGCTTCCCACATACCACTCTCTCACCGGGCATGCTATACTCCGCCGCTGGTTTTTCAGTCCGGTAAAAAACGGTAAAGCGCGTTGTCTACGCCACCAAATGGGTCGTTAATACCCTGAAACACCAGCGGTGCGTCACGCATAAACACGCAACCTTTTTTATCCCGCCGGAGCACATTTCTCCGGATGAACCGCCAGGCAGGAGGAACCTTTGCAAGGCCAAGCACTCCAAGATTTTGTTATTGATAAAATAGATGATTTAAAAGGCCAGGATATCGTTGCGCTGAACGTGCGTTGCAAATCCAGCATTACCGACTGCATGATTATCTGCACCGGTACATCCAGCCGCCACGTCTCGTCTATCGCCGACCATGTGGTACAAGCCTCGCGCGCCGCCGGTATGATCCCGCTGGGCGTGGAAGGGCAGCAAAGTGCAGACTGGGTGGTTGTCGATCTCGGTGATGTCATGGTGCATGTGATGCAGGAAGAAAGCCGTCACCTGTACGAACTGGAAAAGTTGTGGAGCTAGTATGAGGCTGCAACTGGTCGCCGTTGGCACCAAAATGCCGGACTGGGTGCAGACAGGTTTTTCAGATTATCTGCGGCGTTTCCCCAAAGACATGCCCTTCGAGCTCACGGAGATCCCTGCCGGTAAACGGGGGAAGAATGCGGATATCAAACGCATTCTTGAGCGAGAAGGTGAACTGATGCTGGCAGCAGTGGGCAAAGGTAACCGTATTGTGACGCTGGATATTCCCGGTACACCGTGGGAAACCCCGCAGCTTGCCAGCCAGTTGGAACGCTGGAAGCAGGACGGGCGCGACGTCAGCCTGCTGATTGGCGGCCCAGAAGGGCTTGCCCCCGCGTGCAAAGCGGCAGCGGAGCAAAGCTGGTCGCTATCACCGTTAACGCTGCCGCACCCGCTGGTGCGCGTATTGGTGGCCGAGAGCCTGTATCGGGCGTGGAGCATCACCACCAATCACCCTTACCATAGAGAGTAAGACTGTACGATGAAACACACGAAATAGTTGCCGGATGAAAACAGAACATAAACCCTTTCGTGATTATTCGGCGGAATCCGCCCTTTTCGTACGTCGTGCTTTAGTGGCGTTCATCGGCATTTTGCTGCTTTCCGGCGTGCTGGTGACCAATCTGTACCATTTACAAGTGGTGCGCGTTGATGACTACCGCACACGTTCAAACGCAAACCGCATCAAGCTGGTGCCCATCGCGCCCAGCCGCGGCATCATTTACGATCGCAACGGTATTCCACTGGCGCTAAACCGCACCATTTACCAGCTTGAACTGGTGCCAGACAAAGTTGATAACCTGCAAGATACGCTGGCTGCGCTGAAACCCATCGTCAATCTCACTGATGATGATCTGGAAAACTTCGAGAAAGAACGTAAACGCTCACGCCGCTTCACCTCCATTCCAGTCAAAACTGCCTTAAGCGACGTTGATGTTGCCCGTTTTGCCGTCAACCAGTACCGTTTTCCCGGCGTGGAAGTCAAAGGCTATCAACGCCGCTATTACCCGTATGGTTCAGCACTCACCCATGTCCTCGGATACGTATCAAAAATCAACGATAAAGACGTAGAGCGACTGAGCAAAGAAGAAAAAATTGCCGATTACGCCGCCACGAGTGACATCGGTAAACTGGGTATTGAGCGCTATTACGAAGATATTCTGCACGGTAAACCCGGTTATGAAGAGGTGGAAGTCAATAACCGTGGCCGCGTTATCCGTCAGTTACATGAGCAGCCACCGCAGGCAGGCCAGGACATTTACCTCACTATCGATCTCAACCTGCAAATCTACGTTGAAAAACTGCTGGAAGGCAGCCGTGCTGCGGTGGTGATTATCGATCCGCGCGATGGTGGCCTGCGCGCACTGGTTTCCACGCCAAGTTACGATCCCAACCTGTTCGTTGATGGTATCTCGACCAAAGATTATCGCGCACTGCTTAATGATCCCAACAAACCACTGATCAACCGTGCCACGCAAGGGCTGTATCCTCCGGCTTCAACGGTGAAACCCTATATTGCCGCCTCTGCGTTAAGCGCCAATGTCATTACGCCCACCACCTCGCTGTTCGATCCCGGCTGGTGGCAGCTACCGGGTTCGGAAAAACGGTTCCGCGACTGGAAAAAATGGGGCCATGGCCGCTTGAATGTGACCAAATCGCTGGAAGAATCTGCAGATACCTTCTTTTATCAGGTCGCTTATGACATGGGTATCGATCGCCTGGCTGAATGGATGAACAAGTTCGGCTACGGCGAATACACCGGTATCGACCTGGCGGAAGAACGTTCAGGAAATATGCCCACGCGCGAATGGAAGCAAAAACGCTTCAAACGTCCTTGGTATCAAGGGGATACCATTCCGGTCGGCATCGGTCAAGGCTACTGGATTGCCACTCCGATTCAAATGGCGAAAGCACTGACGACGCTTATCAACGATGGCAACGTGAAAACCCCGCATTTGCTTTATAGCGCGCGCAATAGCGGCGTCATCGTACCTTATCGTCAACAAGAAGCGTCGCGGCTTAGCGATGTGCGCGCCAGCTATTGGGAAATTGCCAAAGACGGGATGTACGGGGTTGCTAACCGTCAGAACGGTACTGCGCATAAATTTTTCGCCGATGCGCCGTATAAGATCGCGGCAAAAACCGGTACGGCGCAGGTATTTGGCCTGAAAGAAAATGAGACCTACAATGCACATAAAATCGCCGAACACCTGCGCGACCACAAACTGCTGACGGCATTTGCCCCCTATAACAATCCCAAGATTGCTATCTCAATCGTTTTGGAGAATGGCGGTGCCGGCCCTGCGATCAGCGCCTTGGTACGCCAAATGCTCGACCACATTATGCTGGGCGATAACAACACCGAATTGCCCGATGCGCCACCGAGCGCACCCGGTTCTGAAAGCGAGTAACCGCCGCCATGACTGAAAGCCAACAAAAAAGGTCGATCTGGACCAAGATTCATATCGACCTGCCCTTCCTGCTCTGTATCCTGGCGCTGCTGGGGTACAGTTTATTCGTGATGTGGAGCGCCAGCGGCCAGGACATCGGCATGATGGAGCGTAAAGCGGCACAGATAGCCATTGGGCTTGCCGTGATGATCGTCATGGCGCAAATTCCGCCGCGCGTCTACGAAGGCTGGGCACCCTATCTCTATATCGTGTGTGTCATTCTGCTGATCATGGTGGATGTGTTCGGCCAGATCAGTAAGGGCGCACAGCGCTGGCTCGATCTTGGCTTTGTGCGTTTTCAGCCGTCAGAAATTGCCAAAATTGCCGTACCGCTAATGGTGGCTCGTTTTATCAACCGTGATATGTGCCCACCGTCGCTGAAAAATACCGGGATCGCCCTGGTATTAATCTTTTTGCCGACCCTGCTGGTGGCGGCGCAACCCGATCTGGGCACGTCGATTCTGGTCGCGGCATCCGGCCTGTTTGTGCTTTTCCTCGCAGGTATGAGTTGGCGACTGATCGCCGTGGCGCTGGTGTTGCTTGCGGCGTTTATTCCCGTACTCTGGTTCTTCCTGATGCACGATTACCAACGCGCCCGCGTGATGATGCTGCTCGATCCGGAAAGCGACCCGCTGGGTGCAGGCTATCATATTATTCAGTCCAAGATTGCTATTGGCTCCGGAGGCTTGTCGGGTAAAGGGTGGTTACAAGGCACCCAGTCACAGCTCGAGTTTCTGCCAGAACGCCATACCGACTTTATTTTTGCCGTATTGGCAGAGGAGTTGGGATTGATTGGGGTGCTGATTCTGATCGCCATGTATCTGTTTGTCATCATGCGCGGTCTGGTGATTGCCGCCAATGCCCAGACCTCGTTTGGCCGGGTGATGGTCGGCGGCCTGATTCTCATTCTGTTTGTCTATGTTTTTGTTAACATCGGTATGGTGAGTGGCATATTGCCTGTGGTCGGGGTACCGCTCCCACTTATCAGTTACGGCGGCTCGGCGTTGGTGGTGTTGATGGCCGGATTTGGCATCGTGATGTCAATCCACACGCACCGTAAGATGCTCTCGAAAAACTTATAAAATGAGGTAAACACATGCGTAAGGACTGGCTTTGGATCGGCATCGTCACCTTGATGCTTGCAGCCTGTACCACCACGGAAGCCCCGCGAGCACCGATCACGCCGACCCCGGCTTATAACGGTCCGGTGGAAGAGATTGGCGGAGCCGAGCCGCGCTATGAGCCCTATAATCCCAGCACGTTGCAGGATTACACCATCAAGGGCAAAACCTACAAGGTTGTCCAGAACGCACAGAACTTCTCCGAGGTCGGTCTGGCAACCTGGTATGGCGCTGAAGCCAACGGTAATCGTACCTCTATCGGCGAAATCTTCGATCCCAACGCCATTACCGCGGCGCACCCGACGCTGCCATTACCCAGCTATGTCCGCGTGACAAACCTGAGCAACGGCCGCCGTTTAGTGGTGCGCGTGAACGATCGCGGCCCGTATACGCCGGGCAGAATCATCGATCTGTCCAAGGCGGCTGGCGATCGCCTCAATATCTCCAACAACACCAAAGTGAAAGTTGAAGCGATTGTGGTCGCGCCGGATGGCACGCTGTCCGGGCCAGGCACCATTGGGACCTCCGTTGCCAAACAGAGTTTCGCCTTGCCCGATCGCCCCAACCTCGGTGCCAGCGGGTTGGGTACGCCGATGATGGAAACCAGTGCGCCGACAGCCATTGCCAGCCGGCCCGTCAACAACAGTGCTCTCAGCGAACACCGTAACGGCGACATGCCTGCCAGCAGCACCAGTGCAGGCCAAAGCGGATTTTTGGGTGCCCCGACGGCCCTGCGTTCTGGCGTATTGGAAGATACCCATGCCGCTACGCCCACAACCAGCGCACCAGCAGCCACGACAGCTCGCCCGCTTGCTGTGACCCCCGCAGCGACACCCCTTGGCAACAGTAACGGACGCTATCTGGTGCAAGTTGGGGCGCTGAGCGACCCACAGCGCGCGCAAACCTGGCTGAAGAGCCTGAGCGAACGCTTCCGCGTGACGGGGAAAGTGACGCCCAGCAACGGGTTGTATCGCGTTCAGCTTGGCCCTTTTCAAAACCGCCAACAAGCCACTGACCTTCAGCAACGTTTGGCAACAGAAGCGCAGCAGCACGCCTTTATCACAGCGGCAGACGCGCAATAATCCTCTCTTGCCCCTGCCCGCCACCTGTTAACGTGCGGGCATGGGGTTGTTACGCCATTCTGCTTTAGCAAAATCACGTAACGGAATGTCTGGTGCCGCGCTATAACGCATCTGCTATAGTACGGCTCGTTTTTAACTTCACTCCACGGATGTTGTAGTTCCAATCATGAATATTGTTATCACGTCTCGTTTCACCCTAGGTACAGCGCTGGGCACGCTGCTTGCCGTCAGCGTTGCCACAACGGCCCATGCGGAAGACGTCAATCTCAAGACGATGATCCCCGGCGTACCACAAATCGACGCCGAGTCGTACATCCTGATTGATTACAACTCTGGCAAAGTGTTGGCGGAAATGAATGCCGATACGCGCCGCGATCCCGCCAGCCTGACCAAAATGATGACCAGTTATGTTATCGGACAGGCATTGAAATCCGGCAAGATCACGCAGAATGACATCGTGACCGTCGGTAAAGACGCCTGGGCAACCGGCAACCCAACCTTTCAGGGATCGTCGCTGATGTTCCTGAAACCGGGCGATCGCGTACCGGTTTCACAACTCAGCCGTGGCATCATTCTGCAATCGGGTAATGATGCCTGCGTTGCGATGGCAGATTATGTGGCGGGTAGCCAGGATGCCTTCGTTAGCCTGATGAATAACTATGTGAAAGCATTGGGTTTGCAGAACACCACATTCCAGACCGTGCACGGTCTGGATGCACCGGGGCAGCACAGCTCCGCGCGCGATATGGCGCTGATTGGTCAGGCACTGATTCGCGATGTGCCGGATGAGTACGCCATTTATAAAGAAAGAGAGTTCACCTTTAACAACATCAAGCAGACCAACCGTAATGGCCTGCTGTGGGACAGCAGCCTGGCCGTCGACGGCATCAAAACCGGCCACACCAATGCGGCAGGTTACAATCTGGTTGCCTCTGCCACTGAAGGTCAAATGCGTTTGATCTCAGTAGTGATGGGCGGACGCACCTTCAAAGGCCGCGAAACCGAGAGCAAAAAATTGCTCACCTGGGGTTTCCGTTTCTTTGAAACCGTTGCTCCGCTGAAAGCAGGCAAAGAGTTTGCGTCTGAGCCCGTCTGGTTCGGTGATAGCGACAGAGTGTCCCTGAGCGTGGAAAAAGATGCCTACCTCACCATTCCGCGCGGCCGGATGAAAGATCTGAAAGCCAGCTACGTGCTCAATAACACGGAACTGCACGCACCGCTGAGCAAGAACCAGGTGGTCGGCACCATCAACTTCCAGTTGGATGGTAAAACCATTGAGCAGCGTCCGCTGGTCGTGATGAATGAAGTGAAAGAAGGGGGCATTTTTGGCCGCCTGTTTGACCACATTCGCCTGATGTTCCATCGCTGGTTGGGCTAAGCCCTTGGATTAGCCATTTTTGGCCCCATATTCAGAGATGATTACTCCCGCTGCGGCGGGAGTTATACTTTATGTTGAACCAAACGCTATCATCAGCATGGGCACCGATCCATCTGGAGAACACATGAAAACCAAACTCAATGAACTGCTCGAATTTCCCTGCTCATTCACCTACCGGGTGATGGGACACGCGCAGCCAGAATTGGTAGACCGCGTTGTCGAAGTGGTGCAACGCCATGCGCCGGGTGACTATAGCCCACAGGTCAAACCGAGCAGCAAAGGTAATTACCATTCGGTTTCCATCACCATGACTGCCACGCACATTGAGCAAGTCGAGACGCTCTATGAAGAGCTGGGCGCTATCGATATCGTGCGCGTCGTGCTGTAAGGGCATGACCCTGCCTGGCCGGATAATCGCGGGAAAATGTGTTTCAGTGCTGTTCGCTGGCGCTTCCCGCGACTATAATCGGCTCCATTGTTTTCCTTAACCTGAAGATCACGATGTTGCTACAGGATAAGATCATCGTACGTCAGCTTGGCGTACAACCCTATGAGCCAGTCTCATTGGCGATGCATCAGTTTACCGATTCGCGTGACACACAGAGCGCAGATGAGCTTTGGTTGGTGCAGCACCCTCCCGTTTTTACCCAAGGTCAGGCAGGCAAGGCAGAGCATCTGCTCACTACCGGCGATATTCCGGTGATCCAGAGCGATCGCGGCGGTCAGGTGACCTATCATGGGCCGGGTCAGCAAGTGATGTATGTGCTGGTGGATTTAAAACGCCGAAAAGTGGGTGTGCGAGAGCTGGTCACCGCCATTGAAAATACCGTGGTCGGTACGCTGGCGCAGTTCGGCATCGTCGCTCATGCCCGCGCCGATGCGCCAGGTGTGTATGTGCAAGAATCAAAAATCTGTTCACTCGGTCTGCGTATTCGCAAAGGCTGCTCTTTTCATGGACTGGCACTCAACATCAACATGGACCTGACGCCGTTCTTGCGCATTAACCCGTGCGGCTATGCGGGTATGGTGATGACACAGGTCAGCCAGCAAGCACCCGCTGTGACAGTGGCAGATGTCGCCCCCGTATTGGTAACCACCTTTATGCAACAGCTTGGTTACACGCAACAAGCGCCGCTGGTATGGGATTGGGCCACTCAGGGGGCGCCCACACCGCGCAATAGGTTGGCGTGAGAAAGCGCCATTTGTTTTATGCCTATCGGCGCCAAATCACATTCCGTTTACATTATTTATGCATTTGTGCGACGTAAAGGCTGAATGTCAGACAGCAATGATGGTATAATTTTTTATAGTTTTTAAAAAAAAGTTTAATTAGAAACATAATCCATTGAATCATAGAGCTTAAATCATGATTCAACCTGTGATTCAGAACTGGAACCTGGCTATCATGAGTAAACCGATTCAGATGGAACGCGGCGTTAAATACCGCGATGCAGACAAAATGGCACTCATCCCGGTACGCACCGTCGTCACTGAGCGGCAGGAGCTACTGCGTAAACCTGAATGGATGAAAATCAAGTTACCTGCCGATTCCAGCCGTATTCAGGGCATCAAGGCGGCCATGCGCAAAAACGGCCTGCATTCCGTCTGTGAAGAAGCCTCCTGCCCGAATCTGGCCGAATGTTTCAACCACGGCACGGCAACCTTTATGATTCTGGGTGCCATTTGTACCCGCCGTTGCCCATTCTGCGACGTGGCACACGGTCGCCCGGTGACGCCTGATGCCAATGAGCCGGAGAAACTGGCGCAGACTATCCATGACATGGGGCTGCGCTATGTGGTTATCACCTCCGTTGACCGGGATGACCTGCGCGACGGCGGCGCACAGCACTTCGCCGACTGCATCGCCGCTATTCGCCGTAAAAATCCGCACATTCGCATTGAGACGCTGGTGCCCGATTTCCGCGGCCGTATGGATAAAGCGTTGGATATCCTGAACGTAACGCCGCCGGACGTGTTCAACCACAATCTGGAAAACGTACCGCGCCTCTACCGTCAGGTACGCCCTGGTGCTAACTACGAGTGGTCATTGAAGCTGCTTGAGAACTTCAAAGCCATGCATCCTGAAATCCAGACCAAATCCGGCCTGATGGTTGGGCTGGGGGAAACCAACGCAGAGATCGTTGAGGTAATGCGTGACCTGCGCCGCCACGGCGTCACCATGTTGACGTTAGGGCAATATTTGCAGCCGAGCCGTCATCACCTGCCGGTGAAACGTTATGTGAGCCCGGAAGAGTTTGACGAGATGAAAGCCGAAGCGATGGCGATGGGCTTTACCCACGCAGCCTGCGGCCCGTTCGTGCGTTCGTCGTATCACGCCGATCTGCAAGCAAAAGGCATTGAGGTTAAGTAAGCGCCTCGGGGGGTAACAATATTTAGTTACACATTGCCCCTGCTACTCGTAGACCTCAGCAAAAGGGCAGCCCAATGGGCTGCCCTTTTTGATTACGGTGATTAGTCCTTGTTATGACGAATTTCACCGGCAGGTGCTGCATCATCCCCTGCGGTGGTCGGTTTCACTGACTGATCGTCATTCATCGCTTTCTTGAAGCCTTTAATTGCTGCCCCCAAGTCACCGCCCAACGAGCGCAGTTTATTGGTGCCGAACAGTAAAACAATCAGTGCGCCAATCACCAATAGCTTGGCAATGCTAATACCTTCCATCACACACCTACCTGATTACGAATACTGGAATACCAGCGAAAAAATACCGATATTGTTTATTTATGCTTACTACAGCGCGAACACAACATCCATTTGTAACAAAATTAGACCCTACTCCTGATACGTCTATTGCCAGTGTTTGAGTCCAGATACTTCTATACCCTAAATAATTCGAGTTGCAGGACAACATGTTTAGGTTTTGAACAGCGCCTGCGCTGGCCCGCAGGGTGAACCTCAAGGATGAGGTTCATTCATCCCACTGTGCTTACTGAAGTAAGTGATTCAGGTGAAAAATCTGCCGGGAGCCGATTTGAACGCCGCGAGCGGTGGCCTCGTAAGCGGTGAGGTCAGGGATGGGCCGAATAACGCGTGTAGCCAACGCATCTGCAACTTGAAGTATGACGGGTATAGCCGCTACACTGTTTTTGTCATATGGAGATGGCATTCCTCCCTAACCGCCTTTTGGGCTGATGATGCCTACGTACGCCTCAGAGCAGGCGCGTAGGAGTCTGCCCGCTCTGAATCACTTTCAACGTAAAATAATGCACAACACGAGGTCATTATGTGGATGATGTTTCTGGCCGTATTTATTGGCGGCGGAGCGGGAAGCGTCGCCCGGTGGGTATTGGGCATGCGCTATAACACGACGACAGTGTCAGTACTGCCAGTAGGCACGCTGATGGCAAACCTGATTGGCGCTTTTGTCATTGGTGGCGCCCTCGCCTACTTTTCGCGTCATGCGGAAGTACCGCCACATTGGAAGCTGCTGATAACCACTGGGCTGTGTGGCGGATTAACCACATTTTCCACCTTCTCGGCGGAGACCTTCCTGTTTATCAACCAGGGTCAACTCTCAGCGGCAGCCATTAACATTCTGTGTAATCTGGTAGGCTCGCTGCTCATGACGGCGCTGGCATTCGCACTGGTCAACTGGCTGGTATCCTGAAAACAGGATAAAAAAAACCCGCCATAAGGCGGGTTTTCAAGAAATCGGTATTATTAAATAGCGATAACGTTAGCCGCAGATGGGCCTTTAGCACCGTCAGTGATTTCAAACTCTACGCGCTGACCTTCAGCCAGAGTTTTGAAGCCATTGCTCATGATTGCAGAGAAATGTACGAATACATCTTTGCTGCCGTCTTCCGGAGTGATGAAACCAAAACCTTTGGACTCATTGAACCACTTAACGCTACCTTTAATCTTAGACATCAAACTTACCTTTAACATGAATGAAAGACACAAAATGTGTGTCCGGTACAGTACAGCAATTAGTAACGCATTTGTCCAGTTGAACTTGGATAAAAAGTGATGAAAATCGCTAAATATACGCTCCGATTTACCAATAGTTTGAAATGAGACACCTTTGTTACCGTTTTCTCCCCACACACTGTGTCGGGCAACCGTAAATGACCCTCAGGATAAACGAACGATGAAAACCCTTGGATTGATCGGCGGCATGAGTTGGGAATCCACCGTGCCCTACTACCGTCTGATTAACGAACGCATTCAGCAGCGTCTGGGTGGCTTACACTCGGCGAAACTGATACTGCACAGCGTAGACTTTCATGATATCGAGCAACTCCAGGCACAAGGCGCATGGGAGCAGGCGGCACAGCAGCTTTCTGACATTGCCCTCGGGCTACGTCGGGCAGGCGCAGAAGCGATCGTCATCTGTACCAACACCATGCACAAGGTGGCTGAGCCGGTAGAAAACGCCTGCCAATTACCGGTATTGCATATCGCCGATGCCACTGCTGACAGTCTGAAACAGCGTGGCATGACGCGCGTCGGCTTATTGGGGACTCGCTATACCATGGAGCAGGATTTCTACCGTGGCCGCTTACGAGAGCGCCACGGCATCGATGTCATTGTTCCACAACCCGATCAACGCGACGAGATCAACCGAGTCATTTACGAAGAGCTGTGCCGCGGCATAGTGAATGACCGTTCACGGCAAGCATTTAGCACCATCATCGATCAACTGGCCCAGCAAGGTGCTGAGGGCGTGATTCTGGGCTGCACTGAAATTCCCCTTTTAATCCATCAATCTGATACAAAAATTCCCCTTTTTGATACCAGCTATCTGCATGCCATTGCTGCGGCAGATTACGCGATAAAAAATAACTAATTGATATATAATCATAAATACATCTACCATTGTTTTAAATCACAATTTCCTGAGTAAAACACTCAAGATTTCCTCATTTTACCCATGAAAAAAGGCAGTCAGAACGTTCTGGCTGCCTTTGCATTGGGTGGAATGTTGTTCCTGGTTCTGTACTCAAATCTATCAATGGGAAAAAACTAGGTAACCGATAATTATTTTTTACGTAGCATTTCTTCAATGAAGTCTTTCCAGTGACGCACTTCTACTTCTATCATCATGTCCCCCTGGTGATTAACTGCGGCCAGTATACACCCACTTTTTAACCAGCGAAACGTTTTCCTGTCGAATAAAAAGCGAACACGATCCCATTCTGAGCAGATTGCATCGGTGGATCTCCCGGCCATTTTTCGGCATGCTGACACATTCACCTGCCGCCTTAATGGCCTCCCGATGAGAAAGGACTGTTATCACCATGACGCTGATGATGTACGGTATCAAAAACTGCGATACCATCAAAAAAGCACGACGCTGGCTGGAAGCGCATCAGATTGCCTATCAGTTTCATGATTACCGTGGCGATGGGTTGGAACATGCGCAATTAACCGCCTTTATTCGTCTTGTCGGTGATTGGCAACCGTTGCTCAATACGCGCGGAACCACCTGGCGCCAGTTAAGTGACGCTGAGCGCGCCGCTGTCACCGATCCCGAAAGCGCCTGCGCCCTGCTGCTGGCCCATCCAGCCTTGATCAAACGCCCGCTACTGGTGAGCGGCGAGCGCGCCCTGTTAGGCTTCACGGCCGAAAGTTACCACGCCTTTACCGCGGAGAAAGAGTGAGATGTCCTGCCCCGTTTTAGAACTTGCACAAGAATTGATTAAACGCCCATCGCTCAGCCCGCGCGATGAAGGGTGTCAAGCACTACTGATTGAACGCCTGAAAGCGGTGGGCTTTACCATTGAAAAAATGGATTTCGGCGATACCGAAAATGTCTGGGCATGGCGCGGTGAAGGCAAAACGCTGGCGTTTGCCGGGCATACCGATGTGGTTCCGAGCGGTGATGCCAGCCGCTGGCAGCACCCACCGTTTGAACCTACCCTGCGCGATGGTTTTTTGTATGGGCGCGGCGCGGCAGACATGAAAGGGTCAGTTGCCGCCATGGTGGTGGCCGCCGAGCGGTTTGTACGGGCAAATCCCCATCATCAGGGCCGCCTGGCGTTTTTGATCACCTCAGATGAAGAAGCCAGTGCGGTAAACGGCACGGTGAAGGTGGTTGAAGCGTTAATGGCACGTAATGAGCGCCTGGATTACTGTCTGGTGGGTGAACCTTCCAGCACCACCAAACTGGGCGACGTGGTAAAAAACGGGCGTCGTGGCTCTATCACCGCCAATCTGACCGTACACGGGGTTCTGGGCCACGTGGCCTATCCGCATCTGGCCGACAACCCGGTGCATCGCGCTATGGAAGCCCTGAATGAGTTGGTCGGCACCGAATGGGATCAGGGTAATGCCTTCTTCCCCCCCACCAGCATGCAAATTGCGAACATCAACGCGGGCACTGGCAGCAATAACGTGATCCCCGGCGAGCTGTTTGTGCAGTTTAATTTCCGCTTTAGCACAGCGTTGACGGACGACGTGATTAAAGCCCGCGTCGCCGCCCTCTTGGATCGCCACCAGCTTAACTACACGCTAAACTGGAACCTCTCCGGCCAACCCTTTTTAACCCCGCCGGGGGATCTGGTCGATGCCGTGGTGACCGCCGTTGAGCATTACAGCGAAATCACCCCGGAGTTGCTGACCAATGGTGGCACGTCGGATGGGCGCTTTATCGCGCAGATGGGCGCACAGGTGGTAGAACTTGGCCCGGTAAACACCACCATCCACAAAGTGGACGAGTGCGTCAGCGCCGCCGACCTGCAATTACTGAGTCGCATTTATCAACGCATTATGGAGCAGCTCATCGCATGATGACGCACGCCATGCTCACGGGGAAAACCCGTGAGCACCTTGTCCCGCTCGGTGAGACACACAGCCTGCAACCGGCCGCCCTCGCCGCCTTTACTGGCTTACAGCAGGCGGCTGCGCGTGATGGCTTTCAGCTACAGCCCGCCAGCACCTTTCGTGACTTTGCCCGCCAGCGCCACATCTGGAATCAAAAATTCAACGGCGAGCGCCCGTTGCTGGATAAAAACAGCCAGCCGCTGGTGGCAGCAGCGCTTTCTGTGGCGGAACGCTGTGCCGCGATATTGCGCTGGTCTGCCCTGCCGGGCGCCAGCCGCCATCACTGGGGCACTGAACTTGATATCTACGATCCGTCACGCCTACCTCAGGGTGCCCGCCTGCAACTGGAGCCGTGGGAATATCAGGCGGACGGTTATTTTGCTGAACTGAACGACTGGCTTACTGCGCATATGGCGCAGTTCGATTTTTACCGCCCCTTTGCCCACGACCGCGGCGGCGTAGCGATAGAACCCTGGCACATCAGCTACCACCCCTTGGCCAGACCGGCGGCGCAACAGTTGACGCCAGAGGTTATTCTGGAAGCCTGGCAACATGAAGATATCGCGGGAGATGCTTGGTTACGCCCGCACCTGCCTGATATTTTTTCCCGCTTTATCATGAATATTGATGAGGATTGAACATGTCGTGGCTGGCTGATTACTGGTGGGTGATTCTGATTATTCTGGTTGGCATGGTAATTAATGGCATGAAAGAACTGAGCCGCCTCGACCATAAACGCTTTCTCAAGAATAAACCGGAACTGCCTCCTCACAGAGACAACAATGCCGAGTGGGATAAAGAAGATGACTGGCCGGAGAAAAAACCCTGATGGTTTCCTCTTCCAGCCCATGCCCGGTGGGCCGTTTTTTAATAAAGCGTCAGGATACTGAGCGCGGGGTGAAACTCTCCGCTTTTTCCAGCAAAAATTCATAGAACTCTTTGGCACATTGCGACAACTGCCGCTCTTTGTCGGTCACCAGATAGATGCCACGCTGTAACGACAGATCGCGAAACGGCACAATTGCGATATCTTTGTGCTGAAACTGAAACAGCGTCAGGCCAGTCACAATGCTCACCCCATAGTTGGCCGCAACCAGCCCCATCATGGTGGTCAGTTGACGCACTTCAAGCACGTAGTTAAAACTGTGCGGCGCCATCAGTTGATCGGTGTACTGACGGATGCTGGTCCCCTGAGATAAGCCCACAAAGGCGTGCTGCGCCACTTCGGCAACGTCAACGCTCTGGCGCTGTGCCAGAGGGTGATTGCGATGGCAAATCAGGAAAAACTCATCGGCAAACAGCATTCGGGAACTGAACGTGCCCGGAGAAGGCTGACCTGCGGTTAATGCCAGATCCGCGCGCCCATCCAGAATAGCTTTTAGGCAGCGATCCCACTGCGTATCCAACAATTCAACCTTGATATCAGGATGTGCGCGATGATGCTGTGCCAGCACCTTCGGCAACCATTCCACCGCCATTGAGGGCAACACTGCCAATACAATTTTGCCTTTGTATCCGGTGGCATACGACTGAATCTCCACGACGGCGTCATCATGTGACTGAATGAGTCGACGAGCAATATCAATAAAGTGGATGCCATTTCCGTTTAACTGTACCTTGCGCGTATCACGGTCAAAAAGACGATATCCCACCTCATCTTCCAATGTCGCGATCAACGCGCTAAAGGCAGGCTGCGACAAGTTTATTTTCTGCGCTGCCCGGGTAAAGTTTTCAGTTTCCGTGAGCGCAATAAATGCCCTCAATTGTTTTATGGATAAGTTCATAACACCTCTATCTGAAATATACCCGTCGTAATTCAAGTTGCAGAACAAAACGTTAACGTTTTGTTCTGCAACTCGAATTATTTTGGGTATAGACCTTACACATCGGTAAAAAATTAACAAACTTTATTTCAATCAAGCGACTTATTTTGTTTTTATGATCACTGCCACAATTATTTAATCTTATTTGGCCTTCAGATAAAAGATGCAATTGCTACATTTTGAAGCAGAATCACAACACCTCACCTACGCCTATCGAAAATTATTCTTCGATATCATTTCAAAACAATCAGTTACCTATATATAGGTAATTTATGTCTATTTATTTGATCTGCAAATAGAATAAACCAATTCTGTTTTCAAATGAATCCATTGCCATTATGAGTTAGTCTGAACCAATTCCAAATGATAAAAATAGCGCAGCCAACAATATCTGTTCTGGGTTAGGCGTTGATTTTCATGTTTGTTATAAAAAAACGATATTTTTTAACATAATCGTTAAACCAGCATGCATTGTCAACTGCGCACAATAATAAGTAGAGGAGTGCTGTATGTTAGCGTTAATCGGGGTGCTCACCATTGCCACCCTATTATTTTTCATCATGACCAAACGAATGTCACCGCTGGTGGCATTGATTGTCATTCCGATTGCTGGAGCATTATTAGCAGGAAGCGGTACTGACACAGCAAAATACGTCGTGGACGGGATCACCAAACTGGCACCGATGGCCGCCATGTTTGTGTTTGCCATCTGCTTTTTCGGCGTCGTTACCGACGCTGGCATGTTTGATCCTATCATTCGCGGCATCTTGCGCATGGTGTGAACCAGCCCGGTAAGGATCATTATCGGTACTGGGGTATTGGCCCTGCTGGCACACCTGGATGGCAACGGTGCGGTCACCTTCCTGATCACGGTGCCAGCCATGCTACCGCTGTTTAACAAGCTGGGCATGGACAAACGCATTCTGGTAGGTATCACCGCCCTGAGCGCCGGTGTGAACTTCCTGCCGTGGACCGGACCGATGATCCGCGCCTCAGCGGCATTGAACATATCTACCCACGACCTGTTTATCCCGTTAATCCCTGCGCAGATTTGTGGCCTGGTCTTCATGGTGCTGATGGGCTACTACTGGGGTAAGAAAGAGGAGAAACGCCTGGGTCTGTCGGGTAGCAACCCGCTGGCGGGTAGCTCTGCGTCGTTCGATGCCCAACAGCACGTAAAAGAACTGACTGACGAAGAGAAAGCGCTGCGTCGTCCACACATGTTCTGGATCAACATCGCGCTGGTAGTGTGCGTGATTGGCACCATGGTCTTCACCAAGATCTCGCCGACCGTGGCCTTTATGGTCGCGCTGACCGTCGCACTGATGGTGAACTATCCCAATGTTGAAATGCAGAAAGCACGTATCAATGCGCACGCCAAAGCAGCACTGATGATGGCCAGTATCCTGTTCGCCGCAGGTGCCTTCACCGGCATCATGGGTGGCGCCGGTATGCTGAAAGCCATGTCTGAAGCGGCCGTCGGCTTCGTTCCTCCAGCACTGGCATCTCACATTCCGTTCGTGGTGGGTCTCATCTCCATGCCGCTGAGCCTGGTGTTTGACCCGGACTCTTATTACTTCGGCATCATGCCCGTTATCGCTCACACCGGCGAAATGCTGGGCGTCCCGGCCATTCAAGTGGCACAGGCCTCCGTATTGGGTCAGATGACCACCGGTTTCCCCGTCAGCCCGTTGACCCCAGCCACGTTCCTGCTGTGCAGCCTGGCAGGCGTCGATTTGGCCGACCACCAGAAATTCTCTATTCCCGTGCTCTGGGCAGCCAGTGTCGTCATGACATTTGCCTGCGTCATCTTTGGTGTGTTCCCGCTTTAAGCGCCAGTACACCGTAACCAGAGCCGTTTTAAATATAGAAGGTAAAGCTATGAAAACTATCCGTATAGGTTCCGGCGCAGGCTATGCCGGCGATCGCATCGAGCCCGCTCTTGAGCTCGCGCAAAAAGGCGATATCAACTACCTGGTATTCGAATGCCTGGCAGAGCGCACCATCGCTATCGGCCAGAAACAGAAGCAGCAAAACCCGGAAAAGGGCTACAACGAGCTGCTGGCAGACAGAATGTACGCGGTGCTGCCAACCTGTCTGGAAAAAGGTATCAAAATCATCACCAATATGGGTTCTGCCAACCCAACGGCAGCGGGCCAGCGCGTGCTGGAGATCGCCAAAGAACTGGGCGCCACACAGCTGAAAATTGCCGTGGTCACCGGTGATGACGTTCGCGATGTATTGATTCAACAAGATGCACGTCTGGATGAAATCGGCCAGCCAGTTTCTACCTGCGGTAAAGAGATCCTTTCCGCCAATGCCTACATGGGCGCTGATGCCATGGTCAAAGCGCTGCATGACGGTGCAGACATCATTATCGCCGGACGCGTATCTGACCCGTCGCTGTTCCTGGCACCGATGATGTATGAATTCAACTGGGCAGCCGACGATTGGGAACACTTGGGCAAAGGCACCTGCCTTGGTCACCTGCTGGAATGTGCTGGACAGATCACCGGTGGTTACTATGCCGATCCTGGCTTCAAGGATATTCCGCATCTGGAGCGCCTTGGCTTCCCGATCGCGGAAATTGACGAAAACGGCGATGCGGTTATCACCAAAGTTGCCGGTTCTGGCGGCCGGGTTTGCGTGGACACCTGCAAAGAGCAGATGCTGTATGAAATCCACCGTCCGGACAGCTATATCACTCCCGATGTCGTGGCCGATTTCACCGGTGTCACCTTCACTCAGGTGGGTGAAGACCGGGTTCGCGTTCAAGGTGCCACGGGCCGCGCCAAAACCGACACGTTGAAAGTCTCCGTCGGCTATCAGGATGGCTTTATCGGCGAAGGGGAAATTTCCTACGCTGGACCGGGTGCTGTCGCGCGCGGACGTCTGGCGCTCGATATCGTCAAAGGCCGTTTTGAAGTATGCGGTTTCGCACCGTCAGAAGTGCGTTTCGATTTGATTGGCGTAGACGCGCTGCACGGCGCAGAACGTTCTCAACGCAGCGAGCCTTATGAAGTGCGCGCGCGCGTGGCCGCTCGCTGCGCCACTCGCGCACAGGCAGTGAAAGTGGGCAACGAAGTGGAAACGCTGTACACCAACGGCCCTGCGGGTGGCGGTGGCGTCAATAAAGGCGTTAAAGAGATTCTGGCCATGGATTCCACCCTGCTGGCGCGCGCTTTCGTTACCCCAGCGGTTAACTACCTGGAGATCAAATAATGAAACTACGTGAAATCGCTCACTCCCGCACTGGCGACAAAGGCAATACGTCGAATATCTCGCTGATTGCTTATCGTGCGGAAGATTTTGAGAAAATCAAAACGGCCGTTACGGCGGAAAAAGTTAAAGCCTGGTTTGCCGATATCGTCACCGGTGACGTCGTTCGCTACGAACTGCCCGCCATTGGCGCGCTGAACTTTGTCATGTATGGCGCACTGGGTGGCGGTGTTACCCGCTCACTGGCGCTGGATATGCACGGCAAAGGGCTGAGTGCAGCCATTCTGGACATGGATATCTAAACGATTGCCACGGGTTCGCCCGTGGTACGGCTAAAAGCGTATACCCTAAATAATTCGAGTTACAGGACAAAACGTTAACGTTTTGAACAGCGCTTGCGTTGGCCCTTTAGGGCGAGACGCATTTATGCGTCTCGTAACGCGGCAAGAGAAGGAATCCCAATGAACTTACTCAGGTAAGTGATTCAGGTGACAAATCTGCCGGGAGCAGATTTGAACGCCGCGTGCGGCGGCCTCGTAAAAGGTGAGGCCCAGGGATGGGCCGAATAACGAACGCAGCCAGCACACCTGTAACGTGAAGTATGACGGATATAGTGGGGCAACGACTATTGCCCCACTATACCACCCGATTATCTGGATAACGATTTTCGAAAATTATCACTAATTTTCGATGGGATCGCCGTTGCCTAAAAACAGCAATAGCGTCCTTTGATTGATGGAGTAGCTGAATAATGAAAAACAAAATCAGTGATGCCAGTTATTTCCGATCTTTATTAAAAAGACGGAATGACAATTATGTTCGGTGGTTTTATGGGTGTCGGAACCCCGGATTTATTGGTAAAAGAAATCATCAAATCCGGCGTCACTGATTTAACCCTGATTGGTAATGACACGGCATTTCCTGACACCGGCGTTGGCCCATTAATTGCCAACGGTCAGGTTAAAAAAGTCATCGTTTCACACATTGGCACCAACCCGGAAACGGGCAAGCGCATGATTGCCGAAACGCTGGATGTCGAGCTGGTACCACAGGGCACACTGGCAGAACGTATTCGCAGTGGCGGCGCCGGACTGGGTGGTTTTCTCACCCCGACAGGGGTTGGCACTGTGGTGGAAGAAAATAAACAAAAAATCACCCTCGATAATACGACCTATTTATTGGAATTACCGTTAAAAGCCGATCTTGCCATTATTCAGGCAAGCATCGCTGACACCCGTGGAAATCTGATTTATCACCTTACCGCCCGTAATTTTAATCCTCTGATAGCACTTGCCGCAGACAACGTGGTGGCGCAATGCGAACAGGTTATTCCTGTCGGCCAATTAGCGCCGGAATGCATTGTGACGCCTGCTGCACTGGTCGATCACCTTTATGTTGGAGAAAAATAATGGACGCTAAATCAATTATTGCTCGCAGCGTCGCGCTGGAGTTAAACGACGGCGACGTTGTGAATTTAGGGATTGGCCTGCCAACTCAGGTCGCCAACTACGTCCCCGAGGCCATTGAAGTAACCTTCCAATCGGAAAACGGCTTTCTCGGTTTAGGTGCCATTACCGACATCGACACCAATCTGGTTAACGCGGGTGGACAACCCTGCGGTATGGTGCCGGGCGCGGCGATGTTTGACAGCGCCTTCTCCTTCGCGCTGATCCGCGGTGGTCACGTTGACGTGTGCGTACTCGGCGGTTTGCAGGTGGATGAACATGCCAACCTCGCCAACTGGGTGGTGCCCGGCAAAATGGTGCCCGGCATGGGCGGTGCCATGGATCTGGTGGTTGGTGCTAAAAAAGTGATCATTGCGCTGGAGCACTGCGCTAAAAACGGTGCACCTAAACTGCTGCATGAATGTACCTATCCCCTGACCGCCGCCAACAAAGTCAGCATGGTGGTCACCGAACTGGCGGTATTTGAATTTATCGACCAGCAGATGGTGCTGCGCGAAATCAGCCCGGATATCACCCTCGACGAACTGCTCCAGAAGACAGAAGCCAACTTCATTGTCTCCGACGACCTGCAACCGTTAAAAGTCCACTAAGGAGACCCTGATGAACACACAAGATTCCGTGGTAATTGTAAGCGCTAAACGTACTGCGATCGGTAAATTCGCGGGCAGTCTGGCCACAACGTCCGCCGTTGAACTGGCAAGCACCACGATAAAAGACAGTCTGTCATCCCTGCCGCAGGGTTTGAAAATTGATGAAGTGATGCTGGGCAATGTGCTGAGTGCCGGTTTAGGCCAAAACCCGGCGCATCAGGCGAGTCAGGCTGCCGGGCTCGGCATTGAAACGCCCGCCTTTACTGTCAGCAAAGTGTGCGGCTCCGGCCTCAAAGCGGTAGCGCTCGGTGCACAATCCATTGTTGCCGGCGACAATCAGGTCTGTATCGCGGGAGGTATGGAAAACATGAGTGCCGCCCCTTACCTGCTGGAGAAAGCGCGTCAGGGTTACCGCATGGGCGATGGCAAATTAATCGATTCCATGATCAAAGACGGTCTGTGGTGCGCTTTCAATGATTACCATATGGGAATCACGGCCGAGAATATCGCCAAACAGTACGGCTTTACGCGGGAAGATCAGGATGCTGTCGCTTTCGCATCGCAGCAAAAAGCTGCCGCTGCACAGGCCAGCGGTCGCTTTGAGGCTGAGATCACCCCGATTGCGCTGCGCGTGAAAAAAGAGACGCGTATCTTCAATCAGGATGAATTCGTGCGTGCCGAGACCACGTTGGATTCATTGGGTAAACTGCGCCCGGCGTTCCTGCCGGACGGCACCGTCACGGCGGGCAACGCCTCGGGAATCAACGATGCGGCCGCAACGCTGGTGCTGATGCGGGAATCGGAAGCTCGTCAGCAGGGGATCACGCCGCTGGCACGCATTCGCAGTTGGGCCTCAGCCGGTGTTCCGAGCGAGGTGATGGGATTAGGTCCAATTCCTGCCACCCAAAAAGCGCTGATCAAGGCAGGACTGACCATTCAGGATATCGATCTGATCGAAGCCAATGAGGCGTTTGCGGCACAATTCCTGGCCGTACAGCGCGATTTGGGTCTGGACCCGGAAAAAGTTAACGTCAACGGCGGCGCGATTGCGCTGGGCCACCCGATCGGTGCCAGCGGTGCACGTATTCTGGTTACGCTTGTCCACGCGCTGCACAGCTACGACAAAACGCTGGGGCTGGCAACGCTGTGCATTGGCGGCGGCCAGGGCATCGCGCTGATCGTTGAACGCCTGTAACCGGGCCGCAGCACGCCTCACGGCCCCGTGTTAAGCGGTCTAAAACGCCTCCCAGTTGTGTTCTGATCGACGCCCGGAGGCGTTTTTCACCGCAGGTAATAATCCTTGCGTACCGCGTGTAAACGGCTGTGCCGCAGCAGGCGGCACGCTTTGGTTATTGCCAATATTGAATGCCGACACGGCACCTTGTAAAAAGCCCGCTTGCTCCTCCAGAGAGGCTGCCGCAGAGGCGGATTCTTCTACCAGCGCCGCATTCTGCTGCGTCACCCGATCCATTTCGCTCACCGCTTGTCCCACTTGATCGATGCCACGGCTTTGCTCATCGGACGCCGACGCAATATCGCCCATAATATCGGTCACGCGACTCACCGCCGTGACAATTTCCTGCATGGTGTCTCCCGCTTCCCGCACTTGCATCGCCCCGGTGCTGACGCGATTGACCGAATCGTCAATCAGGGTCTTGATCTCTTTGGCCGCCTGCGCGCTGCGCTGTGCCAGCGTGCGCACTTCGCCTGCCACCACGGCAAAACCACGGCCTTGATCGCCCGCTCGAGCGGCCTCCACAGCGGCATTCAGTGCCAGAATGTTGGTCTGAAAAGCAATACCATCGATCACATTGGTGATATCCGCGATTTTTTGCGAGCTGTCGGAAATCTGGTTCATGGTGATCACCACATGGCTGACTTTTACCCCACCTTTGTCTGCCGTCTCCGACGCCTCTTTTGCGACCTGCGCCGCCTGCCGCGCGCTGTGTGAGTTCTGTTTTACCGTGGCGGTCAACTGTTCCATGCTGGCAGCGGTTTCGCCCAGCGACGCGGCCTGCTGCTCAGTACGCGATGACAGATCGTTGCTGCCTGCCGAGATCTCGCTGGCACCGGTGTAAATCGACTGTGCACTGTCACGCACCGCGCTTACCGTATCAATTAATGAACGCTGCATATGATGCAAACCGGTGGCAAGCTGGCTCATCTCATTTCGTCCTTCAACGTCAATCGACTGTGTCAGATCGCCTTTGGCAATCGCATTGATATGGCGCATCAGTGCACGCAATGGTTGCAGCAAGATACGCTGTAACCCTACCCAACTGAGCACGATCACCAGCACCACCAGCAGTGAAATAGCCCCTAATAGCCACAACATCTCCTGAAAAGCACGATGGTTATCGCGCAGTCCATTATCGGCTACCTGCGTTTGCGCCTCACGCCATGCCAGGTAGTTTTCTTGCATCGCCACATTGAGCGGTGCCGCCCCCTCATGCAGTTTCATTGCCGCCCCGGCCAATCCTCCGGCCAGCGAATTGACGATATCGTTCAACAGTTTCTGATAAACGACATAACTCTCTTCCAGTTTTTTGATCAGCGCCGGATCCACCCCCGGCGACGGCGGAAGGGCCTGATAGGCCTTGTAGCGACTTTCGGAACTGGCAATGCGCTCCTTCGCCATTTGCAGCAGCGACTGCATCGCGTCTTTATCCGCATTTCCCATCATCATATTTTGAATCATGGTACCGACGGCAATACGCGTTTGATTCATCATAATCCAGGCATCGGTAAACGCCGCCACGCTTTGATTCGCACGCTGTGAAGCCTGAAATCTTTCTCGGTCATTGACCAGCGCACGCATGGAAAGTGCACCGGTGAGAAATTGTGAAATACCCAGAGTTAAGAGAACAACAATAAGAATGGTCACAACTTTTATACGTTTGAACATATAACACCCTTATTTCCTAAAAGGACGTGACATGTATATACCCTCAATGATTCGCGCCGCGCCATTGACGCAATGATGCAGCGGCAAGAATAACCGGCGTTAAAGAGGCCAGCGACGCAAATACATATGGGTATAGCGGGAAAAACGTCAGACATTATGGTGTGTATATACCCTAAATAATTCGAGTTGCAGGACAAAACGTTAACGTTTTGAACAGCGCTTGCGCTGGCCCTTTAGGGCGAGACGCATTTATGCGTCTCGTAACGCGGCAAGCGAATGAACCCCGATGAGCTTACTCAAGTAAGTGATTCGGGTGAATGAACGTAGCCAACGCACCTGCAATTTGAAGTATGACGGGTATAGTGCACTACCGATGCAATGCAACACATAAACAGTGCAATAACATCGTCGGCCATTCAACGTTATTTAAATATGGAAAAATTCACTTTTTATATGGACAGAAAAACTACTCAACATGATTTTGGCGCGATATCTCATTCAGTGCGGAGGGGAAATAGCGAGGAAGGGCAAAGAAAAATAAAGGCGATTCATGGGTAGAACCGCCTTACCAGCAACGTGAGTGGTTATGCCAGATAACCCAGCGCCTGTTGCAGCATCAGACCATCAATCGAGTGACCTACCCCCGCAATCATATCGAGTGAATGCGCACTGCCTAACGAATGCATGCGCTGAGCAGCAGCCTGTGCATGCACAGGCAAAATCACGCTGTCCTGTTCTCCGTGGATAAAATGCACCACCGCTGGCGTCAATGCAGATTCAGGCAACGAGGCAAAACGGCCGCTAAAGGCGATAACCGTACCGGCAATCCTCGGGTTCGCCTTGAGCGCTTCCAGAGACATGATGGTCCCCTGCGAAAACCCAACCAGCACGGTATGTGCAGCATCGACCCCAACCTTATCCTGCCAATGGCGCACCGTTGACAAAAATCCCGGTATCGCCGCATCAACGCGCGCCTGACGGTTCTCTTCGGTCACCCCTTGCACGGAGAACCACTGACGCCCGGCGCCCCATTCGGTGCTTTCTGGCCCATTGAGACTGACAACACAGGCATCCGCCAAGGCATCGGCGAAATAACGCCCCAGTGCCGCCATACCGTTGGCACTGTCGCCAACACCGTGAAACAGCAGGACCAAACGCTGCGCCTGCTCCGGTTGTTGTACTGTAATTGCATCGCTCATGATATATCCCGTTTTGTCGTGGTATTCCAGCATGATACCCCTGCGGCTATCGCGTGCTATCGGGATTTATTGAACAAGTCATTCCATTATTTCCAATGACACGCCCTCACCTCGTTCACCCCATAGGCAGGAAAGAAAAAGAGAAATACCAGGCTGACACAGTGGTCAGCCTGTCACAACGGCATCAAAATGCGGCGGCAAGGGGCAATAATTGTTGCTGAGTCAACGGGGCCAGGCGCAATGTCGTCGGCGCGGTTGGGTTAACCCAGGCGATTTCGGCAATTTCAGCCGCCGGAGTTACGCTACTCACCCCCTGCACCCGGTACACATCGGCTTCAACAACATACCCAGGCTCATTGACCGCGTGATCGGAAAAATGACCAAGATACGTCAGATCCGCTATCGCAATCTGAATCGACAATTCTTCTTTCAGTTCGCGCACCAGCGCCTGCTCTGACGTTTCACCGGGCTCCATTTTCCCCCCCGGTTGCATAAATGCCGTTGTGCCCTGCTTGCGAACCAGCAGGCAGGCACCTGTCGCATCGGTGATCACGGCAGCGGCAATGCGAATCACACGGGACGTCTCCATCACTGTCTCACCCTACCTGACGAAACGCAGGCGTCCACTTATGCGGCGGCGTATAAGTGGCGAAAACGCGCAGAATATCCTCAATGCTGTCGGAAAACGTGAGCATATCGGCATAGGGTTGCTTCATAAAACCCTGACAGACCATCGTCTCATTCATGGTTTTCAACGGGTCAAAATAGCCGTTAACATTGAGAAACGCGCAAGGTTTGTCATGGATCCCCAATTGCGCCCAGGTCCACTGTTCAAAAATCTCTTCCAGCGTCCCCGGACCACCCGGCATCGCGATAAAACCATCGGCAATCTGCGCCATTTTGGCTTTACGTTCATGCATGTTTTCCACCACATGCAGCGTGGTCAGGCCCGGATGAGAAAGCTCTTGATCGGCCAGCAAGCGCGGCATGACACCAATCACCTTGCCGCCCTGTGCCAGCGCCGCATCCGCGACCGCGCCCATCAACCCGACACGGCCACCGCCGTAAACAATCGCAATACCGGCCTGCGCCAGCGCTTTTCCCGTCACGCGCGCCGCATCAATAAAAGCAGTATCACTTCCCGCACTCGAACCGCAAAAAATTCCCATCACCATAATATGTCGCTCTTCTCCATATCGATTACTGCGTATGCCGGCAGACAGGTCCATTCCGCCAAGGCATTTATTTATTCAATCGGAAACCACCCGGTTGCGTCCAGCGTTGCCAACGCGCACAGGTTGCTGCATCAAGCTCGGCAAGAGCCTGAGCCGTCTCCTCACGCCAGCGTTGTAACAGCGCTTTTTTACCGCTTAATGAAAACCGCGTCACCCCACGCTCTGGATCGTGCGGATGGGCATTGAGCAAACGCAACGCAGGCAGCGGCAGCCCGGAGCGTGCCAGCAGGGAGGTCAACGCGGCAAAAGTCGGCTCCATGCCACGATGCGCAAAAGCGAACCCGGCCAGACTGCGCCACTCGGCGTCATCGAGTCCGGCCAGACTGCGCCACTCGGCGTCATCGAGTATAGAACGATAGGATGCCGGCAGTTGCAACGGCAGTGCCAGAGGGATGAGGCGGCGCAAGGCTGTCCATTCCTGAGCAAGACGCCGTTCGGCACGCCTGACCAGTTGCCGACCTTCTTCACTGATAGGCAAAACCGCCATCGCGCTATAGCAGCCACTGCTCGCCTCGCGATGGCTGCCAATACGCACCAGTTGAAACCCGCAAGCCTGCCAGAATGCCCACAGTTCAGACTGATAGCCAAAGCTGACCGACAGAAAATCAATACCCTCATTGCTCGCGGTATCTCGTTGTGCGGCAATCAGTGCATGACCCATCCCACTGCGCCGCTGCCCTGCGACAACCGCAATACGGCTGATACGCCGCGAACGTAAACACGGGGCTTGCCACTCATCACCGTGCGCTGCCAATGATTGTGCCACCAGATTACCGCGTGGGCGACGACGCCCCGCCCACACCTCATGCGCTAACGCGGGTGACAGACCGCCTTCATCAACCCACCAGGCTACACCGCACAACGCCTCGCCCCGTTGGGCGCCGTAGAGATGCATATCGGGCGCATCCAGCAAGCGCCGCAAATCAAGCGGTGAGGTGCGGTAATGCGCGCTGCATAGTAAGGCATAATACCAATGCAAACCTGCCGGTTCGCTCAACCACGCTGTCGCCAGACATTTCGTCACGACAGCAGGCACTCTCGCGTCCCCCAGATTCAGGGCATCGACATCGGTAAACGTGTCACGAAAAAGCAGGGCCTGATCCAGAAAACGCTCCAGCGGATCGTCTGCGGCCCAGCGCAGTGGTTGATCCAACGTCAGTATGTCGCACTGTGGCAGCGAGGCACAAAATTTCAGCAGAAAACCACGCCCGGTTCCTTCATACCCTTGCACCGTCGTGAGCATCAATACGCGAGGGAAGTAGCTTACCAGCGCCTGCAACATTGGCGCAGGGATCGCCGCCGCCTCATCAATCAACAGCCAGTCAAGCGGCGGCGCAGATGACGATTGGCAATGTGCGAGCACGGCATCCGGAGCGTAAAACGGCAATTCAGCCCCAGCGTATTGCAGCAACTGAACGGCAGCATCGCGGGAAGGGGATGTCACCCAACAGACGCCTGTGCACTGCGCGGCCAGCATTCCCGCCAGCGTCGATTTACCGCGCCCGCGCGCGGCAGTAATCACATAAACGCCCGGTGCCGCAGCCTGTAGACGGGTCAGCAATGCCTGCTGCTGTGGCGTTGGATCACCACTGGGAGGGTGCCACGGTGCACGAGGAGCCAGCGGTTTTAGGGCGCCCTCTTCCCCCTGCCGCCACAGCGTGATTTCCTCATCCGCCAGCAGCTGTTGCTGAAAATGCGTAATGAAATTCGGGGTGGCTATCGCCTGCGATTGCTCACTCCAGCGCAGACTATCAGCATCGGGTTGTTGTGCCCACGTATTCCAGGGCGGGACCAGCAGCAGCAGCCAACTGCCCGCACGCAACGTGCCAGCCACGATCGCCAGCGCTTCCACATCCAGTCCGATACGGGCATCAAAGACGGCATGCTGATACTCCTGCCCCAGCAGCATCCGCGCTTTGCCAAAGGGTATGCTGTCAGGGTGCATGCCCCCCAGCCAAAGCCAATCCCCCGGCGTCTGTCGGCACAGCGCTTCCACCTGCCGTTGCACCCAATTCACCTCACCGCTGATAACCAGCAGGCGACGCGCGCCAACACGCTGCAGCAGCGTAGGATCGCCGTTCGCGTCAGCACTGAGCAGGTTTGGGGTAAGGAGCTCAGACATGTCAATACGGCTCTCAGGATTTGCCAATCAACAACGAGAGCAGACCTGCCGCAATCAATGGACCTACTGGCACGCCGCGGAATAATGCGACACCGGCCACAGTACCAATCAGCAATCCCGACACCACGGAAGGTTGATTGCTCATCAGAGAAACACCGCGACCACCGAGCCAGGAAACCGCAACGCCCACCGCAATCGCTACCAGCGATTTCCAGTTGAGGAATGCCTGAAAGAAGTCATGGGCGCTGATTTTCCCACTGGCAATCGGGGCCATCACGCCGATGGTCAGAATCAGTATCCCGATGCTCAATCCATATTTTTCCACCAGCGGGAAGTATCCATTGAGCGGCGTCAAGCGTACCGCTAGCAGCGCCAACATCGCCCAGGTGACCGTCATGTTGTGGCTGATAATACCCAGTCCCGCCAGGCCAAGCAGGATCAGAAGCGTGGGATCGAAAGAAGTCATGAGGAAGGGGTTTCCTGCCATGCTGATGTCAAAATATCGGTTTCATTCAAGACTCAGATGATAGCACTGTTTTGACACGGCTAATTAGCCCAATACTCACATTGGTACGGGTAACCTGCCATTCTCCGCTTAGCACAGAGAATGGCAGGCAACGGCACGCACGCAAGGCTTAACACGAAAACGATTGCGCGTTTAGTCCAATTTTACGCCAAGACGGTGTGCAACTTCTTCATAGGCTTCAATCAAACCACCCAGACTTTGACGGAAACGGTCTTTGTCCATCTTGTTCAGGGTTTGCTTGTCCCACAGGCGGCTGCCGTCGGGAGAGAACTCATCACCCAGCACCACTTCACCTTTGAACAAGCCGAATTCCAGTTTGAAATCCACCAGAATCAAGCCTGCGTCATCAAACAGTTTGCTCAGCACGTCGTTGGCTTTGTAGCTCAGTGCTTTCATGCGCGCCAGGTGGGTTTCATTCACCCAACCAAAGGTTTTGCAGTAAGACTCGTTCACCATCGGATCGTGCAGGGCATCATTTTTCAGGAACAGGTCAAACAGCGGCGGGTTCAGGGTAATGCCCTCTTCCACACCCAGGCGTTTCACCAGAGAACCAGCCGCACGGTTACGTACCACGCACTCTACCGGTACCATCTCCAGCTTTTTCACCAGCACTTCGTTGTCGGACAGCAACTTGACCATTTGCGTCGGGATGCCCGCTTCTTCCAGTTTACTCATGATGAAATGGTTGAACTTGTTGTTCACCATGCCTTTACGATCAAACTGTTCAATGCGCGCGCCATCACCGGCTGACGTATCATTGCGAAACTCCAGCACCAACAGATCGGGATCTTCAGTGGTGTAGACCGTTTTCGCTTTTCCGCGATACAACTCAGCTAGCTTTTGCATCTTTTATTACTCCACACAGTTGTGGGCCACCGACAACGGGCCCGATGATTTAATACTTGATTAACAATAAAAATACCGGCATTCGCCGGGCCGAATAAAGAAGGGCCGGATGTGACCGGCTCTTGCTGTTAGTGACTGAGTGCCGCCTGGAAGACGGCGACGAGCGCGTCGTTTTTCGACTGGCTGAGCGTATGCCCTTTCGCGTCGATAAACTGCAACGTACTGCGGTTACCCAGATCGCCAACCTGCAATTTGTAATCGCCGTTGGCCAATTCAGGGTCTTTCGCCCCCAGACGTTCCCAGGCGCTGCTGCCCGGAGCCTTGTAGGTCACCGCAATGGAGCCTTGTGGACGGCTGCGATCGTTCACTTTCATGCCGACTTTTTCCAGCGCGGCAGGAAGTCGATCCCAGACCACCGAATAAGGACCACGCACCACCAGCAACGGCAGGCCGCTATCATCCGCACCGCTCAGTACGTCCAGCGTACCAACGGCACGATGGGTCTGCGCATTCTCACGCGCAGCCGCCTGTTTCTCCAACGCATCTGACAGGGCATTGGCCATCAGGCTGGTATAACGTTGCACCTGAAGCGCTTCTGCCACTGGCGTATTTTGCACTTCAAGGCCGAGCAATTTCACCACAACCGCAACCTGATACCCTTGAGGTTGAACGGAGATCTGATAACGCGCGCGGTACGGCACACTTTCATCGTCTCGCGGCCAGAAGATCCAATCGGTGGTCAGCGTCTGCGAGGCATCCTGACGGCTGGCAATCACATAGCCCTTGTCCTGAATGATCTGCACCACCTGCGGCCACAAACGGCTCGCCTGCGCACTGTTTTCGATCATCAAGGTAGCCGTATCACCGGAAATTTGCGTGCGCGATCCGCTTAACAACGCCAATGGCTGGAGAGGAGGACAAATATCTAACGCTTTACCCAGTTCACCGGTTGATGCGGCTGCCGGGATCTCGTAATCCCCATTTTGCACCGGAAGGATCATTCCTGCCGGTGCCACTAACGTCCTCGGTTGTGGCGCTTTCAAATACGATTCATCGCCGCTGACCTGACGTTTGTGACGCTGATCTCTGGAACAGGCTGCTAACAGCATAACCAGCGACAAACCAACCACTTTTGCCACCATGGACTTTTGCACTGAAGAAGTCATCAAATCTCCCTAAGGGTTACTGCAAACCAGCTTGCTTCAATGCGCGCTCCATCACTGCCCGACCGGCGTCAGTCAGCGGCGTCATCGGCAAGCGAAGCGTATCGGTCGCCATCAATCCTAATGCCTTGCATGCCCATTTCACTGGGATCGGATTAGGTTCAACAAATAATTTCTGATGCAGTGGCATCAGGCGCTGATTCAAACGGCGCGCCGCAGCGAAATCACCTTGTGCCGCCAGGGCGCACAGCTGTGCCATTTCCCGTGCGGCAATGTTCGCCGTCACGGAAATCACGCCGCGACCACCGAGTTGCATAAAATCCAGACTGCTGGCGTCATCACCGCTCAGCAAAATGAATTTATCATCAACCAACTCTTGGATCTGACTCACACGACTTAAGTTCCCGGTGGCTTCTTTCACCGCAACAATATTTTTTACTTCGGAAAGACGGGCGATGGTTTCCGGCAGCATGTCACAACCGGTACGCGACGGTACGTTATACAGAATCTGCGGTAGATCGGTGTGCTCAGCGATCGCTTTAAAATGCTGGAACAACCCTTCCTGCGTTGGGCGGTTGTAGTAAGGGGTTACCGTCAGGCAGCCCACCACACCGGTGCCGTGAAAGCGTTTGGTCAGAGAGATGGCTTCCGACGTTGCATTGGCACCCGTTCCCGCGATCACCGGGATACGTCCGTCTGCCAGTTCCAGCGTCATCATCACCACGTCGCCGTGTTCATCATGGCTCAACGTGGCGGACTCTCCGGTGGTTCCGACGGACACTATCGCCGCGGTACCGCTATCAACATGATAATCAACAAGTTTTTTTAAGCTTGCACGATCGACGGCGCCGTTGTCGTCCATCGGCGTTACCAGTGCAACAATACTTCCCGTAAACATTCGCCATCCCCTCCAAAAACAAGTTCTTCATGGTACTTTTGACTTCACTGCAAAAGCAAGCGCGCAACCGCGTTGTCGGCGTCTGACATGCGGTTTTTTTCTTTCTGCATGCCGCGACTGACGGCGGCGCGGGAAAACGCACGCAGAACAAACTCAAAATTGCCCCAGACAATTTTTTGTGTTTACCATGTTACTCTCAACCCGATGCAGAGGAAGCAAGATTTTGCCGAGCCAACAAGAACACTCTCTGGTTATCACCGCCCTCGGCGTCGATCGTCCCGGGATTGTGAACGCCATCACACGTCACGTCAGTAGCTGTGGCTGTAACATTGAAGATAGTCGTCTTGCGATGCTGGGCAAAGAGTTCACGTTCATCATGCTGCTGTCGGGAAGTTGGAACGCCATCACGCTTATCGAATCCACGCTGCCGCTCAAAGGGGCGGAAATGGAATTGTTGATCGTGATGAAGCGCACGGAGTCTCAGGCTCGCCCACCAATGCCCTCGACGGTGTGGGTCAAGGTTGAACTGGCAGATTCCCCGCATATCATTGAACGCTTTACCGCGCTGTTTGACGCCCATCACATGAACATTGCGGAGCTGGTTTCAAAAACGCAGCCCGCCACCAGCGGACATCCGTCAACGTTATATATTCAAATCACTGCACACAGCCCTGAAACGCTAAATGGCGCAATTATTGAGCCAGCCTTTCATCAGCTATGTACAGAACTGCACGCACAAGGCAGTATTAGCGTCGTGAACTATCCACAGCATGAAGAGAAAGATGGAGAGTAGTGATGAACACACTGAAAGCCGGTGATACCGCACCGAAATTTAGCTTGCCCGACCAGGATGGCGAACAAGTAAATTTAACCGACTTCCAGGGACAAAAAGTGTTGGTCTATTTTTACCCTAAAGCAATGACGCCGGGATGTACCGTGCAAGCCTGTGGTTTGCGCGACAACATGGACGATCTGAAGAAACATGGCGTGGAAGTACTGGGTATCAGCACCGACAAACCGGAAAAACTGTCTCGCTTTGCGGAAAAAGAGTTGCTGAACTTTACGCTGTTGTCCGACGAAGATCATCAGATCTCACAAGCCTTCGGCGTATGGGGCGAAAAGACATTCATGGGAAAAACCTACGACGGTATTCACCGCATCAGCTTTTTGATTGGTGAAGACGGTAAAGTGGCGCACGTGTTTGATGATTTCAAAACCAGCGATCACCACGATATCGTACTGAACTATCTGAAGAGCGCCTGATAGCGCGTCAGGTGTCCACCGACACTGTTAAGGTGTCGGTGTTTTTGCATTAGTCTGATTTATGTTGCGCGCAACCTTGTGCATGCTATTTTTTGCACGGTGCGCTGTTATGCTGCACTTTTCCCGCATTCCACTTTGCATGCTCCCTCCGCGCTGGCTAAGATAGGCGCTAATCGCTTTTACCGTGCAGTCGAGAAGGTCCCATTCATGGTCTTCAATTGGTTAGGTGCTGAACGTCCTCGCATTAGCGCTCCGGCAGGCAAGACGTTTCTGCGTGGATTGAGAGTAAAGAAAACCCTGACTGCGCTGCTGTTCGGCGCAATGCTGGGCGGCGTCGCGGCTCCCGTGGTTGCAGATATGCAGGATCAGCTTCCCGATATGGGAACCACTGCGGGCGGTACGCTCAGTATCAATCAAGAAATTGCCATGGGTGACTTCTACCTACGGCAAATGCGCGGCGGTGCACCGCTGATTGACGATCCTCTGCTGGTACAATACATCAACCAACTGGGCCAACGGTTAGTCAAAAGCGCCAACTCAGTGCGCACGCCTTTTCACTTCTTCATTATTCGCAACGATGAGCTGAACGCCTTTGCCTTTTTCGGTGGCAATGTGGTCATCCATTCTGCCTTGTTCCGCTACGCGGAAAATGAAAGCGAACTGGCCTCGGTACTGGCGCATGAAATCTCGCACGTCACCCAACGCCATCTGGCGCGCGCCATGGAATCACAACAGCGCAGCGCCCCGTTAACCTGGATGGGTGCATTGGGTTCTATTCTGCTCGCCATGGCAAACCCGCAGGTGGGGATGGCAGCACTGAGCGGCACGTTGGCGGGCGCACAACAGGGAATTATCAGCTTCACGCAGTCCAATGAACAGGAAGCCGATCGTATTGGTCTGCAAGTGTTGCAGCGGGCCGGGTTTGATCCACAGGCTATGCCTAACTTTATGCAAAAACTGGCCGATCAATCACGCTATGCCACTAAACCGCCGGAAATGCTGTTGACCCACCCGTTGCCAGAGAGCCGTCTGGCCGATGCCCGTAACCGCGCCAACCAGATGCGCCCGGCACCGACCCAATCCTCACAGGATTTTCTGTTTGCCAAGATGCGCGCGCTGACGATGTACAGCACCGCGTATAAGGCCACCGCTGATGAGACCATTGATAACTGGCTAAAAGGCAATGTACGCGAGCAGCTTGCCGCACAGTACGGTAAAGCGGTGCGCGCGTATGAAGAGAAGAAATATGACGATGCCCGCGCCGTGCTTCAGCCGCTGCTGGATAAAACCCCGGACAGTCCCTGGTTTCTCGATCTGATGACGGATATCGATCTGGCGCAAAATAAAGCCGCATTGGCCATCGCGCGCTTACAAAAAGCGCCGGGTGCCCAGAACAACCCAGTGCTGCAATTGAACCTGGCGAACGCCTATGTCACAGGCGGTCAGGCCGCCGCAGCCAGCCGCCTGCTTTATCGTTATACCTACGCCAATCCGGGCGATCCCAACGGCTGGTCGCTGCTGGCGCAGGCCTCCGCCGCACAGGGCATGCGCGCCGAAGAGCTTGCCGCGCGCGGAGAGGAGCTGGCGTTATCCGGAAAATTGGATCAGGCCATCGGGCTGTTCAGCAATGCCAGTTCACTAAGCAAACTCGGCAGTCTGGAGCAGGCGCGCTATGATGCCCGCATTGACCAGTTACGCCAGTTACAGCAACGTTTCCGTCAGTTTGAAAAGTCTTGATATACCCTCAATAATTCGAGTTGCAGGACAAAACGTTTACGTTTTGAACAGCGCAAGTGAATCAATCCCGATGAGCTTACTCAGGTCAGTGATTCGGGTGACAAATCTGCAAGGAGCAGATTTGAACGCCGTGTGCGGCGGCCTCGTAAGAGGTGAGACCCAGGGATGGGCCGAATAATGAGTGCAGCCAACGCACCTGCAACGTGAAGTTGTACGGGTATAAACAGCAAGGAACAGCCCATGTCACAGAATATCGTTATTTATCACAATCCGCGCTGCTCCAAGAGCCGTGAAACGCTGGCGCTGTTGCAGCAACACGGCGTCACGCCACGCGTGGTGCTCTATCTGGATACGCCACCGGATGCTGCACAGGTTCGCCAACTGTTATCACAGTTAGGCTTTAGCAGCGCACGTGAAGTAATGCGCCAGAAAGAAGATCTGTACCGCGACTTAAACCTGTCGGATGCAACGCTGAGTGAAACACAGCTGATTGCGGCACTGGTTGAACACCCCAAGTTGATGGAGCGTCCCATTGTGGTCAACGGTGAGCGGGCACGAATCGGCCGCCCACCGGAGCAAGTGCTGGCGCTGTTATAGCCCCAGGATCTCTTTGACGAAGGGGATAGTCAGCTTACGCTGGGCGGTAATCGAGGCGTGATCGAGTTGATCGAGCGTCATAAACAGCGTGCGCATCTCACGATCGAGCCGCTTCAACAAAAAGCGGCTCACATCTTCTGGCAGCTCGAAACCTCGCAGACGGGCGCGCAACTGTAACGCCTCGCCTTTCTCTTCATCAGAGAGCGGCTGCAACTTATAAATCTGTCCCCAATCCAGACGAGAGGCCAAATCAGGCAGATGCAAATTAAGCTGACGCGGTGGGCGATCGCCGGTGATCAACAGCCGGGTGTGCCCCCCTTCCTGAATGCGGTTGTAGAGGTTGAACATCGCCATTTCCCAGGCATCATCGCCAGCAATGGATTCGATATTGTCGATACAGACCAGCGCGAGTTGCTCCATGCCGTCCAGAACTTCAGGCACAAAATAAGCGCGTTTGTCTAACGGCACATAGCCCGCCGCATCGCCCTGACGTGATAACGCCGCGCAGGCGGCATGCAGCAGATGGCTGCGCCCTCCCCCTTCCCGTGACCAGAAGTAAATATAGCTACCGTGCTCTTGTTGCAACACGTTGTGAAGGGCGGCCAGAAGTGACGCGTTTTCTCCCGGGTAGAAACTGGCAAAGGTTTCGTCATCAGGCAAAGAAAGTGGCAGTGAAAGCTGTGCCGGCGTATTCAGAAGCACCTCATGTTCAATTCGGCGGGAAAACGGACTGAGTTTACCACAGAAAGCGAGCCCTGTTGATAGCGCATCAACCGGGCTCGCTTTCTCGATGCTGCGTCACTGTTCAGGCGAATTGTCCTAAGGCAATACGGTTACCCGGCATGTTGAACATAGGGCTTGATAATCCCGGTCGCCAGCAGATCTTTTTCCTGTCCGTTGATGCGCGCCGTGGCGGAATCGATCTGGAATGTCACGTCACCCGGCTGGCAAAAGTCTTTGGTTTTTTGTGGAACCAGTTCGGCGGAACGAAAGGAGCTGTATTCCCTGCCGTACAGGGTTTCGTTCATGGTGTTCATGCCAAAGGGGGCAAACGCCAGCGTGAATTGCCCGCTGGCACCCTCGCGGTTTTTTAGCGTGACGACGACGCGCAAGTTGGCCACTTCAGCAAGTTTGTTGGTATCAACGATAAAATGATTTTCACATTTCAATGCGCCACCGTTGCCACCGAGAAAGGTCGACTGGTTTTTCAACACCAAGGCGGGCAAGGTTTGGCGGTTTTCTTCACGCCCACGCTTATCGTTGACGCAGTGCGCCATATAGCTGACTTTGGTTTCGCCAGTGCGCCCCCGTTCACGATACTCCCAGGCCTTCTGGCAATCGCTGGTCACGCCCTGACCGTTGTAATAGATCCAAGCGAGGTATTTTGCCGCCCGCGATACGCCTTTGTCGTAGGCCTGGGTAAACAGCGCTCGCGCCTTGTCATAATCAACGTCAATCTCTTCACCGGTGTAATACATTTCTCCCAGATTGATCATGGCATCTTTATTGCCCTGCTGCGCGGCACGTTCAAACCAGGTGACAGCCTCTTGCGCATTAGCATCGACGCCCCAGCGACCTTCGCGATAGGCCAGGCCAAGAAGATTCTGCGAGTCCGGCTCTCCGCCCTCTGCGGCGCGGCGAAACCACCGCATCGCCTCGATGTCTTTCTCTTTGATCGGGGAGTAACCAAAATTATAAAAATGGCCGACGTAGAAGTTTACTTTGGGATCGCCTTGCTGTGCCCAACGCTTTGCCAGCCGTAACGTATCGCTTTTACTCAAGCCGAGGCGGCTGAATATCCGACGCGTTTCGTCATCGGCAGTATTTAAATAGCGGGAAACATATTTCAGGATCGGGGCGCGCATCTCTGCATCGGTTTCAGCCTTGGCTTTGGCTTCATAAATGGTGTGCCCGAGCGACTTGGTCGTTTCGATATCAATATCTGCGGCATTAATCTTTTCCAGCAGTTGGCTGGCCCGGGCGTTATCCTGCGGCACGCCGATGCCATATTGATAAAAATACCCGGCGTTATAACAACCATAATCACCACCCAGCGCACACGCTTGCTGATAATAGTCGATGGCCTGTTGGATATTTTTGGGAACGGAAACGCCAAACTCGTAGACAAACCCCAGTAGGGAGAGAGCATGAGGGTCCTGACGTTTAGCCAAATCGGTGAGAGCGGTCAGCGCGGTATTATCTTGCTGTTCGAGGCGATCGTAGAGCCTGTCGGCGTCATCAGCCTCTTGGGCAAAAGCAGAACACGAAAGACCCAGTAACAACGCCAATATTGTTTTTTTCATGATTAACAATCCCTTGTCATATTTTTTCTGTTTCCGGGGATAATACCATCCCCGGAAACCAGAGCAATGCGCAATTTATGACGCGCGCGAGGTCTCCTCGGCATCATCTTCGGCATCCAACACCACTTCTTCGCTTCTGAAACGGTTGATCAGTGCGAACAGCAGGCTCAGGGCAATACCCACTACGGTGGCTAATGCCATGCCTTTCAATTCAGCAGCGCCCAGGTGCACTTTCGCTCCGCTCACCCCGATGATCAGGATAACCGAGGTCAGAATCAGGTTTTGTGCCTTGTTGTAATCCACTTTGGATTCGATAAGCACACGAATACCGGAAGCACCGATTACCCCGTACAGCAGCAGAGAAACGCCGCCCATGACCGGCACCGGCACCGCCTGAATCGCAGCCGCCAGTTTGCCCACACAGGAGAGCAGAATCGCCAGTATTGCCGCACCGCCGATCACCCAGGTGCTGTAGACCTTGGTGATCGCCAGCACACCAATGTTTTCGCCGTAAGTGGTATTCGGCGTAGAACCGAAGAAACCGGAGATCATGGTAGAAAGACCGTTGGCAAACATCGAGCGATGCAAGCCAGGATCGCGCATCAGATCTTTTTTCACGATATTGGCAGTAACCACCAGGTGACCCACGTGCTTCGCAATCACTACCAGCGCAGCAGGCAGAATGGTCAGAATGGCAAACCATTCAAAACGCGGCGAATAGAAGGTCGGCAGAGCAAACCAGTGCGCTTGAGCGATAGGCGCGAAATCCACCACGCCCATGGCAAACGACAGGCCATAACCCACCAGCACGCCGATCAGAATCGGAATGATAGCCAGAAAACCACGGAACAACACAGAGCCCAGCACGGTAACGCCTAAGGTCACCAGCGAAATGATCACGGTTTTGCTATCCACTGACACGCCGTCCGCAGGCAGCAGACCGGCCATGCCCGCGGCAACCCCGGCCAATTCCAGACCGATGACCGCAACAATCGCCCCCATCGCCGCGGGGGGAAAAATCACATCCAGCCAGCCAGTGCCAGCGCGTTGCACAATCAGCGCCACCACGCAAAACAGCACGCCGCACATGATAAAGCCGCCCAGCGCCACTTCATAACCCAGCGGCAGCAGCAACAGTACCGGAGAAATAAAAGCAAAGCTGGAGCCCAGATATGCCGGGATTTTGCCCTTACAGATAAACAGATAGAGCAACGTGCCAATGCCGTTGAACAACAGCACGGTCGCAGGGTTGATTTTGAACAGAATCGGCACCAACACCGTCGCGCCGAACATGGCAAACAGGTGCTGGAAGCTCAGCGGGATGGTTTGTAGCAAGGGGGGTCGTTCACTCACCCCGATGGCGCGACGAGTCATCGTTTATATCCTCTGTAAAAGTCACTTGATGTTGTGGTTAGCCGGTTTGTCCAGCATCGTTATCACAGCCCAGCCGCCCCCACGCGTCACCGCGTAGGGAAGCGAGGCTGATTATAAAAATCGTGCGAAATATGGGTGAAAAACCGTCATACGCGTTGCACCGCGAAACCGGCGCAAAAAAAAGCCGACTTACTCAGTCGGCTGATACGGCTTATTTAGTACCAAAGAGCTTATCGCCCGCGTCACCAAGACCCGGCATGATGTAGCCATGCTCGTTGAGCCCTTTGTCGACCGAGGCGGTATACAGCTCAACGTCAGGGTGCGCTTTTTCCAGCGCGGCAATCCCTTCCGGAGCCGCCACCAGCACCAATACCTTGATGCTCTGGCAACCCGCTTTCTTCAGCAGATCGATAGTGGCAATCATCGAACCACCGGTTGCCAGCATGGGATCCACCACCAGCGCCATACGTTCATCAATGTTGGAGACCAGCTTCTGGAAGTAAGGCACTGGCTCCAGCGTCTCTTCATTGCGGTACATACCCACCACGCTGATACGCGCACTCGGTACGTTTTCCAGTACCCCTTCCATCATACCCAGACCGGCACGCAGGATCGGCACCACGGTAATCTTTTGCCTTTGATCTGATCGACTTCCACCGGACCGCACCAGCCCTCGATAGTCACTTTTTCAGTGACCAGATCGGCCGTGGCTTCATAGGTCAATAAGCTGCCGACTTCGGATGCCAGTTCACGAAAGCGTTTTGTACTTATATCGTTTTCACGCATCAGGCCAAGCTTATGTTTGACGAGCGGGTGTTTAACCTCGACGACCTTCATTCTATTCCCCCTATAGAAAGTGGACGGATATCCTCACGACGCAGAATCGGTGCGCCGAGGGCGAACATGGCAGCCCATCATAAAAAAAAATCGCGGGATTATACCGCTTTTTTGCTTAAGCGCTACAGGTTATAGCCTGATCCAGATCAACCGGGCAGGGAAATTCTCATTGAACAGGAAAAATGCAAAGCAGGCAACACACCACTCGCAAACGATTGCTCTCGCTGTTAGAATTAGCGCGCTTCGATAGGGGTAGATCCACCAGGCTGGATATGCTCGCTATCTCACCACCAATTGTATTCTCCGTGGGGACTCCGCAGTGACCGACAAAACCTCTCTTAGCTACAAAGACGCAGGCGTGGATATTGATGCTGGTAACGCATTGGTAGACCGTATTAAAGGCGTAGTGAAACAAACCCGCCGTCCTGAAGTGATGGGCGGTCTGGGCGGTTTCGGTGCCCTGTGCGCCTTGCCCCAAAAATACCGTGAACCGGTTCTGGTTTCCGGTACTGACGGGGTCGGCACCAAGCTGCGTCTTGCCATGGCTCTGAAACGCCACGACACCATCGGTATCGATCTGGTGGCCATGTGTGTCAATGACCTGGTAGTTCAAGGGGCCGAGCCGCTGTTCTTTCTGGATTACTACGCCACGGGGAAACTGGATGTCGATACCGCCGCCAGCGTGATCACCGGTATCGCCGAAGGCTGCAAGCAGTCTGGCTGTGCGCTGGTCGGCGGTGAAACCGCTGAAATGCCCGGCATGTACCACGGTGAAGATTACGACGTTGCGGGCTTTTGCGTCGGTGTTGTTGAAAAATCAGAGATCATCGACGGAAGTAAGGTGCAGGCAGGTGATACTCTGATCGCACTGGCAGCCAGTGGCCCACACTCTAACGGCTATTCGCTGGTACGTAAGATTCTTGAAGTAAGCCAAACCGATCCGGAACAGACGACGCTTGAAGGAAAATCGCTGGCCGATCATCTGCTGGCCCCGACCAAAATCTACGTCAAATCTATTCTGGCGCTGATTGAAAAAGTGGATGTCCACGCGATTGCTCACCTGACCGGTGGCGGTTTCTGGGAAAATATCCCGCGCGTGTTGCCGGAAGGCATGCAAGCCAACATTGATGAATCCAGCTGGCAGTGGCCCGCCGTGTTCAACTGGCTGCAACAGACGGGTAACGTCAGCCGTCACGAAATGTACCGTACTTTTAACTGCGGTGTGGGTATGATTATCGCACTGCCTGCTGAACAGGCAGAGGAAGCCGTGGCATTCCTCACTAGCCAGGGTGAAACCGCATGGAAAATTGGCGTTATTCAACCCGCTAACGCCGGAGACGCAGTGGTCATTAATTAATGAAAAACATCGTTGTCTTGCTCTCAGGTCAAGGAAGCAACTTGCAGGCGTTGATTGACGCCTGCGCGCGCAAGCGCGTCAAAGCGAATATCGCGGCCGTGTTCAGCAACAATCCAGAAGCCTATGGTCTGGTGCTGGCGCAAGAAGCCGACATTCCGGCTCATGTCATCGACCCGCAAGGGTTTGCTGACCGAGCCGCCTTTGACGCCGCAATGGCAGAAGAGATGGCGCAATACCAGCCGGACCTGGTGGTACTGGCAGGTTATATGCGCATCCTCAGCCCGGAGTTCGTTGCGCTGTTTGCAGGCAAAATGCTGAATATCCACCCTTCCCTACTGCCCAAGTACCCGGGCCTGCATACCCACCGTAAAGCGCTGGAAAAGGGCGATAAGGAACATGGCACCTCGGTTCATTTCGTGACTGACGAACTGGATGGCGGCCCTCTGATTCTGCAAGCCAAGGTCCCGGTGTATAGTGATGATACGGAAGAAGTGCTCGCCGCTCGGGTACAAACCCAGGAACACACCATCTATCCACTGGTGGTGAACTGGTTTGCCGAAGGGCGTCTTAAAATGCGCGAGGGCGAAGCCTGGCTTGACGGCGTGCGTATTCCCAAACAGGGCTACGCTGCCGAATAGCGGAAATCCCCATTGACGTTCAGGCGGCAGAACCCTGCCGCCCTGAAAGTTCCCATTGAACGACACTTTATTTATTTACAAAATTATTACCATCCTAATGATATAAAACAACATTATTTTTTTGTCGCACTTTCCCCGCCTTAGCATTATTGATAATCACTCTCATACTCATTAACTTCCCCTGCTCGATTTTATGCAGAGGGCGACTATGCGTGCGTTATTCCTGACCAAAGCGTTACTGGTCATGCTGCTGTTGGCGAACACCACCGCCTGGGGAAAGACCGTTACCGATCTGCTGGGGCGCCAGGTAGCGATTCCCGATAATCCTTCACGCCTCTTTCTTGGCGAAAGCCGTTTGCTCTATACCCTTGCGTTGCTGGAACCCGGCAATCCGGCACAGCGAGTGGTAGGCTGGCCCGGCGATCTGCCGCGTTACGATGCGCAAAGCTGGGAAAAATACACCGCTGCGTTTCCTGCCATTGCACAAATCCCGCGTCTTGGCGATGGGGGCCCACGCACACTGAATGCCGAAGCCATTCTGCCGTTAAAGCCCGATCTGGTCATCCTGCCGCGCCTGGCTAAAACGTCGACGGAAGATGAGGCGCTACAACAAACGCTTGAACGCGCAGGCATCCCGGTGATTTATGTCGATCTGCGCGTCGAACTGTTGAAAAACACCCTGCCCAGCATCCGTTTACTCGGCGAGGTGCTGAACCGCACTGAGCGTGCCGCCACGTTCAGCGCGTTTTATCAGCAGCATATGGATGCCATTTCGCAACGGCTGGCACACTATCACGGGCAAAAGCCTACCGTGATGTTGCACCTGCATCTGGGTCGCCGCGATACCTGCTGTACCACGGCGGTCGGTGGCAATCTCGGTGAACTGTTAGCCTTTGCGGGTGGCGATAACATTGCAGCCGACAGTATTCAGCGCGTCTACGGTGAACTCAACCCGGAAAAAGTGCTGGCAGCCAACCCGAATGTCTACATCGCCACAGGCATGGCGGGGCCAGAAGGAAAGCGGTTCTCAACGCTGATGCTGGGCCCGGACGTTTCCGAGCAGCAAGCGCAAAACAGTTTTACCACCCTGCTACAACACGAACCCATTCTGTCACACCTTCGTGCCGTGCAGCAGGGGCGCGCCTGGAGTATGTGGCACAACTTCTACCTAAGCCCGTATCACGTGGTGATGGTGGAGATGTTTGCCAAAGCGCTTTACCCCGATCTGTTTGCCGATCTGCAACCGCAAGACACCTTAAAACAACTCTACCAACAATTCTTACCTATTGAATTTTCAGGGACATTCTGGAGTCACATCGCACATGAACGCTAATTTTATCCGTCGCGGCTGGCCACTTATCGCGTTGTTGCCACTGGGTTCGCACGCTTCCTCATCGAGCGCGCAGGAAGATACCATGGTGGTCACCCAATCTGACCGCGCCGCCGCCGATACAGACAGCAGCTATCAGCCGCACAAAAGCGTGACGGGCACCCGCACCGAAGCTCGTCTGCTCGACGTGCCGCAGGCGGTTAACGTTGTGCCGCCGCAGGTATTACGCGATCAGGCGGCACGCACGCTGGACGACGCGCTGTACAGCATCAGCGGTATTACCCAAGCCAACACGCTTGGGGGGACGAAGGATGCGGTGATCAAACGTGGATTTGGCGACAATCGCGATGGGTCGCTGTTTCGCGATGGCATTCGTTCGATTCAGGCCCGCAACTTCACCCCCACCAGCGACCGCGTTGAGGTCCTCAAAGGCCCCGCCTCGATGCTGTACGGCATGGGTGAACCCGGCGGCATAATCAATATCATCAGCAAAAAACCGGAACTGGTTCAAAAAACCCATATCGAAGGCTGGCAAAGCAGCTTTAACGGGGGCGGCGGTCAGGTGGATGTCACCGGCCCACTGGGGGACAACGGTCTCGCTTACCGCATGCTGGTCGATCACGGTGAAACCGATTACTGGCGCAATTTTGGCCGCAAACGCCAAACCACCGTTGCACCGTCGGTGATGTGGTATGGCGATGACACCACGGTGCGCCTTGCCTATGAACATCAGGAATACCTGACACCGTTCGATCGCGGCACCATCATCAATCCCAATACCGGCAAGCCGGTCAATACACCGCGCGACCGCCGCTTTGACGAGCATTACAACGCCACGCGCGGCGATCAGGACACCGTGACGCTCCAGATGGAGCGAACGCTTAACGATCGCTGGAAAAGCAACCTCGCCTACTCCTATGCACGTAACCGCTATAGCGACAATCAGGCGCGCGCCACCAAATTCAACGCGGCGACCGGAATACTCACCCGTCAAGCGGATGCAACGGCAGACGCTCGCAGCCAGGCGCAAATCGTCCAACTGACCCTGAATGGCGATGTAGACTGGGGACGCATCAACCATCAACTGCTGTTTGGTGTTGATTATGAAGCCGATCGTACCTTCCGTGGCGACATGATCCGTGGCACAGCAACGTCAGGTTTCAACATTTACAACCCGGTCTACGGCACCCTGCCCGCGTCCACCACAGTCAGCGCCAAAGACAGCGACCAGCGTGAGAATATCGACAGCACCGGCTTTTTCGTGCAAGACACCCTGCGCCTGAACGAACGCTGGCAGTTGCTGGGCGGGTTACGCTACGACAGCTTTGATGTCATGGCAGGCAAAGGCCGCCCATTTGTCACCAACACCGACGGTTCCTACCACCGCCTGGTACCACGCACCGGCGTTATCTACAGCCTGACACCGAACAGTTCGCTCTACGCCAGCTACAGCGAATCGTTCAAACCCAATTCATCTATTGCCACTCAAATCGGCGCACTTCCTCCTGAACTGGGCCGTTCTTATGAAGTGGGCACCAAAATCGATCTGCCGGACCGTATCACCGCTAACCTGGCGCTGTTCGATATCGTGAAACGTAACGTGATGGTGGATGAAACCATCGGCACTGAAACAGTGACACGCACCTCAGGCAAAGTACATTCACAGGGTATTGAGCTGGACATGGCCGGTAAGCTCACCGATTCCCTGAGCCTGATCGGTAGTTACGCCTTTACTGATGCGCGTGTGGTGGCCGATCCGAAAAATAACGGTAACGAAATGACTAACGCCGCTCGCCACACTGCCGCGCTGTTCCTGACGCAAGATTTCGGGTCGCTTGGCTGGCATGCCGGAGACGACCTGCGCGCAGGTGCCGGTGCTCGCTACGTCGGTCGTCGTGCGGGAGATGCGGCCAACAGCTTCTACCTCGATGATTACACCGTTGCTGACGCTTTTGTAGCCTATACCGTGCCGTTTAATGGCTACAAGGTAAAATGGCAGATGAACGTGAAGAACCTGTTTGATAAAACCTACTACCCGTCCAGCGGCAACAACCTGCGCGTGGCGGTGGGTGAACCACGTCAGGTGCTGCTGCGCGCCAGCGTAGATTTTTAATCGCGCTATGCCGCGCCCTGTGATCTTAACGATAAGGGCGCGGTTATTACCTTCCCCCTCGCAAACGGTGGTTCTGCGAACAAAGCAGGCTATACTCATCGTGTTGCCATGTGGCAAACAGGTAATGGGAGGAAACATGTCTGGCGCGAGCAATATCGTGCGTTTACGGCCTCTGGAACAAGAGGATCTCAATTTTGTCCATCAGTTGGATAATAATGCCAGCGTGATGCGTTATTGGTTTGAAGAGCCCTATGAAGCCTTTGTGGAATTGTGCGATCTCTACGACAAGCACATTCACGACCAAAGCGAGCGGCGCTTTATCATCGAGTTTGAAAAAAATCGGGTAGGTCTGGTCGAGTTGGTGGAAATCAACCATATCCACCGCCGCGCTGAATTCCAGATTATTATCGACCCTGCCTATCAGGGGCGTGGTTATGCCAGTGCCGCCGCCAAGCTGGCAATGGATTATGGGTTTTCCGTGCTGAATTTGTACAAGCTGTACCTGATTGTCGATAAAGAGAACACCAAGGCTATCCATATTTATGCCAAGCTGGGCTTTGAAGTCGAAGCCGAATTGCGCCACGAGTTTTTCATCAACGGCGAATACCGCAATACCATTCGCATGTGCGTTTTCCAGCACCAGTATATGGAGCGGTATAAAGCGAATGCGGCGTCAGAAAAACCGTCACCGGAAGCCGATATTACACGCTAACAGGTTACTTATCTAAATCTTCGATTTAAAGCCGGTTGTCCTGATTCAGGATCGTCGGCTATTCCCCCCGGTCATAACCTGCCGACTTTTATATCACGTTGACAGAAAGAGCACCTGAGCTTTCCACTTACAGCACATGCCATTGAGACGACGTTAGCCTTGCATCGGGGAAATAACATATTACTGCTCAAAAAATACCATTCATCAAACAAGAACGCTTTATGATTCACGACTCTCTGCCATAAAAATTACTATCAAAACTCAACGAAGGAGATAAGCATGCCATTAATTCCAAATGCCAATAATCGCTATTCTTTACTGACCAACCCGATTACCACAACTCGCCACGCAGATAAGAAAAGTGATAACAATCTCATAAAGCAACTCAGTAGTGTAAAATCATCAGCAGATAAAACCATCTCTATATCCAATAATGCGGGGAATATGGAAATAGACATACTTTATCCCAAGAAAAAATTTTGCATACCGCTACTCTTTTCAATATCGAAACAAAAAAAGATAACCCTCTCCCCAGAAAACTGTCAAGGCATCATGCTAACCCCCTCCAATGACCCAAATAACAAAATGGGGATCAATATAAATCTTATCACCTATCAACCTTCCGATTGACACCATTAACCGGTTAAATAACGCCATCCCATAACGCGTATTTATTTTGTGGATGGCGCCATGGCTCAACGCTAATTAATACCTACAACAGAGCCAATGGCGCCAACATATCAACGGCCAGACTACCCTGAGAATTGCCGAAACAACGCTTTACCGCTTAACAGCCGCAGTCCCAGCCAACCGCCGCACAGCGACAGTAGCAAGGCGGCACTGAGTGGCAGTGCCCCCCACATCACCACATTAGGCTCCCAGGGGAAATCAAACACTTTGCGTTGTAACAGCCACAGCGCCACTTCCGCGCCAATGGCGGCCGCTACCCCCGACATCAGCCCCAATGCAGCAAACTCGCACCACAAGGTGCCACGCAGCAAGCGACGTCCGGCCCCCAGCGTGCGATACACCATCAACTCCTGACGCCGCTGACGCATGCCAACCTGAATTTGCGCCAACAGCAGCAGTATGCCGCAGAACAAGACCAGCACCACCATCACTTCCAGCGCACGACTCACCTGCTGCAATACCTGACCAATCTGGCGCAGCATCGTGCCCACATCCAGCACACTGACCGTGGGAAATTGACGGTTAAGCTGCACGATAAGTTTGTCATCACCGTCGTGGCGGAAACTGGTCAGCAGCGATTGCGGCTGTGCATCCAACGCACCGGGCGGGAAAATAAAGAAGAAGTTCGGCCGCAGGCTCTCCCAATCCACGCGACGGAAGCTGGTCACCGTGGCGCTAAAAGGCTGCGTGTCGCCGGTGAAGGTCAGGGTATCGCCGAGCGTGATCCCCATCTCCTGCGCCTCATTCGCTTCCATCGAGACTTCCCCCGCTTTCGGCGCTTGCCCGGCCGTCAGCACGTTGTGATCGGGTAAGCCCTCCATCCACGTCAGGTTCAGTTCGCGGTTAACGGTATTAGCACCCGGATCGTTTTCGTGTATACGCTCGGTCGCAACCTGACCGTTAATCGCCGTCAAGCGCGCACGAATGATCGGATAAAACGCTTCCGGTTTCACCGCGTGCTGTTCAAGGAACGTTTTCAGTGGTGCCGCCTGAGGTGGCGCGATATTCAGCAAGAAAAAGTTAGGGCTTTCCGGCGGCAACTGACGCTGCCAGCGCTCCAACAGATCGCCGCGCATCACCAGCAGCAACGCCAGCAACATAAACGACAGAGAAAACGCCGCCAGTTGGCTCAGGGTGGACCACGGCTGACGCAACAGTCGATTAACCGCCAGACGCAGCGGCAAATGCTTGACCGTCAGCCGACGCAACACCAACAGCCCCCCCAGCCTACAACGCCCAGCAACAGCGCCAGCACGGCCGTGCCGCCGAGCAACGCCCACAGCAACATGCCGCCGCCAGAGAGCAGTGCCAAGCCGGCCACCACAATCAGCGCCACGGCGGGCAGATAGTAACGCAGCGGCCAGACGTTCGCCGTGATATCCTGACGCAGCACCCGCAGCGGCTGGGTCGCCAGCAGCAGGCGATATGGACGTAGCCCCACCAGCAGCGAAATCACCACCAGCGATCCCAATGCCCATACCCACGGCCACAGCCCTGCCGCAGGCAACGCGGTGGGCAGCACCGGCGCTAACAAACGCGTGAGTATCGCTTCAAAACCCAGCCCGACCAGGCTGCCGCACACGCCAGCCAGCGCCAGCACCGACACCCATTGCCCGACAATCAAACGCCGCAGTGCACCTTTGTCCGCGCCCAGCGTTTTGAGTACCGCCACCAAATCGTAGCGGCTGCGGCAATAGTGCCCCATGGCAACGGCCACCGCCGCAACGGATAACAGCAGTGTCAACAACGCCGACAGCAGTAAAAACTGCTGCGAGCGTTGCAGAGACTTACTCAATGCCCCGTCGCTGTCTTCCATGCCATACCAGCGCTGATCCGGTTTCAGCAACGGTTTGATAAAATCGCCAAACAGCGTGATACGCGCTTGATCACCGGCAAACATATAGCGCCAGGTAATGCGCCCACCCGGCTGTATCGCACCGGTTTTTTCCACATCGGCGCTGCTCATCAACACGCGCGGGGCGGTATCAAACGGATTAAACCCTTCGTCCGGCTCCTGAATCAGTTCCCCGGCGATTCGCAGCGTAGTATCGCCAACATCGAGGTTATCCCCGACCTTCAATCCCAGTAATGCCAGCAGTCGCGGAGCCACCAATACCGAGCCAGGCACCGGATGTAACCCTTCCGGACGTGTCTGGAGCTGGCCGTAGAGCGGATAGCGATCGTCCGCCGCCTTGACGCGCGCCAACTGGGCCTGTTCGCCCGCATAGGTCATGGTCATGAATGACACCTGGCGACTGACCGTCAACCCTTGTTGCTGTGCCGTTTGCAACCAATCTTCATCGACCGGACGTGCAGCGCTCAGCACGCGATCGCCCGCCAGAAAATCACGGCTTTGCTGGCTTAGCCCTTTCTCCATGCGATCGCTGATATTGCCCAACGCCAGCACACACGCCACCGCCAGCGTTAACGCTAGCCACACGATCAGCAGCGACGGGGATCGCCACTCCCGCCAAAACCAGCGCCAGATCATGCCACCTCCTGCAATTTGCCGTCCAACAGGCGCAAACGCCGTTCGCAGCGTGCAGCTAACTGCTCATCGTGGGTAACCAGGATCAGCGTGGTGGCGTAATCACGATTTAGAGAAAACAACAAATCCACAATACGTTCGCCGGTTTTGCGATCCAGATTGCCGGTCGGTTCATCCGCAAACAGCACTCTGGGCCGCCCGCTAAAGGCACGCGCGATGGCAACACGCTGTTGCTCACCGCCGGATAGCTGCGCGGGCAAATGGTGCAAACGCTCGCCCAGTCCCAATTGACGCAACAACTGTTCTGCCTGCGCACGGCTTTGTGCATCACTTTCACCGCGTAGCAGTGCAGGCAAATGCACATTTTCCAACGCATTCAGCGTCGGCACCAACATAAATGCCTGAAACACAAATCCGACATCGCGGGCACGCAGTGCAGCACGCCCATCTTCATCCAGGGCCCCCAACGATTCGCCGAGCAGTTTGACATCACCTTCACTGCCGTCATCCAGCCCAGCGAGTATTCCCAGCAGCGTTGATTTGCCCGAACCGGATTCACCGATCAGTGCAATCGACTGCGCGGGTTTGACAACCAGCTCAACTCCGGTGAGGATGGAAAGCCGATGTTCACCCTGACCGACGTGCTTACTTAAATGATGAACTTCCAGAATATTTTCCGCCGACGCGGTGGCTGCCGAAGAGACGCCATTCAAAGACATATCTACATCCTTTTGCTGCTGGGATTACTCAGCGCCCGCGCCTTTGCGGCGGAAACGCTCCTGGTATTGGGAGACAGCCTGAGCGCGGGCTATCGCATGCCCGCCGCTTCCGCTTGGCCCGCCCTGCTCAATGAGCAATGGCAAAAAGCGAGCCCTGACGGCATCACAATCGTCAACGCCAGCATCAGCGGCGATACCGCATCACAAGGGCTGGCGCGCTTACCGGCACTGCTGCAACAACATCAACCACGCTGGGTGCTGATTGAAATGGGCGGTAATGATGGCCTGCGCGGCTTCCCACCACCGACCATCGAACAGGACCTGACCACCATCATCAATCAGGTGAAAACGGCTAACGCGCAGCCCTTGCTGATGCAAATCCGCCTGCCTGCCAACTACGGTCAGCGCTATACCACCACGTTCAGCGCTATTTACCCGCGACTGGCGCAGCAATTTTCCATCCCGCTGGTGCCGTTCTTTATGGAACAGGTTTATCTTAAACCTGAATGGATGCAAGACGATGGTATCCATCCCACGCGCGAAGCGCAGCCGTTCATTGCCGACTGGATGGCAAAACAGCTTAAACCGTTAGTGAACCTGTGACCGCTTATTTGCGTCTTATTGCTAGTTAACCACGACTCTTGAAAAATAGGGCTTTTTACTTAGGTAAAGTTATGCAAAAAACGGTTTTGGTTACCGGTTGCTCCAGCGGTATTGGTTTGATTGCGGCAGTAGACTTACGCCAGCGCGGCTACCGGGTGTTGGCCGCCTGCCGCCGCGCCGAAGATGTGCAACGCATGAGCACGCTGGGACTTGAAGGGATCGCACTGGATTTAGACGATCCCGACAGCGTGGATGCCGCGGCTGAGCAGGTTATCGCATTGACTGGCAATCGACTGTACGGGCTGTTTAATAACGCTGGCTACGGGGTTTATGGCCCATTAAACACCCTTTCGCGTCAGCAACTCGAACAACAGTTCGCCAGTAACCTGTTCGGCACGCACCAACTGACACAGCGCTTGCTGCCGGCCATGCTGCCGCACGGCGAAGGACGTATTATCCAAACCAGCTCCGTGATGGGGTTTGTCGCCACACCGGGACGCGGTGCCTACGCCGCCAGCAAATACGCGCTGGAAGCCTGGTCGGATACGCTGCGTATGGAGTTGCACGGCAGTGGATTACTGGTCAGCCTGATAGAACCCGGACCGATTGCCACGCGCTTTACCGATAACGTATCGCAAATGCAGGCGGAAGCGCCTGTCACTAATCCCGGTATCGCCCGACGTTTTACCCTACCGCCCGAAGCAATACTTCCCAAATTGCGCCATGCGCTGGAAAGTCCGCGCCCCAAACTGCGCTACCCGGTTAAGCTGGTAGCACATGCGCTTACCGTACTGCGCCGCCTGCTGCCCGCCCGCTGGCTGGATGGGATATTGCGTACCCGTTCTTGATTAACGGCATATACTATTGACCCATAGCCATCACGATTCCGCGCGCAATACGGCGGAACGATGAACGTTACACCGCTTGAAATGGCGTTATTCGCCCCCATTTATACCCTAAATAATTCGCGTTGCAGGAAGGCCGCACGTGAGTGAATCCCGATGATCTTACTGAGGTAAGTGATTCGGGTGCGCGAACGCAGCCAACACACCTGCACCGTGAAGTATGACGGGTATATCCCTGAAACGGATGAGAGAGACTGCCATGCTAGACCCTAATGCCAACACAGCCCATTACGCGAGCGTGATGGATGTTAATGAGACCAACCTGCACCAGTTGTTGGAACAATCCATGCAACTGCCGGTGCTGTTTTATTTCTGGTCAGAGCGCAGTCAACACTGCCAGGCACTCACGCCGGTGCTGCACAAACTGGCACAGGAGTATGCCGGTCAGTTTATTCTGGCCCAGGTCGATTGTGATGCCGAGCAGCGCGTTGCGGCCCAGTTTGGTCTGCGCGCCATTCCGACGGTTTATCTGTTTAAAGACGGCCAGCCGCTGGACGGTTTCCAAGGTCCGCAGCCTGAAGAAGCGATCCGCGAACTGCTGCAACGGGTGTTGCCGCGTGAAGAAGAGCTGAAAGTGGCAGAAGCGCAGCAGCGTATTCAGGAAGGCAATCTCCCGGCGGCGCTGACGCTGTTGAAAGACGCCTGGCAGTTGAGCCAGCAGCGCAGCGATATCGGCCTGATGCTGGCCGAAGTCCAGATTCAATTGAACCGCAGCGACGATGCACAAGCGGTACTGGACACCATCCCGTTGCAGGATCAGGACACGCGTTATCACAGTCTGGTGGCACAGATTGAATTGCTCAAGCAAGCCGCCGATACGCCAGAGATCCAGCAGTTACAGCAACAGCTTGCAGCCGACCCCACCAACGCGGAACTGGCAGTGAAACTGGCGTTGCAGTTGCATCAGGTAGTACGTAACGAAGAAGCGCTGGAAAGCCTGATGGTGATGTTGAAAAAAGATCTGGCTGCCGCCGACGGCAACGCCCGTAAAACCATGATGGATATTCTGGCGGCACTGGGGACTGGCGATGCGCTCGCTTCACGCTACAGACGCCAACTTTACGCGCTACTGTATTAATCCGCACTGTTGTATGAGGTTTTAAGGTCTTGATCTCCCCCGCGTCCAATGATGCTGAGCAATAAGGGGACGCCAGGATGAGCCGCAGGGATGCGGCGAAAGCGCCTGCCGTGCCGGGAGCACGTCAGGCGCGGTCCGTCCAGCGACCCCGTTTGCGAAGGTACCGCGCAGCGGCATCATTGCGCAAAAAGCGCGGGGTCGAGGGGTGTGGGCGACTGCACACCCCTCGTCGGGCGCGAGCTACGCAAGTAGCAGAGAACCACTGCGTTCTTCGCGCACGAAAACATCCCCGTCACTCACCTAAATCGCTTTTGCACCTAGGGTGCCTACCCTAATGTTTCCACCACTGTGATCCACCCATGCCCACCGTACGGTGACCAGCCGTTCAACCAGCGGCGCAGCATGTTCATCGCCAGCATGGCAACCACTTCCTGATGGGTTTGCAGGCTATAGCGCGTCACATTAAACGAAATCGCCTGAGCAAAGGTGCCCTGCGGTGTATGCAATGCAAGGGACAAACGATCGTCCTGACGATCGCTCACCACCAGCGCCAGCGAAGACTGATGCTCGTCAGCCAAGCGGTTTGCTACCTCTGCCAGCACGGTCAACGAAGCAAACGGCGTTTGCGACCACAGCGCACCACCATTAAGCGGCACCTGTGCGGCATTCAGTTGCCAATGGAGCAGGCCAGCGGTAAATGACTCCCCGACGGTCAACGTCAAATCTTTCTCAGTCAAACGCTGCGCCAGTTGGGCCGGCAAACCTTGCGTCCCTTCGAACAAGGAGTTTTCCCCCGCCACCGCGCGTACCGTCTCCCATGCGGATTCCATTGCGGCTCGCTGAGACGCCGGGCCGGTCAGCTTCAGTTCAATGATCGGCATGGAAGAACGATAGCCCAACACCACCCCCTCCGGCAGCGGCAGGCTGTCGAGCTGGTTTGCCAAATCACTCTCTGAGCGACCAAAAGTGGTCAAGCGCAGACACAGCGGCGCAGATGTCACAGAAAAACGTTCGCGCAGACGCGGCACAATCTGCTCATCTACCATCCGTTTAAATTCGGACGGTACGCCGGGCGTAAAGAACATCAAACAACGGTTCAGCGTTAACATAAACCCGCACGCTGTCCCTATCGGGTTATCCACCACCTCGGCACTGGCCGGAATCTGCGCCTGTTTACGGTTGCTCGGGGCCATTACACGTCCGCGCTCAGTGAAAAATGCCTCCATGCGCGCAATCCACTCAGGGTGTTCTACCAGCCCTTCGCCCACTGCCGTTGCGGCCGCTAACGCGCTCAGATCGTCACTGGTCGGCCCCAAGCCGCCGTTCACAATCAGCACATCTGCAATCTGACTACGTTGCGTCAGCGCCGCCACCAATTCTTCCAGCTTATCACCGACCGTCATTCGGCTGGTCATCGGGATGCCTTGTTCAAACAGGTAATCCGCCAACCAGGCCGCGTTAGTATCCAGAATTTGTCCGTGGAGCACTTCGTCTCCGGTACACAACATCTCCACCCTCAGCATGTGCTATTCCTGTGTTTTTCTTTCACTGTAAAAATTCCCTCTCAGAAAGACAATCGCTGCGCTCACCGCCGCACACTTTTTGTGAAAGCGCCTAAATCGTAACGCCAGCTTTACAGCCGTCGTAACGACGTTTTGACATACTTTACGGAATACTCTAGTCTGCGCAGCCATAAGAAAAAGAGATAGCATCACACTCAGGAGAAAGGGTGAAAAATCGTACATTTGGCAGCATATTTATCGTTGCGGGCACCACTATTGGCGCAGGTATGCTCGCCATGCCGTTGGCAACCTCCGGCGTGGGTTTCAGCGTGACCTTCGCTATCTTGTTGAGCCTGTGGCTGTTGATGTGCTACAGCGCGTTATTACTGGTCGAAGTCTATCAATATCAGCCGTCCCATACCGGTTTGGGCACGCTGGCTAAAATTTATCTGGGTCAGTGGGGCCAATGGCTCACCGGCTTTAGCATGCTGTTTTTGATGTATGCCCTCACCGCCGCCTATATCAGTGGTGCAGGCGAACTGCTGGCAAGCAGCCTGCACCAGTGGAGTGGCTACGCGCTTCCATCCTCTGCGGGTATCCTGCTGTTTACCCTGTTAGCGGGCAGCGTGGTATGCATCGGCACCACATCGGTCGATTTCTTTAACCGTGTGCTGTTTAGCGGAAAATTACTAATGCTGCTGGTCATGCTGGGGATGATGATTCCGCACGTCGAAAAACAGAACCTGCTGACGCTCCCGCTGCAACAAGGGCTCACGCTCTCCGCACTGCCTGTGGTGCTGACGTCGTTTGGCTTTCACTGCAGCATTCCCAGCATTGTGCATTATATGGGGGGAGACAGTCGCAAGCTGCGCCGTATCTTTATCATCGGTAGCGCCATCCCGCTGTTTGTGTATCTGTTCTGGCAATTGGCAACACTTGGCGCGCTGAGTGGCAACACCTTCACAGCAATCCTGGCGCAGCAAGCCGGTTTAAATGGGTTGATGCACGCGATCCGAACGTTGGTTGCCTCCCCGCACGTAGAAGTTGCGGTCCACCTTTTCGCCGATCTGGCGCTGGCAACCTCCTTCCTTGGCGTAGCGCTTGGCCTGTTTGACTATCTTGCCGATTTGTTCAAACGCAAGAACACGGCGCGTGGACGACTACAAACCGGTGTCCTGACATTTCTGCCACCGCTGATTTTTGCACTGTTCTATCCGCAAGGATTTGTCATGGCGCTGGGGTATGCCGCCATTGCGCTCGCGGTGCTGGCGTTGTTAATTCCGGCGCTGCTCAGTTGGCGCGTGCGGCAACACCATCAGGTAGGTAGATCGACGCCGGGCGGTACACCGGCGCTACTGCTGGTGTTTTTATGCGGTATCGGCATTATTGCCATCCAATGCGCCATGGCGAGTGGCTGGCTACCAACGGTCGGCTGATCGCCTATCCCATTAGGGCTCACTACCCCCCAACAAAAACGGGTGCCGCTGCTGCGAACACCCGTTTTTTATAACGCTACGCGTTGGCTTAGAAAGTAAAGCCTGCGCCCAGGTAGAACGTATCGGCCACTTTGTTATCAGAGCGACCGCTTTCACCACCGATATTCATATAACGGTAGCCAAGATCCAGGTTCAGCGGACGCAATACCTGCCAGCGCACGCCACCCTTAGCTTCTACATAGTGATCGATATGGCTGGAGAACGCATCCGGCGCATAATACCCTTCACCATACAGGGATAAATAACGGTTGATCGGGAACTGCAACCCACCGCCCAGCGCCACACCGTAACCATCGGTCGCGTGTTGCTGGTTCAAATAGAGCGCTTTGCCACCCACCGTCAGTGATACCGCGCCCAGCGGCAACGTATAGCCCAAGCCGAAACCGTACACGTCATTATTGTCTTTACCATGACTGTAACTGACGTTAGCACCGAGACCAGGAACGCCCAGACCAAAGCCCGCGCTCGCGCCCGCATAGTCATCGCCCGCTTCCCCGGAAAGGCTGATAGCCTGAGCCGTCGCTGTTGCCAGCAGCAAGCTGCCTGCCAGGGCAATCGCAATCTTTTTCATTGTGTTTATCCTTAAATCGATCATTAAACGCTATACCCTAAATAATTCGCGTTTCAGGAAGGCAGCAAGCGCTGACACGCAGGGATGAGGTTCATCCATCCCGATGCGCTTACTCAGGTAGGTGATTCGAGTGAGCGCAGCCAACGCACCTGCAACGTGAAGTATGACGGTATACAAGCAAAACATCGCATCTGAGGGATTTTACCTGAATCAGCCCCGGTGACCAGCAACAAATTGCATTAATATCATCAACGAACGTGTAAAAAAGCCGCTTAATTCGCGCCATTACGGTAGATTTTTTCCGCCCAGGCCTGCACCCGCGCAATTTTGATGCCACCGCCTTGTAATTCGGTGGGCAAAGCGTAGTAGGCGACTGGGCGTTGAAAGCCCGCCAACTGCGGCGTGAGCCAGTCGCAGATCGCCGTGAGCGTCACCTCAGGGGAGACATCGATCACGGCCACCGGGCGCTGACCGAATTCGGCATCCGACACCGGCACCACACACGCTTGTCTAACCTTAGGGTGTGCCAGCAGCAGCGCTTCAATATTTTCCGGCTGAATACCTTCACCACCGCTGAAGAACTGATTATCCAAACGCCCCAGCACGTGCAACTCATGGTATTGGAATACGCCGCTGTCGCGCGTATGAAACCAACCGTCGCTGTCAGTGAGCGGCAGCAATGCACCATCACGCCAGTACCCTGCGGCCATGCTGTCACCACGCAGCAGAATCTCCCCATCCTGCACGGCGATTTCTCGCGCCAGCAAAGGAAGACCGACGCCAGCTTGGCCATCGGCCCGCTTGGCACAGACCGTAGAGGCCATTTCCGTCATGCCATAGCCGCACCAGCAACGAATGCCGCGCGCCTCGGCCTGCTGAGTCAGTTCTAGCGGGATCGCCGCACCGCCGAGCAATACCGCGCTTAACGAATCTGGCAAAGTGCCTTGCGCCAACAACCGCCACAACTGCGTCGGCACCAGTGAGGCATACGAGCAATCCTGCAACGCGTGCTCGAGCGGTTGTGCACTGCGCAGCACCAGTCGCGCCCCCGCCGTCAACCAGCGCCAGACAATGCCCTGCCCGGATACGTGAAATAAGGGCAACGACAGCAGCCAACTGTCCTGCGCGGTAAAGGCCATCAGTTCAATCACCCCTTGCGCACTGGCAATATGGGCGGAGAACGCATGCACCACGGCCTTCGGCAGCCCGCTGGAACCGGAGGTCAGCGTCAGTGTGGCAAGGCGTGAGGCCTGCCATGCAGGGGATTGCCGTTCTGGCGGCGTCTCATCGGTAACCTTATCGGGATAATGAAGCAGATTGCATGACAGCGGAAAATCAGCGTCGGACGGTGCGACAGAAAGAAAATGCGCCACGCCAAGCGAGGGTAGCAGCGTAGACAGCAGCGCCGCTGGCAATTGCGGATTCAGCGGCAACACCCGCGCACCGCATTGCAGCAACGCCAGATAGCTGAATAGCATCGCGGCACTGTTTTTCCCACGCAGCGCCACGATATCGTCAGGGTTGACCCCTTGCCGGGAAAAATCGGCGGCAAGGGCAGTGCAATGCGATGCCAGCCGTTGCCAGCTCCATGGCTGCGCTTCCACCGTCAGCGCCAACGCCTGCGGTTTACGCGCGGCCCAATATCGCCAGGGCCAGTCCGTTATGCCTGCCATACCTTATCCAGTGATTCCAACGATTGCAGCGGCAGCACACTGTCCGGCCAGGCGCGCACCACCTGTTCCTGCATCAGATCCAGCGTATCCAGACCGGGAACCACGTTCGGCGTCAACCACTGGGCGATACGTGCCAATTGCGTCAGCCCCAAACTCGACTCAATGCTGGAACTGATTACCGCCGTCAAACCGGCCTGATGCGCTTCACGCACCAATTGCTCGCAGCGTGCCAGACTGCCCACCAGCGTCGGTTTGATGATAATCGCACTTACGCCGGGCTCCGCCTGCACGCGAAAATCGGCCTCACGTACGCTCTCATCCCAAGCGATAGCAATACCGGTGTCACGCGCAAAAGCGCGGGATTCTTCACGGGTTTTGCACGGCTCTTCAAGAAACGCAATGCGTGAACGCAGTTCCGGTGCCACATAGCGCGCAAAGCCATCAGCCTTGACGCGCGTCCAACTGCGGTTGGCATCCAGCCGCAGCGTCAAATCCGGCAGCGCTTCCAGCAGCACATTGACGATCATGCCGTCACGCACCGCTTCGTAAAGCCCAACCTTGATTTTCGCCACTTTGTCGCCCGGCATGTCTTGCAGCAGTGCAAACAGCTCATCCGGATCGCCGCTGCACAACGGCGCTTTGCGGTAATCAGCAGCCTGTGGCAAGCGCGCATCGCACTCGGCAAGCGCACAGCTGAGCCCGAACGCCACCGACGGTGGCAATCCGGCGTCATCCGACACGTCTCCCGTTTTCCACTGTGTCAGCGCAGCACACAGGGCGGCCTGCGCTTGTGGCAGCGTTTCCTGACTGAATTCCGGCAATGGGGCGACGTCGCCCCAGCCTTGGTGCGCGCCATCGCGCACGTGCAGGATCAGCCCCTCTCTGGTTTTTAGGCGCTGATTACGCAACACCACGCCTGCGTCCATCGGAACGCTATAGCGATAAACCGACGCGCTACGCATTATGGATTACGCTTGAATTTGCCGAAGTCAGGCTGACGTTTCTCGTTGAAGGCGTTACGGCCTTCCTGCCCTTCTTCCGTCATGTAAAACAACATGGTCGCGTTGCCAGCCAGTTCCTGCAGCCCTGCCTGACCGTCGCAATCAGCATTGAGTGCCGCTTTCAAGCAGCGTAACGCCATCGGACTGTTTTGCAGCATTTCGCGACACCAGCGCACCGTTTCTTTTTCCAGGGACGCCAACGGCACAACGGTGTTGACCAATCCCATATCCAGCGCCTGAGCAGCATCGTATTGGCGGCACAGGAACCAGATTTCTCGCGCTTTCTTCTGACCCACGATACGCGCCATGTAAGAAGCGCCCCACCCGCCGTCAAAGGAACCGACGCGCGGACCGGTTTGCCCGAAAATCGCATTTTCAGCCGCGATGGTCAGATCGCACATCATGTGCAGCACATGGCCACCACCGATGGAGTACCCTGCAACCATCGCCACAACCGGTTTCGGGCAGGTACGAATCTGGCGCTCGAAATCCAGCACATTGAGGTGATGAACACCGCTGTCATCCTGATAGCCGCCGTAATCGCCGCGCACTTTCTGATCGCCACCGGAACAGAATGCTTTGTCACCGGCACCGGTAAGAATAATCACGCCGATACCGTCATCGTAGCGGGCATTTTCCAGCGCCTGGAGCATCTCTTTTACCGTCAGCGGACGGAATGCGTTGCGCACCTGCGGACGGTTAATGGTGATTTTGGCAATGCCGTCCGTCGATTTATGGTAGAGAATATCGACAAAATCACCGCTGCAATCGTGCCATTCAACCGGGGCATACAGCAGTTCTTCACTCGGATAAAGCATGGTGTTCCTTCCTTCATAGGGTGCCAGGGCGCTACCGTGGCAGAGAGAGAATCAGCCCTGCGCCTGTAGGGCGTCGGGCAAAGTGATAAACCTACGTATTTGTTGCGCATAGCCTGCCGGGTTGGCGCGGTGCGCATTGTGGCCCGCCCGTGCAACCGACAGCAACGGCAAACGGTAAGTCTGGGCGATAGCCTGAAATTTTTGATCTTGAATGCCGCACAGATAACCAAAGGGTAAGCCGCTACGGCACACCGCATCCACTAACCACGGTTGCCGGCCGAGCGAGGTGGCTTCCAGCATATCGGCCACGGCAACGGCATCGTTGCGACTGCGCAAGGATACTAACGTCTGGCGTGCTTCATCATCCAGATCGGCAAACACGCCCTGACGATACCAGTCAGCCAGCACTGCAGATAAGGGGTCGTGGCGAAAACGCCACGACCAACGCGCATCATGCTCCCTGCGTGCCTGACGCTCTGCCTCTTCCGGCAGCCCAGGGTTGCCGCCTTCCACCAGCAGGCCGCATAATCCTTCCGCCGGTTCCCCTGCGCGAGAGGCCGCGAAATCCATTGCGATACGCCCCCCCAGCGAATAGCCAATCAGCCAGTAACGCGTGATGCCCTGCGCACGCAATGTCAGCGCCAACTGCTGGCGCATCTCGCTGAAATCACGGACACGCACACGCGTCGATGCACCATGACCGGGTAAATCCACTTGCAGAATGGGCCACTCTGGCAGCAGAGGGCACAGCGCCTGCCAGTCATCACCGCGACCAAGTAACCCGTGCAACAGCACCAGCAAGGGTGTCTCTGGCGTAACGTCGGGAGGCGTAATACGCTGGCAGTGCAAGCTCATGGCGGGACCAGCACTCATAGCGGGAGCGGTTCTAAACGCGCAATGTCGCTTTCCAGCTGTGTCTCAATCTCACCGTTGGCAACCTGGGTTGCGAGTTGATTGAGCGTGTCAGCCCACGCTTTGGCTTCAACGACGGCCTCCAGCAAGGTTACGCCACCTTGCGCCCAGCAGGCCGCCGTGGCTTCGCTCACCTGTTGCCAGCTTTCCGCACGTACGTAGTTCAGTCCGAACATGGCGGCGACGTGGCTGAACTCCACGTCTTGCGGCATACAGTAAAAGGTTTCTCGCGCCCGAGCGGGTGTCGGCAGCAAAGAGAAAATCTGTCCACCGTTGTTGTTCACCACCATCAGCACCAACGGAGCCGGTGCCTGGCGCAACAACGCCAGCGAATTCATGTCGTATAGCGCAGAGAGATCGCCCACAATCCCCAATGTCGGTAACCCGTTTGCACGCTGGACTCCCGCCATCGTGGCGATCAGGCCATCAATGCCGCTGGCACCCCGATTGCCATACACGTTATAGGCACCCGGTAACTGCGCCAGGGCATCGATCAGACGAATCACCAGACTATTGCCCGCAAACAGTTGCCCGTTGGGCGGTAGCAGTGCCGCCACACGGTGTGCCAAGGGTGCTTCACCAAAAGGTCCCGCCAACCGCGCGGCCACATAATGACGAACCGCCTCGACGCATGCCGACAATCCGCGCGCCCACGGTGCCTGCGCCTGCGCCGGGTGGGCGTTAAGCCAGTCACTGACCGGGGCCACCAGACGACGCCCACGATGATGGGCCGGATCGAGCCGCCCCGGCATCGGGTCAATCAGCCAGAATTCTTGTGGGCAGCAGGACTCCTGCCAGTGCAACACGCGTTTTCCGGTCAGACTGCCACCAAATTGCAGTACCACTTCGGCCGTCTGCAATTGCTGCGCTGCCGTCGGATGCGCCAGCCACAAATCCGCATAAGGCAACGGTTGACCGGTTTGCGAGAGCGCATCGCCAATCAACGGCCAGCCTAACGTTTCAGCCCAGGCCGTCAACTGAGCCCCTTCTTGCGCGGTTACCCGGCCCACCAAAACCACACCGCGTTTTTTACGCCACAGCGGCCAATCGGGCTCCACGGCGACCGCTGTGGGGTGCGCTACCCGCAGCCAGGGCGCACGCGTTTGCCACCATCCACCCAGCGTAGCCAGCCAGTCCTGATACAAATCATCGTCATCGGGGCCATACAGCGGTTCAGCAAAAGGGCAGTTAATATGCAACGCACCGTGGGTTAACGCTCCCACCGCCCCATCGATCGCCGACACCAGCCAGCGCGCGGGCAAATCCGGCGTTGGGCGCGGCAGATTGAGCACCTGAGTAGGGTGAGAAGCATACATACCCTGCTGGCGAATGGCCTGATTGGCCCCACAGTCAATCAATTCGGGCGGACGATCGGCCGTCAGCACCACCAGTCGCTCGCCGGTCAACCCAGCTTCGATGATCGCTGGATAAAGATTGGCAGTAGCCGTACCCGACGTCACGATGATCGCCACGGGTTCACGCGATGCCTTGGCTAAGCCAAGCGCAAGATGGCCCAGCCCACGTTCGTCGAAATGGGTATGGCAGATTACCGAGGCATGCGCAGCCGCCGCCAGCGTTAACGGTGTTGAGCGCGAGCCCGGCGCGATGCAAATATGGCGAACGCCATGACGAGTCAACGCCTCAAGCAATAATGTGGCCCAGCGACGATTAAATACACTTGTTGACATGGTGGACTCGACTGCTCTGATTTCAGGATATGCCGCTTATTATATTTTTTTTCATGAGACTGACTTTGATATAAACCCGCACTCTGCACAACAAAGATAAAACAAAACTATGACACTTCGCCGTCGAATAGCGTCTTTAACCCTGCTGCTTTGTTATCCAGCTCAACCCATTCTTGCTCTGGATCAGATCCCGGCAAAATGCCTGCACCGGCATAGAGGTTGATTTTATCGCCATTGATCTCTGCTGATCGCAAGGCAACGCAAAATTCGGCCTGCGCCAGAGAAAGATAACCGGCAGAACCCGCGTACCAGCCGCGCGTAAACGGCTCGACCTGACGAATAAACGCACGCGCTGCCTGACGGGGCAAACCAGCCACCGCCGCTGTCGGCTGCAAATCATTCAGGCAGGCGGTATCAGAAGCCTGATGCAGCGTGGCGCGGATCGCGCGGCGCAAATGTTGCACTTTACGCAACCTTATCACTTCCGGGGGCATAACATCCAACGTAGCGGCGGATTGCTGCAACCGCTGGCTGATATCCTCCACCACGAATTGGTTTTCGCACTGGTTTTTTCTGTCGTTCATTAACCACTGCGCCAGCGTCTCGGCGGTGCGGTCATTGTCATCGCTGGCAACCGTTCCGGCCAGTGCTTCCGTGTTCAGGGTGGTCCCCTGACGTAAATAAAGGCGCTCAGGACTGGAGCCCATAAAAGCCTGTTCTGCATTGTGGGCCAGCATAAAGTGGAAGCAACGATGATTGGCGGCGCGGCTGGCAGCCATCATACTTGCCTCGCGCAGCGGCTGCGACAACGTCAGCGTGGTACAGCGCGCCAACACCACTTTTTCCATCTCATCAGCAGCGATACTCGCCAATGCCTGTTCGAGCATGCTAACCCACCCTTCCCGCGAAGGGTGGTGCTCTTGCGCGACAATGCGGCTGGTCAGCGGCGCAATAGGATGCGCAGGCAGCAGGAATTTGATAAATGCAGCGGCTTCATCGGCATCCGCCTGCAATGAGGTCTCACTGAACACATTCACCTTGAGACTTAGCTGGTTACCCTGACGAATGACTTCAACGCGCGGTAAAAAGAGGTAGTCAGCCGATTCTCCCCCATCCGCAGTGGTACGCTCAAAACCGTTGAGGCCCCAGACACGCACATCTGGCGCACTGCGATAATGCTGAAAAAAACTTTCGGCATCACTGACATGGCGAAAACCGCGCACGATACCGCACACAGCAGCCTCTTCCGGCTCCTGCCGGTGCTGCCAGTAAAACTGGGGATAAACGGGCTGGGTGGCCAACCAGGGCAACAATGATGGCTCACTCTCTTCTGCCGCCGCGACATCCATGGACAAAGAGACGACGAGTTGTCGGCTTCCCGGCAATGCTGGCTGCGGTTCACGCAATACCTGCTGCATACGACGCAACAAGTGAGAAAGTTGTTTCACCCTTACCCCAAAGCTCAAACGTAAAGCACGGGATTATACGGCAAAAAGCGGATGATGTGAGACAGGCTTACGTGCTATCCACGGTCAAATCATTGTAAACAATCACAACAGCAAATGGGTGCTGTGCATTACGGATGCTATCGCGCAATAATTAATCGCATCAATCGACAAAAGCGCCGAACACAACGCGGTAAAATAGCGTTGCTATCATCATTTATTTCCCAATTTCCGATCCTTTAGCCGGTTTTTACCGGCTTTTTTTTGCCCCTATGCTTACGACCTCCTGAGGATCCCCTCTCACCATTGGCGAATATCACAGCAAAAAGGGTTAACTGTTCCGATTAATATTAGAAGTTACACTACGGGGTTAAGGAAGTTTCGATTCAGTGAGGAAGTTATGATAAAAAGGGAGCCGGACAAAGAGAAGGTGGTGCGTGGAACATGGGCAAAGTAACGCGAGAAGCGCAAGGCCAAATCGAGAACGCGGAGACAAAAGAGACCGCACAAGGCCCAGGTTGTCCTTATTTGTTGCTGGCTGAGGTCAGTGCATTTCATTCTCTCATCTTACGCTCTGCCAAGTAGGAACTGTTATCATGCCTGCGAGTCTGCTTCGCTACCTTACCCTGTTTGCGCTGCTGCTACTGCTGACAACCGGCACGCTGAGCTACAATATCGTGAACAACTGGTTGGCAGAGAAAAAGGCTACGCTCAACACCCTCGCGCTCGGGATGCAAAAGCGCATCGATACCTATCGCTTTTTTACCTACCAAATCTATAGCAATCTGAACAACGACGCCGCCGCTGGCGGAGAAGATAACGTCAATGCCATCAGTTTGCTGCCGGATGTGTTCTATGTGGAAAAAAACGGTCAGAAAACCGATGCGCTCATCTTTGGTCAGCACGATAAATCAACGCTGAGCGCGGTGCGCAAGATTTCACGTTATCTTGATATCCTGTGGGGTGCTGAGAGCGATATCTACTCCATGTACTACCTTAACGGTGTAGATAACAGCCTGAGCATGATTTCCACGCAGATACTGAAAGACATTTCCGCACAGTTTCGCGGCAGCTATATCACGGCGATTGCCGAAGCCCGGCGCACAGAGATGCTGCAACAGTCAAACGCGCTCGATGAACGCGAAAGCTTCTCCCCCATCCGCAAGCTGCGCTTTTACAATGACTACTATTTTACGCTGCGCACCACGTTCAACCAGCCGGGCCATCTGGCAACCATCATTGCCTTTGATTTGCCCATCAACGATCTGATCCCACATACGCTGTCGCGCGACAACTTCATCCTGCGCGCAGACACCGTGGGCACCAGCAGTGAAGCATTCACCAACAACGAAGATACCACCCGTGTTCAGTTAAACGGTTCGCTGCTAGAGGTAGCCGCACCGCTGGTTAACGCGCCGGTCAACATCGTTTATCAGTTACCTCTGCGGCAATTCGCAGCCGATATGGCGCGTAATAATATCTGGTTGCTGCTGTTGAATCTGGCGCTGTTGGCGCTGGCCCTCACTGGGTTCTACCTGTGGCGCCAGCCTAACCGCGATGCGCGCGACGATCCCTCACCGCGCTTGCGCAAACAGCAGGCGCTTTATCAGGAGATCGTTAAACGCATCCCGATTGGTATTCTGGTCTATGATTTTTCTGCCAACCGCGTGGTGGTACAAAATGCCATTGCCGAGCATCTGTTGCCCCATTTAAGTTTGGAGAAAATCGCCGCGATGGCACGCGAGCATCAGGGCGTGGTGCAGGCAACCATCAATAACGAGATGTACGAGATTTTGCAGTTCAGTCACCCGCAAATGCCAGAGCACAATCTGTTTCTGATTCGCGAGCAGGATAAAGAAATCCTGGTGCATAAAAAGATGCAATTGGCACAACGCGAATATGATAAAAACGTGCTGGCACGCCAACGGCTGTTAACCCATCTTCGTCAGGAGCTGCATACGCCAATGCAGGCCTTGCAGCAACATTTACGGTCCGTGGCACAAACGGTGGACGACGATGTGCGCGCCAAACTGTTACGTAAAGCCTCGGATGAAACAGCGCAAACCATCGCGCTGCTGGACAATATTGCGCTCCACGACCGGCTCGACAGCGATACATGGCAACCGGACGTGGTGCCGTTTTCTCCCCTTGCGATGATGGATAGCTTGCTGCTCACCAGCCTGCCGCGTCTTTCGCAAAAAGGATTGCATCTGTTTCATCACTACCGCTTAGAGCCGCAACGTTTGTATGTGGGCGACATGGCCATGCTGCAAAAAGCGCTGCTGTTGTTGCTCGATTACGCTATCACCAATACAGATTACGGCAAGATAACCTTCACGCTGGAAGCGGATGCCCAGCAGGCGGACAAAATCGCTATCCGGCTCAGCGATACCGGCACTCGCATGTCAGCAGCAGAACTGGATAATCTGCGCCACCCCTGGATAACAGCGCCAGCGGCGGATCGCGCCCAACAGAATTCGGGTTTTGCGCTGTTTCTGTGCCATCAACTTGCACGCAAACTTGGCGGCGATTTGAGTATCTCCTGCAAACAAGATCTCGGCACGCACTACCACTTAACGGTCACGCTGCCCGCCAGCGCTAACAGCGGAGATGAAGACGAAAAACTGCTGGAAGACATGACGGTGCTGTTAGACATCACCGCCAATGAGGTACGGCAGATCGTACAGCATCTGCTCTCCAGTTGGGGGGCCGAATGCGTCAACGCCGATGAGCGTCAAATGCCTCAGGAGTTCGATCTGCGTATTGTCGATGATGAAGCAAAAATGGCAGATAACACGCTGCTGGTGAACGGTGAGGATACCGAGGTGACCTTATTGGCACCGCGTCGATTACGTACCAATTATAATATCAGTCAGCTACTGCAAGATGCATTGTTGGCGTTGATTGAGCAACAATTTGAGGTCGCTACGCACGATGCTGCGCCAACGGATATTCAAGAATACGCCCGACAACTAAAAGCCAGCGACTATTTTTCGCTGTTCGTTGAAACGGTACCCGATGACATTGTCAAACTGTATACTGATGCAGAAACAGGCGACTTTTTAACGCTGGCACAAACGGCGCATCGACTTAAGGGTGTGTTTGCCATGCTAAATCTGCACCCTGGCAAACAATTGTGTGAACAACTTGAGCGGCATATTACCGAACAGGCGAGCGAAGAAATCAAACACGATATTGATGAGATCGACGAACTTGTCAGTGTATTATTGCAGCCTAATGGCCAACAAGACGAGTAAATAAAACGATGAGTAATTTAAACGTAATTATCGCTGACGACCATCCGATTGTCCTTTTTGGCATTAAAAAATCGCTTGAACAAATTGAGTGGGTTAACGTGGTGGGTGAGTTTGAAGACTCAACAGCACTGATCAATCATCTGCCGAAACTGGATGCCAACGTATTAATTACCGATTTATCCATGCCTGGCGATAAATACGGTGATGGCATCACGCTTATCAAATACATCAAACGCCATTTCCCCCATCTGGCAATCATTGTGCTGACCATGAACAACAACCCCGCCATTTTAAGTGCGGTGTTGGATCTTGATATCGAAGGCATTGTATTGAAGCAAGGGGCACCAACTGATTTGCCCAAAGCGCTGGCTGCCTTGCAAAAGGGCAAGAAATTCACCCCGGATAGCGTTGCCAAGGTGCTGGAAAAAATCAGCGCCAGCGGTTACGGTGACAAGCGCCTGTCACCGAAAGAGAGTGAAGTGCTGCGCCTGTTTGCAGAAGGCTTTTTGGTGACGGAGATTGCTAAAAAGCTGAACCGCAGTATCAAAACCATCAGCAGCCAGAAAAAATCGGCCATGACCAAACTGGGTGTTGATAACGATATTGCCCTGCTGAAATACCTCTCTTCCATCAACGGTGCCGAACCGGGAGAAAGTGCATAAGCACTCAGCCATCCCTTTCAGCGATCGATCCGTCGTTCCTGCTGACTCAGGAACGACGAACATCACCGTAAACACGCTTACGTCGCGCTACCCCGCTTTTCACGCACGTGAAGACTGTACTGCGACAAACACTGTTGTAACACATCCAGCGTAACCGGTTTCGATAAACAGTTGTCCATCCCCGCCGCCAAACAACGTTGTCGTTCTTCCGCGAGCGCGTTGGCGGTGACACCAATGACGGGCGCGTCCCAGCGCTGTGCACGCAAGGTACGGGTCAACGTATAGCCATCCATATTCGGCATGTTGACATCGGTCAGCACGATATCCGCCGTTTGCTTCGCCAGCGCGCTTAGCGCATCCACGCCATCATTAGCGGTAATGACCTGATAACCCAATGACCCAAGCTGATCGGCGAGCAAACGACGGTTGATCGGATGATCGTCTACCACCAGAATCAAGATGTCGCTATTGTCCACCAGGTTATAGTGCGTTTGGGCGCGCGTATTCAGCACGGCCAGGGTTTCCTCTTCCCCCTCTTTATTGCGGCACAAGCGTTCCAGCAGCGCCGGCAAATCCGGCAATCCGGCGGTGCTGATAACCCAGTGCCCTGCCTCACTCTCCTGCGCGCTGCCGATGTGCACGTGACTGAATAACACGCTAAAGCGCGAAAGCGGCGGCGTAGCCTGCGGATAATCGCTGATGACAATGTCATCTTCCTGCACAGCCTGGTCAGAATAACGGGTAGCAGAGAGGCCATATTGATGCAGCAAACTGAGCGCGTTGTGCTCAAGACTGGCATTACGCATCCGCAGCCAGCAGGTTTTCTGCCGGAGCGCATCGCTGACCGTCGGGACGACGTAATGTGCCTGGTAGAGCGGAATACGAATGCCAAACTGACTGCCCAGCCCGGGTTCCGATATCAATGACATGTCGCCATCCATCAGATTCACCAGCTTTTCGCAGATGGCTAACCCCAATCCGGTTCCCTGAAAATGGCGCTGAACGCCGCTGCCCGCCTGGAAAAAGGGATCGAACAGCTTGAGCGCCTCGCGGGGATTAATTCCCACGCCAGTGTCACGTACCCAAAACTCGAGATAGCCGTCGGTGCAACACACCTGAAAGATGATGCAGCCGGTATCGGTAAATTTAATCGCATTGCTCACCAGATTAGAGAGTACCTGCTGCAAGCGTACCGGATCACCCGACAAGGTTGCCGGCACCGACGGATCGATAAAGCAGTAGAGCGTCAGGTTTTTTCGCACCACCAGAGGCAGATAGTTGCTGGTGATATGGCTAACCACTTCCTGTGGCGTAAAAATAGCCGGTTCGATTTTAAGCTGTTCCGACTCTATCTTGGAAAAGTCGAGAATATCGCTGATGATTTTGAGCAGCAGCGCTGAGGAGTTCTGCATCGCCGCCGCTAATCGATTAGCATCTTTCGACAGGCTTTTAGTACGGAGCAAGTCCAGATTACCGATAATCCCGTACAGCGGTGTGCGCAGTTCATGGCTGACCGTAGCCAAAAACATCGATTTTGACTGGCTTGCCTGTTCAGCGGCATTGGCCATTTCTTGCAGAGACTCTTCCATTTTCACCCGTGCACTCACATCGGAGAGCACGCAAATCGCCACATTTTCATTGCGATAGCGCGAATGAACGAAACTGATTTGCAGATGGTGGTTCCGGCTGGTGACCACATCGACATATTTTGATTGCTGTTCACAGATAATGCGCGTGATCTTGAGCCGATCTTCATGGGTTAACAAATTCAGGTAGTTATGCGCCAGTTCGTTACTTAGCAGGTTAGTGCCGTCATTGATGCGCAAAATACAGATACCTACTGGCGCAGAAGCCACGATCTTACGGTTAAACTGTTCGTTCTCTTCCAGTTGAAACGCATTAATCTGCGCAGGCAGAAACATCTTGCGTTCGAACGTCCAGGCGAGAATAAACAGCACCAGCGCGGAGAGCAGGTTTAACAACACGATGTTGACAATCAGCGCGTTTAACTGCGACAGCAGCACGCTGAACGGCATGAAATAGACGATATTAAAAGTGGTTGGCGGTAAGGCCTTCTTCAGAATAATTTCGTCGTAACCGTCCACATAACCAAAATAGGTACGATCGTTCGGATAGCTGGACGTCAACGATCCGTTGCGCTCTTTATCGGTAAATTGCAGCAACGGTTGATTAAACTGATCGAGCAGTTTGGCACCGACCGTAAATTTACCCGCAGCGACAAAATCATCCAGACGAATGGTTTGCTCGATACCCATCAGGGTTTCCAGCCGATCCCCTTTATAAATCGGCGTAATGGCATACAGATAGCCAATGTCGGGATCGGAGGCCGGGGTTATCCAATACACCGTTTCATCGCGCCATTCGCCCTGCGTCGCATGCTTTTTATCGGCAAACCGTTCTTGCAGGTTCTGCAATAAATTATCGCGATCCAGTGCCTGATTACGGATACCAAAATCCATCATGCACTGCCAGGCACCATCGACAAAAAACACCCGGTTCAGATCGTATACCGTGGAGAAGTTATCCTGCCAATCGGTAAAAAATGCGCTGACGGCATCCAACTGCCCTTTTTGGCTCTGATAGATCGTCTGGCAGTCTGCACCTGTGGTTAAAGGATAGAGCGAAAGCAGCGGTGTACGCAGGGTATTCGCGGCAGGCGGCGTGGCATGCGCGGGCGCCATATTGACATGACTGACAGCCACGTAGCGTAGTTCCCGCACGATGTCCGTGGTGCGACGAATATACTCCTGCGACTGATCGTAGCTCTGGTTATATTCCAGGCGTAACTCAGCTTCTTTATCGTTGAGTACCTTGCTGAAATAGAAGATGGAAATCAGCGCCCCCAGCATCCATAACATCATCGCCAGCACCCTGAACAGGTAGCGGGAAATTTTCAGCGTCGTGTGAAATGAAGCGAGGTATTTCAAAGTTATTCCATCAAGTAGGTAAAGGGTTGCAGGGGAAAGGCGTGTCGATACAGTACCGAGAGCGCATAAAAAAAGCCAGCATCTGAGGTGCTGGCTTTTGTTTCATCGATGTAGCTCGCGATTATTCGTCGTCAGCCACATCGTCGTCGGTTTCAGCATCATCAATGCCGTCTTCTTCTTCCGCGATTTCACCCGGCGCAGTTGCCACGCTGTCGAGCTCTTCATCTTCGACCGGCTCAGCAACACGTTGCAACCCTACTACGTTTTCGTCTTCCGCGGTGCGGATAAGCGTCACGCCCTGGGTGTTACGGCCTACGATGCTGACCTCAGAGACACGGGTACGCACCAGCGTACCTGCATCGGTGATCATCATGATCTGATCCAGCTCATCGACCTGCACCGCACCAACAACCTGACCGTTACGCTCGCTCACTTTAATAGAGATAACGCCCTTGGTCGCACGGGATTTGGTCGGGTATTCACTCACCGCAGTACGCTTACCGAAGCCGTTTTGCGTGACGGTAAGGATATCGCCTTCACCGCGCGGCACGATCAGAGACACAACGCGATCGTCACCCTGAAGGTTGATACCGCGAACACCGGTAGCGGTACGTCCCATGGCACGCACTGCCGCTTCAGAGAAGCGCACTACCTTGCCTTCGGCAGAGAACAGCATCACTTCGTTCTCACCGTCCGTCAAATCAACGCCGATCAGTTCATCGCCCTCATTGAGGTTAACGGCAATAATCCCTTTCGAACGCGGATTGCTAAACTCGGTCAGCGCCGTTTTCTTCACCGTACCGCTGGCGGTCGCCATAAACACGTTTTGACCTTCTTCGTATTCACGCACCGGCAGAATCGCAGTAATGCGCTCTTCCGGCTCCAACGGCAACAGGTTGACGATAGGACGCCCACGCGCACCGCGGCTCGCTTCCGGCAGTTGGTACACCTTCATCCAGTAGAGGCGGCCACGGCTGGAGAAGCAGAGGATCGTGTCATGGGTGTTAGCCACCAGCAGACGGTCGATAAAATCCTCTTCCTTGATACGTGCCGCTGACTTGCCTTTGCCCCCACGACGCTGCGCTTCATAATCGCTCAGCGGTTGGTATTTGACATAGCCCTGATGGGACAGCGTGACCACCACATCTTCCTGATTGATCAGGTCTTCGATATTGATGTCAGCGCTGTTAGCCGTAATTTCAGTGCGACGCGCATCACTGTACTGTGCCTTGATGGCTTCCAGCTCTTCACGAATGACTTCCATCAAACGCTCAGGGCTGGTCAGAATGCGCAGCAATTCGGCAATCTGCAACAGCAACTCTTTGTATTCATCCAGCAGCTTTTCGTGTTCCAGACCGGTCAGTTTTTGCAAACGCAGATCCAGAATCGCCTGAGCCTGCTGCTCGGTCAGGTGGTATTTACCGTCACGAATCCCGAATTCCGGCTCCAGCCAGTCCGGGCGCGCAGCATCGTTACCGGCACGTTCCAGCATCGCTGCAACGTTGCCCAGATCCCACGCACGTGCAATCAATGCTGCTTTGGCTTCCGCCGGGTTTGGCGCATTGCGAATCGCTTCAATGATCGGATCGATATTTGCCAGCGCAACCGCCAGCCCCTCCAAAATATGGGCACGTTCGCGCGCTTTACGCAGTTCAAAAATGGTCCTGCGCGTCACCACTTCACGGCGGTGGCGAACAAAGGCAACCAGAATATCCTTGAGCGGCATGATCTTCGGCTGACCCTGATGCAGTGCCACCATGTTAATGCCGAACGAGACCTGAAGCTGAGTCAGCGAGTAGAGGTTATTCAGTACCACTTCACCTACGGCATCGCGTTTGATCTCAATCACGATACGCATGCCGTCTTTATCAGATTCATCGCGCAATGCGCTGATGCCCTCAACGCGTTTCTCTTTCACCAACTCGGCAATTTTTTCAATCAGACGCGCTTTGTTCACCTGATAGGGAATCTCGTGCACGATAATAGTCTCACGACCATTCTTATCGTCCACTTCCACTTCGGCGCGTGCGCGGATGTAAATTTTGCCGCGCCCGGTGCGGTAGGCTTCTTCAATGCCGCGTCTGCCGTTGATGATCGCGGCGGTCGGGAAATCCGGCCCTTTAATATGCGCCATCAACCCTTCCAGGCTGATGTTTTCATCTTCGATATACGCCAGGCAGCCGTCGATCACTTCAGTCAGGTTATGGGGCGGAATGTTGGTCGCCATCCCCACGGCAATACCGGAAGAACCGTTTAACAGCAGGTTAGGAATACGCGTCGGCATGACATCGGGGATCTGTTCTGTGCCATCGTAGTTGGGCACAAAATCGACCGTTTCTTTTTCCAGATCCGACAGCAGCTCGTGGGCGATTTTCGACATGCGGATTTCGGTATAACGCATGGCCGCCGCCGAGTCACCGTCTATCGACCCGAAGTTGCCCTGACCATCGACCAACATATAGCGCAGGGAAAAAGGTTGCGCCATACGCACGATGGTTTCATACACGGCGGAATCACCGTGCGGGTGGTATTTACCGATAACGTCGCCGACCACACGGGCCGATTTTTTATAGGGTTTGTTCCAGTCATTTCCCAGCACGCTCATCGCGTACAGCACGCGCCGGTGCACGGGTTTCAAGCCGTCACGAACATCAGGCAAGGCACGCCCGACAATAACGGACATGGCATAGTCCAGATAGGAGTTTTTCAACTCATCTTCGATATTGACCGGTGTTATTTCTCTGGCAAGGTCGCTCATGGAGCCGCTATCCCTCTATTAATGCATCAACCCGAGTTCAAAAGGTGGAAAATGATAGCACAAAACCCACCTCACAGGGAAAATACGCGCACCAGTAATGACGCTTTTCTTTCATTCCCCCCCTTTCCCGTCGCCACGGCGAAAAGGAGAATCGCTACTACATCCTGCCTGCACCCGATATACTTACCGCAGATGAGAATAACAAAAGGTTGTATACCGCATGAACGCAGAAACACAGACACAGAATGTCGATCATGATGAAATTGCCAAGTTTGAAGCCGTCGCCTCGCGCTGGTGGGATCTGGAAGGCGAGTTCAAACCGCTGCACCGCATCAACCCGCTGCGACTTGACTACATCGCGCGCCGCGCCGATGGGCTGTTTGGCAAGCAGGTGCTGGATGTCGGCTGCGGCGGCGGCATTCTGGCTGAGAGCATGGCGCGCGAAGGGGCAGAGGTGACCGGATTGGACATGGGTGCCGAACCGTTGCAGGTTGCCCGACTGCACGCGCTGGAGAGCGGTGTCAGCGTGCAGTATGTGCAGGAAACCGTGGAGTCTCACGCGGCGGCACACGCCGGGCGCTATGACGTGGTGACCTGTATGGAGATGCTGGAACATGTGCCAGATCCGCAATCAGTGGTGCGCGCCTGCGCCGCGTTGGTCAAACCCGGTGGACACGTGTTCTTCTCTACCATCAACCGTAATGCCAAAGCCTGGCTGTTGATGATTTTCGGCGCCGAATATGTGCTGAAAATGGTGCCTAAAGGCACCCATGACGCGAAAAAATTTATTCGCCCGGCAGAGTTGCTGGACTGGGTGGACGGCACCTCACTGGCGGAACAGCACATCACCGGTCTGCACTATAATCCGCTGCGCGATCGTTTTACGCTGGGCCCTAATGTGGACGTGAACTATATGCTGCATACGCAGCGCGATGCTGAATAAGCCAGCGTTGGCTGGCTTCACCGCTTGCCTTTACAACGCAGATTGGTGATATCGTCGCCAATCTGCCATTCCCTCTTCAGTCATAACCTTAGACGCTGATCAAATTAAGAATTTTCTGTGCGCGGAAAAAAGCGGCAACCGATCAATTTTTTATTTTTTTATCCCCATCCATTGACAAAAGTTAAGGCCGCAACGCTACAGGCGTTTAGCCACTGTGTAACAATTCCTCCCCATGTTATCCACAATTTCAGTGTGTTTTGTTCACTTGCAATAGCCGAAAATTCTCACTATCTTGTTATCATTCTAAACTAAACCCCCTATATGTAGTGTTTCCTCCACACACCGCAGCACTAGACTGTTGTGTGCGTTTTCGATCCGGGAAAACACTATTGCAATAGGAAACACGGATAGGTACTACACCACATGAACCAGAGCCTGCTAGTAACCAAACGCGATGGCAGCAAAGAACGCATCAATCTGGACAAGATTCACCGGGTGATTACCTGGGCAGCAGAAGGCCTGCACAATGTGTCAGTGTCTCAAGTCGAGCTGCGCTCCCACATTCAGTTTTATGACGGCATCAAGACCGCCGATATTCATGAAACCATTATTAAAGCTGCCGCCGATCTGATTTCACGCGACAGCCCGGACTACCAATATCTGGCCGCGCGTTTGGCCATTTTCCACTTGCGCAAAAAAGCGTACGGCCAGTTTGAGCCGCCGACGTTATTCGATCACGTCACCAAAATGGTGGAACTGGGCAAATACGATACCCACTTATTGCAGGACTACACGCCAGAAGAGTTCGCTCAGATGGACGCTTTCATCGATCACTGGCGCGACATGACCTTCTCTTACGCTGCGGTCAAGCAGTTGGAAGGGAAATATCTGGTGCAAAACCGCGTCACCGGTGACATCTACGAAAGCGCCCAGTTCCTGTATGTACTGGTGGCAGCCTGTCTGTTCTCCGGTTACCCGCGCGAAACGCGTCTGGATTACGTCAAACGCTTCTATGACGCGATTTCTACTTTCAAGATTTCGCTGCCAACGCCGATCATGTCCGGCGTGCGTACCCCGACCCGCCAGTTCAGTTCCTGCGTGTTGATCGAGTGCGGCGACAGCCTGGATTCCATCAACGCCACCTCCAGCGCTATCGTGAAATACGTTTCACAGCGTGCCGGTATCGGCATTAACGCCGGTCGTATCCGTGCGCTGGGTAGCCCGATTCGCGGTGGTGAAGCGTTCCATACTGGCTGTATTCCGTTTTATAAACATTTCCAGACCGCGGTGAAATCCTGCTCACAGGGCGGCGTGCGCGGCGGTGCGGCAACGCTGTTTTACCCGCTGTGGCATCTGGAAGTGGAAAGCCTGCTGGTGCTGAAAAACAACCGTGGTGTGGAAGGCAACCGCGTCCGTCACCTCGATTACGGCGTGCAGTTGAACAAGCTGATGTATCAGCGCCTGGTCAAAGGGCAAGAAATTACCCTGTTCAGCCCCTCTGACGTGCCCGGCCTGTATGACGCGTTTTTCGCCGATCAGGACGAGTTCGAACGCTTGTATCAGCAGTATGAAAAAGATGACAGCATCCGCAAGAAATCCATGAAAGCGGTCGATCTGTTCTCGCTGATGATGCAAGAGCGCGCCTCTACAGGCCGTATCTACATTCAGCACGTCGATCACTGCAACACCCACAGCCCGTTTGAACCGACCATCGCACCGGTGCGTCAGTCCAACCTGTGTCTGGAAATTGCGCTGCCAACCCATCCTCTGGAAGACGTCAACGATGAAAAAGGCGAGATCGCGCTCTGCACCCTCTCCGCATTCAACCTTGGCGCATTGAATAGCCTGGATGATTTGGAAGATCTGGCACGCCTGGCAGTCCGTGCGCTGGACGCCCTGTTGGACTATCAGGATTACCCGATTCTGGCGGCCAAACGCGGTGCCATGGGCCGCCGCACGCTCGGCATCGGTGTTATCAACTTTGCCTACTATCTGGCGAAAAACGGCGTGCGCTACTCCGATGGCAGCGCCAACAACCTGACGCACAAAACCTTTGAAGCCATTCAGTACTACCTGCTGCAAGCCTCAAACGAGCTGGCGCGCGAACAGGGTGCCTGCCCGTGGTTTGACCAAACCACCTATGCCCGTGGCGTGCTGCCTATTGACACCTACAAGCGCGATCTGGACGGCATTTGCAGCGAACCGTTGCATTATGATTGGGAAGCACTGCGCGACAGTATCAAAACGCACGGTCTGCGTAACTCCACGCTCTCCGCGTTGATGCCATCGGAAACCTCGTCACAAATTTCCAACGCCACCAACGGGATTGAACCACCGCGCGGACATATCAGTATCAAGGCGTCGAAAGACGGTATTCTGCGCCAGGTGGTGCCGGATTATGAAACCCTTAAGGATGCCTACGAGTTACTGTGGGAAATGCCGAACAACGACGGCTATCTGCAACTTGTTGGACTGATGCAGAAGTTTGTCGATCAGGCTATTTCTGCCAACACCAACTACGATCCGGCGCGCTTCCCGTCAGGAAAAGTGCCGATGAAACAGTTGCTGACTGACTTGCTCACCGCCTATAAATTTGGGTTAAAAACGCTGTATTATCAAAACACCCGTGACGGCGCGGAAGACGTTCAGGAAGATATCCTGACCGACGCACAGGATGACGGCTGCGAAGGCGGTGCCTGCAAGATTTAAACCGTTTCCCGCATAGGATATTGTTTACGTAAGTTTTTTTCAGGAGGCGGTCAAACGCCTCCTGTCCCTTTTTGGAGATACAGCCCTATGGCTTATACCACCTTCTCACAGAATAAAAACGATCAGCTTCTGGAACCAATGTTCTTTGGTCAGTCCGTTAACGTAGCGCGTTACGATCAGCAAAAATATGAGATATTCGAGAAGCTGATCGAAAAACAGCTCTCTTTTTTCTGGCGTCCGGAAGAGGTGGATGTGTCTCGCGATCGCATCGACTATCAGGCGCTGCCGGAACATGAAAAGCACATATTCATCAGCAATCTGAAATACCAAACGCTGCTGGACTCCATTCAAGGACGCAGCCCTAACGTCGCATTATTACCGCTGATATCCATCCCTGAATTGGAAACCTGGATAGAAACCTGGGCATTCTCAGAAACCATTCATTCCCGTTCCTATACCCATATCATCCGCAATATTGTCAACGCTCCGGCACTGGTGTTCGATGATATCGTCACCAATGAAGAGATTCTGAAACGTGCAAAAGACATCTCTGCTTTCTATGACGATCTGATCGAACTGACCAGCTATTACCATCTGCTGGGAGAAGGCACGCATCAGGTGAACGGTAAAACCGTCACCGTAAATCTGCACGCCTTGAAAAAACAGCTCTATCTGTGCCTGATGAGCGTCAACGCATTGGAGGCCATTCGTTTTTATGTCAGTTTCGCCTGCTCATTCGCCTTTGCCGAACGTGAACTGATGGAAGGCAATGCCAAAATTATCAAACTGATCGCCCGCGATGAAGCGCTGCACCTGACCGGCACCCAGCATATGCTGAACCTGATGCGCTCCGGCCAGGACGATCCGGAAATGGCGCAAATCGCCGAAGAGTGCCAGCAGGAATGCTACGACCTGTTTGTGCTGGCGGCACAGCAGGAGAAAGAGTGGGCGGAATACCTGTTCCGCGACGGCTCGATGATTGGCCTGAACAAAGACATCCTCTGTCAGTACGTTGAATACATCACCAATATCCGCATGCAGGCGGTGGGGTTGCCATTGCCGTTCCAAACGCGCACTAACCCAATTCCGTGGATTAATGCCTGGCTGGTCTCTGACAACGTGCAGGTTGCTCCGCAGGAAGTGGAAGTGAGTTCTTATCTGGTCGGCCAAATTGATTCTGAAATCAACGCCGATGACCTGAGTGACTTCCAGCTCTAAGCCAATGAGCACCTCAACCATCACACTGCGCGTCTCGGGCGCGCAGCTAGCCAACAACGACAGTGCCACCTCGTTACTCGACGTGCTGGAACAACACCGCGTGCCGGTGGAATATCAGTGCCGCTCGGGCTATTGCGGTGCCTGCCGTTTACGGCTGGTGAAAGGCCGCGTCGCCTATCGCCAAACGCCCCTTGCCTGTGTACAGCAAGATGAAATCTTGCCCTGCTGCTGCATGCCTGTAAATGATATTGAATTGGAGTTGTAAGCGTTCGATATACTCGGTGCAATGCTCAAAATGCGCTGCGCCGTGACGCTCATGAGTCCAACGCCCTTTCAGAATAAATGCGCACTCTGCGCAATTTCTTGCTCACTTCCTGGCATAAATCACTTTCTGCGCAATGTTTGCAAATGATTCACGAGGTCTGCGCAACTTCTTGCGCAAAATTGACATTCGCACCTCAGCAATAGATTAATTATCAATAAAAACAATACATTAAAAAACGGCATGGTTTTTGCCTGTCTCTCGAAAGCGTCTGTCCAAAGGGATAGCGCCGCTAACCCGGCCCCGTGCCGGTTTTTTTGTTCCATACGGCCCTTAGTTCTGCCAGCCCAGACCTGAGCGCAGATGCGGTTTTGATCATGGGGAAACAAGGGGAACAACGTTGGCAAACAGCACAGGATTGCAGTTCACGGTCAAGATCGGCGGATTACCTGAATCCACCTTTGCCGTGGTGGATTTTCAGCTCGACGAGGCATTAAATCAGCCGTTTACCCTGTTGTTGAATCTGGCGAGTCCTCAGCCGGATATCAACTTTGATGATGTCCTCGACCACGTCTGCGAGTTGTACATCTGGTACCAAGGGAACCTACAGCGACGGATCAATGGGATAGTCAGCACCTTTGCCCAGGGTGATACCGGTTTTCGCCGCACGCGTTATCAGGTGCGAGTGCGCCCTGCACTATGGCGGCTAAGTTTACGTACTAATGCGCGTATCTTTCAGTCACAGAAACCGCACGAGATTATCAGTATCCTGCTGCAAGAAGCGGGAATCAGTGATTATGCCTTTGCGCTACGCGACGAGCATGCCCCACGCGAATACTGCGTGCAGTATCGCGAAACCGATCTGGCGTTTATCACCCGGCTGGCGGCAGAGGAAGGGATGTACTTCTTTCACGAGTTTTAAGCTGGCAAACACCGTGTGGTATTCGCTGATGATGCCAGAGCGCTGGCAGCGGGCCCTGAGCTATTTTTCAATCTTGCGGCAAAGGGGTTGAGTGAAGGGGAATATGTTCGGCGTTTTCGCTATACCGAATCCGTCAGCACCGCAGAAGTGGAACTAAAAGACTACAGCTTCAAAACACCTGCTTATGGATTGTCACACAAAAAGAGAAGCGGCGATCTGGCGCATCAGCAGGAGAGCTACCAACACTTCGACTATCCCGGACGGTTTAAGCAGGACCCGAGTGGTAAAGCGTTGACGGGCTATCGGCTGGATGCATTACGTGCTGGCGCGATGACGGGCACTGGCGAATCCAACGCAGCGGCATTGATGCCGGGCTGCCGTTTCTCACTGACCGAGCACCCTAACCCTGAGCTCAACACCGACTGGCAACTGGTGGCCCTTACCCATCAGGGGCAACAACCGCAGGCACTGGAAGAAGAGAGTGGCGGTGAGCCCACCACTTACACCAACAGCTTTGACGTGATTAATGCCAACACCACCTGGCGCGTTGTCTTACCCTATAAACCGATGGTGGATGGCCCGCAAATCGCCACGGTGGTTGGTCCTGCTGGGGAAGAAATCTACTGTGATGAACACGGCCGGGTGAAACTGCAATTCCCGTGGGACAGATACGGTTCCAGCGATGACCAGAGTTCGTGCTGGGTGCGGGTAAGTCAGGGCTGGGCGGGTAGTCAGTATGGCATGATTGCCATCCCGCGTATTGGTCATGAGGTGATCGTCAGTTTTCTTGAAGGGGACCCCGATCAGCCCATCGTAACGGGCAGAACCTATCATGCTACCCAGCGCCCTCCTTATGACCTGCCGACCCACAAAACCCGTACCGTATTGCGTACCGAGACACATCAGGGAGAGGGGTTCAATGAACTGCGCTTTGAAGATCAGGCCGGACAGGAGGAAGTCTATCTGCACGCACAAAAGGATCTTAACGCGTGCATTGAGAACGATGTTGTCTGGCACATCCGGCACGATGCCCACGCGGACATTGATAACAACCGCATCACCCGGATTAAAGCCAACGATCACCTGACCGTAGAGAACGAGATGCGCATTCAGGTTACAGGCGATCATTCACTGACGGTGGATGCCTCGATGCACCAAAAACTGGGGCAGGCTTTGCTGGTTGAAGCTGGTCAGGAAGTGCACGTGAAATCCGGGGCAAAAATGGTGCTTGAGGCCGGGGCGGAGTTAACCCTGAAAGTTGGCGGCAGCTTCGTGAAGATTGACCCCAGCGGAGTGACAGTCGTAGGCCCTGCCATCAAGATGAACTCAGGAGGACGTGCAGGCAGCGGCTCTGGCTGGGCGGGACAAAGCCCAGAACTCCCGAGCGGTGTTGTCGTGCCCTCCGCACCGCCCGCGACCTTGCCTGCCCCGGCTATTCATAAAAGCATGGTGTCCATGGCTCCCCTTGCCAAGCCTTGCCAACTCGCCAAGGAAGGTGACGCATGAAGGTGAGTGAGTGGCAAACGCAGCAGAGTGGACACCTGCTTGCCATCGTCGACGGTGCCGCAGATCCCACAGCGGTAACCCGATTTTATGCACTCAGCGACGGGGAAGCCTTTCCGCTGTTTGCCGGTACTGCATTTGGCGATCAAGCGGCGTTGGGGCCCTGGCTGCTGTCTGCACCTTCGCCTGAGTTTGTTTCGGGCTCACCGGCGTCAAGCGGGTTTTATCTGGTCAGCGACCAGCCGCTCGCGGTTATTCGCCGTCACTGGCAAAGCCTGATCGAAGTGATAAGAGACGGGGAAGCCGTCATATTTCGTTTCGCTGACCCACGTATTTTTTTGCCAATATTGCTCGCTATGACGGCAAACGAGCGGGATGCCATTCTGGGCCCCTGCTCTGGACTCTGGATTGACGGCCACGCGTTTACGCGTAATGCCGCCCTCCCCAGTTCAGTGCCCTTGAAAGCCCCCTGGTTTGCTATCCACTCACACCATCTTGCTGCGCTGTATGACGAAAATCGCCACGCCTATATTCTTCGTCGCCGTTTTTGGCAGGTCATGACCACGATGATGGAGCGACATCCGGATCCCGCCAGCACGATTTTTCCGGTACTCAGACAAGCCAATATCGACAAGCTTCAGGACGATGTACTTGATGGCGTGGTGGCGGGCACCCTAACCGTACAGACAGGGCTGCCACTGGAAAGCATTCGTACGCCGCTGATGTTGACCGAAGCTGAACTGGCACAGATCCGCCACTGGATGGCACAGCACGCTGAATTAACGGGAGTGAATTAATGGCCGCAGATCCGCACTGCATCCCTTGTGAACGTTACGATAACTGGATCGAGATTGATATCCGGGATGAACACAATGTCGCCTTTAAAGGGCTAAAGGCAATATTGACCGATGAAACCAGCAAGTCGCAGACGATCACGCTTAAAGACGGGCCCACGCTGGTACGCGGTTTTGCCGTCGGACCCATCGCGGTAAAACTGGAGACGCCCGCCTGGCTTAAAGCCGCGCAGTCGCGTGAAGCTCTCAAGCAGGGACAGAGCACTGTATCGGCTTATACGGCAGAACGCAGCGGGCATGAGAAAACACCGCGTGAACACCTGAAAGTCACCACCGGCGACCTGTGTCTGACAGCCCCCGAGCCCCCCTTACCTGAAGCGCATCAGGAAGGCAAAG